>JAQTNE010000001.1 GCA_028713975.1 Sulfuricella sp.
CTCGCATGCATGACGCTTCCCCCTTCGACGTTTGGTCACCGAGATGGAGGTCTTATCGGCGTCATGCATGCACGACTTGAGATGTAACTTGTTGAATAACAATGATCGTTTGCGGGGAAACCTCAGCGACCGTCTTCGATAAAGTTGGTGTCAGACTGAATTAGGTAGCGCGAGATTATTTCTTGGCTCGGCCAGTGAGGAATACGGCAGCTAAGCCACCAATCGCTAAGCTGGCGATCATGGCGCCAGCCCATGCTTGCCCGTTTACTGCGACATAAGCCCCACCGCCAATTCCGGCCAATCCGATCAGGAGTGCAAACACCTGCCCGACAATCCGCTCGATGAAAACAAAGGTGTTTATCCTTTTGTTTTCCGCCCGGCGGTCTTCGGCCTCGATCTGTGTTTGTTGAATGACCCAATCCACGGCATCAGGCTTGAAACTGTTGAGATGTTCAAGCTGCGCGACTGGGATAATGGGGCTGTCGGTTTCATGCTGCTGGACAGTAAGGTCGCCGTTGCGGCGGTTGCTCTTAACGGTTGTTGAGCGATTCGACATGCTTTAATACAGTTTTCCTCAGAGCACCAGTTACCCGGTTTGCGTCCTCACGCAAAACCTTAGCGTCCTTCCGGAAATCGCCTCTGACTGGGCGCACATAATCATCGTCAGGTATCAAGACGAGCGTCTGGCGCGCGCCAGCAAGCATATTCAACAAATACTTTCCCATACCGGAATGATAGCAGCCAAAAATCGCAACTGGCAACCCCTTTCTTTTGGAGATTTCTCGGCGCTGCGCTGTTCTACGCAAAGGTTCGGTGAAGCAGCGCGTTGAAGGTGGCCTCGGCCTTCTGTGTCGCCGCGACCTGTTGTGTCTGGATAGAGAGAGCATCTTGATAGTAGCGCTCGAAAACCACCTGTATATCGAGAGGTGGTACTGGAATGTCCAATCCTTTCATGATTCCAACATTGACGATGCTCATCGTCCCACCATGCGAAACCGATTCAATCCGCTCGCGCATACTGTCGCCCGTGAGTAGCGCCTTCATAAACAAGGGCAGGGCTCTTGATCGGTCAAGAGTAATCTTCATTAAGCGCGGATTGATGATACCTGGCTCGAACTGTTCAGGAACAATGCTGATTTTTCCGAATGTCCCGACCAAGCTAATGAGAAGATCGTGAGCTTGAAGTCGGCAGTTTTCGAGTTTGCGATATTTTTCTTCCGAGATGTAATAGTCCCCATAGCTCAAATCATCTCGAATCACTTGTTCTTGCCCGTATATTTTGTAACCGGTAGGAACATAGAACGCCTTCTTCAACGCTGAACCAAACGGCCCGGCCTTGATCGCAAATTTCTCCTTGGCAGCAAGTTCACCGAGCTTCACAACCGGCCACCCCTTCGGATTCGTCACCGGATCGCCAAATAGTTCGAGGAACAGGGCCGGAATCAGCTCCGCCGCCTTCTTCTGCGCCTCGCGCCGCAGGCGGACGATGCCCTCGGCACGGGAGAGAATATCGACGATGCGGCGTTGCTCGTCGAGTGGTGGTATTGGTAGTTCGATATTTTGTATTTGCTTGGCTGAGATGTGCTTCACGGTCACGAAAGATGTGGTGTCTTCGATTTCCCGCAATTTCTTTGCGATGCCGTAATAGATATATTCTGGTTCGACAGACGCATTGAAGTTGCGTAAACGGCAGACCCGCTGATTTAGTAAAGCACGCGGCCCTTGCCAGCGAAAGCAACGAAAATTGCCGTCCATGCCAATTAGGTAGCTGCCCTGTTCGACGATGAACTCTTCCCTGTATTTCCCCCGATAATTGATTTCTGTGGATGCATTCGGCAGATCACGAATACGGATAAGCGGCATCTCCGCATCCGGGGTGAAATATTCAGTTTTGAAGGCAAAACCAGATTGCACTTCCAAGACCTCTCCAAGTCTGACGCTTGGCATATCAGACGACTCCATCTTGTTCAATCAACGCCGCCCGCAATGCCTCCACCTCTTCCACAATCTCCGCCTCAATCGCCGCCAGCTCGTCCAGCAGCTCACGCGGATCGCGATGCTCGACCGCCTCTTGGCTCATGGGCCGGTAGCGCCCCGCCGACAAGTTGAAGTCGTTGGCACGGATTTCACTGACATCGGCAAACCACCATTTATGGGGCCAGTTTTTTGGCCCCTCGATACGCCCGCTTTGCGGGCTACTCGGGGCGAACGGTGGGATACTCTGAGCCGTTCGCCCTGAGTAGGCTTCGGCGGTTTTGGCCGAAGCCGTATCGAAGGGCTGCGCACTTGAGGAACCCCGCTCACCCTTCGATACGCCAGCCTCCGGCTGACTACTCAGGGCGAACGGGGTTTTCCATGCTTGCCAATCGGCCCAGCGTTCGTCCATGTGCCGGTAGATATCCAGCAGGCCGGGCAGGTCGTCGGCCTCGATGGGCGTATCGTGGTTGGCGTCCAGCTTGTAGCCGTCGTTATCGGCATGCAGGAACAGTACGCGCTCAGTACAGAGACCCGTTCGTAAAGACCCTTCGACAAGCTCAGGGCGAACGGGAACTGTGGGTTTGCTGAAAAACAGCACCGATGTCTTCACGCCCGAATAGGGCTGGAACACGCCGCCGGGCAGGCTCATGACGGCCTCGACGCGGTTGTTCTCGATTAGTTGCCGCCGCAGTTCCTTATGCGCGCCGGTGGAGCCGAATAGCACGCCCTCGGGCACGATCACGCCGCAGCGTCCGCCTGGCCGCAGACTGTCCATCATGTATTTGAGAAACAGCAGCTCGGTCGCGGTGGAGGTGCCAACCTTCACTTCCTCGACCACGCGATCCTTGTCCACCCGGCCCGCGAATGGCGGATTGGCGAGCACGACATGATAGCCCTCGGCGGGGATGCCCAGCTCGGCCCGCTGTTCGGGGTCTAGCGTGGTGGTCATCACATTCCGCAGCAGGATGCGAACATTCGCCAACCCGCGCAGGGTGAGGTTCATGGTGGCGAGCCGCACCATCTTGGGATCGACATCGTTGCCGAAGAAGGTGGCTGTTTGCAGGGCGGAAACCTGCGCGGCGGAGAGCTTGTCGCCCAAGCCGCGCCGCAGCATCTTGCCCCTTCGACCAAGCTCAGGACAGGCGTCCATGTCCACTTCCTGAATCGCGGTGGGCGAGGAATTGACAAGGCGGATGTGGTTGTAGGCCGCCACCAGAAAGCCCGCCGTACCCGCTGCCGGATCGTAAATGGTTTCGCCGACCTTGGGGGCTATCATTTCGACAATGGCGCGGATGATGTGGCGCGGCGTGCGAAACTGGCCCAGCTCGCCTGCCTGCTTGATCTGGCGCAGCACATGCTCGAACAGGTCGCCCTTGGTATCGGAATCGGATTGATCCAGCCGTAGGCCATCGACCAGGCTGACGACCTGGGTCAGCACGGTAGGCTCGTCGATGGACAGACGCGCACCGTTCATGAAATTGTTCGCGGCACACTCGCCCAACTCGGCGAAGAAGGCGAACACCTCGTCGCGCACGAACCGCACCAACGCTTCGCCGGATAGCCCTTTGGCCCACACCGACCAGCGGAAGCGGTCGCGGGGGATGGTTTTTACATCGGGGGCCGGTGCGTTAAGCGGGTTTCTCAGCGTCCACTCGCCTGTGAACAGGTTCTCATAGGGCTGTTTCAGCACCTTGGCCTTCAAGGCATTTTCGGTGTCGATGCCTTCCACCAGATAGAAGAAGAACAGGAACGAAAGCTGCTCGGCGTTGCTCACCGGGTCGGGGTAGCCGCCGCCGAAGAGGTAGTCGCGAATCTGGTCGATTGACCGCCGCATTTCGGGGGTCAGGGGCATAGCGTCATTCCTTGTTTAGTTTTTTCATCATATCCTCGATACGCCCGCCAGGCGGGCTACTCGGGACGAACGGTTGAGGTGGTAATGGCCGTTCGTGGTGAGTAGCGCGCATCGCGCGCGTATCGAACCATGTCCTGAGCGACATCAAAAACCATCACCCTTGCTTCTTCTTCGTGAAATCTTTTTTAGCCAACTGGGATACCTTTCCCCAATCCCCACGCATCATGGCCTCCTTCTTCTTGCGTCCCCAGCCTTTTATCTGTAATTCCGCCGCCAATGCCTCTTCGCGGGCGGCGCATTCTTGCGACCAGGCAAGCTCGATTGGCAGACGGGTTGCCGTGTAGCCGCCACATGCGCCAGTTTGGTGTTCGCCGATGCGTTTCTCCAGATTGTCGGTGTGTCCCGTGTAGTAAGAATCGTCGGCACAGCGCAGGATGTAAACCCAAAACGTCATTTCATGACATCTCTGATGACGTTCTGTGCTTGTCTGGGCTTGTCCGTCGGTATGCCGATCTCTCCATCAAATACTGCGGCGTTGAGACTATCGAGCAAGGCATCGAGCCGGGCTTCGCTGCCGAAGACGCGCACCGCCTGCGGCACGCCGCCAAGCTGGGAGAAGGGGTGGAAAGCAAAGTGGCCGGTGCTGAACTCGTCCATGGTGTCGGCGTTGGCCCGTATCTGGCTGCCGATCATGCGCAGCCAGCGCTCCGCGTCGGCGGTCAACTCCTGCTGGGCCAGCAGCCACGCCTCGAAGCGGGCGCCCAACTCGGCGGCTTTCAGCTCGGAGGCTTCGGGGAAAACCATGTTGCCGTTTTCATCGACGGTGATCCATTCTCGCGTGGTTGGGTCGATGTGGTCGTCGATGTCCAGCGACAGCAAGCGGCGCGGCTCGTATTTCTTTTTCGCGGATTTGGCGAGCACGACGCCGCCCTCGGCCAGTTCGTCATCATCGCCGTGGTAGTCGGCCACGCCCACGAAGTCGAACAAGGTAAACACCGACTTGCCCGGTATCTTGCGCGTGCCGCGTCCGCGCATCTGCTGGTAGAGAATGGCAGAACGGGTGAAGCGGGCAAACACCAGACTGACCACCTCCGGGCAATCAAAGCCGGTGTCGAGCATGTTCACCGAAACCAGAATCTGCGGAAACTTTTCGCGTTTGAAACGCTTGATCTTGGTCATGCCGTCCACGGTGTCCTCACTCGACCCCATGCCGGACACGACATAATCGGCATAGCGCACCTCGGGCGAATCCTTCTTGTCGCGGAAAGCCTCATCAAAAAGCTGGGCCAGCGTTTCGGCATGGCGTTTGTTGACGGCGAAAACGATGGTCTTGCCGATCAGGGGTTTCCTGAGCACGCCCTTGCGGTCGGTGTAACCGTTTTCCAGCACTTGGCGAAACTCGCGCACGATGGCCCGGTTGCGTTCCGGGATGGTGAAGCGGCGTTCCAGGGCGGAAGGATCGACGACGATGCTCTCCTGACCTTCAAACAGCTTTTCCAACTCGATGCGAGTTGCCTTATCCATGGCTGTCCAGTCCAGCTCGTTGCGCTTGACTGGAAAGCCGCCTTCGGCGGCGGTCTTGACGGTCTTGGCCTTGAACACCTGATAGGGGGCGAGATAGCCGTCGTGGATGGCGTCTTTCAGCTTGTAGCTGTAGGTGGGCTTGTCCACCTCGAAAAACCGCAAGGTATCGCGCACGAACAGCTTGTCTTCCTCGTCGCTGCCCAGCTCGTCGAGGTTGGATACGCACGGCGTGGCGGTCAGGCCGACCTGGATGCCGTCGAAGTGTTTGAGCACCCCGCTCCATTTGCCATAGATGCTGCGGTGGCATTCGTCGGAAATGATCAGGTCGAAGTAGCCGGAGGAATAGTCGCTATAAATGTTCACCATGCTTTGCAGCGTGGTGATGGTGATAAGCTTTTCATCCTGAAAGCGGCGACCGGCGCGCAGCACGTAGGCGGGATAGTCGCTCAGGTGCTCGGCAAAGGCATCCTCGGTCTGCTTGGCAAGCGGAATGCGATCCACCAGAAACAGCACGCGGGTGATGGCGTTGGCCTCGAACAGCCGCTTGATGAAGGCGGCGGCGGTGCGGGTCTTGCCGGTGCCGGTCGCCATTTCGACCAGCAGCTTGCGCCGGCCTTGGACGATTTCGATGCACAGGGCGTTGATGCACTCTTCCTGATAATCGCGTCCGGCGATGCGTGCATCAATTTGCACCGACAGCAGGTCGCGCCGCACTTGCCGGGTGGCAAAGCGCCGTTCAAGATCATCCTGCTTGAAGAAAGTTTTGACGGGATGGGGGAAGGCTTCACTCTCCCATTCCCAGAAGCGCACTTCGTCGCCATTGGAAAGAAAGATATAGGGAACGCCAAGCTGCCGGGCGTAATTCCTGGCCTGCTCGGCGGCATCGCCCGGATTCACCGAAAACCGCTTGGCCTCGATGACTGCCATCGAGCGGCCATGCCGGTCGCACAGCACATAATCGGCACGCGTGCCGTCCTCAATCACCACTTCATAGCGGACACTGTTCGGGTCTTGCGTGTTCCAGCCTTGGTCGGCGAGCTGGGCGTCGATGACGACGCGGGAAAAGGCTTCGTTGGTGTTTTTCATAGTGGGCGCTGCTGGTTCAGGCTGTCCGCCTCAGTCGCTCTCATTCTATGGCACCCATTTCCTTTCAACAATCTTCTCCGCCCAGAACAGGCCGACCATGGTTTTCACGTCGCTGATGCGGCCATCGCGCACCCATTCCATCGCCGTGCCCAGCGGCAATCTGACGTTCTCGAGGAATTCGTCTTCGTCGCGCCGATGTCCATGCTCGCTCAAACCCTGCGCAAGGTAGATCAATATCCTCTCGTCGGAGTAACCGATGCAGGGGTGGATCGTGGTCAGGAACTGCCAGGTTTTTGCGGCATAGCCGGTTTCTTCGAGCAGTTCGCGCTGGCCGCAGACCAGTTCGTTTTCGCCGGGGTCGATCTTGCCGGCGGGCAGCTCGTAAAAATCGCGGTGCAACGGGTAACGGAACTGGCGCACCATCAAAACATCGCCGTCTTCCAGCAGGGGAACCACCACGACCGCGCCGGGATGGACAATGTATTCCCGCGTTGCCGTCTTGCCGTTGGGCAGTTCTACCCGGTCTTCCCGAACATGCAGCAAACGCCCATCGTAAACATGGCTGCTGGATAACGGTTTTTCAGTCAGGTCTGGCGAATCCATGGCAATACCGCAACCGAGGCAGGATCAGGAGAGAGGGAAGTTCAGGTCAGGCGCCTTTTCGACGCCACAGATAACGATAGATGAAACCGGGGAAGGCAAACACCAGGAACAGGCACACGGTCGTGGCGTAGAACTCCCAGTTCTGGCGCTGAACCGGGCCGATGTTTTTTTCCACCAGCCAGGCCACGCTGCCGACGATGAAATACAGCAGCACCAGTTCCAGCAAGCGCCAGCCTACATTCTTGCCGCTATTGCCGACGGGCAAAACCAGCAGGCGGCGTTCCAGAAGAAAAGGCAGATTGGCGGCGGTAAACGCCAGTATCAGGACAATCCAGACCTGCGTCATAGCAGGGATTTCTGGATGCTGTAGGCGCACAGCGCCATCAGTGGCTGGGGCAGGATGCCCAGCGCCAATACCGCCAGGCCGTTCAGGCTGATCAACATGCCGGCGTCAGGCTGGGAAGCAAGCGGGGCCTGATCCAGCGGCGCATCGAAATACATCAGCTTGATGATGCGCAGATAATAGAACGCGCCGATCACCGACATCAGCACCGCGAACACCACCAGCCAAAGATAACCGGCTTGTAGCGCTGCCTGCAGCACCGACAGCTTGGCGTAGAAGCCGATTGTCGGCGGCACGCCCGCCATGGAGAACATGATCAGCAGCATCACGAAGGCATACCACGGCCTGCGCTGGTTCAGCCCCTTGAAATCATCGAGATTTTCCGCCTCGAATCCGCGCCGTGACAGTAGCATGATCATGCCGAAGGAACCCAGGCTCATCAGCACATAGGCCAGCACGTAAAACATCGAACTGCTGTAACCGTTGAGGGTACCGGAAAGGATGCCGAGCAGCAGGAAGCCCATGTGCGAGATGGTGGAATAGGCCAGCATCCGTTTGATATTGGTCTGCGCGATCGCGGCGAGGTTACCGATCGCCATCGACAGCACCGCCATGATCATCAGCATGCCCTGCCAGTCGTGCACCAGCCCGTTCAATCCTTCCGCCAGCAAGCGCATGACAAAGGCGAAAGCCGCAATTTTCGGTGCAGAGCCGATGAACAAGGTCACGGCGGTCGGCGCGCCCTGGTAGACATCCGGGATCCACATGTGGAACGGCACCACGCCCAGCTTGAACGCCAGCCCGGCTACGATAAACACCAGGCCGAACGTCAGCACGGTTTTATTTGCTCCACCCTGCTGGATGGCTGCGGCCACCTTGCCGATTTCCAGGCTGCCGGTCGCGCCATAGATCATCGACATGCCGTACAGCAGCAAGCCGGAGGCCAGTGCGCCCAGTACGAAATACTTCATCGCCGCTTCGGTGGCCTGTGCCGAGTCACGCTGCAACGCAACCAGCGAATACAGGCTCAGGGACAGGAGCTCCAGACCGAGGTAAAGCGTCAGGAAATGACTGGCGGAAATCATCACCATCATGCCCAGCATGGCGAACAGCACCAGCACGAAGAACTCGCCGGTAAACAGGTTGCGCAACTGGATATAGCTGCGCGAGTAGACCAGCACCGCCGCTACGGCAAGGTAGGTCATCATCTTCAGCACGTTGGCCATCACGTCGCCGACGAACATGCCGTTGAAGGTGTAAACCGCGTCCGCGCTGCCGCTGCTGATGGTGATCCAGGCAGCGCCGAGCAGGGTCAACTGGGTAAGGATATAGCTGATATAACGGTTGCGGTCAGACAGGAACAAATCCGCCACCAGAATCAGCGATGCCATGATCAGCACGAAAATTTCGGGCAGGGCGGGAATCAGGTTGGGCGCAACGAATGTCATTTAAAATCCTTATTTTAGAGGCTAGAGACTAGGGGCTAGCGGTTGTGCCGCTATGCGGCGATTTCCTAGCCTCCAGCCTCTTGCCTCTTGCCTATAACTTGCTCTGCGCCACATGCGACAGCAGGTTGCTCACCGAGTGGTGCATCACTTCGGTGAACGGTAGCGGATACAGTCCCATGGCGAGCACCGCAACGGCCAGCAATCCGAGCACCAGAAACTCGCGCGACGAAATGTCGGCCAGCTTCCCGACATGATCGTTGGCAACCGCGCCGAACACCACCCGCTTCACCATCCACAGGGTGTAAGACGCACCGAAAATCAGCGTGATAGCGGCGAGGAAGGCATACCAGAAGTTGATCTTGATCGTGCCCATGATCACCATGAATTCGCCGACAAAGCCGCTGGTCGCCGGCAGACCGGAATTGGCCATGGCAAACAGCACGAAGAACGCGGCGAACTTCGGCATGGTGTTCGCCACCCCGCCGTAATCGGCGATCATGCGGCTGTGCATGCGGTCGTACAGCACGCCAACGCACAGGAACAGCGCGGCGGAGATGAAGCCGTGGGAAATCATCTGCACCAGCGCGCCTTCAATGCCGTAGGCGTTGAAGATAAAGGTGCCGAGCGTGACGAAACCCATGTGCGAAATCGAGGAGTAGGCGATCAGCTTCTTCATGTCCGCCTGCACCAGCGCCACCAGGCCGATGTAGACCACGGCGATCAGCGACAGGGTGATCATGAAGCCGGACAGGGCATGGCTCGCGTCCGGCACAATCGGCAACGAGAGGCGCAGGAAGCCGTAAGCGCCCATTTTCAGCATGATCGCCGCCAGCACCACCGAACCGCCGGTGGGTGCTTCGACGTGAGCATCCGGCAGCCAGGTATGCACCGGCCACATCGGCACCTTGACCGCAAACGCCATGAAGAAAGCGAAGAAGATCAATATCTGCTCGGTCATGGTCAACGACACGCGGTGGAAATCGAGAATCTCGAAGGTGCCGACCTTGCTGTAAAGATAGATGAACGCGACCAGCATCAGCAGCGAGCCGAGCAGGGTGTAGAGGAAGAACTTGACTGCGGCATAGACCCGGTTCGGCCCGCCCCACACGCCGATAATCAGGAACATCGGGATCAGCATGGCTTCCCAGAACACGTAGAACAGCACCGCATCAAGCGCGGCGAAAACGCCGTTCATCAGGCCGGACATGAACAGGAAGGCCGCCATGTACTGCGCGACGCGCTTCTCGATCACCTTCCAGCCGGCAATCACTACCAGCACGGTGGTGAAGCTGGTGAGCAGGATGAACAGCACGGAAATGCCGTCCACGCCAAGGTGGTAGGTAATCCGGAAAGTTTCGATCCACGGGCTGATCTCGACGAACTGCATCCCGGCCTGCAAGGTATCAAACTGGGTGTACAGCGGCAGGCTCACCACCAAGCCGGCCAGCGCGCCGATCAGTGCCAGCACCCGCGCCAGCCCTGCATTGCGATCGCTGCCGGTGGCGAGCACGGCAACGCCGGCCACAATCGGCACCCAGATAACCAGACTCAACAATGACAGACCAGAAAACATATCTTGTTCTTATCCCTTCACAAACAGCGTCATCATTACGAACACGCCGATGATCATGGCGAAAGCATAGTGAAAAATGTAACCGGTCTGGAACTGGCGAACCAGCGAGGAAATCCACCCCACCATGCGTGCCGTGCCGTTGACAAAGAATCCGTCAATCACCGCGACATCGCCGCCCTTCCACAAACCGCGGCCAATCAGGCGCATGCCGCCGGCAAAGAACCAGTCGTTGAATTCATCAAAGCCGTACTTGCGCTCGAGGATCGAGTAGATCAGGCTGAAGCGCTGTTTGATCGCCTCGGGAATATCCGGGCGTTTCATGTAGAAGAACCAGGACAACCCCACCCCCGCAAGCGCCAGCCAGAGCGGCAAGGCGGTCAGCGCATGCAGCGCCATGGCGGCTGCGCCGTGAAATTCGCTGGCAAGTTCCGCCATGGCCGGGTGGTGCGGCGCAACCTGAATCGCGCCCTGGAAGTAATCGCCGAACAGCATCGGCTGGATCGCCAGATAACCGATCACTACCGAGGGGATAGCCAGCATGACGAGCGGGAAAGTCACGACCCAGGGCGACTCGTGGGGTTTGCCATGACCATGGCCGTCGTCCTCCTTGCCGCCTTCATGGTCGTGACTCGGAACCGGATGCCCAAACCGCTCCTTGCCGTGGAACACCAGGAAATACATGCGGAAGGAATAGAAAGCGGTGATGAACACCCCCGCCACTACGGCGAAATAGGCAAAACCCGAGCCCGGCAAATGCGACAGCCCGACTGCCTCGATAATGCTGTCCTTGGAATAAAATCCAGAGAAAAAGGGCGTGCCGATCAATGCCAGCGAACCGATCAGGGAAGTAATCCAGGTAATCGGCATGTACTTGCGCAGGCCGCCCATGTTGCGGATGTCCTGATCGTGGTGCATGCCGATGATCACCGAGCCGGCGGCCAGGAACAGCAGCGCCTTGAAAAAGGCATGGGTCATCAGATGGAAAATCGCCACCGAATAGGCTGATGCGCCCAGCGCCACGGTCATGTAACCGAGCTGGGACAGGGTAGAGTAAGCCACCACGCGCTTGATGTCGTTCTGGATCACGCCGAGAAAGCCCATGAATAACGCGGTAATCGCGCCGATCACCATGACCACGGACAGCGCGGTCTCGGACAATTCAAACAGCGGCGACATCCGCGCCACCATGAAGATGCCTGCCGTCACCATGGTGGCGGCGTGAATCAGGGCGGAAATCGGGGTCGGGCCTTCCATCGAATCGGGCAGCCAGACATGCAGCGGGAACTGCGCCGACTTGCCCATGGCGCCGATGAACAACAGGATACAGATCACTGTCATCAGCGACCAGGTTTGCCCTTCGATCAAGCTAATAGTGTGGCTCGCCATCTCAGGAGCCTGGGCGAACACTGCCGCATAATCCAGCGTGCCAAAGTGAGCCAGCACCAGGCCGATGCCCAGCAGGAAGCCGAAGTCGCCGACACGGTTGACCAGGAAAGCTTTGAGGTTGGCGTAAATCGCAGTCGGTCGGGTATACCAGAAACCAATCAGCAAATAGGAAACCAGGCCCACCGCTTCCCAGCCGAAGAACAGTTGGATGAAGTTGTTCGACATCACCAGCATCAGCATCGAAAAGGTGAACAGCGAGATGTAGCTGAAGAAACGCTGATAGCCAGAATCTTCGGCCATGTAACCGATAGTGTAGATGTGCACCATGAGCGAGACGAAAGTCACCACCAGCATCATCACGGTAGTGAGACGGTCGATCAGAAAGCCAACCTCGAAGCGGGTTTCCCCGGTGGTGAGCCAGGTGTAGACGCCGCCGTTGAAGGTGTGGCCGGCGAGCACGTCCTGAAATATCACGATGGACGCGACAAAGGAGACCGCCACGCCGAGTATGGTCACCCAGTGGCTCGCAGCACGCCCAATCAGCCAGCCGAACAGGCCGGCAATCAGCGCGCCGGCCAACGGCGCCAGCGGCACCAGCAGATAGAGTTTTTGCATTTCAATCATAAATTCCGTGAGGGGTGAGGGGTAAGGGGTGAGGGGAAAAACCGGTCTCTCCCCTCACGCCTCACCCCTCACGCCTCACCCTTTCAAATGATCCATCTCGGTTACATCAACCGTATTCAAATTGCGGAACAGCGCCACCAGAATCGCCAGGCCGATGGCCGATTCGGCGGCGGCAACCGTGAGAATGAAAAACACGAAAACCTGCCCGGCGGTGTCATGCAAGTAATGGGAAAAGGCGACGAAGTTCATGTTCACCGCCAACAGCATCAGCTCGATCGCCATCAGAACGACAATCAGATTTTTGCGGTTGAGGAAGATGCCGACCACGCTAATGGCGAACAACAATGCGCCGAGAACCAGGTAATGGGTCAGTGTCAGCATGTTATTCCCCTTCCTTATACGATCCTTCACGGGCTTCAGCCCGTAGAAGGTCGGAATCCTTTAGGGTCTCGGCGGGCATCGACACCAACCGTACGCGGTCTTCACGCTTGACGCGAACCTGTCGTGCCGGATCCTGGTGCTTGGTGCCGGTGCGGCGGCGCAGCGTGATCGCGATTGCGGCGACAATCGCCACCAGCAGGATCACGGCGGCAAGCTCGAACGGATAAACATAATCGGTATAAATCAAACGGCCCAACTCTTTGGTATTGCTATAGCCGGCAGCATGGGGCAGCGAGCCGGAACCGACGGTTTTGCCGGCCACCATCAATACCAGCGACATCTCGACAGCCATCAGGATGCCGACGAACGCCGCCAGAGGCAGATTGGACCAGAACCCGTTGCGCAGCTTTTCGATATTCAGGTTCATCATCATCACCACGAACAGGAACAGCACCATCACCGCGCCGATATACACCAGCACCAGCGTGATCGCCAGAAACTCGGCCTCCAGCAACAGCCACAGCCCCGCGCCGGTAAAAAACGCCAGCACCAGGAACAGCGCCGCATGCACCGGATGGCGCGCAGTCACCACGCGCAGTCCAGCGAACAACAGGATCGTCGCGAGGAAATAAAAAACCAGTGTTTCAAAGTTCATTATGAAGCTTCCACCAAATTCATTTTTAACCGCAGAGACGCAGAGACGCGGAGGATAATTACCATGGTTTTCTTTGCGCCTCCGCGCCTCTGCGGTTCAATTTCTATCTGTATTTCGCATCCGCCGCCTTGTCCTGGGCGATTTGCGCTTCGTGTCTGTCGCCCACGGCGAGCAGCATTTCCTTGGTGTAGTAAAGATCGCCGCGCTTCTCGCCGTGATAGTCGAATATCCGGGTTTCGACAATCGCGTCCACCGGGCAGGCTTCTTCGCAAAAACCGCAGAAAATGCACTTGGTCAGGTCGATATCGTAGCGCGTGGTGCGCCGTGTGCCGTCATCGCGCTGCGCCGATTCGATGGTGATCGCCAGCGCCGGGCAGACTGCCTCGCACAATTTGCAGGCAATGCAGCGTTCTTCGCCGTTGGGGTAGCGACGCAGGGCATGCAGGCCGCGAAAGCGCGGCGACATCGGCGTGCGTTCTTCGGGGAACTGGATGGTGATTTTGCGCGCAAACATGTAGCGCCCGGTCAGCGCCATGCCCTTGAGCAGCTCGATCAGCAGGAAAGTCGAAAAGAAACTTTTAATCTTGTTCACGTGTTTCCCCTTAATGGAACAGGTAGCCGTAGGGGGTCTGCATGGCGGCGCCAACCACCACGATCCACACCAGGGTTACGGGGATGAACACTTTCCAGCCCAGACGCATGATCTGGTCGTAGCGGTAGCGCGGGAAGGTGGCACGGAACCACAGGAACAGGAACAGCACAAACAGCACTTTGGCGACCAGCCAGAAGAAGCCGGGAACCCAGGTGAACGGCGCAAAGTCGAACAGCGGGTTCCAGCCGCCGAGGAACATCAGCGAGGTCATGGTTGCGACCAGGATCATGTTGGCGTATTCGGCAAGGAAGAAGATGGCAAACGCCATGCCGGAATACTCGGCGTGGAAACCGACGATCTCGGATTCGCCTTCAACCACGTCGAACGGTGCGCGGTTGGTTTCCGCCAGGCCCGAAATCAGGTAGACGATGAATAACGGGAACAGCGGCAGCCAGTACCAGCTGAATACGCCGCCATGCTGGGCCTTGACGATTTCCACCAGGTTCAGGCTCTGTGCCGCCATCAACACGCCGACCAGGGCAAAACCCATGGCGATTTCGTAGGAAACGATCTGGGCCGCTGCGCGCATACCGCCGAGGAAGGCATATTTCGAGTTCGACGCCCAGCCCGCCAGTACGATGCCGTACACGCCCATCGAGGTAATCGCCATGATGTAGAGCAGGCTGGCATCGATGTTGGCCAGCACCAGCTCCGGCGAAAACGGCACCACCGCCCACGCCGCCAAGGCCGGCCCAATAGCCAGCACCGGCGCAAGCAGGAAGATCGCCTTGTTGGCGCTGGCGGGAATCAGGATTTCTTTCATCAACAGTTTCAGCGCGTCGGCAATCGGCTGTAGCCAGCCCTTGGGGCCGACGCGGTTGGGGCCGATGCGCACCTGCATGTAGCCGATGATTTTACGCTCGGCGTAGGTCAGGTAAGCCACGCCCAGCATCAGCGGCGCGACGATGGCGACAATCTTGGCCATGCTGTACACCAGCGGCCAGGCAAAGCCGAAAAACCCTTGAAGCAGCGTGATTAGTTCAGTCATGATCCTGCCCGCTCCACCACGATCTCATCCATCAATCCGCCCAGCATGGCGGTCGCAGGGTGCCCCGCCGCCACCCGCACGCAACCCGCCGGCAAGCGGTCGTCGCGCATCGCCTTGAGGACAGCGCCTTCGCCACCCTGACGGACGGTGATGTCCATACCTTCAACCGCGCCCACCTTGGCCAGCGTTTCGCCGTTCATCCAGGCTGCCGGAGTTTTTGCGTCAGCAGTTTCCTGCAACGATGGCGCGCGACGCACGATGGCATCGGCGTGATAGGCCAATACTTCGCCGATGCGCTGCAAGCCATGCGAAGCGCTACCGGCGGCGTGGGCGACCGGCGCTTTCAGAGCGTTATTCAATTTGCTACCGATACCGCCCGCCAGTGCTTCAGCCTGTACTTGCTCGGAACTGTCGTAATCGAAGCCGTCCAGTTCCATCAAATTGCCGAGCACGCGCAGCACTTTCCAGGCCGGACGCGATTCGCCCAGCGGCTTGACCACCGCGCTGAAGCTTTGCGCACGACCTTCGGTGTTGACGAAAGTGCCGGAGGTTTCCGTGAACGGTGCCACCGGCAACAACACATGGGCGTAGTCCGGTGCTTTGCCCTTGTAGGCACAGAGCGAGACTACCAGTTGCGCAGACTGCAATGCAGCCAGGGTCTTGGCCGGGTTGTAGCTATCCAGCTCTGCTTCAACATCCAGCAAAATATAGGCGCGGCGCGGATCGTCGAGCATCTGCGCCGCGTTCATGCCGCCGCCGGTCGGCAACGCGCCGGCCAGATAGGCGCCGACACTGTTGGCCGCTTCGCCGAGGAAGCCGAATTGGGCGCCGGTCAGTTCCGCAATCTGCTGCGCCAGCGCGTGCATCTCGGCATAACGCGGATGATGCTGCGCCAGATTGCCGAGCAGCACCGCCTTGCGCTCGCCGCCCTTGAGACTGGCGGCGATGGCTTGTGCCGACGCGTCGGCAGATTCGCCGGCCAAAGCACGCAGCACCTGATCGAGCGCATCCACCATCGCGGCGGGCGCGACGATGACTTTGTTGGCGACAGGACACAACAGATCGTCGTCCACCGGGTTAATCAGGTTGAGCTGTGCGCCGTGTTGGATCGCCTGGCGCAAGCGCCATGCGAGCAGAGGATGGTCGGCGCGCAAGGTGCTGCCGACCACCAGTACGCTGTCGAGCTGGCCGAGGTCGGCAATGCTCATCCCCAGCCAGGGCGCGCCCTGCAAACTGGCGTCCGCGCTAAAATCCGACTGGCGCAGGCGATGGTCGATATGGTTGCTGCCGATGCCGCGCAACAATTTTTGCAGCAGATAAAGTTCTTCCAGCGTGGCGTGCGGCGAGGCCAGGGCGGCGATCTGCTCTTCGCCTTGCTCGTCACGAATGCGCTTGAGTTGGGTAGCAATGAATTCGAGCGCTTCCGACCAGTCGCACTGGTGCCATGCGCCGCTGCGCTTGATCATCGGATGCTGCAACCGGTCTGCGGAATTCAGGCCTTCATAGCCGAAGCGGTCCTTGTCCGACAGCCAGCATTCGTTGATCTCTTCGTTGTCGCGCGGCAGCACGCGCATCACCCGGTTGCTGCGGGTCTGCACCGTGAGATTGGCACCCATCCCGTCATGCGGGCTGACCGATGGGCGCGAGGTCAGTTCCCAGGCCCGTGCGCTGTAGCGGAACGGCTTGCTGGTGAGCGCGCCGACCGGGCACAGGTCGATAATGTTGCCGGACAGCTCGGAATTTATCGAGCGCTCGATGAAGGTGGTGATTTCGACGTGTTCGCCGCGGCTGATCTGCCCCATCTCCATGATGCCGCCGATTTCCTGGCCGAAACGCACGCAGCGCGTACAACTGATGCAGCGCGTCATGTCGGTGGTAATCAGCGGGCCGATGTTCTTGTTGAACACCACGCGCTTTTCTTCGGTGTAGCGCGAGGCACCGGTACCGTAACCCACTGCCAGATCCTGCAATTCGCACTCGCCGCCTTTGTCGCAGATCGGGCAATCGAGCGGATGGTTGATCAGCAGGAATTCCATCACCGCCTTTTGCGCGTTGATCGCGGTCTCGGAACGGGTCATCACCTTCATGCCGTCCGTCACCACGGTAGCGCAGGCGGGCAGCGGCTTGGGCACTTTCTCAACCTGAACCAGGCACATCCGGCAATTGGCGGCAACGGAAAGTTTCTTGTGGTAGCAAAAACGCGGGATGTAGATGCCCGCCGCATCGGCCGCGTCGATGATGCTGGTGCCGGGTTCAACCGTTAGCTGCTTGCCGTCAATTTCGATGTTTAGCATGTCATTTAAACCATGCACTTCTTGTGCTGAATGTGATACTCGAATTCATTGCGGTAATGCTTGAGCATGCCCTGCACCGGCATCGCCGCGGCATCGCCCAGGGCACAGATGGTGCGCCCCATGATGTTGCCGGCGACCGACTCGAGCAAGTCAAGGTCTTCCGGTTTGCCCAGGCCGTGCTCAATGCGGTGGATCACGCGATACAGCCAGCCGGTGCCTTCGCGGCAGGGCGTGCATTGACCGCAGGACTCTTCGTAATAGAAATAGGACAGGCGCTCCAGCGCGCGCACCATGCACACCGTGTCGTCCATCACGATCACCGAACCCGCGCCCAGATAGGAGCCGGCCTTGGCGATGGAATCGTAGTCCATGGTCAGATCCATCATGATCTCGCCCGGCACCACCGGCACCGACGAGCCGCCGGGGATCACCGCCTTGAGCTTGCGGCCGTCCTTCATGCCGCCCGCCATCTTGAGCAGTTCGCTGAACGGCGTGCCCATGCCGATCTCGAAATTGCCGGGATTGTTGACGTGACCGGATACCGAAAAAATCTTGGTGCCGCCGTTGTTCGGCTTACCCAGCTCGAGAAATTTCTGACCGCCGTGCTTGACGATATAAGGGATCGAAGCCAGCGTCTCGGTGTTGTTGATCGTGGTCGGCTTGCCATACAGGCCGAAAGAAGCCGGGAATGGCGGCTTGAAGCGCGGCTGGCCCTTCTTGCCCTCGATCGACTCGAGCAAAGCGGTTTCCTCGCCGCACACGTAAGCGCCATAGCCGTGGTGGGCGTGGATGTCGAAATCCCAGCCGCTGCCGAGAATGTTCTTGCCCAGCAAACCGGCGGCGCGCGCCTCGTCCAGCGCGGCTTCGAAGCGCTCGTAGCACTCCCATATCTCGCCGTGAATGTAGTTGTAGCCGACCTTGGCACCGAGCGTGTAGCCGCCGATGATCATGCCTTCGATCAACTGGTGCGGATTGAGGCGAATGATGTCGCGATCCTTGAACGTGCCCGGCTCGCCCTCATCGCTGTTGCACACCAGGTACTTGTCGCCGGGGTAATTCTTCGGCATGAAGCTCCACTTCAAGCCGGTGGGAAAGCCCGCACCGCCGCGACCGCGCAGCACCGAAGTCTTGACCTGGTTGATGATTTCGTCGGGCGAAATTTTTTCGGCCAGCACTTTTTTCAGTGCGTCGTAACCGCCCGCCTTGAGGTAGTTTTCGAGCTTCCAGGACTCCGGCAGGTGGATGGAATGGAAAATGACTTCGTTTGCCATGATTACTCCAGCCCCGCCAGGATGCGGTCGGCCTCGTCGGGCGTCAGCCTGGCGCACAGGCGCACGTTGTTGACCAGCGCCACCGGGCCATCGCCGCAGGAGCCCATGCACTCGCCTTCCTTGAGGGTGAACTTGCCGTCCGGGGTGGTTTCGCCGAAGCCGATGCCGAGCTTGCGCTTCAGATGTTCCACCGTCGGCTCCACGCCCATCAGGGTGCAGGGCAGGTTGGTACAGATTGTGATCTTGTACTTGCCGACCGGTTGCAGGTTGTACATGTTGTAGAAGGTCGCCACTTCATGTGCCGCAATCGGTGCCATGCCCAGATAGCCGGCGACGAACTCGATGGTTTCCGGCGCAAGCCAGCCCTTTTCATCCTGGGCGATGCGCAGCGCCGCCATCACCGCCGATTGCTGCTTGCCGTCCGGGTACTTGGCGATCTCGCGATCGATTTTCTTGAGTGATTCAGGCGATAACATTAGCGGTCGATTTCCCCGAATACAATATCGAATGTGCCCATCAGCGCCACCACGTCGGCAATCATGTGGCCGCGTGCCAGTTCATCCATCGCCGCCATGTGGGCGAAGCCCGGAGCGCGGATTTTCAAGCGGTACGGCTTGTTGGCGCCATCGGACACCATATAGATGCCGAACTCCCCCTTGGGATGCTCCACCGCCGCATAGCACTCGCCTTCCGGCACGTGCATGCCCTCGGTGAACAGCTTGAAGTGATGGATCAGCTCTTCCATGTTGGTCTTCATGTCGGCGCGCGAAGGCGGTGCCACCTTGTGGTTCTCGGTGATCACCGGGCCGGGATTGACGCGCAACCAGTCGACGCACTGCTTGATGATGCGGTTGGACTGGCGCATCTCTTCCATCCGTACCAGGTAGCGATCGTAGCAATCGCCCTCGACGCCGACCGGAATGTCGAAATCCAGCTTATCGTAGACTTCGTAAGGCTGCTTCTTGCGCAGATCCCATGCCACGCCTGAACCGCGCAACATCGGCCCGGTCAGGCCCAGCGCCAACGCGCGTTCCGGCGTCACCACGCCGATGCCGACCAGACGCTGCTTCCAGATGCGGTTATCGGTCAGC
The DNA here is from genome assembly GCA_028713975.1 of Sulfuricella sp. Taxonomy (GTDB): domain Bacteria; phylum Pseudomonadota; class Gammaproteobacteria; order Burkholderiales; family Sulfuricellaceae; genus Sulfuricella. The sequence goes on from JAQTNE010000001.1 coordinate 19,749, forward strand.
AGCGTTTCGTATTCGTCGACGCAGGCCGGGAAGCGTTTGGTGAAGTCCTCGATGAAATCCAGCATCGAGCCGTGGCGGTTCTCATTCATCTTCGCCACGTCTTTGGCGCTGTGCACCGTCATCTTCGCCGTTTCATATAGCGGCATGGTGTCCGGCAAATCGCGGTAAACCCCGCCTGGGCGGTAGTAGGCCGCATGCAGGCGCGCCCCCGAAACCGCCTCGTAGCAGTCCATCAGGTCTTCGCGCTCGCGGAAGGTATACAAAAATATCGTCATCGCGCCGACATCCAGCCCGTGCGCGCCGAGCCACAGCAGGTGGTTGAGGATGCGGGTAATCTCGTCGAACATCACGCGGATGTACTGGGCGCGGATCGGCACTTCCAGCCCGAGCAGCTTTTCGACCGCCATCACGTAGGCGTGTTCGTTGCTCATCATCGACACGTAGTCGAGGCGATCCATGTAGGGCATCGCCTGAAGGAAAGTCTTGTGCTCGGCCAGCTTCTCGGTGCCGCGATGCAGCAGGCCGATATGCGGGTCGGCGCGCTGCACCACCTCGCCGTCCAGCTCCAGCACCATGCGCAACACGCCGTGCGCCGCCGGGTGTTGTGGCCCGAAGTTCAGGGTGTAATTGCGGATATCAGCCACCGTAATTCTCCTCGCGCACGATGCGCGGTGTCAGCTCGCGCGGCTCGATGCTGATCGGCTGGTAAATTACGCGGCGTTGCTCCGGGTCGTAGCGCATTTCGACGTTGCCGGAAAGCGGGAAATCCTTGCGGAACGGATGGCCGATAAAGCCGTAGTCGCACAGGATACGGCGCAGGTCGGGATGGCCGGTAAAGATCAGGCCGAACATGTCGAACGCCTCGCGCTCGAACCAGTTGGCGACCGGCCAGATTTCCGCCACGGAATCCAGCACCGGAAAATCATCGTCGGCGGCAAATATCTTGACTCGCACACGGCAGTTATTGCTCACCGACAGCAGATGGGTGACCAGGCAAAAACGCTGCCCCTGCCAACGTCCATCGCCATAAGTGCTGTAGTCCACGCCGCACAGGTCGATGAGTTGCTCGAAGCGCAGGTCGGGATGGTCGCGCAGGATAGTCGCCGCTTTCAGCCAGTGCGTCGGGCTGATTTCGACCACAAGCTGGCCGACATGCTCGGACAGCTTGACCAGTTTGCCGCCCAGTGCGGCTTGCAGATTTTGTTTGAGGGTTTCCAGTTTCATGAGCACTTAACGGGCAATGGTATGAGTGCGCTTGATCTTGTTCTGCAACTGAACCAAGCCATAGAGCAGCGCTTCCGCCGTCGGCGGGCAGCCCGGCACGTAGACATCCACCGGCACGATGCGGTCGCAGCCGCGCACCACCGAATAGGAATAATGGTAATAGCCGCCGCCGTTAGCGCAGGAGCCCATCGAAATCACCCAGCGCGGCTCGGCCATCTGGTCGTAAACCTTGCGCAAAGCAGGCGCCATCTTGTTGGTCAGGGTGCCAGCCACGATCATCACGTCGGACTGGCGCGGGCTGGGGCGAAAAACGATGCCGAAACGGTCGAGGTCGTAGCGCGAAGCGCCGGCCTGCATCATTTCAACCGCGCAACAGGCGAGACCGAAAGTCATCGGCCACATCGAACCCGTGCTGGCCCAGTTGAAAACCGTGTCGAGGGAGGTGGTGACGAAGCCCTTTTCAAGAATCCCCTCAATGCCCATACAGCACCTTCCTTAAAGTCTCGCTACCATACCGAATATGGTGCGGCACTTGGCATCCAACGGCAATCGCGGTCGGTCGCATCCCCGTTGCACGGGGCCCCTGCTTCCTGCTCATGCCGTTACTCCCATTCCAGCGCCCCCTTCATCCACTCATAAATGAAGCCGACCACCAGGATGCCGAGGAAAATCATCATGGCGAGAAAACCGAACAGGCCGATTTCCTGCAATACCACTGCCCACGGAAAAAGGAATGCGATTTCCAGATCGAACAGGATGAACAGGATGGCAACCAGGTAATAGCGCACGTCAAACTTCATGCGCGCGTCTTCGAAGGCCTCGAAGCCGCATTCATAAGGAGAGTTTTTCTTGTCGTCAGGGCGGTGAGGGGCAAGAAGCCCACCCATTGCCATCGGAATAACCCCGATAGCCAGGCCGACCATGATAAACAGCAAAATCGGAAAATAATTTTCCAGCATGTGCAGCCCACTTCCCTTCTAAGCCGGGCCGGACGCCCCGTCATGGCGCTCGTCCAAACCATGCGTTAGTTAATTACTCTACTGATTCAGCTATGGCCCACCCTCAAACAGAAGGCGAGGCCTTTTAGAAATCTGGTGCCGATGAGCAGACTCGAACTGCTACGGCTTTCGCCACCGCCCCCTCAAGACGGCGTGTCTACCAATTTCACCACATCGGCATTCAAAAACAGAGGTGTTACTTCGGGATTTCTCCAGCCTTCGATCCGGCCACATCACCCTGGGCCGGAGCAACGGGTACCACTTTTGCTGCGTCAACCGGAAGCACTGGTTGAACGACACTCTTGTGCGACTCCATCAAACCGACTGACCGGGTCTTGTGGCTGGAAAAATAAGTCAGCCCCAAACTGGTCAGGAAGAACAGCGTGGCAAAAATCGCCGTGGCCCGGCTCAGGAAATTGGACGAGCCAGTAGAACCGAACAGGCTGCCGGAAGCGCCGCTACCGAAAGCCGCGCCCATGTCCGCGCCCTTGCCATGCTGCATCAGCACCAGGCCGATGACGCCCAGCGCCGCAATAATATGAATAACCCAAACCAGTGTTTCCATTTTTACCTCAAAAACAGTTTAGCGCTGTGCCGCGCGGCAGATCGCCAGAAATTCTTGCGCATCCAGCGCCGCGCCGCCGATCAGTCCGCCGTCGATATCCGGCATGGAGAACAATTCCGCTGCATTCGCCCCCTTGACGCTGCCGCCGTACTGGATCACCAGCCCGTCGGCAATCTCCTTGCTCTGTACCGCAATCTTGCCGCGGATGAAGGCATGCACCGCTTGCGCCTGCTCCGGTGATGCTGTCTTGCCGGTGCCGATCGCCCACACCGGCTCGTAAGCCACAATCGCCTTGGACAGCGCAGCCACGCCCAGCCTGCCGGTCACCGCATCGAGCTGACGCTCCACCACCGCCTCGGTGATGCCTGATTCGCGTTCTTCCAGCGTTTCGCCGACACACAGAATCGGTGTCAGGCCGGCCTTCTGCGCCGCTTCAAATTTCATTGCCACGGTAACATCATCGTCGCCATACATGGCGCGACGCTCGGAGTGGCCGACCAGCACATATTTGCAACCGAAATCCAGCAGCATCGCGGCGGAAATCTCGCCGGTGAATGCGCCCTTCTCGTGCTGGCTCAGGTTCTGCGCGCCCCAGGCAATCGCCGAGCCTTGCAGCAGGGATTGCGCCTGGGACAGGTAAGGAGCGGGTACGCACACCGCGCACTTCATACCCTTTACGCCCGCCATTCCGGCGCTGACCGCTTCCAGCAGCGCCTTGTTCTGCGCCAGGCTACCGTGCATCTTCCAGTTACCTGCAACCAGTTTTTCCCGCATCGCTGTCATTCTCACTTTTGCAAAGCGGGTCATGATACTGTCTCAGGCCATCCCGGTCAATCTTGGTTGGCGATCGGCTTGTGCGAGGCGGCCATGCCTTGCCCCAGCCCGCAGCACGAAATTTCCCCCGTAGTTCAAGGTATTACTGAAAGCCGACCCATTCAGCGCCACGCTCCTTCCGCCCGCTTTATCTCTTGCAATAAAATACCCCCTTCATTAAAAAATATGATATGACTCGCTTTCGTGTTGAAGCGCAAACCCCTTTTACATGAAAAAGCGGAACAAAAACCCGATGACTGACTATACCAAATTAAGCAAGGCGCAATTGATCGCAGAAATCGGGCGGCTACGGGGAAATGTTCCGGGACACACAGACAACGAAATGCGTCTGCTGCAAGATATAAAGACCCAGCAGATCGGGCTGGAAGCGCAAAGCCGCGAACTGCAAGAAGTGCGGCAGCAGCTTGAAGAGGCGCGCGACCGTTATGCCGACCTGTACGATTTTGCCCCGGTAGGCCACTTTACCTTGGGCGAGGGTGGGCTCGTCCATGAAATCAACCTGACCGGTGCCACGATGTTGGGGCAGCCGCGCTCCGGTATCATTGGCAAACCTTTTTCTGCTTACCTGGATCAGAGTGACCACCCGAGTTTTTTTCAATATCTGCGACAGGTGTGCATTTCTTCCGGCAATACCGTTGCCGAAGTAAGGCTCAGGCACAACCGGAAAGATATCCGGCTGGAAAGCATGTCCATGGCCGCAACAACTGACCGCCCCCGTAGTTGCCGCATGGTGATAACCGACATTACCGAACAGCAGCGCGCCAGGCGGGCCCTGCAGGAAAGTGAGTCCCGCTGGAAATTCGCATTGGAAGGCGCCGGTGACGGCGTGTGGGACTGGAACATCCAGACCGGCGAGGTACTGTTTTCAAGACGCTGGAAAGAAATGCTGGGGTATGCCGAAAACGAGATCGGGAACCGCTACGATGAGTGGGAAGCGCGAATCCATCCGGACGATAAATTACAGACGATGGCCAACCTGCTTGCCTATCTCGACGGCAAGGTGCCGAGCTACGCCAATGAATACCGCCTGAGATGCAGGGACGGCAGATGGAAATGGATACTCGCCCGCGGCATGGCGGTCAGCCGCGATGCCGATGGCGAGCCGCTGCGCATGATCGGCACGCACGCCGACATCAGCAGAACCCAGTTGCTGGCGGAAGAACTCCAGCAAAGCCAGGACCTTCTCGTCGACCTCTCCGAACAGGTTCCGGGCTTTGTCTACCAGTACCGGTTATTCCCGGACGGACATTCGTGCTTCCCCCTTGCCAGCGCCGGGATACGCAATATCTTCGAACTTGCGCCGGCACAAGTGCGAGATGATGCCGCGCCATTGTTCGCCCGCGTATACCCGGAAGACCGCGACAATTTAATCGCTGTCATGCAGGAATCGGCCCGCACCCTGCAACCGTGCCAACATGAATTCAGGGTGATGCTACCGAAACAGGGCATACGCTGGCGCCTGATAGGGGCGCAGCCAGAAAAACTGGAAGATGGCAGCGTGCTGTGGCATGGTTTTGTCATCGATATCAGCCCGATCCGGGAAGCCAAACAGCACGCCCAGGAGCTGCTGCGGCAGAATCGCCTGATCATGCAGTACATGTTCGATATTCAGGAAAAAGAAAGCCGCCACCTCTCGCGCGAACTGCACGACGACCTTGGCCAATGGCTGACCGCGATACAGGCAGAAGCCGAGGCAATTTGCAATCTCGCCCGCGGCGGGCAGAACCCCGCCATCCACGAAAGCGCACAAGCCATCAGCAACAACGCTGGCGAAGTGCATAAAACGATCCGCGCCATGCTGCACCGCCTGCGCCCCAGCCTGATGGATGCACAGGGGCTGGCGGACAGCCTGCGGGAGCTGGTGTCGCAGTGGCGCAAGCGCCACCCCGGCATTGCCTGCGATCTGATACTGGACGGCGACCTCGCCGGTTTAGAAGAAGCCCTCAACATCGCCGCTTACCGTATCATCCAGGAAGCACTCACCAACATCACCCGCCATGCCCAGGCCAGCCAGGTAACGGTGAAGCTGCGCCATGTGGCGGATGAGCCATCCGCCACCGGGATGCTGCTACTGACGGTGGAAGATGACGGCATCGGCATGAATGCCGGCCTGCGGCCCAAGGGATTGGGATTGCTGGGAATGCGCGAACGGGCGATCGCGGCAAACGGCAGTATGAAACTGTACAGTTCACCGGAGCATGGCACGCGCATTGAAATTCGCCTGCCGCTGGTGATATCCGGGTGAATAAACCATGAATAACAATATTTCCTCAAAGCCGATTACGGTACTGCTGGTGGATGACCATCCGGTAGTGCAGGACGGCTACCGTCGCCTGTTGGACAATACGCCGGACATCCGGGTGATAGCGGAAGCCGGCGATGGCGAAAGCGCCTGCCTCATCTACGCAGAATGCGTCCCAACCGTGGTCATTCTCGACCTCAGCATGCCCGGCATCGGCGGCATGGAAACCATTCGCCGCATCAAGGCCAGGGATGCCAATGCGCGTATCCTGGTATTCACCATGCACGACACCGAAACCCTGATCATGCGCACGCTGGAAGCCGGCGCCACGGGCTACCTCACCAAGCAGGGCGGCATAGCGCAGATGGTGGAGGCGGTGCGCCAGGTAGCGCAGGGAAAACCGTTCATCGATCCCAAACACGTCACGAATATGGCCACCCGGCAACTGTTCGATTCCGTCGAAGACCCCTTACGGGTGCTTTCCACGCGGGAATTCCAGTTGTTCCAGTTGTTTGCGGAAGGGCGATCAGTATCCGAGGTTGCAGAAACCCTTTCGATCAGCCCCAAAACCGTCGGGGTTCACCACTCCCATATCATGAAGAAGCTGGGGCTGGAAAATCCCACCCAGCTCGTCCGCCTGGCCATCCGCAGCAATCTGATCGACTCCTGACCGCAGGCCGCGATTTTAATGCGGCGGCTTGCCGTTCGCATTCGTAATAATCCCGTAACATTGCCGCCCTACTATAGCGACCAGCCAACAGGGGAATCCTCTGTTTTCTTTAGATCCAGTCAGGAGAACATCAATGAAATTTGAACTTGGTAAGAAACTGGTCGCCTCTGCCGCTCTGGCGCTGATTATGAGCCCTGCTGCCTTTGCCGCCGACGTCACCGGCGCGGGCGCAACCTTTCCCTTCCCGATTTACGCCAAATGGGCTGAAGCCTACAAGGCCAAAACCGGCACCGGCATGAATTACCAGTCGATCGGATCGGGCGGCGGGATCAAACAGATCATCGCCAAGACCGTGGACTTCGGTGCCTCGGACATGCCGCTTAAAGCGGAAGAGCTGGAGAAAAACGGTCTGATGCAGTTCCCGGCGGTAATGGGCGGCGTGGTGCCGACCCTCAACCTGCCCGGCATGACTGCCGGCCAGTTGAAACTGAATGGCACAGTATTGGCCGACATCTTCATGGGCAAGATCAAAAAGTGGAACGATCCGGCCATCGCTGCACTGAACAAGGGCACTCAACTGCCCGACCAGGCCATTACCGTAGTTCACCGTTCCGATGGTTCCGGCACCACCTTCATTTTCACCAACTACCTGGCTAAAGTCAGCGCCGAGTGGAAGGCCAAGGTCGGCAATGACACTTCTGTCGCATGGCCTGCCGGTGTCGGCGGCAAGGGCAACGAAGGCGTCGCCTCTTATGTGCAACGCATCAAGGGCTCGATCGGCTATGTCGAATATGCCTACGCCCTGCAAAACAAGATGAACTATGCCCAATTGCAGAACAAGGACGGCCAGTTCGTCAAGCCCGAGGAAAATTCCTTCAAGGCTGCCGCCGCCAATGCCCACTGGGACAAGGCACCCGGCTTCTATGAAATCCTCACCGACGAGCCCGGCAAGGCGAGCTGGCCGATTACCGGCGCCACCTTCATCCTGATGCACAAGAACCAGGACAAGCCGGCAAATGCGGTTGAAGTGCTGAAATTCTTCGACTGGGCCTACACCAACGGCGACAAGATGGCGCTCGAGCTGGATTACATCCCGATGCCGGACAGCGTTTCAAAGCTGGTCAAAAACGCCTGGAAAGCCCAGATCAAGGGCGCTGACGGCAAAGCGGTCTGGAAGTGATACCGGCATAATCCGATCTTTCCTGCCCACCGAATTCCTGACTGCGGATTTGCTGGGCAGGTTCTCATTTCCTCCTGCCACCCTGTTTTCGAGGAGCTCGATTGAATATCAATCAAATCATCCACAATCAACTCGACGCGACAATTACTAACCTGATCCGCGCCCGCGACAAAATAACCTGCATGGAACCCGATGACACACAGGAAATAGGTCAGCAAATCGAGTCGGCTGCTTTCTACCTGGAGGATATCCGGTATAATTGGCTATCCCTGCTGCACAGCCATGTTGTCCGGCACCCGCTCACCAGCCCCAACCGGGAGGCATGATGAATACCCTGAAGAAAATCGAGAAACGCCTGCTGAAAAACCCGGACGAGCACGCCTCTCAAGTTTTCAAAGATCTGACCAGGGCGCTCTACCTGGGAGAAAGCTTCAACCTGAAGGCGATTTACGATCTCGATTACGAGGATTTCGAACTGGCATTGGCGGTATTGAAGGATTGGCGGCTCGACCGCTTTACCAAAACCAAGGAACGGCTGAAAGAGCTTGTCGATGCCCAAAAAAATAATGCCGATTGACCCCCTCCTTTCCCGGAATATTTCTGCACCACTCCCCGTTTGCCGGCTCGATACCTTAGGCTTTAAACTGCCCCACTCAAAACCATTGCATCAGAAAAAATGGATTAACCGTTTTTTGTACGCCATTCATTAAAAAAGGCACTCCTTTCATGGCCCATTCTTTGATCACTCGTCTTTTGGCGGCCGTCGCGCCCAAAGATGAAAAATTTTTCAATCTTTTCGACTCACATGCCAAGGTTCTTGTTGAAGCGGCCAAACGGTTGGCCATTATTTCATCGGCGCCGATCAGCGAATTCGAGCTCCACTTCGCGGAAATCCGCTCGCTGGAAACCCAGGCAGACAGCATCGCCAGAACCATCCTGCTATCCCTGCACAAGTCATTCATCACTCCTCTTGACCGTAGTGAGATCAAGGACCTGATCATGGCCCTGGATGACGTGGTGGACTACATCGAGGACATTCCGACCAAATCCTCCCTCTATGGCAAGGGCGAATTCACCTCAGAAATGGCGGCACTGGGCCAAATTGTGCTGCGCGCCGCCGAAAAACTCGCCGAAGCGGTCAACCTGATGCACGACATGACCAATGCAGTCCGGATCATCGAAATCTGCGGAATGATCGGCGAAATCGAATCCGACGCTGACCGGGTGATGCGCCAGGGAATGGAGCGGCTGTTCAAGGAAGAAAACGATCCGAAAACACTCATCAGGATCAAGGAAATGTATGAACTTTACGAGGAAGCAGTGGATCGCTGCGAGGACGCTGCCGACGTGATTCACGGCATTACCCTCGAACGAATCTAGTAACCCGTTCATGATAAAACGGATGGATGCGGCACGAGCCAGCTGCCTCCCCCTTTTTCAAAGGGGGGTATCTATTTTTTTTAGCGTGACTGATCTATTAGGCATATCCGAAAAAGAGAATTTTAAAAATGCCTGAAACCGCATTCCTGACTATCGCGCTGCTGGTTTTGCTGGCGCTGGCTTTTGATTTCATGAACGGGTTTCACGATGCGGCAAATTCCGTCGCTATCCTGGTGTCCACCAGGGCGATGAGCCCGAAATGGGCGGTACTCTGGGCCGCCTTCTTCAACTTTATCGCTTTTCTGTTTTTTGGCATATCCGTTGCCAAGACCATCGGGTCGGGAATCGTCAATCCGTCCGTGGTCGACAACTCAGTGATATTTGCCGCGCTGGCGAGTGCCACCATCTGGAACATTATTACCTGGCGATTCGGCATTCCCTCCAGTTCGTCCCACGCCCTGGTCGGCGGATTCGCCGGCGCAGCCATCGCAAAAGCCGGCTTCGGCTCCCTGGTGGGCCATGGATTCCTCAAGACCGGCCTGGCGATTATTCTTTCGCCTCTGCTCGGCCTGGTGCTGGCCCTGGCATTGACGATCGCCCTGTCCTGGATTCTGATCCGATCTACCCCGTTCGCAGTGGATGCCCGCTTCAGACGGCTGCAATTCCTTTCCGCATCCCTTTACAGTCTCGGCCATGGCGGCAACGATGCCCAGAAAACCATGGGCATCATCTCCATCCTGCTCTACGCCAACGGCATGATAGAAGGGAAATTTTACATACCGCTCTGGGTGGTGCTGGCCTGCCAGATAGCAATGGGGATGGGAACCTTGATGGGTGGCTGGAGAATCGTCCGCACCATGGGAATGGGCATCACCAAACTTAAACCCGTAACCGGTTTTTGCGCCCAGAGCGCCGGCGGAATCACCTTGTTTCTCGCCACCTGGCTGGGCATTCCCGTTTCCACGACCCACACCATCACCGGCGCCATCATCGGCGTGGGTATGACGCGGCGCGTCTCCGCAGTGCGCTGGGGCGTGGCGCGAAATATCGTATGGGCATGGGTGCTGACGATTCCGGCAGCCGCCTTGGTGGCTGCGGCTTTGCAGCTAATCAGCGGAAAACTGTTTTGAGGGTGGATTTTACTGCCCGTTCAGTCGGCCAGGAGCAGCAAAAAAGCCAGGTTTGTAACATCCCTGTAATATTGGCAGGTTAATATAAACGGCTGTGATTGTTGCCGCACCGAGCCCATTAATCAATGAAAAGCACGCCCAAATTATTCTCGGATACCTACCTGAAACGGCAACACCAGCTGGATATGGTGTTCCGCAACACCACCCGCTTTTTCGCTTTTCTGGTTTTCGCCCTGCTGGCTGGCATTGTGTTATCCCTGTTTTTCGGCAGCCTGCCCGCGATCAAGGCATTTGGGCTCGGCTTTCTGTTCAGCTCGGAATGGAACCCGGTCACGGAGAAATTCGGCGCACTGGTGCCGGTCATCGGCACCCTGTCCACCTCCATCATCGCCCTGCTGATCGCCATCCCAGCCAGCTTCGGCATCGCCCTGTTCATCACCGAACTGTCACCGCGCTGGCTCAAACGTCCGCTCGGCGTCGCCGTGGAGCTGCTGGCGGGCATCCCGAGCATTATCTACGGCATGTGGGGCCTGTTCGTTTTTGCGCCAGCCTTCGCCGACCATGTCGAACCTTGGCTCACCGATCACCTCGGCAATACCGCGCTGATCGGCCCGCTGTTCCAGGGGCCGCCGATGGGCATCGGCATGCTCACCGCCGGGCTGATCCTGGCAATCATGGTAATTCCCTTCATCGCCTCGGTGATGCGCGACGTATTCGAGATCGTACCGCCGATGCTCAAGGAATCGGCCTATGGCCTCGGCGCCACCACCTGGGAAGTGGTGTGGCACGTCGTGCTGCCCTACACCAAAATCGGCGTGGCCGGCGGCATCATGCTCGGCCTCGGACGGGCGCTGGGCGAAACCATGGCGGTTACCTTCGTCATCGGCAATTCCCATGAACTCAGCACCTCCCTGCTGATGCCGGGCAACAGCATTTCTTCCGCCCTGGCCAACGAATTCAACGAGGCGGTTGGCAAGCTTTATACTTCCGCGCTGATCGAGCTGGGCCTGATCCTGTTCCTGATTACCTTTATTGTGCTGGCGCTTTCCAAGCTGCTGTTGATGCAGCTTTCCAAGCGCGAAGGCCAGCAATCGTAAAGGAATGACGGCATGATTTCCCTCTACGCCCGCAGACGGCTGATTAACGGCTTCAACCTGAGTGTTTCACTGCTCACTATGGTGTTCGGCCTGTTCTGGCTCGGCTGGATACTCTGGACGCTGGTCGCACTGGGATTTCAGGGCTTGAATCTTTCCCTGTTCACCCAGATGACGCCGCCGCCGGGTAGCAAGGGCGGCCTGCTCAACGCCATTGCCGGCAGCTTTTTCATGACCATGACGGCTGCTCTGGTCGGCACGCCGATCGGCATTCTCGCCGGCACCTATCTGGCCGAATTCGGCCAGAAGGGCTGGCTCGCGCCAACCACGCGCTTCATCAACGACATCCTGCTGTCGGCACCGTCGATCGTGATCGGCCTGTTCGTCTATGAAGTTTACGTCATAAGCATCGGCCACTTCTCCGGCTGGGCGGGCTCGTTTGCGCTGGCCCTGATCGTCATCCCGGTGGTGGTGCGCACCACCGAGAACATGCTGCGGCTGGTGCCGAACAGCTTGCGCGAGGCCGCCGCCGCACTCGGTGCGCCGCAGTGGAAAGTCATCATGCTGGTTACGCTGCGCGCATCCACGACCGGGATATTGACCGGCATTCTGCTGGCGGTGGCGCGCATCAGCGGAGAAACCGCGCCCTTGCTGTTCACCGCCCTGAACAACCAGTTCTGGAGCAGCAACATGAACCAGCCGATGGCCAACCTGCCGGTGGTGATTTTCCAGTTTGCCATGAGCCCTTATGAAGACTGGCAGAAACTGGCTTGGGCCGGCGCCTTGCTGATCACCTTCGCGGTGCTGACTCTGAATATCCTGGCACGCGCATTTTTCCGCCAAAAAAGTCTATCGCACTGAACTCGCCTAACGGAATAAAACAATGAGCCAGACTGTCATCGCCAATCCGAAAATTGTCCTCAAGGACCTGAATTTTCATTACGGCAGTTACCACGCCCTGAAATCCGTCAATCTCAGTATTCCGGAAAAGAAAGTCACGGCCTTCATCGGCCCGTCAGGCTGCGGCAAGTCTACCCTGCTACGTACCTTCAACCGCATGTACGAGCTTTACCCGAAACAGAAGGCCACGGGAGAAATCATCCTGGACGGGGAGAACATCCTCGATGCAAAACAGGATATGAACAAGCTGCGCGCCAAGGTGGGCATGGTGTTCCAGAAGCCCACGCCGTTCCCGATGTCGATCTATGACAACATCGCCTTCGGCGTGAAACTGTATGAGAACCTGAACCGGCACGAGATGGCAGACCGCATCGAATGGGCGTTGCGCAAGGCGGCGCTATGGGAAGAAGCAAAAAACAAGCTGAAGCAAAGCGGCAACAGCCTGTCCGGCGGCCAGCAGCAGCGCCTGTGCATCGCCCGCGCCATTGCCGTAAAACCCGAAGTGGTGCTGCTGGACGAGCCGGCCTCGGCGCTCGACCCGATTTCCACCGCGCACATCGAGGAACTGATCCATGAACTGAAAATGGATTACACCATCATCATCGTCACCCACAACATGCAACAGGCGGCCCGCGTATCCGACTATACCGCCTACATGTACCTGGGCGAACTGATCGAGTTTGGCAACACCGACGCGATTTTCACCACGCCGAAGAAGAAGGCGACGGAAGATTACATCACCGGAAAATTTGGGTAAGGTTGTCCACCGAAGAAATCCAAAAATTATTAACGCAAAGACGCGAAGACCTTACTCTCTCATAGCGAATATTCTTCTGATCTATCCTGCCGTCTGACGCACCGCTTCGGCAATCGCCTCAGCCCAGTGTTTGACATCCTTGGCCGACTTACCTTCCACCATCACCCGCAATACCGGTTCTGTCCCCGATGCACGCAACAGCACCCGACCGGTGCCGTTCAGCGCGAGTTCCGCTTCGGCCTGCTTCGCCAGGACGGTGACGTCCTCGCGACAATCGAACCCCTTGGCCACCGGCACATTGATCAGCACCTGGGGGTACAACGTCAGGTCTTTGGTGAAGCCACTCAGGGTGCTCTTGGTCTCACGTAGCGCCAGCAACACTTGCAGCGCCGAAACGATGCCGTCGCCAGTGCTGTGCCGGTCGAGGCAGAGAATATGGCCGGAGCCTTCGCCGCCCAGTTGCCAGCCGCGCTCGCCCAGCATCTCCATGACGTAACGGTCGCCTACCTTGGAACGGGCGAATGGAATCTTCAGTTTATCCAGGGCATGTTCCATGCCGAGGTTGGTCATCTGCGTGCCCACCACGCCGCCCTTGAGCAGGCCGTGCTGGTGGCGATACTTGGCAATCACATAGAGCAACTGGTCGCCGTCGAACAGCTCGCCGGAGCCGTCCACCATGACAAGGCGGTCGCCGTCGCCATCCAGGGCAATACCGAGGTCGGCCTGGTGCTGCTTCACCGCCTCCTGTAGTGCGCGCGGACTGGTGGCACCGCATTCGTGATTGATGTTGAGGCCATCCGGCTGGTTGCCGATGGCGATCACCTCGGCGCCAAGCTCGTGGAACACCGGCGGCGCGACATGGTAGGTGGCGCCGTGGGCGCAGTCCACCACGATCTTCATGCCGCGCAGGTCGAGCTCGCTGGGGAAGGTGCTCTTGCAGAATTCGATGTAGCGCCCGGCCGCATCGTTGATGCGGCGCGCCTTGCCCAGCCGCGCCGAAGGCATGGTCTGCATCGGGTCGTCCAGTGCTTTCTCGATAGCACGCTCAATTCCATCGGGCAGCTTGGTGCCGGATGCCGAAAAGAACTTGATACCGTTATCCTCGAACGGATTGTGCGAGGCACTGATGACGATCCCCGCCTGAGCGCGCAAGGCGCGGGTCAGATAAGCCACTGCCGGCGTCGGCATCGGCCCGAGCAGCAGCACGTCCACCCCGGCAGCGGAAAGCCCGGCCTGTAGCGCAGATTCCAGCATGTAGCCGGAGATGCGGGTGTCCTTGCCGATCACCACCGCCGGATGTTCGCCCTGGGGCAGACGCTTCTCTGAAGCGGCCAGTACCCTGCCCGCGGCGTAACCAAGGCGCATCACAAAATCAGGTGTAATCGGCGCTTCGCCGACCTTGCCGCGCACCCCGTCGGTGCCGAAATATTTCCTGGTCATCACTTCCCCTGATCTTCAATAGCATTAACGATTTGCAAGGCTTCCCTGGTGGCCTTCACATCGTGAACCCGGATAATTCTAGCACCCTTCATCGCCGCAATCACTGCCGCTGCGACACTGGGAATCAGTCTTTCGTTTATGTCCAGGCCGGTGATCTGGCCCAGCATGGATTTGCGCGACAGGCCGGCCAGCACCGGTACGCCCAGCCCGGCGAACTGATCTAAATGGTGCAACAGGGTCACATTGTGTTGCAGTAGCTTGCCGAAGCCGAAGCCGGGATCGACCACCAGCCGTTCGCGGGCGATTCCAGCAGCTTGCGCCGCCGCCATTCGCGCTTGCAGGAACGCCATGACCTCCGCCACAACATCCTCATAATGGGGATCATGCTGCATGGTCTGCGACGTACCCTGCCGGTGCATCAGGCACACCGCCACATTCGAGTCGGCCACGGTCTCGAGTGCGCCCTCGCCCTGCAACGCGCCAATGTCATTGATCATGGCCGCACCCGCCGCAATCGCTTCGCGCATCACCCTGGTTTTGCAGGTATCCACCGACACCGGCACGTTCCTGCCGCTCAGCGCCTCGACCACCGGCAACACCCGCCGCAATTCCTCCTCGACACTCACGGGTAGCGCGCCGGGGCGCGACGACTCGCCGCCGATGTCGAGCACGTCAGCGCCTTGATCAAGCAGGCGCAGGGCATGCTCGATACCGGCAGCAGGCGAGCCGCGTTGGCCGCCATCGGAAAACGAATCGGGAGTGATGTTGACGATGCCCATGATGAGCGGGCGATGAAGGGAAAACTGGAAGGGGCCGCAGTGAAACATATAAAAAGAGGCTAGAGGCTAGGAACCCCGCAATTTCTAGTCCCTAGCCTAGCCCCTAGTCTCTCTTAAGTTAAGCTTCCTGTGCCGGTTGCGAAGTTGGCGTGACCGGCGCCGTCGGCGCGCTATCCGAAGGCGGGTTCGGTTTGCTCTGGCTCGGCTTGGGCGGACGCGGCTCTTTGCCTTCCATGATGTCGCCGATCTGATCCGCATCGATGGTTTCCCATTCCAGCAGGGTCTTCGCCATCAGCTCGATCTTGTCGCGGTTTGCCTCAATCAACTGGCGTGCCAGGGCATACTGCGCATCCACGATGCGACGGATCTCGGCATCCACTTTCTGCATGGTGGCTTCGGAAACATTCTTGTGGGTAGTCACGGAACGGCCAAGGAACACCTCGCCCTCATTCTCGCCGTAGACCATTGGCCCCAAGGCATCGGACATGCCCCATTGCGTCACCATGCGCCGCGCCATTTCGGTGGCACGTTCGAAATCGTTGCTGGCGCCAGTTGTCATCTGCCCCATGAACACTTCTTCGGCGATGCGCCCGCCGAACAGCACTGCGATGTTCTGCAGGATGGTTTCACGATCCATGCTGTAGCGGTCTTCGGTCGGCAATTGCATGGTCACGCCCAAGGCACGACCGCGCGGGATGATGGTGACCTTGTGCACCGGGTCGGTCTTCGACAGCAATCTTGCCACCACCGCATGACCAGCCTCGTGATACGCCGTGTTCTTGCGCTCGTGCTCAGGCATGACCATGGAACGGCGCTCTGCGCCCATCATGATCTTGTCCTTGGCGCGCTCGAAGTCTTCCATGTCGACCAGGCGTTTGTTGGCGCGGGCGGCGAACAATGCCGCCTCATTGACCAGGTTGGCCAGATCAGCGCCGGAAAAACCGGGGCAACCACGAGCCAGGATATCGGCACGCACGTCAGGCGACATCGGCACCTTACGCATGTGCACCAGCAAAATCTGCTCGCGGCCACGGATGTCGGGCAGCGGCACCACCACCTGGCGGTCGAAGCGGCCAGGACGCAACAAGGCCGGGTCCAGCACGTCAGGACGGTTGGTCGCAGCGATCACGATCACGCCAGCCGAACCTTCAAAACCGTCCAGCTCGACCAGCAACTGGTTCAGGGTCTGCTCGCGCTCGTCGTTGCCGCCGCCCATGCCGGCGCCACGCTGACGACCGACTGCGTCGATTTCGTCGATGAAGATGATGCAGGGCGCATTCTTTTTGGCCTGCTCGAACATGTCGCGCACCCGCGCCGCGCCGACGCCGACGAACATTTCAACGAAGTCGGAGCCGGAAATGCTGAAGAACGGCACCTTGGCTTCGCCGGCAATCGCCCTGGCCAGCAGGGTCTTGCCGGTGCCGGGGTTGCCGACCATCAACACCCCCTTGGGAATCCGTCCACCCAGTTTCTGGAATTTGCTGGGCTCGCGCAGGAATTCGACCAGTTCGGACACTTCCTCCTTGGCCTCGTCGCAGCCGGCGACGTCGGCAAAGGTCACGGTGTTGGTGGTCTCGTCGAGCATCCGGGCCTTGCTTTTGCCAAAGGAAAATGCGCCGCCCTTGCCGCCGCCCTGCATCTGGCGCATGAAAAACACCCAGACGCCGATCAGCAGCAGCATCGGGAACCAGGAGATGAACAAATTCATCAGGAAGGAAGGTTCTTCTTCTGGCCGGGCCTCGACCACCACGCCGTTCTTGAGAAGATCGCTCACCATCCACGGGTCGGATGGCGCATAAGTGGTAACGCGTTTGCCTTCAGAGGTCACCCCTTTCAGCACGTGGCCCTCGATCGACACCTTGGCAATATGTCCCTGCTTCACCTCTTCGAGAAACTGGGAATATTCCAGCGGCGCCTGCATCGCCTGGCGCTGGCCGAAGTGGTTGAATACCATCATCAACACCAGTGCGATGACCAGCCAGACTGCGATATTTTTCATCAAATTATTCAAAATTTCTCCTCACGCCTGCATATGCAGACAAATTCTAAACCCTTTATCCGGCTCGTGCAGCTCTTTCACAAGTATCCGCTTTGCAGATTACCTGTTTAAACCTGGAAAAAATTATTGAACCGCAGAGGACGCAGAGGACGCGAAGGAATTCAAATGCTTACACGTCATCATTGCTCCTGCGGGATGGCCTTTGGCGTAAGTCCATAAGCCCTTGTTTTTCCTCTGCGTCCTTCGCGTCCCTTGTGCCCTCTGGGTATCTGCGGTGAATTGCCATTTTCAGGTCAAACCAATCCCAAGCAGATAGGTCTCGTTGGTTCGACCGCGCGATGCTTTCGGCTTGCGCGTCGCTACCTGCTTGAAATGTCCGCGCATGGCACGGATATATTCATCGAAACCGTCGCCCTGAAATACTTTGACCAGGAAACTGCCGCCCGGTTTCAAATATTGCACGGCGAATTCCAGTGCCAGCTCGGCCAGGTGCATCGCGCGCGCCTGATCGGCCAGGGCAATGCCACTTATATTGGGGGCCATGTCGGAAATCACAAGGTCCACCGGGTGACCGCCCAGCGCCTCGACCAGTTCAACTAGCACGGCTTCCTCGCGGAAATCGCCCTGGATAAAGGTCACGCCCGCCAGCGGCGTCATTTCCAGCAGGTCGAGCGCCACCACCTTGCCATTGCCTGCCAGCTTCTTGGCCGCCACCTGCGACCACCCGCCTGGCGCCGCGCCCAGATCCACCACCCGCATGCCGGGCTTGAGCAGGTGGTCGCGCTCGATGATTTCCAGCAGCTTGTACGAAGCGCGCGAACGATAGCCCTCCAGCTTCGCCCGCTGAACATAGGGGTCATTAACATGCTCGCTCATCCATGCCTTGCTGGTTTTAGTGGGCTTCATCGGGTAAACTGCGAGCCTTCTTCCAAAGACGTTTCAAGGGTGTCATTATGTTATCGCTCACTTCGGCGCAAAAAAGTTTTCTGCGCGCCCAGGCCCATAGCCTGAATCCCGTGGTGACCATCGGGGATGCCGGTCTCACCGAAGCCGTCATGAAAGAAGTGGAACGCAGCCTGGCCAGCCATGAACTGATCAAGGTCAAATCGCACAGCCGCGACAAGGCTGCGCGTGAAAATCAGTTGAAGGAAATCTGCGAAACACTGCACGCCGCACCGGTTCAGCATATCGGAAAAATTCTGATCGTCTACAGACCTGCGGAAAAACCCGTACTCGTACTGCCCTAACCCCGGCGCGGCGCCAGCACCAAGACCAGGCCGAGCAGGCTTTCAAACAGGTAAACAATGCTGGAGATGCCATGCCAACGGGCGAAACGATCGTGGAACAGGCTTTCCATCACCTCCTTCGGCAGCGCCTGTTCCTTCAAGCCTGCCAGTACCGGCTGGATACCGAAATGCCCGGCAACGGTGAACAGCAGCATCAGCAGCACCGCCCAGAAAAACCCCTGCTTCAAAGCCGAACCGCCAAATACCGCCAGGCGGTGAATCAACAGGTAAGAACCGCAGGCCATGCCGACATAGGCGGTCCAGGTAAACATCCTGCCGGCCAGCATACCGGCCAGTCCCTTGTCGTCAAGCGAAGCAAACAGCATCGGCGCCGCCAGGTAACCGATTGCCCACAGGCCACCCACCCACAGGGTGATGGCGAAGAAAGAAAGCTTGTCGGCGAAGCGATTCATTAAATGTATTTCACGTCCAGCACTTCGTACTCACGCACTCCGCCCGGCGCCTGTACCTCGGCGACATCTCCGGCATATTTTCCGATCAGCGCGCGCGCGATCGGCGAACTGATGGAAATCTTGCCCTGCTTGATGTCAGCCTCATCGTCGCCGACGATCTGGTAGGTCACTTTGTCTTCGCTCTCGAGATCTTCCAGTTCGACGGTTGCACCGAATACGCAACGGCCTTCGGCATCAAGCAGCTTGGGGTCGATGATCTGGCCGTTGGACAGCTTGAACTCGACCTCGGCAATACGTCCTTCGACGAAGCTCTGGCGCTCCTTGGCTGCATCGTATTCGGCGTTTTCAGATAAGTCGCCGTGCGAGCGCGCCTCGGCGATGGCCGCAATCACGTTGGGACGCTCGACGGTTTTCAACTGGTGTAACTCGGCGCGCAGCCGTTCCGCACCGATGACCGTCAATGGAACCTTGTTCATTCCTCTCTCCTAAATTCCTGGGTTGCTGCTTTACGGTGCATATTCAGTTCAGCCGAACGTGCAGGCCCTGCAAGTCGTACACTTGCAGTTCCTTCATGTGCTGGATACCGGCACAGGCCGCGCGCGCGCCGGCCAGCGTAGTGTAGTAGGTAATTTTGTTCTGCAACGCCGCGTTGCGCATCGCATAGGAATCATGCACGCCGCGCTTGTCCTCGACGGTATTGACGATCAGGCTGATCTCGCCGTTCTTGATCATGTCCACGATATGGGGACGGCCCTCATGCACCTTGTTCACCGGCGTCACCACCAGGCCGGCGGCGGAGATCGCTGCTGCCGTGCCGCGCGTAGCAATCAGGATGAATCCCAGTTCCGCCAGGTTCCTGGCGATGTCCATCACCTTTTCCTTGTCGCCGCCGCGCACGCTGATAAAGGCGCGCCCGCCAGCCGGCAGCTTCGCCCCGGTGGCGAGCTGCGACTTGACGAAGGCCTCGGCGAAGGTCATGCCCACGCCCATCACTTCGCCGGTGGACTTCATTTCCGGGCCGAGAATGGGGTCGACACCGGGGAACTTGATGAACGGGAACACCGCTTCCTTGACCGAGTAGTAAGGCGGGATCACTTCGTGGGTCACGCCCTGTTCCTTGAGGCTGCGACCCGCCATGCAGCGCGCCGCGATCTTGGCCAGTTGCAGGCCGGCGGCCTTGGACACGAACGGCACGGTACGCGAGGCGCGTGGATTGACTTCGAGCACGTAGACCGTCTCGCCCTGAATGGCAAACTGCACGTTCATCAGGCCGACCACGCTCAGCCCCTTGGCCATCAGCACGGTCTGGCGGCGCATCTCATCCTGGATTGCGGGAGAAAGACTGTAGGGCGGCAGCGAGCAGGCAGAGTCGCCAGAATGCACGCCGGCCTCCTCGATATGCTCCATCACCCCACCGATCAGCACGTCGGTACCATCGCAAATCGCGTCCACATCGACTTCGGTGGCGTCGTTAAGAAAACGATCAAGCAGCACCGGCGAATCGTTGGAAACCTTCACCGCCTCGCGCATGTAGCGTTCCAGATCGGCCTGCTGGTGGACGATTTCCATGGCACGGCCGCCCAGCACATAAGACGGGCGCACCACCAGCGGATAGCCGATTTCCTCGGCCAGCCGGATCGCCTCTTCCGGTGCGCGCGCGGTGCGGTTGGGCGGCTGCTTCAGTCCCAGCTCGTGCAGTAGTTTCTGGAAGCGTTCGCGATCTTCGGCGGCGTCGATCATGTCCGGCGTGGTGCCGATGATCGGCACGCCGTTGGCCTCAAGGTCGCGCGCCAGCTTCAGCGGAGTCTGCCCGCCGTACTGGACGATCACGCCGACCGGCTTCTCCACCGCGACCACCTCGAGCACGTCTTCCAGCGTCAGCGGCTCAAAATACAGGCGATCGGAAGTATCGTAATCGGTCGATACCGTTTCCGGATTGCAGTTGACCATAATGGTCTCGTAGCCGTCCTCGCGCATCGCCAGCGCGGCATGCACGCAGCAGTAGTCGAACTCGATGCCCTGGCCGATGCGGTTCGGCCCGCCGCCCAGCACCATGATTTTTTTCTTGCCAGTCGGCTCCGATTCGCACTCTTCCTCATAGGTGGAGTACATATAGGCAGTGTCGGTAGCGAATTCCGCGGCGCAGGTATCGACGCGCTTGTAGACCGGGCGCACGCCTAGAGCGTGGCGCACGGCGCGCACCGCGTGCTGGTCAGTGGCGAGCAGCTTGGCCAGGCGCAGATCGGAAAAGCCGCGCCGTTTCAGCTCGCGCAGTTCGGCGGCAGTGAGCGTATCCAAGCCGCGTCCCTTAAGTGCCTGCTCACGCGCCACCAGGTCGGCCATTTGCGCCAGAAACCACGGGTCAATGTGGGTCAGGCCGAAAATCTCGGCCTGACTCATGCCGGCGCGCATCGCGTCGGCGATGTACCAGATGCGGTCGGGGCCGGGGTCGCCCAGCTCGGTTTCGATGACTTCGCGGTCGGTAGTCTTCTCGTCCAGCCCGTCGTTGCCGGTTTCCAGGCCTCTGAGCGCCTTCTGCAGCGATTCCTGGAAGGTACGGCCGATCGCCATCACCTCGCCCACCGATTTCATCTGGGTGGTCAGGCGGCTGTTGGCTTGCGGGAATTTTTCGAAGGCGAAGCGCGGAATTTTGGTGACGACATAGTCGATCGACGGCTCGAACGAAGCCGGCGTCCTGCCACCGGTGATGTCGTTCTGCAACTCGTCGAGGGTGTAGCCGATCGCCAGCTTGGCCGCCACCTTGGCGATCGGGAAGCCGGTTGCCTTGGAGGCCAGGGCGGAAGAGCGCGACACCCGCGGGTTCATCTCGATCACCACCATGCGGCCATCATCCGGGTTGATGCCGAACTGCACGTTGGAGCCGCCGGTTTCCACGCCGATCTCGCGCAATACCGCCAGCGAGGCGTTGCGCATAATCTGGTATTCGCGGTCGGTCAGGGTCTGCGCCGGAGCAACCGTGATCGAGTCGCCGGTATGCACGCCCATCGCGTCGAAATTCTCGATCGAGCAGATGATGATGCAGTTATCCTTCTTGTCGCGCACCACCTCCATCTCGAACTCTTTCCAGCCGATGACGGATTCCTCGATCAGCAGTTCCTTGGTCGGCGAAGCGTCCAGGCCACGCTCGCAGATATCGAGAAACTCTTCCTTATTGTAGGCAATGCCGCCGCCCGAACCGCCCATGGTAAAGGAAGGCCGGATAATGGTGGGATAGCCGACCATCGCCTGTACCTGAAGCGCCTCCTCCAGGCTGTGGGCAATCGCCGCGCGCGGACAGGCGAGGCCGATCTTCTCCATCGCCTTCTTGAATTTTTCGCGATCCTCGGCCTTGTCGATCGCTTCCTTGGTAGCGCCGATCATCTCCACGCCGTATTTTTCCAGCACGCCATGCCTGGCCAGATCGAGCGCGCAGTTGAGCGCGGTCTGTCCGCCCATGGTGGGCAGCAGCACATCGGGGCGCTCGGTGGCGATAATCTTCTCCACCACCTGCCAGGTGATCGGCTCGATATAGGTGACGTCCGCCATCTCCGGGTCGGTCATGATAGTGGCGGGGTTGGAGTTGACCAGGATGACCTTGTAGCCTTCCTCGCGCAGCGCCTTGCAGGCCTGCGCACCGGAATAGTCGAACTCGCACGCCTGGCCAATGACGATGGGGCCGGCGCCGATGATCAGGATGGATTTAATGTCTGTACGTTTTGGCATTTTGCATTAACCGCAGAGGCGCAGAGACGCGGAGGGTTTCGAGCATTTCATCTCTGCGCCTCTGCGTCTCTGCGGTTCAAATCAAAGTTTATGTTGCTCCATCAATTTGATGAAACGATCGAACAAGTAGTCCACATCGTGCGGCCCCGGGCTCGCCTCGGGGTGGCCCTGGAAGCTGAAAGCCGGTGCGTCGGTGCGGGAAATTCCCTGGTTGCTGCCGTCGAACAGCGACTTGTGGGTCACGCGCAGATTGGCCGGCAGCGTCGTTTCGTCAATCGCAAAACCGTGGTTCTGGCTGGTGATCATGACGCGTCCGGTATCGATATCCTGCACCGGGTGGTTGGCGCCGTGGTGGCCGAATTTCATCTTGCGCGTTTTCGCACCGCTGGCCAGCGCCAGCAATTGGTGGCCGAGGCAGATGCCGTAGACCGGAATGCCGGCCTGCAAAATCGTCTGGATCGCCGTGATCGCGTAATCGCACGGCTCGGGGTCGCCCGGGCCATTGGACAGGAACACGCCGTCCGGCTTGAGCTTGAACGCCTCCTCGGCGGAGGCTTGGGCGGGCAGCACCGTCACCTTGCAACCGCGCTCGGCCAGCATGCGCAGGATGTTGCGCTTGATCCCATAATCGTAAGCAACCACGTGGAAGCGAGGCTCAATCTGGGTCTTGAAGCCGTCGGCCAGATTCCACTCGCCCTCCTGCCAGACATAAGGTTTCTCGCAGCTGACTACTTTGGCCAGATCCATGCCGGCCAAGCCGGGGAAGCCGCGCGCCAGCTCAAGCGCCTTGGCTTCGTCGATCTCGCCCGCCATCAGGCAGCCGTTTTGCGCGCCTTTTTCGCGGAGCAGACGGGTCAGCTTGCGGGTGTCGATGTCGGCGATAGCGACGACGTTGCAGCGCTTAAGGTAAGTGCTCAAGTCCTCGCCGTTGCGCCAGTTACTGGATTGAATCGGCAAGTCGCGAATCACCAGGCCACTGGCGTAAACCTGGGCGGATTCCTCGTCTTCGGCATTGGTGCCGGTGTTGCCGATGTGCGGGTAGGTCAGGGTGACAATCTGGCGGCAATAGGAAGGGTCGGTGAGAATTTCCTGATACCCGGTCATTGCCGTATTGAAGACTACCTCGCCGACAGAATGACCAGAAGCCCCAATAGAAATGCCGCGAAACACTGTCCCATCTGCAAGCGCGAGAATGGCGGTCTGGTGGTGCGGCACAAA
Source organism: Sulfuricella sp. (assembly GCA_028713975.1). Taxonomy (GTDB): domain Bacteria; phylum Pseudomonadota; class Gammaproteobacteria; order Burkholderiales; family Sulfuricellaceae; genus Sulfuricella. Next base: position 43,581 of record JAQTNE010000001.1, read on the forward strand.
AACTCCTTGGATTAACAGCGGATATGCAAAGCGGGGAGGATTGACACCCGCCCCGCTCTTCTAACTGCCGGAATTATACCGGATTACGGCAGCACTATCAACGCAGACCTTCGCGATGATCAGGACAAGCCGAGTACATCCTGCATGTCGAACAAGCCCTTGCCGCGCTGCGACAGGAAGCGCGCGGCACGCAGCGCGCCCAGCGCAAAGGTGGCGCGACTGCTGGCCTTGTGGGTGATTTCGATGCGCTCGCCGGTACCGGCAAACAACACCGTATGGTCGCCAACGATGTCGCCACCGCGCACCGTGGCAAAACCAATGGTAGACGGGGAACGTTCGCCGGTCACGCCTTCGCGCCCGTACACCGCGCACTCCGCCAGGTTGCGGCCAAGCGCACTGGCCACCACCTCGCCCATGCGCAAGGCGGTGCCGGATGGGGCATCGACCTTGTGGCGATGATGCGCCTCGACGATCTCGATGTCGTAACCCTCGTTCAAAACACGCGCCGCCATGTCGAGCAGCTTGAGGCTGAGATTCACCCCGACGCTCATATTGGGCGCGAACACCACGCCGACACTGCGGCCCGCATCGGCGATCAGCACCTTTTGTTCGGGCGTGAAGCCGGTGGTGCCGATAATGATATTGACGCCAAGTTCGTGGCAGGTTTTCAGATGATCCAGCGTCGCCTCGGGGCGAGTGAAGTCGATCAGTGCATCGCAGCCCTTGAGTGAGGCGCGGATATCGTCACTGATCGCCACACCGCACGGCGCGCCGAACAGCTCACCCGCATCCTTGCCGACAAACGGGCTGCCGTGCCGCTCCAGGGCAGCGGCGAGCCGCATGTCCGGCGCCTGCGCCACCGCCTCGAGCAGGGCACGCCCCATGCGCCCGGAACACCCCGCAATCGCAATATTCAACATGGTTATGTTATACCTGTGAAAAATAGCCAACCGCCGATTAACGCAGATAAACGCCAATACTTCATGGTGTCATCTCAAAGCTCACTTGATCACCCGCCAAGGTGAATCGGCGGAAGCGGTAACGGTTTAATAATCTGCGTTAATCGGCGTCCATCGGCGGTTAATTGTTGTTATCCAAACTCATGAACCGCCGTTGCAAACAACAACCGGCCTGCTTCACAGGCCGATCTTGTCCATCATCTTCCCGAAAAATCCTTTTTCCTCTTCCGCCGGCGCCGCATTCTGTGCCGACGGCTCCGAAATTTTTGCCGGAACGCCTGCTGCGGCGCCCTTGTCCGCTTCCGCCGCCGACTCGGGCGTGACCGCCACCACATCACCCTGGGCGCGGCGCAACACATCCTGCTCGAAGAACAACGCTATTTTGCGCTCTTCCGTCAATTTGCCGGCTTTCTGAAAACGGTAAACATAATCCCAGCGATCGGCATGGAAAGAATCGGCAATCAGCGGGGTGCCCATGATGAAACGCACCTGGGATTTGGTCATGCCGGGCTTGAGCTTTGCCACCATGTCCTGGGTGATGACATTTCCCTGCTGAATATCGATTTTGTAGGGTGAAATTTTGTCGGTCACAGAGCAAGCGGCGAGCAGCAGAATGGATACGGCAAAAAATGATCGCAGAACGGATTTCATAAAAATCCCGGCAGAAAACAATAAAGTGGCCGCATTATAACACCCCATGAAGCGCTGGAAAGTGCCGGCTAAACATTATATGATTGCCTCATTGAAACATTCGGATTGACCCATGAGCGACTCCCAGGATCTGAAAAATGCCGGACTCAAGGCCACTACCCCGCGACTGAAGATCCTGAACCTGTTTGAAACCAGCGACGTGCGCCACCTCACCGCCGAGGATGTATACAAAATTTTGCTGGCGGACGACGAAGACGTCGGCCTGGCCACAGTATATCGGGTGCTGACCCAGTTCGAAGCGGCAGGGCTGTTGATCCGCCACCATTTTGAAGGCGACAAGGCCATCTTTGAACTCAACCAGGGCCACCATCATGACCACCTGGTCTGCCTGCAATGCGGCAAGGTGGAAGAATTTTACGACCCGGACATCGAGAAAAAACAAGATAAAATCGCCAGGGAGCGCGGGTTTATCATCCACGACCACTCGCTGTACCTGTTTGCCGATTGCGCCAAGACAAACTGCCCGAACAAGACCTGAACGTAGAAAATTTGTAGCAAAGCCCTTCGCCACGCAACCAGGCTGAAGGCTCCGAAAAACAGTTCCTGAGGCCCCGCCGTGTCACCCACCGCAACCCCAGCCTTGCAATTTCCCGCCGAAGGCGCAATCCCCGGTAACAAAGGCATTTGGGCCGGCATCCTGAGCGAGATGACCGAGTTTGCGCTATTGTTCGGCGTATATTTCATCGCTAGGGCGCACTTCCCGCAGGAATTCAGGGATGGCCCGCTGCGGCTGAGTCTGTTTGCCGGCACGTTCAATACGGTACTAATGATCTCGGGCAGCTATTTCGTCGCCAACGCGGTGCTTGCGATCCGGCAGAACCGGCAACAGGCCAGCATCCGCTGGCTGCTTCTGGTGCTGATTGCGGCGTGCGGCTATCTGGTTACCAAATTTTTCGAGTTCCGCTGGAACGTCAGTCAGGGCGTCACCGGCGGCACAGGGATTTTTTTCGCGGTTTATTACTACCTGACCTTCACCCATATCGTGCATGTCGTCTGGGGAATCACGGGACTGCTGTGGGTGATCGTGCGTACCCACACCGGTGCCTACTCACCGCAAAACCATGAAGGCATGGAGGCGTTCGCCTCTTACTGGCATGCCACCGATCTGGTGTGGCTGATCATATTTCCGCTGCTTTACCTGTTGCGCTGATGGACGGCGAATGATGACACACCAAAGACTTATCAACCTGCTCTGGCTGTTGTTACTGGCATTGACACTGGGCGGTGCCTTGATCGGGGAAACCGCCGAACCGAGCCTCACCGTTACGCTGGTCATCGTGCTTACCATGGCCTTCAAGGGCCGGATGGTCATCGATCATTTCATGGAGCTGAAAACAGCGAACCGCACCCTGCGCAACCTGATGCGTGCCTATTTTTACGTGGTGCCGCTGGTGGTGGTACTCACCTCCCTGTTCGGCGACTGGCTGGCCAGACTGACCACGCTGTAAGCAGTACGAGGGCTAAATTCCCAGCATCTCCGCCGCGTGCTTGCGGGTGGTATCGGTCACTTCCACCCCGCCCAGCATGCGGGCAACCTCTTCAATGCGTAGCACCCGATCCAGCATCTGGATGCGGCTGACCACACTGCCGTCGCGGCTCTCCTTGCTGACCTGCCAGTGATGATTGCCTTGCGCCGCCACCTGCGGCAGGTGGGTGACACACAGCACTTGGCGCTCGGCGCCCAGCTTTTTCAATAACTGCCCGACAATTTCCGCCACGCCGCCGCCGATACCAACGTCCACTTCATCGAAGATCAGGGTCGGCACCAGCGACACCTTGCTGGTGATCACCTGTATCGCCAGACTGATGCGCGACAATTCGCCACCGGAGGCCACCTTGGCCAGCGGTCTGGCCGGCAGTCCGCTATGCGCGCTGACCAGAAACTCGATTTCTTCGAGACCGTGCGAACTGCCATCACAGGCCGCCAGCGCAATCTCGAAACGTCCGTCCGCCATGGACAGAGATTGCATTGCGGCACTGACTTTTTCGCCCAGTTCCTGCGCCGCAGTCTGTCTGGCCGCGCTCAATTTTCCGGCCAGATCGAGATAATGCGATTGCGCCGTCGCTTCGTGCCGGGTTTCGTCGCCGCCCGCGCCGAAGCTGCCCAATTCGTTCAAACGCGCGGTTTTTTCCGCCAGCAGTTCGGGCAATTGCTCCGGACTGACGCGGTATTTGCGCGCCGTGTCGTGAATTATCCCCAATCGCTGCTCGCACTGGGCAAGCCGCTCCGGGTCGAGATCCAGGCGTTGCAGATAATGCCGCAGGCTGTAGGCCGCTTCGCTTAGCTGCACACCCGCTGGCTCCAGCAGATCCAGCACTTCCCTGAGCCCGGCATCGTATTCGACCAGATTATTGAGGCGGGCAATCACGCTGTTGGCTTGCGCCAGACAGGCCATGTCACCTTCGGATATCACTTCAAGCCCGAACTGCGCACCTTCCATCAGGCTGGCCGCGTTGGACAAGCGGCCATGCTCGGCCTGCAATTCATCCCATTCCAGGGCGGCGAAAGCCAGCGTAGCCAGTTCTTTTACCTGCCATTCGAGCCGCTCCATTTCCTCGGCATAAACGGCGGCATTTTTTTCCCGCTCCAGCCGCGCCCGCCTGAGCGCTTGCCACTCGCGCCAGGCTGCCGCCGTTTCCTTTACCTGACGCCCCTGGCCGGCATAGGCATCAAGCAGTTCGCGCTGGGCCGCCGTCTTGAGCATGGACTGATGGGCATGCTGGCCGTGAATATCCACCAGAAACTCGCCCGCCTCGCGCAATTGCTGGAGGGTGGCAGAGCGACCGTTGATGAAGCCGCGCGAGCGTCCGCCGGCATCCACCACGCGGCGCATCAGGCAGACACCGGGATCGCCGCCAAGGTCGTTCTGATCCAGCCAGGATTCAAGCTGGGGCAGAGCGCGGCTATCGAACTCGGCCTCGATTTCGGCACGCGCCGCATTGGCGCGAACCACGCCTGCATCGGCGCGCTCGCCCAGCACCAGAGACAGGGCGTCGATCAGGATCGACTTGCCTGCCCCGGTCTCGCCGGTCAGCACGGTAAAGCCAGGCTGGAACTCAAGTTCGAGGTGATCGACGATAACGAAGTCGCGAATGTTTAAATGTTGCAACATCTTTTATAATTTCTCGCCCCAATGCAGCTTCTGCCTGAGCATGCTGTAATAGCTGTGGCCCAATGGGTGAAGCAGGCGCACCATCTGACTGGAGCGACGCACGATGATCCAGTCGTTTTCCTGCAAATCGAAATGGCGCTGGCCGTCGAAGTGGACGCGCGCATCGTCGGCGCGGAGCAGCAAAATCTCGATGGTGCTTTCGCTGTTCACCGCGATAGGCCGGTCGCTCAAGGTGTGCGGGCAGATCGGCACAAGCACCACCGCTTCCAGCGTGGGATGCAGAATCGGCCCGCCGGAAGACAGGGCATAAGCGGTAGAGCCGGTCGGAGTGGAGACGATCAAACCGTCGGAACGCTGGCTGTAAACGAATTGACCATCGACAAACACCTCCAGCTCGATCAGGCGCGCCGTAGCGCCCTTGCTCACTACCGCATCGTTGAAGGCACAAGCCTCGTGGACATTTTCCCCATGGCGACGGATAGTAACTGCAAGCAAAAAACGGGCTTCGCTAAGATAATCGCCAGCCAGAATTTCGGCCATGGTTTCCAGCATGGCTTCCGCCGAAACATCGGTGAGAAAACCGAGCCGCCCCTGATTGACGCCCACCAGCGGCACGTCATAGGCATGCAGGGAACGGGCGATGTTCAGCATGGTGCCGTCGCCGCCCAGCACTACCGCCAGATCGGCCCGCTCGCCGATTTCCTCCAGGCTGGCCACAGGAAATGCGCTCACGCCGGTGCTTTCGGCGGTTTGCCGTTCCACCAGCACGCCGCACTCCCGCTCCTCGAGGAAGCGGGCCAGGCGCAACAGCGGATCGCCGATCTCCGGGCTATTGTATTTGCCAATCAGGGCAACGGTTTTGAAGAGCTGACTCATGCCGCGAATTAGACCATAATTAAACTTTTGGTGGTACTATCAATCAAAGCGCATATCGTAAAATACACAGTTAAATCCATGATAGACAAACGCGCGCAAATCCTGCTCAAAACCCTGGTGGAACGCTACATCAGCGAAGGCCAGCCAATCGGTTCCCGCACCCTGTCAAAATTTTCCGGGCTGGATCTGAGTGCGGCCACCATCCGCAACATCATGGCCGACCTGGAAGAGATGGGCTACATTATCAGCCCGCACACCTCCGCCGGTCGCATCCCCACGCCGCTCGGCTACCGTTTCTTTGTGGATTCCCTGCTGACGGTGCAACCGCTGGGCGCCATCGAAGTGCACCAACTGGAAAACCAGCTCCATCCCAGCGACCCGCAAAAACTGATCGCATCCGCCTCGCAACTGCTGTCCGACCTGACCCAGTTCGCCGGCATCGTCATGTCGCCAAAACGCCGCAGCATCGCCTTCCGGCATATCGAGTTCGTCAGCCTCTCCGACAAGCGCATTTTGCTGATCCTGGTCACCACCGACGACAATGTGCAGAACCGTATCATCGTCAGCGAGAAATCCTACACCGCGTCGGAACTGACCCAGGCGGCTAATTTCATCAACCAGCACTATGCCGGCTGCACCCTGGAAGAAGTACGCGGCAAAATGCAGGTCGAACTGAAGCAATTGCACCGCGACATGACCTCGCTGATGGCCGTGGCGCTGGAAGCAGGCAGCGAAGCAATGGGAGACGTCGCCGACAGCTACGTACTGTCCGGCGAGCGCAAGCTGCTGCATGTGCAGGACCTGTCTTCCAACATGGCATCGCTGCGCAGGCTGTTCGACGCCTTCGATCAGAAAACCACCCTGCTGCAGCTTCTGGACATCAGCCAGCAAGCCCAGGGCGTGCAGATTTTCATCGGCGGCGAATCGGGCCGCATGCCACTCGACGAATACAGCATGGTCACCGCGCCCTATGAAGTGGACGGCCAGGTCGTCGGCACTGTCGGCGTAATCGGCCCAACCAGGATGGCCTACGAACGTGTCATTCCGATCGTGGACGTGACCGCCAAGCTGCTTTCCAGCGCGCTGTCCTATCATTAAACGCCGATGCACGCAGATTACCCTGTAAATTTTTATCGGCGTTTACCGGCGCTTACCGGCGGTTGATCTCCATGCCATCCTATCTCCCCGAACCCCTTTACCGCCACGGCACCGCCGCAAAAACCGGCATTCTCCTGATCAACCTCGGCACGCCGGACGCGCCCACTGCCGCCGCAGTAAGAGCTTATCTAAAGGAATTTCTCGGCGACCCGCGCGTGGTGGAAATTCCCCGCGCATTGTGGTGGCTGATCCTGAACGGCGTTATCCTCAACACCCGGCCAAAAAAATCGGCGGAAAAATACGCCCTGATCTGGACAGCGGAAGGTTCGCCACTGCTCGTCCACACCCAAAAGCAGGCCAAGCTGTTGCGGGGTTATCTCGGCGAATCGCTCGGCTCATCCGCCCCGGCAGCCCTCTCCCCAACCCTCTCCCATGGGGAGAGGGGGCAATCGTGCTCTCCCCCAAAAGACGGGGGAGAGGATAAACCCTTGGTGGAATTCGCCATGTGCTACGGCAACCCTTCGATTGCAGCCGGACTGGAAAAACTCAGGCAGCAGAACTGCGACCGCATCCTGATCGTGCCGCTTTACCCGCAGTATGCCGCCAGCTCCACCGCCTCGGCCATGGACGCAGTGTTCAAGGCGTTACGGAGAATGCGCAACATGCCGGAAATCCGCACCATCCGGCATTTTCACGACCATCCGGCCTACATCGCGGCATTGGCGCAAAGCGTGCGCGACTACTGGATGCAGAACGGTCATCCTGACAAACTCATCATGAGTTTTCACGGCGTCCCCCGTTACACCCTGGACAAAGGCGACCCCTACCACTGCGAATGCCAGAAAACCGGCCGGCTGCTGGCAGAAGCGCTGGGACTCTCGGCGCAACAGTACCAGATCACCTTCCAATCGCGCTTTGGCCGCGCCGAATGGGTCAAGCCTTACACTACCGCGACTCTGGAAGACCTCGGCAAACAGGGTACAAAGCGCGTGGACGTAATCTGTCCCGGCTTCGTCGGCGACTGCCTGGAAACGCTGGAGGAGATTGCCATGGAAGGCAAAGCCACCTTCCTCGGCGCAGGCGGCGGAGAATATCATTACATCCCCTGCCTCAACGAGCGGCAGGACTGGATAATGGCATTGCGCACCATTGTTGCCGAACATCTACAGGGCTGGCACACCGGACAGGAAGATGCCAGCGCCGCTTCACGTACCCGCGCGCTGGCGATGGGCGCAAGGAATTAAAATATTCAATATCAAGCAGCAATCTCTTAAAATTTTTATAGATACCCCTGCGGCATCCTCATAGAGCCATAAAAATTTTTATGGCTCTGACCATCAAGTTTCGCCCCGAATTACCGATACATCTAATGTAGAACTTATTCGCCGGGACGGAACCCATCATGAAAATCGCAAGCTCGAACATTCTGCTGACCAGCCAGCATGCTTCCATCGAGCAGCATACGGTGCAGGAATCGCTCAAAATGTGGATCGGAAATAAGCGTCCGGATTTTGAGGGCCACAACAGCGAACAAAACACCACTCGCGCGGCTGGCGTGGACAGCCGGTTGAAAGCTGATATGGTCAACCTGTCGAAAGAAGGCCAGGCAGCGGCACAGGCCGATTCATCCAAAAAAACAGCCGAAATCGATCCCGAAAAGGAACTGGAAAAAGACCCACGCTTCATGTTGATCAAACTGATGGTGGAAGCGCTCACCGGGCAGAAGATCAAACTGGTTAAAGTTGAGGATGTCCAGCCCGCCCCGTCCGTCCAGAACATTTCCGACCCGAACAAGGCGGCACAGGCGCAGGCGCCGGAGCAACCCGAGCAGGCCGGGTTCGGCGTCGAATACGACCGCCACGAAACCCACTATGAAGCCGAACAGACCGCTTTCTCCGCCACGGGCGTAGTCACAACCACAGACGGCAAGGAAATAAAGTTCGACCTGAACCTTTCCATGAACCGCGAACACTTTGAACAAACCGATATCAGCCTGCGCCTGGGCGACGCGAAAAAGAAAGACCCGCTGGTGATCAATTTTTCCGGTACCGCGGCGCAGCTCACCAGCACCAAGTTCAGCTTCGACCTCGATGCAGACGGCAAGAACGACAATATCTCCTTTGTCGCTCCCGGCAGCGGCTTTCTCGCCCTCGACAAGAACGGCGACGGCAAAATCAATAACGGCAGCGAACTGTTCGGCCCCGCCAGCGGCAACGGTTTTCAGGAACTGTCGGCTTATGATGAGGACAAGAATGGCTGGATCGACGAGAACGACGCGGTTTACCAGAAACTGCGCGTCTGGACCAAGGACGCCGATGGTAAGGACACCTTGAGCACGCTGGCCCAGAAACAAGTCGGCGCGATCTACCTCGGCAATGTCAGCACGTCATTCGACCTCAAGAATAGCCAGAACCAGTTGGATGGACAGATCAAATCCACCGGGGTCTACCTCGGCGAGAACGGCGGTGTTGGCACGGTGCAGCAGGTCGATCTGACAGTGTAATTCCGCAGGAGCAGCCTTTCGCCGGACGCCCTATCTGTCGCGGCGGGCAAGGGTACTCCGCGCCCTTCAAAAATATCGTCACCCCCCTCTTGAAATAAACAGACCACACCCCACATACCGTTGCATTGACATCAGGAGGACGCAATGCAACCCGAAGATCAAGAAAACAAACTCGAGCAGGAAGAATTCCTCGAAAAGCTGGATGAAGCGTCAACCACAAGCGAAGTCATGCCCAGCCTGGAGGAGATGCTCAAGCAGGCCGAACTGGCCGCACAGGAGCACCATGACGCATGGCTGCGCGCCAAGGCCGACGCGGACAACACCCGCAAGCGCGCGCAGGAAGACATTGCCAAGGCCCATAAATTCGCCGTCGAAGGCTTCTCCTCCGAACTGCTGGCCGTCAAGGACAGCCTCGAAGCCGCCCTCAAAGTGGAAACAGCCGATCTTGCCAGCATGAAAAGCGGCGTCGAGCTGACCCTCAAACAACTCATCTCGGTGTTCGAAAAATTCAACCTCAACGAAATCCACCCGGTGGGTGAAAAATTCGACCCGCACAAACACCAGGCGATGAGCATGGTCGAGGCCGATGCCGCCCCCAACACCGTAGTCAGCGTTCTGCAAAAAGGTTATCTGCTGCATGACCGGGTGCTGCGGCCAGCCTTGGTGATGGTAGCCAAGCCCAAAGAGGCTTGAAAATACCCGGGCCAACCCCATCTACTCGTCAGGGTTAAGTTAATCATCGGAAATTTGTTAATTTAAAGGAATTATTATGGGAAAAATCATCGGCATTGACTTGGGTACCACCAACTCGTGCGTGGCCGTCATGGAAAACGGCCAGTCCAAGGTCATCGAAAACTCCGAAGGCGCGCGCACCACGCCGTCCATCGTCGCCTACGCCGAAGACGGCGAAATCCTGTGCGGCGCACCGGCCAAGCGCCAGGCCGTCACCAACCCGAAAAACACCTTGTACGCGGTGAAACGCCTGATTGGCCGCCGTTTCGAGGAAAAAGAAGTGCAAAAAGACATCGGCCTGATGCCCTTCTGTATTCTCAAGGCCGACAACGGCGATGCCTGGGTACAAGTGCGCGACAAGAAAATGGCGCCGCCGCAGGTTTCCGCAGAAGTGCTGCGCAAAATGAAGAAGACCGCCGAAGACTACCTCGGCGAAGAAGTCACCGAAGCGGTGATCACCGTGCCGGCCTACTTCAACGACAGCCAGCGCCAAGCCACCAAAGACGCGGGTCGCATTGCCGGTCTGGAAGTGAAACGCATCATCAACGAGCCGACCGCGGCCGCGCTGGCCTTCGGCATGGACAAGAAAGAAGGTGACCGCAAGGTCGCGGTATTCGACCTGGGCGGGGGCACCTTCGACGTTTCCATCATCGAGATCGCCGAGATCGAGGGCGAACACCAGTTCGAGGTGCTGTCCACCAACGGCGACACCTTCCTCGGCGGCGAAGACTTCGACCAGCGCCTGATGGACTACCTGGTGGATGAATTCAAGAAAGACAGCGGCGTCGATCTGAAGAATGACGTGCTCGCCCTGCAACGTCTGAAAGACGCCGCCGAAAAGGCCAAGATCGAGCTGTCTTCCGGCCAGCAGACCGAGGTCAACCTGCCTTACATCACCGCCGACGCCACCGGGCCGAAGCACCTTGCGGTCAAAATCACCCGCAGCAAGTTCGAGAGTCTGGTCGAAGACCTGATCGAGCGCACCGTTGCGCCCTGCCGCATGGCGATCAAGGATGCCGGCGTCAAGCTCGACGACATTGCCGACGTGATCCTGGTCGGCGGCCAGTCCCGCATGCCCAAGGTACAGGAGAAGGTCAAGGAAATTTTCGGCAAAGAGCCGCGCAAGGACGTCAACCCCGACGAAGCCGTTGCCGTCGGCGCCGCCATTCAGGGCGGCGTGCTGCAAGGCGAAGTGAAGGACGTGCTGCTGCTCGACGTGACGCCATTGTCTCTCGGCATCGAAACCATGGGCGGCGTGATGACCAAGCTGATCCAGAAGAACACCACCATCCCGACCAAGGCGTCGCAGGTGTTCTCCACCGCCGAGGACAACCAGAACGCGGTGACCATCCACGTGCTGCAGGGCGAACGCGAAGTGGCTGCCGGCAACAAGAGCCTGGGCCAGTTCAACCTGTCCGACATCCCGCCTGCGTCGCGCGGTATGCCGCAGATTGAGGTCACCTTCGACATCGACGCCAACGGCATCTTGCACGTTTCCGCCAAGGATAAGGCCACCGGCAAGGAGAACAAGATCAAGATCCAGGCCAGCTCCGGTCTGTCCGAGGAAGAAATCCGCCGCATGGAGCAGGACGCGGCGACCCACGCCGAGGAAGACCGCAAGACGCTGGAACTGGTCAACGCCCGCAACCAGTGCGACGCCATGGTACATTCGGTGAAAAAATCGCTGACCGACTATGGCGACAAGATCGACGCCGACGAAAAAGCCAGGATCGAGGCCGCGCTGAAAGATGCCGAGGAAGCCCTCAAAGGCAACGACAAGGACACCATCGAAGCCAAGACCAAGGCACTGGCCGACGCCTCCCACAAGCTGGCGGAAAAAATGTACGCCGATCAGGCACCACCGGAAGCGGGCGGCGCTGAACCGGGCAATAAAGAGGCGGACGACAACGTGGTGGATGCCGAGTTTGAGGAAGTCAAAACTGAGAAGAAGTAAAACCCATTAACCGCAGAGGACGCGGAGGACGCAGAGGAAAAGCGCCAGATTCATGCCTGGCATTTCTCCGCGTCCTCCGCGTCCTCTGCGGTAAAGATTGGTAATTATGTCAAAACGCGACTTTTACGAAATTCTCGGCGTCAACAAAGATGCCAACGATGACGAGATCAAGAAGGCTTACCGCAAGCTCGCCATGAAGTTTCATCCGGATCGCAATCCGGATAATCCCAAAGCGGAAGAGCATTTCAAGGAAGCCAAGGAAGCTTACGAGGCGCTGTCCGACCCACAGAAACGTGCGGCTTACGACCAGTACGGCCACGCCGGGGTTGACCCGCAGGCCGGCATGGGCGGCGGTGCTGGCATGGGCGGTTTCGCGGACGCCTTCGGCGATATTTTCGGCGATATTTTCGGCGGTGCCGGTGGGCGCGGCGGCGGGCGCTCCAACGTCTACCGCGGCGCCGACCTGCGCTACAACCTGGAAATCTCGCTGGAAGAAGCTGCCCGCGGCACCGAAACCAAGATCCGCATTCCCACCATGGCGGCATGTGACACTTGCCACGGCTCGGGCGCCAAAGCCGGTACCAAGCCGGAAACCTGCCCTACTTGCGCGGGCCACGGCCAGGTGCGGATGCAGCAGGGCTTTTTCTCGATCCAGCAGGCCTGCCCCAAGTGCCACGGCAGCGGCAAGGTCATCGCCAACCCCTGCCCCACCTGCCAGGGCAGTGGCCGGGTCAAGCAGTACAAGACCCTGGCGGTAAAAATCCCTTCCGGCGTCGACGAGGGCGATCGCATCCGGCTGTCGGGCGAAGGCGAGGCTGGCGTCAACGGCGGGCCGCCGGGCGACCTCTACGTGGTGATCCAGATCAAGGCCCACTCCGTTTTCCAGCGCGACCACAACGACCTGCACTGCGAAATGCCGATCAGCTTCACCACCGCCGCACTGGGCGGCGAAATCGAAATTCCGACGCTGGACGGTCACGCCAAAATAAAAATCCCGGCGGAAACCCAGTCCGGCAAGGTGTTCCGCCTGCGCGGCAAGGGCATCAAGGGCGTGCGCAGCAGCACGCACGGCGATCTGCTCTGCCATATGGTGCTTGAGACCCCGGTCAACCTGACCGAGCGCCAGAAGGAACTATTCAAGGAACTCGAGGCATTGAGCTGGGGCCACGAAGCGACCCACAACCCACGCGCGAAATCCTGGATGGATAAGGTACGCCAGTTTTTCGGGCAATAGCCTTGTGAATGACAGGCAATAAAAAAGGGAGGCGATGCCTCCCTTTTTTATTCGGCTAGTTGCGCCGCCACACCGTACCCTGCGCGGTGTCTTCCAGCACGATGCCGACATCCAGCAGCTCCTTGCGGATGCGATCGGCCTCGGCGTAATTTTTTGCGTTTTTCGCTACCATGCGCTTTTCAATAAGTCGCTCAATGTCTACATTTGGCTTTAAAGAGGAACCCTCGGCTAAAGTACCCCAGCCAGCCATTGTTCCCTGAAAGAATTCGTCTGGATCGCGCTGCAACAGACCCAAGGTCGCGCCCAATGACCGAAGCAATCCGGCCAGGCGCGCGTCGCGAGATTTGTTGACCTCGCCCGCCAAGTCGAACAACACGGCGACCGCTTCGGCGGTATTGAAATCGTCCTCCATCGCCGCCTTGAAGGCGGCGGCGTAGGGATCATGCCAGTCGACAGTGACTTCGTCCGGCGGCACATTCTTCAGCGCGGTGTAAAGCCGCGTCAGCGCGCCCTTGGCGTCATCCAGATGCTGGTCGGAATAGTTCAGCGGGCTGCGGTAGTGGGCGCGCAGGATGAAGAAACGGATAATTTCTGCACCTTTTATTTTGTCATCTGCAAATTTCTTATCAAACACTTCGCGGATGGTGAAAAAATTACCCAGCGACTTCGACATCTTTTCGTTGTCGACCCGCACGAAACCGTTGTGTATCCAATAGTTGACGTGCTGGTGGCCGTGCGCGCCCTCGGACTGGGCGATCTCATTCTCGTGGTGGGGAAACTGCAAATCCGCGCCGCCGCCATGGATGTCAAAATGATCGCCGAGCAACGCATCGCTCATCACCGAGCATTCAATATGCCAGCCCGGACGACCCGAACCCCACGGCGAATCCCACTGCGGTTCATCGGGCTTGGCCGATTTCCACAGCACGAAATCGAGCGGGTCATCCTTGCCGACCGCGACTTCCACTCGTTCACCGGCACGCAGATCGTCGAGCGACTTGCCGGAGAGCTTGCCGTAGCCGGGGAATTTGTGCACCGAATAGCACACGTCGCCGCTCTTCGCCACATAGGCCAGCCCGTTGTCCATCAGCGCCTGGATCATCGCGACCATGCCCGGCACGAACTGGGTGGCGCGCGGCTCGTAAGTGGGCTTTTCCACCCCGAGTTTCGCCGCATCCTCATCCATCGCCGCGATGAAGCGACCGGTCAGCACATCAATGGCCTCGTGGTTCTCTGCGGCGCGTTTGATGATCTTGTCGTCGATGTCGGTGATGTTGCGCACGTAAGTCACATCGTAGCCATCGGCCTTGAGCCAGCGCTGAATCATGTCAAACACCACCAGCACGCGGGCGTGGCCCAGATGGCAGTAGTCGTACACCGTCATGCCGCACACATACATGCGCACTTTGCCGGGTTCGATTGGGACGAAATCCTGCTTGGAGCGGGAAAGGGAATTGTAGATTTTCAGCATCGTAGTACACCTTCTAACCGCAGAGGCGCGGAGACGCAGAGATTCCAGCTATTGGATTTTCTCAGCACCTCCGCGCCTCTGCGGTAAAAAATCAGCCCTGTTCTTTCGTCCAGGAATCCTTGAGCGTCACCGTGCGATTGAACACCAGCTTTTTGCCCGGCTGATGTTCCTTGCGGTCGGCGCAGAAATAACCCAGCCGTTCGAACTGGTAACGGGTTTCAGGCGGCACATCGCGCACGGCAGGCTCGACCCAGCCCGACACCACCTCCAGCGAGTGGGGGTTGATGAATTCGCGGAAGTCGCGTTCCTTGTCCGCGTCCGGCTCGGCTACGGTGAACAGGCGGTCGTACAGGTGGATTTCCACCGGCAGCGCGTGTTCGACGGAAACCCAGTGGATCACGCCCTTGACCTTGCGGCCTTCGGGATTTTTTCCGAGGGTGTTGGGGTCGATGGAGCAGCGCAGTTCAATCACGTTGCCCGCCGCATCCTTGATGACTTCGTCGCATTTGATTACGTAGCTGTAGCGCAGGCGCACTTCGCCGCCCGGTACCAGGCGCTGCCAGCCGGGCGGCGGGGTTTCGGCGAAATCGTCGGCTTCGATCCATATCTCTTTCGAGAACGGCACCAGCCGGCTGCCGAATTCGGGATGGTTGGGATGAAAGCCGGCCTCGCGCGACTGGGTTTCGCCTTCGGCAAAGTTGCTGATCACCAGCTTGAGCGGCCTGACCACCGCCATCACGCGCGGCACGCGCACTTCCATATCCTCGCGGATGCAGCCTTCGAGTACGCTCATATCGACCACGTTGTCGCTCTTGGAAATGCCGATGCGTCGAGCAAATTCGCGAATGCCCTCAGGGGTGTAGCCGCGCCGGCGCATACCGGTAATAGTCGGCATGCGCGGATCGTCCCAGCCCGCCACCCGCTTTTCCGTCACGAGCTGGTTGAGCTTGCGCTTGCTGGTGAGGGTGTATTGCAGTTCCAGCCGGGAGAATTCGATCTGCTGCGGGTGACACGGCACGGAAAGCTGATCCAGCACCCAGTCGTAAAGCGGGCGGTGATCTTCGAACTCGAGCGTACACAGGGAATGAGTGATGTTTTCCAGCGCGTCGGAAATGCAATGGGTGTAGTCGTACATCGGGTAAATGCACCACTTGTCGCCAGTGCGAATATGGTGGGAACGCTTGATGCGGTAGATCACCGGGTCGCGCAGATTGATATTGGGCGAGGCCATGTCGATCTTGGCGCGCAGCACCTTGCTGCCGTCAGCAAACTCGCCTGTGCGCATCCGGGCAAACAGGTCGAGGTTCTCCGCCACGACACGGTCGCGGTGAGGGCTGTTTTTGCCCGGCGCGGTGAGCGTGCCGCGGTACTCGCGCATCTCTTCGGCGCTGAGCTCATCCACGTAAGCCTTGCCCTGCCGAATCAACTCGACCGCATAATCGTAAAGCGCCTCGAAATAATCCGATGCCCAGCGCACTTCGCCGTCCCACTGGAACCCCAGCCAGCGCACGTCATCCTGAATGGACTGGGCGTATTCCTCGCTTTCTTTCTCCGGGTTGGTGTCATCGAAGCGCAAATTGCATTTGCCGTGATAATCCAGCGCCAGGCCAAAATTCAGGCAAATCGACTTGGCGTGGCCGACGTGCAGATAGCCGTTCGGCTCAGGCGGAAAGCGGGTGACAATGGCCTTGTGCTTGCCGCCGGCAAGATCGCTTTCGATAATGTTGCGGATGAAATGGGGAACGGGGGCGTTATCGCTGCTGCTCATAAGTTGGGCTGTCTGAAAGTAATTAAAGCAAAGAGTTTGGTGAAAAGGGCGCTTCTTGTTAGAATTCGGCTTGTCTGTAAACAGCGAAAAGTATACTACCAATGAGCCGTTTCCGCATTGCCGCGACCCTGACCATCCTGTCTTGCACCATGTTCATGGCTGTCGCACAGCCCGTGTATGCCGATGAGTTGCAGGAAATCAACAAACTTTACAAACAAGGGCAGAACGGCAAGGCACTGGAACGCCTTGAAAGTTTTCTCACCAGCCGCCCCAAGGACGCCCAAGGGCCGAAAATCGCCCAAGGACGCTTCCTCAAGGGTTTAATCCTGGCTGAGCTGGGAAAAAATGCAGAGGCGATCCAGGTCTTCACCAAGCTCACCGAGGAATACCCGGAACTGCCCGAACCTTATAACAACCTGGCGGTGCTGTACGCGTCCCAAGGCCAGTACGACAAAGCCAGGCACGCCCTGGAAATGGCGATCAGCACTCACCCCAGCTATGCCACCGCGCACGAGAACCTGGGCGACATCTACGCCAAAATGGCCAGCCAGGCCTATGATAAGGCGCTGCAACTGGACAAGAGCAATGCCACCGCACAAACCAAGCTGGCGCTGGTGAAGGAACTGTTCTCCGTCACCAGCAAGGCGAACCGGGCACCGGTACCGGCGCCATCTTCATCCGGGGCAGAACCAACCAAACCGGTTCCTGTGCCAGCGCCAGTCACATCCAAACCCGTGCCTGAAGCCAAACCTGCACCTGAAATCAAAGAAGTCAAACCGACACCCGAAGCCAAACCCGCGCCTGAGGCCAAATCTGCTCCAGCCCCCACCGAGCAGGGCAGCAAATCCGATACCCAGGCCGCAGTGCTGAAAACCTTGCACGGTTGGGCCAAGGCCTGGTCCGGCAAGAATGTGGGCGCTTATCTCGCCTACTATGCCAGGGATTTCAAGACGCCCGGCGGCGAAAACCGCACCGCTTGGGAAAAATCCCGCAAGGAGCGCATCGGCAAGCCAAAGTCCATTCATGTCAGTATCGAATCGCCACGTGTCAGCCTGATAGATACCGGCCATGTCAGCGTCACATTCAGGCAGGCCTATAAATCCGACGCCCTGTCGACCTCCACCCAAAAAACCGTTGTCCTGGTCAAGACTGGCGATAAATGGCTGATCCAGCAAGAACGGATCGGCCGATAGTTGCTTTCTCAGAATTGCGGGCTACGGAAAAACACAATTTGTTCGGCATGACAAGGCTAACCCCGGCGGCACCTTTCGCATCTCCCTCCACAAAAACCCGAGAACGCTCCGGCCTGGCTTGCGCGCTGCTGTGCGCCATTTTCGTTGTCTTGCTGTCGCCACGCGCAATGGCAATGGGCAGCAAACCGCCGGTACAAAAGCGCGAAGCCCAGAGCCCGGCACAGGGCGACATTGAATCCATGCTGGTCAAAAGCCTGCTGGAAATCCGGGAGAGCCGCCTGGACCTGGCCCTGAAAGATATCGATGCCTTGCTCAGGAGCTACCCCAATTTCAAGCTGGCTCACCTGATCCGGGGCGATCTACTCATGGCGCGGGCATACCCGCTCAGCAACATCGGCAATGTCGCCGGTGCCTCCCCGCAGCAAATGTCCGACCTGCGCGAAGAGGCTCGTGCCCGGCTACGGCGCCATCTGGAGCAATTGCCCGCCAACCGCGTACCTAAATATCTGGTGCAATTGCAACCGGAGCAGCACCACGCCGTGGTGGTAGATACCGAAAAATCCCGTCTTTATCTGTTCCAGAATGATAACGGCACGCCGCGTTATATGGCCGACTACTACATCAGCGTCGGCAAGGCCGGTGCGGAAAAGATCAAGGAAGGGGATCTGAAAACGCCGCTGGGGGTCTATTTCATCACTTCCAGCCTGTCAAAATCCCAGATTTCCGCCTTTTATGGCAACGGCGCTTTCCCTATCAGCTATCCTAACGAATGGGATAGGCAACACGGCAAAAACGGCCACGGTATCTGGCTGCACGGAGTGCCGAGCGATACTTACAGCCGCCCGCCCCGCGCCAGCAGCGGTTGCGTCGTATTGTCCAATCCCGACCTGGACAAACTCGGCAAAAATCTCCAGATTGGACTGACACCGGTGGTCATCAGCGAGCGGGTGGAATGGGTCGATCCCAAGGAACTGCTTGCACAGCGCAACGATCTCGGCGGTCAGATTGAAAACTGGCGCAAGGATTGGGAAAGCATTGATTCAAATAAATATTTGCGGCATTATTCCAAAAACTTCAAAGCGCTAGAGCAAAATTATGCTTCATGGGACAGCCAGAAACGCTCGGTCAATGCAGGCAAATCCTGGATCAAGGTCAAGCTGTCGGACATCAGCATTTTTGGTTATCCGGGCTATGAAAACCTGATGGTGGTAACATTCACCCAGGATTACAATAGCAACAATCTGAAGAACCAGATGCGCAAGCGCCAGTACTGGAAGCTCGAAAACCACGAATGGAAAATCATTTACGAGGGGGCCGCATGAAAATCCGCCTGACACTTCTGATCGTTAGCCTGTTTCTCTGCACTGGCGCATTCGCTACCAACCCGCAAGTAAAAATGCGCACCAACCTGGGAGAGGTGGTATTTGAACTCTACCCCGACAAGGCGCCTAAAACCGTCGCCAACTTCCTGCAATACGTGAATAACAACTACTACAACGGCACTGTCTTTCATCGAAGTATCGATAAATTCATCATCCAGGGCGGCGGTTTTACTCCGGATTTCCAGTACAAGCCCACGCTCGCCCCGATTCCCAACGAAGCCGCCAACGGTCTCAGGAACGAACGCGGCATGCTCGCCATGGCGCGCACTTATGACCCCGATTCAGCCACCTCGCAGTTTTTCATCAACCTCGATGACAACAAGTTCCTCAACTTCCATCGCCCGCTTCCCGACTATTATGGATACTGCGTATTCGGCAAGGTGATCAAGGGCATGGATGTAGCGAAGAAAATTGCCGCCCTGCCCACCGGCGCCGGCGGCCCGTTCCCTTCCGATGTCCCGGCCCAGCCGGTGATCATCGAGGAAATGGCAATGGCCGCCGAAGAACCCTCGCTGGCAGCAGCGGATGCGCCCACCAAGATCATCAAGACCACCAAGAAAACCCAAAAGCGCAAAAAGGAAAAAATCCATGGTTAAGCTTCACACCAATTTCGGCGACATCACCATTGAGCTGGACGCCGAAAAAGCACCCAAGACTGCTGAAAACTTTCTTAAATATGTGGAAAAAGGCTTCTACGACGGCACGATCTTCCACCGCGTGATCGACGGTTTCATGATTCAGGGCGGCGGCTTCATGCCCGACCTGATCCAGAAAGAAACCATGGCACAAATCGAGAATGAAGCCGCCAATGGCCTGAAAAACGGAATCTACACTATCGCCATGGCGCGCACGCCAGATCCCCACTCGGCTTCCAGCCAGTTCTTCATCAACACGGCAAACAACGGCTTCCTCGACTACACTGCGCCAACCCCGCAAGGATTCGGCTATTGCGTATTTGGCAAGGTGACCGATGGCAAGGAAGTGGTGGATCGTATCGGCAAGGCCAAAACCGGCAACCAGGCCGGCTACCAGGACGTGCCTCTCGAGGATGTCGTCATTGAAAGCGCAACAGTCTGCTGACTTCAAACCGGAGGCGAGAGGCCGGGGCTTGCCGTCCCTTTTGGTCTCTAATAGTTAGTCATGGTAAAACAGGTGGATGCGGCACGAGCCTGCTACCTCCCCCTTTGTAAAAGGGGGATTGAGGGGGATTTAACGGTAGCGGTTATTCGCCGCGCTTTTAAATCCCCCCTACCCCCCTTTTTCAAAGGGGGGCATCTCTTTGTTTCAGCGTGACTGACCAGTAGCCCCTGCCATGCCCCACACTCTGTTCATCGCCGACCTTCATCTTTGCGCGAAACGCCCGCAGACCACCCAAATATTTCAGAACTTCGTACGCCACATCGCATCTCTGGCCGATGCGCTGTACATTCTCGGCGACCTGTTCGAATACTGGGCAGGCGACGATGATTTGGCCGACCTCCACCACGCCGGAATCGCCAGCGCTCTGGCGGAGTTGAGTCAAAGCGGCACGGCGGTTTTCATCATGCATGGCAACCGCGACTTTCTCATGGCCGATGGCTTCGCCCGAGCAGCCCAAGCCCGGATCATCTCCGACCCGGCCCTGATTGACCTTTATGGCACGCCGACGCTGCTGACACACGGCGACACCCTGTGCAGCGGCGACATCGCCTACCTGGCCTTCCGTGCCAAAGTCCGGAAACCGTCGTGGCAAGCGGATTTTCTGGCCCGCCCCCTGACGGAGCGAAAAGCCGAAATAGAGGCACTACGTCAGCGCAGTGAAGCCGACAAACCGCTGAAGTCACAATCAGCAATGGATGTAAATCCAGATACGGTTGCCGTCGTCCTGCGCGAATACGGCTACCCCCGCCTGATTCACGGCCACACTCACCGCCCCGCCCGTCACCTGCACCAGATCGACGGGCACGACTGCGAACGCTGGGTGCTGGATAGCTGGGATAACGATGGCAGTTATCTGCACTGCGATGCAGGCGGCTGCCGCGCCATTCGCATCGAAAATTAATTTCGGTTAGAATCAATAACCGATATGGCCATTATCGCAATCTTCAATCAAAAGGGCGGGGTGGGGAAAACCACCACCGCACTTAATCTTGCTGCCGCAATGGGTCGCAGCGGGCGCGAGACGTATGGCATCGACCTCGACCCGCAGGCACAATTGAGCGGCATCGGCGGTATCACCGTCAAGTCTAGCGACGACACCGTATTCGGCCTGTTCCAGCACAGCCGTCCATTGCATGAACTGGTCTGTGAATCGGCCTGCGGCATCAACATCATCCCGTCGCATGCCGAGCTATCCAAGGTAGATACGCTGTACGGCAAAGGCTACAACATCGTCAATCGGCTCAACACCGCTTTGCAGGCCGAAAATTGGGGGAGCGGCGATGCCCATGTGGTGATCGACTGCTCGCCCCTGATCGGCGTGCTGACGCTGAACGCGATATTCGCCTGTGATTGCCTGATCGTGCCGATTTCGGCAGATTACCTTTCCTTCAAGGGCGCCATCCAGATCGAAAAAACCCTGAAAGCGCTGGAGCAGGTACTCAAGCGCCGCGTCGAGCGCCGCTACCTGCTGACCCGCTTTGATACCCGCCGCCGTATGGCGTGGGATGTACTACACATGACCGAGGAAAGATTTGGAAACGATGTTTGCCGCACACGCATCGCAGAAAACGTCAGCCTGGCGGTAAGCCCCAGCCTCAACCAGACCGTATTTGAGCATGCGCCAAACAGCCGCGGCGCGAGCGACTATGAAACTTTACTGGAAGAACTGCTGGACAATACCTTGTGAGAGCTTGACCCGCATTACTTGGTGATCAAATTCAGAATATCCTCGATGTACATCGCCGGACTGCGTTTTTCCGCAGTACACTTCGACTCGCAGCGCATCACCTCGCAGTTGCGATACATCTGGTTAAGCTTTCGCTCGGCATCTTGCTGGTCTTTTCCGGCGATTAGAATGTGCTCGACTTTTTGCCCATCCCGTGTCTTCAATGAAAAATCATATTTCAGCATGGCAGTCTCCAGAGTATTCAATACAGTTACACAATATTAATATATATTATATTAAGTAAATAGCGCAACTCATTATTCCAAAAGTAATTACGGTATGCGAACTATTTTTCTTTAGCGTAGCCTCCCGAATTGCGGCCAAACCACCGGAACAGTACAATGATTTTTTCATTCCGCACTGTCCGCCATGATCCTGATCCTCTCTCCCGGCACCCAGCCAGACAGCCCTGATTACCGCCATCTGCTAGACCATCTGGCGCAGCTTCCCAGGATCAAGGCCCGCATCCACCAGGAAAAAGGCGTACAGCAAACCCTGACGGAAATCTACCTGATCGGCGATACCGCCTCGCTATCGCTCGAAAACATGGAAAGCCTGCCCGGCGTCGAGCGCGCGGTACGCGTTTCCGAGGAATACCGGGTACTGGGGCGACACAAGGACGACCATCGCCCGACCCACTTCGATTACAACGGCGTGCGTTTCGGCCAGGACAACCTCAACGTCTTCGCCGGCCTGTGCGCGGTGGATACACCCGAGCATGTCGAGCTGATGATGCAGGCACTCAAGGAACAAGGCCAGATTTGCACCCGGATGGGCGCCTACAAGCCGCGCACCAGCCCCTATGCCTTTCAGGGCCACGGCAAGGACTGCCTGCCCTGGGTATTCGAACTGGCGGGGAAATACGGCATCAAGGTCATCGCCATGGAAATCACTCACGAATCCCATGTCGAGGAAATCTGCGAGGCGCTGAAACAGACCGGCAACCCGACCGGCGTAATGCTGCAAATCGGCACGCGCAACACCCAGAACTTCGAACTGCTCAAGATCGTCGGCCGCCAGCGCGAGTTCCCGGTGCTGCTGAAGCGCGGCTTCGGCATCACCCTGGACGAGTCGCTCAACGCCGCCGAATACCTGGCCTCGGAAGGCAACCGCAATGTTGTGTTCGGCCTGCGCGGCATGAAAACCAATATGGGCGACCCGCACCGCAACCTGGTGGATTTCGCCCATGTGCCGGTGGTCAAGCGCCTCACCCGGATGCCGGTGTGCATCGACCCTTCGCACTCGGTCGGCACCCGCAACCGCGCCCCGGACGGCATTCTGGAAATCTTCCACGCCACCATGCAGGGCGTGATCGCCGGCGCCAACATGATCCTGGTGGATTTCCACCCCGCTCCCGCCAAGGCGCTGGTAGATGGGCCGCAGGCACTGCTGATGGAAGAGCTGCCGCTGTTTCTGGAGTGCGTAAAAAATACGCGGGAGGCTTATGAGAAGAATGTCAGGCTAATGGGCGCTGCTGGCCAGTAACAAGAGAGTTTAGTGCCGGAGCCGCCAAACGGTGCGCATGGCACGCCCTGCAAAGCCGGTGGCCCGCAGGGTATTACTCTTCTAAATCAAACGGCAAATCCCGCTCCAGCAACACCCTGAAATCCTCCGCTGGCAATGGCTGGCTGAAATAGAAGCCCTGCACCCCGTCGCGATCATGATTGCGCAGAAAACTCATTTGTTCCTTGGTTTCAACGCCCTCGGTCACCACTTTCATTTTCATGCTGCGCGCCATGGTGGTGATTGCCGCCGCAATCGCATCATCCGTGGAATCGGGAGCCAGATTTTGGATGAATGACTGGTCTATCTTCAGCGTATCGATCGGGAAACGCCTCAAATAGCTGAGCGATGAATAACCGGTGCCGAAGTCATCCATCGAAATTTTCACTCCCATCGCCTTCAACTCGTGCAGCGTGGCGACGGTACCATCGGCATGCTCCATGGCGATGCTTTCGGTGATTTCAAGTTCGAGATAACGCGATTCCAGTTCGCTGTCCTCCAACGCCTGGTTCACCATCTTGACCAGGCCGGGCTGCTTGAACTGACGGGCGGAAAGGTTCACCGCCACATGCAAACGCGGCAAACCGGCATCCTGCCAGGCCTTGTTCTGGAAGCAGGCAGCCCGCAGCGCCCATTCGCCGATTGGAACAATCAGGCCATTCTCCTCGGCGAGGGGAATAAACTGGGCAGGAGAAACCAGGCCGGAATCGGGATGCTGCCAGCGCAACAGCGCTTCCATGCCGGTGATGCGCCGCGTTTTGGCATCTACCTGCGGCTGGTAGTAAAGCAGAAATTCGTCGCGCTCCAACGCATGGCGCAGGCTGTTCTCCATGGTCAGCCGCTCGAAGGCGCGGGCGTTCATGTCCGCCGTAAAAAACTGATAGTTGTTGCGGCCACGCTCCTTGGCTCGATACATGGCCGTGTCGGCATGCTTGATCAGGATGTCGGCGCTATCGCCATCGTACGGATAAACGCTGATGCCGATGCTGGTGGTAACGAACATTTCCTGGTGATCCAGTACCACCGGACGCTCCAGGGCATGCACCAGCTTTTGCGCCACGCCCGTCACGTTCTGGATGCTGGCGACATGCTCAAGGATGATAACGAACTCATCGCCACCCAGCCGCGCCACAGTGTCGTCCTCACGCACACATTCAGAAAGGCGCCCGGCAATGGTTTTCAGCAACTGGTCACCGACCGCGTGGCCAAGGGTATCGTTGATAATCTTGAAGCGATCGAGATCGAGAAACATCACCACCACCAGCGAGCCCTTCCGGTGCGCGTGAACCAGGGCGTGACCAAGCCGCTCCAGCAACAGCATGCGGTTAGGCAGGTTGGTCAACGCGTCATGGTGGGCCAGATGATGGACGTGTTCCTCGGATGCCTTGCGCTCGGTGATATCGGAAAAAATCGCAACGTAATTGGTGATTTCCCCTTCCTTGTCTCTCACCGTGCTCATCGACAGCCATTCGGGGTAAATCTCGCCACCCTTCCTGCGATTCCATATCTCGCCCTGCCAACAACCATTCGCCACCAGACCCGCCTGCATTTCCCGGTAAAACGCCTGGTCATGCCGGCCTGAGCTCAAGACGCTCGGCTTCCTTCCCACCACTTCGTCCAGTTCATAGCCGGTAATCTTGGTAAAAGCCGGATTGACGAATTCGATTATGGAGTTGGCATCGGTCACCATGATGCCTTCGAAGGTGGTGTCGAACACCCGCTCCGCCAGGCGCAGGCGTCGGTTCGAAAGATTCAGGGTTTCCTCGCGCTCCCTCAATGCACTCTGCAACTCATGCACATAGGCATACTCGATACCCTCCAGAATATCGGAATAGGCGACAAGTCCGAGCAGATCTCCGTTTTCGGCGGTTACCCCGAGGTGGCGAATGTGCTTTTCGGCAAAAGTATTGCGTGCGTGGTACAAACTGCTGTTGGCAGCCACGGTGATCAACGGCTTGCTTGCGGCATCCCAGACGCTGCCATCATGGGGCACCCGGTCGCCGCTGATAAAGCGGAGTACATCCCTTTCGGTCAGGATACCCAGCTTGCCGTCTTTTCCCACCACCACCAGCGCGTCCTGCCGCATCTCGTGCATTCTGCGGGCGGCATCGTTCAGCGACAGCGTGCCGGGAATCGTCATGGGCGCCGAGTTCAGGATGGTGCTGACCTCGCGCAGCAGAACGTAATATTCGATGCCCTGGTTGTTGACCACATCGGTCTGGGTGACCATGCCGACGTGATCGCCGGCATCGTCCACCACCAGGAAGTGCCGCACTCCCTGTTCGCGGAAACGTATTGCGGCTTCGCCCAGGGTACATTGATAATGCAGGGTTTTCACCGGCGCACGCATCACTGCCGAGATCGGGCGCTGAAGCGCTTTGGGGTCGGAAAAATCAATGGACAGCGTGTCGCGCTCGGTCCATATTCCCGCCGCCTTGCCCGCCTCCATTACCAGAATCGAACTGCAACGCGCTTCGTTCATGCGCTGCGCTGCCTCGGCAATAGGGGTATCCGGTGCACATGCCAGGATGTTCGGCTGAACAATCCGTTCGATGCGCAACTCGGAGTAGATGGACATGGCTATTTCAGGCCACGGACAAGATCGTTCTGGATGTCGGGCACGGCTTCCAGCCCGACCGCCACGCGCAGCAGGCCATCGCCGATTCCCGCCGCAGCGCGCTGCTCGGGTGTGATGCGGCCATGGGTGGTGGTGGCCGGATGGGTAATGGTGGTTTTGGTATCGCCCAGGTTGGCGGTGATCGAGATCATGCGGGTCGCATCCACCACCCGCCAGGCAGCATCTTTGCCGCCTTTGACATCGAACGAGACGATGCCGCCGCCGGTTTTTTGCTGCTGTCTGGCCAGCGCATACTGCGGGTGCGAAGGCAGGCCGGGATAGTAGACGCGCTCCACCTGCGGCTGCTGTTCCAGCCACAGCGCCAGTTCCAGGGCACTGCGCGAATGCGCATCCATCCTCAGCTTGAGTGTTTCCATCCCTTTCAGGAATATCCAGGCGTTGAAGGCGCTCATGGTCGGCCCGGCGGTGCGCAGGAAAGCGAACACCGGATCAATCACTTCCTTGCGCCCCAGTACCGCGCCGCCCAGCACCCGGCCTTGGCCGTCCAGGTATTTGGTGGCGGAATGAATCACGATGTCCGCACCCAGATCGAGTGGGCGTTGCAGGATCGGCGTACAGAAGCAGTTGTCCACCGCCAGCCACGCGCCAGCCTGCCTGGCGACTTGGCTCAGTGCGGCGATGTCGCAAATTTCCGTGAGCGGATTGGAGGGTGTTTCGGCAAACAACAGCCTGGTATTCGGCTTCATCGCCGCGCGCCAGGCCGCCACATCGGTCTGGGAAACGAAGGTCGTGTCGATGCCGAAGCGCTTCATGATGTTGCCGAACAACTGCACGGTAGCGCCGAACAGGCTCTGCGAGGCAACCACATGGTCGCCGGCGGAAAGCAGGCCCATCACGGTAGCCAGGATCGCCGACATGCCGGAAGCGGTGGCGACGCAATTTTCCGCGCCTTCCAGCACGGACAGGCGCTCTTGAAAAGCCGTGACGGTGGGATTGGTGAAACGGCCATAAATATTGCCTGGCCTTTGTCCGGAAAATGTCGCCGCCGCTTCAGCCGCGTTACTGAAGACAAAGCTGGAGGTCAGGTATAGCGCTTCGGAATGCTCGTTGAACTGGCTGCGATTGGTGCCTGCGCGTATCGCCAGGGTTTCCAGTCCATACTCGCCTTCGGCCATTATGCCCTCCCCAGGTTCAGATCCAGCTGCTTGCTTGATGACGATTCACTGGACGAACTTGGATTGTTGCGCGCCGCTTCAATTTTAGCAAGATATTCCGGGGTGATGTCGCCGGTGATATAGCGACCATCGAAGCAAGAGGTATCGAAACGGGTGAGCGCAGGATTGGCTTTCCGCACGGCACACTCCAGCGCGTCGAGATTCTGGTAGATCAGCGCATCGGCGCCGATCTCGCGGGCGATCTCCTCATCGGTGCGGTCGGTGGCGAGCAGTTCCTGACGCGTCGGCATGTCGATACCGTAGACGTTGGGGTAGCGCACCGGCGGCGCGGCTGAGGCGAAGAACACCTGGGTGGCGCCCGCATCCCGCGCCATCTGCACGATCTGCTGGCTGGTGGTGCCGCGCACGATGGAGTCATCGACCAGCAACACGTTTTTGCCCTTGAACTCGATGCCGATGGCGTTGAGCTTCTGGCGCACCGATTTCTTGCGCATTGCCTGGCCGGGCATGATGAAGGTGCGGCCGATGTAACGGTTTTTGATGAAGCCTTCGCGGTAGGGCACGCCCAGCGCGTTTGCCAGTTGCAGCGCGCTCGGGCGGCTGGTGTCGGGAATCGGGATGACCACATCGATCCTGAGATGGCCGAAGTCGGTGCGAATTTTTTCCGCCAGGCTCTCGCCCATGTACAGCCTGCTCTCATACACCGAAACGCCATCAATCACCGAATCCGGTCGCGCCAGGTAAACGTATTCGAAAATGCACGGATTGAGCGAGGCGCTGGCCGCGCACTGCTGGCTGTGGAACTTGCCGTCCACCTCGACCAGGACTGCCTCGCCCGGCGCCACGTCGCGCAACAGCGTAAAACCCAGCACGTCGAGCGCGACGCTTTCGGAGGCGACCAGGTATTCGCGGCCCTGCTCGGTATCGCAGTAACCGATCACCAGCGGACGGATACCATAGGGGTCGCGAAACGCCACCAGCCCGTAGCCGGCGATCATCGCCACTACCGCGTAGGCGCCGCGGCAGCGCCGATGCACGCCCGTCACGGCGGCGAAAACGGCAGCCGGATCGAGCCGATGATTGGTGACATTTTCCTGTAGTTCATGTGCCAGCACATTGAGCAGCACTTCCGAATCAGAATTGGTATTGACGTGGCGCAGATCCTGATGGAACAGGTCTTCCTGCAACTGCTCGGTGTTGGTGAGGTTGCCGTTATGGCTCAGCACGACGCCGAACGGTGAGTTGACATAGAACGGCTGCGCCTCCGCGGAAGAAGAGGCATTGCCGGCGGTAGGATAGCGCACGTGGGCGATGCCCATGTTGCCCTGGAGGTTGCGCATGTCGCGGGTACGGAACACATCGCGCACCAGCCCGTTGGCCTTGTGCATGTGGAAGATATTGCCTTCGCCGGTGGCGATCCCCGCCGCATCCTGGCCGCGGTGCTGCAACACCTGCAAGCCATCATAAAGCAACTGGTTGACCGGGCTTTTCGCCACTATTCCTAAAATTCCGCACATGGTTCGATCACTCTAAGAGAAAAGCAGTTATAGGGCCTAGAGGCTAGGGGCTAGAAAATTCGCCGCGCAGCGGCACCAACCTCTAGCCTCTTGTGTCCAGATTCAATCGTAGCTGACACGTTTTGACAAACCTTCCGGCAACCACGGCTTCACATCCGCCGCGAGCGCCTCCAATGGCGCGCTGAACATGGAATTACGCCAGAACCCTTGATGCGGCAAGTCGGTCAGCCCGGCCAGCAAGACCATTGCGAGGACGATCAACAGCCCCCTCAGCAGCCCGAACACCGCGCCCAGCCCCTTGTCGTAAGCGCCCAGCTTCAGGGTTTTCACCAGCTCAGCCAGGGCAATCGTTACCAGGCTCATCAGCAGCAGCGCCCCGAGGAACAGCAGGACGAAGGCCGCGAGAAGGCGCACCGATTCGGTCGGGATCGCCGCCGGCAGCAGGGGCGCGATTTCCACCGTATACGCATTCGCCACCCAGAATGCCGCCACCCATGCCAGCAGGTTGAGCGCTTCGCGCACCAGCCCGCGCATCACGCCAAGCAGAATGGATATACCGATGATCGTCAGTATCGTGTAATCGAGCGCGGTCATTCAGGGCGCTCAGTTTTTCTTTTCCACAACCACGCCATCCTTGATGTCTGCCGCCTTCAGCTTCGCCAGCACACGCTCGGCGTCATGGCGGGTGGCATAAGGCCCGGCGCGCACGCGCAGCCTGTCGCCGCTTGGCGTTTTCACCGTTTCCGTGTAGAACTTGATCTTCAGCGCCGTCAGTCTGGTCTGGCGATCCTTGGCATTGACCGGGCTGGAAAATGCGCCCAATTGGATCACGAATTGGCCGCCATCCTGTCTGACGGTGGGGTTTTCATCCTTGCGATTCGATGGTGAAGAGATTTCTTTCGGCTTGGGCTGCACCTCGGTCGCCGCGACAACAAGTTTTTTGTCTTCCGGCTCCCGGGTCTTTACTGCCTGAACCGGCGCTGATGCCTCGGGCTTTTTCGCTTCAGCCCCGGCAGATTGTGTTGTTTTGGCTTTTTTAGCCACGGGCTGGGGTTGCACAACGACGGGTGCGACCGGCACATCCGCTGGAGCGGCATTTGCAGCCGGAGCAGCAACTGGAGCCGGCTGCTGCCCCGATTTGGGCATGGGCTGCTCCGTTATAGGAACGATCCTGGAGGAAAACTCACCGCTCGACGCCGGCGGCGGGATAGTGATAACGATGTCCTGCCCCGGCTGCTTGGACTCACCGTCCAGCACCATCGGCAGGGTGACCACCATGACCGTGACCAGGGTGATTGCCCCGACCAAGCGCCGCCTTGCCCGCCGCCTGAGCTGGATTTCGTCGTCGCTCAAAGCTTGCTGAATCGCCATAAACTCGTCACCCTCCGGCCTTGGCCGATGTCATCGCTTCCGCGACGGTATGAAATGAACCGAAAACAAGGATTTTATCATCTTCGGCGGCCTTATCACAGGCATGGCGATAGGCATCCGCTACCGAGGCAAACGCCTCGGCCCGCTCCGCCAAACCCTCCCGCGCCAGCACGCCCAGCACCTCATCGGCACTGGCACCGCGCGCCTGGTCGATCCCGGCGATTAGCCACAGATCCACGCTATCTTTCATCGCCCGTACCACACCGGAAATATCCTTGTCACGCAGCATGGCGAAAACCGCGATGATTTTCCCTGCCGGTGGCATGGCGCGGAGATTGGCGGCCAAAGCCTTTGCCGCATGCGGATTGTGCGCCACGTCAAAAATCCGCTGTGGTCGCCCCGGCAATACCTGAAAGCGACCAGCCACCGTCGCCGTCAGCAAGCCGCGCCGAATGTCGTCGTGTGCCACCGGCAATCGCGCCCTGACCTGCTCCAACACGGCCAGGCAAACTGCGGCGTTGCCTAGCTGATAGCTTCCGCGTAAAGCGGGATAAGGCAAAACCACGCGCTGCCCGCTACCGCTCCAGAAGCGCCATTGATGGGATTCCACGCTGTCATAGCCGAAGTCGCGGCCGATCCACAGCAAGTTCGCGCCAATTTCGGCGGCATGGCTCGCCACGCTTTGCGGCATATCGGGTTCGCCACAAATGGCGGGTCGGTCGGTGCGAAAAATGCCCGCTTTCTCGAAACCAATCTGTTCGCGGCTGTCGCCGAGGTAATCCATGTGATCCAGATCCACACTGGTGATCGCGGCGCACACGGGATCGAAAGCATTGACCGCATCCAGCCTGCCGCCCAGCCCGACTTCGAGGATCGCCGTATCCACCCCGGACTGCACAAACAGCCACATCGCCGCCAGGGTACCAAACTCGAAATAAGTCAGAGCCGTATCGCCACGTGCCTGCTCGACTGCCGCAAAAGCCTGGCACAAGGCTTCGTCCGTGGCTTCCATGCCGTCAATCCGCACCCGCTCGTTGTAGCGCAGCAGATGCGGCGAGGTATACAGGCCAACGCGATAACCGGCGGCCAGCAGGATCGCCTCCAGCATGGCGCAAGTCGAGCCTTTGCCATTGGTGCCGGCGACAGTGAGGATCGGGAAGCCCGGCGCAAGGTCAAGGCGCTGCCTGGCCTCGGCGACCCGCTCCAGGCTGAGGTCTATGGTTTTGGGATGGAGTTGCTCCAGATAACCGAGCCAATCCGAGAGAGTAGTGTTGAGTTCTGAACCCTGAGTGCTGAGTGGACTCAGGACTGCTGACTCAGAACTCAAGCCGCTACAGGCGGCAAGCGCATCATCATGGAAATCAGGCTGATCAGTCGATCCGGCATCTGGCGCCGGTCCACGATCATGTCGATGGCGCCGTGTTCGAGCAGGAACTCGGAACGCTGAAAGCCTTCCGGCAAGGTTTCACGCACGGTTTGCTCAATCACGCGTGGACCGGCAAAGCCAATCAGGGCATTAGGTTCGGCGATGATGGTGTCGCCGAGCATGGCGAAACTGGCAGAAACGCCGCCCATGGTGGGGTCGGTCAACACAGAAATGAACGGCAGCCCGGCCTTGGCAAGCTGGGTCAGCGCGGCGCTGGTTTTCGCCATTTGCATCAAGGAGGTCAACCCTTCCTGCATACGTGCGCCGCCGCTGGCGGAGAAGCACACAAACGGCAGATTCTGTTCGATGCAGACCTGTATCCCGCGCACGAAGCGCTCGCCCACTACCGAGCCCATCGAACCACCCATGAACTTGAATTCAAATGCCGCCACCACCAGCGGCAGGGTCTTGATGCTGCCCTGCATCACCACCAGAGCATCGCTTTCGCCGGTGTCGCGTTGCGCTTCGTACATGCGGTCGGTATAGCGTTTGCTGTCCTTGAATTTGAGAAAATCCACCGGTTGCAGTTCCGCGCCGATCTCGAAGCGCCCTTCCGGATCGAGCAGCATATCGAGCCGCGCCCGCGCCGACAGCCGGTTATGGTGGTTGCACTTGGGGCATACCTCCATGTTTTTCTCGAGATCCGCACGATACAGCACCGCCTCGCAGGACGGACATTTGCTCCACAAGCCCTCGGGCATGCTTTTCTTCGTGCCCTCTTCCTTACGCTTGATCTTGGGGGGCAACAGTTTCTGGAACCAGCTCATCTTTTATTCCTTTCCATCCATGGCATCCCTGAAGCTCTTCACCAGAGTGTAAACATTCGCAAGCAGCGTTTTCGATGTCGAATTTTCAATTTCTTCCACGATACGACTGCCTATTATCACGGCGTCGGCCAGTTGAGACATCTCCCTGGCCGCCTTGCCGTCGCGGATACCGAAACCGATACCCACGGGCAGGTTGGCAACCGCCCTGATCTGCGGAATTTTTCTCGCCACCTCGGCGTGGTCGAGCATGGCCGACCCGGTTACACCCTTGAGCGAAACATAATAAATAAACCCGCTCGCCAGCTTGCCAACCTGCGCCATGCGCGCCTCGGGCGTGGTGGGGGACAACAAGAAAATCGGATCGATGCCGTAACGGCCAAGATGCGCTACGAACGAAGCGCTCTCTTCGGGAGGATAGTCCACCGTCAGCACCCCGTCCACCCCGGCGGCGGCGGCAGCGGCGGCGAACGGCTCGTAGCCCATCGCTTCGATCGGGTTAGAGTAGCCCATCAGCACCACCGGCGTAAGCTTATCCTTCTTGCGAAACTCAGCCGTCATGCCGATCACGTCACGCAGCGTGACGCCATGCTTGAGCGCCCGCTCCGATGCGCGCTGAATGGTCGGGCCGTCCGCCATCGGGTCGGAAAACGGCACACCCAGCTCGATGATATTCGCCCCCGCCTTGACCAGCCGGTGCATCAGCGGCACGGTCTTGTCCGGCTTCGGGTCGCCAGCGGTGATAAAGGGGATCAGGGCTTTTTTGCCCTGGGCTTTGAGTGTAGTGAAAGTGGTAGCAATACGTGACATATTATAGTTACTTGTGATTTCCGATTTATGCAAATATCAAACGATAAAGACATCCAAGATCATGCCTGCACCGCGAACTCAACCATACTTGGGTTCTCCGTCCGCTTCGAAGCATCCAGTATTTCCATGCCAACCACGTTTCCATGTTTGTCATAATCCAGAATCACGCCCGGCCTGGACTCATCGCTTTCCTCAATATCGGCATGACTGAATTCGATTCTGAGTACATCCACTTCGCGGTCATAATTGATTTTCATGGCTGCCTCCAATACTTGGCAATATTATTTGTCCTATCCTGAATGGCATCAAAACTTGAGTCCAGACAGTTCCGCCACCGTGTTCATGTCCTTGTCGCCGCGACCGGACAGGTTGACCAGCAGAATTTTATCGCGCGACAGGGTCGGGGCGAGCTTGGCGGCGTAGGCTAGCGCATGGCTCGATTCCAGCGCCGGGATGATGCCCTCGAAGCGGCACAGGTCGTGAAATGCCAGCAGCGCTTCGGCATCGGTCACTGCGACATACTCGGCGCGGCCGGAATCCTTGAGCCAGCAATGCTCCGGCCCGACGCCAGGATAATCCAGGCCGGCTGAGATCGAATGGGTTTCGGTGATCTGGCCGTTCTCATCCTGCATCAGGTAAACGCGGTTGCCGTGCAACACGCCGGGCCTGCCGGCATTCAGCGGAGCGGCGTGCTTGCCGCTGTCCAGCCCCAACCCGGCGGCTTCGACGCCGATCAGTTTGACGCTTTCATCGGAAATATAAGGATAGAACAGACCAATGGCGTTGGAGCCACCGCCGACGCAGGCAATCACCGCATCCGGCTGGCGCCCGGTCATTTCCGGCATCTGCACCTTGGCTTCGTTGCCGATCACCGACTGGAAGTCGCGCACCATCATCGGGTAAGGATGAGGGCCGGCGGCAGTGCCGAAGATGTAAAAAGTGCTCTCGACATTGGTCACCCAGTCGCGGATCGCTTCGTTGCAGGCATCCTTGAGCGTTTTCGAGCCGGACTCCACCGGCATCACGGTGGCACCCAGCAGCTTCATGCGATAGACGTTGGGTGCTTGGCGCTTGATGTCCTCGCTGCCCATGTAGACCACGCATTCCAGGCCATAGCGTGCAGCCACGGTGGCGGTTGCCACGCCGTGCATACCGGCACCGGTTTCGGCAATTACACGCTTCTTGCCCATGCGGCGGGCAAGCAGCGCCTGGCCGATGGCATTGTTGATCTTGTGCGCGCCGGTATGATTGAGGTCTTCGCGCTTGAGATAAATTTGTGCGCCGCCGAGACGGTCGGTCCAGTTTTTGGCATGGTAGATCGCGCTGGGACGACCGACATAGTGCTTCAGCTCATAGGCAAACTCCGCCTTGAATTCGGCGTCGTCGCGATAACGCAGGTATTGCTGACGCAACTCCTCGACAGCAGTCATCAGCGTTTCCGCCATGAAGACGCCGCCGTAAGGGCCAAAGTGACCGGACTGGTCGGGTAAATCATATGCCTGCACTGCGTACTCCCTCCATGAATGCCGCGACCTTCGCCGCATCCTTTATTCCCTTGGCCGCTTCCACACCGCTCGACACATCCACCGCCCACGGCTTCACTTGCCGGATCGCCGCCGCCACGTTGGCAGGTTCCAGCCCACCGGACAAAACCACCGGCAGCGGCAATTCCGCCGGGATCAGCCGCCAGTCGAATGCCTGTCCGGTTCCACCCGGCGTCCCTTCGACATAGGCATCCAGCAACAGCCCTTGGGCGTCGCGGTAACGAAACGCGTATTGTACCAAATCCACCCCGGCTTTGACGCGCACCGCCTTGAGATAAGGCACGCCGAAGCTGGCGCAGAATTCCGGCGGCTCGTCGCCGTGGAATTGCAGCACGTCGGGGCGCAATTCGCGCAACACTGCTTCCACTTCTGCCGCCGTCGGATTGACGAACAGGCCGACCGTGGTGATGAAGGGCGGCAGGGCGCGGGCAACGAGCTTTGCTTGTGCCACCGAAACATAACGTGGGCTGGGCGGGTAGAACACCAGACCGATGGCGTCCGCGCCGGCATGGGCACAGGCCAGCGCGTCCTCGCTCCGGGTAATGCCGCAAATTTTGACTCGGGTCATGCGCAGAATTTCAGGCTTTTAAAGACGGAAGTTTAATCGTTGCCTATCGAAACGCAAAATCCGGCATTCTTGAAAGCACGGGAATATCCCATGCCGGATCGTAGCCGATGCTGGCCAAGTACAGGCCGTCCGGCGCAAAGGTCGGCGCAGACCGGGTGCGGTCGCGGTTTCCCAGCAATTCGCCGATCCAGCCGGGGGAGTGCTTGCCCTTGCCGACGTAGACCAGGCTGCCGACCAGATTGCGCACCATGTGGTGGAGAAAGGCATTGGCGGTGAAGTCGAACAGCACGTAATCGCCATCGCGCGTCACGGTGATTTTTTGCATCTGTTTTATCGGCGACTTGGCCTGGCACTCGGCAGCACGGAAGGCAGAGAAATCGTGTTCGCCGAGCAGGTGCAGCGCGCCTTGCTGCATTGTCTCGACATCCAGCGGCTGGTGGAACCAGCCGACCTTGCCGGAGAGCAACGCCGGACGCACCGGATGGTTATGCAGCAAATACAGGTAGCGCCGTGAAACCGCACTGAAACGGGCATGGAATTCATCGCTGACCGGTTGCGCCCATAGCACGCCGACGCTATCCGGCAGAAGGGCGTTGACGCCGCGCACCCAGGCGTTGTCCGGTCGGGTCGCGGCGGTGTCGAAATGGACGACCTGATGCAGCGCATGCACGCCGGCATCGGTGCGCCCCGCCGTCACCACCCGGATCGGCTCGCTGGCAATGGCGGAGAGGGCGCGTTCCAGCACATCCTGCACGCCGCATGCGGAAGGCTGGCTCTGCCAGCCGCAAAAGCGGCTGCCGTCATATTCCACGCCCAGAGCAATCCTCATGTCGCCCCCCGTACCAACACCAGAATAAGCACCAGTGCGGCGCAGAACAGCGCTGCGTAGTCCAGTCGGGAAAATTGTCCGATTTCCAGGCTGACGCTGCGCTTTTCCGGCTCTGTATCCTGTAATGCCGCTTGCAAGCGTTCGCGCCAATCGCCGGAACGGGGCGATTCGGCATAGTGCAGGGTCAGCCAGATGCGGACGGCGATCCGGTCGATATTCAGTCCAAACCGGGCAAACGGGCGCAGCAGCAAATACAGACCCGCCAAGATCCGGTTGCGCGGGGACAGCGCCAGCAATAACGATAACCCGGCCAGCAAGGCGACCAGGCGCAACGCCTGGAACCCACCGGACAGCAGTCCTTCACGGCTGGGACTGTAATCGCCCATGACAGGAATCAGCGCCTCGCCCGGTGTGGCAAAGGCGTAAGCCAGGATCAGTGAGAGCAGAAGCCAGCGGCTGCGGCGGAGTAATTTTAGATATTGGGTGGAATGTGGGTGTATTTGAAAGTGTTGGCCAACTAATTCATCGGAGGGATTACCACCACCCCTCATCCCCAGCCCTTCTCCCCGGAGGAGAGAAGGGAGAAAAGCCCCTCGCCCCTTTGGGGAGAGGGGTTGGGGTGAGGGGCAATCGCGGAACGGGCCAACACTTTCAAACGTACCCGTGGAATGCCTGAAAAAAAGCGGCAAAGATAACAGCAATACGATCACAATCAGTTCGGATGGGCGCAGCCAGGGAATGCAAAAAGCAAAAGCCAGCCAGATCAAAATCAGGCTGGCTGGATGCAGGGCTTTGTTTCCCGCCAATTTATCACAAGCGCCGTTCACGTTTTCCTCCTCTCTCGCTTGCACCCGCAAGAAGTGTCCCCGCCGAGAGCGGCAGCTAAGCTGCTCGCCCTGGCGAGACGGGAAAGGATTGAGGAGAGGGCTTCATGCTTAAACGGACATCAATCAAGTTCAGCGAGCAGCTTCCCGGCTTCTTCCAGTTGCAAGGCCGAACCTTCTTTCAGGACTTCCTGCAGAATATCGCGCGCGCCTTCCTTGTCGCCCATATCTTTATAGGCCCTTGCCAAATCCAGTTTGGTCGAGACTTCCTCGCTGCCAAAATTATCCGGCAAATCATCAGCCTTGGCCGAAACGGGCCTATCCATTTCCAGATTGATACTGGAAAAATCCAGATCTGGAATTACCGATCCTTTTACGTCCTCTTCGGGTGCGGCGGTCTCTTCATGACCCAGATCGAAATCATATTCCAGCAAGGAACCTTCGGCAGAGGGCACGGCAGGCTCGGTAGAATCCGCTCCCTTGCTGGCAGAGGCATCACCCTCGCCCTCCAGAAAATCGGGCAGATCCAGCGCGATGGCGTCTTCCTTGTCACCGGCCCCGGCAATCCCAGCCGTGGGGCCGGGCGCTTCGACCGGCACTGCCGGTGCAGCGGCTTCGAGATCCAGACGCATTACCTCGTCTCTCCAACTGTCAGCGCTGATCAACCCCTCTTCATGAGCGGGAGTTTCTCCGGCGGCGACGGCCTCCTCGACGGCAGGAGCCTCCTCAATGACAGGCGCCTCCTCAACGGAAAGGGCCGCCTCGATGGAGGGAACCTCCTCAACGACCGGAGTTTCCTCAATGACAAGATTTTCCTCGGTAGCAGGCACTTCCTCAACGACAGGAAGCGCCTCAATGACCGGGGTCTCCTCGGCAGCAGGCACTTCTTCAACGGCAGGCGCTTCAGAATCGCCCTGGAACAAGGTATTGAAATCGAGCTCCATGACGTTTTCCAGCGGCTCATCTGCAACCAGGGCCACCTCCGGCTCGGGTTCCCCGGCAAGGGATTCAGACGCTGGTTCGGCTTCACCCGCGACAGGCACTTCCATGTCCAGATTGAAATCAAGCCCCATATCGGCTGCCGGCTCTTCTGCTTCAACAGCCGCCTCGTCTGCGGATGGCTCAACCTGATCGCCGGTTTCAGCCAGCGCGCCGATATCCAGATTGAAGCCCAGGTCGGCAGCGGTTTCTTCGACAGGTTGCTCTTCTTCCGCCGGCGCCACTGCATCCAGATTGAAGTTCAGCTCTTCCGCCACTTCCTCCGAAACATCCTGGCCAGGAGCGGCTTCATGTTCAGCCGCAACGGCCAGAGCGGCGACGGCACCACCAGCGGCAATCATGGTCTTGTCAAATGCGTCGCTATCGGCAGCAGGTGCTGCCGCTTCCAGTTTCTTGCTGTAGAGCGGGTTCTGCGAATCCAGTTCGCGCCCCATTTCTGCGGCCTTGTCCCAGACCGGGCTGGCCTGCCCATTGAGTGCGGTATAAATTTCTCCGGCCACGGCCTCGAAGGCATTCAGGTTGTTGCGCCCGGCATAAATCTCCAGCAGCTTGAGACGAATCTCATGGCGGTCGGAATCCTTGACCAGGGCTTCCTTGAGAATTTCTTCCGCCTGGGCATCCCTGCCGTAGGCCATGTATACCTCGGCCTCGGCGATAGGATCGACTTCATTGGAGTCGATCGACCCTAACCCAGCTTGGCTGAAATCGGTCAGGAAGGAGGTATCGCCGGTATCGATCCTGCCGCCGCTGGCGCTGCCCAAAACCGTGTTGGCCTTGAAGTCGCCTTCGGTCATGACGCTATCCACGAAACTGGCGGCAGCTTTTCTGCGCCTGGCCGCCACCGCCCTCGAACCGAATAAACCGAGCAGCAGTACCGCTATGGCGCCACCGCCCAGATAGAGCGGATTGCCTGCCATCACTTCATCCAACGGCGAAAGTTCGGGCTGTTTCGGCGCAACCGCAATCGGCGCAGGCTTCTTCGGCTCGGTCGGCACGACATCAGCAGGCTTCTCGTCCGGCTTACTGGCTGGCTGTGCCGCAGGGGTCGGTTCAACCGGCGCCACCTTGGCCACTGCCGCCTGTTTTTGCAAATCGGCCAGGCCCTGGCTTCTCAGTTCCAGCAATCGCTGCATTTCCTTGATATTTTTTTCCAGGTCGGCAATGCGCTGATTGGCTTCCTTGATCGCCTTTTCCCTGGCCGTGGCTTCTTCCTGCATGGCCTGGAGCTGCGTCTTCATGGCCTGCATGTCCTTGCCGCTGCCAGCCGCCGCCTTGGCGCCGCTCGCCCCTTCATTTCTGGATAATCTGAGAACATCCTTGGCCGGTTCTTTCGTCGCCGCCTTGTCTTCCACCGCAGTGGTAATCTTGCCGCTTGCCGCCTGCCTGGCTGCGGCTTCCTGTGCCGGTTTGGCTTCGACCGACGCCGCCAGTTTCTGGCGATAGGCATTCCAGTCGGCGGAATGCGCTTTCACCTGCCTGGCCGCTTCATCCGCCTTCACCTCCTCAATTTGTCCGGCGGCAGGGATGCGAAGGATCTGCCCGGCTTTCAGCCGGTTCATGTTGTCGCCGGTAAACGCCTGCTTGTTCGACTGGAACAGTGCGACCAGCATCTGCTCCAGATCCACGCTCCCTGGTTTCAGGGAAGCCGCGATGCCGGACAGGTTTTCGCCTTTTTTGACCGGCCCATAGGTTTCCGGAGCAGGCTTGTCTGTGGCAACCGCTTTCGCTTTTGCATCACCCTTGCCCGGCAGTTTTTTATCCAGGGGGATATTTGCCCGGTTCTCGGGATTCACCGCGCTCACCGGCGCATCAACCGGTTTTGCCGCAGCAGGCACCGCTTGTTCGGGCTGGACAACCGGTTCCGGCCTGGTCGCCGGAAGCGCCACCGGCGCAACCGCTACCTGCTGCTCGCTGTAGCCGGGAGGATCAAGCAGGACGGTGTATTCGCGCACCAGACGCCCGGACGGCCAGTCGAACTGGATCAGCATATCCAAAAAGGGTTCATCAATGGGTTTGGCGGAGACAATCTTGAGGTAGGGATCGCCGTTTTTTTTCTGCTCGACGCTGAAACGCATGGAGGAAAGCACGGGCGAGCGCTCAATTTTCGCTTCCCTGAAAGCTTCAGGCGACGCGAAACTGGCCTGGATCGAGCCGAGGTCTTTCTTGTCCACCGTCAGCAGATCGATTTCCGCCCTGAACGGCTGCCCCAGGGTTGACATCACTGTCAGCCGACCCAACCCAGCCGCAAAAGCAGGCGAAGAGGCCAGCAGCATCAATCCGGCAGTCACCCAAACTTTTATTTTAAATTTCCGATCCATGCCACCCTCAATAAATTTTATGGCTATGTTATCTAACTTAACATCATGAAGTTACGGATGCAAGCTAATATTACACATTACATTGGCGTGTAAGTAGATAGATTAATTACAGGTTTGTTATCCTGGACCTTAAAAACTGGGGTTCGCAAAAAAACAAAGCCCCAGCCGATGCCTGCTCCGCATCGGCTGGGGCCTAGAGTTTGTCCGTGGTCAGGCCTCGACCAGAATGCGCAACATGCGGCGTAGCGGCTCTGCCGCGCCCCACAGCAACTGGTCGCCGACGGTAAAGGCGGACAGGTACTGCGGCCCCATGTTGAGCTTGCGCATCCGGCCTACCGGCACGGTCAGCGTGCCGGTAACGGCAGCCGGAGTCAGTTCGCGCATGGTGATCTCGCGGTCGTTCGGCACTACTTTCACCCAGTCGTTGTGCGCGGCGATAATGCCGTGAATCTCGTTCAGCGGCACGTCCTTGGTCATCTTGATGGTCAGCGCCTGGCTGTGGCAGCGCATTGCGCCGATACGCACGCACAGGCCATCAATCGGAATCTGGTTGCCGCTACGGCCAAGAATCTTGTTGCACTCGACCTGCGCTTTCCATTCTTCCTTGCTCTGGCCCGATTCCAGCGCCACGTCGATCCACGGAATCAGCGAACCGGCCAGCGGCACCGGCCAGGCATCGACCGGATAGCGGTCAGAACGGATAAACTCCGCCACCTTTTTGTCGATCTCCAGAATCGCCGAGGCCGGATCATCCAGCAGCGCCTTCACTTCGCTGTTGACCGCACCCATCTGCTGGATCAGCTCGCGCATGTTGCGCGCGCCGGCACCGGAAGCCGCCTGGTAGGTCATCGGGCTGATCCATTCGATCAGGCCTTTGTCAAACAGGCCGCCGATTGCCATCAGCATCAGCGAAACCGTGCAGTTGCCGCCAACGTAAGTCTTCACTCCCTTGGCAAGACCATCCTTGATCACGTTGCCGTTGACCGGGTCGAGAATGATAATGGCGTCGTCCTTCATGCGCAGGGAAGAGGCGGCGTCGATCCAGTAACCATTCCAGCCGGTGGCGCGCAGGTCGCCATACACTTCCTTGGTGTAATCGCCGCCCTGGCAGGAGATGATCGCGTCCATGGCTTTCAATTCGGCGATGTTCCGTGCGTCCTTCAACGGCGGCACATCCTTGCCGATATCCGGGCCCTTGCCGCCGGCATTGGAGGTGGTGAAAAACACCGGGTCGATCATGTCGAAATCGCGCTCTTCACGCATCCGCTGCATCAGCACCGAACCCACCATACCGCGCCAGCCTACCAAACCTACTCGCATCATGTTTCTATCCTTAAAAAGCAATTTACCGCAGAGGACGCGGAGGTCGCTGAGGAAGAGCGAGGCAAAAAACCTCTGCGTCCTCTGCGTCCTCCGCGGTTCAAAATAAAATCATAAAGCCGCCACCACCGCGTCGCCCATCTCGCTGCACGACACCTTCCGCGTGCCCTCGACATGAATGTCAATGGTGCGCAAACCGTTAGCCAGCACCTTTTTCACCGCGTTTTCAATACGCAACGCTGTTTCCTCCTGGTTGAAGGTGTAGCGCATCATCATCGCCGCCGACAAAATAGTGGCGAGCGGGTTGGCGATATTCTTGCCGGCGATGTCCGGCGCGGAGCCGTGACTCGGCTCGTACATTCCCTTGTTGTTGGCATCGAGCGAGGCCGAAGGCAGCATGCCGATCGAGCCGGTCAGCATCGACGCCTCGTCCGACAGGATGTCGCCGAAAATGTTGCCGGTGACCATTACGTCGAACTGCTTGGGCGCGCGCACCAGTTGCATTGCGGCGTTATCCACGTACATGTGGGATAGCTCGACATCCGGATAGTCCTTTGCCACTTCGATCATGACCTGACGCCAGAGTTCAGTGGTTTCCAGCACGTTGGCCTTGTCCACCGAGCAAACTTTACGGTTGCGCTTATTCGCAATGGCGAAAGCGACA
This sequence comes from Sulfuricella sp., assembly GCA_028713975.1. Classification (GTDB taxonomy): domain Bacteria; phylum Pseudomonadota; class Gammaproteobacteria; order Burkholderiales; family Sulfuricellaceae; genus Sulfuricella. The sequence goes on from JAQTNE010000001.1 coordinate 85,651, forward strand.
TGGCCGATGCGACGGATTTCGGACTCCGAGTAGCGCATGGTGTTGTAGCCTTCGCGCTCGCCCTTTTCATTCACATGAATGCCGCGCGGTTGGCCGAAGTAGATGTCACCAGTGAGTTCGCGCACGATCATAATGTCGAGGCCGGAGACCACCTCCGGCTTCAAGGTTGAAGCATCGGCCAGTTCCGGGTAAAGCAACGCCGGGCGCAGGTTGGCGAACAGGTTGAGTTCCTTGCGGATGCGCAACAACCCTTGTTCGGGGCGCATCGGTCGCGGCAGGGTATCGTAGTTCCAGCCGCCGACTGCACCGAGCAGTACCGCATCGGCGTCCTGCGCCAGCTTCAGCGTCGCCGCCGGCAACGGATCGCCCGCCGCATCATAGCCCGCGCCGCCAATCGGCGCCTCTTCCATCTCGATTTTAACGCCTTCACCGGACAGCGCTTTCAAAACCTTCACCGCCTGGGCGACGATTTCCGGGCCGATGCCGTCACCGGGCAAAACTGCAATTTTCATTTAATTATTCCCCAGTTCAAAACCTTCTTGAACCGCAGAGGACGCGGGGAGGACGCAGAGGTTTTACATAGGTTTCCTCTGCGTCCTCCGCGTCCTCTGCGGTAAGATCACATAAACACCCACGGCTCCGACTGGCGTCGCCGCTCCTCATACGCCTTGATCTTGTCCGCATGCTGCAAGGTCAGGCCGATGTCGTCCAGGCCGTTCAGCAGGCAATGTTTGCGAAAACCGTCCACCTCGAAGGAAAGAACCTTGCCCGCAGGCGTCGTCACGGTCTGCGCGTCCAGATCGACGGTCAGCCTGGAACCTTCCTTTGCCAGGGTTTCCCTAAACAACTCATCCACCGCAGCGGCATCCAGAACAATCGGCAGGATGCCATTCTTGAAACAGTTGTTGAAGAAGATATCGGCGAAACTCGGCGCGATGACGACGCGAAAGCCGTAGTCCAGCAACGCCCATGGCGCATGCTCGCGACTCGAGCCGCAGCCGAAATTCTCGCGCGCCAGCAAAATCTGCGCGCCCTGATAGCGCGGCTGGTTGAGCACGAAATCCTGGTTGAGCGGACGACCACTGCAATCCTGCCCCGGTTCGCCGTGGTCGAAATAACGCCACTCGTCGAACAGGTTTGAACCGAAGCCGCTGCGCTTGATCGACTTCAGGAACTGCTTGGGAATGATCGCATCGGTATCGACGTTGGCGCGATCCAGCGGCGCTACCAAGCCATCCAGCCGGGTAAATTTTTCCATTTACTTCACTGCCTTCTGGATGGCTTCACCACCCTTCTCGATATCCTTGCCGACACCCTTGACGGTGTTGCAGCCCACCATGCTCATCGCGCCTGCCACGATTGCGGCCAGCACCACCACCTTCACCGCAACAAAAACGGCAATTTTCTTCGGATTCATATCAAACCTCGCTCATCAATTCGCGCACATCGACGAAATGCCCGGCAATCGCCGCGGCTGCAGCCATCGCCGGACTCACCAGATGCGTTCTGCCGCCCTGTCCCTGCCGCCCCTCGAAATTGCGGTTGGAAGTCGAAGCGCAGCGCTCGCCCGGTTCGAGCCGGTCGGCGTTCATCGCCAGGCACATGGAGCAGCCGGGGTCGCGCCATTCAAAACCAGCCTCGACAAAAATCTTGTCCAGCCCCTCCTGCTCGGCCTGCTGCTTGACCAGGCCGGAACCCGGCACCACCAGCACCTGCTTGATGTTTGCCGCCTTGTGCTTGCCCTTGGCTATCGCTGCGGCAGCGCGCAAATCCTCGATCCGCGAGTTGGTGCAAGAGCCGATAAACACCTTGTCCACCGCGATCTGAACAATCGGCGTGTTGGCCTGCAAGCCCATATAGGCCAGCGCCCGCTCAATGCCGGAGCGCTTGACCGGGTCGGCTTCCGCCATCGGGTCAGGCACTTTGCCGTCCACCGCAACCACCATTTCCGGTGAGGTGCCCCAAGTCACTTGGGGCTTGATGGCGGCACCATCCACCTCGACCAGCGCATCGAAATGTGCGCCCGAATCACTCACCAGTGTGTGCCAATAGGCCGTTGCCCGCTCCCACTGATCGGCCTTGGGTGCGAACGGGCGGCCTTTGACGTAATTGATCGTGGTGTCGTCCACCGCCACCATGCCGGCGCGCGCGCCAGCTTCAATCGCCATGTTGCACAGGGTCATGCGCCCTTCCATCGAAAGCGCGCGAATCGCCGAGCCGCCGAACTCAATCGCATAACCGTTACCGCCGGCAGTGCCGATCTGGCCGATCACCGCGAGGGCGATATCCTTGGCCGTCACGCCCTTGCCCAACGCGCCTTCCACCCTGACCAGCATGGCCCTTGATTTTTTCTGTAACAGACATTGCGTGGCCAGCACATGCTCGACCTCGCTGGTGCCGATACCATGGGCCAGCGCACCGAAAGCACCGTGCGTGCTGGTATGCGAATCGCCGCACACCACCGTCATCCCCGGCAGGGTTGCACCCTGCTCCGGGCCAATGACGTGAACAATACCCTGACGGGGGTCGCCCATGCGGAATTCGGTGATCCCAAGCTCCATACAATTCTGGTCGAGGGTTTCCACCTGCAGGCGCGCAATCGGGTCGGCAATGCCTTGGGCCAGACCGGTGGTCGGCACGTTATGGTCGGCCACCGCCAGATTGGCGGACAAGCGCCACGGCTTGCGCCCGGCCAGACGCAACCCCTCAAAAGCCTGCGGGCTGGTCACTTCATGCAGCAGATGGCGGTCGATATAAAGTAGCGCGGTGCCATCCGGTTCGGTATGCACCACATGGGACTGCCATAATTTGTCGTAAAGGGTTTGTGCGCTCATTAAGCTGGCTGGAACAATGAAAAACGGAAATTATCGCATATCTCTTGGCAAATCGGATAGTTACCGGAGAGAAGGAAACCTGAAAGCCACCAAGGAATTTTTACATCCTGATTGCGATGGACAACGCCAAGATCAGCAAAGTTGCGCCGAGTGCGAAAAATTTTGGGGCGGGCATCTTCTTTCCTCTCCGAACCAGATTGACCAAGCCCAACAAGGTCGCCCCCAGGAAAGCGTAGATGGTCAGGTTGCCCAAGGCAAAAGCGATGGCACCCAGAGTGCGCATGTACGTGCTGACGGAGGCATCGTATTTGACGAACTCGAAAACGCCTAGCGCCAGAGCCAGCACCGCCAACCCCAACATGAATTGAGGCCAGCTCAAATCCTCTGCGTTATCTGCCATTTCTTTCCTCGTGTTTGCTTGATATTTATCAGGATGAAAGCGGCATTCTACATCGGGGGAAGGAGACTGTGGATGCGCGATATGGCGTCTAATTTATTTAGACATACCGATTTCAGACACCGTTGGATTAACGCCATTTTTGAGTGAAACACCATGATTCACAACACACGAAAACCGTAATCTGCCCCCGATTATTCCCGGAACCCGTGCCTGGTTAGACCGAAACGCTGATGTTGCCCCCGACGGCTCCTCCCGCATCGCCGACGGGGATTTCGGAGCTGATCCCGCCCGCTGTGTCGGTGGAGTCCATAACCGTACCGGCATCGGCTTCTGCCGCCCCGCCGGCTTGGGTCACCTGTTCCTGCGTCATTCCTTGCACACCGGACGCACTGGCGTCCTGGCTTTCCGTCTGAGCCAGAGAGCGCCCCAGTTCCACCATCTTGTTCTCTGCTTCCTTCATATCCTTGTTGGAAGCAGCGATCTTGCTTTTGAGCATGACGATGAGCTCGCGCAAAGACTTGAGCGCATCTTTTAGTGCATTCCTCAGTCCATCGTCAACGGCTTTTTCCTCACCGTTTTTCCCAGTGTCCGGTGCATTTCGCAAAGTCGCGGCGGCGTAAGCCGCCACAGCCTGCTGAGCGCTGTGGAATTGGGATACAGGGATGGACGCTGCGACACCGGAAGCCCCTGTGACGGTCTCTGCGGCCTCGATTCCAGTGGCCGCCGGGGATGGAACGCTGGATGAGGAAGCAGGCATGCTGATAGCAGCAAGAGCGGTCGCTTCAAAACCGGCCAGCGTAGCGGAAGCGGCAGCCTCCGGCTCTACGGCTGTTGCAGGGACAGCCGCACCGGCATCGGTCGCGCCGGCCACATCGGATTCAGGGTTTGCCGTGGCCGCGACCATGGCCGTGCCAGCACTGGCTCCGCTCGACAACTCTTTCGCCAGAGAAGCAAGCTCCTTGGCAACAGACTTCAATTGGGCCGCCATGGCTTTGGCCTGGGCCGGCGTAGCCCCGATCATCATCTGCTTCATCATCTCCATAATCTTCTTCAGCATGGCTGCCCTCTCCGTGGCGATGCTCTTGGCCAAGGTCTTGGGCGATGGCATGGCATGCAACTTTGCCACGGCGTCTTGCATGTCTTTGAGCCGCTTGTCCTGAGCCTGAAGGACGTCCTGAGCGAGCCTTGAAAGAATCGAGCTGGCATTCTGAGAGGAGGAACCCGCCACCGTACCGCTCGCACCGCCACTCTCCAGCGTCTGGCCGGAAGTGTTTTTCAGATTATTTCCATTTTTCTGGAGAGCAGAAGTTGCGGTCGAAACTGCGATAGCCAGCGAGGAATAATTGGATAAATGCAGCTTCACGGGAATCGCTCCTTGACTGTAAGATATTATTAAATCGGCATTTCCTCGACATACTTGAATTTTTCGCCGCTCAGCCTCTGGCAAATGGTGCGGGACTCGATATAAATCCAGCTTTCTTTCAAAGGGTGGCGCCGAGAGCAACACAGCAAAGCAACACAGGGTCAAGTCTTGCAATCACGCAAACAAACTGGAACGGCCCGCGAATAACTAGCGTACGCATTGCGCAGCAAGCAATTCACGCGGTTTGACGTTTTTCTAAATATGGTAGCCCCCGATTTCCACGTTGAAAACATCGGCATTTCCACTGTAACGGAATGGCAAGTGTTCTGCTCGGGGCGATTGCGGCGTTGCATGCGGGAGCATGACAACCTAACTTCTGAAGCGTAGAATTTCCCTGACAAATTCGTGGAGGCATAGCCATGTCAGCATCCCTTGCAGAAATTGAACAGCAGGCTCGCACGCTATCCCCCGATGAGCGCGCCCGACTTGCCGAAGTTCTACTGGAGTCCCTCCAGAACGGCTCCCTTTCCGAGATTGAAACCGCATGGCGGCTTGAGATCGAAGACCGTGTTGCCGCGTATGATCGCGGCGAGATGGCAATTTTCCCGGCTGAAGATGTTTTTGCGGAAGCAAAGCGTATTACCCGGTGAAGTCCGCACGTTTTATTGCTGCGGCACGCCGGGAGTTTCTTGCCGAGGTCATTTTCTATAACGAGGCGCAACCCGGATTAGGCGCACGCTTTTCTTCAGCCGTCGAAGAAGCAACAGCCCGCGCTCTTGCATTCCCATTCGCCGGCTCGCCAGCCGCCGCCAATACACGCCGCGTCATACTCAAGGGTTTTCCTTTTTCCCTGTTCTATCGCCTGGAGAATGACGACATCGTTGTCTTTGCTGTTGCAAACCATGCGCGCAACCCAGGTTACTGGCAAGAAAGAGCGCTAACCACGCGCCCCTGATCTTGAGCGCATTGGAGCGCTGGTTATGCGGACGGTCGGCACCATTCCATGCCCCCCCTACTTCTCCAACCTCATCTTCCAGGCCACCAACCCAAACCCCACCAGCGCACAAACCGCCGCAATGGTAAACGTAATTTCCGGCCCCAGCGCGTCCCAGGTAAAGCCGCTGTAAAGCCCGCCCAGCGTGCCGCCCACCCCGAACGACAGGCTGTTGTAGAGCGCCTGCCCTTGGGACTGGTGCCGGCCCTTGAAGAAACGGTGCACGATCTGCACCGCAGCCGAATGGTAAGCGCCGAAGGTGGCGGCATGGAGCAACTGGGCACCCATAATCACCGCGACAAACCCGACCCCCCAGCCAATCATCATAAAGCGCAGCACGGCGAGGACGAAGGTTGTGAGCAGCACCTGGCGCAGGCTGAATCGCCTGAGCAGGCGCGGCATCCACAGGAAAATGCCGATTTCGCACACCACGCCGATCGACCACAGCAGCCCCACGCTGCTCTTGGCATAGCCGTGATCGACCAGGTAAATCGAATAAAAGGTGTAATAAGCGCCGTGCGCTGCCGCCATCAGGATGCCGCCGCCGATGAAGGCCAGCACTTCGGGGCGGCGGATGATATGCCAGATCGGCAGATGGTCGGTGTGATGAGCCAGCACTTCCGCCTCCGGAATGTGGCGCGAGAACAGCAGCAGCGCCGTGACGATTGCCAGCACCGCCCACAACAGCCAGCGGATGGCGACGTAATCGAACAGATAACCCAGGCCAATCACGGCGACGATGAAGCCGACCGAGCCCCATAGGCGGATGCGTCCGTAGCGGGATGCCTTCTCGCCGAGATGGCTGAAGGTGGTGGCCTCGACCAAGGGCAGCGAAGCGCTCCAGAAGAAACTCATCAGCGACATCACCACGAACATCCAGTAAAAACTGGTGCCGAAAAACACGCCGATAAAGCTCAGCAGGCTCAGCCCCACGGCGATCTGGACGATGGCGACGCGCTTGCCGCTGCGGTCGGACACCCAGCCCCAGAGGTTGGGCGCGAAGATGCGCATCACTTGCAGCAGTGACATCAGGATGCCAATCTGGAAGGCGTTGAATTCGAGGGATTGAAGATATAGCCCCCAGAACGGGGCCATGGCACCGACGAAGGCGAAGTAGAAGAAATAGAAGCCGGACAGTCGCCAGTAGGGAAGGTTGCGCATGTTTTAATTTTTACCGCAGAGACACAGAGGCGCAGAGAAAGACAAAACCAATCGAACGCAACTGCGCGAAGAACGGAAGGAAACCTCGGGATCAGAAAACCTTGCCTTGCGATCCATGTATTGAGATTTTCCTCTGTGCCTCTGTGACTCTGCGGTTAATCCTTCTTTACCCTACCCGGAATCTTTGGTGTTTCGACCGCCACATCGGCATTCTGCGCGCGGTGGCGCAGGGCATGATCCATCAGCACGATTGCCAGCATCGCCTCGGCGATGGGCGTGGCGCGGATGCCGACACAGGGGTCGTGACGGCCTTCAGTCGAGACCATCACCGGATTGCCGGCCTTGTCGATCGAACGGCGCGGAATGCGGATGCTGGAAGTCGGCTTGATGGCGAGATGGGCGACGATGTCCTGGCCGGTGGAAATACCGCCGAGAATGCCGCCCGCGTGGTTGGACAGAAAGCCTGCCGGGGTCAGTTCGTCGCCATGCTCGGAGCCTTTCTGCGCCACGGAGGCAAAGCCGGCGCCGATCTCCACGCCCTTGACCGCGTTGATGTTCATCAGCGCATAGGCGATCTCGGCATCGAGCCGGTCATACACCGGTTCGCCCCAGCCCACCGGCGCGCCTTCGGCCACCACGGTGATTTTTGCGCCGACCGAATCGCCGTCCTTGCGCAGGGCATCCATGTATTCTTCGAGTTGCGGCACGAAGCTCGCATCGGCGGCGAAAAACGGATTTTCGCGCACGTCGTCCCAGCTCTTGAACGGCACTTCGATGGGGCCGAGCTGCGACATGTAGCCGCGTATCGTCACGCCGTAATGCTGGTTAAGCCACTTCTTCGCCACTGCCCCCGCCGCCACCCGCACCGCCGTCTCGCGCGCGCTGGCGCGTCCGCCGCCGCGATGGTCACGAATGCCGTATTTGTGCCAGTAGGTGTAATCGGCATGGCCGGGGCGGAAAGTTTCGGCGATGTTGCCGTAATCCTTGCTGCGCTGGTCCTCGTTGCGGATCAGCAGGGCGATGGGCGTACCGGTGGTCTTGCCGTCAAATACGCCGGACAGGATTTCCACCGAGTCGGACTCGCGCCGCTGCGTCACGTGGCGCGAAGTGCCGGGCTTGCGCCGGTCGAGTTCACACTGGATGTCTTCCGCGCTCAAGGCCATGCCGGGCGGACAGCCGTCCACCACACAGCCGATGGCCGGGCCGTGGCTTTCGCCGAAAGAGGTCACACAGAAAAGCTTGCCGAGGGTATTGCCGGACATTTTTTCGTCTCGAAAAATCAATCTGCCAAGTTTAACATAACAGATTATCATCAGCTTTCAGCCATGAAAATCCATCATCTCACCGCCGCTGAAACGATCAAAAGCCTCAACAGCACGCCAGACGGGCTATCTGGCGGCGAAGTTGCGCGCCGGCTCGGCGAATTCGGGCCGAACCGGGTCGAGAGGATCGCGAAGGAACCGCTGGCGCTGCGCTTCCTCAAGGAATTCACCCATTTTTTCGCGCTGATCCTGTGGTTCGCCGCCGCACTGGCTTTCGCCGCCGAATTCAGCGGCCCCGGCAAAGGCATGGCGACGTTGGGCTGGGCGATCCTCGGCGTGATCCTGATCAACGGCGTGTTTTCCTTCTGGCAGGAATATCGTGCCGAGAAGGCCCTGGCGGCGCTGGAAAATCTGCTGCCGCATCAGGTCAAGGTGTTGCGCAGCGGAAAAATCGGGGAAATTCCCGCTGCCGAACTGGTACCTGGGGACATCCTGATCTTGCAGGAAGGCGACGACATCCCTGCCGACTGCCGCCTGATCGAGGCTTTCGGCGTCAGGGTCAACAATGCCACCGTCACCGGCGAATCCCTGCCCAAGGCGCGGGACGCTCACCCCGCCGATGCCGATGACCTGCTCGGCGCCAAAAACATCCTGCTCGCCGGCACTTCGCTGGTTTCCGGTGAGGCAAAAGCCGTGGTGTTCGCTACCGGCGCACACACCGAATTCGGCAAAATCGCCCACCTCACGCTGACGGCGGGTGGGGCGCTGTCGCCGCTGCAACGCGAGATCGCACGCCTCTCCCGGCTGGTCGCGGTGCTGGCGACGCTGCTCGGTGTTATTTTCTTTGTAGCCGGGCAGTTCATCGGGCTGACCATCTGGGAAAGCCTGATCTTCGCCATCGGCATCATTGTCGCCAACGTGCCCGAAGGACTGCTGCCCACCGTTACGCTGGCGCTGGCCATGGCGACCCAGCGCATGGCCAGGCGCAACGCTCTGGTGCGCCATCTTCCGGCGGTGGAAACGCTGGGCTCCGCCACCGTGATCTGCACCGACAAAACCGGCACACTGACCCAGAGCCGGATGGCGGCGAAAGAGGTTTTTCTCGCCGCCGAAATCCACGTTGTTGCCGACTTTGCTTGCGATCCGATCTTACTGAAAAATTACCGCAGCTTTTTGGAAACCGCGCTGCTATGCCACAACCTCCGGGTTACCGGGGAAAATGGCGCTAGCGAGCTGCTCGGCGACCCGATGGAAATCGCGCTGGTGCGCATGGCCCAGGATGCGCTGCCGGAACTCCCCGCTTACCCCAGGATGGATGAAGTGTCTTTCGACACCGACCGCAAGCGGCTTTCCACCCTGCACCGCACTCCGGCAGGTCTCGCCCTGTACACCAAGGGCGCGCTGGAAACGCTGCTGCCCCTGTGTGCATATGTAAAAATCGGCACGAAAACCCTGCCCCTCACGCCGGAACTGCGCGAAAAATTTGTCGCCGCGCAGGAAGCCATGGCGGAAAAGGGGCTGCGCGTGCTGGCCTTCGCCCACCGCGACGCCATCCCGGAAAATTGCAGCCGCGAACAATGGGAGCAGGATATGACCCTGACTGGGCTGGCCGGGCTGGAAGACCCACCGCGCCCGGAAGTGCCCGAGGCCATCCGCAAATGCCATGAGGCCGGCATCCGCGTCATTATGGTCACCGGCGACCACCCTCACACCGCTCGCGCCATCGCCCGCGAAATCGGCCTGACCAGAAGCAACGCACCATTGGTGATCAATGGCGAGGAACTGCAGCGGATGTCCGGCATCCAGTTGCAGCTCGCACTCGATGCGCCGGAAATCATTTTCGCCCGGGTTGGTGCAGACCAGAAGCTGCGCATCGTCACCGCGCTACAAAGCAAAGGGGAGACCGTTGCGGTCACCGGCGACGGCGTCAATGACGCGCCGGCGCTGAAGCAGGCAGACATCGGTATCGCCATGGGAATTTCCGGCACCGATGTGGCGCGCGAAGCTGCCGACATGGTGCTGCTTGATGACAACTTCGCCACCATCGTCGCCGCCATCGAGGAAGGCCGCGCAGTGTTCGAGAACATCCGCAAATTTCTCACTTACATCCTGACTTCCAACATCCCGGAACTCGTGCCGTTTCTTGCCTTCGTCCTGTTCAGGACTCCGCTGCCGCTGACCATCATCCAGATTCTGGCGGTAGACCTCGGCACCGACATGCTGCCCGCCCTCGGTCTCGGCACGGAAAAACCGCACCCCGGCGTGATGCAAAAACCGCCGCGCAGCCGGCACGACCGCCTGCTCAACTGGCCGCTGCTGGTGCGTGCCTACCTGTTCCTGGGAGTAATGGAAGCGGCGGCGGCGATGGCGGCCTTCTTCTTCGTGCTGCACCATGCTGGCTGGCGCTACGGGCAGCCGCTGGCCGCTGCCGACCCGCTCTATTTGCAGGCCACCACCGCCACTCTCTCTGCCATCATTGCGATGCAGGTAATGAATGTGTTCCTCTGCCGCGACAGCCGGGAACCGGCATATTCTCCGGGATTATCCGGCAATCGTTTGATCTGGGCCGGCATCGTTACCGAAATCGCACTGATCATTCTGATCGACTACACGCCATGGGGAAATCTTGTTTTCGGAACTGCGTCCATCGGGGTGGAAGTCTGGCTGTTCGCGATGCCTTTCGCCTTGGGCATGGCGGTGCTGGAAGAATCGCGGAAATGGGTTGTCCGGCGGCTCGCATCCCGGCAGGTTCCCGGCTCCGACCGCATCAGGTAAACTCCCGCCTGTTCCAATTTTGACAAGGCCGACCATGATCCGAAAAAACCCCAACGGCGACCTGCCGGTGATCGCCGAATCCGCCTACGTGGACAAGACCGCCATCGTCTGCGGCAAGGTAATCATTGAAGACAACGTGTTCATCGGCCCCTACGCGGTGATCCGCGCCGACGAGGTCGACGAGAACGGCGAAATGGAGCCGATCGTCATCGGCGCCCATTCCAACATCCAGGACGGGGTGGTGATCCACTCCAAAGCCGGCGGTCTGGTCAGGATCGGCCGCCATACCTCCATCGCCCACCGCTCCATCGTTCACGGCCCATGCGTGGTGGGCGACAACGTCTTCATCGGTTTCAACTCGGTGCTGTTCAACTGCGAGGTGGGCGATGGCTCGGCGGTACGCCACAACTCCGTGGTGGAAGGCTGCAAAATCCCGCCGGGCTTCTACATCCCCTCCACCACCACCATCCACTCCGATTCCGACCTGAGCCAGATCGAGCAGGTCTCGAGCCATGCTTCCGATTTCTCGGAGGCGGTAGCGAAGGCCAACAACGAACTGGTGAAAGGCTACAAGAAGCTACAGAACGAGTTCTGACGTCGGCAAACGATGACCTCCCGCAAGCCTGATTCACCCAGCCCGATGCAGAAGCTGCTGGAAGCCAGGCAAAACGCCCTGCGCCAGCAGCAAGCGGAGAAATCGGTCAACCAGCTGGCCGACAAGCAGAACCGCTGGCAGCGCTTCAACCGCTTTGGCTGGGACAAGCGCCGCGGTTAGCTCTCCGCCGACTCAGCGGTGACGCCCGCCGGAACGATGCAGCGCGGGCGGACGAGTGGAATTGCCGCCGCCTGAACCAGCCGGTTTCCGCGCTGCCGATCCTGGCGCGGCACGGCCTCGCGACTGGCCGCCACGTCCGGGCGCCGAACCACGTCCGTTCTGGATCGGCTCGGGCTTGATGGTCAGGTCGGGCTCGAAGCCCGGCACCACTTCCGAGGGCAGCTCGCGCTTGAGCAGCCTTTCGATATCCGCCTGCAACTTCAGTTCATCGACACACACCAACGATACGGCTTCGCCGGTCTGACCGGCGCGGCCGGTGCGGCCGATGCGGTGGACGTAATCTTCCGGCACGTTGGGCAGCTCGAAATTGACCACGTGGGGCAGGTCGATGATGTCGATGCCGCGCGCGGCGATGTCGGTCGCCACCAGCACCTGCAAGCTGCCGTCCTTGAACTCGCTCAAGGCGCGCGTCCGGGCCGACTGGCTCTTGTTGCCGTGGATCGCCAGCGAGGAAATGCCGCCCTTGGTCAGGTATTCGGCCAACTGGTTGGCACCGTGCTTGGTACGGGTAAAAACCAGCACCTGATGCCAGTTGTTTTCCTTGATGAGGTGGGCAAGTAATGGCCGTTTCTTGTCGCGGTCAACCGGGTACACCTTGTGCGTGACCTTGTCGGCGGTAGCGTTGCGGCGCGCCACCTCGATCATGGCCGGCTGGTTCAGCAGGCTGTCGGCGAGCGTCTTGATCTCGTCGGAGAAAGTGGCGGAGAACAGCAGGTTCTGCCGCTGCCTGGGCAGCAGCATGAGAATCTTCTTGATGTCGCGGATGAAACCCATGTCCAGCATGCGGTCGGCTTCGTCCAGCACCAGAATTTCGACATGCGACAAGTCCACCGTTTTCTGCTGCACGTGGTCGAGCAGACGGCCCGGCGTGGCGACCAGAATATCCACGCGGCTCCTCAGTTTGGTGATTTGCGGGTTGATGTTGACGCCGCCGATCATCGTCATCGAATTCAGTTTCAGGTGCTTGCCGTATTCGCGCACGCTTTCCTCTACCTGCGCCGCGAGTTCGCGGGTCGGGATGAGGATCAGTGCCCGGATCGGCGGGCGACCGCTGGACGGGCCTTTGACGCTGCTGTCGGAGAGCCGGTGCAGAATCGGCAGGACGAAACCGGCGGTCTTGCCGGTGCCGGTCTGCGCGCCCGCCAGCAGGTCGCCGCCGGACAGCACGGCGGGAATCGCCTGCTTCTGGATTGGGGTAGGTTCGGTGTAGCCGCGTTCGCTGACGGCACGGACAATCGCTTCGGACAAGCCGAGTTCGGAAAAAGACATGGAGTACTCCGGAAAAAATATCGGCCTGTCGCCCCTTATGGGCGCCAGTCTTAGGCAGACGGTATGGAAATTGGTAAAGCCGGGATGGGCAGCGGCACGATGACTGGAACAAATGCCGCGGGCGCATTCTAACAGAGTATGGATAGTTTGGCTGAGATTGCGAGAAACCGCCGGATCAATCCCGGAAGCATGCCCACGTTACTGAATGCGGGCTGAACCACGGGGTTCGGCCTTGTTTCTCGATATTCGGTCGCAAGGCCGTTTTTTGCGCTTACTTGAACAGCCCCTTGATCGCGCTGCCCGCCTTCTCCAGGCTTTTGCCCGCAGACTTCATCAAGTTATCGAAACTCACCGCCGCGGAGAGTTTCTGCTTTATCGTTTTGGCGATTTCCTGGCCAAGTTCGCCAGGAGTCACGCCGCCCTTGGCCTTGCCGATATCGCGCAAGGTAATATCGGGCAGGCTCACCGCCACAGTCTTGCCACCCATGAAGGCGGCGCTGGCTTCGGCCTTGGCATCGCGCACGGTGAATTCTTCGACGATAAGCTTCTTGCCGCCTTTCTTCTTTTCCGTTGGCCCCAGGTAGTCGGCAATATTCTTCTGGATGGCATCGAAGTTGGTCATGGCATCGCCTTTTTCGTAGATCACGTCAGGCGCAATCACGGCGATTTTCTTGATGATCACGACATCTTTGGCAACTGAAGCGATATCGATGACAACGTCGATCTTGCCTACCTTGAGCGCATAAGGGGTCTTGAATCCCGCAGGGTTGCCGATCATCAGCCCGCGAACCACGCCCTGGCCATCCGCCGCCTTTATTTCTACGGCGTCCAGCCGCACCGAGGCCTGGGTCATTTCTCCGCCGTAATGAACGACTGCATCCTTGACCAGCCCGTCCAGATTGCCACGCAGCCAGAACAGCACACCGCCGACAACGACCACCAGCAGGACAAACAGGGAAATCAGACCTCGTTTCATAAGCATTCTCCTTGCCAAACCCGCTGCCATTTAAACCTTGAATTGACTGACCGAGTTTTGCAGTGAGCCGGCGAGTTGCTCCAGGCTTTCCGCTGTCTGGGCGATTTCCCTGACCTCATTGCTGTTTTGCTCGGTCATCTGGGCAATTCTTTCCACGCTCCCGGCAACCTGCCCGCTTGCTGTGCTTTGCTCGCGCAATGCGTCCATGATCTCGCTAACGGATGCAATGACCTGGCCGGCGCCATCACGGATTTTCTGCATGGATTCGCCGGCCTGGTTGGCCATCACCACGCCATCCCTTACCCTGGCAGTACCTTCGTCCATACTTGCCACCGCGTCGATGGTTCCGCTCTGGATGCTGCCGATCATCGTGCTGATTTCCAGCGTCGATTTGGTGGTTCGTTCAGCGAGCTTCCTGACCTCATCCGCCACCACCGCAAAACCGCGCCCCTGCTCGCCGGCCCGCGCCGCCTCGATCGCCGCGTTGAGTGCCAGCAGGTTGGTCTGGTCGGCGATCTCCTTGATGACGTTGACGATGGCCGATATCTGATGCGACTGGTCTCCCAGCGTCTGGATCAGTTGGGTGGAATGATTGACTGAGGCGGCGATCTTGGTCATCTCCGTAGCGGCATTGTGCACGATCTCGCCACCTTCCGAAGACAACTCTCCGGCCTGTTGGGCGATGCTGTGCGTCCCTTTCGAATTCTCGGCGACATGGTCGATGCTCACCGACATTTCTTCCACCGCCGAGGCCATCGAAGCCGCCGCTTCGCTTTGCTGGATCGAGCTGACTGCGACGCGCTGCGACGACTGGGACAACTGGGCGGCGCTGCTCATTACGCCTTCAACGCCGGCAACGACCTGATGGATAATGCCCTGGAAGCTCGCAACCATTTCGTTGAACGAATAGCCGATTTCCCCGATCTCGTTGTTCGCCCTGACCGTTACCCGCCGGGAAAGATCCTGCGTGGTCTGGATTATTTTCATGGCCTCCCGGAGTTCCCCCAGCGGGCCGGTAATACTCCGGATCAACACCAGCATCAGGATGCCGATAGCCGATGTAATGAACAGTGCAATCGAGATCAGCCATACCGCCCTTTGCCAGAAAATACTGTCCACATCGTCGATGTAGATACCAGAGCCGACCAGCCAGTTCCAGCCCTCGAATTTTTTAACATAGGAGAGCTTGGTATACAGTTCTGTTGTGGTGCCGCCGCCGACCTTCGGCTTGGGCCAATTGTAGGTTACAAAGCCGGAGCCGGCCTTGTTGGCAACCTCGTTGAACGCCACGAACAGATTCTTTTTGCCGTCCGTTTTTTCGATAGCACCGTCAATCCCAGCCTGCAAGCTGGTTGCACAGTTGAATTTCGCCGCATCCAGAATTTTGCCGTCCAGAGCAGGCACGGTTGCGTGCATTATCATTTTCGGAATCGGCGCAGTAAAGTCGTTGAGCCAGAAATATTCCTTCTGCTCATAGCGCATCGCCTTGATGGTCTTGATCGCCGCATCCTTGGCCGCTTCCTCGGTAAGCGCCCCGGCCTTCTGGAGGCCGTAATAGTGAGCCAGCACGCCGTGCGCCGCCTCGACCAGATGCCGGGTTTTAATTTTCCTGTCATCCAGCAGCGTGGATTTTTCCGCCATCAGCGCAAAGGCGGACACAACCAGCATGCCCACCAGCGCCACGACAATCACCAACAGCAACCGGGTTTTGATGCTCGTAGAACGGGCAGCCTGACTCATAAAATTTCCCCTTAATATTATTTCAAAGACGCCGCGCAGCACGCCAGAGCAATGAAGCCATTTATTTGATTTTGCTTATGGCTTTCTATGTATTATTCGGATCGTGACCCGCTTTTTCAGCATTAACAAATTGCAACAATCTTTATCAGTATAAACACAAAATTCCTGCGCGTTCCTTGTGTTAAGTCAAGTTATCGCCCGTTCCTAAAAGCGACATCCCGCGCAGCAGCGCCATTCCCCAGCCCACGCCGAAGCCGTTGACATCGCTCGCCACCGCACCCAGCCCGCCTTTGCAGTTGCTGGCAGAGAGATCGACATGCAGCCAGGGGCGCTCCCCGATGAAGCGCATCAGGAAGCGCGCGGCGAGGATATGATCGGCCTCGCCTTCCATGGTGCACTGCTTGATGTCGGCGATCTGGCTTTCCAGCCCTTCTTCGTAGTCCGCGTCGAGCGGGAAGGCGCACACCCGTTCGCCGGAGCACTTGCCCGCCGCCACGGCCTGCTCGACGAGCCTGTCGCGATTGGCGAAGATACCGCTGCAGCGTGCGCCCAGCGCGGTGGCCATGCTGCCGGTGAGGGTGGCAAAATCGACGATCAGATCGGGCTTTTCGCGCGCCGCCAGGGTCAGGGTGTCGGCCAGCACCATGCGGCCTTCGGCATCGGTGTGGACAATCTCGATGGTGGTGCCATTGAGCGCCGTCACCACGTCGCCCTGCTTGTAGGCCTCGGGGCTGATGTGGTTCTGCGCCAGCGCCAGCCAGCAGTCGATATTGAGCGGCAGCTTGGCGCGGCTGGCGGCGAGCAGCAACCCCAGGCTGACCGCCGAGCCGTTCATGTCCTCGTGCATGCCGTGCATGTAGCGCGCCGGCTTGAGGTTGTGCCCGCCGGTATCGAAACAGATGCCCTTGCCAACCAGGGCCACGGTTTTCTTTGCCTGCGGGTGGCGGTAGCGCAGGCGGACAATGGCGGCATCCTCCTCGCTGCTACCCTGGGCCACCGCGACAAAAGCGCCCGCGCCAATTTTGCGCAGCTTTTTCATGTCGAATTCATCGCATTTCCAGCCGTTTTCCCTGGCCAACTTGCGGATACGCTCGCGGTACAGGCCGGGGGTCAATTCGTTGGCGGGCAATATTGTCAGCTCGCGCGCCAGCACATTGCCTTCGGCCTGGCTGCGCAACGCGGCAAAATCCTTTTCATCCTCGTAGCCATGCAAGGTAATTTTTTGCAGCGGGCGGTTTTCATTTTTTTTCTTGCGCTGCGGCAACGCCGCGCTATTCACCAGCACCGTGTAAACACCGGCTTCCGCTGCCAGACGGCGCATTTCATCGCCGCCGAAAACGGCGATGACAACTTCCTTGGGGTGTTCCGCAAGCAGAGGTTGCAGCGCCTTGCGAATCAGGGCGTGACGCTCGAATGGCGTTTGCGCCTCGTCCAGCATCACCCATGCGGCCAGCCCGCCCGGCTCCAGGTCGCCACTCAGCGGGGTCTTAGCCAGATCATCCGGCTTCATGCGGCGCCGCGCCAGGCGCGCACGTAGCGCCACCACGCCGGGCAGGTCGTCGGCCAGGCTCTTTGCCTTGGGCAGGACAAACAGCATGTGGGACGCCTTGGCAAGCGCGGCTTCAGTTACGGGAGAGGAATTTTGTACTATCTTGATCATTATCTGCTCCAAATTTCAGTCCAGGTACCCTTCATTATCGCCGGAGTTGTGCTACCCATAAAAAATAAATTCACATTCCCGCCGGAGTAAAAGATAATGGGTTTATTGCCGCGACAAAAAATCCAGAGAAAAGCTATAAGACTTACCCAGCAAAAAAATATTATGTATTTTATTCAGGAGATTAAATAATGTCAGAAAATCTGGACATCGACCCGCAGGAAACGCTGGAGTGGCTGGAAGCCCTCGAAGCGGTGCTGGAACGGGAAGGCGCAGCACGCGCCCATTTCCTGCTGGAAAAAATGACCGAGAAGGCCCGTCGTTCCGGCGTGCACCTGCCTTTCTCCGCCAATACCGCCTACCTGAACACCATCCCGGTCAACCAGGAAGACCGCACCCCCGGCGACCTCGCCATGGAGCGCCGCATCCGCGCCTTTATCCGCTGGAACGCCATCGCCATGGTGATGCAGGCCAACAAAAAGAGCCCCGGCGTCGGCGGCCATATCGCCAGTTTCCAGTCCGCCGCCACGCTCTATGATGTCGGCTTCAACCATTTCTTCCGCGCCCCGACCGAAGACCACGGCGGCGACCTGCTCTACATCCAGGGTCACTCGGCGCCCGGCATTTACGCCCGCGCCTTCCTCGAAGGCCGCCTCAGCGAAGAACAACTCCTTAATTTCCGTCAGGAAGTGGACGGCAAGGGCATCCCCTCCTATCCTCACCCCTGGCTGATGCCGGATTTCTGGCAGTTCCCGACGGTGTCGATGGGGCTGGGCCCGCTCACTGCAATCTATCAGGCGCGTTTCATGAAATACCTACAGGATCGCGGCCTGGTCAAAACCGAGGGCCGCAAAGTGTGGGCGTTCCTCGGCGACGGCGAGACCGACGAGCCCGAATCGATGGGCGCGATCTCGCTGGCCTCGCGTGAAAAGCTCGACAACCTGGTGTTCGTCGTCAATTGCAACCTGCAACGCCTGGACGGCCCGGTGCGCGGCAATGGCAAAGTCATCCAGGAACTGGAAGCGGATTTCCGCGGCTCCGGCTGGAACGTCATCAAGGTAGTCTGGGGCCGCCACTGGGATCCCCTGCTGGCGATGGACAAGCACGGCCTGCTGAAAAAACGCATGGAAGAGTGCGTCGATGGCGACTACCAGAATTACAAATCGAAGGATGGCGCTTACGTGCGCCAGCACTTCTTCGGCAAATACCCGGAACTGCTGGAGATGGTCGCCAACATGTCGGACGAAGACATCTGGCGCCTCAACCGTGGCGGCCATGACCCGCTCAAGGTCTATGCCGCCTACGCCGCAGCGATGCAGCACAAGGGGCAGCCGACCGTGATCCTGGCGAAAACCGTGAAGGGCTACGGCATGGGCGAATCGGGCGAAGGCCAGAACGTCACCCACCAGGCGAAGAAAATGTCTGACTCGTCGCTCAAGGCCTTCCGCGACCGCTTCAACATCCCCGTCCCCGACGACAAGATCGCCGAAGTGCCGTTCTACAAGCCGGCTGAAAACAGCCCGGAAATGCAGTACCTGCGCGAACGCCGCCGGGCGCTCGGCGGCTACCTGCCGGCGCGGCGCAAATCGGCCGAGGCGCTGCCGGTTCCCGATCTTTCCGCCTTTGAAAGCCAGCTTGCCGGCAGCGGCAACCGCGAAATTTCCACCACCATGGCTTTCGTCCGCGTGCTGTCCACCCTGCTCAAGGACAAGGCGATCGGCAAGCTGGTCGTGCCGATCATCCCGGACGAGGCGCGCACCTTCGGCATGGAAGGCATGTTCCGCCAGCTCGGTATCTACTCCTCGGCAGGGCAACTCTACGAGCCGCAGGATGCCGACCAGGTAATGTATTACCGGGAAGACAAGAGCGGCCAGATTCTCGAGGAAGGCATCAACGAAGCCGGCGCCTTCGCCTCCTGGCTGGCGGCGGGTACCAGCTACAGCAACCACGCCCAGCCGATGGTTCCGTTTTATGCCTTCTACTCGATGTTCGGCTTCCAGCGCGTCGGCGATCTTGCCTGGCTGGCTGGCGATGCCCGCGCGCGCGGCTTTCTGATGGGCGGCACGGCAGGGCGCACCACGCTCAACGGCGAAGGACTACAGCATGAAGACGGCCACAGCCACATCCTGGCTTCGACCATCCCCAGTTGCGTGACCTACGACCCGACTTACGCCTATGAGCTGGCAGTCATCATCCAGGACGGCATGCGCCGGATGTACAAAGAGCAGGAAAGCGTTTTCTACTACATCACCATCATGAACGAAAACTACGCTCACCCACCGATGCCGAAGGGTGTCGAGGAGGGCATCCTGAAGGGTATGTACCTGCTCAAGCGCGGCGCGCCGAAGAAAAAAATGAAGGTACAACTGCTGGGTTCCGGCGCCATCCTGCGCGAAGTGATCGCGGCGGCGGATCTGCTGGAGCAGGATTTCGGCGTTGCCGCCGACATCTGGAGCGCCACCAGCTTCAACGAACTGCGCCGCGACGGGCTCGACGTGCAGCGCTGGAACATGCTCCACCCGGAGCATACGCAGCGCCTGACCCACATCGAAAAATGCCTGAAAGACGGCTCCGGGCCGGTGATCGCCGCCACCGATTACATGAAAGCCTATGCCGACCAGATCCGTGCCTTCGTGCCGCGCCGTTATGTCGCGCTCGGCACCGACGGTTTTGGCCGCAGCGACAGCCGCGAAAATCTGCGCCGCTTCTTTGAAGTGGATCGCTTCCATGTGGCGGTGGCCGCACTCAAGGCGCTGGCCGACGAAGGCGCGATTCCCGCCGCGATGGTGACCGAAGCGATCGTCAAATACGGCATCGACCCGAACAAGCCGAATCCGGTGACGGTGTAGAAATACAGGGGCTAGGGACTAGCCCCTAAAAAGGAGAATACAGTGCCTACAATAAAAGAAGTCCGCATCCCCGACATCGGCAGCTCCGATTCCGTTGATGTGATCGAGGTTCTGGTCAAGGAAGGCGACATCGTCAAGGCCGAAGACACGCTGGTTACGCTCGAAAGCGAAAAAGCCACGATGGACATCCCCGCGCCCTGGAGCGGCAAGGTTACCGCCGTGCGCACCAAGGTCGGCGAAAAGGTTGCCGAAGGCAGCCTGATCCTGTTGATGGAAGTCGCCGAGGCTGAAATCCCCCCCAGCCCCCCTTTTGCAAAGGGGGGAGACAAGCCTTCTGTCGTCTTGCCTGAAATCGCCGTCGAATCCGCCCTCCCCTTGGCAAAGGAGGGAGACAAACTCTCTATCACCTTGCCTGAAACCGTCACCGAACCCGCCTCCCCCTTGGCAAAAGCGGGACTGGGGGGGGATTTGCCGGCCCCGGCAGCGCTTGCCGACCAAAGTGAAACCCCCAAAGTACACGCCAGCCCTTCGGTGCGCGCCTTCGCCCGCGAACTGGGTGTCAATCTCGCCCTGGTCAACGGCTCCGGCCCGAAACGCCGCATCCTGAAAGAGGATGTCCAGGCCTTCGTCAAGGCCGAACTGGCCCACCCGCGTGGCGGCTCTGTCGGCGGCGTCGGGCTGTCCGTACTGGAAATGCCGCAGGTGGATTTCGCCAAATTCGGTGCGGTCGAAGTCAGGCCGCTTACCAAGATCAAGAAAATTTCCGGCGCCAACCTGCACCGCAACTGGGTCACGGCACCCCACGTCACCCAGCACGAAGAAGCCGATATCACCGAACTCGAAGCCTTCCGCAAGGCGATGGGCGACGAGGCGCAGAAACAGGGCGTCCGCCTGACCCTGCCGGCATTTCTGATCAAGGCCATGGTGGCCGCGCTAAAAGCCTACCCCGACTTTAATACGTCGCTCTCCGCCGACGGCGAAAGTCTGGTATTCAAGAATTATTTCCACATCGGCATGGCGGTGGATACACCCGACGGACTGGTGGTACCGGTGATCCGCGACGCCGACAGCAAAGGGGTGATGGAACTGGCACGCGACCTGATGACCATGAGCCAGAAGGCGCGCGACAAGAAGCTCGCCCCCGGCGAAATGCAGGGTGGCTGCATCAGCATTTCCAGTCTGGGCGGCATCGGCGGCACCTTCTTCACGCCCATCATCAACTTGCCGGAAGTGGCCGTGCTCGGCATCTCCCGCGCCACCATGAAGCCGGTGTGGAACGGCAAGGAATTCGTGCCGCGCCTGATGCTGCCAATGTCGCTATCCTACGACCACCGGGTGATCGACGGCGCCCAGGGCGCGCGCTTCATCACTTACCTGAGCCAGATGCTGGCGGATGTGAGAAGGCTGCTGCTTTAACAAATAAAAGCGACTAACCGCAGAGGACGCGGAGGACGCAGAGGAGTTCAAAGGTTAGGTTTGTTTTCCTCTGCGTCCTCCGCGTCCTCTGCGGTGAAAAGATATTTAAGGAATCCACCATGCCAAAAATAATCGAAATCACTGTGCCGGACATCGGCGACTTCAAGGACATCGACGTCATTGAAATCCTGGTAAAGCCGGGCGACAAGGTAAACAAGGACGACTCGCTGATCTCGCTGGAAAGCGAAAAAGCGACCATGGAGATTCCTTCGCCTTACGCCGGTACGGTAAAAACCATCAACATCAAGGCCGGCGACAAGGTTTCGCAGGGTTCTCTGATCCTCACCCTGAAAACCGACAAAGCCGCTGCTCCAGTGCAGCAGCCGGTCGAAACGGAACAACCTGCTGTGGCTCCTGCCCCTGCCGCTAGCGTCAATGGAATCCATGCCGACGTGGTGGTGCTGGGCGCTGGCCCCGGCGGCTATACCGCCGCCTTCCGTGCCGCCGACCTGGGCAAGAAAGTGGTTCTGATCGAGCGCCATCCGCGCCTGGGCGGCGTCTGCCTCAACGTCGGCTGCATTCCCTCCAAGGCGCTGCTGCATGTCACCAAGGTCATTTCCGAGGCGGAAGAGGTCGGCCAGCACGGTGTTTCCTTCGGCAAGCCGAAAATCGACATCGACAAGATCCGCGCCTGGAAGGAAAGCGTGGTCGACAAGCTGACCGGCGGACTGGGGCAACTGGCGAAGCAACGCAACGTCACCGTGATCCGCGGCACCGGCCAGTTCGTCGCGCCCCATCATATTCGCGTTGAAACCGAAGCGGGCGAAGTCACCGTGACCTTCGACAACGCCATCGTCGCCGCCGGTTCACGCGCGGTAAAAATTCCGGCGTTCCCCGACGACCCGCGCGTAATGGACTCGACCGGCGCACTGGCGCTCGCCGATGTGCCGAAAAAATTGCTGGTCATCGGCGGCGGCATCATCGGCCTGGAAATGGCCACCGTCTACCATGCGCTCGGCTCGAAAGTGACCGTGGTGGAACGCGGCACCCAACTCATCACCGGCGCCGACGCGGATATCGTCAAGCCCTTGCACAAGCGTATCGAGAAACATTACGAAGCAATCCTGCTCAACACCAGCATAACCGCGCTGGAAGCGAAGAAAGACGGCATTCTCGCGAGCTTCAGCGGCGACGGCGCGCCAGCCGCGCCGCAGCTATTCGACCGGGTTCTGGTGGCGGTAGGAAGGAGCCCCAACGGCAAATTGATCGGCGCCGAAAATGCCGGCATCCGGGTCAACGAGCAGGGCTTCATCCCGGTGGACAAACAACAGCGCACCAACGTACCGCACATCTTCGCCATCGGCGATATCGTCGGCCAACCCATGCTGGCGCACAAAGCGGTGCATGAAGGCAAGGTAGCCGCCGAGGTAATCGCCGGCCACAAGGCGGCTTTCGACGCCCGCACCATTCCCTCGGTCGCCTATACCGACCCGGAGGTGGCTTGGATGGGGCTGACCGAAATCGAGGCCAAGGCGCAGGGCATCGCCTACGAAAAAGCCGCCTTCCCCTGGGCTGCCAGTGGCCGCGCTCTATCCATCGGCCGCGACGAAGGCATCACCAAGCTGATTGTCGAACAGGGCACCCGCCGCATTCTCGGCGCCGGCATCGTCGGCGCCAATGCCGGAGAACTGATCGCGGAAGCGGTGCTGGCCCTGGAAATGGGCGCGGATGCAGCCGACATCAGCCTCACCATCCACCCCCATCCGACCCTGTCAGAGACCCTGGGCTTTGCCGCGGAGATGGTCGAAGGCACTATCACCGATCTCTACATTCGCCGCAAATAGCGGCAGCAAAGCCGCCGATAAATGCCGATATCGCCATGAAATGGCAGTTCATTTGCCGCAGGTAGTTTAGCAATTGTCGTTTTGGATTAGAGGGTTCCCGATTTTTCCGATTGACGGCCAAACCGGATAAGGCCATCATCTGATGCTTATGTCTGAAGATAATCTCCAGGATATTTTTCTTGGCCGCCAGCCGATCCTCGACCGCGACAATCGTATCATCGCCTACGAGCTGCTGTTCCGTTCCGGCCAGGTTTCCAACGCCTTGGTGCAGGACGACCTGCGGGCCAGCGCACAGGTCATTGTCCAGGCATTCAGCGAGCGCGACATCGTCAGCGTGCTCGGCGGGAAAAAAGGGTTCATCAACGTCAGCGCCGACCTGCTGCTCTCCGACATTATCGAGCTGCTACCCAGCGACAAGGTAGTCATCGAACTGCTCGAAACAATCCAGATCAACGAAGAGATCATCAGCCGCTGCCGCGACCTCAAGGCGATGGGCTTCAGCCTGGCGCTGGACGATTTCGTCGGCGGAGCGCAATTCGAGCCGCTGTTCGATATTGTGGAGGTGGTCAAATTCGACCTGCCGCTGATGAAGCCGGCAGACCTGAAAAAAAACGTCGCCTACCTCAAACACTGGCCACTGCAACTGCTGGCCGAAAAAGTAGAAGATATCGAGCAGGCAGACCACTGCAAGGAAATCGGCTTCGACCTGTTTCAGGGCTACTACTACGCCCGTCCGATAGTATTGAACGGCAAACGCACCGGCGCATCGAAGCTGGCGCTGATCAAGCTGGTCGGGCTGGTGCTGAACGATGCGGAAACCACCGAAATCGAACAGGCTTTCAAGCATGACCCATCGCTGAGTTTCAACCTGCTGCGCCTGGTGAACTCTGTCGCAATGGGGGTGAACCACAAAATCAGCTCGCTCAAGCACGCCATTATCGTGCTCGGGCGACAGCAACTACAGCGCTGGCTTCAGCTCCTGCTATTCGTCGATCAAGGCGGCGACCTGCACAACCCGCTGCTGGAACTGGCGGCCACCCGCGGCAGGCTGCTGGAATTGCTGGCCATGCAGGTCAATCGCGACAAGGACTACCATGACCGCGCCTTCATGGTCGGCATTATGTCCCTGCTCGACACCCTGCTCGGCATCTCGCTGGGAGACATTACCAAGCAGGTCAACCTGAGTAGCGACGTTGAAAAGGCATTGCTCGAACATAGCGGCCCGCTCGGAAACCTGCTGCTGCTGGCCAAAAAAATGGAGCAAACCGACTTTGATGCCGCAGCCACTATTCTGGACGAAATGCGCCTGAGCCGGGCCGACTTGACGCAGGCCCAACTGGAAGCCATGCGTTGGGCTAATGACATCAGGGAAATGGCCGAATAAGCCCCGGCTAATCGCTGTTTGAACGCCACAAAAATCCCCTTCCAGCTATTCGACCTATTCTTTGAGCATTGCCAAAAGCAGTAATTACTGAAGCGGTCATCACCTGCCAAACGCCTGCGAGTGCTCGCGGTGATGCTTCCAGTTTTTCAGGTAAGCCGCCGTCAATTCCTGATTGCGGCGGAACAGCAGCAGGTTCTCCGCATTTTTGTGTTGCGCGGCATGCGAGAAGTTGAACGACCCGGTAATCACGATTGCGTCGGACGTGCCGGCGTCGATGATCATCACCTTGTTGTGAGCGCTGTTATGCTGGCTGTCGACAAACACCTGAACACCCAGCGCGGCCACAGTCGACACCTGGTTGTGCTCCATTTGCTGCATCTGCTCCGCGTCCGCGATCAACTGCACCTCCACGCCCCGGCGCCTGGCGTTGACCAGCGCCCCGGCGATGGACTTGCTGGTAAAGCTGTAGGCCTGCACCAGTATCTGCTTGCGGGCGTCGTAGATGGCCTGGAGGATCAAGGTATTGGCGTCTTCGTCCGGCGTGAAGGCGACCTGGACGGTGCCGGCAGCGGCGATAACGCCGTTGGGCGATTCATAGGCATTGGCGATTCCGGCGGCGAGAAGCGCCAACAGGAGCAGGTTGCGCAGACAGATTTTATTCATTCATGATGCCCTGGTTTTTCGCATGGGGTTATTATGCACGTTATTCGAACGAAACGACCCGCCACCACACGGTAGGAGGGTCGCCCCGGCCCGATTTAGCGTGTTGCGGCCAAAGGGAGAGAGGCTACGCCGCTCCTACATAAACCTGTCGCTGCGCAGCACGCAAGGAGAAAATCAATGAGCCAAAAAAAAGAAATCGCCACGCTCGCAGGCGGCTGTTTCTGGTGCCTGGAGGCGGTGTTCGAACTGCTGAAAGGGGTGGAGAAGGTGGAGTCGGGCTACACCGGCGGCCACACCGCAAACCCTACCTACGAGCAGATTTGCAGCGGCACCACCGGCCACGCCGAAGCGGTGCGCATCACCTTCGACCCGGACATCATCGGCTTTCGGGAATTGCTGGAAGTGTTCTTTGCCATTCACGACCCCACCACCCTAAACCGCCAGGGCAACGACGTCGGCAGCCAATACCGCTCCGCCATCTTCACCCACAGCCCGGAGCAACAAATGGCTGCCGAGAAAATCCTTGCCGGGACCAGTTCCGCCGTGACCGAAATCGTACCCGCCGATATGTTCTACACGGCGGAAGGCTACCACCAGGAATATTTCCGCCACCACGGCGAGCAGCCCTACTGCCAGTTCACCGTCGCGCCGAAGGTGGCGAAGCTGAAGGAAAGATTCAGGGGGAAGCTGAAAAACTAACCGGCTTTTCTCTCCATCACCGCGGCAAAGAATCCATCCGTGCCATGCACATGGGGCACCAGCTTGAAATATTTGCCGGTATCCAAAGCGATATTCTGCTGCGCCAGCACTTCGGAGGCGGCGCGCAATTCGAACTCCGGATGGGCGGCGAGGAAGGCTTCGACGATCTGTTCGTTTTCTTCTTCGAGGATGCTGCAGGTGGCGTAGACCAGCCGTCCGCCGGTTTTAACGAGACGGGCAGCGGCGGTGAGGATGGCGGCCTGTTTTACGGTCAGCTCGGCGATGTCCTGCGGTTTCTGGCGCCATTTCAAGTCGGGGTTGCGGCGCAGGGTGCCGAGCCCGCTGCACGGCGCGTCCACCAGCACGCGGTCGAGCTTGCCGGCGAGGCGCTTGATCTTGATGTCGTTTTCGTTGCTGATCAACTGGGGATGCAGGTTGGAAAGGCCGGAGCGTTTCAGGCGCGGCTTAAGCTGGGTGAGGCGTTTGGCCGATACGTCGAAAGCGTAGATGCGCCCGAGGGAGTGCATCAGCGCGCCCAGTAGCAGGGTTTTGCCGCCGGCGCCGGCGCAGAAGTCGGCGACCATTTCCCCGCGCTTCGGCGCGACCAGATAGCCGATCAACTGGCTGCCTTCGTCCTGCACTTCGATCTTGCCGGTGAGGAACAGGGGGTGGCGGTTGATCGCCGGTTTTTCTCTGATCCGTACGCCGACCGGGGAATAGGGCATGGCTTCAGCCGCGATGCCGTCGCGCTTCAGGATCGCCAGCACTTCGTCGCGGTTGGCGAGCACGGTGTTGACGCGCAGATCAAGCGGTGCGGGCTGCTGCATGCCGCGCGCCAGGGCGAGGATTTCCTCCTCCGGCATCCGGGCGGCCAGTCTTTCCGTCAACCACTCGGGAAAATCCGCCCGCACCGCCAGCGACAGATCGTCGGTGGGCACCGCCTTGACCTGTTTCAGCCAGTCGTTCTCCCCCTCATGCAGCAACGGCTCCAGCTCGCGCAGGCTGAGGCCCTGAATCCGCGCCAGAAAGGCCAGAACCAGGTGACGCGGCGTGAGGTGAGGAGCGGCGAGATGCGCCAGCAGGCTTTTGCGCCGCAACACGGCGTAGACCGTTTCGGCGACGAAAGCGCGATCCTTCTGGCCGAGATCAGGGTTGTTGCGGAAATAGCGGCTCAAGGTCGCATCAGCCGGATGGATCAGCGGCAGGATTTCAGTCAGGGCGTGAATGGCATGACCAAGGCGTGAAGCGGAGAGTTGCATAGTTTTTTCCTAAAAAGCACTTAACCACAGAGGCACAGAGAAAATCTGGATTGAGATCAAATCATCCTTGTTCTTTAACTCTGTGCCTCTATGTCTCTGTGGTGAATTTTTTCTGTTTCTCTATGGCGCAATTGCGATCTCGTTCGCTACCAGCACCAACCCGTCACCATCCTTATCGACCTGGCTGATCTTGACCGGCAGGTAATGGTAGTCGGCGGCAAGCCAGACTTCCGTGTCTTTTTCCCCCTCTTCGCGCTGCTTGCCGAGATGCAGCGTTTGCAGCGTGCCCATCGGGGTTTCCAACGCCTCCTCCACGACCCAGTAGGCATAGCTGTCGAGCTTCCTGCCGTTGGTGATGAACAATTGCACCGAGCTGCGCTGGGGTGGGGCGAAAGCAAGCTGGTACATAAAGCTTAACAGGTCCTGGGTTCCTTCCGGCAGCTTGAGCGTCTTCTTGTCGCCGCCGCTGGCGAGGGCAAGCGTCATGGCGTTCCAGTCGAACTGGGCGGCATCGGTCTTGTCCGCCCCCTGCCCCCGCTCCACCCGGTAGCTTGAAGGTTTCAGGCCGGCGGGAGTGACCACCCCCTGGCTGACCTGGATGTGTTTGCCGGAAGCGAACAGGGAAAACAGGCCGGTCGCCTCAGCCACGCTGGAAATTGTGAAGCGATCCCCATCGAGTTTCCAGGTCTGCTCGGCTCGACCCACACTCATTCCGTTCAGCCCTTTGAACAAGGTGAACCTGATCGTCACCTTCTGCGGCATGGGAGGAGACGCGTCGGCCACCGGTTCAGGAACTGGCGGAGCTGGCTCGGGGGCTGGCGGCGCTGGCTCGACAGCCGGCGCCTTGGCAACGGGAGTATCCGGCGGCGGCGACACCTCTTTCACCGGCATCCGGTGCGGCCTGGATTCAGGCGGGCGCGGCTTTACCGGCTTGGCTGTTTCACGTCGCGCGACGGCGGCTGGCGGCGGGACGTCCAGCTTGACTTTCAGTTCGGGCGCCGGAGCCAGACTCAGCGGCAGGGAGACATGCGGCCCGAATAGCAGGGCAAGATGCACCGCAATGGAAAGACCCAGCACCCACAACAGTTTTTTTACGGTATCCGGCATGGCCATAAACCGCTCCAGGGAGCTATTCTCCCTCGATGCTTAAAGAGATCAGATTCTGCTCGATCTTGGCACCGCTGCGTTCTTCAATGACGATGCGCACCGGAAAGTAGCGGCGATCCTTTGCCAGCCAGATTTCCGTACCATCCTCGTCCGCCGTGCGCTGCTTGATCAGGTGTACCGCCTTGAACTGCCCGGCCGGCGTGGTGACTTTCTCCTCGCCCGCCAGCTTGTATTGATACTGGTTGAGCTTTTTGCCGGATGTCATGAACAGGTTGATGTCGCCTTTGGGCGGCGCAAACATGAACTGGTAAAGCATGCTGATGCGATCCTGCGTGCCCGGCTCCAAGGCAATGGACTCGGTCTTTCCGTCGAAACGGAAGGTGATATTTTTTTTCTCCCAGTCAAAATCCACCTGAGTCACATTGGGCTTGCCCGCGCCACGGTGATCCTCGAAATGCAGCGGGCGCAGCCCCTTGTCGGTGACTTCGCCGCTGCTGGCCAGGCGGATTTTACCCAGCAGAACGAAAATGCCGATGCCGGTGGTGACGCTTTCCAGTTGGTAGCGGCCATCGCTCTGCCTGAATGTTTCCGTCACGGTACCGATTTTCTGGCCCTGCTTGGAGAAGCTGTAAACGGCGCTGGTGTGCAGGGGCGCGGCGGCCTGTGCCGCGCCTACCCACAAACTGCACAGCATAACGAGCAGACGTTTCATTGCGGCTCCCACGGTGAAATCAACGCTGCCGCGACGGGTTGCTGGTTTTGCAGCACGGCGCGTCCGTTCGGCATGAGGCTGAGCCGGTCTTCGGCAAACCAGCGGATAGCCTGGGGGTAAATCGCGTGTTCCTGTTCCAGCACGCGCGCCGCCAGAGTCTCTTCGCTATCGTCGGGCAACACCGGCACGGCTGCCTGGATGATGATCGGTCCCCGGTCGAGGTCGGGGGTGACAAAATGCACAGTGCAGCCATGAATTTTTACGCCCTCCGCCAAGGCCCGCGCATGCGTGTCGAGGCCGGTGAAAGCCGGCAACAATGAAGGGTGGACATTGACCAGCCGCCCGGCATAATGCGTGACGAAATCCAGCGTAAGAATGCGCATGAAGCCGGCAAGCACCAGCAAATCCGGCGCGAATCCGTCGATTTTCGCCACCAGGGCGGCATCGAACGCCTCGCGGCTGTCATGGTCGCGGTGATTCACCACCTCAGCCGGAACACCGTGCTGCCGGGCAATTTCAAGGCCATGGGCAGCCGGGTTGCTGCTGATCACTGCGGCGATTTTAACCGGCAGACTGGCATCCCGCTTGGCCTCCAGGATCGCCTGCATGTTGCTGCCGCGCCCCGAGATGAGAATGACGATGCGCTTAACGTGAGCTTCGCATAGCGAACCTGCGTCCCTCTCTCCTTCTGGGAGAGAGTTAGGAGAGAGGGTAACGGGCATGGCGCGTTTCATAGTTGGCGGCACATTTTTACCATGCCCGTTCATTGCACCACGGTTTGAGGCTGTCCTTGCGGGCGCTGTTCGACTTGGCCGATCTGCCATACGGTCTCGCCGGAAGCGCGCAGCAACTGCATCGCCCGCCCGGCCTGATCGGCGGCGACGATTACCGCCATGCCGATACCGCAATTGAAGGTGCGGTGCATTTCTTTTTCCGCCACATTGCCTTCCTTCTGCATCCAGCTAAACAGCGGCGGCATTTCCCAGTTGTCTTTTTTCAGCACGGCCATCAGGCTTTCCGGCAGAACCCGCGGGATATTTTCCAGCAGCCCGCCGCCGGTGATGTGGGCCATGCCCTTGACCGGCAGTTGCTCCATCAGCGCCAGCAGCGGCTTGACGTAAATCCGAGTAGGGGCCAGCACGACTTCGCGCAGGGGGCGCCCGTAGAAATCCGAGTTCAGGTCAATACCGCTACGTTCGATGATCTTGCGGATCAGCGAATAACCATTCGAGTGCGCGCCGCTGGAGGCAAGGCCGAGCACGGCATCACCCGCCGCAATGGTCGAACCGTTGATGAGTTTGTCTTTTTCCGCCGCGCCCACGGCAAAACCGGCAAGATCGTATTCGCCCGCCGGATACATGCCGGGCATCTCCGCAGTTTCGCCGCCGATCAGCGCACAGCCTGCCTGTTCGCAGCCCGCCGCGATGCCCTTGATGACATCGGTGGCGGTGGCAACATCGAGTTTGCCGCAGGCAAAGTAGTCGAGGAAGAACAACGGCTCTGCGCCCTGCACCAGAATATCGTTGACGCTCATCGCCACCAAGTCGATGCCGACGGTATCGTGCTGGTCAAGCATAAAGGCGAGCTTGAGCTTGGTGCCGACACCGTCGGTGCCGGATACCAGCACCGGATTTTTGTATTTTTTCGAGATTTCGAACAGCGCGCCGAAGCCGCCGAGTCCGCCAAGAACTTCGGGGCGCATGGTGCGCTTGGCGAACGGCTTGATATTTTCCACCAGCGCATCGCCGGCGTCGATATCCACGCCGGCATCGCGGTAGCTCAAGGAATTTTGAGTTGAATCGGGCTGGTTCAAGTTCTGCTCCCGCATAAAATTAAGTTGTGCGCCATTTTAACCCAAATGGGCGCAAAACGCCTTGGCGTACCTCATCTCCTGCGGGATCGGCACAATCGAGTAGGGGACGGGGTCACCCCCGTCGCCCTCTCACACCACCGGACGTGCGGTTCCGCATCCGACGGTTCATTGGACACACTGGAGTCGTCGCGTTGTCAAGTATGTGCGCCCTGCCGGGCGCGCAATTAAAAAGCCCCGCCGAAGCGGGGCCAAGTGAAGTACAAGCTACACTTTTTGTTAGTATTATTCCTTGCCGCCCGCCACAACTGTTAAGGCTTTCTTGATCGCATCGGGAGACTCCATGATCTTCATGAAGCTGTTTGAGCCAGACATCTTCAGGTCGGGAAAATCAAGGGCGATACGGAAACGGGCATACAGCGCGATCACCTTGTTGCCCGTCACCAGCATTTCATAAGGCAGGTGCGCAGCGGATTTGACGTCCTTGAAGTCAATCACGCCCATGACGTATTTATCATCCATGTATTTGTCGCCGCCCTTCATGGCCACACCGAACACAGACTCCTTGCCGCCGGGAACATCGACACGGTAAACCTTGGTGACGCCGCCCTTGCCTGCGGCCAAGTTGGCCTCGACCGCCTTCACCGCTTCTTCGTGGCTGCCATACTCGGCCAGCACGCTAGGCTCGTCGAAATACTCCATGCCGAACATGTAGTGGAATTTGCGCAGCTTGGAAGCGCTCAGCCCTTGGGCGCCAAACTCTTCCACCTTGCCCAGGGCCGCCTTCAATTTCTCGGCAGTCTGCGGCAGGTCGCCCGCCATGCGGTAGCCGTTGGCCATATAGGTTGGGTTGGTATAGGAAACCTGCACATCGTTACCCACCTTGGTCACCGCAACACGTTGAGCCGCACCGAATCCGCCATGCTCGGATTTTGCTGCCGTGTTCTTCATTTCATCGTTGGTCACCACGATGATCGTGGTTTCGGGATAGGGCGAGTAGCTGCCGGCAATGGTGAAACCGTTCGCCTGCAAGGCCGTCCTGGCCGCAGCAGCCTTGTCCGCCACCGTGCCAACGCTCTTGGACGCCAACACGAAGGGCTTGAGCAGCGCGTCATCCGCCAGGGCGGCCATGCTCGAACCCAGCACCAATGCGGCCAAAAGAATTTTTCTGATTGTTTTGCTCATTGTTATCTCCGTAGATATTTATTCTTAAAATTTATGCAAAAAAATGGGCTGAAGAATCCTTCCTTCAGCCCATCATCAGGTTATGCTTTTTTATTCATTAAAAAAGCTGGCTCAACCTTGGTTACATTTTCCAAGCGTAGGCAATACCCAAGGCGTCCTGGCTCATATTCAGGTTAACAGGATAGCCAGGTACTCCTCCAAGTGTACCACCACCAGCATCCCCACCAGCTCCATTAGCCGGGCCGTTGATTGACTTGCTAAAGGCATGCATGTAGGAAACTGACAGTTCCGCCTTGTTGGCCAAAGTCCAGGTCGCACCCAGGGTCAGGTGCTGCTCGACGGTCGCCGGCGCGAGAATGTTAAAGTAGGTATTGTTCTCGGTAATCGGCATCTTGGCGTAGTTATAACCGGCACGCAGCACCAGGTTATCGTTATATTGATGCGAGATACCAAGCTTATACACGGTTTGGTCTTCCCAGCCAAAACCAGCACCACTGTCAGTACCCATTACCGCGCCAAACGCCGGAAACACTGTTCCCTGATTTGCTAACGACTTGACGCCGCCATAATTAATTTGGACGATATCCATGGCAACCGTGGTCTTTGGTGTAGCCTTAACTGCGATACCTAAACCGTAAGTTTCGGGAATGTCAAAACCGCCTTGTTCTGCAAACAGGCCTTTATATTTATCGAACTTGGACATCTTGGTCTTGGATTGATAAGTCGCACCCAAGGTTACGGTCGGTGCAATCTGCCCGGTCCAGCCAAATTTCAGGCCGGCACCGGTAGAAGTATCCTTGCCCTGATCCGTCACATTTCCTGCATAGGCGGATTGCTGAGCATTGTCAAATGATTGCAGACCGCGCGCCTCAAAAGTTTGATACACCAGGTTCAACGAAACACCCACGGAATGTTCCGGGGTCAGCTTATAGGCAAAAGTCGGCGCAATGAACAATTGCTCAAGGTTGCTATAAGTATTGGTCTGTATTTTTCCATCCCTTGGTCCAGCAATGACCTTCGCACCATAATCCGTATTCATGCCGCCGTTGCCATACACCGAAATGCCCAAGGACATTTTCTCGCCCAACATCATGTTGTAACCGAACTCAGGGACGAAAAAATCCTTACTGCCACTGTTATAGTCACCGGCTTTTGCTGCTACACCATCAGAAAAATTGCCGTTCTGCCACGTAGTGGTGCGGTCAGGGCGGAACCAATCCACACCCAGATCCATCCGGTCACCGACCAACACCATGCCTGCCGGGTTGGTCGCGGCAGCCAGGGAATCCTGCGGCAGGGCGATGCCTACGCCGCCCATACCTTTGGCTTTGATGCCGATACCATGAGAAAAATAACCGTTGGTCGCCGAAGCCATGCCCGGCATTGCCAGACCCGCAACTGCCAAAATACCTGCCAGTGTTTTTAGTTTCATATTGTGCGTTCTCCGTAACACGTTAATTTAATATTGGGGCGGATTTGTCTTCGTACCCCTGGAATTTGTCATTCCATCTTGAGTAGGGGTTTCCCCTAGTCACGGTTGAAATATGTCACAAACCCATATTTGTCACAAATAGTTTTTTGCAATTCAGTATATTAGCCACTAATGAAATATGGATAGATACAAATAAACAATATGATATGCATGTTATGGGTGTTGTATTTCAACAACAACCAGATTACTTCAGCGCCAAAGTTCCGCACAAAATAAAAAGGGCAAACGTATCGTCTGCCCCTTTTATTTTTATTACTCTGGCTGAATAAATCTGTCCAACCAACCACCATACATCAAATGTACAGGCAGATATCCGATTCTCCAGCGAATTCGAAGAACGATGCCGCACCGACATAGTCGATTCCATCAATGAAATCGCTGTGCTCAAAACCAAACAGTTCCACGGTCATCTGGCAGGCGAGGAATTTTACTTCCGCTTCCTGGCACATCTCGCGCAGATCGGCGATGGTGGCAACGCCGTTGTTGGCGATGGTCTGCTTCATCAACGCGGTTGCCAGCGTCTCGAAACCCGGAATATTCGCCTGAATGATATTAGGGATATTCCAGTTGATGCCTCTGAACCATTTCGGCCCGAACGGCATCTTCATCGGCATGCCAGGGTTGCCCAACGGACTGACCTTGAGGCAGCTCGTGTCCTTGCGCACCAGTTGCAAGCCATAGAAAGTAAAGAAAATCTGTACTTCATAGCCCAGTGCGGCAGCGGTCGAAGCCAGGATATATGGAGGGTAAGCCCAGTCAAGCGTGCCTTTGGTGGCAATGATTGCGAGTTTCTTCACAATTTGGTCTCCGATGAAATGATTATTATGTTATCAGGCTGTTTTTTTATTTTTTCTTCATGAAAAACTGGTATTTCCCACCTTCTTGGGTAGAGGAAAGCAGTTCGTTGCCGGTTTGCTTGGCGAATGCCTGCATGTCCTTGACGGAACCGGGATCGGTTGCAATCACCTTCAGCACTTGGCCGGCAGTCAGTTCAGCCAGCGCTTTTTTGGTGCGCAGGATAGGCAAAGGGCAGTTCAAACCGCTAGCGTCCAGTTCTTTATCGAAATTCATTTGTTCAATCTCCTTTGTGTTGGGGTTTAAGTGAAAAGGGATTTTATAATATAGTTGTGGGCAGATTGCAACTGCTACGACAATCTCCTGATGAAAATCAGGCCACCTTGGCCAGTGCCAGACCGGATTGCATCCACGCCATAATGCCGCCCTGCAAGTTATACACGTTGTCGTGCCCCTTGGCCGCCATGAAGGCGCAAGCCTGGGCCGAACGTGCCCCGGAGCGGCAATAGAAGATCGTGTGGATGTTTTTATCGAACTCGTCGGCCTTGATCGGCAACAAATGCAACGGCAGGTGTTGCGCGCCCTCGATCACGCCATAGGCAACCTCATTGTCGCCGCGCACGTCCACCAGAACAAACTTTTCTTTCTCGCCCAGCAGGGAATGCAACCCGTGTACATCAATTTCCTTGATACCAAACATGACTACATTTTATCCTTGAAAAACTTACGGCCAGAAATTCACGATTTGCTAATATAGCAAGAATAGCCCTCTAACAGAAGAGGCGACGGCCAACCTACCAGGGCAATCGCACTATGAGGGAAAATTGTTCGGGTTGCACGCCAATTTGCCAGCTTCCCCCTTTGTAAAAGGGGGATTAAGGGGGATTTAACAAGCACGGAGCTTCTCAACGCGCTTAAATCCCCCCTAGCCCCCCTTTTACAAAGGGGGGAACCATGTAGTGCGATTGCCCTGGCCAATCTATTCTTCCGCCACCCAGTGCCCCGATTTACCCCCTTGCTTCTCCAGCAAGCGGATGCCGTCCATGCGCATACCACGGTCAACCGCCTTGCACATGTCGTAGATGGTCAACAACCCGACACTCGCCGCAGTCAGCGCTTCCATCTCGACGCCGGTGCGCCCTAGCGTTTCCGCCGTAACAATGCACTCGATCGCGGCATGGGGCTCATCCACGTTGAACTCGATACTGACTTTGGTGAGCGCGAGCGGGTGGCACAGGGGAATTAATTCGGCGGTGCGCTTCGAAGCCTGGATCGCCGCGATGCGCGCGACCCCGAGTACGTCGCCTTTTTTTGCTCCCCCTTCCATGATCAATCTTAACGTGGCTGGCTGCATGGTGATTTTGCCGGATGCGCGGGCAATGCGGCGAGTTTCCGTTTTCTCCGCCACGCCCACCATGTGCGCTTGGCCGGACTCGTCAAAATGGGTAAATCCACTCATTTCT
Organism: Sulfuricella sp.; assembly: GCA_028713975.1. GTDB lineage: Bacteria > Pseudomonadota > Gammaproteobacteria > Burkholderiales > Sulfuricellaceae > Sulfuricella. Next base: position 121,595 of record JAQTNE010000001.1, read on the forward strand.
GGCACCTGAATAATTTTAAATGAACGGCAATTACTGAACCACAGAGACACAGAGAAAAACAAGTGGTTACGACCAAAAGCTGACTCACCCGCCGGGCGATAAGAACACCTTTGTTTTTTTCTCTTTGAATCCGCTCTGTGCCTCTGTGTCTCTGTGGTGAAATGCTTTTTGCAGGATGATGAACTTATATTGCAAAGCGATTATCATAGCACCATGAATTTTCGCTACCTAATCCTGCTCGTCCCGCTGCTTATCGTGCCAAGCGTGCCTGCGGACGGCCTGCCCGATCTCGGCGAGGCATCGCAGAGCATGCTCTCTCCGCAGGCGGAACGCCGTATCGGCGAGGCCATCATGTATGACATCCGCCGCGACCGCAGCATGGTGGACGATGCCGAACTGACCGATTACCTCAACAACCTCGGCTACCGGTTAGTGGCAGCCAGCCAGGGCAATTTTCAGGATTTCGAGTTCTTCGTGCTGCGCGACAGCACCCTGAATGCTTTCGCCATGCCGGGCGGTTTCATCGGCGTACACACCGGGCTGATTCTGGCGGCACAAAGCGAGTCCGAACTCGCCGCCGTACTCGGCCACGAAATCGCCCACGTCACGCAGCACCACCTGGCACGAATGATCGCCAAACAGGATCAAAGCATGATCACCTCGCTCGCCTCCCTGGCGGTGGCGATCCTGGCCGCGCGCTCCAGCCCGCAAGTGGCCAACGCCGCCATGGCAACGGCACAAGCAAGTTCGATCCAGACCCAGCTCAACTTCACCCGCGAACATGAGCGCGAGGCCGACCGACTGGGCCTGCAAACCTTATCCAAGGCGGGTTTCGATCCGAGCGCGGCGGCTTCATTTTTCGAGCGGATGCAGAAATCCACCCGCCTTTATGAAAACAATGCGCCGGAATATATGCGCACCCACCCGATCACCAGCGACCGCATCGCCGATATCCAGAATCGCCTGGAAAATCTGCCTTACCATCAAGTTCCGGACAGCCTTGAGTTCCAGTTAGTGCGTGCCAAGCTGCGCGCCGAAGAGGGAACGCCGCAGCAGGCCACCGCCCATTTCGAGAGCGCCCTGCGCGAGAAAAAATACAGCAGCGAAGCTGCCGCCCGCTACGGCTTGACGGCCGCTTTGCTGCGAGCCAAAGAATACGCGCGCGCCGAACAGGAGCTGGTGCAGTTGCGCAAGTCCGCGCCGCCCAATGCGATTATCGAAAATCTGGCGGTACGCATCAAGGCCGCAACCGGTTCGCAAAGTGCCACCCTTGCCCAGTACCAGGCAACCCTGAAAAACTTCCCTGATCACCGTGCGCTGGTGTACGGTTATGCTGAAGCCCTGCTGCAAAACCACCGGAGCGGCGACGCATTGAAACTGGTCGCCGACCGGTTGCGCCGTTTCCCAAACGATGGGCGGCTCTACGAATTACAGGCACAAGCTTACGCCATGCAAGACAAGAAGCTGCTTTCGCACCAGGCACAGGCTGAGGCCTATGCCCGCCAAGGCAATCTGATCGCCGCAATTGAGCAATTGCAGTATGGATTAAAGGCGGGTGATGGCGATTTCTATCAGCTCTCCATGGTCGAAGCGCGACTCAAGGTGTTGCGCGCAGAGCACGCCGAGCTGGAAAAAAAGCCCTAGTAGTCAGTCATGGTGAAACAGGTGGATACGGCACGAGCCTGCTACCTCCCCCTTTGCAAAAGGGGGATTGAGGGGGATTTAACGGTAGCGACTATTCCTCACGCTTTTAAATCCCCCCTAACCCCCCTTTTTCAAAGGGGGGAATCTCTTTGTTTCAGCGTGACTGACTGCTAGAACGGTGAGAGGTGAGGGGTGCAGTCCTGTGGCGGACTGTCTTTCCCCTAACGCCTCACCATTTTTTCTATAGGCACTTGAAAAATTCACTATCAGCGTCAAAATGACACTGTAAGCTTAAGGAAAAAGGATGGGTAACAAGCGTCAAGGAACTCCGGTTCTGGAAGCGGTAAAAAGCCGGCTGAAATTACCGCCGCTGTTCAAGGTGGTTTTGCTGAACGATGATTTCACCCCGATGGATTTTGTCATCGACGTGTTGCAGCAGTTTTTTTCCAAAACCCGAGAACAGGCGACAGGAATTATGCTCAAAGTACATACGGAAGGCGCCGGACTATGCGGGATGTATCCTAAGGATATCGCCGCAACCAAGGTGGAACAGGTCGTGGCATTCGCCCGGCAGCATCAGCATCCGCTGCAATGCGTGATGGAGGAAAGTTGAAATGATCGCACAGGAACTCGAAGTCTCACTGCATATGGCCTTTATGGACGCACGTCAGAAACGCCACGAATTCATCACCGTGGAGCATCTGCTGCTGGCCATGCTGGACAACCCCAGCGCAGCCAAGGTGCTGAACGCCTGTGCCGCCAATCTCGACGACCTGCGCAAGGCCCTCGCCGATTTCGTTGCCTCTGAAACCCCTACCGTGGATGGGTCGGGGGAGGTAGACACGCAACCTACCTTGGGCTTCCAGCGCGTGATCCAGCGCGCCATCCTGCACGTGCAATCTTCCGGCAGGAAGGAAGTAACCGGCGCCAACGTACTGGTGGCAATTTTCGGCGAGAAGGATTCGCATGCGGTGTACTTCCTCAACCAGCAAGGCATTTCCCGCCTTGACGTGGTGAACTACATCTCCCATGGCATCAGCAAGGTGCCGGAAAGCAATGCCGCGCGACCCGATGCGGAACAGGAAGCAGAGCAGGAAAGCACCCCTGCCGGCGCGCTGGAAAACTACACCCAGAATCTCAATATTCAGGCTTTGGCCGGCAAGATTGACCCGCTTATCGGACGCGAGCTGGAGCTGGAGCGCACCATCCAGACCCTGTGCCGCCGCCGCAAGAACAATCCGCTGCTGGTCGGAGAGGCGGGAGTCGGCAAGACCGCCATCGCCGAAGGCTTGGCGCGGCGCATCGTCGAAAACGAGGTGCCCGAGGTGCTGGCCGACAGCACGGTTTACTCGCTCGATATGGGCGCGCTGCTGGCCGGCACCAAATACCGGGGCGACTTCGAGCAGCGGCTCAAGGCAGTGTTGAAGCAGCTCACCGAAGATCCGCATGCCATTCTGTTCATCGACGAGATCCATACCCTGATCGGAGCCGGCGCGGCGTCGGGCGGCACGCTCGATGCCTCGAACCTGCTGAAACCGGCCCTGAGTTCAGGTCTGCTGCGCTGCATCGGCGCCACTACATTCAACGAATATCGCGGCATTTTTGAAAAAGACCATGCCCTGTCGCGACGCTTCCAGAAAATCGACGTACCCGAACCCTCGGTGGAAGAAACCATCGCCATCCTGCGCGGCCTGAAGTCGCGTTTCGAGGCGCACCACGGTGTCAAGTACACCGCCGCCGCATTGACCACCGCGGCCGAACTTTCCGCGCGCTACATCAACGACCGTCACCTGCCGGACAAGGCCATTGACGTGATCGACGAAGCGGGCGCCGCGCAACGCATCCTGCCGAAATCGAGGCAGAAGAAGACGATCTCCAACAAGGAAATCGAAGAAATCGTCGCGAAAATTGCGCGCATTCCGCCAAAAAACATTTCCAGCGATGACCGCACCGCCCTGAAAACGCTCGACCGCGACCTGAAATCCGTGGTATTCGGCCAGGACAAGGCCATCGAGGCGCTGGCGACCGCCATCAAAATGGCGCGCAGCGGGCTCGGCAGCCCGCAGAAACCCATCGGCTCCTTCCTGTTTTCCGGCCCTACCGGCGTCGGCAAAACCGAGGTGGCAAGACAACTGGCCTACACGCTCGGCATCGAGCTGATCCGTTTCGACATGTCCGAATATATGGAACGCCACGCGGTATCGCGTCTGATTGGGGCACCACCCGGCTATGTCGGCTTTGAACAGGGCGGGCTGCTCACCGAGGCCATCACCAAGCATCCTTATGCGGTGCTGCTGCTCGATGAAATCGAGAAAGCCCACCCCGACATTTTCAACATCCTGCTGCAGGTGATGGATCACGGCGCACTCACCGACAATAATGGCCGCAAGGCAGATTTCCGCAACGTGATCATCGTCATGACCACCAACGCCGGAGCAGAATCGCTGACCAAATCGGGAATGGGCTTTACCACCGCACAAAATCCCGGTGACGAAATGGTCGAGATCAAGCGGCTGTTCAGCCCCGAATTCAGGAACCGGCTCGATGGCACTGTTTCCTTCGCGCCGCTGAACCATGAAGTCATCCTGCGCGTGGTGGACAAATTCCTGATGCAACTGGAAGAGCAGTTGCACGAGAAGAAAGTGGAGGCGGTGTTTACCGATGCGCTGAAAGATTATCTTGCCAAGCACGGCTTCGATCCGGCCATGGGTGCGCGACCGATGGCACGGCTGATCCAGGACACCATCCGCAAGGCGCTGGCGGACGAACTGTTGTTCGGTCGTCTGGCCAATGGCGGCAAGGTGGTAGTAGACATCGACAAGAGCGAAAAAGTTTTGCTCGAATTCGTCGAAAAAAGAGAAAGTGCGGTCAGCGCCTGAGAAGCGCAGCGACGATCAGGCATAAAAATGGCGCAATATCTTGCGCCATTTTTTTAAACGCCTGAAACGGCAGTTGATTACCGTTTCAGGCAACTACTGATGAATAAATTTTATTTCTTGTCTCGCATCGGGCAGGAATTAATGCCGAACAGCGTGTAGGCCGGGCACCAACCCATCAGCCCGGTAGCCAGAGGAACGATGCCGATCAAGCCCCACAACCATAAACCGCTTTCGCTTTTGAGTATGAACGTTAGGGATAGCAGCACAATTCCCACCGCGATACGCAATATCTTGTCGATTCCACCCACATTTACTTTCATCTTCGTTTCCTCCGGTCAATAAACATTTCAGCATTTACATCATAGACCATGCCATTTCGGATGTATGTGACTTTGGTTACATTCGCAACGAAGCCTGCGCGACAGCGCGCAATGTAACGGCATCGACCTGTATCTGCTCGCGTTTCAACACGACCAGGCCTTGATCCTCAAAACTTTTCAATAGCCGGCTGATGATCTCGCGCACGCTGCCCAGTTCATCCGCCAGGTTCTGGTGGGTGGCGTTAACGATTTCGCCTTTCGCCAGCAACAACGACGCCAGCCGCTGGTCGAGCTTGCGAAAGGCGATTTCTTCAACCAACTGCATCAGTTCGGCAAGGCGCTCGCCGAACAAACTGAAAATGGCGGCGCGAAAAGGCGAATGCTGCTCGATCAACAAGGAAAATAGCGGTCGCGGTACCACCACTGCGGTGAGATTGCTTTCCGCCACGCCGCGCGCCGGGTAGGCGGCTTCGCCCAGCAGGCAGCTGCTGGTGACGATGCAGCTCTCGCCGGGCAATACGCGGTAGAGTTGCAACTCACGCCCATTCGCCCCGGCCTTGGCGACGCGCACCGAACCCGACAACAGCATGGGGAACGCCTGGCACGGGCCACTCGATTCAAACAGCACCGTCCCTGCCGGCACCTCAATATAAGACGCATCCCGGTCGAACCGCTGCCACAAGGCGGCGGACATATCCTGCAATGCCGGAAAGAGGGCGATGAGGTTATCCTTGACGGCATCTTCCATGATCATTCCTTGGTCAAATGCAGGCCGTAGCGGTTAAGTTTGCGATACAAGGTGCGCTCGCTAATGCCGAGGATATCCGCCACCGTGCGCCGATGGCCGCTGTGCCGTGCCAGCAGATCCTGGATATGGCGAATTTCCATTCCTTCGATGGAAAGACCGGCGGAGCCCGCCAAGGCCGTCGTCTCTGTTTTTGAAAGCGGCGATTCCGGTTGCGGCGCTTTTTGCGCTGTTACATCGCCAGAACTTTCAAACTGGATATGTTTGGCATGGATAATCCCGTTGGCTGACAGGGCAGCCGCTTTTTGCAGCACATTGCGCAGCTCACGCACGTTGCCGGGGTAATCGTAGCCCATCAAGCGGGAAATCGCGTCGGCGCCAAGCCGCGGACGCTGCTTGGTGGCGGCGCCGATACGGGCAAGCAGTGCTTCCGCCAGCGCGGGGATGTCCTGCCGCCGTTCGCGCAGAGACGGCAGCGTCACATCAATGCCCGCAATGCGGTAATAAAGGTCTTCACGAAACAACCCCTGATCGACGCGATCCAGCAAGTTCCGGTTGGTGGCAGAAACAATTCGCACATCCGCCGTCAGGTTCTCCGTACCGCCCACCCGGCGGTATTCGCCCGTTTCCAGCACGCGCAACAGCTTGGGCTGCATGAAAAATGGAATTTCCCCGACTTCATCGAGAAACAGCGTGCCGCCATGGGCCAGTTCGAACAACCCCTGCTTGCGCCCGATGCAGCCGGTAAAGGCGCCGCGTTCATGACCAAAAAATTCGCTCTCAAATACCGATTCGGCTATCGCCGCGCAATTCACCGCAATATATGGGCTCCCCCTGCGTTTCGAGCCATTATGCACAAATTCTGCTGCCAGTTCCTTGCCGACACCGCTTTCGCCGTACAGCAGGATCGGCGCCTCGGAGTCGGCCACGCGCCCCAGTTTTTCTGCGCACGCCAAAAAAGCGGGGGACTGTCCGATCATGCGCATTTCGTCACAGTCCAACTCTTCCGACGATCCCAGCGGCAGGATCGCTTCGCCCAAATACAGGCTGCCATCCGTCCCGCGAATCGGATGACCCTTGAGCCGCACCCGCTCGGGGTGATCGTGATTGTCATAATGGACATGCAAAACCTGGCAGGGCTCTCCGGTTGCAAACACCTTCTGGTGCGGGCAGACCTCGCCGTTTTCGTGGCAGGGAACCGGCGAATGATGGGAAATCTCATGGCACAAACGCCCGACAATTTCGTCCGGGCTCATGCCGTATACCAGACAATAGGCATGGTTGGCGGAAACCACGCGGTAATTCGCGTCGATCAGAACAAAGGGATTGTCCTGAATATTAATCAGGGATTGCAGGTCGATAGCGGGACTATTCATTTTTTTGCTTCCATTCATGACGATTTGTCATGACACAGTATAACCACAGCAGATCGCCGATGTAAATCATAAAGTTACTTTCGATATACGCCATTGATTATTTTCCATGACATGTCATCATGACATGTCATGGAAAATACATTCACAGCAATATCAAATATAAACAGTTACATACATTCTGGCACGCACATTGCTTATGGTTTCTACCATTTGGGACGACCGTAGCCTGAATGCTTTATTTAAGGAGAATTGAAGATGTCGGAAACATGGAAACTGCAGGACGGCGTAAAGATGGATGCCACCACCGCCAGTGAAGTTGCCAAGATCGCCTGCGCGCTAAAGTCCCTGTCGGCCTACACCGCACTGGCGACGGAAAGCGACGACGCACCCAATGACTTGCAAGTCATCGTGGATGAAGGCCTTGAGGCGATGGCCAGAATATTCGTCTGGTAAATCGACATCAAACTCCAAACAACATCCCGTTAAATATTTATTTAAAAAGGAAAATATACAGATGGCACATATCGTAATTCTTGGTGCGGGTATCGGCGGCATGTCATGCGCCTACGAAATGCGGGAGCAGGCACGGGCTGAAGACAAGGTCACCGTCATTTCGGATTCATCGGACTTTCAATTTACCCCCTCCAACCCTTGGGTCGCCGTCAACTGGCGCACCAAGGAAGATATCACCATTCCCCTGGCTCCCTACCTGGAGCGCAAAGGCATCAACCTGATCGCCACCGCAGCAAAACGCGTTCACCCGGAAAAAAACCAGGTCGAGCTGGTTGATGGGCGAAGCATTTCTTACGATTATCTGGTCATCGCCACCGGCCCGAAACTGGCTTTCGACGAAGTCGAAGGCATGGGCCCCGGCAAAAACACCCAGTCCGTTTGCCACGTCGATCACGCGGTGGAAGCCGGCAAGGCATGGGACAAATTCGTGCAGGATCCGGGTCCGATCGTGGTGGGTGCCGTACAAATGGCCTCCTGCTACGGCCCGGCTTATGAGTTCGCTTTCATTATGGAAACCGACCTGCGTCGACGCAAGATTCGCGACAAAGTACCGATGACCTACGTCACCGCCGAACCCTATATCGGCCATCTCGGCCTGGGCGGCGTCGGCGACTCGAAAGGCTTGCTGGAATCTTCCATGCGCGAGCGCCACATCAAATGGATCTGCAACGCCAAGGTGACCAAGATCGAGCCCGGCAAGATGTTCGTCACCGAGCTGGACGACGCGGGTAATGTCAAAAAAGAACATGAACTACCATTCAAGCACTCGATGATGTTGCCGGCATTCAAGGGTATTGATGCAGTATTCGGCATCGAGGGCCTGACCAATCCACGCGGTTTCATTCTGATCGACCCGTTCCAGCGCAACCCGAAATTCAACAACATCTACGGTGTCGGCGTGTGCGTTGCCATCCCGCCGGTGGAAGCCACTCCAGTACCAACCGGCGCGCCCAAGACCGGCTACATGATCGAAACCATGGTCACTTCGACAGTGCACAACATCCGTGCCGCGCTCGATGGCAAGGAGCCGGATTTCAAGGCGACCTGGAACGCCATCTGCCTGGCTGACTTTGGCGACACTGGCGCGGCTTTCGTGGCGCTGCCGCAGATTCCGCCACGCAATGTCAACTGGTTCAAGGAAGGCAAGTGGGTACACCTGGCAAAAATCGCCTTCGAAAAATACTTCATCCGCAAGATGAAAAAAGGCACCACCGAGCCGATTTACGAGAAATACGTGCTGGGCGTGCTGGGTATCAAAAAGAAAAAATAATCGCCACGGCTTTTCAAGTTTGTGTCTCCGTTTTGGGGCGACCTCGGTCGCCCCTTTTTTTATCCGCGGAAATACCGGATATAATGAACAATTAATGAAACACTATTCTGCCGCTGTGCGAGCGCCTCTTCCATGCTAAAAACCTATCGTGACCATACCGCCGAGCGCACCGCGCTCGGCCTGCCTCCGCTCCCGTTGAGCGCAGAGCAAGTTGCCGCCCTGTGCGAACTGCTGAAAACGCCGCCCGCAGGGGAAGAAGCTTTTCTCGTTGACCTGCTGGAGAACCGCATCCCCGCTGGCGTGGATGATGCCGCCAGGGTGAAGGCGAATTTTCTTGCCAGCATCGCCAACGGCGAAATAAATTCCCCGCTGGTCGGCAAGTCGCACGCGGTAAGGCTGCTGAGCACCATGCTCGGCGGCTATAACGTCACCGCCCTGGTTCAACTGCTCGACACCGATCTTGCCGCCGATGCGGCGCAGGCGCTGAAGCACACCACCCTGATTTTCGACGCTTTCGAACAAATCGCCGAACGGATGAAAGCGGGCAACGCCCACGCCAAGGCGCTGATCCAGTCCTGGGCCGAGGGCGAGTGGTTTACCGCCAAACCGACCTTGCCCGAAGCCATCAAGATCGTGGTTTTCAAGGTGCCGGGGGAGACTAACACCGATGATCTTTCCCCGGCTCAAGCCGCTTGGTCGCGCCCCGACATTCCGCTGCACGCCAAGGAAATGCTGGTATCGAAAATGCCGGACGCGCTGGAGACCATCGCCAGACTGAAAGAAAAAAACCTGCCCATCGCTTATGTCGGCGACGTAGTTGGCACCGGCTCCTCGCGTAAATCCGCGATCAATTCGGTGCAATGGCATCTGGGCCTGGACATTCCCCACATCCCGAACAAACGCACCGGCGGCATTGTGTTGGGCAGCAAGATCGCGCCGATCTTCTTCAACACTGCCGAGGATTCCGGCGCGTTGCCGATTGAATGCGACGTTTCCGCCATGAACAGCGGCGACATTCTTGTCATTCACCCTTACCAGAAAAAAATCACCGACGAGGCGGGCAAACTGGTCTCCAGTTTCACCCTGACACCGGCTACGCTGGCCGACGAAGTCCGCGCCGGTGGCCGCATCCCGCTGATTATTGGCCGCGGGCTCACCGCCAAGGCGCGTATTGCTCTCGGCCTGCCGCCCTCTGACCTGTTTGCCCTGCCCGCATCGGTCAGGGACAGCGGCAAGGGCTTCACCCTGGCGCAGAAAATGGTCGGCCGTGCCTGCGGTGTCGCTGGCGTGCGCCCCGGCACTTACTGCGAGCCGAAGATGGCCACGGTCGGCTCGCAAGACACCACCGGCGGCATGACCCGCGACGAATTGAAAGAACTCGCCTGCCTCGGCTTCTCCGCCGATCTGGTCATGCAAAGCTTCTGCCATACCGCGGCCTACCCCAAGCCGGTAGACATCAAGCTGCAACATTCCCTGCCGGGATTCATGACCATCCGTGGCGGTGTCAGCCTCAAGGCGGGCGACGGCGTGATCCACTCCTGGCTGAACCGCATGCTGCTGCCGGATACCGTCGGCACCGGCGGCGACTCCCACACCCGCTTCCCGATCGGCATCTCTTTCCCAGCGGGTTCCGGCCTGGTGGCCTTTGCCGCTGCCATGGGTGCAATGCCGCTGGACATGCCGGAATCCGTGCTGGTGCGCTTCAAGGGCCAGATGCAGCCCGGCATTACCCTGCGCGACCTGGTCAACGCCATTCCCTACGCCGCCATCCAGGAAGGCTCCATGACGGTGAGCAAGCAGGACAAGAAGAACGTGTTCTCTGGCCGCATTCTGGAAATCGAAGGGCTGCCTAATCTCAAGGTCGAGCAGGCATTCGAGCTTTCCGATGCCTCCGCCGAGCGTTCAGCCGCCGCCTGCACCGTGCGCCTCGGCAAGGAACCGGTGATCGAATATCTGAAATCCAACGTCGCACTGCTCAGCAACATGATTGAGGATGGCTACCAGGACGTGCATACGTTGCAGCGGCGCATCGACGCCATGAGCGCCTGGCTGGCCAAGCCCGAACTACTGGAACCGGATGCCGATGCGGAATACGCCCATATCATCGAAATCGACCTCACCCAGATCAAGGAACCGCTGCTGGCCTGCCCTAACGATCCGGACAACATCAAGCCGCTGTCGGCGGTTGCCGGCAGCAAAATTGACGAGGTATTCATCGGCAGTTGCATGACCAACATCGGCCATTACCGCGCCACGGCAAAAATGCTTGAGGACGCCGGCCATATCCCGACTCGGCTGTGGATCGTTCCGCCGACCCGCATGGATGAAGCCGAGCTCCGGGAAGAAGGCGCCTACAGCATTTTTGGCCGGGTCGGCGCCCGTACCGAAATGCCGGGATGCAGCCTGTGCATGGGCAATCAGGCGCGAGTGGCAGACAGCGCCACGGTCTTCTCCACCAGCACCCGCAACTTCGATAACCGCATGGGCAAAGGCGCACAGGTCTATCTTGGCTCAGCCGAACTGGCTGGCGCGTGCGCCCGCCTCGGCCATATCCCCAGCGTGCAGGAATACCTCGATCTGGTGAACAGCCGGATCACCCCCCAAGCCGACAGCGTTTACCGCTATCTTAATTTTGACCAGATGGAAGCATACGCGCCGCGTAAAATCATTCCGATCACGCCAGCGTAGAGAAAAATAATGAAACTGATAATGACGCCAACCAGCCCGTTTGCCCGCAAAGTCCGTATTGTCATGGCGGAAAAACGCATCGAATATGAATCAGTGGTGGATAGCCCATGGGAAGCGAACACTCGCGTGCCGGATTACAACCCGCTTGGCATGGTGCCGGTACTGGTATTGGACGACGACAGCACCCTGTTCGATTCGCGCGTGATCGTCGAATACCTCGACACGGTCAGCCCGGTGTCGCAGTTGATCCCCAAGGACGGTCGCCAACGCTTGGCGGTGCGGCGCTGGGAAGCGCTGGCCGACGGCATCTCCGATGCCGCCGCCGCAATTTATATCGAGAAAAAACGACCGGAATCGCAGCAAAGCCCGGAATGGATCGTGCGTCAGGAAAAGAAAGTGTTCCTCGGCCTCGAAACGATGGCAGTAGAACTCGGCGACAAAAGCTGGTGTACCGGAGAATTCTTCAACCTGTCGGACATTGCGGCCGGATGCGCGATGGGCTACCTCGACCTGCGCCACCCGGCAATCGAATGGCGCCGGGCGCACCCGGTGCTCGCCCGGCTTGCCGACAAGCTGTCGCAGCGCCCCTCCTTCAAGGAAACCATGCCGCCTGCGGCTTGAGTGCTTGAGTGCTACTGAATCACCCCGCCGCCCAGGCAAACTTCGCTCTCATACAGCACCACCGATTGCCCCGGTGCGACCGCCCACTGCGGTCGGGCGAATTCGATCTCGCAACTGGTGCTGTCAACCCGGCTGATACTGCATGGCGCGTCGGCCTGGCGATAGCGGATTTTTGCGGCATAGACCCAATCAGGGTGCGGTGCCTGGCCTGAAATCCAGGACAAATCCGCTGCCGCCAGCCGGTCCTTGTATAGAGCCGGATGGTCATGCCCTTGCACCACGATCAGTACATTACGCGCCATATCCTTGCCGGCAACGAACCACGGCTCGCCTTGGCCGCCGATCCCCAAGCCCTGGCGCTGGCCGATGGTGTAATAGGCCAATCCTTCATGCTGCCCCACCACCCTGCCTTCCGGCGTTTCCAGGTTGCCCGGCTGCTTTGGCAGGTAGCGGCTGAGAAATTCGCGGAATGGCCGCTCGCCGATAAAACAGATACCGGTGCTGTCTTTCTTGGCGTGAACCGGCAGACCGGCCTGCCGGGCAATGTCGCGCACCTCGCGCTTATACATCCCGCCCAGCGGAAACATTGATTTGGACAGTTGTGCCTGGTTGAGCCGGTAGAGAAAATAGCTCTGATCCTTGCAGCCATCTTCCGCTTTGAGCAACTCAAACAAGCCGGCCCGCTCTCTCACCCGCGCATAGTGGCCGGTAGCGATCTGGTCGGCGCCGAGCGCGATGGCATGATCGAGAAAAGCCTTGAATTTGATCTCGGAATTGCACAACACATCCGGGTTAGGGGTGCGACCCGCTTGGTATTCGCGCAAGAAAAGCGCGAATACCCGCTCGCGGTATTCTTTGGCGAAATTTACCGCCTCGACCTCGATGCCGATTTTGTCGGCAACCGCGAGCACATCCATAAAATCCTGTTTGGCCGGGCAATCGCCGTTCTCGGCATCGTCGTCCTCCCAGTTCTTCATGAACAGACCAATCACCTCGTAGCCCTGCTGTTTCAGCAGCAGCGCGGCGACCGCCGAATCGACGCCGCCCGACATGCCCACCACCACACGTTTCTTGCTCACTCGGGTCCCGCTCCTTTGCGCCATTCTTCCAGCGGCGCCACGAACGCGGGCTGGCCATTATCAAAAAACCAGGAATCCACCGCGAACTCCTGTCCGGCCTGCGTTTCAACAATCCGTGCTGCCCAGTGATCGTTAACCCACATCGGCGCTCTCATCACCGGCTCCAGAATCCGGTGGAACCTGAGCCAGCCCTTGCCTTCCAGCAAGCGCAAATAGTTGGTGGTATTGGTCGATTCATCGATGCAGTCCATCCGCCCGTCCACGCCATCATCGTTGGCGTTACCCCCTTTATCGGCCCAGGTCGGGGTCTGCTGCCCGGCAGCCATTTCAAACAGGCCGATCGACAAAGAAATGGCATTGCGCTCGCCCGCCGCATCCTTTGCCCGCAGCAACAACCGGTGCATGGCATTCAGCACGTTCACATCAAACTCGACCGTATCAATTGCCGCACAGCCGTAGTTGTAGCAAACAATGACTTCGTCGGCGCTGGACGGCAAACTAAGGCACATCAACAGGATCAGCAAGCATCTCCGCATCAGGAAAGATGGGTAACCAGTTCCAGAGGATAGCGTTTGCCGGCAAGGTAATCTTCTACGCACAGGAGCACCAGCGGGCTGCGGTGACGTTCAGCCGTAGCCCGAATTTCGTCCGGGCTCAACCACACGGCGCGCAGAATGCCTTTATCCAACCGGCGCTGCGGCTCGTGCCGATGCACCGAACCGCCGAAAGAAAAACGCAAATAAGCGATATCCTTGCGGGGGTGATGCCAGCGGTAAACGCCCTGCAACCATTCCGGCTCGAAATGGTAGGCGGTTTCTTCCAGCGCTTCGCGAATCACGCCCTGTTCCAGGGTTTCATCCGCCTCCCAGTGCCCGGCAGGCTGGTTGAGGCGAATGCCGTCATCGGTTTCCTCCTCCACCAAAAGAAATTTACCGTTTTGCTCGACCACCGCCGCCACGGTGACATTGGGTTTCCAGACCATGTGTTTCGCCTGCAAAAAAGAGAAGATTTTATAACCTTTCCGGTTCGATTCAAAACCAGCATGGCCGCGTGTAGAATTGGTGACCGATAAAATCTGGATTGCCACCTTGAAAAAAGCCGTTATTTTGCTGTCCGGCGGGCTGGATTCCGCCACCACCCTGGCTATCGCCCGTAGTGAGGGGTTTGCCTGCCATTGCCTGAGCCTGGACTATGGCCAACGCCACAGTTCCGAGCTTGGCGCGGCGCAGCGTGTGGCCGCCGCACTGGGCGCCAGCGAACACCGCACCATCAAGCTGGCGCTGGATGCATTCGGCGGCTCGGCGCTGACCGACAAAAATATCGCCGTGCCGACTCAGCCAGCCGATGGCATCCCCATCACCTATGTGCCGGCGCGCAACACTATCATGCTGTCGCTGGCGCTGGCATGGGCGGAAGTGCTGGAGAGCCGGCATATTTTCATCGGCGCCAATGCGGTGGATTATTCCGGCTACCCGGATTGCCGGCCGGAATACCTCGAAGCCTTCGAGAAAATGGCTAACCTCGCCACGAAATCCGCAATCGAAGGGCACGCAATCCATATTCGCGCACCGCTGGTCGCGCTCCCGAAAGCGGACATCATCCGCCTTGGCGTTTCGCTCGGTGTAGATTACAGCCTCACCGTTTCCTGCTATCAGGCAGACCAAAACGGCACAGCCTGCGGTCGCTGCGACTCCTGCCGTCTGCGTCACCAAGGCTTTGTCAGCGCAGGAATAAGCGACCCGACGCACTACCTGCATCCGGATTCGTCCGAATAGTCCATATTGGCTATTCAGGTCACCCGAAATTGGATTAGAATTCCCACTTCACCTCGGAGGATATAACAATCATGGCAGCATCAAATTTAGCCACAACAATTGCCTGGTGGGGCTTTGGATTGGGCAGCGTATTCGGCTTCATCGCAAACAAAACCAACTTCTGCACCATGGGAGCCGTTTCGGATGTAGTCAACATGGGCGACTGGGGGCGTATGCGCGCGTGGCTCCTGGCCATCGCCGTAGCGATGATAGGCACCAACGCGCTTTCCTACTTCGGTTATCTCGACCTGTCAAAAACCATTTATACCGGCACCAGCTTCCCTTGGCTGGCCTACCTGGTCGGCGGATTGATCTTCGGTATCGGCATGACGCTCGCTTCCGGTTGCGGCAACAAAAGCCTGGTGCGCGTCGGTGGCGGTAACCTGAAATCGGTGGTGGTATTCATTTACATGGGCTACGCCGCGATGGTCACGCTGAAGGGTATTTTTGGCGCGTTCCGCGTCAAGGTACTGCAAGCACCCGCTGTCACCCTGCAACTCGACCACGGACAAACGCTTCCCACCCTGCTGAGCGGACTCGGCGGCCTTGACCCGAAAACCATGCAGTTGGTGGTTACCGGGGCTGTGGTGCTGTCCCTCCTGATTTTCATTTTCATGGACTCCGAATTCCGTAAGCATTTAGACAACAATCTGGCCGGCATTCTTCTCGGCCTGGGCGTCGTCGGCGGCTGGTATGCCACCGGATACCTGGGCTTGGCGGAAAATCCGGAAACCCTGGAAATCACCTATTTCGGCACCAATTCGCATTTGGCCGAATCCATGTCTTTCATCGCGCCGACCGCTTATACCATGGAATTGTGGGCATACTGGACTGACACTTCGACCATTGTGACATTTGGCATCGCCACCGTGTTTGGCGTCGGCGTCGGCTCCTTCCTTTATTCGCTCATCACCAGATCCTTCCGCTGGGAACATTTCTCTTCCGCCCAGGATATGTTCTATCACATCATCGGCGGCACGCTGATGGGGTTCGGTGGCGTCACCGCCATGGGGTGTACGATTGGCCAAGGCATCACCGGCGTATCAACACTCTCTCTGGGCTCGATTCTGGTGTTCTTCTCTATCGTAGCGGGCTCCGCTATCACCATGAAGATCCAGTATCGTTTAATGATGCGAGAAGCCTGATCATCCGCGAGCCCCGCTATTCTGCGGGGCTCGCTTCTTTACCAGCCAGCCGTTTCAGAAATATCCTTTATTTCCTATCTATTACAATACGCCATATGCCCTTGGCAAAAAAAAGACATCAATACCATAAAATCCTTTAACATGCGGATTCACCCTGTTTAAGAATACGCTGACCTTGACCTACACTCGTTTTATCACTGTTCTCCTGTTTCTTTGGTTCGCGTTCGTTTCATCTGCTGGCGCGGCTGACCCGGTTAATTTCAAACTTGCCGATACCGCAGGCAATATTTATCAGCTTTCCGACCTCAAAGGAAAGTGGGTTCTCATCAATTTCTGGGCGCCATGGTGCCCACTATGCTGGATCGAGATTCCCGAATTGAACCAACTCCAGGCGGGGCGCAACGATATCGTCATCATTGGTATCGCCATGGATTATCGGGGTGAAGATTCAGTGCAGTACCTCATGCAAAAGCACAAAATCGGTTTTCCGGTTGTGATGGGGGGGAAATCAAATGACCCGAACAGCCCGGCCAAACAAATCGGCCCCGTTCCCTTCTATCCCACCTCTTATCTTTATGCGCCGGACGGCCAAGTGGTCATGACCAAGACCGGGACAATCGACCGTAATTTAATTGAAAATTTCATTTTCAAATACAATGCGGATAAATCTCCAGAATCAGCACAACCCGTTGTAGACTAGCGTTTGTTTCATCCAAGGAATCAACCAATAACTATACAGAGACTGCTATCTTAAAGACAGTTTCTACCAATTTGCATTTACGGAGTGCTTGTTCTAATTCAACCACCAAAAAGGGAGTTCCATCATGAATTGCAAAAAATCACTGATCGCCTTGTCCGTTGCACTCTGTTTCCAAGCCGGTTTTTCTCAGGCTGCGCCTGCCGCCGTTGACACCCAAGCCATGACGCAATCAACCGCTCAGTGGGCCAAATCGATTAGCGATCCGAAAATGATCGAATCCATGACATCAATGGCCGACCCGAAAATGATGGGCCAATGGATGAACATGATGAGTGATCCAAAAATGATGGCTTCCATGGTCAAAATGGCCGACCCAAAAATGATGGAGATGTGGATGAAGATGGCCACTGATCCGAAAATCATGGACTCCATGATGAAAATGGCCGATCCAAAAATGATGAATCAGTGGATGGGCATGGTAACCGATCCGAAAATGATGAATTCCATGATGAAAATGGCCGACCCGAAAATGATGGACGGCATCATGAAGATCGCCACCGATCCAAAAATGATGGACTCCATGATGAAAATGGCTGATCCAAAAATGATGGATGGCTTCATGAAAATGGCCACTGATCCGAAAATGATGAATTCCATGATGAAAATGGCCGATCCCAAGATGATGGACGGTTTCATGAAGATGGCCACTGATCCCAAGATGATGGATGGGATGATGAAAATGGCCGACCCTCAGTTGATGAATCAAATGATGGGCGCCATGACCGATCCGAAAATGATGGATGCCATGATGAAAATGGCCGATCCGAAAATGATGAGCCAGTGGATGGGCATGATGACCGATCCGAAGATGATCGACTCCATGATGCAAATGGCCGACCCAAAAATCATGAACCAGTTCATGGGCATGATGACCGATCCAAAGATGATGGAATCTATGATGCAGATGGTTGATCCCAAGATGATGAACCAGTGGATGGCCATGATGACCGATCCAAAGATGATGCAGTCCATGATGCAGATGGTTGATCCCAAGATGATGGGTCAATGGATGGGCATGATGACCGACCCGAAGATGATGGACTCCATGATGAAGATGATGGATCCGGCCATGATGAGCAACATGATGTTTACCATGATGACCATGATGAACGGCATGCCCAAGATGATGGAAGGCATGAACAAGTCAGCCGTCAGCGCCACCAAAGGCATGACCAAAAACACCACCAAAGCCGCCAAGAAAGCCACCAAAGCCGCTGCGGAAACGGCCAAAGCTGCAACAGCGAAATAATAGCATCAACCATTTAGCTGTTTCGACAGAAAGGGGCGGAAGCTCGCCTTCTTCCCTTTCTTCGTCGGCCTGATTCTATTGCCCGATGTTGCGGAGATTTATCATGAACCGTTTGAACCTTGCTGCCCTATCCACAGTCCTGTTTTTCCTGGCCTCAAGCTTTAACGCTGCAACCGCAGCTGACACCGGCAAAGCACCGGTACAAAAAGAGTATTTCAAATTCCCCGCCCAGTACATGGTAGATGTCATACCTAATACCATGACCGGAACAGTTACGCCGGAAGCAAAGAAAAAAGCCATTCAAAGCATGATGATGGCCAACCCCTTGTCCTTGCGCGACATGATGTCCATGATGGTCACTAAAAAACAGGTTAAGGAGGGCGTTACTTTCGACGACGCGATTGAGTCGATGAAATTACGCGCCAACGCCCGTAATTTTAAATTTATCGGTGACAGCCCCTTGTACAAGGACGTAGCCGCCATCACCGGCAAACCCACCCCGCGCGCTGAAATATTCAGCTTCTGTGATGCGGTGATTGCACGGCAAATTCTTGACTACAGCCCGGAATTCATCGCCTTCTTGCCTTGCCGCATCGCCCTGATTGAAGATGCCAAGGGAAAAATTTGGGTGGTCACTCTGGATTGGAACGTGACTTGGCTTGATTACAGCCAGAACCCGAATAAAATCACCGAGGAGGTGCGCACCAATGCAATTAAAATCAGAGACATCCTCGAAGATATCATGACCGCAGCGGCCAACGGTGACCTATAAAAGGAATATGGAAGCCATTCTATGGCGCAATGAACTCGCTATCGGCTTGACACCGCTAGCGTAAGAAGCGATAATTTCGCCTCTTTAAAGGGGGTCGTTAGCTCAGCCGGTAGAGCAGCGGACTTTTAATCCGTTGGTCGCCAGTTCGAATCTGGCACGGCCTACCACTTTAGTATTTATCTGTAAAAGACCATATGGGTTGTTAGCTCAGCTGGTAGAGCAGCGGACTCTTAATCCGTAGGTCGACAGTTCGAATCTGTCACAGCCCACCAGAAAGCAAAACACTTAGGCCAACTCACAAAGTTGGCCTTTTTGCTTTCCAGCATTCTGCGCAAACGCTGCGGGGATTTTTTCGGCCAATGCCCTGTAACGCCGCGCGCCCGCTCAGAAACGATGTTTGCAAGCCAACGGGGCGCTATCAGGAACTTCCGTTCATCGACTCAATGGCCCGCTTCAATGACCGCACGCTTGCCTTGTCATCCTCACCATTGGTGATCAATAGAACCTGGGGTGCGGCAGGGGCGGCGGAACCGCTCATTCGCCGAGAAGGGGAAAGCCGCCGGCTTTGTTGCTTCAGCACGTCGATTTGTTCACGCATTTCCTGACTCTGTTTTTTCAGTGCGGCAATTTGATCCTGAACCGTCAAAGACTCTGGCTTCAGCGACTCAGCCACGGCACTACAACTGCCCACGGCAAGCATCAACATCGCAACGAGTAACCGATTTTTCATGGCGCTGGCGGCAAAAGATTGGGGGTTATGCATAAATTAACTCTGACAGGTTTGCATGGGGACAAAAACGCGACTTACACTACATGTATAGGTAAAAATCATTTCCAGCAGTATATCTAGTTTTTCCTGCCAATCCCATTATTTTCCGAAAGGCATAAAAATGGGCGTATCCCGATTCGGGATTTGACAACGCACGGCAAACAGGTTCACCCTGCAAATTCATATCCTTCCAGAAGGTCGCTTATGCGCATCCGAATCTGGTTTCTTGTACTCGCCAGCATGGCGCTTGGCGCATGCGCAACATCATCCCCTCAAGGGCGCCTGCAACTGACCGTGCCAGCCCCGGTAAGCGCCGTTTATTCCGAGGCGAACATGCGGCTGCATCTTGTTGCCGACGCGGATATCGATTCTCCCTGCGTCGGCATGGAGTGCAGGTTCAATCGCGCCTTTGATCAACGGGTTCTGCGACTGGGCACCCGCTTGGCGCAATCGGCATTTGCAACCTATCCTGATCTAGCCGAACGCATCGGTCGGTTTGAGATCGTTATTGCGGAAAAAGCCGAGCCGGGGAGCGCCTCCAGCGCGGCTGGCACAATTGTGATTTTTCGCGGCGTACAAAAACTGCATCTTGACGAAGAAGCCCTGGCTTTTTTGATTGCCCGTGAAATGGGCCATATCATCGGTCGTCACCATGATGAAGATTCCTCAGCCAGCATCCTGTTTTCAGTACTGGCCCAGTTAATGTTTCCGGTTGCCGGCCTGATTAACAGCTCTGCCGCGCTGGTGCAGACGGCTTCGGCGACGGCGGCGGCAACTTCAACAGCAGCGTCGTTTATCGGCTCCAGGCTGGTGATAGAAAGTTACAAGGAAGACCAACTGCGTGAGAGCGATGCCATCGCTTTGGGTCTGCTGGCCCGGCAAGGGTGGCGCGAAGATGAAATTGCCGATGCGCTGAAGCCTGGTACGCAGGTTGCTGGCGAAAACAGATGGTCGAAAGATCTTCGCACCTCCGCCGGACGAATCGCTGGAATTGCCGAGAATTAATTCAGGCCATACGGCAGACCTTCAAGCACTTACTTTAGGGGTGCCCTTAATCCAGCCAAAAAATCAAAATTCGGACTGGATAAACTCAACAGATCCGCGGTAGTTGCTCACCCGTCAACCAATCCACAATGCGCCGCCCGCCAAAAGCCGTTTCCATCTGCACGAAATGATGATCGTCCTCGATTACCTCGCCGATCACGGCCGCATCCTGCCCCAGCGGGTGATTGCGCATTGTGGCAAGCAGCGCACCCGCATTATCCTGTCGGCAGATGGCCACCAGCTTGCCTTCATTGGCTGAGTAAAGCGGATCGAGCCCAAGAAATTCACACGCTGCCCGAACCTCGGCACGAACAGGTATACCGCTCTCGCGCAGCATCATGCCAACGCCGGACTGGCGGGAAATCTCATTGAGCGTGGTGGCGAGTCCGCCGCGGGTAGGGTCGCGTAGCGTATGGATACCCGGCACCGCAGCCACCATCGCCGCGACCAGGCCGTGCAACGCTGCCGTGTCCGACCGGATCGCGGTGCCGAAGCCCAGATTCTCGCGCAATGACAGGATCGCCACGCCATGATCGCCAATTGGGCCATTGACGATGATAGCGTCCCCGGGCCGGGCGCGGTCGCCGGAAATATTCACCCCAGCCGGCACCACGCCCACGCCGGTAGTGGTGATAAACACGCCGTCACCCTTATTGCGCTCCACCACCTTGGTGTCGCCGGTGACAATCGGTACGCCGGCTTGCCTCGAAGCATCTGCCATGGACTCAACGATGCGGGCGAGGTCGGCCAGCGGAAAGCCTTCCTCCAGGATAAAACCGGCGGAAAGGTAGAGCGGCACGGCGCCGGCCATGGCCACGTCGTTGATTGTGCCATGCACCGACAGGCAGCCGATGTCGCCGCCGGGAAAGAACAGCGGCGACACGACATGCGAGTCGGTCGCCATCACCATGCGTCCGGGCGGCACGGCAAAGCTCGCCTGGTCGTTCTGCTGGTTCAGGTATTCGTTATCGAATGCGGCGAGGAACAGCTCTTCGACCAACTGCGCCATCGCCCGCCCGCCGCTGCCGTGGGTCATGTCCACCTTGCCGTGCTTCAGGTCGAGGGGGCGGATGTAGCCGGTTCTGGGTTTGGTCATGGGTTCAATCCGGTTTTTCTCTGTGGTTCATTCAGTCTTTCCTTGGGGCGTTATTGCCTTGCAATCCAGGCCTGCCCCAGGCTCAATCCGCCGTCGTTGGGCGGCGCCTGGCGCGCCCGATACACCTTCACCCCCGCCGACCTTTCCAGGCGAGCGGCAAGCTCCGTGCCAAGCACCCGGTTGAGAAAACATCCTCCGCCGAGCACCACATGACCCAGCCCGGTTTTTTCCCTTGCCGCAGCCACCCACACGGCAAGCGCTTCGGCCAGGGTGGCGTGAAACAGCGCCGCGCCATGGCCGGCATCGCGCATCTGGCTGAGCGCGGCCAGCAGCGGCAGCAGGTTCAGTTCGTCCGGATCGACAGTGTAACCGTCTTTCATCGGCGCAACCGGGCCGTATGCCTGTGCCCGGCCTTCCAGCAACATCGCCGCCTGGCCCTCGAAGGCGGAAATCATCTGCACCCCGAGCAGCCCGGCGGCGGCATCGAACAGGCGTCCGCAGCTCGATGTCGAAGGCACGTTTACGCCGCGCTCCAGCATTTCGCGCAGCACTGCGGCGGCAGGCAGGTCAAAGCGGCGCTCGATTTCCTCCGCACGGCCCAGGGCATGCAGAACGCCCGCCGCCATGCGCCAGGGCTCACGCGCCGCACGGTCGCCGCCGGGCAGCGCCAGTTCCCGCAGATGGCCCAGCCGCTCGAACGACGCGCCATCCACCCGCAGCAATTCGCCGCCCCACGCCTTGCCGTCCGTTCCCAGGCCGACACCGTCCAGCGCCAGTCCCAATACCGGCTCCACCAGTCCATGTTCCGCCATCACGGCGGCGATATGGGCATGGTGGTGCTGCACGGCCAGCGTGGGAATACCGCGCTGCCGGGCGAAATCTGCGGCAAAACGGCTGCTGAAGAAATCCGGATGCAGGTCGTGGGCAACGATTTCCGGCTCGATTTCCAGCACGTTCATCAAATGCCGTGCGGTTTCCTCCAGCGAACGGCAGGTGGCGGCGTTATCCAGATCGCCGACATGCTGGGAAAGGAACGCCTCGTCACCCCGCGTCAGGCAGACGGTATTCTTGAACCAGCCGCCGCAGGCCAGCACCGTACGGCCTGCCTGCGCCAGCTTGATGGCGCGCGGGGTGTAGCCACGCGCGCGACGGATGAAGCAAGCCCGCGCCAGCGACGTTTGCCCCAAATCGGAACAAGCGCCCTTCTCGTTCGTCCCTTCCCCTTTATACGATTCCGCAAGGGCTTTAGCCCTTAGCGGATCGGAATCCCCTTGTGGGGCAAGGGGAAGGTTAGGATGGGGATGGGTTCCGAGAAGGTTGGGATGAGGGGCTGCGGCGCCCCTCCCCTCACCCCCGCCCTCTCCCCAGAGGGGCGAGGGGGTTTCTTTACTTGCCCGCACCACGGAATCGTCACAGCCCACCACAATATCGCGGTCATGCGTCAAAAACGCATCGGCAATCCCGCAGAGCCGCCGAACCGCCTCATCGTTATCAGTCACCAGCGGCTCGCCGCCGGGGTTGGCCGAGGTGCATACCAGCGCCAACGCCTGCGGCGCAGCGAGCCACCCGGTGCCGTCTGGCCGCCCCGCAGCTTGGTGGAATAGCAGGTGATGCAGCGGCGCATAGGGCAACAGCGCGCCCAATTCGGCCATGCCGGGCGCCACGCCGGGCAGCGCGGCATCGCACCCCGGCAGTTTTTGCAGCAGCACGACGGGCCGTTCCCGCGACTCCAGCAACTGCCGCTCGGCGTCATTGCAGGCCGCGAACGGCGCTATCGAGGCGCTGCCCGCCAGCATCACGGCAAAAGGCTTTTCCTCGCGCTGCTTGCGCTGGCGCAAACGCGCCACCGCTTCCGCATTGCGCGCATCGCACATCAGGTGGAATCCCCCCAGACCCTTGATCGCGAGAATCCGCCCGGCGCGCAGCAGCTCCACCGAGGAAGCAATCGGATCGGTCACAGCGACGGGGCTTCCGTCGGCTTCCAATAACGTCAATCCCGGCCCGCACTCCGCACAGGCGTTGGGCTGGGCATGGAAACGGCGGTTGAGCGGATCATCGTATTCATGCTGGCAAGCCGGGCACTGGACGAACTTCGCCATGCTGGTATTGGGCCGGTCGTAAGGCAGATGGCGGGTGATGGTGTAGCGCGGCCCGCAATGGGTGCAATTGGTGAAGGGGTAGCGATAGCGCCGGTTGCCAGCATCCAGAATGTCGTTCAGGCAGTCCGGGCAGGTGGCCGCATCGGGTGTAATGGCAGTGTGGGCATGGCCGGGCCGGCTCTCCAGGATAGCAAAGCCGGAGCGTTGCACCGCAGCTTCGACCGGCACCGCGCTCACCTCATCCACCTGCGCCAGATCCGGCGCTTCGCTCCTGAGCCGGCGCAACAACTC
Organism: Sulfuricella sp.; assembly: GCA_028713975.1. Classification (GTDB taxonomy): domain Bacteria; phylum Pseudomonadota; class Gammaproteobacteria; order Burkholderiales; family Sulfuricellaceae; genus Sulfuricella. The sequence continues at coordinate 145,769 of JAQTNE010000001.1, forward strand.
GTCAAGCGCGAGCGCGCTGCCCTGCACTTCGATTTCCACGCCATCCGCGTCGTTCAGTACCCAGCCGTTCAGGCCCAATTCCAATGCCAGGCGATAGACAAAAGGGCGAAAGCCGACGCCCTGAACCTGCCCGCGAACACGGATGCGCGCCGCAATCATTCCTGCCATCAGTCCTTTGCAGCAAGCGCGGCTTCCAGCTCGGCGACCCTGCGCTTCAATGTTTCCACCTCATTCGTTTTCTTTGCAGATGCCTGCTTCATCCCCTCATCCAGCCATTCCTGCCATTCGCCCATCCCTTCATCGCTCACCGCTGAAATAAGGATGACGCGGATATGGGGGTTGATGCGGCGCGCATATTCGATGCACAGCGGCACGTTGAAACTCAGGTAGGGCAGCAGGTCAACCTTGTTGAGCAGCATCACTTCCGCAGCAGCGAACATGTCGGGGTATTTGAGCGGCTTGTCTTCGCCTTCGGTCACCGACAGGATCGCGACCTTGTGCGCCTCGCCCAAATCGAAAGCCGCCGGGCACACCAGGTTGCCGACGTTCTCGATCAGCAGCAGGCTATCGTCCCGCAGGCCGAGTTTTTCCATGGCATGGCCCACCATGTGGGCGTCAAGATGACAACCCTTGCCGGTATTGACCTGGATTGCGGACACGCCAGTGGCGCGAATGCGATCGGCGTCGAGGCTGGTCTGCTGGTCGCCCTCGATCACCGCGATCCGGGCTTTGTCCTTGAATCTTTCAATAGTGCGGGTCAGCAGCGAGGTCTTGCCGGAACCGGGGCTGGACACCAGGTTGAGCACGAAGATGCCGTGCCCGGCGAAATAATTGCGGTTGGCCGTTGCGTATTGATTGTTCTTGGCAAGGATGTCCTGCTCAACCTGCACCATGCGGCTCGCGTGCGAATGCGCATGGGCATGTCCGTGCAGCAGGCTATCGTGTTCATGGGCATGAACCTGGGAATAGGAATGGGTATGCGCTTCGCCTTCAATCCTGGTTTCGCCCTCGCTACAGCCACAAGTTACGCACATCGCTTAATTCTCCTTTGTTTACTCGACTTCCAGCTCTTTTACCCGCATCTCCAGGCCGCCGACCGGCTCTACCGGATAGCCGCCGCACAGCGGACACGGGTCATAGCGTAACCGGATAGCCACCGTTTTGCCACAGCTCAGGCACTGGCCTCGTCCTTCGGTTGCGACGATCTCCAGCCTGGCGCCATCCGCCAGCGTGCCTTTCGCCACGGCATCGAAGCAAAAGCGTATCGCTTCCACTTCCACTCCGGCCAGTTCGCCCACTTCCAGCCACACCGTTTTCACCCGGGAAAAACTCTGGCTCCTGGCACTGTCTTCAATCACTTGCAGCACGCCCTCGGCGAGCGACATCTCATGCATTTTCGACCCCATCACTAGCTGGCTACAAAAATTGGCCGCAGTTACAACTATACGCCCAAAACGGCATCACTCCGGATGGCAGCATAAACCGGAAAATGCGGTTATTGTAGGGTAGAATTCGACTTGTTTATAAATAATCCGGACTAATTCATGTGTTTGGCCATTCCCGCCCAAGTGGTGGAACTGATGGAGTACGACGCCGCCCTGGTTGATGTCGGCGGCGTGCGCAAGGAAATTTCGCTGGCGCTGGTGGATGGCGTGTGCGTGGGCGACTATGTCATCGTCCACGTCGGCTACGCGCTCAACCGCCTCGACCCGGAAGAGGCGGAAAAGACGCTGGCCCTGTTTGCGGAAATAAGCGCGGAACTTGACGCCTCACGCCTCACGCCTCACGCCTCACCCTCTTGAAATACATCGACGAATTCCGCGATGGCGTGCTGGCGCAGAAACTCGCCGCCGACATCCGGCGCGAGGCGCGCCCGGAGCGCAGCTACAGCCTGATGGAATTCTGCGGCGGGCATACCCACGCCATTTTCCGCTACGGCATCCAGGATTTGCTGCCGGACAGCGTGCGCATGATCCACGGCCCCGGCTGCCCGGTGTGCGTGCTGCCGATTGGCCGGGTAGACAATGCCATTCAGCTTGCGCGCATGTCCGGCGTGATTTTGTGCTCCTACGGCGACATGCTGCGCGTGCCCGGTTCGGAACGGGTCAGCCTGTTGAAGGCCAAGGCAAGCGGAGCGGACGTGCGCATGATCTATTCCAGCGCCGATGCGCTCAGGATCGCCCAGGAAAATCCGGACAAGCAAGTGGTGTTTTTCGCCATCGGCTTCGAGACCACCACGCCGCCCACCGCGGTGGCGATTTTGCAGGCGCAGAAGCTGGGGCTTGCCAACTTCTCAGTGTTTTCCAATCATGTGCTGACCCCTTCCGCCATCGCCAACATCCTCGAATCGCCCGAAGTGCGCAAGTTGGGCCTGCTGCCGCTGGATGGCTTCATCGGCCCGGCACATGTGTCCACCGTGATCGGCAGCCGTCCCTACGAATATTTCGCCTACGAATACCAGCGCCCGGTGGTGATCGCCGGCTTCGAACCGCTCGACGTGATGCAGGCGATTCTGATGCTGGTGCGCCAGTTAAACGAAGGCCGCGCCGAGGTCGAAAACGAGTTCTCGCGCGCCGTGACGCGGGAGGGCAACCTCAAGGCGCTCGACATGGTGGCGGAAGTGTTCGAACTGCGCCGCGCCTTCGAATGGCGCGGCCTCGGGCTGGTGCCCTACAGCGGCCTGAAGATCAAGGGAAAATACGCCGAATTCGACGCCGAGCGCCGTTTCGGGCTGACCTATCGGGCAGTACCCGACAATAAAGCCTGCGAATGCGGCGCGATCATCCGCGGCGTGAAAAAACCGCTCGACTGTAAACTCTTCGGCACGGTATGCACGCCGGATAACCCGGTCGGCTCGTGCATGGTGTCGAGCGAGGGAGCGTGCGCGGCTTATTACACTTACGGGCGGTATCGAGATGCACAAAATCATTAAACGCAAAAGCGCGGAGAAAAGCAGAATCTCTTCGCACATTTGCGTTAAAGGAAGCTGACCGGATTTATGCGTATTCTATTCCTCACCCATTCCTTCAACAGCCTGGCGCAGCGGCTCTACCTCGAGCTGACTGCGCGCGGCCATGAGGTGTCGGTCGAATTCGACATCAGCGATGCGGTGACACTGGAGGCGGTGGCGCTCTACCGGCCCGATTTGATCATTGCCCCCTTCCTCAAGCGCGCGATTCCCGAGGCGATCTGGCGCAAACAGGTTTGCCTGATCGTCCACCCCGGCATCAAGGGCGACCGTGGGCCGTCGGCGCTGGACTGGGCGATTTTGAATGGTGAATCGGAGTGGGGCGTGACGGTGCTACAGGCCGCCGCCGAAATGGACGCCGGCGACATCTGGGCGGAGGCGCGCTTTGCCATGCGCGCGGCGAGCAAGAGCAGCCTGTACCGCAACGAGGTGACGGAAGCGGCAGTGGCTGCCGTGCTGGAAGCCGTGACGAAATTCGAGTCCGGCGACTTCGTGCCGGAACCGCTTGACTACAGCCGGCCCGATATACGCGGCCAGTGGCATCCCATAATGCGCCAGGAAGACCGCGCCATCGCCTGGCGGCAGGATGACACCGCTGCCGTGCTGCGCAAGATACGGTCAGCCGACGGCTTTCCCGGCGTACTCGACGAAGTGCTGGGCCTGCCTTGTTACCTCTACGACGCGCATCCGGCGGAAGGTCTGCGGGGGACTCCTGGGGAAGTAATCGCTCACAACAATGGCGCGATCTGCCGGGCAACGACGAACGGCGCGGTGTGGATCGGGCACCTGAAGGAAAAGCGCGATGGAGAGCTGGCTTTCAAGCTGCCGGCGGCGATGGTGCTGGGAGATAGGCTGGCAAGTGTGCCAGAGGTAGCAGATTTGCCCCCCCCTTTTGACAAAGGGGGGCTGGGGGGGATTTCTCAGCCGCCACCTTCCAGCGCAACAAATCAAATCCCCCCTAACCCCCCTTTGTCAAAGGGGGGGATCGCTTCTTCCTGGCGCGACATCCGCTACGAAGAAAAGAACAGCATCGGCTTCCTCCATTTCGACTTCTACAACGGCGCCATGGGCACCCAACAATGTGAGCGCCTGCTCCATGCCTATCTGGCGGCAACCCGGCGCGACACCAGGGTGATCGTGCTGGCGGGCGGAGCGGATTTTTGGTCAAACGGCATCCACCTCAATCTGATCGAGGCGGCGGACAGCCCGGCCGACGCATCCTGGGCGAACATCAACGCCATCAACGATCTGGCGCGCGCCATCATCGAAACCGACAACCAGGTCACCCTTTCCGCCCTGTGCGGCAATGCCGGCGCGGGCGGTGCCTTCCTCGCGCTGGCCGCGGACAGGGTGGTTGCACGCGAAGGCGTGGTGCTCAACCCGCACTACAAGGCGATGGGAAATCTGTACGGTTCGGAATACTGGACCTATCTGCTGCCGCGCCGGGTAGGCGCGGAACGGGCCGCCGAGATCACGGAGAACCGCCTGCCAGTGGGGGCGCGGCAGGCAGATAAAATCGGCCTGATCGGCGATTGCTTCGCAGGAGATGCCGCCGCATTCTGGCGTCAAGTGGAAGAATTTGCGGGCGGCCTCGCTACCGATGCGCCCGACCTGCTTGCCGAAAAACGCCAACGGCGCGGCCACGACGAGGCACAAAAACCGCTGGCGGATTATCGCGCCGAAGAACTGGCCAACATGAAGCGCAATTTTTACGGTTTCGACCCCAGCTACCACGTGGCGCGCTACAACTTCGTCCACAAGGTGCCGCACTCGCGCACGCCGCGCCATCTGGCGCTGCACCGCAAAGTCGGAAAAAAACCGGTTAGCTGAGAAGCAGGACTACAACTTCGACACGTTCTGGTCGAGATCATGCGCCAGCCTATCGACATCGCCGATCAGTTGGCTGGTGTGCTCGGACGATGCGGCGACGGATTCCACCTTGCGGGCAATGTCCTGGCCCGCGCTGCTTTGTTCCTTGGCGGCGCTGGCGATGTCTTCCACGGCGTTCACCACCTGGGTGGAACGGGTTTCGATTTGTTTCAGCGCGCCTTCAACCACGCGCGACTGCGTCACGCTGTCCTTCGCCTTGTCCGATGCGGACTGAATATCGGCGGAAACCTCCCCCACCTGCTTCTGGACGGAAGTTAATATGGCATCTATTTCAGCGGCGGAATTGGTGGATTTTTCGGCCAGCTTGCGCACCTCATCCGCCACCACGGCAAAACCACGACCGGTCTCCCCGGCGCGAGCCGCCTCGATGGAGGCATTCAAAGCCAGCAGGTTGGTCTGTTCGGCAATCTCCTGGATGGTGCTGACGATGGTCTGGATATGTTCGCTCTGGCTACCCAGTTCGCGCACTTTTTCCGATGCCACGCTGACCATGTGCGACGTTTCCTCCATTGCCGCGATGGTCTGATTCACCGCCTGCTCTCCCTGATCGACGGCGATAACGGTTTCCCGTGTCAACGTCAGCGCGCTGTCGGCATTCTGGGCGACCTGCTCGATGCTGACCGAAAGCTGCTCGGTCGCTGCCGACATGCTGGCGGTTGCCGACGATTGCTCCTGCATCAACTGGCGCACGGTGTTGGTCAGCCCCGCCAGTTCCTGGGTAATCTGGTTGACGTTTTCCGTGACATGCTGTTTCTGTACCTCCATGCGTCCCTTGACGATGGCATTGTCCTTGAACACCTGGACGGCGCGCGCCATTTCGCCGATTTCATCGAGCTTGCGGGTGAACGGCACCGCCACGTTGGTCTCGCCGTTGGCGAGCACGCCCATGGTCGAGTTGATCTCCTTAAGCGGCTGTGCCACGCGGAAGCGGGTAAACCAGAAGGAGAACAGCCCGAAAAGAATAAGAAACAGGCAGGCAACGAACATCACTCCGCCGACCGTGGCCGACAGCCTCCAGATGGCGCTCTCGACCGCGTCTGCGCCGGTTTTTCGCTGATCCTGGAGGGCGTTCTTGATGCGTTCCAGCGCCGCGATCGCGGCGCTATCGTCCACCTTTTTTTCGCCCGAGGAGAGCGCCTGCTCGTAGGCGGTCAGCGTCTGCTCCAGGACTGCAAGATCATTTTTTTCGGTATCGGACGGCCTGGCCAGCAAAAAAGCCGGGATACCTTCACGCATCTTGGCGATGTCGCCGCTCACCGCCTGCCGCGCTGCCGGGTCTCCCGCCGCCGCAGACGGCCAGTGCTGTGACAGGCCGTCGTAGCCGAGATAATGCTGAAAATGCCCAAGCAGGTCGATGCGACGCGCCAGGCCGGAATCGTAGTCGCGCCAGACACTGCCGATTTCCACCACTGATTTGAAGGTCAGCACCGTGGCGCCCACCCCGGCGAGCAGCATGAGAAAAGTCAGCACGGTGATAATGTGTCCGACCTTGAACATGCGGACGTTGTCCACGGCGCGGAACATGCCCACGCACAGCCGCCCCAGGGCGTTCAGATTATCTTCGCTGTTGATGCTGAGATCGCTGCTCATTTTTTTACCTTTCCGCTGCCCAACCGGTCAGTTCTTCAAGCCCGATGCGGATAACCTGATCCATCGCCCCCGCCACCGTCGGCGTCAAATCGCCACCCCATTCGTCGATACTTTCCAGTTGCACGCCGATGACCGTCACCGCTTCCGGCATCATTCCCGTCAACTCCGCCGCTGCCAGCACATCGGTAAACGCGGTCTGGTGCAGGCTGAGAGGACGCTGGCCGAAAAACACCGGAATCTCGCCGTCCCGCAACACCACGATCTGACCCGGCTCCCGCCCGAAATCGACCGCATCGAACACCAGCAGCCGCCGCGCCGCCTGAATGATCGGCAGCAAGTAGATACCCTGGGTGCCGCCGTCGATCACTTCGACATCATCGGGAACCTGTCCCGACGCCATCATCCTGGCAGCCGCACGGGGGCCGAAGCCCTCGTCCGCCCACAGCAGGTTGCCGACCCCCATTACCACGGTTTTGGAGATAACCTCATTCAATCCCGGAACTGCCTTTCACCGGAAAGCATGGTGCTGATTACCGTCTGACGCGACAGGATATCCTCGCGCACTGCAATGTAGACGTGCACCATGACGAACCACATCATCACCCACATCGCCAGGCGGTGAAACAGGTGCAGGTCGAGAGTATTGCCGAACAGCATGGTCAGCCAGCCGAACAGAAAATACTGCCAGCTATCATGGCCCGCCACTTCGGCATACATGGCGAAGCCGGTGAGAATCATCACCGCGCCCGGAATCACGAACATCGTCAGCATGGTGACACTGCCCAGCGGATTCAGTCCGACATAACGCAACGGCTTGGCCATGAGCAGGTTCCATTTGATCTGGCGGATGAAACCGTCGAGCCAATCCCTGCGCCAGATCGCCGGCACATAAAGCTGAAGGGTGACACCGCCCTCGACGAACACCAGCCACAGCCGCATGATCGCAAGCAGCGCAAAAACGTAGCCGAACGCCAGATGGTAAAACCGGATCCAGCCCATCACATACAGGGTCGAGGTGTCGCCGATCACCGAAGGCGGCGGCATGCCGATAAAGTAACCGGTCACCCCCAGCACGACTACCGCCAGCGCGTTCAGCCAGTGCCAGATACGCACACCCGGCCCGTAAACCATCACCGGCGGCAGCATGCCCTTTTCAGGCATCCTGTGGTAGTGAATAAATTTAGGCATACCGCCTCACAAAATTTTCGCCTCGGTCAGCAAGCCGCCGTCCGGGCCGATGACATGGGTGGCGCAGGCCAGACAGGGGTCGAAACTGTGAACCACGCGCAGGATTTCCAGCGGCTTGGACGGATTGGCCATCGGCACGCCGAGCAATGCCGCCTCGTAGGGGCCGATATTGCCGGCGGGGTCACGCGGGCTGGCATTCCAGGTGGTGGGAACGACGCACTGGTAATTGTCGATCCGTCCTTCCTTGATCTTGATCCAATGCCCCAGCGCACCGCGCGGTGCCTCGCTATAGCCGGCTCCTTTGGCCTCAGTGGGCCAGGTTTTGGGTTCCCATTTTTCGGTGTTGGCAGTGGCGGTATTGCCCGAGCGGATATTCGCCTGAAGCCCGGCGATTTCCTCCTTGAGTTTTTCCGCCGCCCACAAGCCTTCGAGGCCACGTGCCGCCGTGCGGCCCATGGTCGAGAACAACGCCGTCAGCGGCAAGTCAAGTTTTTTCAGGGTGCCGTCCACCATCTCCTTGACGCGCTTGTCGCCCGCCGCATAGGCGATGACCAGCCGCGCCAGCGGCCCGACTTCCATGGCATGGCCCTTCCAGCGCGGCGCCTTGATGTAGCTGTATTTGTCGCCTTCGTCGATTTCCTCGATGCGCTCGCCGTTCTTGCCGCCGCGGCTCTTCGGCCCGAGACGGAAATTCATGTCGGTCACGCCGTCCCAGGGATGCAGGCCGGCTTTCTCGTCGGGATAGTTGTACCAGGAGTGATCGACGAATTCATGAACCTGGTTCGGGTCCTTGAGATCGACCTCGTGCAGGTGCGTCAGGTCGCCGCCGAGAATCGCGCCGCGCGGCAGCATCAGGCTGTGGTTGGAAGTATCGTTGGCAATCGAGGGGAACTCGCCGTAGGAAAGCAGGTTCTGGCTCGACAGCCCGCCGCCCAGCTTGAACCAGTCCTTGTAGAACGAGGCGATCGCCAGCAAGTCGGGAATATATACCTGCGAGATAAAGGCCAGCGTGCGCTCGGCGATATCCGCCACCAGGTTGAGGCGCTCGATGTTGATTGCGCCGACTGCGCCCGCACCATGGACGTTGATAGCCGACGGCACCCCGCCGACCAGCCACATCGGATGAGGATTCTTGCCGCCGAACACCGCCTGGATCTTGACGATCTCGCGCTGGAAATTAAGCGCCTCGATGTAATGGGCAACCGCCATGAGGTTGGCCTCAGGCGGCAATTTGTAGGCAGGGTGCCCCCAATAGCCGTTGCGGAAAGGCCCCAACTGGCCGGAACCGACCATTTGCTTGACCTTCTTCTGGACATCGCTGAAATAGCCGGGAGACGAATTAGGCCATGACGAAATCGACTGCGCCAGCTCGGAAGTCGCCTTGGGCGAGGCGGACAGCGCCGAAACCACGTCCACCCAATCAAGCGCGTGCAGATGGTAAAAATGCACCAGATGATCGTGCGCATACAACGCCAGATGCATGATGTTGCGGATGGAGTTGGCGCTCGCCGGAATCGGGATGCCCAGCGCATCCTCCACCGCGCGCACCGAAGCCAGTGCATGCACCCCGGTGCAAACCCCGCAGATGCGCTGAACAAAAGCCCAGGCGTCGCGCGGGTCGCGCCCCTTGAGGATCGGCTCCAGGCCGCGCCACATGGTGCCGACGGAAACCGCATTGCGAATGACGTTGCCCGAATCGACGTTGACTTCGATGCGCAAATGGCCCTCGATGCGGGTGACCGGATCAATGACGACGCGGCGCCCCGAATTGTCTAGCGTGAAACCGTTGGGTGTAGTGATCTGACTCATGATTATTTTTTATTTCCTGGTGTTTCAGTTTCATCCGCGGCGTCGTCGGCACTGCCCTTCAGTCGCTTGCCGGTCAGGATGCGCTTGACCAGCGTCGCGCCGGCCTGGACGGCGACGGCGCCGCCAAGAACGGATGCCCCCACCACGGCAACCTTGTCGGCATTGGATTCGATGCCCCACTGATGCATGTCCGGCAGCCGCTCGTAGAACGGCCCACGATCCCAGAATCCCTCTTCCGAACAGCCGATACAGCCATGGCCGGATTTGATCGGGAAGCTGACTCCCTCGTTCCAGCCCATGGAGGAACAAGCGTTGTAAGTGGTCGGGCCGCGGCAGCCCATCTTGTACAGGCACCAGCCCTGGCGCGCGCCATCGTCGTCCCATGCCTCGACGAACTGGCCGGCGTCGAAATGGGCGCGGCGATAGCACTTGTCATGCACGCGCTGGGAATAAAACATCTTGGGACGAAGCTGGTGGTCAAGCTCGGGCAGGCGGTCATAGGTCAGGATGTAGGAAAGCACCCCGGTCATCACCTCGGCGATGGGCGGACAGCCCGGCACATTGATCACCGGCACGTGGCTGACCAGCTTGTGTACCGGCGTCGCCTGGGTGGGATTGGGGCGCGCCGCCTGCACGCAGCCGGAAGAAGCGCAAGTGCCCCAGGCGATGATCGCCTTGGCGTGCTCCGCCGCCTCGTCGAACTGATGGTGGAATGGCCGCCCGCCGACAATACAGGCCATGCCGTCATTGGCGAGGGGAATATTGCCTTCGACGGCGAGAATGTATTCGCCCCGGTAATCGCGAATGATGTCATGGACGATCTCTTCCGCCTGGTCGCCGGCGGCCGCCATGATGGTATCGTCGTAATCGAGTGAAATCATGCTGGTGATGATCTCGCTCGCCATCGGGTGGCCGGAGCGCAGAAAGCTCTCGGAGCAGCAGGTGCATTCCAGGCCATGCAGCCACAACACGGGAATGCGCGGCTTGGTTTCCATCGCGTGCGCCACGGTGGCGACCCCTTTGGGCCCTATCCCCAACATGGTCGCCATGACGGCGCAGAACCCCAGGAATTCGCGGCGTGAAACGCCGCGCTGACGGATTACTTCGTAAAAAGTTTCATGTTTAGACACGGGTACCCCATGAATGCATTTGGTTGATTTTTATCATTCTTAATGCTTTTACACCGCTTCAAATATAACATGGAAAAACATATGTCATCCATGTATTTTGAGGGCGAATCGATTGTAGCCTTGCCCTTCAGTTACCAGACTACCCACGGCATTATGACGAGAGCGCCAAAGGGATAGTAAAGCGAAAGACACTGCCCTTGCCCAACCCGGACTCGACCCAGATGCGGCCGCCGTGATGTTTGACGATTTGCCGGCAGATCGACAACCCCAGCCCGGTGCCGTGCGGCTTGTCGGTGAGAGTGTCACCGATCTGCCTGAATTTGTCGAACACTTTGTCCAGATTTTCTTCGGCAATACCGATCCCGCCATCCTGAATGCTGAAAACGATGAATTGATCCTGTCGTGCTGCACTGAGGATGATGCGACCGTGATCGGTGAATTTGACGGCGTTGGAAATCAGGTTGATCAACACCTGGAGCAAACGCCTCTCGTCACCGTTCATTTCAGGCAGATCGGGCTCGATTTCCTGGGATAGCGTCAGCTCTTTCTGCTCGGCCAGCGTAGCGGTGACGGCCACGGCGCGTTCCATCAGTCGCGCTGGCGCCAGCGGGGCGAAATGCCACTCCATCTTGCCGGCGTCCAGTTTGGCGCTATCCAGCACATCGTTGACCAGCAGGGTCAGGCGTTCGCTTTCGCTGACGATGATATCGAGGTTTCCCCGCGCCTGGGAAACGGCGCGAGTGGTTTTATCATCTGCGGCGGCATTGGGGAACACAATTTCTTCGAGTTTCTTTTTGACCAGTTTGGCGAAACCGACGATGGAGGTCATCGGTGTACGCAGCTCGTGGGACACCGTGGAGAGAAAATCGGACTTGAGCTGGTCGAGTTGCTTGAGTTCCTCGTTGGCTTTTTCCAGTTCGGCAGTGCGTTCGCTGACCCTGGCGTCGAGATGCCGGATGCTGGCCTGCAAGCGGCCAACCATGCCGTTGAATGCCGTTGCCACCACGCCGATTTCATCGTCTCGCTGCAACGCGCAACGCGCGTCGAGATCGCCGTTTTCTACGCGCAGCGCGGTGTCGCTCAGTTGCTTGAGCGGATCAACAAGCCGTTTCACGAACAGGTAAACCAGTGCAATGGAAAACAGCAGCGTCAGCGCGAAGACGGTCAGCACACGATTTCTGAGGATGCGTGCGCTTTCGTCGAGTTCGTTCACATACACCGATGAGGCGATATACCAGTCGAACCCACTGAAATAGCGTACCCATGAAATCTTGTCGTGAACATAGTGACCGGGGTCGGCAGGGCTATCCCATTTGTAACGCAGACCTTCCTTCTTGTCGGCCACCGCAACGAGCATGGGAAAAATCGGTTTCCTTGTGACAGGGTCAAACTGGCCGGAGAGACTTTTGCCTTCGATGTTGGCATTGGGATGGATAAGCACATGGGCATGGCCATCGAAGATATAGACATAACCGGTTTTAGCCAGGCGGGTAACGTTCAGGCGCTGGCGTAACGCTTCGATGGCAACGGTGCGTTTGGCGTTGAATGCCTCTTCGATATCGTCGAGATAAACCCCCGTGCCGATGACCAACTCAAACGCGGGCAAATGCTTGTAATAAGTCAGCTTCTCAATTTTCTTTTCTTCGCCAAGGCGGCGCCACCAATAGGAGTAAAAGCCTTCTCCAGCGGCTCTGGCGCCCGCCACCATCGGCGGCACGATAAGATTGCCGCGCACGTCTCGCCGCTGGGAAAAATCGGCATTGTTCAACTTCGGGTCGGGATGGGACACCAGCACTGAACGATAGTCCGACGCCCACACATAATCGCTGTGGCCGTATTGAATGTGGCGCAACTCATCGAGCAGCATGTGCTTGGCTTGCTGCCTGGAGAGCTTCCCTGCCCGCACTTGCTGATCCAGCCAGGTAGCGCGCGATTCGACCACGGCGATAATGTGACGCAATTCCTGCTTGCGCGCCAGAAGCAAGGACTGGCGGCTACTTTCAAGTTCGCCGTGGATTTGGCTGACCGTTTCGTAAACCTCATTGAGGACGGTCTGCGCCGACTGCGTCTCGATTTCCGCGACGCCGCTCTGGATGAACGGCACAGACAGCAGGTACATGGCACCGAACAGCAAAACGATGCTTGTTATCGTGGTGAAAAATACACGGACAAACAAACGCGATTTAAACAGATTTCCCAAATCGTTTCCTAGCCGAGATAACGCGCGACATCGACATCGTCGATCTGGCCGGCGACGAGGTGCTTTTGGGCGTAAGCCGCGTAAACCCCCTGGGAGATAAACAGGTCGAACAATTCGCCGTCGATGTGGTTGTCCAGCTTCATGCGGTGCATGATATTGATCGCCCAGTTCAACGTGCCGGGCTTGCGATAGGGCCGGTCAGGCGCGGTGAGCGCCTCGAAGATGTCGGCGATGGCCACGATGCGCGCCGGGATGGAAAGCTGGTCGCGCTTCAACCCGCGCGGATAGCCGCGCCCGTCCATGCGCTCGTGGTGCCCGGCGGCGTATTCCGTGACGTTGCGCAAAGAACGGGGAAACGAAATTTGCGACAGCATGTTGATGGTGTGGACAGCGTGATCCTCGATGATTTTTCGCTCTTCCGGGTTCAGTGTGCCGCGCTGGACGGAAAGATTGTAAACCTCATTTTCGGTCAGCAGCGGGAACGCTTCGCCGCGTGAATCGCGCCAGGTGGTGCGGGCGACATCCTGAATTCGCGCCACCTGTTCGTCGGAGGTAAATTCGGCGCCCAGATTGCATTTCTCGATGAAGGCAAAATCGTCATCAAGCTGCTGCAAACGTTCCTGGTAAATGCGCCTGGCCGCATCGCCATCGGCATGCTCGGCCAGCGCGCGATAGAGGGCAATCTCCGCATCCCGGCGCAGCACCTCGAAGCGCGTGGCAATCAAGTGGATACGGTTTTCGATATGATCCAGCTTGGTGGCTTTATCGACCACCCACTCCGGCGTCACCACTTTGCCGCAATCGTGCAGCATGGCGGCAATTTGCAGGGTATTGCGCTTGTCTTCGTCCAGCACGAAATCGGCAAATGGCCCACTGTCGGCCTGGTGCGCCATCTCCGCAATCATCAGGGCGATCTCCGGTACGCGACGACAATGGCCGGCGGTGTAAGGCGATTTCGCGTCAATGGCGGTGGCAATAACGCGAACGAAGGATTGAAACATATCCTGCTCGGCGGCATAAAGCTGGGCATTGCGCAACGCGGCGGCGGCCACTGAGGATAGCGTTTGCGCGCGCTTCAGGTCGCCGGCGGCAAAGCCATCGGCATGGCGCGAAGCCAACACCAGCAGGCCGAGGTTTTCGCCGTGGGCGATCAGGGGCAGCCACAGCAGCGCTTTAAAATCCGTCGCTTCCTCCGCCCACTGCGACGAGGCCGGTAAATCGTTAATGATGTCGCCGGCTTCGCGGGTGGCCATTTCGGCGAACAGGCGGCTGCCCTGGAGCCGGGCAAATGTTTTTGCGGCATCCTCGCCGAAAGACTGGATCAACTCCAGACTGGCGCTGTCCGGGTTACGCAGAAAAACCGCGCCATGACCGGCGGTATCCTTGCGCCCGTCGAATTCCTTGAGCAGGGAGGCGGCCACGGCGGCAGGCTTGAGAGAATGGTTGAGTTCGGTGACGGCGCGTTGCAGCAAAGCCATCTCGCGGTAACTTTCGAGCGTTTCTTGGGCTACCGAACGACGTGCGTGCTCCGCATCGAGTATTCCTTGCAGGGCGTGAGCGAAAGCCTTGCCCCAGTCCAACGCCTGTGTAGCCGGAGACGACAGCAGCAACGTGCCGACCCGCTCCTGTTCCAGTACCAGATGAAAAGCTTGCGCACCGGGAGTGTCCTCGGCCAAGCCGGATGCCGCCCCGCCAATTTCCGCCAGAAGCTTGCCGCTGAGCCATAGTGCCGCGCTGGTACCGGGCGGCAGCAGCGGAAACGCCAGTTCAAACTGGCGCCGCACCCAGGCTGGTTTGAGATAGTTGGACGCCTTGATCATGATGCCTGAAGTATCTCGCGCGCCAGATCAAGTATTTCGTCAGGGTCGAAGGGCTTGGTGACGAAGTGGTGTGCGCCGGTTTCGAGTCCCCGCGTTCGATCCGCCTCCTGTCCCTTGGCGGTCAGCATGACGATGGTAGTGGCCGCCAGATCGGGATTACTCCGCACGGCGGCACACACCTCATAACCGTTCATGAGCGGCATCATCACATCCAGAAACACCAGTTGCGGCCGCTCACGCTCGATCAGCGCCAAGCCTTCCGCGCCATTGGCGGCGGTGAGAATTTCCGGCTCTCCGTCGAGGTCTTCCAGCGTTTGTTCGAGCAAGGCGCGGATATGGACTTCGTCGTCCACAATGGCGATTTTTGCAATTTCTGTCATAAGTGTTCCCCTTGTTTTGTTTCCTGCGGGTGTTGCGTTACTTGGATCAGCGATGCCGCCACACCCATTGCCGGCACCGGCATAATCATGACCTCCAGCGAGGGCGTAGCGTTAATAAAGCCGATATCGACCTGATTGAGCAGGTCGGCCGGGATTGCCACCATACCCTGAAAGCCGGCCTGGATGCGGGCAGACAGTTCGTTGACCGGACAAAAGCCCACTTCGCAGTAAGCGGCGAAGCCTCCCGGCACCATCGCTGGCGGCTGTCCCTCCTGGTAGAGCACCAGGAAATGCACTTTCTTTGGCTCCGCAGCACCGCTGGCCGCCGCGTCATTAAGCAACAAATGGATGTTTTCCACAAAGCGTGTTTCGTCCAGCGGCTTGCTCATGGCGACATCGCCCCCCGCCGCTTCCCAGCCGGGGATGGCCGAAATCACCATGATCGGGATGCGCTTCAATTCGGTGTCGGCGCGTAGCAGGCTGATGGCCGTGCGCCCGTCCATCACCGGCATGGACAGATCCATGGTAATCAAATCCGGCTGATGGCTTCTTGCGGCGACCAGCGCTGCCTGTCCGTCCGGCGCGGTGATGACTTCGTAGCCCTGTTCCTGCAGCAATTGAGAGAAGTAATTGCATACGGCAAGATCGTCGTCCACCACCAGCACTTTGGGTTTGCCCACCTTGCCGGAGATAGCTCCGGCGGCGGTTCGTTCTCCATCGGCAAAGGCAGCAATGCGCGCGGTGATTTCGACAGTTTTTACCAGACTCTCGGCGGCAGGGGGTAGTATCAGGGAGAACACGCTGCCTTTGCCGGGTTGCGATTGCGCCCATATTCTGCCGCCGTGCCGGTTCACGATTTCACGGCATATCGCCAGCCCCAGGCCGGTTCCCTTGGGACGATCCTGCAAGGTGTCGCCTTGCTTGGCCTGCTGGAATTTGTCGAAGATCGCCTCCGCTTCTTCCTGCGGAAACCCGATGCCGCTGTCGCGGACTTCTATCTGGATTTGCGCTTCCGGATTGAGAAAGACTTTCACCGTCACCATGCCCTGATCCGTGAATTTGACGGCATTGTTGATTAGATTGACCAGCACCTGCTGCATCCGGTCGGCATCGCCGATAAATAGCGGCAAGCCTTCCTCGATTTCGAGACGCAATTCGATCGCCGGTTTTTGCTCAAACATGCCGTGCGCCGCGCCGGCTGCATCCTTGATTAAGACCGCGGCCTGCAACGGCGCATCATGCCAATTGGTGTGCCCGGCCTCGATCTTGGCCAGGTCGAGGACGTCGTTGATAAGGCGGGTGAGCCGCTCCGACTCCTTGAGGATGATTTTCAGATTTTCCTGGATGCGGACGGACTTCTTTTGCAGCCCGGCATCTTCTTCCGCCAGCGGCGCAAAACTGCGTGTGAACTCGCGGTCGATCAATTGGGAAAAGCCGCGAATGGAAGTCAGCGGGGTGCGCAGTTCGTGGGAAACCGAAGACAGAAAGTCTGATTTCATCTGATCCAGCTTCTGCAAACGCTGGTTGGCTTCTTCCAGTTCGGCGTTGCTTTTACCCAGTCGCTCGCTGATCGCTGTAATGCTCCGGGTCAGCACCAGCATCAAGCTGCCGATAAGCACCGCGACAAAAAGAACGATGGTGATTAGCCAAGTCGCCCTTTGCCAGAAGATGCTTTCCACATCATCAATGTAGATGCCAGAACCAATCAGCCAGTTCCAGCCATCGAACTTCTTGACATAGGAGAGCTTGGAGTAAAGCTCATCGGTGGTGCCGCCCCCTGCCTTGGGCTTGGGCCAATTGTAGGTAACGAAACCGGATCCCGCCTTGTTCGCGACTTCGTTGAACGCTACGAACAGATTTTTCTTGCCATCGGTTTTTTCGACAGTGCCGTCCAGTCCCGCCTGCAAGCTGGTGGCACAGTTGAATTTCTCCGAATCCAGAATTTTCCCGTCCAGTGCGGAAACCGTCGGATGCATCACCATTCTCGGAATCGGCGCGGTAAAGTCGTTGAGCCAGAAATAATCATTCTGCCCATAACGCATCGCCTTGATGTCCTTGATCGCCGCATCCTTGGCCGCTTCTTCACTAAGTGCCCCGGTCTTCTGAAGATCGTAATAATGCACCAGCACGCCATACGCCGCCTCGACCAGATGCCGGGTTTTAACTTTCCGGTCATCCAGCATGGTGGATTTTTCCGACATCAACGCGAAGGTGGACACCGCCAGCATGCCCACCAGCGCCGCGACGATCACCAGCAATAACCGGGTTTTGATACTCGTTGAATTGACCATTTGATTCATGAAAAACGGGGCTCCTTAAGCTGCACGGCAAGCGACGACAGCGGTGATGATCTTTCTCCCGCCGCCGCTACCGGCATGATCATGACCTCCAGCGCAGGCGTGGCGTTGAGAAAGCCGATATCGACCTGGTTGAGCAGGTCGGCCGGAATCGCCACCATGCCCTGGAAACCGGCCTGGATGCGGGCGGACAGTTCGTTGATCGGACAAAAGCCCACTTCGCAACAAGCAGTGAAGCCTCCCGGCACCATTGCCGGAGACTGCCCTTCCTGGTAGAGCACCAGGAAATGCACTTTCTTTGGCTCCACAGCACCGCTGGCCGTCGTGTCATTGAGCAACAAATGAATATTTTTTACAAAACGTGTTTCGTCCAGCGGCTTGCTCATGGCAACATCGCCTCCCGCCGTTTCCCAGCCGGGGATAGCCGAGATCACCATGATCGGGATGTGTTTCAATTCAGTGTCGGCGCGCAATAGCGCAATGGCGGTGTGACCGTCCATCACCGGCATGGACAGATCCATGGTGATCAAATCCGGCTGATGGTTTTTTGCGGCGGCCAGCGCTGCCTGTCCATCCGCTGCGGTAATCACCTCATACTCCTGTTCCTGCAGCAATTGGGTGAAATAGTCGCGCACCCCCGGATCGTCGTCCACCACCAGCACCTTGGGTTTGCCCTCCTTGCCGGTTGCGGTTTCTCCGGCGGCTTCCCGATGTTTTTCTTCCCCGGCGAAAGAGGCAATGCGGGAAGTCATTGCGACGGTTTCTGCCAGGCTCTCGGCGGCGGGAGGTAATGTCAGGGTGAACACGCTGCCTTTGCCGAGTTGCGATTGCGCCCATACCCGCCCACCGTGCCGGCCAACGATTTCACGGCAAATCGCCAGCCCCAGGCCGGTTCCCTTGGGGCGATCCTGCAAAGTGTCGCCATGCTTGGCCTGCTGGAATTTGTCGAAAATCGCTTCTGCTTCTTCCTGCGGAAAACCGATGCCGCTGTCGTGGATTTCCATCTGAATCATTTTGTCGGGGTTGAGAAAGGCTTTCACCGTCACCGCACCCTGATCGGTAAATTTGGCCGCGTTGTTGAGCAGGTTAATCAACACTTGCTGCATCCGGTCGGCATCGCCGATGAATAGCGGCAGCCCCTCCTGAATTTCGAGGCGCAATTCAACCGCCGGTTTTTGCTCGAACATGCCGTGCACCGCATTGGCCGCATCCTGAATAAAGGCGCCGACCTGCAATGGGGAATCGTGCCAATCGGTGCGCCCGGCCTCGATTTTGGCCAGATCGAGGACGTCGTTGATAAGGCGGGTGAGCCGCTCCGATTCCTTGAGGATGATTTTCAGATTTTCCTGGATGCGGACGGACTTCTTTTGCAGTCCGGCATCTTCTCCTGCCAGTGGTGCAAAACTGCGCGTGAACTCGCGGTCAATCAACTGAGAAAAACCGCGAATGGAAGTCAGCGGGGTGCGCAATTCGTGGGAAACCGAAGACAGAAAATCCGATTTCATCTGATCCAGATTTTGTAAACGCTGATTGGCTTCTTCCAGCTCGGCGTTATTTTTATTCAGGAGATCGCCGGCGGTCTGGAGCCGGGTCAGGATAGCTTCGGTTTTTTCGAACTGCTCGACCACCAGTTGCACGGTGATTTCCGCCGCGTCCCGCGACACCCGGATTTCCTCGCGCAGCATGCGGTTCTCTTCTTCGAGCAAGGCAAGCGCGTCGGCAGTCCGGGTGAGATTATGAAGCTCCATGAATGGCGACCTCCATGCTGCGTTCGGCCAGTGCGCGAACAGCCGGTTCATCCATCGCGCCTTCCGCGCCGACCAGCGCGATTTCCGGCAGCGGCGCCGCGCAGACCTGCGGCAGCAACCGCAGCAAATAAGGCAACCCGGCGCCATGACCGTAACGACCGGCGTAACCGGCCACCTGTTCGCGGTTCAGCACCACGATATCGCCGGCATCCGCCACGCCGGCCAGGGCATCGACGAACACCACGCGGCGCCGGCCCTCCACCAGCCGCAGCAAATCCAGGCCGCACAGGCCGCCGTCGAATATTTCGATGCCCTGTGGAATGGCGCTGCCGATCAGGCAGTCGAACACCCGGCAGCCGACATCATCGTCCGCTACGTAGCGGTTGCCCAGACAGATGATGGCAGTCGCAGCCATGGCCTTAGCAACGCAACGGCGTGCGGTCGGCGCCGACCACATGCACCGAGCACACCAGGCACGGATCGAAGGAGCGCACGACATGCCCGGCTTCCACCGGGTTATCGATATCCGCAATCGGCGTGCCGATCAGCGCCTCCTCCCATGGCCCGCGCACCCCCGCATGGTCGCGCGGCGAGCCGTTCCAGGCGGTGGGCGTGACAATCTGGTAGCGGGCGATCTTGCCGCCGCGTATTTCCACCCAATGCCCCAGTGCGCCGCGCGCCGCTTCGATCAGGCCAAAACCGCGCCCGTCCTGGAGCGACGCAACCGGCTCGTAATAGGATTGGTCGGGGCGCGCAGCCATTTCGGCCAGCCAGGTTTCCATCGCGTCCAGCAGCGTGGCCGGACGCGTGAGGCGCGCCAACTGGCGAATCACCAGGTTGGCGCCATCGCGCCGCAGCAGGTCGCAAAACAGCGGATCGCCGGCGACGATGCGCTCGGCCAGCGGCCCGGTTTCCGCCGGCAAACCGGCATAGCGCGGCGCTTTGCACCAGGAATATTTCTTGCCGTCAGCGCCGGTGGCGTGGGGAACGGTTTCGCCCTCGAACGGGTGTTTTCCGCCTTCATAATCGGCATACCATGACGCGGCGACATGCTCCGCCACCTGGGCCTGGTCGAAGGGCTGCGCCTGTCCATCCTTGGCGGCGAAGCCGGAGCCGACCAGTTGTTTTCCCGCTCCGCTGCCGACCACGGCACTGTCGCCGGGCAATTCCAGCGAACCGTAGGAAAGAAAGTGGCCGTGCCCTTGCCCCAAGGCGTGCAGCCCGGCCTCGCGGGCGAAGCGCAGGAAGAAGCCGACATCGCTGTCGCGCTGGGCAGCGCTCTCGTTCAGCCAGACGTCGAGGTCGGCGGCGCTTTGCACCGCCTGCCAGCGTTCCAGCGAGCAGCCGAGCACGCTTTTTTCGTACCAACTGCGAAACTGTTTCAGGATATGGCGGCACTGGTTCAGTTCAGCCAGCGGCGGGACATAAGACACGCCGCCCGGCACCATGAACGAGCTGTGCGGCCACTGGCCGCCGAGAATCGCGACGATCTCGAGGAGGGTCTTGGTCTGCCGCACCACGTCAATGCAGCGTTCGCCGGCCAGCGGCGCGTAGCGCTTGACCGCCTCGGCGTAAAGCGGATGCGCCGCGTAAATGGCCGCGGTGAAATCCGGCAGGAACATCAGCACCGACTGGCGCACGTCGCTCTGGCAGTGCTCCGCCATCAGCGTCACGTTGCGCAGCCGGACGGCGTTGTCCGGCAGATCGACCCCGGCGATATGGTCAAGCGCCTTGGCCGCCGCCATCAGGTGGGTAGTGCTGCAGATGCCGCAGACGCGGGGGGTGATCACCAGGCCGTCGAGCGCGCCGCGCCCGACCAGAATGTTCTCGAAGCCGCGGTACATCGTGCCTGAACTCCAGGCATCGACGACCCGGTTGTTCTCCAGCTCGACGCGGATTTCCAGGTCGCCTTCGACGCGGTTGAGGGGTATGTCGCGGATAATTCTTTTAGTCATGATGGCTTCTCGTCAAACCTTGGTTTCGCGCTTCTTCAGGCGCTCCGGCGCAGCCGCGGCGGCCATGCCCTTGTACACCATGTAATGGGCGCGGCTCACGCCTTTCGGCAATTCTATGGGGACGCCTTCGATGTTGCGGGTTTCAAAGAAAGGGGATGGCGTCGGGAATTCCGGGTTGGTGCAGCCGAAGCACGGCACGCCTGCCCGCGTCTTGGACGAGCGGTTGTTCCATAGCAGCTTGTTGCACGGCCCATCGGCCAGCGGCCCATGACAGCCCTTGTGGAAAAACAGGCAGCCGCGCTGGGCGAAATCCCATTCCTCGACGCGGTATTCGTGATATTCGTTGCGGGTGCAGCCTTGATGCACCGTCATGCCGTACCAGTCCAGCGGACGGTTGAACTCGTCCAGTTCCAGCGGTTGCCCAGCGACCAGCGCGGACAGCGCCCCGGCCATCACCTCGGCATGGCATGGGCAGCCGGCCAGATTGATCACCGGCAAGCCGGCCCGTGAACGAAAATCCTTGCCGAGCAACCCGCCGGGCTGTTTGTTCAGGAACTGCAAACCGGTGGCCTGAATGTCGCTGTCAGCACCGATTCCGCCGAATGCGGCGCAGGTACCGGCGGCGACCACGATGCGCGCCTGTGCCGCCAGCGCCGCGGCCAGGTCTTTTTTGGGGCGGCCGTTTTTGACATCGAACATGCCGGTGCTGGCGGGGCCGCGAATGATCGCGCCTTCCACCACCAGAATGTCCAGCGCCTGTTCGCCCTGAGTCAGGCTTTCGATCAATTCATTCTGCGCCACGGGCGACAGGGTCGATAAGGAGGGATGCCACAACAGTTGGATGCCGAGGGTGTCGAACAACTCGAGCATATCGGGGGACTCGGCACTGAGAAACGACATGGTGTCGCCGCCGCACCCGCCGCATTGCAACCAGAACAACGAAGCCATACCCCTCCCTTTAGTTGATTTTTAGCATTATTTTATGACGTTATAGTTTGTTAATTCTAACAAACATACGCCATCCATGTACACGTTAATTACGTGCCAAACGATGACCCCGACAGATGGTTTCGGTCGCTCAGGTATTGGGGTGGCTGTGCAGGTGGGAATGCGCGCCGTGGACGTGACGCGCCTCTTCCAGGCTGACCGGGATCAGGTTGAGCTGGCCGTGGCGCACGCCGCGCTCGGCGATGACGCTATCCGAAAAAGCCCGCACCTCGGCAGTCGATCCGCGCAAAACCACGGTTTCCAGACAATCTTCATGATTGAGGTGAACGTGCATGGTCGACACATTCAGATGATGTCCGTCATGCTGCAGACCCGTCAGACGCGAAGCCAGATCGCGCTCGTGGTGATTGTAGACATAGCTCAGGCTGGCGACGCAATCAGACGCCTCGGCGTTCTGGATGCGTTGCGCCTCGATCTGCTCGCGCAGCAAGTCGCGTATCGCCTCCGAGCGGTTCAGATAACCGCGGCTCTTGATCAGTTCATCGAATTGCCGCGCCAGCGATTCATCCAGAGAAATAGTAAAGCGTTCCATAGACTCTTCCTTGATGCCATTAAAATACCGCACAAAAAAACGGCGGGTGCGCACGACATAACTATGGCACGAAAATTTTGTTATGATGATTATTTAAATCATCATACCCGCAAGGAACCCGGACATGGAAACCCTGCCCAATGACTGGCTTGCGCTGCTGGCGCTGGTGTTCGTGCTGGGACTGAAGCACGGCTTCGATCCCGACCACCTCGCCACCATCGACGGCCTGACCCGCTTCAACGCCGCCGCCAACAAACCCCGGCTGTCGCGCTGGTCGGGTCTGCTGTTCTCGCTCGGCCACGGCGCCGTGGTGATGGCGGTGGCCGTGCTGGTCGGCGTCGTCGCCAAGCGCTGGGTGATCCCTGCCTGGATCGAGGATCTGGGCGCATGGATTTCCATCCTGTTTCTGCTCGCGCTCGGCGCAGTCAACCTCCTTGCCGTCATCCGCGCCCGCCCCGGTCAAGTGGTGCGCATGGTCGGCCTGAAAGGCCGCTGGCTGGGGCGGTTGAGCCAAGCCAGCCATCCCGTGCTGATCGCCTGCGTCGGCGCGCTGTTCGCTCTTTCCTTCGACACCCTGAGCCAGACCGCGCTGTTCTCCCTGGCCGCGTCGAGCATGGCGGGATGGCTATTCTCAGTGGTGCTCGGCCTGGCCTTCATGCTCGGCATGATCGCCACCGACGGCATCAATGGCCTGTGGATTTCACATTTGCTCAACCGCGCCGACCAGCGCGCGCTGATTGCCTCGCGCGTGATGGGCCTGGCGGTGGGCGGCTTGAGCCTGCTGGTAGGGATATTCGGCATCGCCAAGGTCTTCTTCCCCGAAGTCGGCGCCCACACCGAAGGGCGCGAACTGCTGATGGGGCTGGCCGTGGTCGGCACCGTCGCAATAAGTTTCTATCTCGCGCTGCGCCTGTCGCCCCGGCAGAGTTCAGTACTCGCACCCATTCCTTCCGACAACTAAATTCAAATAATTTTCATCAATGGGATTTTTTTGCCATGCGGTATGATAAAAATATTTTTCTTCTTACGATAGCGTTGATTGGCGGTTCCAATGCCACCGCCGGCGGCATCCAGACCCTGGAGGAAGTCGTGGTCAGGGATACCTCGGAAAATCTGGTCGGCATAGCGGATTCAGCGACCCAGGGCACGGTCACCGCCAAACAACTGGAGAACCGCCCGCTGCTGCGCCCCGGCGAAATTCTGGAAGCCGTGCCCGGCGTCATCATCACCCAGCACAGCGGCGACGGCAAAGCCAACCAGTACTTCCTGCGCGGCTTCAACCTCGACCACGGCACCGACCTGTCCATCAGCCTCGACGGCATGCCGGTGAACATGCCGACCCACGCCCACGGCCAAGGTTATACCGACCTCAACTTTTTGATCCCGGAACTGGTCACCGGGATGCGCTACAAGAAAGGCCCCTACTACGCGGAGGAAGGCGATTTCTCGGCCGCGGGCGCGGTGCATGTCCGCTACGCGGACAAGCTGGAAAGCAGCATCGCCCAACTCGGGGCGGGCAGTTTCGGTTACCGCCGGATGCTGGCGGCAACCTCGCCGCAACTCGCCGACGGCAACCTGCTGATGGCGGTGGAAGCATTCCGCAACGACGGGCCGTGGGACAACCCGGAAGCCTACGGCAAGCTCAACGGCGTGTTGCGCTATAGCCGCGGCACGACGCAAAACGGCTTCAACCTCGCCGCCATGGCCTACCAGGCCGACTGGAACAGCGCCGACCAGGTGCCGCAGCGCGCCCTGGACAGCGGCCTGATCTCGCGCTACGGCGCGATCGACCCGACCGATGGCGGCAAAACATACCGCTACAGCCTTTCCGGCAACTGGCGCGAAACCGGCAACGGCACAACGACCCAGGCCAGCGCCTACCTGATCGACTACCGCCTCAACCTGTTCTCCAACTTCACCTACTTCCTCGACGACCCGCTCCACGGCGACCAGTTCGAGCAGGCCGACCGGCGCGTGGTGTCCGGCGGTGCGCTGAGCCACTCTTGGGCCGGCAAGTGGGGCAACCATGAGATCGAACACAGCGCGGGGGTACAGGCGCGCAACGACAACATCAGCGTCGGGCTTTATCACACCGAGGCGCAGCAACGCCTCGCTGTCACCCGCGCCGACCATGTCGTGCAGACCAGCCTGTCGCCTTACTATCAGGCAACGGTGCAGTGGAGCGAGCACTTTCGCAGCGTCGCCGGACTGCGCGGCGATTTCTACCGCTTCCATGTCGCCAGCAGCCTGGATGCCAATTCCGGCGATGTCAGCGACCATCTTGTCAGCCCGAAGCTGAGCCTGATCTTCGGGCCATGGGACAAGACCGAGTATTACCTTAACCTCGGTGACGGCTTCCACAGCAACGACGCGCGCGGCGCCACCATTACCGTCGACCCGAAAACCCTCGACCCGGCGGACAAGGTGACGCCGCTGGTGCGCGCCACGGGAGCGGAAATCGGCGTCCGCACCGCGCTTCTTCCGGGCTGGCAAAGCGCGCTGGCGTTGTGGCGGCTGGATTCCGCCTCGGAACTGCTGTTTGTCGGCGATGCCGGCACCACCGAACCGAGCCGCCCGAGCCGCCGCACCGGCGTGGAGTGGGCCAACTATTACCAGCCCAATCCCTGGCTGACGCTGGACGCCGATCTGGCGATCTCACGGGCGCATTTCACCGATGACGACCCAGCCGGCAACCTGATCCCCGGCGCAATCGAAAAAACCTTTTCGGTCGGCGTATCGCTCGACGGCGAACGCGGCTGGCACGGCGGCATGCGCCTGCGCTACTTCGGCCCGCGCCCGCTGGTCGAGGACGACAGCGTGCGTTCCAAATCTTCCACCCTGGTCAACGCCCGCATCGGCTATAAGTTCGGCAAACAGTGGCAGGCCGCGCTGGATGCCTATAACCTGTTCAACCGCCAGGTCAGCGACATTGATTACTACTACACTTCGCGCCTGGCCGGCGAGCCCGCGGCAGGCGTGGCCGACATACACACCCACCCGGCAGAGCCGCGCGCGCTGCGCTTCAGCATCACTGCCCGGTTCTAGCAGGGGGTTATGCTATCCTGATGTGCGTTATCGCACCCAGAAGCCTGCCGGGAAAAAGTCATGCCAAAACATATCAAGCGCTCAAAGAAAGCCGGCCTGCCGCCCGGTTCGCTGATTCATATTGGGGAAAAACGCAGCGAGAAAAGCCGAATCCGGCTGATTGGTTACGACGAAGCCAATTACATCGACAAAGAGACGGAGACCAAGGAGGACTATTGTGCCGCCAAGGTAGCAACGACCGGCATCGCCTGGATCAATGTAGAAGGCATCCAGCAGATCGAGCCGCTGCAAAAAATCGGCGATTGCTTCGGACTCCATCCGCTGGTGCTGGAAGACATCATGAACGCCGACCAGCGCCCGAAGATGGAAGATTTTGGCGACTATGTTTTTATCGTTCTGAAGATGCTGTCCTTCGACCGTCATGGCGGCATCGTCGCCGAACAACTGAGCCTGGTTGTAGGACAAAATTTCCTGCTTTCCTTCCGCGAGCAGGAGAGCGGAATTTTCAACCCGATCATCGAGCGGATCAAGAACGCCAAGGGTCTCATCCGCAAGGGCGGCACGGATTACCTCGCCCACGCCCTGCTCGACGCGGTGGTCGACCATTATTTCGTCGCGCTGGAAAAGATGGAAGAGGAAATCGACCGGCTTGAAGAAGATGTCATCGCCAACGCCACACCGAAAACCCTGCAAAAAATCCACAAGCTCAGGCGCGACCTGATCTTCCTGCGCAAAGCCGTGCTCCCTTTCCGCAGCGTAATCAGCGCCCTGGAACGCGGCGAATCGCCATTTTTCCAGCAGGCGTCACGCATCTATTTGCGCGACATCTACGACCATACCGTCCACATCATCGACTCGCTCGAAACCTTCCGCGATCTCGCCACCGGCCTGCTCGACATCTATTTGTCCAGCGTCAGCAACCGCATGAATTCAGTAATGCGGGTACTCGCGGTAATCGCCACCATTTTCATGCCGCTGACCTTCCTCGCCGGGCTTTATGGCATGAACTTCAAATACATGCCGGAACTGGAGTGGCGCTGGGGCTATCCGGCGGTGCTGCTGCTGATGGCGACCGTCGGCGTCGGGATGCAGGTCTATTTCCGCAAAAAAAACTGGCTATAGCACGGCAACCGGGCGGCGCTGCCGGGAATCGGCACACTGCCCGGTCATGCTAGAATAAATCCATTCCATTATATCGACTCAACCCATGCCACAAACCACCCACAGCCTGCTGGTCAACTTTATTGACGACCTGGATCAAACCATCATTCTGTGGCAACTGGCCATTCTGCTGCCCAGTCTGGCGTTCTCCTGGGGGTTCACCCGCCTGTTGAGAAGCCGCATGCCGAAGTCGGAGGGGGCATTGAAGGTCGGCCTGGGCGGCGTTTCCCGCCTGGCTTTCCCGCTGATCGCGCTATTGCTGGTGGTGATCGGCAAGACCGTACTCAAGAACTGGCATTCCGTCAACCTGCTGAACATCGCCGTTTCCCTGCTGCTGGCACTGGCGCTGGTTCGCTTGGCCGTCTACACCTTGCGCAAAATTTTTGCTCCGAGCGGCTGGCTTCACAGCTCCGAGCGTTTTATTGCCACGGCTATCTGGGTCGGGCTCACCTTGCACCTCACCGGTTTCCTGCCGGAAATCTTGGATGCCATGGACGAGATCAGCTTTCATGCCGGCAAACAGAAAATTTCGCTGCTCATCATTTTGAGCGGCATACTCTCCGTCGCCGTTACCGTTCTGGCGGCGATGTGGCTGGGAAGCGCGCTGGAAAGCCGGGTAATGAACGCGGAAAACCTGGAAATGAATCTGCGCGTGGTGCTGTCCAAGCTGATCCGCGCCGCACTGGTCGTGCTCGGCGTTCTGGTCGCCCTGCCGCTGGCCGGCATCGACATCACCGTGCTTTCGGTATTCGGCGGCGCATTGGGCGTCGGCATCGGCTTCGGCCTGCAAAAAATCGCCAGCAACTACGTCAGCGGCTTCATCATCCTGCTCGACAAATCCATCCATCCCGGCGATTCCCTGACCGTGGATGGACGTTTCGGCACGGTTTCAAAACTAACCACCCGCTATATGGTACTGCGTAGCGGCGACGGCACCGAGGCGATCATTCCCAACGAAACCCTGATCAGTTCCACTGTCATCAACCACTCCTACTCCGACCGCCAGATGCGCCTCGCCATTCCGGTGCAGGTAGGCTATCAAAGCGACCTGGAACAGGCCATGAGCATCATGCGGCAGGCGGCGGGAAACCACCCGCGCGTGCTCAAGAAGCCGGCGCCAAAAACCTTTCTCAAGGCCTTCGGCGACAACGGCATCGACCTCGAGCTGGGTATCTGGATCGACGACCCGGAAGAAGGCCAGCTCAGTCTGAAATCGGACATCAATCTGGAAATCTGGCGCAAATTCCAGCAAGCCGGCATTGAAATTCCCTTCCCGCAACGCGACATCCGCATTATCAGCGGCGAACAGCCGCACACCTGACATCCAGCCAGCTTGACAGCTTCCGCGCTTTATTCCCGACTGTTTTAGTATAGAATAGCCCCTGGCTATTTTGAAAAGGAATAAACCCCATGTTCTCAGGCATGCTGGATCTACCGTGGTGGGGGCTGATACTGGCCGCGCTGGGGCTGACACACGTCACCATCGCCAGCGTTACCATTTTTTTACATCGCCATCAGGCGCACCGGGCACTGGAACTGCACCTGCTGGTCAGCCATTTTTTTCGTTTCTGGCTGTGGCTCACCACCGGCATGGTGACGCGCGAATGGGTCGCAGTGCACCGCAAGCACCACGCCAAATGCGAAACCGCCCATGACCCGCACAGCCCGCAAATCCTCGGCATCAACAGCGTGCTGTGGGGCGGAGCGTTGCTTTATCGCAGCGCAAGCGGCAACTCCGAAACCATCGCGGCTTACGGTCGCGGCACGCCCGACGACTGGCTGGAGCGCCACCTTTATGCACCGCACAACGGTCTCGGCATCGTGCTCATGGCCCTGCTCGATGTCGCCCTGTTCGGCGCCGTGCCCGGCACCCTGATTTTTGGCGTGCAAATGGTCTGGATCCCATTCTGGGCGGCGGGCGTGATCAATGGCATCGGCCACTGGTGGGGTTACCGCAACTTCGCCAGCCCCGACCAGAGCCGCAACATCCTGCCCTGGGGCATCCTGATCGGCGGCGAGGAACTGCACAACAACCACCATGCCTATGCCGGTTCGGCGCGGCTATCGAACAAATGGTACGAATTCGACATCGGCTGGGCTTATATCCGCATGCTGGCCCTGGCCGGGCTGGCGCAGGTGAAGAACGTAGCGCCGAGAACATAACCAGGACGAAATCCGGGCAACAAAAAACCCGCCGCAGCGGGTTTTTTGTTGGGTAACGCCAAGAGAAACCGCTTACTTCAGCTTGGTTTCCTTGTAGTCCACATGCTTGCGCGCCACCGGATCAAATTTCTTGATCAACATCTTTTCCGGCATGGTGCGCTTGTTCTTGTCGGTAGTATAAAAGTGACCGGTTCCCGCAGTGGATTCCAGTTTGATTTTTTCGCGTCCGCCTTTAGCCATTTCTCAGCCCCTTAAATGGATTCGCCGCGAGCACGCAGCTTGGCCAGCACGGCATCAATGCCGTTCTTGTCGATAGTACGCAGAGCCGCGCACGAAACGCGCATGCTCACCCAACGGTTTTCGCTTTCAACCCAGAACTTGCGGTTTTGCAGATTCGGCAGAAAACGGCGCTTTGTCCTGTTGTTGGCGTGGGAAACATTATTCCCTGACATCGGCTTCTTGCCGGTGATCTTGCATACGCGTGCCATGGTGTTGCTCCAAGAATAGAATTACGAAAAACGCGATTTATACCATATTTTTGCGGGACAACTCAAGACAAAATTTCATCCAGCCTAAAAAACCCTGCTCCATCAATGAAATAAAATCGCCGCAAAACACGCTTCCGGCAGGCCACTAGAGCAGCCCACGCTCCGCAAACGACAGAAAACCGCCACCGGCAACGATAAAATGATCGAGCACCCGGACATCCACCAGCATCAGCGCACTTTTCAGCGCCTGCGTTAGGGCTTGGTCGGCGTGGCTCGGTTCTGCCAGGCCGGAAGGATGGTTATGAGCGAGGATTACTGCGGCTGAATTGTGGTGCAATGCACGCTTGACCACTTCGCGCGGATAAACGCTGGTTTGGGTGAGCGTGCCGCGAAACAGTTCCTCGCTCGCCACGACCCGGTTTTGCGCATCCATGAACAGCACCATGAATACCTCGTGGGGCAAGCCCTGCAACTTGAGCCGCAAATAATCGCGCACGGCTTGCGGCGAAGACAGCGCATCGCGCTGCGCCATCTCCTCGTGCAAGGCACGCTTCGCCATTTCCAGCACGGCCTGCAACTGCGCGTATTTCGCGGCACCCATGCCGTGCATCTGACAAAATTCCTTTTCTCCTGCCGCAAACAGTGCAGCCAAACTGCCAAAGTGGGCCAGCAGATCGCGCGCCAGATCCACCGCACTTTTCCCGACCACGCCAGTGCGCAAAAAAATCGCCAGCAGTTCCGCTTCGGAAAGCGCCGCCGCACCGTTCTTCAGGAGTTTTTCTCTGGGTCGCTCACCTTCGGGCCAGTCCGTTATCGCCATGACAAATTCTTTTTATTTCAAGTAGAATTAGGAACATTATGATCGATCTAATTCCCGAAGTGGCAACAAAACGCCTGGTGCTCGGCGTCACCGGCGGCGTCGCCGCCTACAAGGCGGCTGAGCTCGTACGCCTGCTGGTAAAGAACGGCATCGAGGTGCAGGTGGTGATGACCGAGGCCGCCCGCCACTTCGTCGGCCCGGCCACCTTCCAGGCACTCTCCGGCAAGCCGGTACTGACCGACCTGTGGGATGGCGGCAGCACCAACGGTATGACGCATATCGACCTCACGCGCAACGCCGATGCCGTGCTGATCGCCCCCGCCAGCGCCGACTTCCTCGCCAAGTTGGCGCACGGCGCGGCGGACGACCTGCTTTCCACCCTCTGCCTGGCACGTTCCTGTCCGCTGCTGGTCGCGCCGGCGATGAACCGTGAAATGTGGGGCAACCCCGCCACCCAGCGCAACATCCTGCAACTGAAGCGCGACGGCGTGGCCATCTTCGGCCCGGACAGTGGCCCCCAAGCTTGCGGCGAAACCGGCATGGGGCGGATGGTGGAGCCGCAAACGCTGGTCGAGAATATCGACTCGTTCTGGTACCCCAAGCGGCTGCAAGGCAAGCGCGTGCTGATCACCGCCGGCCCGACCTTCGAGGCCATCGACGCGGTGCGCGGCATCACCAACCTGAGCTCAGGCAAGATGGGTTATGCCGTCGCCCGCGCAGCCATCGAAGCCGGCGCCTCTGTCACGCTGATCTCCGGCCCGACCTGTTTGACACCACCGTCGGCGGCAAAAACCCTCGCCGTCACCAGCGCCCAGCAAATGCTGGAAGCGGTTAACGGCGTGATCGCCGATGCCGATATTTTCATCAGCGTCGCCGCGGTCGCCGACTATTACGTGCTCAACCCGAGCGAACAGAAGATCAAAAAAGACGCGCACATTTTCACGCTGGAACTCGCGCCCAATCCGGATATCGTAGCGAACGTGATGAACTTGCCCGACCCGCCGTTCTGCGTCGGCTTTGCGGCAGAAAGCGAAAATCTTTACGAATTTGCCGAGGCCAAGCGCAAGCGCAAAAACCTGCCGCTCCTGGCCGCCAACCTGGTGCAGGACGCCATCGGCAGCGACCAAAGCGAACTGATCCTGTTCGACGACGAAGGCGCTCACCCGCTGCAGCGTGCACCGAAAATTGAACTGGCACGCCAGTTGATCGAACACATCGCCAAGCTCTACCACAAGGAAAGAGGGCAAAACTGAAATGAAAAAAACCCTGAAAACCGTTGACGTCAAAATCCTCGACGAACGCCTCAAGCAACACCCGCCCTGCTACGCCACTCCCGGCGCGGCGGGTCTAGACTTGCGCGCCTGCACCGAGCATGTGATCACCATCCATCCGGGACAAACCGAACTCATCCCCACCGGCATCGCCATTCACCTGCGCGACCCCGGCATGGCAGCGATGATCCTGCCGCGCTCCGGCCTCGGCCACAAACACGGCATCGTACTCGGCAACCTGGTCGGCCTGATCGACTCGGACTACCAAGGCCAGCTCTTCGTCTCCTGCTGGAACCGCGGCCAGACGCCATTCATCCTCAACCCGCTGGAGCGCATCGCACAGATGGTAATCGTGCCGGTGATCCACGCCGAATTCAACGTGGTGGAAAATTTTGAGGAAAGTGATCGTGGTGAGGGTGGGTTTGGTAGTACGGGAAGACATTGAGATGGCTGAATCTCGCTAGCCCGCGTAGGACGCAATAACCAACGGGCATTGCGCCCTACAATTCTGCTAACGACCTCGCGGGCCACCACCCATTCCACCACCGGGGCCCATCATTCCGCCACCCATACCGCCGCCCGGCCCCATACCGCCACCCATCGCAGGCGGCACATCCGGCAAGGTCACGCCTTTCTCCTTGGCGCGCACCTTCATCTGCTCGTGGTGTTCGGCGCGGATTTTTTCGCGCTCTTCCGGGGTTTTTGCGGCACGCATTTTGGCGCGATAAGCAACGCGCTCTTCCCGCGTCATCAACTGCGAACCGTAAACCATTTCCTGCTGGCGAGCCTGCGCCTGCGGCTTTGCCGTTTCTTCGGCAACGGCGACTGGAGAGGCAACGGCGATTCCCGCCGCAATCGGTAACAACCATAATGTCTTAAGCATCGTCTATCTCCTTAAGTTGTACGAAAATTCGATTAATTCACCTACCGTTTCATTATAGTTAAGATTATGAAACCTGCTTGCGGCGTGATGGCGGACGGTGCGCATGGCGTGCCCTACGTGCTACGAGCCGATTTGCAAGGGAACGATCAGGCAGGGTGCGCCTCACGCACCCTTATTGTTGGGCACCTATGCCTCGGCGATTTCGTATAGCAGGCCATTGCCGAACAGCAGCACCGCTCGCACCGGCTTGGGCGCAAACACTCCGGTCATGGCGGTGAGATACTCGCGCATCTGTCCGAGATACGGCTTGGCGCAGGCGGTCAGATTGCCTTCCTCAGCCCGCTCACTCGCCTTGAAATCCACGATCCAGACACTATCCTCGAACTCGACCAGCCGGTCGAGTCGCCGGCTTTCGCCGGTTGCCGTGCGGTAGGGCAACTCCTTCCACGCATTGAGATAGCACGCCGGGTCGAAGAAGCGTTGCAGATACGGCGCTTGAACGAGGCACATGGCATCTTGCCAGAGCGCGGCGAACTCGGCTTCATCCACGCCCAGCCGTTCTTGCAGCCAGGCTTGATCCAGCACTGCGGCGGGCGGGGCGACCCATTCCAGCAGCGCGTGCAGCCGGATACCGTGACGTTGTGCTGTGGTGAGGTTTTGGCTGACGCGCTTGCCGGTGGGCATGAGCGGCGTTGCACGAGTATGAAAAACCGGGGTCGTCGCTCCCGGCTTGGCTTCGCCAGCAGAAATCAGTGGCATCTGGCCGAGTTCGGCAGCTTCACCGGCCTCTTCCCCGGTTAAGGCATTCCGGATTTTTCCGTGCCAGCCTGCCGCTCCGCCACGCGCCGACTCGCAGCCGCTCACGATCAGCGCCTGGCGGGCGCGGGTCATGGCGACGTAGAGCAGGTTGAGGTCTTCGCGCCGCTCCAGTTCGGCCTCGGCATCGAACACCGGCTGCCACTGCGCGGCGCGTTCGCGCTTGCCGGTATAGAGGAAGAAATTCTGCGGCTTCGGGCTTTCCGGCGGCCAGTCGAGCATGGCTCGGTGGCCACGCTCGTTGCGGGTGGCGGCATTGGCGTCGAGCAGCCAGACGATTGGCGCTTCCAGCCCCTTGGAGCCGTGGATAGTGAGAATACGCAGCGCGTTACCGGCATCGCCGACGATACCCTCGTCGGGCGCTTCCTCGGCGCGCGCGCGGCGCAATTGCTGGAGTTCGTTGATGAACTTGGGCAGGCTGGGATAGCGCCCGCTGTCCAGCTTCAGCGCCTGTTCCATGAAGGCATGGAGATTGGACTGCACCGCGCCGCGCATCGCTTCCGGCACGGCGGCGTCGTAACGCTGCGGCAGCTCGCCTTCAAAATAGATGCGGTCGAGCAGGTCGTGCACCGGCAGCGTGTCGGTCAATGCCAGCCAGCCTTGCAGCAGGCCCAAAGCGCGATGCAGTGCCAGGCTGGCCTGCTCCCGCCCGGCCACGGCATGCAAACGCGCCCACCAGGAACCGTTAGCCTCTCCTGCCCCACAAGGGGACTCCAATCCGCTACGAGCTGAAGCTCGTGCGGAGTTGTATGCCAACAACATCAGATCGTCGTCACTGCAACCGAACAGCGGCGAACGCAAAGCTTGGGCCAGACATAAATCGGCGAACGGGGTGATCAAAAAAGTCAGCAACGCAATCAGATCGCGGCATTCCAGCGTGTCGAGCAGCCCGCCGTGACGCGAGCTGACGTAAGGGATACGTGCCGTGCGCAAGGCGCGCTCGTAGATTTCCAGACGAGTGCGGCTGCGCTTCAACAGCAGAATGTCGCGAAATTCCGCTGGGCGCATTTCACCGTTTTCGCCAGCCACCGCCCAACTGCCGACGATGGCGCTGATTTTTTCCGCCAGTTGTTGCGCTTCGCGTTCGACACGCTGATCTTCATCCTCTATCAACGGCTCGGCCAGGGGATCGCGCAAGATCGTTACCGATAATTGCGCCTCGACGGCAGGTTGATCTTCGCCCTCCCCGGTCAGGGGCAGCACTTCCACCCGGCCCGGCAGCTCGCCATGAAAAGCCTGATGCGACTCGAAGCCGGTGAACTCCGCTTCGTTTTCAAACAGCCGGTTGACCGCCTCCAGCACTGGCGGCGCGCTGCGGCGGGAAACGTTCTGTTGC
Organism: Sulfuricella sp.; assembly: GCA_028713975.1. Classification (GTDB taxonomy): domain Bacteria; phylum Pseudomonadota; class Gammaproteobacteria; order Burkholderiales; family Sulfuricellaceae; genus Sulfuricella. The sequence continues at coordinate 180,267 of JAQTNE010000001.1, forward strand.
AGCCGAGCCGCGCCGTAGCCCTGCTCGAGAAAATCGGCGGCGATACCGAACAGGCGCGCATCGGCGCGGCGAAAACGGTAGATTGCCTGCTTCGGGTCGCCCACCAGGAACACCGTCGGCGCGCTGCCCGCGCCGGTCGAGGCATCCAGCCAGGAGCGCATGATCTGCCATTGCAGCGGATTGGTATCCTGAAACTCATCAAGCAGGATATGACGGTAGCGCGCATCCAGCTTGTATTGCATGTATTCGGCGTGGTCGGAACGGTTGAGCAACCGGTGGACGCGCCATTCCACATCGGTGAAATCCACTGTCCGCCGTTCTTCCTTGAGGCGCTGGTAGGCCACCAGCAGCCCGTCGCCGCAGCGCAGGCCGGCAAGGTTGAAGCGGTAGGCGGCCTGGGCGGCAAGCTGGTCGCGCACTTCCTGCAAACGGCGGCACAGGCGTTCGTGCAGATACAGCAGGCGCGTCTCGCCTTCCGCTCCTAGCCGCTTGCCCTGTTCCTTGCTCGCCTTGCGCTTTCTCGGTTCGTCCTTCTGGGTAAAAAACACCGCCCATATCGACTCGAAACGGCGCTTGATGTCCTCATCCGCCAACGCACGGGCAAGCCCGGCAGCCAGCGCCTTGTCCTTGTCCGTATTGGCTTCCAGCAGGCCCAGGTAGGATTGCAAATCCAGCTCCAATCCGCCATCGGCGAATAGTCCGGCCACCACGTCCCGCCCCGGTTCCACGCCGAGATTGCAGCGCAATGCTTCGGCGGCGAATGCCGCCGGATCGTCCGCGCCCTCGGTGTAAGCCCACCATTCGGCGCGCTTGGCAACGAAATCCAGCAGCAGGCTGCGGGTGTTGTGCAGGCCATATTCGGCGAACAAAAAATCCAGCGCTTGAGCCGTTTCGGAATCAGGCTCGGTGCGTAACTCTTCGGCGAATAGCTGCCAGGCTTCTTCCAGCAAGGTGGAAGTCTGGTCGAGCAAACCCCAGTCGCCGCCCATGCCGCTGTCTAGCGGCGCGCGCTGGAGCAGTTGCAGGAACCAACCGTGGAAGGTGTTGATGGTGATGCCGGGCTGGGCGGTCAGAAAAATTTCGAATAAATTGCGCGCGCGCGGCAGCAGCGCTTCAATCTCGCGCTCCGGCACGGCGCGTTCGCGCAGGAAGGCTTTTACCTCTTCATCCGGTGCCAGCGCCAGCAGGCGCAACCATTCGCGCAAGCGCGACGCCATTTCCTGCGCCGCTTTGCGGGTGAAGGTGATCGCCAGAATCTCGGACGGTGCAGCGCCGGCCAGAAGCAGGCGCACGATACGAGAAACCAGCAACCAGGTTTTGCCGCTGCCGGCGCAGGCTTCGACTACCGCCGAACAGGTGGGATCGAGCGCGGCGTGGTTAATCTCATTGCCCATCTTGGTCGCTCCAATAATCCTTGCGGCACAAGCCGCTCATCTCGCACCAGGCGCAAGCTTGGTCGCTGCCCTGGGCGGGCAATGGCGCGCCACGGTAGATGGCGTTGAACAGCTCACGCAGCCGCAATTCGACGGCCTTGCCCAGCGCATAGATTTCTTCCTGTGGCGCCGCCTTGATCTCGCCTTCCTCGTCCACCGGCACAAACGCCGCCTCGACCACTGCGTCTTGCAGCAGCAAGGCGTAAACCGGTAACTGCACATCCTCGCCCGGCATTTTCAACTTCTTTTGCAAAGCGACCCGGCTTTGTGTCTTGTAATCCAGCACGGCGAAGGCAGCCTCGCCGTCGTCAGAGCGCGCATCAACGCGGTCGATCCGGCCCTTCAGGGTCAGGCTGCGCCCTTCGTCCAGCGCCAGTTCCAGGGTGCGTTTCAATTCGCCGTCGTGCCAGTGCCAGCCCTGCTGTTCGCGTGCCACCTGCCAGTCGAGATAGGCAGGAATACATGCGCCCCAACGCAAGGCCCAGGCACGAGCGAGGTAGTCCGCCGCCAGTGCCTGAGCAAATTCTTCACGGCTGATGTCGGAAAGCGCCTGCTCCAGCGCGGCGCGTGGATGGCCGCCAATTTCCGGATAAAGCTGGTGGAAGCGATGCAGGATGGCGTGGACATGCTCGCCGTAATCTTTTTTTTCCAGCGCCTGCTGCACTTCATCGAGCTCGTTCAGATGCAAGGCGTGGCGCGCATAGAACTGGTAAGGGCAAGCCATCAGGCTGTTGTAGCCGCTGGCGGAAATGGCGGCGGGAACCAGCCCGGTTGGCAATATCGGTCGCGATGTAGTTGGCGGAGAATGAGGTGTGGCGGCCTCCTCGACCATATTCCCGCTCACCAGACGCGGCAGCGTTTCGCCGTAAGCCAGTTCGTGAAACGCTTCCAACCTTTCTATCCACGGGCTGGCGAGGTTGGGCTCGGCGTTTTTCTGCGCCTGCCAGGTCACCAGCATGGCGCCGCAGCTGGCCAGTAGAGCGGAGAAATCCAGCATGGACAGGTGCAGTTCCTGCTCGAAGGTCGGCAGCCCCAGTTGCGCCCGCACAGACTGGTTGAAAAAGGCACTTTCTCGCCCCTGCCCCGGAAAATGAGCGGCGTCGCCGCCGGCCACGATCACGCCGTCGAAATAGCGCAACCGGGTGGCGCCGAGATGGGTGAACACCACCGGGCTGGTGATGCTGCTGTCGCAGAAAGTCGCGGCTTCGAGCTGGGCATCCAGCCAGCGACGCCATTCGCTCAGGGAGAACAGGCCGGAATCGCGGCTCAACTCTTTTTGCAGACGGGCCAACAGCCGCAGTAATTGCTCTCCGGCCAAGTCCCGCGCCAGCCCTTGGCGCAATCCAAGCACTTCCAGGCTTTCCAGCAGGCTGGCAAGCCATGCCGAGAGCGCGCGCTTGCGACCGCCGAATCCGGCCTGCGCCTGTTCCAGCCGCGCCAGCAGTTCGAGCACCTCGGTCGCCTCTTCGCGCCGTGCCAGATTGCGATAGTGATGCAGGCCGGAAACCACGCTGTAGCGCCGCACCAACTGCTCCAGGCTGTAAACGGCGCGTTTGCGTGCACTGACATCCCAATCGGAAAAGATTAGCGGCGACTTGAGTAGATCGAGCAGGTCGAGATGGTGAAACCGGCTTGCCATCGCGTCCAGCCAGCGCATCACAACCGCGCTCGCCGCCACGGTGGAAAATGTCCAGCCGGTTTCGTCCGCCACCAGGATCTGGCTGCGCTCCAGCAGGGCACGGGCACGCCGCGCCACCATCCTGTCCTGAACGATCACCGCGATGGCGGTTTTGCCCAGAAGCAGCCAGTCGCGAATTTTTTCGCTCAGCGCTTCGGCTTCCTGCTCCAGGCTGTGCGCGGGGAACAGCGTCAAACGGCTGCTCAACGGGCTTTCCGGTTGGCTGCGCCGAAAGTCCGCCGCGCGGTCGCGCAAGCTCAGTGCAGCATCTTCCCCCGATGAGGGCGGAAACTGCCATGCAGCGCCCAACAATAGGCCGATATGATTATCGAGGAAATATTCGTTGCAGCCGAATAATTGCACCGGCTGGCGCTCTCCGTAGCTGCGAAAAAAGTCGCGTTCCATTGGCGTCAGACTGGACAGACCGACCGCGTACAGCGGTGCGCAAGCCCCATCCGCCAGCCGCCCCAAGCGCAGATGATAAGCGGCGATGCCATCCACGCTATTCTTGCCGTCCCGGCTCATGGCATACCACAGCTCATGCACCAGGCGTGCCTCGAATTGCAATGGCGTGCCGGATCGCGCCTGATAGGCGTCTTCCAGCCACGCCACAAACTCGTCATAAGAGGCGGGCAGGCTGACGCCCTGCCGGGCAATATCGTCGAACAGGCCAAGCAGTTCGCGGCTGATGTGCCACAAATCGGCATCAGAAAACCAGTTGCGGCTGCGCAAGGCCTGATAGAGCTGCGCGGCACGGCAACTGTCGGGCGTAACCTCGCAATCCAGAGGCGCGGTTGCGGCCCACTCCGTCAAGGTGGTCATCCGTGGCAACAGCAGCGCACCGCTCCCCGCGACCTCGCACAATGCAGCGCCCATCGCGTCAACGGCATGAAAATTGGGCAGCAGGACAATCAGGCTGGACAGGTTGGGCAGGCGCTCCCGCTCAAGCGCGACGATTTCCTGCGCGGCAACCTGCAACAGGCTGGATTCGGTGGATTTCGGCATACGATAAATTGAAGTGAGCGCCCGGAGAAAATAGGGAATGGCTGAATTTTATCCCGAAACGGGAATGCACGAACAACGCATTCCCCTTGCTGGAAGTTTTCGGTTGGTATATAAAGTGAAAAGATTAATTTCATTCACGGCCCACAAGCCGGCAGTTCGTCTGTTACAACACGACAAAAAACACAACAAAATCATCAAGCGGTCGCAACATTTCGCAAAACTTTTCCGTTGATTCTCTTTGAATTGGAGCAAAAAACCCATGAGCGAACATATTCACTACGTCACCGACGACACCTTTGAACCGGAAGTCCTGCAATCCCCGTTGCCCGTACTGGTCGATTACTGGGCTGACTGGTGCGGCCCGTGCAAAATGATTGCACCGGTGCTCGACGAAGTGGCGCAGGAATACGCCGGGCGCCTCAAGGTCGCCAAGCTCAACATCGACGAAAACCAGGCTACACCGCCTAAATTCGGCATTCGCGGCATCCCGACCCTGATGATTTTCAAGAACGGCAATATCGAGGCGACCAAGGTCGGCGCCCTGTCCAAATCGCAGCTGACCGCGTTTATTGACAGCAACATATAAAGCCATTACCCTTGCGCCTGACCTGCCCGTTCATCTAAGGGCTCAGGCGCAAGCCAGCTCCCGCTGCACTCTTTCCTGATCCACAATTTCTTGATTCACTCAACCATCAAACTGCCATGCGCTTATCCGATTTAAAGCATCTCCCCGTCACAGAACTCGTCGAAATGGCGATCACCAACGAAATTGAAGGCGCCAGCCGCCTGCGCAAGCAGGATCTGATTTTTGCCTTACTGAAGAACCAGGCCAAGAGAGGCGAAAGCATCTACGGCGAAGGCACGCTGGAAGTCCTGCCGGACGGCTTCGGTTTCCTGCGTTCGCCTGATACTTCCTACCTCGCCGGGCCGGACGATATTTACGTCAGCCCTTCGCAGATCCGCCGTTTCAACCTGCATACCGGCGATTCCATCGAAGGCGAAATCCGCACCCCCAAGGAAGGCGAGCGCTATTTCGCGCTGGTCAAGGTGGACAAGGTCAACGGCGAACCGCCGGAGAACTCCAAGCACAAAATTCTGTTCGAAAACCTGACGCCGCTGTTCCCGAACCAGCCGCTGACTCTGGAACGCGACATCAAGTCGGAAGAGAACATCACCGGCCGCGTGATCGACATGGTTGCGCCAATCGGCAAGGGCCAGCGCGGTCTGCTGGTGGCCTCGCCCAAATCCGGCAAAACCGTGATGCTGCAGCACATCGCCCATGCCATTACCGCCAACCACCCCGAATGTATCCTGATCGTTCTGCTGATCGACGAACGGCCAGAGGAAGTAACGGAAATGACGCGTACGGTGCGCGGCGAAGTCGTCGCCTCCACCTTCGACGAACCGGCCACGCGCCACGTCCAGGTCGCCGAGATGGTGCTGGAAAAGGCCAAGCGCCTGGTCGAACACAAGAAAGACGTGGTGATTTTACTCGACTCGATCACTCGCCTCGCGCGCGCTTACAACACCGTAGTGCCAGCCTCCGGCAAGGTGTTGACCGGCGGTGTGGATGCCAACGCCCTGCAACGCCCCAAGCGCTTCTTCGGTGCGGCGCGCAACATCGAGGAAGGCGGCTCGCTGACCATCATCGCCACCGCGCTGGTGGATACCGGCTCGCGCATGGACGATGTGATCTACGAGGAATTCAAGGGCACCGGCAACATGGAAATCCACATGGATCGCAAGATGGCGGAGAAACGCCTGTACCCGGCGATCAACGTCAACCGTTCCGGCACGCGCAAGGAAGAACTGCTGATCAAACCCGACATCCTGCAAAAAATCTGGGTACTACGTAAGCTGCTGTACCCGATGGACGATCTGGAAGCGATGGAGTTCCTGCTCGACAAGGTTCGCGCCACCAAAAATAATGCGGATTTCTTTGATTCGATGCGGCGGGGCTAAATATCCCAAATTTGATCCGGGTTTTTTGCTTTGATGCGGCCCGGAGCAAAGCGCTCAGAATATGATCAGGATGGTGGAATTAGCTGGGTGCATTTCGGACGAACCAGGCTTTGGCTTCTTTCCTGAATTCATATCCGGCCTTCGATACACGCCGTTACAATTCGGCAAACCGCGGGCCATCCGGATTTGATAAGATAGCACTCGTGAACCTCAATCCAACATTTTATTATCAATACAATTGATCAAAGTCATCGGCTTTAGAACTTCATCTTTTGACTCACGTTTATGATGGTGCGAGCTTCGATGACTTTAAGTCGTCGGCACAAAATATGCTAGCTCGCCTACTTTTAAGCAGGGGGTAATTCAGTGACATGTCGTTGAGCCGACCGCAAGCCCCATTGACAAAATGAATATCAAATTCCAGCGCGCAGTCGATCATTTTTTAGGCGTCCCAATCTGCGCCTTGCTCTCCGTAATCGAACGATTCCGCGGTAAGCCTGCCGTCTCAATGCCGCCCCGGAGAATTCTGATTATCCTGCTTTCGGAGATGGGCAGCCTGGTTCTCGCACACCCGATGTTCACGCGCCTGAAATTGCAGTATCCCGGCGCGCAAATACATGTCTTGCTGTTCGCCAAAAACCGCGAAGTGCTTGATCTTCTTTGCGTGGTTCCGGAAGTCAATATACTGACCTTGAATGATCGCTCACTGAGCGGACTTATCGCGGACAGCCTGAAGGCCATACGCACGCTACGAGCCCTTAACTTCGATGCGGTAATAGACTGCGAATTGTTTGCCCGCATCAGCAGCATCTTCTCTTATCTTTCGGGTGCCCCGATTCGCGTGGGGTTTCACCGGCACACCCAGGAAGGGCTCTACCGCGGCTCCTTTATCAATCGTGCGGTGATGTACAACCCTTATCAGCACCTGTCGCAGCAATTCCTGACGATGGTGACGGCGATAGAATCCGATACGGTGCCTGTCGCCAAGCACTTGCCGTCACCGGTTTCCGGACCGCCGCCCGCAATACCTTTTTCCGAAGAAGAGTTGCAGCAAATCACCACGCAGTTACATGCCGACTTTCCCGCGGTCAAGGATAAAAAACTGGTGTTCGTTTATCCGAGCGGCGGCATTCTGCCGATACGCGCCTGGCCGACCGAATACTACCGCCAGCTCTGCGCCAGCCTCCTGGCGGAGGGTTGCGCGATAGGCGTCATCGGCCTCCAGGGCGACAAGTCTTTCGCGCAAGCCATCACGGCTTACTGCCAGAGCCCCGTTTGCATCGACCTCACAGGGTATACCAAATCGGTACGGCAACTGCTGGCACTGTTTCATCGGGCCGCGCTGCTGATAACCAATGACGGTGGGCCCGGACAATTCGCGGCGCTCACCCCGGTACCCACCATTATCTTCTTTGGCCCGGAAACGCCCAGGTTGTATAGATCACTAACCAGCAATGCTTACTGCTTTCATTTGCCGCTGTCCTGCTCGCCGTGTCTCACCGCATATAATCACAGAACTTCGCCTTGCGACGGCGACAACCAATGTCTGAAGCAGATTACGCCAGAACAGGTGCTGGCCAAGGCACGTGAAATGCTCGGAACCCCTCCTGAAGCCGGGGTTGAGATCGGCAAAATCGCATGAATTTAATTAGGAAAATTGCCGGTCTGCCGCTGCTGGGCTGGATACTGAGGCACCGGTTCATCAAATTCGGCACCGTTGGCGCCACCGGAGTATTCGTTAATCTGGGCGTGCTCTATTTCAGCCAGGAGCACCTTCTGACGGTCGTTCAGTCGCCAGAAACACGTCTCAATGCGTCGCTCGCCATCGCCATCTTTTTTTCGACGATCAATAATTTTACCTGGAACCGTATCTGGACTTGGGCCGATCGCAAGCACCACCATTGCGACAAACACCTGCTCATTCAGTTCGGCCAGTATGCGTTGGCCTGCTGGTTCGGCATTTTGCTCCAGGTGATCTTCACGAAGACCCTCACCGCCGCCCACTTTCATTACCTGATCGCAAACTTGATTGCCATCGTGCTGGCCAGTATTTTCAATTTTATGGTGAATGATTTCTGGACATTTGGCCGCTCGAAACGATTGACAGCGTCCGAGCGTCATCCCATTATTTCTGATAACGACAAAACAGCGGAAAAAATACGTATTAAATGAAATTTAGCGAATCCCATCTGCGCCTGGTCTGGTATGTTCTAGCTACGCTGCTTGCCGTTTTCACCTATTTCTACGGACTCGACAGCCAGCACATTCCCAAGAACGGCGATGAATATCCCTACGAGCAGATTACGCGTCTCACTGCGGACAGCGGTCGGCTACTTCCCCTCCAGTCGCAGCTGGATAATATGCGTAACACCAAGCCGCCGCTACTGTTCTGGCAAGGGATTGCATCCACCGACTGGGGGCAGGACTGGACCTTATGGCACCTACGCTATCCGAGCGTAATTTACACCTTGCTCACGGCTTTAATGGCATTCCTGCTAGGCTGGAAGCTATCTCGCCAACTGGAAACGGGCTTCGTGGCGGCACTGGCTTTCCTGGCATTTTTCAATACCTACAAATATGGTCGCCCCTTCCTGACCAATCCGCCGGAGGTCTTCTGGATTTTCCTGCCGTTTTTTTCGCTCCTGTACTGGCGACCAGCCGCATTTGATTCGCGTTATCTGGCACCGTTATTATTGGGCGTCGCCATCGGCATCGGCCTCCTGTACAAATCATTTGCACTGTTGTTGCCTGTGGGCCTCGCGCTCTCCTGGTGGTATCTGCATCACCGTAACTACCGGCTAGCGGATTTCCTTGCCAAGGACGCATTAAAACTCACCGCAATAGCCGTCGTTTCCCTTGCCATATTTGGCTTGTGGTTTTTTCTTGATCCTGACCCGCAAGCCATATGGAAAGAATTTGTGGTGGGTGAAAATATCGGAAAATTTGACCCGCAAGGAGACGGCTATCTGTCGAAACTTCTATGGGGAGGATCCAGCATCTGGAATCTGGCTCTAGCCTCCGTATCTAACGCGGGCCTGCTGGCCTTTCCCGTCCTGGCATTATTTTTCGTTACCTACAAGCGGCGCAACCAACTGAGTGAAGCGGAAAAACTGCTCTGGATCTGGGTCTTCACCTTATTTCTGGTTTTTAGTCTCCCCAGCCAGCGGTCGGGCCGGTATGTTCTAGCCGCCATGCCGGCACTGGCAGTCCTGTGCGCACTCAACTGGCACCGGATCAGCCGCAAGGCATTTGTCGTCAGCCTTGTCGTGGCAGGCGGCATCATCGCTACCTTGGCCTATTTTTCCTTGCGGCTGCAACATGAAATGGTCGGGTTTCATCTGTATCCGATGGCACACTGGGTACTCTTGGCTGGCACCGTATCACTCACGCTCCTGGCGATTTTTGTGCCGAAATTCACCCGGCTGAGTGTCAACGTCGTGGCTATTTTGATGATGTTGTTCCTGGCCTCCTTCCTGCGGCCTTTTGATGGACCTCTCGGCAATTACTCCGCCCGGATACAGCAATATGCCAAAGGCAAGGAAGTCCGTGTGCCATGCAATTTCAGGGCCCATGATGAACGTTATCGCTTTATCCTGCCGGGCGCTGACATCCAGGGCTATCGCGATGACACTGGTCTTTCCACCACCGAACTGGCGGCACGGTATCCGTTGCTCGCCGTTCAGTTGCCATTAAATGAAACTGGCTGTGCGAACTGCAAGATCATCGGCCAACGCCTGGATATCCGAGGCCGCCATAATTCACGCGAAATCAAAGAAATGCTCATGGGGAAGGTATTTGAGAACCTTTTTGTCAGAGAAATGCTGATCGAAACGGCAGGAGCCGGCCAGAATTTAGCGCCCCACCCTGCGGATGCAGGTTGCCGCTGATATGATGGCGAGCCGATGGCTAGTGCTTTGCATAATCCTGGTCGCCTTCGGCGCGGGGGGGCTAAAGTCATTGGATCGCCACCGGCATGCTTATTTTCAGACCCGCCCGATGGCAGAACTGAATCACGACGAACCACGCTTCCAGAGCCGTTTCGCATCCACCAAAAAATACACTCAAACGCACGCCGCCTCTTTGATCGAACTGAAGGATGGTCGTATTCGAGCATTCTGGTTTTCGGGCAGCAGGGAAGGCGCATCGGATGTCGTAATCCGCACCGCCGTATTTGCCCCGGAACGCGGACAGTGGGGGCCTGAACGCACCATAGCGACAAGCGGGAGTACCCGGCAAGCGTTGTGGCGCTATGTAAAAAAGCTGGGCAACCCCGTGGCTGGCCGAGCCGCCGATGGAACCCTGTGGCTTTTCTACGTCACCGTGTCCTTGGGCGGGTGGGCCGGCAGTTCAATCACAGCAATGACTTCGATCGACGACGGGGAAACCTGGAGCCCGGCGCAACGACTGGTCAGCTCCCCGTTTCTCAATATCAGCACACTTGTCAAAGGCGCGCCATTCCTCTATACCGACGGAACCATGGGAATTCCCGTCTATCACGAGTTCCTCTCCAAATTCGGAGAACTTATCCGCATGGACAAAACCGGCACGGTCATCGATAAACAAAGACTGGGCCCGGGTGGATATAGCTTGCAGCCGGTATTTCTTGCTAAAAGCGCGAGCCAAGCCCTTGTGCTGATGCGCTACTCAGGATCAGAGCGGCCTAATCGGGTGATAGGCACTACAACGGACGATGAAGGACAGCACTGGACGCCGCTAAGGAAAACTTCATTATCAAATCCCAACGCGGCACTCTCAGGTGTTGTTCTGTCTGATGGGCGCATTCTGGTTGCCCTGAACAACGTAGAAGGAGGCCGCAATGCGCTGTCGTTGGTAATCTCGAGTGACAACGGAGCCACTTGGAGGACTGTTTACCAGTTGGAAGACCAATCTGCCACGCGAGACCAAATTTCTGATGCCAATAGTTATTTTAACGCCGTCAAGAAAATTGCCCGGACTTCGGACGCCCCCCTTGCCAGTGCAGACGAATATGCGGAGTCTGCCAGGCGCCAGATGTGCCACGCACAGAGCTGCGGCTTTGAATTTTCATACCCCTACCTGATTCAGACAAAACGGGGTGATTTCCACCTTGTGTATACCTGGAACAGAAGTTTTATCAAACACGTCCAATTTACCAGAACGTGGCTGGATCAGCGCATGGAGAAATCTGCCGATGATCAATCCCACTGACATAGCGGGCCTGGCAAGCGCAACCGCCGTGATCACAGCGGCTTTCATGCAAATTCCGGGAATGGCGCGGCTTGCAAAACCCCGCCTTGCATTGTTAGCCGGAATTGTGGTGATTGTAGCGCTGATACCGCTTGGAGATATGTCATCTGCCGCCTATGTGCGGGGTATGGTCGGCGACTTGAGCATCACCACGCTGGTATTGCTGCTGCTGTCTATTTTAAGGCCCTTGTTTGGCTGGCGCTCGCCCAACCCCAGAACCAGAATCGCATTATGGATTTTGATCGCATTCGCCGCCTTGGCGCTATATCCCATGGCATTGGGCATGGGCCCATTCGACCCATATCGCTCGGGCTACGGAAACCCGTGGTTCATCGGCGCATTGCTGCTGGTAGCACTGGCAGCCTGGTTCTGGCGACTACCCCTGATCGCGCTATGCATCGCATTCGCCATGTTAGCCTGGGTAGTTGGCTGGTACGAATCAAACAACCTTTGGGATTACCTGATTGACCCGGTGGCGTCAGTCTATGCGGTGTGGGCAATCATGTTCTACGGTGTAAAAGCGCTGCTAAAATTGCGCCGGGATCAGCTGTCCTGGCGGCCATCAGGGGTGCAGACCGACGGGGGAAAACCCGATTGATTTCTTTGATAGCCGCCATGACCCCAAGTTTTTAGACCCTCTTGACGCCCATAGACTCTGGCGGCAGAAATAACTCCAGACGGTTTTTTTCAGCGACTGACCTCAACGATGAAACGTCCAATTCTCCAGTGCGATTTATTATGTCACTCAAGTCACCGCACGCAACAATACGCGGGCGGCGGTTTTTCTGGGTAATCGGGCTTGATAACAGGAGGCTTTTAGGGGATAATCTTCTTTTTTAAAGAATTCGGCCATTAAATAAAGCCGCTGATTCCAAGGATTTAAGCTATGAAACCGGAAATTCATCCAGATTACAATGAAATCGATGTCACCTGCAGTTGCGGCACCAAGTTCAAGACCCGCTCCACCATGAGCAAGGCACTGAACATCGAAGTCTGCTCAATGTGCCATCCGTTCTACACCGGCAAGCAGAAAACCATAGACACCGCCGGTCGCGTCGAGAAATTCCGCCAGAAATACGGCATGAAGTGAGCTCGATACATCGCAGCGACATCAAAGGCAGCTTGAGGCTGCCTTTTTTGTTTATGTTCAGCCAGTCTGGATGGTTGGTTTAAAATACTCCGCCATGAAACTCGCTCCCACTTTCAGATTAATTGTCGGCCTGTTCTGCCTGGCTCTGCTCGCCAACTGCCCGGTCAACCCAGTTACCGGGCGACAAAACTTCGTCACGATGTCCGAAAGCGACGCCTTCACGCTGCCCGGCGATTACATCCACACCACCCGTGGCATCATGGCTTACCTCAATTCCGAAGCCGAATTGGCCGCCATTTACAACCGCTACCGGGAATCCATGTCCGTCTCGATTGCCGGCGGCTTCCACGCTTTGCAGGATGCCGAGCGCAAGCTGGCTAAGCCCACGCTGGTCCACGCCTATCCTGCTGGCGCAGCTTCAGTCGGGACAGTTTAGAATAACTGCCAGACCAATCCAACATTCCATGAATCAATCCACGAATCTTTTTAATACCGGCGACCGGACAACCGTACTCCTGCTAGCGGCGCTTTGCTTAGCCTGGATTCTTCCCGGCCTGGTCGGCCACGAATTGTGGAAACCTGATGAAGCGCATAACTCCGGTGTAATTAGCCATATCATCCATAGCGGCGACTGGATTGTTCCAACCTTGGCCGGCGAGCCATTCATGGAAAAACCGCCGCTTTATTACGCCACGGCAGCGCTGTTCGGGAAAACCTTCTCTTTCGCGCTTCCACTGCATGATGCCGTACGCCTTTCAACTGGCTTCTTCATGGCAATCACGCTACTTCTTACCGGGTTGACCGGCAGGGAATTATGGGGGAAAGGCTACGGCTGCATTGCCGTGCTTACCCTGATCGGCTGCCTGGGGCTACTGGTTCGCGCCCACGAGATGATTACCGATGTCTCCTTGTTAACCGGTTTTGCCATTGCCATCTATGGTTTTTCCCTTGGTCAACGGCGTGCCATGCTGGGTGGCTTCTGGCTTGGCACTGGAACTGGAGTGGGGTTTCTGTCCAAAGGACTGCTTGCACCAGGAATAATCGGAGTGACTGCGCTGCTGTTGCCGCTCCTGTTCCGCGACTGGCGCAACAAGAATTATGCCGTAAATCTTGCGGTTGCATCAGCCGCTGTCTTGCCTTGGCTTGTCATTTGGCCCGTCCTCCTCTACTTGCGTTCACCGGATCTGTTCATGGAGTGGTTCTGGATCAACAATCTGGGACGTTTTTTCGGTTTTACCCATCTCGGCCCTAGCAACGGCCACTGGCATTATTTCGAAATTCTGCCCTGGTTCGCCTGGCCAGCCCTGCCGATCGCGCTGTGGACACTTTGGCACGATGGGCGCACCAGCTTAAAGCGCCCCGAAACTCAATTAGCGCTCACCCTCTTTCTGGTTATGCTGACCGTGCTGAGCATGGCTTCCGACGCGCGTGAAGTGTATGCCCTGCCGATGTTGCTGCCGCTTTCCCTGCTGGCTGCACCGGGTGTCGCCACCCTGCGGCGAGGTGCAGCCAGTGCGCTGAACTGGTTCAGCATCACGACCTTCGGGGTTTTTGCCGGGCTGCTCTGGTTCTTCTGGTTTGCACTGGTCACTGGCCACCCCGCAGAACGTGCAGAGCACCTGCGGGAGTTACAGCCTGGTTATATCCCGGCTTTCGAGCCGCTGCATTTCACCATTGCGCTGCTGGCGACCATCGCTTGGCTAATCATCGTGTTCCGGGTGAGGTCTCTGCCGCGCAATCCGCGCGGGCTGGTCAGTTGGGCGGCAGGCATCACCATGATTTGGGGCATCATCATGACGCTATGGCTACCCTGGATCGATGCCGGCATGAGCTACCGCTCCATGATCTCCTCCCTGCAACGGGCGCTACCTGCCCAGCACGAGTGCATCTCCAGCAGCAACCTTGGCGAGTCCCAACGCGGTGTGCTGGAATTCTATGCCCATATCCACACTCAACGTACTGAAATCACAAAACATGCAGAATGCAATCTGCTCCTGGTGCAGGGTAGCCCCAATGATCCCCCCCCCCCACACAGCCCGGAGTGGCGAAAAATTTGGGAAGGCAACCGACCCGGAGATAAAATGGAACGCTACCGCCTGTTTCAACGTACGCCCTAGTCCGCAGTTCGTGGTTAAACTCGCATGACCCGTTGTCCAAAAATTTCCGCAGTCATCCTGGCGGGCGGCCAAGCCCGGCGCATGGGTGGCGCCGACAAGGGACTGACGCTTCTGGGAGGACGCCCCCTGATCGCTTGGGTACTGGAGTCCATCGCACCGCAGGTGGATGAGCTGTTTATCAGTGCTAACCGCAATCTCGACCAATACCGCCAGTTCGGCCAACTGGTGCTGACAGACATCTCGCCGGATTTTCAGGGGCCACTCGCCGGACTGCGCCGTGCCATGGCCGAAGCAACTCATCCGCTGATTCTATGTGTGCCGTGCGACACTCCTTTCCTGCCTGTCGATCTGGTTGAACGATTGGCCGGCGCGCTCGAAAAAAGCGGCGCCGAGATCGCGTTTCCGGTTTGTGGTGGACAGATTCACCGCGCAGCCTGCCTGTGCCGGCGCAGCCTTCTTCCCAGCCTGGCAAACTTTATCGACCAGGGTGGCCGCCGGGTCGGTGAATGGCAATCCGGACTTCGCCGTATCGAGGTGCCATTTGAAGATGAACACGCGTTTCTCAATTTCAATACGCCGGACGAACTGGCCGCTGGCGAAAAACAGCTCAATACCCGGTAGCGCATGCGATCCGCCGTCCTTGCGCACAAAAATGATGCTCTGCATCACGAAGAAACAAAAAAGCCCGGCACTGCCGGGCTTTTGGAGTACAGCGCATCCGGAATATCTTAGCTATCCGATGCGTGGTTGGCCGCCACGACGGTCTTTCCCCCTTTTTTGGGCCCACTGTACATGGCCGCGCGGAGTTTGACGCCACGACTGCTTTCCATCCATTTCTTGATGCGCTGGGCATCGCCGATACGCGACTGCTTGCCCCACGAATCAAGCAACACGATAATCATCGGCTGATTGGCGATGCTTGCCTGCATCACCAGGCAATGACCTGCCTCGTTGATAAACCCGGTTTTGGAAAGTCCGATATCCCAGGTCTTGTTTCGCACCAGCAAGTTGGTATTCTTGAATTGCATACGCTGCGATTTACCCCGCATCGCCACGTCATAGGAACCCGTGGTAGTGATGTCGCGAATCAGGGGATAGTTGTAAGCGGCATTCACCATTTTTACCAGGTCTTGGGCGGTCGAGGCGTTGTCGCTGTTGAGGCCGGTGGAATCGACAAACCGGGTATGCTTCATATTAAGGCTGTCGGCCTTGCGGTTCATGGCGGCGACAAAGGCTGGAAATCCGCCCGGATAAGCATGCGCCAAAGCGGAGGCAGCACGGTTTTCGGAAGACATCAGCGCCAGTTGCAGAGCCAAGTGGCGGCTAAGTGTCGTACCGACCCTGAGCCGGGAATGGGTGCCTTTCAATGAGTCCCGATCTTCGGGGCTGATGGCAATTTTCTCATCGAGAGGCAGTTGCGCATCCAACACCACCATCGCCGTCATCAGCTTGGTGATGGAAGCAATAGGCGTACGTACATCGGCATTTTTTCCAAACAGCGCGCGACCGGTCTTTTGATCCACCACCATTGCCGACGATGAGCGCAGGTTAAGGCCGGAATTACGAAAGGCTGGTGTATCGCTGCTTTCAAATTGCGATTCGGACGGAGATATAATACCCGTAGTCGGCTCAACTTGGCCTTGTACTACGCCAGTTTCGCCAGCCATGGCGGCAGATGCCGCCAGCAAGGCGCATCCTGCTATCCAGTTTAACTGCATGTTCCCTCCTCAAGACCAAAACACAAAGCACCAGGAAAAAGTGTATACCATGTTACCAGTGAATGTAAAACCATTTTCTAGATATATCTTCTTATCACACTAATTTAATTAGATAAATATATAACGCAACATCCAATAAATGACTAAATATCATGGTCACACCCATAAATTCAGTGCCTATTTCATTCGTGCCACCATCTCCTGGCCGAAGGCCGAACAGGAAACCTGGGTTGCACCTTCCATCAGCCGGGCGAAATCGTAAGTCACCTTCTTCGCCAGAATCGCCCGTTCCATCGAGCTAACGATCAGGTCTGCCGCCTCGATCCAGCCCATGTGGCGCAACATCATTTCCGCCGACAGGATGATCGAACCGGGGTTGACATAGTCCTTGCCGGCATATTTCGGGGCAGTGCCGTGGGTTGCCTCGAACATCGCCACGCTGTCGGAAAGGTTGGCGCCCGGCGCAATACCGATGCCGCCCACCTGAGCCGCCAGGGCATCGGAAATGTAATCGCCGTTCAGGTTCAGGGTAGCGATCACATCATAATCTTCAGGTCGCAACAAAATCTGCTGCAGGAACGCATCGGCGATCACGTCCTTGATCACGAGGCCATTTGGCAGTTTCATCCAGGGCCCGCCGTCCAGCAGCTCCGCGCCGAATTCGCGCCGCGCCAGCTCATAGCCCCACTTCTTGAAACCGCCCTCGGTGAATTTCATGATGTTGCCCTTGTGCACCAAGGTTACCGAGCTGCGCCGGTTGTCGATGGCATACTGGATCGCCTTGCGCACCAGGCGTTCGGTGCCTTCAATCGACACCGGCTTGATGCCAATCGAGGAGGATTCAGGGAAGCGTATCTTGTTTACACCCATTTCCTGTTGCAGGAACTGGATGACTTTTTTTACCTCCGGCGAGCCGGCTTCCCATTCCACGCCAGCGTAAATGTCTTCGGTGTTTTCACGGAAAATCACCATATCGGTTTTTTCAGGCGCCTTTACCGGGCTGGGTACACCCTGAAAATAGCGCACCGGGCGCAGACAGACATAAAGATCGAGTTGCTGACGCAGCGCCACATTGAGCGAACGGATGCCGCCCGACACCGGCGTAGTCAGCGGCCCCTTGATCGACACCACGTAATCCCTCAGCGCCCTGACGGTTTCCTCGGGCAGCCAGGTATCAGGATCGTAAACTTTGGTTGCCTTCTCGCCAGCGTAGATTTCCATCCAGGCGATCTTGCGTTTGCCGCCATACGCCTTATCTACCGCCGCATCCACCACCCGACGCATGACCGGGGTGATATCCACGCCCGTGCCGTCACCTTCGATAAAAGGAATAATCGGGTTATCCGGAACCGTCAGGGAAAAGTCGGCATTAACCGTGATTTTGCTGCCTTGGGGCGGCACTTGAAATTTTTGCGTCATGTTTGCTCCGGGCTAGTCCTATATAATATTTCGATGAGCCGCCTAATCCTGTTCAACAAGCCTTTTGGCGTCATCACTCAATTCAGCAGCGATGGTAAGCACGCCACGCTGAAAGATTTTATACCGCTGCCTGGCGTTTATCCGGCGGGGCGCCTGGACACCGACAGCGAAGGGCTGCTTATTTTAACCGATGACGGGGCTTTGCAACACCGCATCAGCGACCCGCGCCATAAACTGCCCAAAACCTACTGGGTTCAGGTGGAAGGCGTTCCCGACGAAGCCGCGCTGGAGCAACTCCGGTGCGGCGTCGACCTGAACGATTTCACCACCCGCCCAGCCGAGGCACGGGTTATCGACGAACCCGCCGGACTGTGGCCGCGCACGCCGTCAATCCGATTCCGCAAAAATATCCCCACCAGCTGGATCGAGTTGATCATCAAGGAGGGCAAAAACCGCCAGGTACGCCGCATGACCGCGAAAACCGGCACCCCCACCCTGCGCCTGATCCGCTGGCGTATTGGCGACTGGGCTCTTGATGGCCTGGCGCCTGGGGAATGGCGGGAAATAAGTATTTAAAAATTTCTTCGGCGCCGCTGTCAACCGGGCCAACAATCAGTCGTTATTGGAGATGACACGCAGATCGTGTCAATTGAATTCAACCTTAAACTAGTTAAAGGAATAAAAAATGAGCAAACTTCTGTCCGCCCTGATCGCCGCTGCTTTTGCCGCTGTTACTTTCTCCGCTGTTGCTGCTGACGCTGCTGCTCCTGCTGCCGCTGAAGCTGCTGCGCCTGCTGCTGAAATGGCCAAGCCAGCCAAAAAAGCAAAAAAAGCTCACAAAGCAAAAAAAGCTCACAAAGCAAAAAAAGCCGCTGAAGAAGCAGCTCCTGAAGCCAAGTAATTCGGGCATTATCGGTAAAAAAGGCAGGGGTTTCCCTGCCTTTTTTATTTGTGCTTTGCCCCAGTCCATGAAATTTCTAGTCGAACCCCCCGCTCCAAAAATCTCAGAAATCGAATTATAAGAATCGGTCCAACAATTTGCGGCTGGCCTTGTCCAACGCATTAACGTCGCGCAGCAGGAAATGGATGCCGTGGCTATCGGCGATGAGCAGCGTAGAAGAAGAAAGCCGACGAATATCCTCTTCCCCCTTGAGCACGAATGCGGTAGCGCCGCGGTCAGTTTCGACCTGCCATGTGCTGGGCGTGGCGAAGCTGGATACATGGCGAATGCGGTTAATTTCGGGGATGAATTCTCGCTGTGCCAGTTCCTCTTCCAGCAGAATGCGCACCTCGTCGGGCAAGTCAGTCAGTCGATCAATCCAGGCCAATTCATGCCCGTCGATACTCACCAGTGCAATTCCCTCTGCGGGAGCCGTAATGGGGAAAGCGTGTACCGGCACCACGCCATCATGAACACCGCCGTCAGCCCCGGTAAAAACCAGTCGCCCGAATGAATTGCGTTGCAGCTGGAAATCAAGCATTGGCGTGACCCTTTTCATTCTGCACTACCCGATCTGCTCCTGCCCTCTCCACGTCGTCCATGTCAGTATCCACGTTGCGCGCCTGCGCCTGGTAGAGGCGGAAATAGGCACCCTCGCGAGCCATCAACTGGCTGTGATTCCCCACCTCGACCACCTGCCCGCGATCCAGCACTACCAGCCGATCGGCTTTGCGTAGGGTAGAGAGTCGATGAGCAATGGCAATGGTGGTTCGCCCTTTCACCAGATTATCCAAGGCCTTCTGGATTTCCTTCTCGGTGGTTGAATCGACTGATGAGGTGGCCTCATCGAGGATCAGGATGCGCGGATCGATAAGCAGCGCGCGCGCGATGGAGATGCGCTGACGCTCTCCGCCCGACAGCGCTTGTCCGCGCTCGCCGACCAGCGAATCATAGCCCTGCGGCAGACGCAGGATGAACTCGTGGGCGTGTGCCGCACGGGCGGCGGCAACGATTTCCGCCCGGCTGGCGCCCGGCTTGCCGTAGGCGATATTCTCGGCAATCGTGCCGAAAAACAGGAAGGGCTCCTGCAGCACCAGCCCGATATTGCGCCGGTATTCGGCGACCGGGAGGGCGCGGATATCCACGCCGTCGATCCGAATCGACCCTTCGGATACATCATAAAACCGGCAAATCAGGTTAACCAGGGTGCTCTTGCCCGATCCGCTATGCCCGACCAGGCCGATCATTTCGCCCGGCAGGATATTCAGATCGACGCCCCGGATCACCGCGCGGTTGCCGTAGCGGAAACCCGCATTGCGAATCTCGATCTGCCCTTTGACCTGCTCGACATGCACCGGGTTGGCCGGTTCCGGAACGCTGGAGACGTGATCGAGAATGTCGAAAATGCGCTTTGCTCCGGCAGCCGCCTTCTGCGTCACCGAAACGATGCGGCTCATCGAGTCCAGCCGCGTATAGAAACGGCTGATGTAGGCCAGGAAGGCGACCAGCACGCCCACGGTAATTTCGTTGCGCGAGACCTGCCAGATACCGAAAGCCCACACCACCAGCAAACCGATTTCGGTCAGCAGGGTCACGGTAGGCGTAAACAGTGACCAGACCTTGTTCAGCCGGTCGTTGACCGCGAGATTGTGCTGATTGGCCTCGCGGAAGCGCGCCGCCTCGCGTTTTTCCTGGGCAAAAGCCTTGACCACACGGATGCCGGGAATGGTGTCGGCCAGCACATTGGTCACTTCCGACCAGACCCGGTCGATTTTCTCAAAACCGGTGCGCAACTTGTCGCGCACCACATGAATCATCCAGGCGATGAACGGCAGCGGCAGCAATGTCACCAGCGCCAGTGCGGGATTGATCGAAAACAGGATTACCGCCGTCATGATGATCATCAGTACGTCGGTGGCGAAATCCAGCAAGTGCAAAGAAAGGAAGACGCAAATGCGGTCGGTCTCCGAACCGACGCGGGTCATCAGGTCACCAGTGCGTTTTCCGCCGAAATACTCCAGGGACAGCCGCAACAAATGATCATAAGTAGTGGTGCGGAGGTCGGCGCCGATGCGCTCGCTCACCAGGGCAAGAATATAAGTGCGCGCCCAGCCGAGGCTCCACGCCAGCAGCGCAGCCCCCAGCAGCCCGGCGAGCAGCAGCGTAACGATGGCGTAATCGATGGGTGCGCCGTTCTGGTAGGGAATCAGCACCTTATCCATCAGCGGCATGGTCAGGTAAGGCGGCACCAGGGTGGCTGCAGTGGACGCCAGCGTCAGCAAGAAACCGGCAAGCAGCTGGCCGTTATACGGTTTAGCGAAACGCCACAGGCGAAACAGCGTCCAGGTTGATGGCGGAGCATGAATTTCCCTGGTACAGATAGGGCACGACTCCTGCCCCGGCAGCAACGCCGCCTTGCAATTGGGGCACACTGCGGCTTCCCGATGCGGCGCGGGGCGCCCGGAAAGTCGGCTATCGAGCTGCAGCCCGAATTGCCCGACAAGCTGCAATGCCTCGCTATTGTGTCCGAGGGTATAGCGCCAGCCGGCAAGGCGAGCGCCATCGTCATGCAGCTCCAGGCCGCCGACTCCGGCATGATCGTAACGCCGAAGTGCCTGTCCTTTCCCGTAAGGCCAGTCCCGCCAGGATTTTTTTTCCGGATCGCTGGCCAGCAAACGCCGGTCGGTCACAACCACCATGCCTTGCGCAAAATGCAGCCGGGCATCGAGATCCACCTCCAGCCATGCCAACACTTCTTCCTTGTCGGCCAGTTGCAATTCAACTTCGGCGCGCCATTTATCGGGCAAGAGCCTGCCTGGCGGAGTGGGGATAGCGGCGGAAAATTCGGAGGAACTCGGCATGGTCGCCAATTATACCTTGGTCTTTGTATAGAATACCTAGCTGGCCTCAAGCTTAAATCATTTACCTTTGAGGGCGCCTCTAAAAATTTAGAGTTCGCCCAAATGCCCCACAAGGGGACTCCGATCCGCTAAGGGCTAAAGCCCATGCGGAATCGTTTGCAAGGCGCGGGGAAAATTTCGCCGCGCCGCATATGGGTGATATGTAAGCAAGAAATTTTTTCCGCAACGCAGCAGTTGGGATGAAATCTGGATTTTTAGAGGTGCCCTTGAAATTAAGCGCGCGAAATCAGCCAGGCAACCACCCCGAAAAATCTTTTTCATCTGCGGTAAACTGATAGCCTCATGTTGCGTTACTTATCTGAAGCGATCCCGGACTCTCCGGGATTACTCAAATTAAAGTGCGCCTGCTGTGTGGCTCCCGCATAAATTATCGGTTAGCCTGCACGGAAGCTGGGCTCTTGCCCGACCAGCCTAAGCAGGCTCTATAAAATGTGTTTATGAAAAACAAAAACATCGAATTTCTCAAGGTCTTCCTCCTGCGAGGACCCAATATCTGGACGTATCGCCCTGCCCTTGAAGCATGGGTCGACATCGGCGAACTGGAAGACTTCCCCTCCAACACCATTCCCGGTTTTTACGAGCGCCTGTCGTCATGGCTGCCTTCCCTGATCGAACATCACTGCGGCGTCGGCGAACACGGCGGTTTCCTGCAACGGGTGCGCGAAGGCACTTGGCCGGGCCATATCCTCGAACACGTCACGCTTGAACTGCAAAACCTGGCCGGCATGCAGAGCGGTTTCGGTAAGGCGCGCCAGACATCGGTACGGGGGATATACAAGGTTGTCGTGCGCGCACGAAACGAAGAGGTCAGCCGCGCCTGCCTGCATGCTGCCCGCGATCTGGTGATGGCGGCGATCAAAGACCACCCCTTCGATGTGCCGTCCACGATTGCGCGGTTGCGCGACATGGCCGATTCTCTTTGCCTCGGCCCCAGCACGAAATGTATCGTCGATGCCGCCACTGACCGGCGCATACCGTCGATCCGGCTGACTGAAGGCAATCTGGTACAACTGGGCTACGGTGCCCGGAGCCGCCGCATCTGGACGGCTGAAACCGGCCAGACCAGCGCCATCGCCGAAAATATTTCGAGCGACAAGGATTTGACCAAGAGCCTGCTACAAGCTTGCGGCGTACCCGTTCCCGAAGGCCGGATCGTCGACAGCCCGGAAGATGCCTGGGACGCCGCGGAAGACATCGGCGTTCCGGTCGTCGTCAAGCCCAGCGATGGCAATCACGGGCGCGGCGTATCGACCGAACTGATGACCCGCGAAGAGGTCGAGGCTGCCTACAAGCTGGCAGACGAAGAGGGCAGCGAAGTCATCGTCGAACGCTTCGTGCGCGGCAACGAACACCGGCTGCTGGTCGTGGGTGGGCGCGTGGTTGCTGCGGCTCGTGGCGAGTCGGTATCGGTGGTCGGTGACGGCGGCTCGACGATCACCATGCTGATCGACAACCAGCTCAATACGGATCCGCGGCGCGGCACTACTGAAGATTATCCGCTCAACCTGATTCTTCCTGATGAAGACCCGGCAGTCCGGCTCGAACTGGCACGCCAGGGTTTCGAGCCGGACTCGATACCGCCCGCAGGCAAAGAGGTTCTGATCCAGCGCAACGGCAACGTGGCATTTGACGTCACCGACCTCGTTCATCCCGGCATTGCCGCCGCGGTTTCCCTTGCGGCCCGCATAGTGGGACTGGATATAGCCGGGGTCGACCTGGTTGCCGAGGATATTTCACGCCCGCTCGCCGAACAGGGCGGCGCCATCGTTGAAGTCAATGCCGGCCCCGGCCTGCTGATGCATCTCAAGCCAGCTTCGGGAGAGCCGCGCCCGATCGGTCGGGCGATCATCGACAATCTGTTCCCGCAAAACGAGAGCGGCCGCATCCCCATCGTCGGCGTCACCGGAACCAGCGGGAAGGCGGTGGTCGCACAGATCGTGGCGCAGTTGCTCAACATCAGCGGCAAACACGTGGGCCTTGCCTGCCGCGATGGGCTCTATCTCAACCGACGTCTGGTCGAAAAAGGCGACCGGGCCACCTGGGCTGCCGCGCATAAAGTGCTGTTGAACCCCGCCGTCGAGGCGGCGGTTTTTGAGACCGGCAGCCGCGCGATCCTGAGCGAAGGACTCGCCTACGACCGCTGCCAGGTGGCAGTGGTTACCAACATCGACCCGACCGATCTTCTACCGGATTACTACATCGACGAGCCGGAGCAGCTATACAACGTGCTGCGCACGCTGGTCGACGTGGTGCTGTCCGATGGAACCGCCGTGCTCAATGGCGGCGATACACTGGTAGCCGGAATGGCATCGATTTGCGACGGCGAAGTCATCTTCTTCGGCATCGACCCGGAAGCCCCGGCTATCAGCGAACACCTCAAGCAAGGGAAACGCGCCGTAATTATCCGCAATGGCCAATTAGTGCTTGCCACCGGCCAGAAAGAATTTGCGCTATGCGCCCTGTCCGCCATTCCGCTGACGTGTGGTGGACAAGACCGCTTTCAGGTCGAGAATATTCTGGCTGCCGTTGGCGCGGCATGGGCCCTGGATATATTGCCGGATCTGATCCGCGCCGGCATCGAGACCTTCGGTGTAAATTAGTACCGGAAATCAGAACAACTTGAAACAACTGACGCCCTATTAAAGTCGGACGAGTCAAACAGGGAAAGAATTCATGGAAGTATCACGCATACGCGCATTGCGCGGCCCCAACCTGTGGAGCCGCCATACCGCCATCGAGGCCATCATCTCCTGCACTGAAGCGGAATGCTCGATCCGCGACATCCCCGGCTTTGAAGCCCGGCTACGCGCCCGCTTTCCTGAAATCGGCTCCCTCCAGCCCGCCGGACATGAAGATGCCATTTCCATGGCGCAGGCACTGGAGCTTGCCGCACTGGGGCTCCAGGCTCAAGCCGGGTGCCCGGTGACATTCAGCGAAACCAGCCAGACTGTCGAAACCGGCGTCTACCAGGTGGTTGTCGAATACAGCGAGGAAGGTGTCGGACGAGCCGCACTTGAGCTGGCCGCAGAACTTTGTCGCGCGGCCACGGAAGACCAGCCATATGACCTGTCGGCGGCCATTTCCCGTCTGCGCGATCTGGATGAAGACCTCCGCCTCGGCCCCAGCACCGGTGCCATTGTTCAGGCCGCAACAGCGCGCGGTATCCCGCATCGGCGCCTGACTTCGGGCAGCCTGGTGCAATTCGGCTGGGGCAGCCGTCAACGCCGCATCCAGGCTGCCGAAACGGATCGTACCAGTGCGATTGCAGAAGCCATCGCGCAGGACAAGGATCTGACCAAAAAACTGCTGGATGCCGCCGGCGTGCCGGTACCCTATGGACGGCCCGTGTCGGATGCGGAAGATGCCTGGGCGGCCACACGCGAAATTGGCGGTGCAGTGGTGATCAAGCCCTGTGACGGCAACCAGGGCAAGGGCGTCGCAGTCAACCTGGAAACCCGCGAACAAGTGCTGGCCGGCTACGCCACTGCCGCAGAGATCAGCGCGGAAATCATTGTCGAGCGCTACATTCCCGGCTTCGACTTCCGCCTGCTGGTAGTCGGAAAAAATGTCGTTGCAGCGGCACGCCGCGATCCCCCGCAAGTCATTGGCGACGGCGTTCACGCCATTTCCGAGCTGGTCGAAATGGTCAACAGCGATCCCCGCCGAGGCGAGGGTCATGCCACCTCTCTCACAAAAATACGCCTCGATGACATTGCCATCGCCACCCTGGCCAAACAAGACTACCAGACCCACTCTGTCCCCGCCAAAGGCGCGCTGGTCAACCTGCGCAACAACGCAAACCTGAGCACCGGAGGATCGGCCACCGACGTCACCGACGATGTTCACCCGGAACTAGCCGCACGCGCTGTGGCAGCGGCGCAAATGATCGGGCTGGATATTTGCGGTGTGGATGTGGTTTGCGACAACGTCCACAAACCGCTGGAAGAACAAGGCGGTGCCGTCATCGAAACCAACGCCGCGCCGGGCTTGCGCATGCATCTCCAGCCGTCGTTCGGCAAGGGGCGCCCGGTGGGAGAAGCTATCGTATCCTCGCTATTCGCGGACAGGGACGATGGCCGCATTCCGGTAGTGGCAGTGGCCGGAACGAATGGCAAGACCACGACCGTGCGTTTGATTGCCCACCTGCAAACCCTGAGCGGCCTGCGTGTCGGCATGACCAATTCGGACGGGGTCTATATCGAAGGCCAGCGCATCGACACCGGTGACTGCAGCGGCCCCAAGAGCGCCAGAACGGTGCTACTCCATCCTGACGTCGATGCCGCAGTGCTCGAAACTGCGCGCGGCGGCATCTTGCGCGAAGGGCTCGCATTCGATCGCTGCAACGTCGCCGTTGTCACCAACATCGGCGTAGGCGACCACCTCGGCCTGAGCTATATCAGCACGACGGAAGACCTGGCCGTGGTAAAACGGGTCATTGCCGAAAACGTCGCGCCCCACGGTGTCGCCGTACTCAATGCCACCGACCCGATGGTGTCGCGCATGGCCGATTCCTGCCCGGGCTCCATCACATTTTTTGCCAGCGACCGCCAGCACCCGGTCATGGCCACCCACCGTGCGCGAGGGCAGCGTGTAGTGTATGTCGACGGCGATGCGATCGTGGCCGCCGAGGGTAGCACCGAATACCGGATTGCACTGGCAGAAATCCCCATCACCCGGAACGGCACCATCGGCTTCCAGGTCGAGAATGCGATGGCCGCCATGGCAGCGGCCTGGGCACTGGGCCTTGATTGGGAGATTATCCGCACCGGGCTCTCCACTTTCATCAACGACGCCCAGACCGCGCCGGGCCGATTCAACCTGTTCAGCTACCGGGGCGCCACCCTGATCGCCGACTATGGACACAACCCCGATGCGATTCTGGCACTGGTGCGCGCCATCGAGAACCTGCCTTCGAAGCAACGGATAGTCGTGATCAGTGGCGCGGGAGACCGAAGAGACATCGACATCCGCCAGCAAACCGAGATACTGGGGGACGCCTTCGACAAGGTTATCCTGTATCAGGATCAATGCCAGCGCGGTCGCGCTGATGGCGAGGTATTGGCGCTGCTCCAGCAGGGCCTGGTGAACGCCAGGCGCGCCACATCAATTGAAGAAATCCGCGGCGAATTCCTGGCCATCGACGCTGCCCTGGCATGCCTGGAACCCGAAGACCTGTGCCTGATTCTCATCGACCAGGTTGATGAGGCGCTGGCCCATATCGCGAAGCGGGTTGCTGAAACCTGACCAGAGGTACGGCAAAGCAGCCGGTTAACTGCAAGTTGGAGGAGTCCGCTGCCTAAATCAGGCGATGAAACCGCTTTCACCTCCACAAGGCGATCCTTGCTCGGGGCGCCATCTCTGCTTGCGCCAGCCGCGCAGGCTCAGGCTCAGAATCCGGGAAGCACCAGGTCGGCTGTGCCGGGGTACACCCAGCGCGGGTACTCGCGAGAGGTGTCTATGCAGCCGCCGTTGACGTAAACGCCCTTGGGTTCCCGGAGCCGCAGCATTTTCTGAAGAATCCGCTCAACCTCCACCGGGTCGCTCATCGAGGTGCGGACACGCTCTTCGACAATGGCCTCGTCAATTTGCAGCTTACCCGCCTGATCTCGATAGGTCGCATTGCGCCAATGGAACAACTCCAGACATTTCGTCGTCAGGGTATATGGCTTGTCCCGTTTCCAGAAATTCGTGAACAAGCCGCCACCGAGATAAAATACCCACGACCCTTCATACCCCGTGACGTCCGAGGAATGCTGATCGGGGTTGCGAAACCAGAGGCGATCTCCAGGGACGTAATATTTAGGCGGCAGAGGCTCGCTCATGGAGCCATATTCGCGCAAAAATACCTCATGGAATTCTCCCGACTTGATTGCCCGGCTCTCCCACTGCTTTTGCAGTTGGCGAAACAGATCGGGGTTGCTTGACTTTAGTTCTTGAGCGATACCAAGCAGAATGACGTACTCGGTCGCCCGATAGCAGGAAAACGAGTAAATCCTGCCGGACGCGTCAGGTTGGGTTGCCTTCTGCAGTGCCGTGATCAGGGACTTTCCCGGCAGGATCGTGAACCCGCGTTCTTCGGAATAAGTCCAGTAATCCGCAGGTCGCTCTGCCTCATCCGTATCGAAGGCCAGCATTGTTTTACGCGCGGCCTCGACGACATTTTTTCTTATGCGAACCGCCGATGAGAGTTCGTCATAACTCGGAAACTCGAACGCCACAGGCCCCACCAGCATGGCCAGCAGTATCTCCCGTTCAAGGTCGCCGGCATTGCCTTCGGTACCCAGATTGAGTTTTTGACACAACCGCGTCGTATCGCCGTCTGGCGTCCATTCGCTGGCGAAATCCTTGCGCAGTTGAAATTTGATGGAGCAGCCACGGACATGCGGCTCCTTAATCATCGCCACGCACCGATCAAGGCCGAATTCCCCGAGTTGGGCCAGGAAGCTCCGTCGCGCCGCATCAATGTCCTGTGCGGCCACCCCATGGATTTGAATACCCACGGGATTCAGGTCAATGCCGTTCATTGCACCGTCCATAAACTTGGCCCTTCTCTCCAACATCAAAATTGCGGTTCCCAGAAAATGACAGTCTCGTTTCAGGGCAAAGCAATGCGATGGAATTCAAAACCGGGCAATCTGATACCTTCTTACCCGATTCCAGGCATTTTTTATTTTCCCCGACCATCGCCCCACAATAATTTGTGAAGTTGCACCTGCAAACGCACCGGCAGATTGTCGCGCAAAATCCACTGCGCCAGCAACACCGGGGCAAGCTGGCCTTGTGCGGCGGAAAACAGCACCGGGCAATGCTCGGCGATCTTGCGCTCACTCAACACCTGTTTTGCCCAGACATAATCCTCCTCGCCGCACAGCACGAATTTCACCTCGTCATGAGGCGTCAGGCAAGCCAGGTTTTCCCAGCGGTTTTTGTCCACCTCGCCCGAACCCGGTGTCTTGATGTCAAGTACCCGGGAAACACGTGCATCGGCTTTGGAAATATCCAGTGCGCCGCCGGTTTCCAGCGACACCGAATAGCCTGCATCGCATAACTGTCGCAACAGCGTCAGGCAATTCTTCTGGGCCAGCGGCTCACCGCCGGTCACCGTGACATAGCGCGCACGATATTGCGCCACCTCAGCGAGAATTTCCGGCAGTGTCCGGGTTTCTCCTTCCTGAAAAGCGTAGGAAGTATCGCAGTAGGTGCAGCGCAGCGGGCAGCCGGTCAGACGGACGAACACCGTGGGCAAACCGACGCGGCTGGTTTCACCCTGCAGGGAATAAAATACTTCGTTGACGCGCAGAGAGGGCAGGAGCACTGACTGGCTATTTGGTCTTGGTCAGGCGATTCTTTGCCTGAATCGCGGCATTGCTGAGCGGATATTTCGCCACGATGCTTTCCAGCGTTTTTCTCGCTGCTGCCGCATCGCCCAACCCTTGCTGGCAACTGGCAATATTCAGCAAGGCATCCGGCACCTTGGCGCTGCCTGGAAACTCGCTGACCAGTTTCTGCTGACTGGCGATCGCATTTTTATAATCGCGCAGGTTAAAGTAAGAGTTACCGATCCAGTAATGCGCACTGGGCGCCAACTGGCCATTGGGATGGACGCTGATGAAACGCTGAAAACCGGCGATGGCGCCCTGATAATTTCCCGCCTTGAATAGCGCCAGAGCGGCATCATATTCCTGGGGTTCATCAACCGCATCTGTGCCGACAACCGGGGCCACCTGTGCCGGGTCGGTGACTACCTGCTTACCGGAATCCTGAGCCGGTGTTTCCGAAACAGGCCCGCCGACACGTTCCAGTTTGCGCAGGCGGCTATCGAGATCGACATACAGATCGCGTTGCCGCTTCTGCGTGATTTCAATATCGTGGGTATGCACTTCGACCTGGCCGCGCAGTGTAGCCAGATCAGCCTTGAGTGCATCCAGTTGCGACAGCAATCCCACCCCCTGGGATTGTGCAATCGTCTCCATTTGCGCAACGCGCCCCTCCATTCCCTGTATCTGCTGCTGCAACGCAGCAATTTTCTGGTGGGCTTCGTCGTCCGAAAACAGCCCGGCAGAACACAGCGAAATGCCGCCAAGAAACAGGGTCAGGAAAAGCGCGAGGCGACGCATGGTTTATTCGCCTTGATAAGCGATATCGGCGCGACGATTCTCTTTCCAGCAAGACTCGTCATGGCAGGTAGCGCGAGGCTTTTCTTCACCAAAGCTGACGGTCTCGATCTGGCTGTCCGATACGCCCAGCACGTTCATCACTTTCCTGACGCTGTCAGCGCGGCGGTTGCCCAGGGAAAGGTTGTACTCGCGGCTGCCGCGCTCGTCACAGTTGCCCTGCACGGCCACCTTGGCGTCCTTATGGCTGGTCAGGTACTTGGAATGCGCTTCAACCAGCGGCTTGTACTCGCTCTTGACATCGTACTTGTCGAAATCATAAAAAACGCTGCGCTTGGAAAGAATGTTGCTGGGATCTGTCAAAGGGTTGGCGCCGACTGACTTTTGATCCGACGGCGCGGTCTGGGCACCCTGCTGAGCAGATCTGTCCTCGACTCCAGCCTTGGACTGGTCTTTTACATCTTGCCCTGCGCAACCGGCCAACAGGGCAACTAACAAAGTGCTAAACAATATTTTATTCAATTTCTTTTCTCCTTATTGAACAACGGTTAACCTACTGATTTTTCAACAACGGCCCCCATTCCGGCTCGCGCACATCGCCAGACTGGGTGGACAGCCGCTGCTTTACCCGGCCATCGCTCGAAACAGCGGCCAATATCCCGCGCCCACCAATTTCAGTGGCATAGAGTAGCATTTTACCGTTGGGCGCGAAACTGGGAGATTCATCCATACGCGTATCGGTCAGCACCTGCACCTGGCCGGACGCCATATCCTGCAACGCCACATTGAAGGAAGAGCCGTTGGCACGCTGGATAAATGTGAAGCTTTTTCCGTCCGGGCTGAAATGCGGGGAGACATTGTAATTGCCCTCGAACGTCAGGCGCTGCGCGCCATTACCGCTAACGGCCATACGGTATATCTGCGGACTGCCGCCGCGGTCGGAAGTGAAAATAATAAAGGCGCCGTCCGGTGAAAAACAGGGTTCGGTATCAATGGATGAACTGTAGCTCAAGCGTTTCGCCCCGCTGCCGTCGGCATTGATCAGGTAAATTTGCGAACTGCCGTCCTTGGTCAGCACAATGGCAAGCTGCTTGCCGTCCGGCGACCAGGCCGGGGCACTGTTGTTGCCTTTGAACTGGGCCAGCACCTGGCGCTGGCCGCTGACCAGGGACTGGATATAAACAATCGGCTTTTTGCGCTCAAACGACACATAGGCCAGCTTGGTGCCGTCCGGCGACCAGGACGGCGAAATGATCGGTTCGCTGGAAGCCAGCACCGTCTGCGCGCCATAGCCATCCGCATCCGCCACCTGTAGTTCATAGTGCTTGCCGCTCTTGACGATATAAGCGATGCGGGTGCCGAACACGCCGACATCGCCCGTCAATTTCTCATAGATCAGGTCGGCAATCTTGTGCGCCGTGGCACGCAACTGGGCGGCATCGACAACATAGCTATAGCCCGCAAGCTGCGCCTGCTTGACCGCGTCCAGCAGGCGGAAACGCACTTCCAGCTTGCCGTCCGGACGTCGCAAGATGCTGCCGATCGCCAGCGCCTCGGCGCTGCGGGCACGCCAGTTCTGGTAATTCACCTCGGACGGCTCATGCGGTTCGGGCGTTATCCCGGCGGGATCGACTATTTTGAACAGGCCGCTGCGCTGCAAATCCGCCGCGACCACGGCAGTGATCGCCTGCGGCAACTGGCTTTCACCGGCAAACGGCACGACCGCAACCGGGATCTGGTTAGCGCCGCTGCCGACAATCTCGATGGTCAGGGCCGCATTAGCCTGCCCAGCCAACATCAGGAAGGAAGCCGCGACAAAGCTTTGTACCCGTTTCGCCAACAATTTTTGACACCTCATTACACTCACCTTCAAACCATTCCTAAATTATTCGTTGAGCCGAAATTTCAGTTGCAGTTCCCTGAAGCGGCCAAACAGCGAAGCATCCGGCGGCAAAGGCAGGGGCTGCGCTTTATAGATGGCCCGCTCCACGGCATTATCATAGGCCGGGTTGCCGCTGCTGCGGGTCAGCTTCGCGTTCAGCACTTCGCCGCTCGGCATCAGGGTGACCTCAAATTCGGCTTGGGGATTCCCCGGCACATCCGGCGGGACAATGATATAACGCTTGATCTTGTCCCTGATGCGCCCCTTGTAGTCGCCCTCCATCCGCGCCTGGGCTGAAGCCTGCTGCCGTGCCAAGGCGTTGGTCGCCTCCTGCTGCTGACGCATCGACTCACGCTGCTGCTCCTGCACCAGCCGCTCCTGTTTCTGTTTTTCTTTTTCCTGGTGCTTCAGCTCGGCTTGCTTGCGTTTCTCCGTCTCGGCTTTTTTCTGTTCCTCGAGCTTTTTCTGCTCTTCCTTGAGCTTCTTTTCCTTTTCTTTCGCCTTGAGTTCGATATCTACCTTGGACGGCTTGGGTTGCTCTATTTTGGGTTCCGGTTTGGGCTCCGGCTTCGGCTCAGGCTTCGGTTCGGGTTTCGGTTCCGGCCTGGGTTCCGGTGCCGGTTCAGGCTTTGGCACCACTTTTTGCGCCGGTGCAGGCAAGCTTGACCACAATTCTGCCATCACCGGCCCGGCTTCCCTGGTCTGCCAGCTAACTCCGAACACCAGCACTGCAACAAAAATCAGGTGTACCAGAATGGCTAAAAAAATTGCCCACTTCCTGCCGGGTTCCTTGCGATCTGTCGGCGGCATTATCCAGCCCGGGGCTTCGCCAGCAACCCGACTTTCTTCACCTGGTTGCTTTGCAGCTTGTCCATCACATTCAGCACCATTTCATAGCGCACGTTTTTATCCGCTGAAATCACCACGGCCTGCTCGGGGTTGCGCTGCTGCTGTTCCTTGACTGCATCGACCAGTTCATCCAGCGTGACTTTGCGCTCAGCGGTGGATTTTTCGCGGTCACGCAAACGCAGGCTGTTGTCGGTGCGAATCTCCACTTCCAGCGGCGCTACCGGCGGCTTGAGCGACTGCCCCACCGAAGGCAGCTCGATCTGCCCCGGATTAACCAGCGGCGCCGTAACCATGAAAATAATCAGCAACACCAGCATCACGTCGATATAAGGCACGACGTTGATCTGGTTCATGAAGCGGCGGGGACGGCGCGTCATGTGTTGGCCTGCCTTTGCAGAATATTGGAGAACTCCTCCATGAAGCTGTCGAAGCGAGTCGCCAGCCGATCCACGTCATGAGAGAAATGGTTGTAGGCGAGCACCGCCGGAATCGCGGCGAACAAGCCCATCGCCGTGGCAATCAGCGCTTCGGCAATGCCCGGCGCGACGTGCGCCAGGGTTGCCTGCACCACGTTAGCGAGGCTGCGAAACGCATTCATGATGCCCCACACCGTGCCGAACAGCCCGATATAAGGGCTGACCGAGCCGACCGAGGCGAGAAAAGCGAGGTGCTGTTCGAGCGCATCCAGCTCACGCTGGCAGGCTGCGCGCATGGCGCGACGGGTGCCTTCCATGATCACCGCGATGTCCATCCGCCCCTGCCGCTTGAGCTTGAGAAATTCCCGGAAACCGGCCTCGAAAATCTTTTCCATCCCCACCACCTGCGTCCGCCCGGAACTGACGCGCTGGTACAGGTTGTTGAGATCGGCGCCGCTCCAGAATTCATCCTCGAATTTATCCGCCTCGCTTATCGCGGCACGAATGGCAAACAGCTTGCCGAAAATAAAATACCAGGACAACCCCGAGGCTAATAACAGAACCAGCAGAACCAATTGCACCAGCACGCTGGCGTTGGTAATCAGGCTCAAAAAAGACAGGTCATGCGTTACGTTCACGATATCCTTTCAAATTTCTCTCTAACCGGGACAGGAATCTGTACCGGCTTGAAGGTTTCCCCATTGACGCAAACAATCTTGACCCGCGCCTTCACTGATGCGCCGCTACCCCCTTCGGAACACGCCACCGTCTGATCCAGTTCGATCCAGCTACGGCCAGCCTGATGGAAGCAAACACTTACCATCAGCAGATCGTTGAATTTCGCAGGGCGAAGATACTCTATCTGCACTGCCCGCACCACGAAAATTACCGCATGGTCGCGTAACAATTCCGTCTGCTCGAAGCCCTGTGCGCGCAGCCATTCAGTGCGGGCGCGCTCCATGAACTTGAGGTAGTTGGCGTAATACACCACGCCACCTGAATCGGTGTCTTCGTAGTAAACACGTACTGGCCAGGTAAAAGTCCCACCCCCAGCATACTCACCCATTCTGCCTCCAGCATAACCGGGTAGCAGAATAAAGGGTGATTCTGACAGCCGCCTGACAATCGCCAATCATTGCGAACTCCCCCACAGATCGCCGGACAATGACTTGGGCGCCGCCAGACCGAAATGCAGGTAAGCCATTTGCGTTGCCACCCGTCCGCGCGGGGTGCGCATCAGATAGCCCTGCTGGATCAGGTAAGGCTCCAGCACATCCTCGATGGTATCGCGTTCCTCGCCGATCGCCGCCGCCAGGTTTTCCACTCCGACCGGCCCGCCGCCGAATTTTTCCAGTACCGCCTGCAACAGCTTGCGGTCCATCATATCGAGCCCGACCTTGTCCACGTCGAGCATGATCAGCGCGGCATCCGCCACACCCCGCGTCACCTTGCCATCCGCCTTGACCTCGGCGTAATCGCGCACCCGGCGCAACAACCGGTTGGCGATTCGGGGCGTACCGCGAGAGCGTTTCGCGAGTTCCGCCGCGCCGTCATCAGACAGCTCGACTTCCATCAACCGCGCCGAACGCGCCACGATCTGTTGCAACTCACCGTGAGTGTAAAACTCCAGCCGCGCCACGATGCCGAAACGGTCGCGCAGCGGGTTGGTCAACATGCCGGCACGAGTGGTGGCGCCGACCAGCGTGAAGGGCGGCAGGTCGAGCTTCACCGAACGCGCCGCCGGCCCTTCGCCGATCATGATGTCGAGCTGAAAATCTTCCAGCGCCGGGTAGAGGATTTCCTCGACGACCGGGGAAAGACGATGAATCTCGTCGATGAACAAAACGTCGTTCGGTTCCAGGTTGGTCAGCAGCGCGGCAAGGTCGCCGGGGCGCTCCAGTACCGGGCCGCTAGTCTGACGCAAATTGACCCCCATTTCGCGGGCGATGATGTGCGCCAGAGTGGTCTTGCCCAGCCCCGGCGGTCCGAACAGCAGCACGTGATCGAGCGACTCGCTGCGACCGCGGGCCGCCTGGATGAATATTTCCAACTGTTCGCGCGCCTTTTCCTGGCCGACGTATTCCTCCAGCAGCTTGGGACGCAGCGCGCGTTCTGCGGCTTCTTCCCGGAATGAAATCGGTTCGGCGGAGATCAGGCGGCTGCCGGCCTTGAGATCGTCGGTTTCGATCATGCTTTGGCGGATAACAATTTAAGTGCCTGGCGGATGCTGTCGGAAACATTCAAATCGTTTGGCAACTGCTTGATCGCCCAGCCCGCTTCGCGCTCATTGTAGCCCAGCGCCAGCAGCGCCTCGAGCACGTCGTTGCGCGCCACCGGCGCATACCCGGCTCCGGACGACAGCAAAGCCGCCGCCGCGCCCGGCAGCTTGTCGCGCAGCTCCAGCAGCAAACGCTCGGCGGTCTTCTTGCCGATGCCGGGAATTTTGGTCAACCGCCCCACTTCCTGGGCGGCGACAACCTGCGACAATTCGGCAACCGACATGCCGCTGAGGATAGTCAGCGCCAACTTCGGCCCGACGCCGCTGATCTTGAGCAGCTGCCGAAAAGCAGCGCGCTCATCCTGGGTGGCGAAACCGAAAAGCTGGTGCGCATCCTCGCGCACGATCAACTGGGTGTGCAGCGCGATCTTCTCGCCGAGGGCGGGAAGGTTGTAGAAAGTGCTCATCGGCACGTCGATCTCGTAGCCGACACCGCCCACATCCAGCAAAATCTGCGGCGGATTTTTTTCCAGCAGGATGCCAGTCAGTCGGCCTATCATTTGATGTCCAATATTTGACGAATCTTGTTATCAAGCTCATTCCCCGCGGGTAGATTTGGCCCTGAGATAAATCTGGCCGAAAACTCAGCCAGCTTGAATCGAACGACTCTGTTCCTGACCAGTCTTCTTACCTGCCCCGGCGGAACAGGATCACCCAAATCGTAGGTTAAGACCGTAATGATGTCTTTACCCGGCACATCTACGGTGGGTATGTCCGAACCAATAATTTCTTCAAAACGCTGGTAAACAGGCTCTGGCACGATGAAAAACAAGCCGTTTTTTACAAGTGCCGATTTCGAATAAACAAGACTTTTGCGAATAATTTGCGGCATCAGCCGCTTATGAACATTGGCCCAATTCAAACCATGAGCGGACGGGGGGATGATCGGTTTTTTGTCCCGCGCTGCATACCATGCATCGCGGTAGTTTCCGGTAATGTCTATGCTCTGAACCTCGATGCCAACGTATTCTATCAATTTGCCGTTTTTGATGTGGGCAAGCACCCAATCCATGCTCATTTTGCTCAGCTTAACTTCCCTGCCGGAGTTCTGGCCCAATGCGACAACGCAATTGAGTGAGTTGCTTGCCTTCTTGAGATATTCATCGAACAGCATGAACGGAAGCTTGCCGAACACATCCTCTGACACATGCCTGATCGTTTCGTAATTGTTTGCATACAAACGATTGGGGCAGATGATAACATCTTGCCCCGCGTTGGAAACCGAACAGGTTCCATAACAAATCGTGTTCGTGTGATCGAACTTGCTACAAGCACGGCCAATAAATGGGCACGCATTCAAACCCCAGAATTTTCTGGCTTTCGATGTGATGTCATTGGGCGCGTGGCCGAACACCTCGATCAAACTACGGGGATTTTTTTGGCCCATTTTTACGCAATCAGTTGTTTGATTTTTTCGCCAATGGCTTTCGCCATCAGCGGTGGAACCGCATTACCTACCTGTTCAAACTGCTGGGTAAGATTGCCTGTAAATAGATACCTGTCCGGGAAAGATTGGATTCTTGCCGCTTCGCGGACAGAAATCGCGCGATCCTGCGTCGGATGGAAAAAACTACCCCAATGGGGATCGCATTTTGTCAGAATAGTTGAACAAAGCGCGTCGGGATGCAGCCTTCCATAACGCTTCGTATGATCGCTCCTCCGGGCGCGCTTTAAGCCCTCTGGTAACATTTCATGAGGAATATCTCGCCAGCTCCCTCCTTGCGGAATGTATTTCAGCCTATCAAGATTTGCCGATCCCAACTTTGCACACGCGTGGTTATAAATTCTTTCCGAACCTTCCCGAAGTATCCTTTGCAAGTCTGACTGTGGATCAACTGAATATTCAGCGCCGTGTATCGCCTGTCCCGGAACAAGCTCCGGCAAGTCTGAAATGGCATCCCATACTGTTGCCTGACTCAGTAAATGCTGTGAAAAAAGAGGGTGTATTTGCAAGCATAGCTCTTTTGCCCCGGCAAAATTAGCTACCGCACGCGCATCATGAGTGGGTTCTGGAAACTCGATTTTTCCGCCGTCGCGAAGGGCAATAAAGATAGTCCTGAAACGCATTTGAGGAATTCCATAATGACCCGCGAACAGAATCTTGTGAGCAACGGTGTACCCCATCCCCTCCAGATGTTTATAGATGGCATCGACTACCGTACCCTTACCCAAAGAAACCAAGCCTGGGACATTCTCAATCAGAATTGCCTTGGGATGAAGAATGTCGGCAATCCTTAAATATTCCTTGAACAAGTTATTTCTCTGATCGTCCAGCGTTCTTATGGGCGCATTGATTGAAAAGCCCTGACAGGGTGGCCCCCCCGCGATCAAATCCAATTCACCCGGCTTTAATCCCGTTAATTCAAGAATGTCGTGCTCGGATAATTCGCGAATATCGTCAGTGATTACATGTGTTTTTGGATTGTTTTTGGCGAATGTTTCCGCATAAACGGGATGAATATCAGAGCCCAGAATGGACTCAAACCCCGCCATTTGCAGACCACAAGTCAATCCGCCCGCACCGGAGAAAAAATCCACGGATTTCATTTCCGTACTTTTACCCGACAAACAACTTTTGCACTAACGGCTAACATCACCTAACCAGCCTTCCATTTTTCATGCGGAACCCGGCAGTAGCCAGTTTGCCCAATCCCTGTCCGCCATGGGCGTGACAGATGGCGCACGCCAGCGCATCCGCCGCATCGGCTTGGGGGTCGCCCTCGAGATGCAGCAGGCGTTTGACCATCTCCTGCACCTGCTCCTTGGCGGCCTTGCCATGCCCGACCACGGCCTGCTTCACCTGCAAGGCGGTGTATTCCGCCACCGGCAAATCCTTCAGAATCGCCGCGCAAATCGCCGCGCCGCGCGCCTGTCCCAACAGCAACGTGGACTGCGGGTTAACGTTGACGAACACCTTTTCCACCGCCACCTGCGCCGGGCTATAAGTAGCAATCACCTCGGCCAGTCCTTCGACAATCACTTTCAGCCGTTGCGGCAGTTCTCCGCTCGGGGTGCGGATGCAGCCACTGGCGACATAAACCAACTGCTGACCGGTTTTTTCAATCAAACCAAAACCCGTCACACGCAAGCCGGGGTCTATGCCGAGAATACGGATTGTCTATTCCTCGTCCATGACGGCGGTGGTATAAACCTCCTGCACATCGTCGAGGCTTTCCAACGCGTCGATCAGCTTGCGCATTTTTATCGCATCGTCGCCGGTGAGTTCGGCCTCATTGGCCGGTTTCATGGTCACTTCGCCGAGCTCCGCCTGAAACCCGACCTTGGTCAGCGCTTCCTTGACGGCGGCGAAGCCGTACGGATCGGTGATCACCTCGATACTGCCGTCGTCGTTCGTCACCACGTCCTCTGCGCCGGCTTCCAGCGCCGCTTCCATCAGCTTGTCCTCGTCCGTGCCGGGGGCGAACAGCATTTGCCCACAGTGCTTGAACATGAACGCGACCGAGCCGTCGGTGCCGAGGTTGCCGCCATTCTTGGCGAAAGCGTGGCGCACATCGGCCACGGTGCGGGTCTTGTTGTCGGTCAGGCAATCCACCATCACCGCCGCACCCGCCGGGCCATAGCCCTCATAGCGCAGCTCTTCGTAATTCACGCCCTCGAGGTCGCCGGTGCCGCGCTTGATGGCGCGCTCGACGTTCTCCTTCGGCATATTGTTTTCATACGCCTTGTCCACGCCCAACCGCAGGCGTGGATTACACGAAATATCGCCGCCGCCCATCCTGGCGGCGACGGTAATTTCCTTGATCAGCCGGGTAAATATCTTGCCGCGCTTGGCGTCCGTCGCGGCTTTCTTGTGCTTGATGTTCGCCCACTTGCTATGACCTGCCATGACGTCCTCGGTATTCTTTGCAAAGGTTGGATATTAGCATTTTCACCCCTATCAGATAAAGGCGCTCAGCTTTCCTCATAACGCCGCGCATACCCGGCCACTCCCATCAGGAAGCGCACCATGCCGTAGCTCGCCCATGTCAGGAACCGGCTGTATAGCGGTTGCTGATGCCAGCGCTCGGGGGCGACCTGGTGCGCGCCCTCGCCGACTGCCTGTAGCAGGCTCTCCCTGAGCGTAGCGGCAAATTCATTGTCGAGCGCCACGATATTGGCTTCCCGCGCCAGCATCAGGCTAAACGGATCGATATTGGAAGAACCCACGGTGACCCAGTTCCTGTCGATCACCGCCACTTTGGCGTGCAGGAAACTCTTGTGATAGCCGTAGATTTCGATGCCTGCGTCGAGCAGGACGCCATACAGGGCGCGTGAAGCATAGTGCAGCAGGGCATACTCCACTCGTCCCTGCAACAGCAGCACCACCCGCACCCCACGCACGGCGGCCTGAACCAAGGCCTGCCGGAAACGGCGACCGGGCAGGAAATAGGCATTGGCGATGATGATTTCCTCTCTGGCCGCGACGATGGCGTCGAGGTACGCATTTTCAATATCGTGCCGGTGGCGGATATTGTCGCGCCTGACGAAGGCCGCCTCGATACTGCCGCGCGGCGCCAGGCACAGCGGATTGCGCTGTTTCCGGCAGGGGTAGCGGCGAAGCTGTAGCCGGGCGACTTGCGTCCAGAGCTGTTTTGCCGACTGGTGAATTTCGGCCAGCAACGGGCCCTCGACCGCAACCGCATAATCAAAGCGCGGCGGAATCTGGCCGGGCGCGTCCATGTCGTCGATCACGTTGATGCCGCCGACAAACGCGATGCGAGTGTCGATCACCGCGATCTTGCGGTGCAGCCGACGCAGCCTGTGGCGCTTGAGTGTCCAGGGGGAAATTTCGCGGCGATAGAACAGGAGCTGTACTCTGGCCGCGCACAGATCATCGATGACGGCTTCCGGCAGCGTTCTTGAACCGAAGCCGTCGAGCAGCAGATGCACGGTCACGCCCCGCGATGCCGCCCGTTTCAGCGCTTCGCTGACCCGTTGGCCGGTTTCGTCGTATTCGTAAATATACGATTCCAGAAAAATTTCGCGGTGCGCGCGGTCGATGGCGGCTTCTAACGCCGGGAAATATTCCGCTCCGCTCCTCAGGAGGGTCAGGCTGTTCCCGGATACCAGCCGCATCATGCCCGGTGGACGATGGCGGACAGCGCGGCGTGATCGGAAATTTTCGACCACGGCTTGCCGCTATGCACCTCGGCGGCGGTCACACGCAAGCCTCGCACGTAAATTCGGTCAAGCCTGAACAGGGGCAGCGCTGCCGGGTAACTACAGGCGGGCTTGCCCCTGATCGCCCCAAACACCTCTTTCAGGTGCATCTTGTGAGCCAGGGTATCGCAGGCCTCGCTGCGCCAGTCGTTAAAATCGCCGGCAATGATCAAAGGCGCATGAGGCGGAACCAGACTCTCGATCCGGTCGCGCAATGCCGACAACTGCACACGCCGCCCTTTGGAAAACAGCCCAAAGTGAACACACACGCAATGCAGGGTTTCATCCCAGCCCGGCATATTTACTTCGATGTGCAGCAAGCCGCGCTGCTCGAAGCGGTGGGCCGAAACATCGACGTTTTCCGTACTAACAATCGGAAAGCGGCTCAAGATTGCGTTGCCGTGGTGCCCTGCGGGATAAACCGCATTCTTGCCATAGGCAAAATCCTGCCAGATGGAATCGGCGAGAAATTCGTATTGGGAAGTTTCGGGCCAGTTCTCGTGCTTCTCCGCATGGAGATCGTGCGCGCCCACGACTTCCTGCAGGAAAACCAGGTCGGCATGAATGCCGCGCAACTGGTCGCGCAAGTCGTGCAGCACCATGCGCTGATTGAACTGGGAAAACCCCTTGTGGATGTTATAGGTGACGATCCGGATCGCCTGGGTCATGGCGTTTTAGGAAGCATCCAGCATGCGTTGCAGCGCCACTCGCGCCAGCTCGGCTTCTTCGTCCGGCACCTTGATCTGGTTCACCACATGGCCGGCAACCAGATTTTCCAGGCACCAGGCCAAGTGCTGCGGGTCGATGCGCGCCATGGTCGAGCACATGCATACGGTCGAGGCCATGAACTGGACGACCTTGCCTTCACCCTTGAATTGCTCCGCCAGGCGGTTCACCAGGTTCAGCTCGGTGCCCACCAGCCAGCGCGTGCCGGGCTTGGCCTCGGTGACGGTCTTGATGATGGTTTCGGTGGAGCCGACGAAATCCGACAGTTCGCACACCTCGAAGCTGCATTCCGGGTGGGAGATCACGAAGCCGTCCGGATGTTCCTGACGAAAGCGCCGGATATGGGACGGCTGGAACATCATGTGTACCGAGCATAGCCCGTTCCACAGGATAATTCTGGCCTTCCTGATCTGCTCCGGGGTAAGGCCGCCGAGCGGCTGATCCCAGTCCCACAGCACCATTTCGTCGAGCGGGATGCCCATCTTGTGCCCGCTCCAGCGCCCCAGATGCTGGTCGGGAAAAAACAGCACTTTTTCGCGCTGGGCAAACGACCATTCCAGAATTTTGGTGGCGTTGCTGGAAGTGCAGACGATGCCGCCATGCTCGCCGCAGAAAGCTTTCAGGTCAGCCGCCGAATTGATGTAGGTCACCGGGGTGAAGGTCGTATCGGGGTCGCACACCGCTTTCAGTTCGCGCCAGGCCCGTTCGACCCGCGCCAGCGTCGCCATATCCGCCATTGAACAGCCTGCGGACAGATCCGGCAGGATAGCAATTTGCTCGGGGCGCGACAGGATGTCCGCCACTTCGGCCATGAAGTGGACGCCGCAAAACACAATGTAATCCGCTGCGGAATTGGCGGCGAGACGCGACAGCTTGAGCGAATCGCCGGTGAAATCGGCATGCTGGAATACGTCGGAACGCTGGTAGTGGTGGCCCAGCATCACCAGCCGCTTGCCCAACTTTTCCTTGGCCGCCAGGATGCGCTGCTGGCACACCTCGTCCGGCAACGACTGGTAGCCGGAAAAAGGCAATGCGGCAGACGAGGTGTTTTTCAAAGGCATGATGATGGCGTTTCTTTATTCACCGATGCGGCCACTGGCTTCAAGGATCGCCGCTTTGAGCGCCTCGTAATCCATCGTCACCGGGAACTGGGGAAACTCTCGCACCACATTTTCCGGCGGACGGAACAAAATGCCGGCATGGGCCTCGGCCAGCATCGCGGTGTCGTTGTAGGAATCGCCCGCCGCAATCGTCCTGAAATTGAGCGCCTTGAAGGCCTTCACCGATTCCCGCTTCTGCTCCGGCATGCGCAGGTGGTAATTCACCAGCATGCCCTTGTCGTCGGCTTCCATGCGGTGGCAGAACAAGGTGGGCCAGCCCAGTTGCTTCATTAGCGGCATGGCGAATTCGTAGAAGGTATCGGACAGGATCACCACCTGAAAGCGGTTGCGCAGCCAGTCGAGGCACTCGCGCGCGCC
Source organism: Sulfuricella sp. (assembly GCA_028713975.1). GTDB lineage: Bacteria > Pseudomonadota > Gammaproteobacteria > Burkholderiales > Sulfuricellaceae > Sulfuricella. The sequence continues at coordinate 222,679 of JAQTNE010000001.1, forward strand.
CGGCATCGGTGCCAGGCCGGCGATCACCTGCTGGATATCGGGCAGCCCGAGTTTCTTCTCGGCCAGGATGCCGAGGCGGTACTTCATCAGCTTGTCGTAATCGGGCTCGTCGCGGGTAGTCAGGCGCAGCTCGGGGATGCCGGTACGTTCGGCAAAGGCGATCCATATCTCGGGAACGAGTACGCCTTCAAGATCTAGGCAAACGATTTGCATGGGACGAAAATCCATTCATATTGAGGAAAAAGCGCGGACATTTTACCACTTTAATCTGCCAGCTTCCCCCTTTGCAAAAGGGGGGGCCCATGTAGTGCGATTACCCTGAATCCGGCGCAGAATACAAACGCTCAATCGCTGCCGCATTGCTCCAGGAAAAAACTTTTTTCACCGCTGCCTCATGCGGCAGCCAGATGAAATTCAGATGTTCGCGCGGCTCCATCTGGATCGGCAGCGGCTGCGGCAGTTCCAGCCCGAACACATGCTCGGCATTGTGTGTCACGCCCGGCGCATAGCGATGGCGCCATTCGGCGAAAATCTCGAAATCGAACTGCAAGTCCCAGTCGGTCAGCGCATATTTTTCCGCATCCAGCCCGGTTTCCTCGCGCACTTCACGCACCGCGGTCTGGCGCAGGTTTTCGCCCTGCTCGCTGCTGCCCGTCACCGACTGCCAGTAACCGGGGTGATCGGCGCGCTCCAGCAACAGCACCTGCCGGTCCGGGGTGTGGATCACCACCAGTACCGAGATCGGGATTTTGTGGCCAGTCAAGAGTGCTCTTCAGTTCCGGGCAGCCTGCCCTCGATTGCCGATTCCAGCAGTCTTCTGCCATGAATCACGGCTACGACCAGGATTTCACCCGGCTGCAAGCAATAAATAAGGCGATAGCTGTAAACGAAACGTTCCCTTATGGAATACTCACCCAATTCCGGTACAACCCGACCTGCTTCCGGAAATGAGGGTAACTCCGCTGCGGTAGCCAGCAGTCTTTCGACTACTGCCGCAGCGTAAAAAGCCGAATCGCGTGCTATATAGGCGGCGATGGCTTCCACATCTTCCAGCGCTTCCGGCGACCAGACTAAGGATTGACCAGCCATTTACTCAGCCGTTCTTCCACCTGAGACTGAGGCAATTTTCCCTCCGCTTCCGCCCGCTCCAAACCGCGCCGAATTTTCTCGATCACGAAGAGGTGATATTGAACATCTTCCAACGAACTATTATCGGGCAACCTGTCCAGCAAAGATGTCACTTCTTGTTTCACGGTCGGCATAAGCATCTCCTCGGCACAAAATTCACCTAACTAAAGCAAATCAGCCTTTCTCCACCTCGACCTGGGTCTGCACTTGCTGGCGCAGGCGGATGTGTAATTCACGCAACTGTTTTTCGTCCACTGCGTTTGGCGCACTGGTGAGCAGGCAGGAAGCGCGCTGGGTCTTGGGGAAGGCGATCACGTCGCGAATCGATTCGGCGCCGGCCATCATCGTGACCAGCCGATCCAGTCCGAGCGCCAGACCGCCGTGGGGCGGCGCGCCGAATTGCAGCGCTTCGAGCAGGAACCCGAATTTCTCCTGAGCTTCCTCGGCGCTGATGTTGAGCGCACGAAACACCGTGGACTGCACTTCCTGGCGGTGAATACGGATCGAACCGCCGCCGATTTCCCATCCGTTCAGCACGAAATCGTAAGCTTTCGACAGCGCTTTGCCGGGGTCGCTCGACAGCAGCTCTTCGTGGCCTTCAGCCGGAGCGGTGAAGGGGTGGTGCAGCGCTTGCCAGCGATTGCCTTCCTCATCGTATTCGAACATCGGAAAATCGACCACCCACAACGGCTTCCAAGCACCCTCGGCAAAGCCGCGCTCATGGCCGATCTTGGCGCGTAGCGCACCGAGCGCCTCGTTCACCACCTTGGCCTTGTCGGCACCGAAGAAAATCAGGTCGCCGTCGGTCGCACCGGTACGCTCGATCACCGCCTTCAGCGAAGCGTCAGACAGGTTTTTGACGATCGGTGACTGCAAGCCTTCGCGCCCCTTGGCGACATCGTTGACCTTGATGTAAGCCAGACCCTTGGCACCGTAAATGGAAACAAACTGGGTGTAGGCATCAATCTCGCCGCGCGTGATCTCGCCGCCCTTCGGCACGCGCAATGCAGCAACGCGGCCGGTCGGCGAATTCGCCGGGGCGCTGAACACCTTGAAATCGACATCCTTCATTACGTCGGTGAGCTCGGTCAGTTCCAGCGTCACGCGCAGGTCGGGCTTGTCCGAGCCGTAGCGGCGCATTGCCTCGGCATAGCTCATGCGTGGAAAATCAGGCAGATCGACGTTGAGCACGCCCTTGAACAGGCTGCGCACCATGCCTTCGACCATAGCGGTGATCTGCTGCTCGGTGAGGAACGAGGTCTCGATATCCACCTGGGTGAATTCGGGCTGGCGGTCGGCGCGCAAGTCCTCGTCGCGGAAGCATTTGACGATCTGGAAATAGCGGTCGAAGCCGGACACCATCAGCAGTTGCTTGAACAGCTGCGGCGACTGCGGCAGGGCGTAGAAAAATCCGGGGTGGACGCGCGACGGCACCAGGTAGTCGCGCGCGCCTTCGGGCGTGGAGCGGGTCAGCATCGGCGTTTCCACTTCGATAAAACCCTGCGCGTCGAGCGCCAGGCGCAGCGCCTTGGACACCTGATAGCGCAGCATCATGTTCTTCTGCATCGCCGGGCGGCGCAGGTCGAGATAACGGTGCGTCAGGCGCACGTTCTCGCTGAGGTTTTCATCATCGAGCTGGAACGGGATCGGCGCAGACGCATTAAGAATCTCGATCTCTTGCGCCAGCACCTCGATCTCGCCGGTAGAGAGATTGGGGTTGATCGTGCCTTCCGGGCGGCGACGCACCAGGCCGGTGATTTTCAGCACGAACTCGCTGCGAATGGCTTCTGCGGTAGCAAAAGTCTCGGCGCGATCCGGGTCGCACACCACTTGCACCAGCCCCTGCCGATCCCTGAGGTCGATGAAGATCACCCCGCCATGGTCGCGGCGGCGATGCGCCCAGCCGCACAGGGTAACGGTTTGCTGCAGGTGGCTACTGTTGACGTCGCCGCAATAATGGGTTCGCATACTTACAATCCAATTTTTAGAATCTTGTTGATAGGGGAAGAAAAACGGAAAATTCGGATAATCCTAGTTGCCTGCATAAACCTTGGCAGGCGATTCCTTGTCGGTAGACGCCATCACCCCCATGGAAACGATATACTTGAGCGCATCGTCCACGTTGATGTTGACTTCAATGGTGTCGATCTTCCGCACAAAGAAATAGAAGCCGTTGACCGGGCTGGGCGTGGTGGGAATGAACACCCCCACATACTCGCCCTCAAGCTTCGGCGCCACGCCCCTTGGAACGGCGGTCTGAAATGCCAGCGACCAGGCTTCCGGGTGGGGATAACGCACCAGCAATACCTTGCGGAAGGCTTCGCCGTTGCCGGAAAACAGCGTATCGCTGACCTGCTTGACGCTGTAGTAGATCGACTTCACCACCGGAATGCGCGCCAGCACGCCCTCCCAGAAGCGCACGAGGCGCTGGCCGACGATGTTCGCGGTCAGCACGCCGGTCAGAAAAATCACCGCGATGGTCAGTATCGCGCCCACCCCGGGCAGGGACATTCCCAGCCAGTTTTCCGGCCTCAGGCGCTGCGGCAGCAGCAGCAGGCTCTGATCCATGCTGCCGATCAGCAGATTCAGCACCCACACCGTAATGCCCAGCGGCACCCAGATCAGCAGGCCGGTGATAAAGTATTTCTTGATCATTTATACGGGGCAGCCACCACATCCACCGCTACCGCAGGCAGGCGCAGGCTTCGGCTCTTCCTTGGGCTTGGCGTTCTTGAAATCGGTCTGATACCAGCCGCTACCCTTGAGCTGAAAGCCGGCGGCGGACAGCATCTTGGCGAAAGTTTCCTGCTTGCATTCAGGGCAGGCGGTGAGCGGGGCATCGCTCATTTTCTGGATAAATTCTTTCTGGAAACCGCAGGAAGAACAACGATATTCGTAAATTGGCATAGCACCCTCCGAAAAACAAGATTATATCTCAATTGCCCATGAAATAACGATGAAACAACGCTGCTTATATATGGGGTGAATTTCCTGATTTACAAGAATAACTCCGCTCCCATGCAGGTTTTACCGTTTCAGGCGATAATGGCCGTATTCGACCTGTCGCAACCACCCAATATGAACGAAACCCTGACTTATCGTCACGCCGCCTGGCTGCTAACCGCCCTGTTCCTGTTCCTGGCGCTCAAGCTCCACCTGCTGCCCCCGCTGATCGCCGGCCTGCTGGTTTACCACCTGGTTCACCTCACCGCGACCCGGCTTGCCATCACTCGACTGTCCGGCAGAAACGCCAAAATTCTGGCGGTCGTCCTGGTTTCCACGCTGATCATCACCCTGCTGGTGACAAGCGCCATCGGCATGCGCACCTTCCTGCACCACAGCGAAAGCGGCGGGCTTGCCCCATTCATGGAAAAACTGGCCGAAATCCTGGAATCGTCGCGCGCCGCCCTGCCCGAATGGATTTACAGCGCCATGCCGCGCGATGCGGAAGAATTTAAAACCCACCTTGCCATCTGGCTGCGCGAACACTCCGGCGAACTGCAACTAATGGGCAAGGAAGCCGGCCATACCCTGGCCCACGTGCTGATCGGCATGATCATCGGCGCCATGCTTTCGCTCCATGAAATGGTCGCCATCGAAATCCGTAAACCCTTCGTCGTCGCGCTGACCGGGCGCACCGCCAAATTCAGCGCCGCCTTCGGCGACATCGTCTTCGCCCAGGTAAAAATCGCCGCCATCAACGCCTTCTTCACCTGGATTTATCTGGGTGTCGTGCTGCCGCTGGCCGGCGTCAAGCTGCCCTTTGCCGCCACCCTGATCGTGGTTACCTTCATCACTGGCCTGATCCCGATCATCGGCAACATCATGTCAAACACCGCCATCGTCATCGTCAGCCTCGGCCACTCCTTCCAGTTGGCGGCGGCATCGCTGCTGTTTCTGGTCGGCATCCACAAGCTGGAATACTTCCTCAACGCCAAGATCGTCGGATCGCAAATCAAGGCCAAGGCATGGGAACTGCTGACCGCCATGCTGGTGATGGAAGCCGCCTTCGGCCTGCCGGGACTGGTTGCGGCGCCGATTTATTACGCTTATCTGAAAAGCGAACTAAAAGAGAGCGGCGTGATTTAATTAAACAGCATTAAAATCCGTTAAAACAAGATATTGAAAGCCTTCTCTTCCTTGCAAATATCGCACCCATGAAAATCCCGAAAAGACTTGAACCGCTGGTCGAGGACGGCCTCGTCGACAAAGTCCTGCGCCAGCTCATGAGCGGCAAGGAGGCGATGGTGTTTGTCGTGCAGTGCGGCGACGATGTCCGCTGCGCCAAGGTTTACAAGGAAGCCAACAAGCGCAGCTTCCGCCAGAGCGTCAGCTATACCGAAGGACGCAAGGTAAAGAACAGCCGCCAGGCCCGCGCCATGGAGAAGGGCTCCAAATATGGGCGAAAAGAACAGGAAGCGGCCTGGCAAAGCGCCGAGGTGGATGCCCTGTATCGGCTTGCCGCCGCCGGGGTGCGCGTGCCGCAGCCGTATAATTTCCACGAGGGCGTGTTGCTGATGGAGCTGGTGACCGATGATAACGGCGACGCCGCGCCACGGCTCAACGATCTGGTGCTGACCGAGGAACAAGCCCGGAAATATCACCGCAGCCTCATCACCCAGGTCGTGCGCATGCTCTGCGCGGGAATCATCCACGGCGACCTGTCCGAATACAACGTGCTGGTCGATAGCGACGGCCCGGTCATCATCGACCTGCCGCAAGCCGTTAACGCGGCTGGCAACAACCACGCCTGCGCCATGCTGGAACGGGATGTCGATAACCTGGCGGCCTATTTCGGTCGTTTCGCTCCCGAACTGCGCGCCACTGACTATGGCAAGGAAATCTGGGCGCTTTACGAGAGCGGCGAACTACATCCCGAAATCGAACTGACCGGTCGCTTCAAACGCAGCGAAAAACCAGCCGACTTGAACGGTGTGATGCGGGAAATCGACGCCGCACGCGACGAGGATACCGCACGGCGGCTGCGCCAGGGAATGTAGCAAAATTTGCAGGTAGCCGCAGCGGAGGATGCTGCATGAAAAAACGGGTATCCGGAAAATTCAGGGCTTGTTCTCTTGCACTACCTCAACCCCGGCAGCAGAACCACCAGCCCGCTCGCCAATATCTCCACCGCGACCGCCGCCAGCAGTAAGCCCATTAAGCGTATCGCAATATTCACCCCGGTTTCCCCCAGCCATTTGCTGACCGGCGTGGCGAGCCTGAGCGCCAGCCAAGCCGCCAGCGCCACCAGCAGGCAGCACAGGATGATCATGCCAAGATGTGCCGGTGATGAGCGCTCCGTGGCGTAGACGATGGTGGTGGAAATCGCACCGGGGCCAGACAGCAGGGGGATGGCCAGCGGCACCACGGCGATGTTTTCTTTTTCTATGGCCTCCCTGGCTTCTTCGGGCGTCTGTTTTTCCCGGTTGGGTGCGGCATGCATCATGGAAATGGCCATCAGCAGGATCAGGATTGCACCGCCGACTTTGAACGATGCGATGGTAATACCGAAGATGGCCAGAATCGGCTCGCCGATCAGTGCTGCCAAAACCAGCACCACCGCCACTGAAAAACTGGCGATGCGTGCGATATTTCTCTTTTCCGCTTCAGTGTTGTCGGCAGTCATGCTGACGAACAGCGGCAGCGCGCTGACGGGATTGACGATAATCACCAGCGCCATGAATATTTTCAGGTAGTCGGCCCAATGGAGCATGAGGGAATCCTCTCATCAAGAAGTGTTCTGCTATAGTACCTTGTGCCGCATTTGAAGGGGGGCCGAAATGCCCGTAAGAAAATAAAAGGCGGCCTTTTTATTTTCGGGTGCCGCACTTCAATTCAACAAGGATAGGAAACCGTGAAAAGAACTGACCTGGAAAAAAATATTGGTTTAAAGATCAACAGCCAAATGAAGCAGGCCGGCATACCCGGTTGTTCCGGCAAGGAAACGACGCCAACCGTAGACCGGCGCGAGCAGCGCAAGCTCGATCAGGCACTCGGCCTGGTGCCCTTCGCCATCAAGCTCAACAGCGATCTGATAAAGCAGATTCAGGCATTGGCGCAAACGCGCCAAACCGGATTAAATGAGGTAGTAGCCGAATTGCTGAAGAAAGGACTGGAGGGCTGAGCAGGCAAAACTCCTTAACTCAAACGTTTCTTCGAGCGAAGTGGGGTAGAATTCGGCATGGGCACAGTGATTTCTGCCGTTTTTATGAATAATCCAGGCTAAAAAGGGCGACAAAGTGGCACAACCTAATTTTCAGTACGAAAAGCGTCAAAAAGAGTTGGCAAAAAAGAAGAAGCAGGAAGAAAAAAGACAGCGCAAACAGAGTGACGACAGCGCTCAGCCCGCGACGAACCCGGATCAGCCACCGGCTCAAGAAAACCCATCTTCAACTGCCGAATAACCCTAATCTGGTTGCCCCGAACGCAGCATCAACGTGAAGCGACGGATCGACTCTTGGCTACCGTCAACTCAATTTGCGTTGTTCCCTCCTGATCGGCCATCCAGATTTCCCCATCCTGGATGGTGCATTGCACCTGCATGTTGCGTTGCGCCATCTTCGCCAGACCATGACTTGACGCCTCAGACAGGTTGATCACGGTCAGATTGCCGAGCCGTTCGAGCTTGCTCTTGTTCTGGTTCCACCAAATGTCGGCGCCACGGCCACCATAGCTATAAATAAATACCTGCCGGGCGCGACCGCAGGCCTTGCGGATCAATTTTTCTTCGGGAAGGCCGACGTCGATCCAGGTTTCGATGATGCCGGTCAGGTCTTTTTGCCACAGGTCGGGTTCGTCGTCGGTGCTCAGTCCTTTGCCGAACGCCAAACTCTCATTGGCATGCAGCGCAAACGCCAGCAAACGCACCATCATGCGCTCTTCGGTTTCCGATGGATGCTGGGCAATGGTGAGCGCGTGATCGTGGTAGTAGTTGCGATCCATGTCGGCGATTTGCAGCACCGCTTTGAAGATTGTCGCTTTAAGGGCCATGGAATCGTTTCACCGGACAAGCCGGAAGTTGTGCGGCATTATCCTCGCGCAGGCTCGAAGCTCGCATCCAGATTCAGGTCGTCGCAGTAGTCGAGGAAATTGCCGCGCAGGGTGGCGATATGGGCATCAACAGGGATGCCTACCGTCATGGTAACGGAAAACATCGCGGTGCCGGTGTGGGGGGCCGGGTAAGTGTCGGTCTGAAGTTCTTCGATATTGATGCCGTTTTTGGAAAAGAAACCTGCCAGGCCGCGGACAATACCGGGATGATCCATCGCCACCACTTCAACCTGATATGGCATCATGGGCTGCACCCGCTCGCGTTGCTGGGTGCGCTTATGGATGATGGTGAGCCCTAACTGGGTGCCCAGCGTCTCGAGTTGCCCTTCGAATTTTGAAAGCGCGTTCCACGGGCCGGAAAGCAGCATGATCAGGGCAAACTGGCCGCCCAGCACCGCCATGCGGCTTTCCTCGATATTGCATCCAAGCTCGGCAATTTTGCTCGAAAAACGGTCGACAAGGCCGACCTTGTCTTCGCCCGATGCAGTGATTACCAGGTAATTATTTTGAGGCTCTGTGGTCATGAGATGCCGGAATCCCGAGATTGATCGGGCTCTAGTGTAATGCCCATACCCATAAGGGCACAAGAGACGGCAATGCGCCGGGAGCCTCAAAGGCGGGCTTTATTTTATTTTTCTTTGGCCCGGTTCATTTGCAGCATAAAAAGTACTTGTTAACAAAAAACAACGTGTTGTATACCATGGACAACTGATTTTTTACTCGAGAGCGCCCCATCATGACGATTACATCCGACCGCTTCAAGGAAGCAATGGCCCGCTTCGACGCCGCCAACGCAGCCGATCCCAACAAGGAAGCATTCGAGGGCAAGGAATATTCCAAGGAGCTGCTGTACGCCGAACGCATGACAACCTGGCTACACCAATTCGAGCCGGACGCTTCAGAGGCGCTGCAACTGGCCGCACGCGCCCAGCACATCTGCCGCTGGAAAATTCCGCGCAGCGATTACCCGATGAACCGCAAGGGCTACAACGACTGGCGCACTACCCTGGCGAAGTTCCACGGCGACACGGCTGCCGCGCTGATGAAAGAGGCTGGCTACGACGATACGATGTGCGAAAAGGTCAAGGCGCTGTTGCTGAAAGACCGGATCAAGCTGGAAGACCCGGATGGACAGACGCTGGAAGACGTGATCTGCCTGGTGTTCCTGGCACACTACTTCATCCCGTTCGCGCCGCACTACAGCGAACCCAAGCTGACCGGCATCGTGCAGAAAACCTGGAACAAAATGTCGGAACGCGGCCACAAGGCCGCGCTGGAACTGGCTCCCGCCCTGCCGACCGACCTGCTGGCGGTAGTGCAGAAAGCCATCGCAACGGCCTGATCGCTACGGCAGCCCCTCGGCGTCAAGGCCGCGGCGGCGGTGGGGGAGGGGAATAAGACGGTGGCGGTACATAACGCGGCGAGGCATAACCCGGTATCTGGTTGCCTTTGGCATACATGCACTGCTGGTAAGCCAGATCGTAACGACGTTGCAGGGATGCCGTGCTCATGTTCGCTGCGTTTGCCCCTGCGGCGGAACCGACGATCAGACCGGCACCGGCCATTGATTCGGTGGTGCGCTCATGCCCATGCCCGATGAGGGCGCCAGAGGCAGCGCCCAACGCCACGCCCGCCACCGCACCGGTAACGATTTGCTCGCGAGCCACTTCGCCTGAATTCGCGCCGGTCTGCTGGCGCGCAAAAGCCATGCACTCCGCATTATCCATTCTGAACAGGTCAAACGGCTTGCCCGCGCCAGGCATAACCGCCGTACTCGGCCCAATCGGTGCGGATGCGCAACCGGCAAAGACAACGCCGAGCACCCCATACAACGCCATTCTGCGGAAACGCATTATCATTCTCCCGAACCTCATTGAACCGGCACACCAGGCGGAGTCGCCGGTACCATTTTCCATCCCTCAGGGCAGGAAGGCACATAGGGGTAATATCCCTTGGCCGATGCGCAGTAATACCAATTCTGCGCCTGAATCGCTGGCGCAGGAGGCGCAATGGGCGGAGCCGACTGCTGAATGACCACGGTAGGCGGCGTATAGGCATCGGGATAGGGATAAACCGGCTGCGGGTAGAAATACCATAGCCCTCCGACCACCCACCACCAGCCAAGGCGTCCTCCGTGAGCGCCGTGATGCCAATTTCCGGCACGCCAGCGCGGCAGGTCACGGTGATGGAACTCCCGTATATCGCCATGCCAGTTACGATCCCCGTCATGGCGGTCGGCATACGCCGACAAGGGAGCCAGCGCCGTCAATGCAGAAAAAGCCAGCATCAGGCTTGTCATTTTGATTGTCTTCATTTTGAACTCCTCGCACTCCAGTCCTGCCGCCTCCCCCTTTTTCAAATGGGGGTATCCCTTTGTTTCAACGTGACTAACTACTAACTCAACGCCGGCGGTGTTTGGAAAACTGCTCGTCAAACAGCTTTTGCTGTTCTGGCGTCAAGACCGCATAAAATTCCTTGACGGCCGCAACCCGCTCGGTCATCCGGCTTTCATGCTCTTTCATCATGACAAGCATCTTTTCCATGCGCTCGGGTGCATGGAGCGACGCCATCTCCGACCGATCTGGCCGGTTGCGGGGGCCGGAGGGCTTCATTTTCTCGCTGAAGGTCTTCCAGGCAGCATTCTGCTCGGGGGTCAACTTGAGCTTGTCGTGCAACTGGGCCTGGCGCTTTTCGATCTGTTCTGCGAATTTGGCCGACCCTCCACCCATCGGGCCGCACCCGGTGTTGGCCAACGCCAGCATGGGCGCAGTTCCAAGGCCGAGTGTTGCCAACCCGATCAGCAGGATGTTTTTACGAAACTTGGTCATGGCTGAATCTCCTGAATAATAAAGTGCGGATGCACGATGAGCATTTCACCACGACCATGTGTCCCGAATATGTTCGCTTTGTATCGTTGTATGTCGATTCCGCAACTGGATACCTGCGGCTACAATTCAGGGCAGCCGAATCCTCCTGCTTTCGGCATAATGTCTATCATGGACACGCAACCCAGCATTCTGCTCGTAGACGACGACCGGGAAATCCGCTCGCTGCTTGGCGAATACCTCGACGCAAACGGCTTTCGCACGCACGGCGCAGCCGACGGGGTCGGCATGTGGCGGATGCTGGACAGCACCCGTATCGACCTGATCGTACTCGATCTCACGCTGCCGGGAGAAGACGGCCTGACGCTGTGCCGCAACCTGCGCGCGCGTTCCAGCCTGCCGGTGATCATGCTGACTGCGCGCGGCGAGCCGCTTGACCGCATTCTCGGGCTGGAAATGGGCGCTGACGATTACATCCCCAAGCCATTCGAGCCGCGCGAACTGCTGGCGCGCATCCGCAACGTGCTGCGCCGCACCCAGGCATTGCCGCCCAACCTTGAGCCACCCAGCGCCAAACGCCTATGCTTCGCGGGGTGGACGCTCGACCTGACGGCACGCCATCTGCTCAGTCCGCAAAATATGGTGGTGATGCTCTCGGGAGCGGAATTCCGGCTGCTCAGGATTTTTCTCGAACACCCCAATCGGGTGCTGAACCGCGACCAGTTGCTCAACCTGATCCATGGGCGCGATGCGGACCCTTTCGATCGTTCCATCGACCTGCAGGTCAGCCGGCTACGGCAAAAGCTGGGCGAAGACGCCAAGGCGCCCGCGTTGCTCAAAACAGTGCGCAACGAAGGCTATGTGCTGGCAACCCAGGTCACGACGGAGAATTGAGATGAAGGATTTTTTCAGTTCGATGGTAGGCCGCATTTTTCTGATCCTGGTGGGTGGCATTTTTGCCTCGGCCACCCTCACTTTTCTCCTTGCCGACAGCGAGCGCCAGACCGACATCTCGCAAATCCGCTCCCTGCACGTAGCCGAGCGCGTCGAGCAACTGGTGCTCATGCTTGACGCAGCGCCCCGCGAAGCAAGAAACTGGATTACTGCCGCAGCGAGCCGCAACGGCTTCAGCGCAACCATCGCCGCCGACCCGATCAGCGCCGGCGAAGCGGATGCCGAACTCACTGCTGCCCTGCTCAGCCGTCTCGGAGAGACCCGCAAGATCGCTGCACAGAAAAAGCCCTGCGACCCCGAATCCAGCCGTCTGCCGCCGAACGGAAATGCCTTTTGCCGCACCGTATCCCTCTCGCTGAATGACGGCACCTATCTGAATCTGGTCATGCAGCCCCGCCGTCCGCCACCTGCCGCCCATCCAAAATCGCGGCTGCTGTTGTATGCTTCTTTCTTCGCCGCTTGCCTCGCCCTGCTTGCCTACGCCGTCGCACGCATGTCGCTCCAGCCGCTCCGGCAACTCGCCCAGGCGGCCACCGAACTGGGCCGCAATATTGAACAGCCGCCGCTGGCTGTACGCGGCCCGACCGAGGTACGCCACGCCGCCGCCGCCTTCAACACCATGCAAGCGCAAATCCGCCGCTACATCCAGGAACGCACCCAGATGCTCGCGGCCATCTCGCATGATCTGCAAACCCCGCTGACGCGCATCCGGCTGCGCCTGGAAAAAGTACCGGACCAGGAATTGCAAACCCGGCTGATCGAGGATCTCGCGGCCATGCAGGTCACAATTCGGGACGGGCTCGACCTCGCAAGAAGCATGAACTCATCGGAGCCGATGCAGCGCACGGATTTCGACTCCATCCTCGACAGCGTTTGCGCCGATGCCGCCGAAGCCGGGCAGGACGTTACGCTGAGCGGGCTGACCGGCGTTTCCATCACGGCGCGGCCAAACGCGATGCGACGCTGCCTCACCAACCTGATCGACAATGCGGTGAAATACGGCGGATATGCACGGGTAACGACCAGCCTGGAAAGCCGGAAGGTGATAGTGCGGGTGCGGGACGGCGGGCCGGGCATCCCGGAAGACATGCTGGAGTCCGTATTCGACCCGTTCTTCCGGCTTGAAACCTCAAGATCGCGCGATACCGGCGGCACGGGAATCGGTCTCACCATTGCCCACAACATCGCCAAACAGCATGGCGGCAGGCTATCTCTACGCAACCACCCGGAAGGCGGGTTGGTCGCGACGCTTGAACTGCCAGCCGGCTAAGTAAGGCTTGCGGTGGCGGATTATTCGGCGGGGGCTTCGGTTTTTTCTGCCGCCTGTTTTTCCACCAGCAGGCTGTAAAGGCGGCGGCTGTCGGCACGCAGCACACTGAACCTGAAGCCGTCGAAGGCGATCTGTTCGCCGCGCTTGGGCAGATGGCCGAACTTGCTGACCACCAGCCCGCCCACGGTATCGTAATCCTCGTCGCTGAATGCCGTGCCCATAACCTCGTTGAAGTCGGCGATCTCGGCCTGCGCCTTGACGCGGAAGCGTCCGTCCGGCACGCGAATGATGTTGTCTTCCTGCTCGTCGTAATCGTACTCATCCTCGATCTCGCCGACGATCTGCTCCAACACATCCTCAATGGTGACGATGCCGGCCACGCCGCCATATTCGTCCACTACGATGGCAATGTGGTTGCGATTGCTGCGAAATTCCTTGAGCAAGACATTGAGCCGCTTCGATTCCGGGATGAACACCGCCGGCCGCAACATTTCACGCACGTTGAATTCCTCGCCGGCATAGTAGCGCAGCAGGTCTTTCGCCAGCAGGATGCCGATGACGTCATCCTTGTCCTTGTCGATCACCGGGAAGCGCGAGTGGGCGGTTTCAACCACAAAAGGGATGAATTTTTCCGGCGGTTCGTTGATGTCCACCGAATCCATCTGGCCGCGCGGAATCATGATGTCGCGCACCTGCATCTCGGAAACCTGAAACACGCCTTCGATCATGGCAAGGGCATCAGAGTCCAGCAGGTTGCGCTCATAGGCGCTGTGCAGCAACGCAATTAACTGCTCGCGGTCTTCCGGTTCGCGTAGCAAAAATGAGCTTAATCGTTCAAACCAGCTCGGTTTCGCAGGTTCGTCATCCATATTTTTCAAATGTCCTTTTTCTCCGACAGGTAAGGGTCAGCATAACCCAGCTTCATGACAGCTTGAATTTCCAGTGCTTCCATCTGCCGCGCTTCTTCGTCGGTCTCATGGTCGTAGCCTTGCAGATGCAGCACGCCGTGGACGGTCAGGTGGGCATAGTGCGCTTCGACGGGTTTGCCCTGTTCCGCCGCTTCGCGCGCCACCACCGGCGCGCATAGCACGATGTCGCCGGCCAGCGGACTTGCCACGCCGGGAAAATCGTCATCATATACAAAAGTCAGCACATTGGTGGCGTAGTCCTTGCCACGATAGCTCTTGTTCAGCTCACGCCCTTCTGCCTCATCGACGATGCGCAGCGCAATTTCCACATCCCGGCAAAGTGCCGCCTTCACCCAGCGGCGGAACTGATGGCGGGTGGGCAGATGTTCCGCGTTACTCACGTATTGCACGGATAAACTGAGTATGGCACTCGCGGTTTTGCCTGGTGCAGAATGACTCATGGCTGTTTTTCGCGCCGTTCATAGGCATTGACGATTTTCTGCACCAGCGGGTGGCGCACCACGTCCTCGGACTGGAAGAAAGTGAAGGCAATGCCGCTGACCTTCTCCAGCACCTGCTGGGCGTCCACCAGGCCGCTTTTCTGGCCGCGCGCCAGATCGACCTGGGTCACGTCGCCGGTCACTGCCGCCTTGGCGCCGAAGCCGATACGGGTAAGGAACATTTTCATTTGCTCCGGCGTGGTGTTCTGCGCCTCGTCCAGGATGATGAAGGAATGATTGAGGGTGCGACCGCGCATGTAGGCGAGCGGGGCAATTTCGATGGCGCCGCGCTCGAACAGCTTGCCCACCTTGTCGAACCCCATCAGGTCGTAAAGCGCGTCGTACAGCGGGCGCAAATAGGGATCGACCTTCTGCGCCAGATCGCCGGGCAAAAAACCGAGCCGCTCTCCGGCCTCCACCGCCGGGCGCACCAGTACGATGCGCTTGACCAGATCGCGCTCCAGCGCATCCACCGCGCTGGCTACCGCCAGATAGGTCTTGCCGGTACCAGCCGGGCCGATGCCGAAGGTAATGTCGTGCTCCTGAATCTGGCACAGGTATTCATTCTGGCGCGGAGTGCGGCCATGCAAATCCTTCTTGCGCGTCATCAGCACCGGCATGGCGACGCCGCCCTGCGTCGCCAGATTGGCGTTGGCCACTTCGATCAGGCCGAGCTGGACATCCTCAACGGAAAGATGAGACAGAGAACGCTCGTAGAATTTATTCAGCGCATCCACCGCGAGACGTGCCGGGCGTTGCTCCCCGGTCACGGAAAAATGCTCGCCGCGGCGCGAAATGACCACGTCGAGAGCGATCTCGATCTGCTTCAGGTTCTCGTCCAGCGCGCCGCACAGGTTGGCGAGCCGGGCGTTGTCTGCGGGCGTAAAAGCGATTTCCAGGGGGAGGGTGCTCAAGATGCCAACTCCCACCGCAGAGGCGCAGAGGCACAGAGAAAATCGAAAAACGGGGTCTCAGCCTGTTTCTCTCCGCGCCTCTGCGCCTCTGCGGTAAAAGAATTAACGAACAAGCATTTCTCCTCGCAATGTATGGGTTGAAACGGCAGTGATGGTGACGTTGGCAAACTGCCCGATGAGGCGCGGGTTGCCCTTGAAATTAGTCACCCGGTTGTTGTCGGTGCGCCCCATCACTTCGCCGCTGTCTTTTCTGGAGAACCCTTCCACCAGAATGCGCCGCACCGTTCCAACCATCTTCTGGTTGGCGGCCTGTTCCTGTTCGTCGATTTTCTTCTGCAGGCGTTGCAGCCGCGCCTGCTTCACTTCGTGCGGCGTGTCGTCAGTCAGCTCCGCCGCCGGTGTACCGGGTCGCGCGCTGTAAATGAAGCTGTAGCCGGCGTCGAAGCCGACCTCCTCGATCAGCACCAGGGTCGCCTCGAAATCCGCGTCAGTCTCGCCGGGAAAACCGACGATAAAATCAGAGGAAACCGAAATATCTGGCCGCACCGCACGCAGCTTGCGCACCAGGGACTTGTATTCCAGCGCGGTATAGCCGCGCTTCATCGCCGCCAGCACGCGATCCGAGCCGGATTGCACCGGCAGGTGCAGGCCGCTGGTGAGCTTGGGTATCTCGGCATAGGCGTCGATCAGGCGCGGCGAAAACTCGACCGGGTGTGAGGTGGTAAAGCGCAGCCGCTCAATACCGGGCACCTCGGCCAGACAATGCAACAGGTCGGCCAGATCCGCGATCTCGCCATCATGCGTGGCGCCGCGATAGGCATTGACGTTCTGTCCGAGCAGGGTCACTTCCCTTGCCCCCTGTTCGGCGAGTTGCGCCACCTCGGCGATCACATCGTCGAACGGGCGCGACACCTCGGCACCGCGCGTATACGGCACGATGCAGTAAGCGCAATACTTGCTGCAGCCTTCCATTACCGAAACGAATGCGGTAACGCCTTCCACCTTGGCGGCTGGCAGATGGTCGAATTTTTCGATTTCCGGAAAGGACACGTCCACCTGAGGCTTGCCGCTATGCCGCCGGGCGTCGATCAACTGCGGTAGTCGGTGCAGGGTCTGCGGGCCGAACACCAGATCCACATAAGGGGCGCGACCGATAATGGCGCTGCCTTCCTGGCTCGCCACGCAGCCGCCAACGGCAATGAGCACATCGGGATTGCGCTGCTTCAGCAGCCGCCAGCGGCCCAACTGATGAAACACCCGCTCCTGCGCGCCTTCCCGCACCGAGCAGGTATTGAGCAGGAGGACGTCGGCGTCCTCGGCTCTTTCCGTGGGCTCCATGCCTTGGGCAGCCTTGAGCACGTCCGCCATTTTGGCCGAGTCATACTCGTTCATCTGACAGCCAAGGGTTTTGATGAAAAACTTTTTCGCCACGCAGATATGACCTAACGCCCCATCCCCGCTTCTTCGTCCGGGGTGGGCAGCCACATCTGGATCAGGAGACCGCCGGGGTCGAGCTGGTAATAAACCTTGCCGCTCTGCGGCATTTGGGTGGGCATGATGATGCGGTTGTAAGTATCGTAGATGCGCACACCGGGCGCCAGCCGGTAGACCTCTCCGTCGATTTTCACTTCCGGGTAAGCATTGCCGCCGATCTGCCCGACTTTGGCATTCTGCGGCAAGATCCGGCTCGCATGTGCCGCCAGGGTGAACAACAGGAGGGAAACGAATAAAAAATGCTTCAGCATAGGAACACGATAGCACACAACCAAAGTACGGTCACGGAGAGCACTAACCGCAGCCAGATTGCATGAAGGGAAAATGGTGGTGATAGGTGGATTTGAACCACCGACCCCAGCGTTATGAGTGCTGTGCTCTAACCGACTGAGCTATATCACCAGGTTGAATCTGAAGGATGCGGATTTTGAACTATCCGGCCCCTGCTTGTCAAGGTCAGACGTTGAATCTGAAGTGCATGACGTCGCCGTCGTGCACCACGTATTCCTTGCCTTCCAGGCGCATCTTGCCGGCTTCTTTCGAGCCCTGCTCGCCCTTGCAGGCGACAAAATCATCGAAATTGATCACCTCGGCGCGAATGAAGCCGCGTTCGAAGTCGGTGTGGATCGCGCCGGCAGCCTGCGGCGCGGTGTCGCCGATGTGGATGGTCCAGGCACGCACTTCCTTGACGCCGGCGGTGAAGTAAGTCTGCAAGCCGAGCAGCTTGTAGGCGGCGCGGATGACGCGGTTCAGGCCGGGCTCTTCCAGCCCCATGTCGGCGAGGAAGGCCTTCTTGTCTTCTTCTTCGAGATCGGCAATCTCCCCTTCGATGGCGGCGCAGATCGCCACTACCGGCGCGCCCTCGCGCGCGGCCAGCTCCACCACTTTGTCGAGATGGGGGTTGTTGGTGAAGCCGCTCTCATCCACGTTAGCGATGTACATGGTGGGCTTCATGGTCATCAGGCATAGCGGCTTGAGCAGGGCGGCCTCTTCCTTGTCCGGGTTCAGGCTGCGCGCCGGCTGGCCTTGATCCAGAGTGGCGCGCACCCGTTCCAGCAGTGCCATCGTGCGCAGCGCTTCCTTGTCGCCGGATTTGGCCAGCTTGCTGGCGCGCATTACCGCCTTTTCGACCGTTTCCAGATCGGCCAGCGCCAGCTCGGTGTGAATCACCTCAATGTCGGAAATCGGGTCGATCTTGCCCGCCACGTGGATCACATCGACGTTCTCGAAGCAGCGCACCACATGGGCGATGGCGTCGGTTTCGCGGATGTTGGCGAGAAATTTGTTGCCCAATCCTTCGCCCTTGCTCGCTCCAGCCACCAGTCCGGCGATGTCGACGAACTCCATGATCGCGTGCTGAACCTTTTGCGGCTTGACGATCTCCACCAGTTTTTCCATGCGCGGATCGGGGATTTCGACGATGCCGACGTTCGGCTCGATGGTGCAGAACGGATAGTTTTCCGCCGCGATCCCGGCACTGGTGATGGCGTTGAACAGGGTGGACTTGCCGACGTTAGGCAGACCGACGATACCGCATTGCAGACTCATGAAAATCCTTTAACTATCTGTGTGAAACAAAACGCCATTATAACCCCAAGCAGCTACGCGCCGGGCACCAGCAAGGCGCGCTGCGCCTCGTCCAGGTAGCACCATTCGCCCTCGGCCAGCCCCAGCGCTTCGAGCATCAAACCGCCGATCGCGGTGCGGCACAGGGCGGTGCAGTGATTGCCGGCTGCCGCCAGCATGCGCTTGACCTGATGATACTTGCCCTGCTCCAGCACGATTTCCAGATGGCAATCATCGACCCGGCGGCAACTCAACGCGGCCAGCGGCGCGGGCTCATCGTGCAGCTTCACTCCGGCCAGCAGACATTCGACCAGTTCCGGCGTGACCGGGTCGTGCGTGGTGGCCACATAAACTTTGGGAATGTGCTTTTTCGGCGATGACTGGGCATGGATGAACGGGCCGTCATCCGACATCAGCAACATGCCGGTGGTGTCGTGATCGAGCCGCCCTACCGGCTGCACATCGCGCCAGGCAAACTGTTCCGGCAATAGCGACAGGACGCCGGGGTGGTGGCTGGGCTTTCTCGAGCACTCGAAATTGGCCGGTTTGTTCAGCACGACATAAACCTGTTCGCGGTAATCCCAGGGTTCGCCGAACAATTCAAATGCCAGTCCTGCGGTTTCGAAAGCGGCACGCGGGTTGGCAATCACTTCTCCGGCAACCGATACCTCACCCTGCTCGACCAGTTGGCGGCAGTGCTTGCGGGTGCCGAAGCCTTGCGATTTCAGGATCATATCGAGGGTCTGCTTGCTCAAGAGCCATCCTCCATGAATCTCATGCTTTCGGCTTGGTGTGCAGCTTGAGCATGGCTGCGGGAAAATCTCCCGACAGCAATTGCGGCAGCGCCACCCGGCTGGCTTCGATGGCGGATTCGATCAATTCCTGCTCGGCGCGCTGCGGCACATTGAGCACGAAGTTGACCACCGCGTTGCGGTCGCCGGGGTGGCCTATCCCCAAGCGCAAGCGCCAGAATTCCGGGGTGCCGAGATGGGCGATGATGTCCTTCAGGCCGTTGTGGCCACCGTGGCCACCGCCTTGTTTCAGGCGCACCGTGCCCGGCGGCAAGTCGAGCTCGTCATGCACCACCAGTATTTCTTCCGGAGTGATTTTGTAAAATCCGGCGAGCGCACCGACGGCGCGACCGCTGGCGTTCATGAAAGTATCCGGTTCGAGCAGCCACAACTCACCGGCATTGATAGCGAGCCGGGCGGCCAGGCCATGAAATTTCTTCTCGGGCTTGAGCATAGCGGACTTTTCCGCCGCCACGGCGTCAACCCACCAGAAACCGGCGTTATGCCGCGTGGCTTCATAGTCCCGCCCGGGATTACCCAGGCCAACGATCAGACGGATACCTGCCATATGTCATTGCCCAAATGAAAAAGCCCGCCAAGCGAACTCGACGGGCTTGCTATCCATGATGCCGAAACGGTTAAGCTTTAGCCGCTGGTGCGGCTGCCTCCGCTTCCGTTGCAGCCGCTTCGATGGCGCCACGCGGGATGGTGATCGTCGCCACGGCCAGGTCTTCGCCTTTGGTCAGCGGGATCAGTTCAATGCCCTTGGCCAGCTTCAGCTCGGACAGGTGAATCGAGTGGCCGGCAGCCAGGTTGGCCAAGTCAACTTCGATGAACTCTGGCAGGTCTTTCGGCAAGCAGGCCACATCGACTTCGGTCATGATGTGGCTGGCGATGCCGTGGGACAGCTTCACGCCCGGGGCGATATCGGCATTGACGAAATGCAGCGGCACCTTGGTATGGATTTTTGCTTTCGGATCGACGCGCTGGAAGTCGGCGTGCATCACCAAAGGCTTGAACGGGTGCATCTGGTAATCGCGCAAAAGAACCTGTTCTTTCTTGCCGTCCAGATCAAGCGTCAGAATCGAAGCGTGGAAGGATTCATTCTTCAGCTTGAAGAAGATTTCCTTGTGATCCAGTTCGATTGCTGTGGCGTCCTTGTTGGCGCCATAGATTACTGCAGGAATGCGACCCGTGCGACGCAGGCGGCGGCTCGCACCCGTTCCCTGGATCGTGCGCGGGGTTGCGCTGATTTCGATTTTCATGTGATGCTCCTAGGTAAAAGCGCCTCCCGCGACCAGGTGACGCTCGGTTTGCGCAAAGGCGGAAATTCCGCCCCTGCAAAAAATTATTCCATGAACAGCGAGCTGACCGAATCCTCGTTGCTGATCCGGCGCATCGTTTCGGCCAGCAGTTCCGCCACTGAAAGCTGGCGGATGCGACCGCATTTTTTTGCTTCTTCGCTAAGCGGAATGGTGTCGGTCACGACCAGACCATCCAGCTTTGAATTCTCGATGCGCTCTATCGCCGGGCCAGACAGCACCGGATGGGTGCAATAGGCCACCACTTTTTCTGCGCCGTGTTCCTTCAATGCGGCGGCGGCTTCGCACAGCGTGTTGGCGGTATCCACCAGGTCGTCCATCAGTACGCAGGTACGGCCCCTGACGTCGCCGATAATGTTCATCACCTTGGCCACATTGGGCTTGGGACGGCGTTTATCGATAATCGCCAGGTCCACTTCGAGGCGTTTGGCCAGCGCACGGGCGCGCACCACGCCGCCGACATCGGGCGATACCACGATCAGGTTTTCATAATGCTGCTTCCACACGTCGCCCAACAAAATCGGCGCTGCGTAGACGTTGTCTACCGGAATATCGAAGAACCCCTGAATCTGGTCGGCATGCAAATCCATGGTCAGCACGCGATCAACACCGGCGCTGGTCAGCATATTCGCCACCACCTTGGCGGTGATCGCCACGCGCGCCGAGCGCGGACGACGATCCTGGCGCGCATATCCCAGGTAGGGAATGGCAGCGGTGATGCGTCCGGCGGAGGAGCGTTTGAGCGCATCCACCATCACCATGATTTCCATCAGGGTATCGTTGGTCGGGGTGCAGGTCGACTGCAGCACGAACACGTCCTTGCCGCGCACATGCTCCAGAATCTCGACCATGACTTCGCCGTCGCTGAAACGGCTGACCGTCGCGCGTCCGAGACGCAGGTTGAGATGTTTCACCACCTCGCCGGCAAGCCGGGGGTTCGCGTTACCGGTGAAAACCATCATGCTGCTGTGTGCCATGACGCGCCCTTACGAAACAAACGTAGGGACGGCGAATACGCCGTCCCTACCGGTTTGGATAAAACTGGCTGGGGAGGTAGGGATCGAACCTACGAATGACGGGATCAAAACCCGTTGCCTTACCACTTGGCGACTCCCCAATTTAACTTGCAAAATCGTATAACGGATGCCGGTCCAGGCCCCTCGCCACAAAACCGGCCATTTTTGCCGGCTTGAGGGAAAAAACCCTGCGCGCTTCTTCTTCGCCTTCTTCACCCGGGAACCCGGCAAACACACAGGCTCCCGAACCGGTCATCCTGGCATCACCGAAACCCCTTAGCCAGGCCAGGCATTCGGCCACCTGCGGGTACATCCGGCACACCACGGGCTCCAGATCATTATGACCACAGCCCGTTGAAAAGTCCGGCATTTTGATCGGTTTCGTAGCGCGTGTCAATTCCTTGCTGGCAAAAATCTCTGGTGTGGAAACCGCCACAGGCGGCACCAGCACCACATACCAGGCCGCCGAAAGCGCCACTGGCTGGAGCTTTTCGCCGATCCCTTCGGCAAAGGCGCTCTCGCCAAAAATAAATACCGGCACGTCTGCGCCAAGGCGCAAACCCAGTTCCTGCAGTTCCGCCCGGCCAAGATTCAAGTTCCACAAACGGTTCAGCGCCAACAGCACCGTGGCCGCATCGGAACTGCCGCCACCCAGACCGCCGCCCATCGGCAGGCGTTTTTCCAGCGCAATAGCTACGCCCAGGCGGCAGCCGGTTTCTTGCTGCAGCAAACGCGCGGCCCGCATCGTGAGATCCCGCTCGGGATCTACGCCGGGCAGCGAGTTCACCCGTCTAACCTCGCCATCGTCCCGCACGGAAAAAGACAAGCTGTCGCCGTAATCGACGAAGCGGAACACCGTCTGCAATAAATGATAGCCATCCGGGCGCTGTCCAACCACGTGCAGAAACAGGTTCAGCTTGGCCGGAGCGGGGCAGGTCAGAGAGTTCACGGCAGCACCCAGTTGTCGATCACCAGCCGAACCCGCAGGCGCTCGCCCAAGGTCATTTCCATCTTGGCCGGCAACAAGGCGCCTTGCACCGAACGATAGCCCTGATAATCAATGCGCCAGTCATCCTGGCGCAGGGTAGCGAGATGATGGTCGCCGTCCAGTTCGCTATCAGCCGGACGATCCGGTGCGGGCTGGCCGACCACCCAATATTGCAGGCCATTCACCGGTAGGCGCCAACCAAGGATTTCATCGGTCAGGCTTTCCACATCCGCCGCGCGATAACCTTGCCCCTCCGAGGTTTCCAGAGAGGCGCCGGCAGAATTGCGGGTGATGCGGGCGATGCCCTGCCCCATCGGCGAAAGAATAAAAATCTCGTCTTCGCCCTCATCATGGCGCCAGCGCAGCGAACCGGAAAAGCTTTCCCCGTTGTGCGATACGCCGATCCGGCCCGACAGGCGGAACGAAACGCTGGCGTTGGCATTGGGCTGTGGGCGGGATTCGCTTTCGAGTTCCAGCGGCGGTACCGTCAATTCGGCGCAGCCCCCCAATAGCGCCGCAACGATTAAAACCGTGACCCGACTGATCAAATAGGATTTATTTCGGAGGGACAAATTTCTTGATGACATTCGTTAATGTTTCGTGCTGAGGATTTTCCTTCAAAGCGGCACGCCAGATATTTTCCGCCTCTTCATGCTTGCCGCGGGCCCACAGGACTTCACCGAGGTGCGCCGCAATTTCCGGATCGTGCTGGCCGGCGTAGGCGCGCCTGAGGTCGTCCTCGGCCTTTTCAAGCAGCCCCATACGGTAATGCACCCAGCCCAGGCTATCCAGGATAAACAGGTCGTCCGGCGCCAGCTTGAAAGCCTTCTCGATCAACCGCAGCGCCTCGTCAAGCCGCTCGGAGCGATCCGCCAGCGTGTATCCCAGCGCATTGTAGGCATGGGCGTACTCGGGCTTAATCTGGATCAGCTTGCGCAAATCCTGCTCCAGCACCTCGAATTTACCCACCCGCTCGGCGGCCATGGCATGGTCGTAAAGCAGGTCGGGATGGTTTGGCAATTTTTCCAGCGCCTTGCCCAGTAATTCGAATGCCTCGCTATAAGCCTTGGCATCCCGCAACAGTTGTGCCTCCGCCACGACCACCTGCACCCGCTGCTGGTTGCTCTGTACCGCGATCTGCTTGAGTTGCTGGCGCGCCTCGGCCAGCTTGCCCTGCCGGGCCAGCATTGCCGCATAACGGACTTGCGCAGAAACATGTTGCTCGCCCTGGCCGACTGAGGCATACCAGCCTGCGGCATCTTCGTAGCGCCTGCGCTCCTCGGACAACTGGCCGAGATACATGCGCACCGTGGCCTCATCTCGATATTGGCCGACCAGCGCCTGTTTCAGGAATTTCTCCGCGGCGTCGTAATCCTTGGTCTGCATCGCCAGCAAGCCGACCGCCAAACTCACGTCGGCGTTGCCGGGCAGTTCGTCGAGCAGCTTTTCGAACTGGGCACGCGCTTCGGCATACTGGCGCTCGCCGACCAGCAGGCGCGCGTAAATCAGACGGGCTTCCTGCATTTTCGGGTAGTCGGCCAGCAAATTCTGGTAAAACGCCTGCGCCTCGATGTTGGAAATACGCTGCAACATCTGGCCCTGAAGCAGGGCGGCGGCCTCCCATTCGGGCTGGAGCCGGCTTGCTTCGCGGATTTCGTTCAGCGCCAGATCCTCCTTGCCCGCCTCCCATGCCGCCTGGGCAATAGCAAAATGCGCTTCGGCGCGATTCAAATAGGGTGCAACCAGATCCTGCACCAATGACAAGACCGCCGACTTGTCCGGCTGCCGCGACAGCATCTGGTTCAGATGCAGCATTGCCCTGCCGACGTTGTCACCCTCCGCCGCCAGCAATTTCTGGAGGTGGGGCCTGGCCTTTTCCAGTTGGCCGTTATTCAGCAGAATAGCCACCACCGCCTGTTGCGCCGTAGGTTCGTCAGGCTCAATCTGATTCCACAGTGAGGCCGCTTCCAGCGCCCGCGTTTCTTGCCGCGATTGCAGTGCAATCTCGGTGGCACGCTTTGCCAAGCGCGGATCGTGCGTAGTTTTAGCCAGATCCAGCATACCCTCGGCGGCTAAGTCGGTCTCGCCACGTTGGCTTGCGACTTCCGAAACCAGAAACTGGAAAAAAATCTCCCGGCTCAGTTCGATTTTTGGCAAATCCGCAATTCGTGCAGCAGACTGCGGCGCGGGGGCCTGTGCCGGAGTGGATGGCACGGCGTTTTTCGGCTGTAGTTGGGCGCATCCGGTTACGGCCAGCATGGCGGGAACCAGCAAGAGATATTTTAAGTTCATCACAGGGATATAATGGTTGCTCAGCAATACGATTTATCGAGTAGGGGCGGCGTTCTTTACGCGTTGCCCATATTAGGACATATTTGCGCTTTTTCAAAGCAGCCAGGGCAACAACGAGGACATGACGAATATTACTGTTTCCGCCAGCGGCCTTTCCCGCCGCTACGGCACCCGCGTCGCGGTGCACGATCTCGGCTTCGAACTGCGCCAGGGCGAAGTGCTCGGCCTGCTCGGGCCGAATGGCGCCGGCAAGAGCACCACCCTGCAAATGCTGGCCGGATGCCTGGCTCCCAGCAGCGGCGGCATCGAAATCTGCGGCATCGATCTGCTGGAACAACCGCGCGAAGCCAAATCCCTGCTCGGCTACCTGCCGGAAACGCCCCCCCTGTACCAGGAGCTGACCGTCAACGAATTCCTGCGCTTTGCCGCACGGCTGCACCGGGTCGCCAAAACCGCGATTCCCGCTGCGGTGGAAAGCGCCAAACAGCGCTGCGGCCTGGCCGAAGCCGGCAAACGGCTGGTCGGCAGCCTGTCCAAGGGCTACCAGCAGCGGGTGGGTATCGCCCAGGCGATCGTGCACAACCCCCGCGTGGTGATTCTGGACGAACCCACATCCGGCCTCGACCCGATCCAGATCCGCGAGATCCGCAAGCTGATCCGCGAACTGGGCGGCGAGCACAGTGTGATCCTGTCCACCCATATCCTGCCGGATGTGGAAAGCATCTGCGACCGGGTTCAGATCATGAACCAGGGCCGGTTGGCATTCGCCGGCAGCATGGCCGAACTGAAACAGGCTCATCCGGAGCAGGCCGGCCTGGAAGAAGTCTTCATCCATCTGACGCGACAGGAAAATTTATGATCGCCACCATTGCCGCCAAGGAACTGCGCACCTTCTTCGGCACGCCCATGGCCTGGATTATCCTGGCCGTGCTAGAAATCATCCTCGCATGGTTTTTCCTCAACCAGATCGACGCTTTTCTGGCGATCCAGACGCAGTTGGCCTCTTACGCCAACCCGCCCGGCGTCACCGAGCTGATCGTCACCCCACTGTTCGGCAATGCCGCCATGATCCTGCTGATGGCGGTGCCGTTCCTGTCGATGCGCCTGATCGCCGGGGAACGGCGCGCCCGGACGCTCACCCTGCTGCTGGCTGCGCCGGTTTCCATAACCGAAATCGTGCTCGGCAAATTCGTCGGCCTGATAGCTTTTCTGGTTTTGTTCATCGGCCTGGCCACACTGATGTCGCTGTCGCTGTATGCCGGTGCGGCGCTCGACCTCGGGTTGCTCATCAGCAACATCATCGGCCTGATCCTGCTGGCGGCCAGCTTCGCCGCACTCGGCCTGTTCATCTCCAGCCTCACTGCACACCCGATCATCGCCGGCATCGGCAGCCTGGGCGCGTTCCTCGGCCTGTGGGCCATCAACCTTTCGGCGCACGACCCGAATAGCTGGCTGCACACTCTGTCGCTGTTGAAGCATTTCGAATCGTTCAATCGTGGCGTCATCGCCAGCGCAGATGCCGCGTTTTTCGTGCTGTTCATCGTTTTGTTCCTGGTGCTGGCAGTGAAACGGCTCGACTCCGACAGACTGCGAGGATAGACATGAAAATGGATAGCAAATCGCAGTTTCGGTTGCGCCTGCACGGCGTTATTTTCGTCATCCTGTTCCTCCTCGCCGTCGGCCTGCTTGCCGTCCTTGCGCGCGAATACCCGGCGCAATGGGATATCACCCGTAACAGCCGCAACTCCCTGAGTCAGGCCAGCATCGACACACTCAAACAACTGCCGGGCCCGGTCACCGTCTCGGCCTATGCAACCCAGCAAGACCCCCAACTGGGCGATGTGCGCAAAATCATCCGCGAATTCATCGCGCTCTACAGCCGCGCCAAGCCCGATCTCACGCTCAAATTCATTGACCCCTCAGAGCAGCCGCAGAAAACGCGCGCAGCCGGAATTCAGGCCAACGGCGAGATGGTGGTTGAATATCAAGGCCGCAGCGAACACCTCACCAACCTGAACGAGCAGGCGCTCTCCTCCCTGCTGACCCGGCTGGCCCGCGCCAACAAGCGGCTGGTGTTCTATCTCGACGGCCACGGCGAGCGCAAACTCAATGGCATGGCCAACCACGATCTCGGCGACTTCGGCAGAAAGCTGGAATCCAAAGGTTTCAGGATCGCCAGCCTCAACCTTTCTCTGGCTCAGGACGTGCCCGACAACGCCAGCCTGCTGCTGATCGCCAGCCCGCAGGTTGACCTGATGCCGGGCGAAGTGGAAAAACTGAAAAAATACCTGGCCAAAGGCGGCAACCTGCTGTGGCTAATCGACCAGGAACCGTTGCACGGCCTGCGTCCGCTGGCCGAAATGCTGGGCCTGGTGCTGACCCCCGGCACAGTCGTCGATCCCGCCGCCCAGCAGCTCAACGCCGCGCCCACCATCGCCCTCGGCGCCGTCTATAGCCGCCACCCGGCAACGCAGGGATTCAACCTGGTCACCGCCTTCCCCTTCGCGCGCCAGATTGGCGCCAGCGAAGGCAAAGGCTGGCAAGCCACGCCCCTGATCGAAGTCGCGCCGCAGGGCTGGGTAAAAACCGGCAAACTCGACGGCCCCCTGACCTATGACAAACACCATGACACGCCGGGGCCGGTGGCCATCGCCGTCGCCCTCGAGCGCAGCGTGGAAGACAAAAACCAGCGCATCGTAGTGATCGGCAACGGCGGCTTCCTGTCCAATACTTACCTCGGCAACGGCGGCAACCTCGACCTCGGCCTCAACCTGTTCAACTGGCTGGCGGGAGACGACAGCCTGATCACCGTCCCGGTCAAAGCTACGCTGGATACCAGCCTCAACCTGAGCAAGAACGCCGCTGCGGTCATCGCCCTCGGCTTCCTGATCGGCCTGCCGCTGGTCTTCATTGCCCTCGGCATCGGCATCCGCTGGCGCCGACGCAAGGCATGAAAGCCAGAATCTGGCTCAACCTCGGCCTGGCCGCGCTGGTGATCGGGCTGGCGTCGCTGCTCTGGCTCAAGCCCAAGCCCGCCGTCCAGCCGGAGTTCAAGCTCACTACCCTGGCCGGCGCCGGCATCAACCGCATCACCATCGAAAAGCCCGGCCAGGCGGCCATCGTGTTACAAAGAACCCCGTCCGGCTGGCGTCTGAGCGCGCCATTCACGGCACGGGCAGACGAAGAAATGGTCAAGCGCGTACTGGAAATCACCGCTGCCACCAGCTTGCAACGCTTTCCCGCCACCGATCTTGGGCGCTTCCAGCTCGACCAACCGCTGCTGCGCCTCACCCTCAACGGCCAGGAAATCCGCTTCGGCACGCAGAACCCGCTGACCGGCGATGTCTATGCCGCCACCAATGGCGGCGTTTATCCGATTGCGCCGCGCTACCTCGCCCACGCACTGAAAATCCCCGCCGACTTCGCCGCCCGCGCCTTGCTAGCCGAATACGAAAAACCGGTCGGCTTCGACTTTGCCGACCTGACATTCAAGCAGCGCGACGACGGCAAATGGCTATCTACCCCGACCAACACAAACTGGAGCCAGGACGAACTTAACCGCTGGGTGGA
Source organism: Sulfuricella sp. (assembly GCA_028713975.1). Classification (GTDB taxonomy): domain Bacteria; phylum Pseudomonadota; class Gammaproteobacteria; order Burkholderiales; family Sulfuricellaceae; genus Sulfuricella. The sequence continues at coordinate 251,267 of JAQTNE010000001.1, forward strand.
TGAGTGGCGCCACGCCTCCAGCCTGCTGACCCAGCCCTACGATGGCACGCCCGCTCAGGAATCGCTTGCCCTGCGGCTGCGCGACGGCAAGACCATCTCCTGCAAAATCCTGCGCCATGAGCCTGAGTTGGTGCTGCTGCGCGAGGACGAAAAACTGCAATATCATTTCCCCGCAGATATCGGAAAGCGGCTGCTGCGACCGGGGAAATGAACTTGGAAAAGCCTTTCACCGCAGAGGCGCGGAGGAAACCGCGCTGCTCTACGCGATGCAGAATTGTAGTGCGTCGTAGACTTCTAGATTGCATTTCATTTTCGATGTCGAATTTCCGTTAGGCTTTTTGATCATGAGTATGTCCGTACTTCTGAATAAGCTCGCTCTTGATATTGACACAGCGATGGATGCGCATAACGTTCATAACCTTAAGGATGCTATTGAGACAATTACCTCTCTTGATAGGTCGCTCTTTACTCAGGTGGAAAAGGCTACTCTCGACTTTTTCGCGGCGAACGCTTTTTCAGGTATTAGGCATGCTACCAATCAGCATAACGACTGGGCGTGGATTCAACCCACTATTGAAAGTGAAATATATCACCTTAGATCAGCACTGTTAGCACTGGGCAGCCTGACAACATTAGAGATTGGCAACGATCTGAAACTGCGCATTACCACCAACCTTGCCAATGCGCTAAACCATATTGGACGCTTTGTCGAGGCCATTGAGCTTTGGGATCAAGCAACATCTGAACATAAAGAATTTTCGATGGCCATCGGAAATCGAGCGTTGGCATTGTTCTGGTATGCAAGGTACATCGAAGGTTCTGAGATGCAAGCCCTATTTCTCAAGCAAAGCCGGGCCGCATTCGCCAAAGCCGTGGAGCTTCATGTCGAAGATCATGCCAACGAGCATATGATGCGCTGGCTTCAACACTTGGATACTTTGGCGAACTGGAACGAGATGACCCCGCGGATGCCAACGTTCAAAAATGGGAGATCAAAGGCCGAGAAAAAATATCGAAAGTGGTGTGTCAGGTCACGACTAGTGCTCAATCCCGCCAATGACCTTACAGAAGCAGTTGATAGCCTCCAAGACACTCTCGTACTACCGCCCATTACGATTCTCGCCCCTGAAAATGGCGCGGATCTACCCGCCCCATACGCCATCTTTAACCAACTCAAACAAGAATTTGTTGCCTCGCGATTTCTCGTCTTTGAAGCACTTGGCGAGCGACATGCCCCTCTGCATTTCTCAGATCGAGGCGTTACTTTATATGATGCTCTTGACTATCGGTGCTACCGACTGTGGGTCGAAAAACTAAAGATGGCATTTCTTTCATCGCATGCCATCCTGGATAAAATAGCCTACTTGATTAATGACTATTGGAAGCTTCAACTGCCCGTCAGGTCCGTTAATTTTAATTCGATCTGGTTCTCCGAGATACGACCGAACCCCAAGCTTTCTGCGGCATTTTCTTCCTCTGATAATTGGCCCTTGCGAGGGCTATTCTCGCTAAGTAGAGACTTCTACTACAAATCTAGGCCAGACCTTCCACTCGACCCTGAAGCCAAGATATTGCATGAAATTCGGAATCATATTGCTCACAAATACTTGCGAGTCCATGACGGTACGCTGTACTACGCTGAAGGGGAACGTACGCGCAATGGACATGAAATCAGTTTCCCGGTATCCGAGGCGGAACTTGTCACCAGCTCTGTCAAGTTGCTAAAGTTGGTGAGGAGTTCACTGATTTATCTGTCCGCAGCCGTCGCCCATGAAGAAGCGAAAAAGGCATCGACCCAAGAGCGCGGAATTGTTTTTCCGATGCCTGTTACCGCAGTAGATGATCGATACCGAATTTAGGGATTTTCATGCTCATAACTACTCGTTGCTGGAACGCGAGGCAGCCCATCGTTACATGGGGCGCTACGCGATAAAGCCGCGCAGCGTCGGTTACTTTTACATTGGATTGCCAAGGAAACAGACAGCAAATTTAAAAATACAGCTCTTGGACGTGATACCGCTCGGCATGTCGAACTTTGGCGCGACAGTAGCGGGCCGGCAAAATGTCGGCCCGCCAAAGCTACCACTACTTGATCTGCCCGCGAATCTCACCGCCTTTGTTCGCGGCGCTGTGAACGTTGATATAGAGCTCGCCCGCTTTGTATGCCTGATATTGGGCATCGGTCAGCTTCGCGCCCGCAGGAACCTCCCAGGCATTATCACCGTTCCTGGACAACGGAATGATTACTGGACCGTTTGCCCCTGCGGCGCCAATGTGGACGTGCGCCATCGTTCCCGCTATACCAGCCGTCATGACGCTGCCGCTAACGGTCATGTCAGAATTGACCATAACGGTTCCACTTCCGGTCGCTGCCGTCACGACAGGCGGAACCTCATTGCCGCCACTCAGGGTGATCTTGATCTCGTCGCCGTAGGCCGGGCTTGTCGCTGCAGCAAGCGAAATCACCGCTGCGGCAAACGCACCCAGAAAACCGAGTCGATTGAATGCTCGTAAAATATTCATGATGAACCTCTCTTGTTAAATTGATTGGGTTGCATGCTAAACATGCTTGAAGCAATTCAATACTAGACTATTTTTATCAACTATAAAGCCTTAAATCACACACCCGCAGAACCCATTTATGGCTGCGATTAAATGGCTCGCTACAACAGCTCGCATAGCCCGGCACGGGGCTGGACAGTGAATGTATTGCCGATACAAAAATGACGATTTATCCTGAAAAACCCGCCGCGAATAAACTAGACTGAAAACGTTCATCGAAGGAAGGAGCTGAAATGAGCGCCAACTACCCCGCCCGCTGGTGGCACAAACTCGACGATGGCCGCATCCAGTGCGACCTGTGTCCGCGCGATTGCAAGCTGCACGAAGGCCAGCGCGGCCTGTGTTTCGTGCGCATGGTCGAGGGCGGCCAGATGGTGCTGACCACCTATGGCCGCTCCTCGGGCTTCTGCATCGACCCGATCGAGAAAAAACCGCTCAACCATTTCTATCCGGGATCGAGCATTTTTTCTTTCGGCACGGCGGGCTGCAACCTGGCCTGCAAGTTCTGCCAGAACTGGGACATCAGCAAGGCAAAGGACATGGATCGCCTGATGGATCAGGCTTCGCCCGAGGCCATTGCCGCCGCCGCGAAGGAGCATGGCTGCAAGAGCGTGGCTTTCACTTACAACGATCCGGTGGTTTTCGCCGAATACGCCATGGACACTGCCGACGCCTGCCACGCCCTTGGCATCAAGACCGTGGCGGTCACCGCCGGCTACATGCACGACCAGGCACGGCGCGAATTCTACGCCAAGATGGATGCCGCCAACGTCGACCTGAAAGGCTTCACCGACGCTTTTTACGGCAAGCTGTGTAGCGGCCATCTCCAGCCGGTGCTCGACACCCTGGTGTATTTACGGCGCGAAACGAATGTCTGGCTCGAGATCACCACCCTGCTGATCCCCGGCCAGAACGATACAGACGAGGAGCTTGCCGCCCTGAGCCGCTGGATATTCAAGGAACTGGGCGCGGACGTGCCGCTGCACTTCTCCGCCTTCCACCCCGATTACAAGATAATGGATGTGCCGCCGACGCCTTCGACATCCCTTTCCCGCGCCCGCAGCATCGCGATGAAGGAAGGGCTGCACTACGTTTATACCGGCAACGTGCATGACCCGGAGGGCGACACGACCTATTGCCCGTCCTGCAAGGCGCCCCTGATCGAGCGCGACTGGTACCAGATCAACACCTACCACCTGACCGACGACGGACACTGCCCGAACTGCGGCACGGCGATTGCCGGGTGCTTCGAGAAATTTACCGGGGCATTCGGATCACGGCGCATTCCAGTGATCATGAGTAATTTTCATCGCGCGCCATGATTTCCGATCTGATTTACATTCCGGATGGAGAAGCCAAGCTGGAAGGAATGCTGGAGATTCCACAAGGCGCGCCGGGGATCGTGCTGTTTGCCCATGGCAGCGGCAGCAGCCGCCTGAGCCCGCGCAACAACCATGTGGCACGGGTGCTGCGCGACGCCGGCTTGGGCACACTGCTGATCGACCTGCTAACCAGACAGGAAGACACAGACTATGCCACCCGCTTCGACATCCCGCTGCTGACCCGGCGGCTGCTGACCGCAACCCGCTGGCTGCGCAACGATGAGCGGACCAAAGCCCTCGCCATCGGCTATTTCGGCGCCAGCACGGGTGCGGCGGCAGCGTTGCAGGCGGCGACCGAGGATATGAAGATTGCCGCGGTCGTTTCCCGCGGTGGCCGCCCTGACCTTGCCGGGGGCGAAGCCCTGAACAGGGTGGCATGCCCCGTCCTGCTCATCGTCGGCGGGTTCGACGATGTGGTGATTGATCTCAACCGGGAGGCGTATCAATTCCTTCACTGTAAAAAGGAGCTGATCGTTGTGCCGGGCGCCACCCACCTGTTCGAGGAACCCGGCGCGCTGGCGCAGGCAGCGCAGCATGCCGCCGACTGGTTCGGCAAATTCATGCCGCGTTCCGGCGCAGGATTGAGATGACCTCCTCATCCTCCACCTGCGGAAAATCCATGTAAAACTGCCCGACCGCCTGAAACCATTCCGGGGTTTCCAGGCACACCACCTCGTCGGCGTATTGCCGGATATTTTCCAGCGTATCCGGCGGCGAAACCGGCACGGCGCAGATCAGCTTCGCCGGATTCTTCGCGCGCAGGGAATGCAGGGCGGAAATCATGGTTGCCCCCGTAGCAAGGCCATCGTCCAGCACGATCACGATGCGCCCTGCCGGGTCTATCGGTGGACGGATCGGCGTGTACTGGGCGCGGCGGCTGCGCATGGTTTCCAGTTGAGCCTGTTTCTCGGCTTCGAGGTATTCGGGATTGGCACCGGCCTGAGCCGCATGATCAGAAATGTAAGTCCAGCCGCCCTCATCCACCGAACCGACCGCGAACTCCGGGCTGAATGGCGCCCGCAATTTCCTCACCAGCACCACGTCCAGCTCGCCGCCCAGCGCATCGGCAATAATTCTGCCCATCGGCACGGCGCCGCGCGGAATCGCCAGCACCAGCGGATTCTTTCCCTTGTAGGCGGTCAGCCGCTCAACCAGGCGGCGGGCGGCTTCGTTGCGATCTCTGAAGGGCATGACGGATTCCTTGCGGCACTGAACACAGATCAAATTTAATCATTCCCGAGAAATGAATTGGAGCGCCGTGGTCTAGCGTTGTCCATTAGCCAGAAGTGATCCGGCATCAATGAACCGATGCAGCGAAACAGTCATTGCGCCACCGGCAGTCAAACTGGTCACATTCGCTATTGGAAGCGGTGGCAAAACAGTCGAAATTACCTTCCGCCCGCTGGATTTTCCGGATAAGCTCCGTTCCCGACAGGCCGGATGCCTTGATGTGATATTTCTTTGCGATACTCCGTACTTCCTGTTGTTTCAACATGAAATTTCTCCTCGATAGCAGATTGGCTGAAGCGCAAAAACCCCATTCATGTTCCTTTATAGACCTCAATTTATAAAATGCAAATCCCGTATTTCTACCTAAGGAAAGCTCCGGGCCCTTAAAGAAAATCGGCGAAAAATCCGCTCGATTGGCTGCAATTTAATGCCATTTAACGTCCTAATTTAATCGTGCCGACGCCTACAATTTCGGCTAAAGTTCCGATTTGCAGCGTTGATTTTTTAGCCACCTGTTTGGCGGCCTCAAAAACACGGGAAAGAAGACAGCCCCATGAATGAAAAAATGCGTCGCATCAGCGACCAGATAACCACACTCGAAAACGAATTGCGGGCAGAACTCCATGAGCAGGAAAGCCGACTGCTTTATCAGATCGAAGGGAAGCGCGTCGAGTTCGAGCGTTCCATCAGGGAGGCGCACCTTCGGCTCAAGCAAGGTATCTTTCGCTGGTTTCTCGGCGTGCGCCCGCAAAACTTCCTTACCGCGCCCATCATCTACGGCATAATTGTTCCACTGGCGCTGTTCGATCTGTGCGTGACGATCTATCAGTTCACCTGCTTCCCGATTTACGGCATTCCCAGGGTGCGGCGATCCGACCACATCGCCATCGACCACCAGCACCTGGCCTATCTGAATTTCATCGAAAAGGGGCATTGCATCTATTGCTCATACGCCAGCGGGATGATTTCCTATGCCCGCGAAATCGTAGCGAGAACCGAGCAATACTTCTGTCCGATCAAGCATGCGCGCAAAATGCTGGGAACTCACGGACGCTATGCCCGGTTTCTGGAGTACGGCGAGGGAGATGGTTTTCATGTCAAGCTGGAAGAATTCCGGGAACAGCTCGCCGACGAAAAAACGGATGAGAATCGTTGAGATGGGAAACTACAATTCATTATTAACCGCAGAGGCGCAAAGAAATCAAGATTCAAGAAAACAATCTGGCTACGCAGGTTGATCTCGAATAATTCCTTGCCTTTCCTCTGCGCCTTTGCGCCTCTGCGGTTGAACTGCTTTTTTTGAACCACGCCGATAGCACCACCCGTCCAAAATAACCATGCCAGAACTGCCCGAAGTCGAAATTACCTGCCGCGGCCTGAAACCCCACCTTGTCGGCCAGCGCATCGAGACCGCCGTCGTTCGCCATACCGGCCTGCGCCACCCGGTGCCGGAAACGCTGAATCAAACCCTGTCCGGCTTGACCGCGCGCGGCATCGAACGGCGCGGCAAATATCTACTGCTGGACTGTGGCGCGGGCTGGTTGATCCTGCATCTCGGCATGTCGGGCAGCCTGCGTATTCTGCCTGCCGCCACCCCGCCGCAGAAGCACGACCATTTCGACCTGGTGCTGGCCAGCGGACAGTGTATGAGGCTGCGCGACCCGCGCCGCTTCGGCGCGGTGTTGTGGACGACAGCGCCGCCGCAACACCATCCGTTGCTGGCCTGCCTCGGTGTCGAACCGCTGACAGCGGCCTTCGACGGCGATTTTCTGTACCGTGCGTCACGCGGTCGCCAGACCGCCATCAAGCAGTTCCTGATGGATAGCCATATCGTCGTTGGCATCGGCAATATTTACGCCAGCGAAGCCTTGTTCGGTGCCGGCATCAATCCGCAGACCGCCGCCGGAAAAATCGGCGCAGCGCGTTATGCAAAACTTGCGGAAGCGGTGAAAGAAACCCTGACGCGTGCCATCGCAGCGGGCGGCTCTACCTTGCGCGATTTCGTCGACAGCACCGGTACGCCGGGTTATTTCCAGCAGCAATATCGGGTTTATGCCCGCACCGGCCTGCCCTGCCCGCGTTGCGGCACGGCAATACGCCAGATCCGCCAAGGGCAGCGCTCTACTTTTTACTGTCCCGGCTGCCAGAAGTAACGCCCGGCAAGCTATTTTTTCTCTCCCCACCTGTGCGCTATCTGCGGCGTCTTGCCTGCGAGCTGGAAAAACAGCTCACTTCGGCAAGCACCTGAAACAGCCGGCGACGCCGAGCTGCTTCAAGCCATAAAAAAACGGCGGCATGGATTTCTCCATGCCGCCGTTTTTGCGCCCGACTTCTGCGTCGGTTTAACCTTTGGCTTGCAGCGCCTCGTACTTGGCCTGCAATTCTTCCTTGCTTTCCACGTGCGCAGGATCATGAGGAATGCAATCCACCGGGCAAACGCTGACGCACTGAGGTTCATCATAGTGCCCGACACATTCGGTGCACAGACTGGGGTCGATCACATAGATTTCATCACCCTGCGAAATCGCGCCGTTGGGGCACTCGGGTTCGCAAACGTCGCAGTTGATGCATTCGTCGGTAATCATCAGAGCCATGGTAGTTCCTTCTCTAAACTAAAATAAAATACGAAACATTAAGAAAAAATCTTTTGATGCAGCCTTGCCTTGATCGGGGGTTGCACAAACTTGCTGACATCCCCCCCCAGAAATGCAATTTCCCGAACCATGCCGGCAGAAATAAACATGTATTGATCCGATGGGGTCAGGAAAACTGTTTCGACCTCGGGATACAGGCTTCGGTTCATTCCCGCCAGTTGAAATTCGTATTCAAAATCCGAAACCGCGCGCAAGCCCCGCAACACCACGCGAGCATTCTGCTCGCGCAAAAAATTCATCAGCAACCCGGAAAAACTGACCACGGTCACGTTCGGCACATCAGCCAGAACTTCCCTGGCCATCTCCACCCGTTCTTCCACGGAAAAATAAGGCTTTTTGCTGTGGCTGTCGGCCACCGCCACAATGACCTCATCGAACAACCGGATGGCGCGGCGTACCAGGTCTTCATGACCCAGGGTAATCGGGTCGAACGTGCCGGGGTAAACCGCTCTAAGCGCCATTGATGCCCTTCATTTTCCGCTTCAGCAAACAGTAATGCGCCTTGCCCGCCCGCCCGCTGCGCCAGACTTCCCAGTCTTCCCCCGGCTCAAGCGCATGTTCGGCTTCTGCATAAACATAGCCATCGGGCGCGAGCCGCTCCGGAAGAAGCGGCAATAATAACGGTAAAATTCCGCGGTGGAAAGGTGGGTCAAGAAAAATCACGTCGAAACGCTCGTTCTGGCGACGCAAAAACCCCATCGCATCCGCTGTAATTACATCCAGTTTGGCGGCTCCCAGCCTGGTCGCGTTTTCACGAAGCTGGAGCGCCACCTTGGCATCCTGTTCCACCATCACCACGCGGCGCGCGCCGCGCGAGAGCGCCTCGAATCCCATGGCGCCGCTGCCGGCGAACAGGTCAAGGCAGGCCATGCCGTCCAGCGTCTGTCCCAGCCAGTTGAACAGGGTCTCCCGCACCCGATCCGGCGTCGGACGCAAGCCTTCCGCCGCGGGAAAGCTGATTATCCGACCGCGCCACTCGCCGCCGATAATTCTGACCTTGTTGTGCTGCGCCATGCCTGAAGTCTCTTAATCCGCTAATCCGCGCCGACCACCACGGTCACCATGTTGTCCGGCTGGATGCGGCGGCTGAAGGCGTCCCGAATCTGGGCTGCCGTCACCTTTTCCACCTTGCCGCTGAAATCGTCGAGGTAGGTCAGCGGCAACTGGTAGAACCCGATCACCGCGAGGTAATCGAGGATTTTCCTGTTGCTGTCGATCCGTAGCGGAAAGCCGCCCACCAGGTTCTGCTTGGCTCTCTTCAATTCATCCCCGGTCGGCCCTTTGGCGACGAACTCCCGCAATGTCTTCTGCACTACGGCCAGCGCCTCGTTCGCCTGCTCGCGCTTGGTCTGCAAGCCAAGCTGAAAAGGCCCGCGCTGTTGCAGCGGCTGGAAATAGCTGTAAACGCTGTAAACCAGTCCGCGCTTCTGCCGCACTTCCTCCATCAGGCGCGAGGCGAAGCCGCCGCCGCCAAGCACGTAGTTACCGACGTAAAGCGGAAAGTAATCGGGATCGTCGCGGGTGATGCCCGGCTGGCCGACAAGAATATGGCTCTGCGTGGCGGGATGGGCGATCCGGCGCGTTTCTCCCTTGGGCATGTCCACCGCCGGCAACGGCTGCGGCGCCTTGCCTGCCTGCGGCAATGCCGAAGTCAGTTGTGCCGCGATTGCTTTGGCTTGGGCTACGGTCACATCGCCGATCACAGCCACTACGGCCTGATCGGCGTGGTAATGCGCACGGTAGAAAGCGACCACCTCTTCACGTTTCAGGGCGGCAATCGACTCCGGCTCAACCGCGGAAGACAGGGCATAGGGATGGGTTCCGTAGAGCATGGCATTGAATGCGCGCCCGGCAATAAACTCTGGCCGGGTCATGGCCTCCTTGAGTTCGGCGATGGAGCGGGTCTTTTCGCGTTGCAGCACCGCCTCCGGGAAATCGGGCGATTGCAGCGCACTCGCCATGATCGTCAGCGCCTTGTCGCGTTCGCCGCTCAAAGTGCGCAGGCTCAGACCGGCGCGATCCTGATCCAGACTGCCGCCCAGAGTGGCACCGATATCCGCCAGACGCCGTGCGATTTCATCCTCCGTCATGCCGGCAGCGCCATGCGTGAGCAAATGCTGCGTCATGCTCGCCAAGCCCGGCGTGGATTTGTCGTCCCGGCCCTCACCCGCCGGAAATTCGACGCTCACATCCAGCAGCGGCAAATCATGGTTCTCGACAAAATACACGCGCGTACCGTTTTCCATCTGCCAATGCTGGATCGGCAGGGCTGCGTTGGCGACGGTTGCGGTCAGCAGCAAGCCGGCAAAACCCAAAGCCTTCACCGCAGAGGCGCAGAGACGCAGAGTATTTTTTAATCCTTGGCTTTCTCTGCGTCTCTGCGCCTCTGCGGTTAATTCAGCATTAATTTCCATGACGTCCTCCCGCAACAGGTTTCACCGGCTTTGCTTCGTCCAGCGGTTGAGGATCGAGCATCGCCACGGTGAGGTGGTCATCGACCAGATATTTTTTCGCCACCTCCTGCACCTGCGCTGCGGTGACGGCCTTGAGTTTTGCCAGACGGGTTTCAAGCGTGTCCAGCGGCAGCCCGGCAGTGACCACTTCGCCGATCAGCATGGCCTGATAGAACATCGAATCGCGCTGATACACCTGGGCGGCAATCACCTGCGCCTTGACGCGCTGCAATTCCTCCTCGGTCACGCCATCCTGCTTGAGCCTGTCGATCTGCCCGCGAATCGCCGTTTCCAGCTCGGCGACGCTCTTGCCCTCGGCTGGCGCACCGTCGAAAATGAACATCGAAGGCCCGCGCGCAATCAGGTCATAACCGGCACCGACCGAGTTGGCAACCTGCTGCCGCCGCACCAGTTCCAGGTTGAGGCGCGCCGACGCGTGGCCGTCCAGCACGCCACCCAGCACTTCCAGCGCATAAGGCTCCCATTCTTTAGCGGGATCGCGCAGAGCAGGCGCATGGTAGGCCATGGCGAGATAAGGCAATTTGGCCGGCGCCTTGACCGTAACGCGCTTGATGCCGTGCTGCTCCGGCTCGGACTGGGGCTTGCGTTGCGGCAGCGCAACCGGTTTGATCTTGCCGAAATAATGCTGCGCCAGCTTGAGCACCGCCTCAGGTTGAATATCGCCCACCACCACCAGCGTGGCATTGTTCGGCGCATACCACTGGTGATACCAATTTCTGGCATCGTCCGCCGACATATTTTCGAGATCGTTCATCCAGCCGATGATCGGGTGGTGGTAAGGGTGAGCCTGGTAAGCGGTCGCCATCAGGGTTTCATAAACCAGCGCCTGCGGCTTATCATCGGTACGCAGCCGCCGCTCCTCCATCACCACCTTGATTTCCTTGGCGAACTCTTTGGGCAGCAGCACCAGATTGTGCATCCGGTCGGATTCCAGCTTCAGCGACAGTTCCAGCTTCGACTTTTGCAACTGCTGAAAATAAGCGGTGTGGTCGCGGCTGGTAAAGGCGTTTTCGCGTCCGCCGGCAACGGCGATCTGCTTTGAGAACTCACCGGCGGGTACCGCCTTGGTGCCCTTGAACATCATATGTTCCAGCACATGAGCCACGCCGGTCGTGCCGTTCAGCTCATCCATGCTGCCGACGCGGTACCAGACTTGAGACACCACCACCGGAGCACGATGATCTTCCTTGACGATCACTCTCATGCCGTTGGCGAGCTGGTAATCATGGACATCGGCCAGCGCCTGCAAGGGCAACGCTGCAACCAACAGGCACCATAAGCTGATTAGTGTTTTTTTGCGCTGCACAAAACCTCCGTATCGCCTAAAATGGCAGAATTGCGAATTATAGCCTACTCTCAGACCACGTAACCCCATGCTAAGTTTCTTCAAAAAATCCGATAAAACCGCTGACGAAAGCCCGGAACAGGCTCCCGGCTGGGCTGCCAGGCTCAGGCAGGGGCTGACCAAGACCCGTGACAATCTGGGCAAGCAGATTTCCGGTTTGCTCGGCGGCGGCAAGATCGACGACGAACTGTATGAAGAACTGGAAACCGCCTTGCTTTCTGCCGATGTCGGCGTCAGCGCCACGCAGCACCTGCTCGACGACCTGAAAAACCGCGTCAAGCGCGACCGGCTGGAAGACGCCGCGCAGCTCAAGGCCGCCCTGCGCGATGGGCTTGAAGCGTTGCTGGTTCCGCTCGAAGCGCCGCTCGACATCTCCGCACATCGACCTTACGTGATCATGCTGGCCGGCGTTAATGGCGCGGGTAAAACCACCACCATCGGCAAGCTCGCCAAGCATTTTCAGGCGCAGGGTAAATCGGTGCTGCTTGCCGCCGGCGACACCTTCCGCGCCGCTGCACGCGAGCAGCTGGCGGTGTGGGGGGAGCGCAACAACGTCACGGTGATTACCCAGGAAGGCAGCGACTCCGCCGCCGTGATCTTCGATGCGATCCACGCGGCGCGGGCGCGCGGCATTGACATCGTGCTGGCCGACACCGCCGGACGGCTACCGACCCAACTCCACCTGATGGAAGAGCTGAAGAAAATCAAGCGCGTCATCGCCAAAGCCGAACCCGACGCCCCTCACGAAATCATGCTGGTACTCGACGCCAACACCGGCCAGAACGCCATTGCCCAGGTCAAATCCTTCGACGATGCGTTGCAGGTCACCGGCCTGGTGCTGACCAAACTCGACGGCACCGCCAAGGGCGGCGTTATTGCCGCCATCGCCAAGACCCGCCCGATCCCGGTACGCTTCATCGGCGTCGGCGAACAGATCGACGACCTGCGGCCATTTGTCGCCAGGGAATTCGCCGAGGCGCTGTTCGAATGATCTCATTCAGCCAGGTCTGTAAACGCTATCGCGGCGGCCACGAAGCCCTGAAAAACCTCAGCTTCACGGTCGAACAAGGCGAAATGGCGTTCATCACCGGGCCGACCGGCGCTGGTAAAAGCACGCTGCTCAAATTGGTGGCCGCGATCGAAAAACCCACTTCCGGCAGCGTGGTGGTGAGCGGCCAGAATGTCGGCAAGTTGCGGCGCAGCGCCGTGCCTTTCCTGCGCCGCAACCTTGGCCTGATTTTCCAGGACCACAAGCTACTATATGACCGCTCGGTGCTGGAAAATGTTTTGTTGCCGCTGCACATCGCCGGCTTTCCCCGTGCCGAAAGCCTGAAACGCGCCCGCGCTGCGCTCGACAAGGTAAAACTGCTGGGGCTGGAGAAAGCCAACCCGATTTCCTTGTCCGGCGGCGAACAACAGCGCCTGTGCGTGGCGAGGGCCATCGTCAGCCGTCCCGCCATCGTGCTTGCCGATGAGCCCACCGGCAACCTCGACGCCGGCTATGCCGGTGAAATCATGGAAATGTTCAAATCCTTCAACCAGGTCGGCGTCACGCTCCTGATCGCCACCCACGACGAACAGATGATCGCGCGCTACGGCGGCAAGACGCTGCACCTGAACCACGGGGAACTGCACCCATAATGAACTGGCTCGCACAACACCGCCTTGCCTTGGGACTGGTTATCGGTCGCCTCGCTCGCACGCCTTTTTCCAGCCTGCTTGCCATGCTCGTCATCGGCGTCGCGCTCAGCCTGCCGCTCAGCCTTTATACGTTGGTCGGCAACATCAAGGCCGTTGCCGGCAGCGCCAAGCTGGAACCCCAGATCACCCTGTTCCTGACCCCCGGCGCCAGCGCCGACAGCGTACGGCAGATCGAGTCGCAGCTGAAGAAACTCAATACCGTCGGGCAATTCCGCTTCATCCCGCGCGACCGGGCATTGCGGGAGCTGCTGCAAGACACCGGATTGACCGACGTCGCGGCAGGGCTGGATCGCAACCCGTTGCCGGACGCCTTTATAATCGAACCTCAAAGCGCCGACCCTGGGGAGCTTGAAAGCCTGCGCGACGCCTTGTTGGAATTGCCCAAGGTGGACAACGTACTGCTGGATACCGTCTGGGCAAAGCGCCTCAACGCCATGGTGAGCTTCGGTCGCGATGTCGTCCTGATCCTTGCCGGCCTGCTCGGCTTCGCCCTGCTGGTCATCACCGGCAATACCGTCCGCCTGCAAATCCTCTCGCAACGCGATGAAATCGAAATCAGCACGCTGATCGGCGCGACTGATGCCTTCATCCGCCGTCCCTTCCTCTACCACGGGTTGCTGCAGGGCTTGGGCGGCGGCCTGGCGGCTTGGCTCATCGTCAGCCTCGGCCTGCAACTGCTCAACGCGAGCATCGGCGATCTGGCCAAGCTCTACGCCGCGCAATTCCTCCTCCAACCCATCGACCCCAAAGACATCCTCAGCCTGCTGGCGTTTTCCTCGGCGCTCGGCTGGTTCGGCGCGTTCCTGGCGGTGGGACGGCACTTGCGCAAAATAGAAGTGAAACCGTAACAAGCGATCCGGGGCAAAGGACGCCCGAAACGACAAAACAACTCCAGCCGGAATTTATCCCCCGGTGCAACGGCAAATCCGGATGGGCTGGAGTAGCCCACGGATATTTTTATTCCCCGATTATTAGCCCTTAGGTAGACCGATCAAGGTGTTTCACCGCCACCCAGGGCCTTGTAAAGTTGGGCGGCGGCGGTAAGCCATGCGCGCTGGGTTTGCACGGTGCTCTGCTGCGCGGAAAAAAGCTCCCGTTGCGCATCCAGTACTTCCAGATAGCTGGAAATGCCAGCCTTATAGCGGGCATCTGCCAGGCGTAGCCGCTCCTGCTGGCTTTTTTCGGCGGACTGCTGGGCTTGCAACTGCTCGGCCAGGTTGCTGCGGGCAGCGAGAAGATCGGCCACTTCGCGGAACGCCTGCTGAATCGCTTTTTCGTACTCGGCCACGGCGATGACCTTGCGCGCTTCGGCAAGATCGACACCCGCAGCGGTGCGGCCTGCATCGAACAGCGGCAAGCGCAGCGCGGGCTGGAAGCTCCAGCTATCGCTGCCTGAATCGAACAGCCCGGCAAGGGCACTGCTCGCCGTGCCCAGGCCGGCAGTCAAGGTAATGCGCGGCAGAAAAGCGGCGCGGGCAGCGCCGATGTTGGCGTTGGCGGCGACCAGTCTTTTTTCGGCGGCCAGCACGTCGGGGCGCTGCAGCAACACCTCGGACGGCAACCCGGCGACGAAGTCCGGAACGATGCCCTGATCCGCCAGCTTATGTCCTCCGGGTAAATTAGCCGGCTCCTTTCCTGCCAGCAGCGTCAGCGCATTGATGGCGGCAGCGCGCTGGCGTTGCAGATTGGCGAGTTCTGCCCGCGTCGACTGATAGGCGCCGTCCGCAGCCAGGAAGTCGAGGTCGCTGGCCAGTCCCACCTCACGGCGGCGGTTGACCATGGTGCGGGTTTCTTCGCGGCTCTTCAATGTCTCCACCGCCAGTTGCGTGCGCTCTTCCATCTCCAGTTGGGTGAAATAAGCGTTGGCGACCTCGGAAATAAGCGACAGTTGCAAGGCACGCCGTGCTTCCTCAGTGGCGAGATAGCTTGACAGCGCCGCTTCGTTGAGGCTTTTCACCCGGCCCCAGAAATCCAGCTCGAAAGACAGCATGGAGAGCCCAACATCGTAGCGATGGCTGGTGACCGCACTCCCTGTGGGGGAAAGGTCTGCCGGGGTGAGCGCCGATGAGCCGCTGACGGCTGCATCGAGATTGGGCAGCCGGTCGGCGCGGGCAATGCCGTAAAGGGCGCGGGCTTCCTCGATGCGCGCCGCCGCGATTCTCATGTCGCGGTTGTGTTCGAGCGCAGTCGCAACCAAGGCTTGCAGCCGTTGATCGGGGAAGAACGCGCGCCACTCGATTTCGGTCGCCTTGCGGATGTCGCTAGCCTGGGCGGCTTGCGGCCATTGCGCCGCGACCGGCGGCTCGGGCCGCAGGTAGTCCGGCATCAACGAACAGCCTGCGGAAGCGACGCTCAAGGCGATGATAAATAGCTTACGCATGATCGTTCTCCTGATGATGGCGGGCATGGCCGCCGGGGAATATTTTTCGCACCACCACGAAAAACACCGGCACCAGGAATATCGCCAGGAAGGTAGCCGCAAGCATGCCGCCGATAACGCCGGTGCCGATGGCATGCCGACTATTGGCGCCGGCGCCGGTAGAAATCGCCAGCGGCAGTACGCCCAGAATGAAGGCAAAGGAGGTCATCAGGATCGGGCGGAAGCGCAAGCGGCAGGCTTCGAGCGTCGCCTCGACCAAACCCATGCCGCGTTCCTGCAAGTCACGCGCAAACTCGATGATCAGGATGGCGTTCTTGCTCGACAGCCCGATGATGGCAATCAGGCCGACCTTGAAATAGACGTCGTTGGGCAAGCCGCGTAGCGTCACTGCCAGGGTTGCGCCGAAGATGCCCAACGGCACTACCAGGATCACCGCAAAGGGGATCGACCAGCTTTCATACAGAGCGGCCAGCGCAAGGAAAACCACCAGCAACGACAACGCAAACAGGAAAGGTGCCTGGCTGCCGGAAAGTTTCTCCTCGAATGAAGTGCCGGACCACTCGAAGCCGAATCCCGGCGGCAATTGTTTGGCCACTTCGGTCATGGTCTGCATCGCCTCGCCGGTACTGTGGCCGGGAGCCGGGCCGCCGGCGATTTTCATCGACGGCAAACCGTTATAGCGATCCAGCTTGGGCGAACCGATAATCCAGCGCGGCGTAACCAGTTCGGCCAGCGGCACCATGCCGCCGGCCCGGTTTCTGACCGACAGGGTGAGGAGCTTTTCCGGCGTAGTGCGCAAGTCGGCTTCCGCCTGCATCTGCACCCGCAGGATCCGGCCCTGGCGTTCGAAGTCATTGATGTAGGCCACGCCCATGGTGGATTGCAAGGTCTCGTTAAGATCGGCAATGCTTACGCCCAGGGTTTCGGCTTTGCGCCGGTCGATGTCGAGCAACAGTTGTGGCCCGGCTTCCTGCCCTTCCGGGCGCACACCGGCCAGGCCATGATCCTGGCCGGCGATTCCCAGCGCCATGTTGCGCGCCTCCAGCAATTTTTCACGGCCAAGTCCGGCGCGATCCTGCAAACGGAAGTCGAAACCGCCAGTAGAAGCAAGCTCCGGAATCGGCGGCGGATTGACGGCAAAAATCATTGCCTGCTTGATCTGGAAAAACGCCATATTGGCGCGCTGCACCAGCGCCGTTGAGGAGTGATCCGCGCCTTTGCGCTCGTCCCACTCCTTGAGCCGGACAAAGGCGAGCGCGGCATTCTGGCCGCGGCCAAAAAACGAAAAGCCCACCACGCCAATGACGTTAGCCACTTCCGGTTGTTTGAGGTAATACTGCTCCACCTGCTTGAGCACTTCGATGGTACGTTCCTGCGACGCGCCCGGCGGCAACTGCACCATGTTCATAAAATAGCCCTGATCCTCATCGGGCAGGAAGCTGCCGGGAAGATGGAGCAGCAGCCAGCCTGCGGCGACGATGATGCCGGCGTAGAGCAGCAGATAGCGCCCGGTTTTTTTCAGTGCGCGGGCGACCCAGGATTGATAACTGTGGGTAGTACGGGCAAAAATGCGGTTGAACCAGCCGAAAAATCCGGTGCTGGGCAGCATTTCCTTGCCCGGTTCATGCTTGAGCAGAGTGGCGCACAGGGCTGGCGTCAGGGTCAGCGCCATCAGGGCCGAGAACAGCATGGTGAGGATCAGCGTCACGGCGAACTGGCGATAGATGACCCCCACCGAGCCGCCGAAAAAGATCATCGGTGCGAATACCGCCGACAGCACCAGGGTGATGCCGATAATGGCGTTGAAAATCTGATCCATCGCCTTGCGCGCGGCCTCACGCGGCGCCAGTCCTTCTGTTCTCATGATGCGCTCGACCGCCTCCACCACCACGATGGCATCATCCACCACGATGCCGATGGCCAGAACCATGGCGAACAGGGTCAGTACATTGATCGAATAGCCGAACACATAAAGCCCGGCGAGTGCGCCCGTCAAGGCCACCGGCACCACGATGGTAGGGATGAGCGTGGCGCGGAGGTTTTCCAGAAACAGGAACATCACCAGGAACACCAGCACCACCGCCTCCACCAGGGTTATGATCACTTCCTTGATGGAAATATCGACGAAGCGCGAGGTGTCATAGGGTACGGCCCAGGTTACGCCCTTGGGAAAATAGGGTGCCATCTCGGCCATTTTAGCGCGCACCGCCTTGACCACGTCGAGCGCATTGCCATCAGGTGACACGCGGATGGCAATGGCGGCGGCCGGTTGCTGATCCAGACGGGCGAAGATGTTGTAATCCTGGGAGCCCAGTTCGACCCGGGCGACATCCTTCACGCGCACGGCGGAACCGTCCGCCTGGGTGCGGATGAGAATATTGCCGAACTCTTCGGGAGTTGACATGCGGCTACGCGTGACGATCACCGCGTTCATCTGCTGGCCGGCTGCTGCCGGGGCCTGTCCCAGTTCGCCGATTGCCAGATCCACGTTCTGGGCGCGCACCGCTCGGGTGATGTCGGCGGGTGAAAGATTATAGGCATGCAGCTTTTCCGGCTGGAGCCACAGCCGCATCGAGTATTCGGTGCCGAACAGGAGCGCCTCGCCCACGCCTTTGACACGCCGCAGCGGGTCGAGCACGCTGGCGGCGGCGAAGCTGCCGAGATCGACGGCTGTCAGGCTCTTATCCGGCGAGTAAAGCGCGACAAACATCACATAGTTGCGCGACGGCTTGGTCACCGGCACACCAACGCGCCGCACGTCGTCGGGCAGGCGCGCCTCGATGCGCTTGAAACGGTTTTGCGCCTCCACCGAGGCGATGTCGATATTGGTGCCGGGCTCGAAGGTCAGGGTGACGGTGCCAACGCCCAGTTCCGAAGCCGATTCCATATACAGCAAGTGCTCGATGCCGTTCATTTCCTGCTCGATCAGGGCCGTGACCGTATCTTCGACCACCTTGGCCGAAGCGCCCGGATAAACGATGTTGAAAGCAATGGAAGGCGGTGCGACAGCCGGGTACTGGGAAAGCGGCAGCCCCCTGACGGCGAGGCCGCCGGCCAGCAGGATCACCAGCGCGATCACCCAGGCGAATACCGGGCGGTCGATGAAAAATTTGGCGAACATACGCTACCCCTATTTCTTGTCGCCGGCCGGCAACTGCGCGGCAGGTTCTACGTTCGGATTCTTCAACGGCACGGGTTTCACCGGCGTGCCGGGGCGCGCCTTCTGCAGGCCGTTGACGATCACCTGTTCGCCACCCTTCAATCCCTCGGCGATGATGAAATCGCTGCCGCTCATGCCGCCGGTTTTCACCGGGTGCGGCGCAGCCTTGCCTTCGGCATCCACCACCATCACGAATTGCCCTTGCGGGCCGGACTGCACGGCGCGCTGTGGCAGGCGGATGGCCTGGTCGGCAATCGCCTCGGGAAAACGGATGCGCGCAAAAGCACCGGGCAGCAATTCATGCCGGGGATTGGGAAACAAGGCGCGCAAGGAGACGCTGCCGGTGGCCGGATCGACGGCCAGATCGGAGAACAGTAGTTTGCCCGGCTGCGGATAGACGCTGCCGTCTTCGAGGATCAGTTCCACCTTGGCTTTCTCCGCTTCCTTGAGCTTGCCCGATTTCACTGCTTGCCGCAGGCGCAGCAGGTCGGATCCCGGCTGGGTGAAGTTGGCGTAGATCGGGTCGATCTGCTCGATGATGGCCAGAGGAGTCGCCTCGCCCTTGCCCACCAGCGCCCCTTCGGTTACCTGCGCACGACCGATGCGTCCCGAGATCGGCGCCGGTACGGCGGTATTTTCCTGGTCGATGCGTGCGCGCGTTAGCGCCGCTTCGGCCTGCTTCACCTTGGCCTCGGCCAGATCGACTTCCTGCCGGCTCACCGCCTTGATTTCGAGCAGTGGCAGGTAGCGTTCCAAGGTCACACGGGCAACAGCCAGATCGGCCTTGGCCGCATCGAAGGATGCCTGATAGCTGCGTGGGTCGATGCGGAACAGGGTGGCGCCTTCCCTGACATCGCTTCCTTCGACAAACAGGCGTTTTTCGACAATGCCTTCAACACGCGCCCGCACCTGTGCGGTGCGGAAAGCCTGCAAGCGGCCCGGCAGTTCCTGGGTGATCGTGGCCGATCCCGGCACAACAGCAATCACATCGACTTCCAGCGGCGGCACGGCTCCCGGCCCACCCGCTCCTCCAGCAGTTTTCTTGTCTCCCTCGCCGCCGCAACCGGCAAGCGCAGCCGTCAGCAGAAATGTCAGCAGAATTTTTTGCTTCATGTTGAATTCCTTCATTTTGATCAATTCGGGGTATAAGCGAGCAAAAAACAATCCACGATTCGCTCGATTCGGGTGGTTTCCGCAACTTTCGGCAATGTGGCGGCGCAAAGAAGATGGCGAACATGTTCGACGCCACCCAGCATGCTCAGCAGCATCTCGGCGGCGAAACGCGGATCGTCTTGCCGCAGGGTGCCAGCGTTCATGGCACGCTCAAAAAAATTCGCAAGCCGTGCAGCAGTCTGATCGGGGCCTTTGGCAAAAAAGGCTTGTGCCAATGTCGGGATACGAGCCGCTTCTGCGGTTATGGCACGAAACATGGCCAGCCCCTCGTCGCACAACACCTTTTCACGAAAGGATGCAGAAAAACGCAAAAGCGTTTCGCGCACATCATTGGTCTGCCCATCCAGCGTCACCACAATGGCCGCCGAGGCAATAGTCGCGGCCTCGCTGAACAGATCATCCTTGCAGGGAAAATGATTGTAAAGAGTCTGTTTCGCCACGCCGGCACGCGCTGCGATGCGATCCACGCTGGCGCGGTAACCCTCCGCCATGAAGGCTTCCCTGGCTGCCTGAATCAGGCGCGTTCGAGTATCGGCGGTGATATTCTCTTTCGGTTCTGACATGGGATTGCTCGAAATTGATTTGAGTAGACTGGACAGTCTAGTCCATTTCGTTGTGTTGGTCAATTTCAGAGAAAACGCAATTGTTGTAGGGTAGAATCAATCATAGCGTTAACAAGGAGACCGAAATTGCTTGAACACAAGCGGCAACCGATAGCGCCCCTGAATGTTTTCTTTTGGCGTCTCGCCAAGAACGCCAGCCTGGCCTTGATAGCGGTAGCCGCCGCGCTGTCTATCGGCATTTACGGATATTACGTCACCGAACACCTTCCCTTGATCGACGCACTGCTCAATGCCGCCATGATTCTCGGGGGGATGGGGCCGGTGAACGAACTGCACACCAATGCCGGCAAATTATTCGCTGCCGGCTACGCTCTCTTCAGCGGACTGGTCTTTATGATTGTCGCCGGTATCCTGTTCGCACCAATACTTCACCGTTTCCTGCATCGGCTCCACCTGGAAACCGATGAACGCAAGTAACGAAAAACCAGAAAAACCGTAGCCCCAGAACCAGGCTACGGTCGTCTTTATCCCCTTATTCCCTGATCGCTTCGATGGCGATATTGATGGTGACGTCGTCGCCCACATTAGGCGCGTACTTGCCGGCATTGAAGTCGGTACGCTTTACCGTGGCGCTGGCATTGGCGCCGATGGCGTCTTTTTTCATCATCGGATGCGGCATGGCCTTGAAAGCCGTGACCTTGAGAGTCACCGGCCTGGTGATCCCCTTCATGGTCAAATTGCCTTCAATCGCTTCAGGCTTGTCGCCATCGAACCGGACATGGGTGGAGCGAAAGGTCGCGGTGGGATATTTGGCGGTATCGAGAAAATCTTCGCCCTGAATGTGTTCATTGAACAGCGTGGAACCGGTATCGACCGATTTCATGTCGATGGTCACATCCACCGATCCCGTTTTGGCGGCCTTATCCAGCACCACCTTGCCGCTGGTCTTGTTGAAACGGCTGGTCTGGATTGAAAAGCCGAAATGGCTATAGGAAAAACTCGGGAAGGTATGGTTGCTGTCGATGGCATAGGTTTCGGTTGCGGCAAAAGCCGTAGAGGAAAGCATGGCGGTGGCCAGTGAGGTAATGACGATTTTTTTCATGGGATTCTCCTGACAGGTTAGGATAAAAACTTACTTTCTGACCGGCATACTGCCGGCTACTACGTGAAACTTGATCTGAATTTCGTTAGCCACCGTGCCCACATCGGCCCAAATACCTTCGCCAATAGCGAAATCGAGACGCTTCAGGACAAAGCCACCATCAAACACGCCGACGATGCCTTCCTGCCTGAAAGTAAATGGGGCAGTTACGTCCCGTGTCTTGCCCTTGATCGTGAGTTTGCCTGCGGCCTCATAACGGTTACCGCCCAGGGACTTGACCCCGGTCGAAACGAATTTGGCGTCGGGGAAAGCTTTGATGTTGAACCACTGCTTTCCGATCACCTCATCATTGGCTTCCTGGGAACCGGCGTCAATGCTCGCCAGATTGAGATCGATCCGGGCCGAAGCCATGTTTACCCTGGCGGGATCGAAGGCAATGGTGGTGGTAAATTTATGAAACGTGCCTTCCACTGGCACGCCCATCTGTTTCGACACGAAGGTGAGGCTACTCTTGTCAGCCTGCACCTGGTTGAATTCAGCCGCCTGAACGGACAGGACGGGAGCCAGCAGAAAGCATAGCAAATGCAGCGAAAAGCGGTTTATCTGGTTCATGGCAATTCCTCTCCTATTTCCCGAAGGGCGACATGCGACGCAGGGTCGCATCACGGTCGATAACGTGGTGCTTGGCAGCAGCGGCGATATGCAGCCCTACCAGCCCGAACAAGGCTAAATTCAGGGTTTGATGTACGGCTTTCAACAAACCGCCCAGCTCGGCATTTTTGCTCACCAGGTCGGGCAAGGGCAGCAGGCCGAGGTAGACCACCTGGAACCCCTTCGCCGAACTCATCAGCCAACCGGACAACGGCACGGCGAAGACCAGCACGTACAGCAGCACATGGGTCAATTCCGCCAC
This sequence comes from Sulfuricella sp., assembly GCA_028713975.1. GTDB lineage: Bacteria > Pseudomonadota > Gammaproteobacteria > Burkholderiales > Sulfuricellaceae > Sulfuricella. The sequence goes on from JAQTNE010000001.1 coordinate 273,906, forward strand.
TTTCAGTTGCCAGGCCGGCGCCGGCAAAGTCGGCGGGACGGCGACAAAAAGGCGCACCAGAAGGCGTGGCAAAAACAGGAGCAGCACGGTCATGCCGATCCATTTGTGATAGGAAAAAAGCTGAAGCTTCTGTGGCGACAAGGGCAGGTCGTGCATGTAAACGCCCAGAGGGAAGGCGATGAAGATCAAAACTGCCACCAGCCAGTGGGCCGCAATGGCGGACGTGGCGTAACGGGTTGGGGTCATGCTTGGCTCTCCTGTATAAAAACCGCTTGCTCTTGGGATTACCCGAGACAAACCGTCTCTCAATGATTTTTTTCATTTCAGATGATCACATCATAGACATTTCTCGCCTCGACAGCGATAAAATCCAGCTTGCTGAAGGTTATCCTGAATGACTTTTCCACGCCAGTTAATACACTTCTGCAACCGTCAGAAACAAAAGGGGATGAATACAACAAGCTGATTTGTAAGCTTTCGATGTATCCCGGCAAATCAACCTCAACCCGCCTCCTGAATTGAACTTCCCCATCCATTGGCACTCTCATGCGCTGAGTGCTAGAATTACATCCGGAGGAAATGTTTATGTCGAATACCCTACTAGCCATCCCACTTCCCTCTGCCGGCGGCAGCCTGGAAAGCTATCTGCAGGCAATCCGGGTGATGCCCGTGCTGAGCGCGGAGGAAGAACATGATCTGGCACAGCGCCTGAAGCGCGACGACGACGTGGATGCGGCGCGGATGCTGGTGGTGTCACACCTGCGGTTGGTCGCAAACATCGCGCGCGGTTACATGGGTTATGGCCTGCCCCAGGCAGACCTGATCCAGGAAGGCAATATCGGCCTGATGAAAGCGGTGCGCCGCTTCGACCCTGAGCGTGGCGTACGCCTGGTTTCGTTTGCCATCCACTGGATCCGCGCGGAAATTCACGAGTTTATTTTGCGCAACTGGCGCATCGTCAAGCTCGCCACCACCAAGGCCCAGCGCAAGCTGTTCTTCAACCTGCGCAGCATGAAAAAGGGGCTCGGCTACCTTGGCCAGAAGGAAATACTCAGTATCGCCAAAGAGTTGAACGTGAAGCCGGAAGAAGTGGTTGAAATGGAGAGCCGCATGGGCGGATCGGACATTTCAATGGAATCCCACGGCGGCGACGAAGACGAAGGCTCAGGCCCGATCGCCTATTTGGCTGCCGACGAAGCCAATGAGCCGGCAACCCTGCTGGAACGCGAGCAATCCATCCGGCTCCGCGAGCACGGCTTGGCCAGCGCCCTGGAAAGCCTCGACGACCGCAGCCGCCGCATCATCGAAGCGCGCTGGCTGGCCGAAGACGACAGCGCCACGCTGCACGAGCTTGCTGCCGAGTACGGCGTGTCTGCGGAACGAATCCGGCAGATCGAGCAAAAAGCGCTGCAAAAAATGAAAACCGCTTTTAGCGCAGAAGCGGCCTGAAACGGCAAAGCACAAAAAAGGCGGGGCGCATGATGCGCCCCGCTTTTTTCATTCTGGTCTTCCGAATTGTCAGATCAGGCCAGAATGACCGAAAAGAAACTCAACCAGCTCATAACCATCAAACCGATAACGATAGGCATCACAAACTTATCCATCTTTCTCTCCTCAAATAAATGACCATCAAAACGACCAATACCATTCAAACAGCAAAAATTCTAGTTCAAACTTCTCGCCCATTCCACCCGCCGCGTCAACTTTTGTTCAAATTATTTTTTTCGCAGTGAATCCGCATAACGCGGAATGAGAGGATCGTCGTCGTCCATCAATATCCGCTGGGCAGGCCCCTCCATGTCATCGAACTGACCGCTTTTGATTGCCCAGAAAATACCGGCACCGGCGATGATCACCATCACGACCGCCATGCCCAGCAGAAAAAACAGTATTTGAGTCATTGAAAATTCCTCGTCAACGTAAGCGCATTGCATTCAGCACGACAACCAGCGAGCTCGCCGACATGCCGATCGAGGCCAGCCACGGCGGAACCATGCCGAGCGCAGCGAACGGTAGCGCCAGCAAATTGTAAACAATCGCCCAAGCGAAGTTCTGGCGCATCACGGCCATGCTGTCATGGCCGGCTTGCAAAGCGCGCTGGATATCCAGCAAATTCTCGGACAATAATACGATATCGCTGCTGGCGCGGGCAACTTGGGTGCCACCGCCCATAGCGATGGAGACATCCGCTCCGGCCAGCACCGGCGCATCGTTGACGCCGTCTCCCACCATCGCCACCACATCGCCACGCTGCTGAAATTCCTGTAGTTTCGCCAGCTTGTTTTCCGGCCGCTGCGCCGCGTGCCAGGATTCAATGCCAATTTCGGTAGCAACATGAGCAACCGCCTCCAGCGCGTCGCCGCTCAGCATGGTGATGCGCACCCCCGCCGTTTTTAACCGTTCAACCAGCTCGCGCGCCTGCGGCCGCAGCCCGTCGGAAATCACGAATACCGCCAGAGCACGTTGCGCGTCGCACAGCCACACTTGTGTAGCACCTTCCGGCAGGTCGCCCGGCAATTCTACCAACGGCAGGCCAGACATGGCCGCGCTACCCACGGAGTAACGCAGGCCGGCTATCGTGCCGCTCACCCCCTTGCCGGGCAGGTTACGGGCGTCCTGCACCTGAGCCAGCTCGGCCTGGGTAACCCGGCTCAAGAAGCTCTGGGCAAGAGGGTGCTCCGATGCCTGTTCCAGACTGGCGGCCAGCATCAGGCATTGCGGTTCGCCCAGCTCCGTAAACGTAACAATGCGGCGCAACACCGGCTTGCCATAAGTCAGCGTGCCGGTCTTGTCGAATACGACATGGTTGACCTTCGCCATGGTTTCCAGGGCGTGGCCGCGCGTCAGCAAAATTCCGTGCCGCAACAGGTGCGATCCGGCTGCGGCAAAAGCGGTGGGCGCGGCAAGCGACAAGGCGCATGGGCAAGTCACCACCAGCATCGCCAGAACAACCTCGAATGCGCGCCCCGGCTCCAGCCACCACCATGTCGCGCCGACCACCACCGCCAGAACCAGCAGGCCGATGGTAAAATGGCCCGCCACCCGGTCGGCCAGCTGCGCCAGCCGCGGCTTTTCCGCCACCGCCCGGTCGAGCAGGCGGACGATGCCGGCCAGCACGGTATTCTCGCCCACGCTGGTGACGCGCAACAGCAGCGGCCCTTCCAGATTGATGCTGCCGGCGATGACCCGTGCTCCGGCACTCTTCGGCACCGGCCTGCTCTCGCCGGTAAGCAGCGCCTCGTCCACCGTACTCATCCCCTCGATCACTTCGGCATCTGCGGCAATCGCCTCGCCCGGCTTGGACAGAATGGTATCGCCCTCGCCGAGCTCCATCACCGGCACCGGCAAATGCTGGCCGTCCTGCTCCACCCTGATCGCCATCGCCGGCGCGAGCTTGAGCAGGTTCTCCGCGGCCTCGACTGATTTTTCCTGGGCAGCATGTTCGAGAAAACGACTGGACAGCAAGAACAGGCTGAACATGGTGATGGCGTCGTAATACACTACGCCGCTACCGCGAGATGTAGACCAGACGCTGCCGATGAAAGCGCCGACAACGGCCAGTGCAACCGGGACATCCATATTCAGGCGTCGCCCGCGCAAGGCATTCCAGGCGCTGTGATAAAACGGCAGCGCGGCGTAGAACACCACCGGCAGCGTCAGAATCAAGCTGGCCCAGCGCAGTAGCGACGCCGTGCTGGCCTCGATGCCGACGGCGGCGCCGGCGTACAGCGCCACCGCCAACATCATCACCTGACCGGCGGACAAGCCGGCAATGGCGATGCGGCGCAGGTCTTTAGCACGGCGCTGGCGGCGCAGACCTTCCTGACGCTCGGCATTGAACGGGTGCGCGTTGTAGCCGAGTAACTGGATTTCTTCAAGAATCTTGCTGAGATGAATGACTTGCTCGTCCCAGCTGACGCGAGCCCGATGGGTGGCGTAATTGACCTGGACTTGCAGGATGCCGGGCAACTGCTTGAGGTGGCGCTCGTTGAGCCAGATACAGGCGGCACAAGTGATGCCCTCAAGGATCAGCGATGCTTCCCTGACATGATCGCCTTCTTGCCGCACGAAGCTTTTCTGGATGCCGGGATGGTCGTAAAGCGCGAGTTTCTGCACTTCTTCCGGCACCACTTCATGGCCGGCGGCAGGCATGGACGTACGATGGCGGTAGTAGTCGGTCAGGCCGTTATCGACAATGGTCTGCGCCACTGCCTGGCAGCCGCGACAGCACATCTCGCGCGGCTCCCGGTCGATTTCGACAAGGTAATGCGCGCCGGGAGGAACCGGCAGCGCGCAGTGATAACAGGCTTTCTCGATGCCGCTCATCACTGGACAGGAACGATAATCTCTTTCGCTGTTTCGAATTTATCCGCCTCGCGCTCGATCAGCAGCACCGCCAGCCAGTGTCCCGACGGCGCACTATTTACCCGTGCGCGATAGCTACCCGGCGCGATTACGGCCAGGTTAACGGTCATGCCTGCATCCGCCCCCGCGCTGTCGGCCATGCGCTTGATGATCAACTTGACGGTTGCGCCCTCCAGCGGCTTTAGCTGCCGGTCCATTACGTTGACAGTCACCTCCGAAGACACATTGGGCTTAAGCTGGTCGAGGCCGACCACCTCGGTTCGCCAGCCCAACAGGCGCTGCTTCTCGGACTTGTTCAGGTACTGGCTGACCGCCTTGGCTGCCGCTTCGTCATGCGGCACTTCGCCGGAGAAGGCGGTGTGCACCGTCTTGTTTGCGACATTAGGCAAAAACCATTGGGCAACCGAAGGAGACACGCCGGTTATGGCGATATTGACGAACACCGCCATCACTACGGCCAGCACCAGAAAGAAGGCGACAAACGACATCGGAATCCAGTGGAACTTGAATGGCTGACCCTGCCTGCGCGTGCCGCCGGTCAAGGTCAGTACGGTCGCCGTGGCGACATACATGGCGAGGTGCAACGCCACCACGTCCGCGCCTGGCCAGTGGTTCAGGCTATAAAACATCATCGTCAGCGTGGGCAGCGCGCCGCTGATGATGCCGCGCCAGTAGTTGGAAATTCCGGTTAAACGCAGCAGGAAATACAATACAGCAATGAGGGCGGCCCCTCCGAACAAGGTTGTTATCACGTAATTATCCTTCACGTTGGGTGTAAAAATGAACTTTTTTCGCAATCGCCTTGTCCGGGCTGCTCAATGGCGTAATCACGAATTCAAAATCTTTCACCTTATCCGCCGTAGCGGGACTCAACCTGATATTGGCCAGCACCATGACGCTCTTGCCTTGATGTACGCTGACCTCGTTGCCAATTTCGCCCAAATCCAGCGCACCTTCCGGAACGCCGCGCACGCTAATCCGGTAGGTCTGCACCGCCAGCGTTTTGTTGGTGATATGGATCTGGTAGCGGTTGCGGATATCGCCGTCGGACAGCACCACGAACAACGGTTGACGAACCGGCTGGACGGAAATCTGGATATCGGAACGCGTGGCAATATTGTATACCAGCGCAATGATCATCACGAGAATCATGCCGCCGTAGCCAAGGGTGCGCAGCCTCATCCAGTCGAGATGACGCTTGCCGGGAGTCTTGCTCTCGATATTGATTTCCGAATCGTACCGAACCAGCCCCTTCGGAAACCCGACCGAGTCCATGATGGTGTCGCAAGCGTCCACGCACAGGCCGCAGGAAATGCACTGGTATTGCAATCCGTTGCGAATGTCGATGCCGACCGGACAAACCTGCGCGCAATAACCACAATCGATGCAATCGCCAATGCCTTTGGCTTGGCGCTCCTCGCGGGTCTTGCTGCCGACGCGTGGCACCGCGCGCCCGGCGGCGCCTTCACCACGCTGGAAATCGTAATAAGGGGCAAGCGTTTCAGGTTCATACATCACGCCCTGAAAGCGCGCATACGGGCACATGTACATGCACACCTGCTCGCGCGCCAGACCGGCGGCCGCATAGGTCGTAAAAGTCAGGATGATGACCGTGAAGTACGCAACGAACGGCAACCCACCAGCAAAAAATTGCTGCGTCAGTTCCGGCGCATAACCGAAATACAAAATGAACGAACAAGCCGTCCAGAAAGACAGCAACAGCCACAAACTGTGCGTCAGCCCGTACTTGGCAATTTTTTCCGCATTCCATGGCTGCTTCATCAGGCGCAAGCGCGCCGGGCGTTCACCCTGCACCCATTTTTCGATAAAAATGAAGGCGTCCGTCCATACGGTCTGGAAGCAGAAATAACCGCAAAAAGCCCGCCCCACCAGGCCGGTCACAAAAAACAGCAGCGCCGCGGAAATGAACAGCAGGAAAGAGAGAGAAATCAGATCCTGGGGATAGAACACCAGATCGAAGATGAAGAAGCGGCGCCCGACCATATCGAACAGCACTGCCTGCGCCGGGGCATCCTGGCGCATCCATGGCAGCCAGGGCAGGCCGAAATAAACTGCGTAGGCCAGCACCAGCATTGCCGTCTTGAAAGTGCGAAACGTACCTTTTACCGATCGGGGATGAATCGCGATTCTTTTCTGAAACAGCGACTCGGCTTCTGTTCCTGATTGTATTTTTTCCACTTTCACAATTCCCTCTCCCGATTAATTTCATCCTTTGGCCGCGCCAGTTCAATATCGTTCCGCCATGATGGAAGAATATCAGGACATTCTAATAGTCACATTGACAAAAATCATTCTTTACATAAAAAAAGACCCCATCCAGAAGGTCGGGGTCTTTTTATTTACTGATTGTTCTACGTTATTACTTTTTGCTGCCGCCGCCGAGCACATCATGCACATAGACCGTCAACAGCTTGATCTGGTCTGCGCTCAAGCGATCGCTCCAGTTTGGCATCACGCCCTTGTTCAGACCGGAGGTGATCGTCGCCTTGACTGCCGCGACATTCTTGTCTGCCGGGCCACCTGCCTTGACATCAGTCCACAGCCAGATCTTGTCAGTCAGGTTGGCCGCACCGATGTCCTGGTTGCCCTTGCCATCTGCACCGTGGCAGCTGAAGCAGGCACCCTTGCCATGGAACAGGTCGTTACCGGCCTGAACCTTGGCAGCATCCATGGTGTTGCCGGACAGGCTCAGCACGTAGTTTGCCAGGCTTTCGATCTCGCCGTCATTGAGGTCGGCGCCGCCCTTGGCCGGCATGATGCCATGACGACCGCCGGTGATGGTCGCCTGAATCTTGTCGTAGGTGCCGCCATAGATCCAGTCGTCATCCACCAGGTTCGGGGCAAAGGCGAATTTGCCTTGACCACCGCTCATGTGGCAGGCGGCGCAGTTATCGGAAAACAACACCTTGCCGGCGGAGGCCACGAAGTTGTTCAACTGCGGGTCCTTGGCGATCTGCTCGTAAGGGGTAGCGGCAACCTTGTCGAAATAAGGCTTCTGCTTCTCACGGGCGTCCTGCAAGTCTTTCATCAACAAGGCGCGGGTGTTCCAGTGCGTGGTTTTCTCCACACCCTTGTCGTTCTTGTAGGTGATGGTGGTGGTACCGGTGGTGAAACCTTTGCCCACCGGCCATGCCGGGTACATCACCCAGTAGGTGATCGAAAAGATAATGGTGAAATAAAACGCCCACAGCCACCAGTTCGGCAACGGGTTGGTGCACTCCTCCAAGTCACCGTCCCAGACGTGGCCGGTGGTTTTCGCGTTGTGAGATTGCGTGTTTCCCTGACTCATGATTGATTCCTTTGCGTCAATATTTATTCGTCTTGGCCTAATCGTCTTGAAAGGGCATATTCTTGTGGGACTCCAAACGCTCGCCACGCTCCTTGCTGCCATACACATACAGCAGGATTCCGCAGAAAGTGATGAAGAAAATCAACAGCCCTAACGGTTTGGTGTTTTCCAGCCTGGTGAACCACATTAGCCATTCCATAGCGTTCTCCCGTTAACGGAATTTCACGAAGCTGTCATTGTCGAATTTGCTGTAGTCCACCATAGTGCCGAGGACTTGCAGATAGGCCACAACCGCATCCATTTCAGTCACGTCAGCAGCGTTGCCGTCATAATTGCCGGTTTTCGCCTGCTCGATCAGATTCTTCTGTGCATCGGGAATGTGCAACTGCTTCGCCACATCCGCACCGAATTCCTTGACGTTGTTATCAAACTCAACCTTGCTCACGGAATAAGGCACACCGGTGATGCGCAGCGCAGCCATGCGATCGCCGACATCGGAAATATCGAGCGGAGACATCAGCCATGGATAGTTCGGCATCACCGACTCTGGCACCATCGAACGCGGTGCCATCAAATGCTGAACCTGCCACTCGTTGGAGTACTTCTTGCCGACGCGCGCCAGATCCGGCCCGGTGCGCTTGGAGCCCCACTGGAACGGATGGTCATACTGCGATTCCGCCGCCAGCGAGTAATGACCATAACGCATCGACTCATCGCGAAACGGACGAATCATCTGCGAGTGGCACAAATAACAGCCTTCGCGGATATAGATATCGCGACCACGCAGTTCCAAAGCGCTGTAAGGACGAACCATCCGGATGCCTTCCGGCGTTCTGGCTTCCTCGATGGTGCCCTTGATGAAAAACAGCGGAACGATTTCTATCAACCCGCCAATGCTGATGGCGAACATCACCAGAACCAGCATCAGCCCCAGATTTTTTTCAATTTTTCCATGATCGATCATGATCTTTTCCTTATGCTTTTGGATGCCCCGCAATGCGGGGCATCGTCTATTTCAACCCGATCCCTGTTACGCCGCTTGCGGAGCCATGTCGCCGGAAGCCACACCCTTGGCCTGGCTCATGGTCATGAAGCAGTTGTAAAGCATCAGGATCATGCCGGACAGGAACACCAGGCCACCCAGTGCGCGCATCGCGTAGTAAGGATGCATGGCGGCGACGGTTTCAGCAAACGAATACTGCAGGTTGCCGAAATCGTCATAAGCGCGCCACATCAGGCCCTGCATGATGCCGGAGATCCACATCGCGGTGATGTAGAGCAGCGTACCGATCGTCGCCAGCCAGAAGTGCACGTTGATCAGCTTGAGGCTGTACATTTTGGTGTCCCACAGACGCGGCACCATATGGTAGATCGCACCGAAGGAAATCATCGCCACCCAGCCCAGCGCGCCGGAGTGCACGTGGCCGATCGTCCAGTCGGTGTAGTGCGACAGCGCATTCACGTCCTTCAGCGACATCATCGGGCCTTCAAAGGTGGACATGCCGTAGAACGACAGCGACACGATCAGGAAGCGCAACACCGGGTCGGTACGCAGCTTGTCCCAGGCGCCGGACATGGTCATGATGCCGTTGATCATACCGCCCCAGGAAGGCATCAACAGCATGATGGAGAAGGTCGCGGCCAGTGTGGAAGTCCAGTCAGGAATCGCAGTCCAGTGCAGGTGGTGCGTACCCGCCCACATGTACATGAAAATCAGCGCCCAGAAGTGGACGATGGACAGGCGATAAGAGTAGATCGGACGGCCTGCCTGTTTCGGCACGAAGTAGTACATCATGCCGAGGAAGGCTGCGGTCAGGAAGAAGCCCACCGCATTGTGGCCGTACCACCACTGCACCATTGCATCCTGCGCGCCGGAGAACAGCGGGTAGGACTTGGTCAGGCTGACTGGAATCGCCAGGTTGTTGAAGATATGCAGCAGCGCCACGGCCAGGATGAAAGCGAGGTAGAACCAGTTGGCCACATAAATATGCGACTCTTTACGCTTCATGATGGTGCCGATGTAGATGATGGCGTAAGTCACCCAGACCACCGCGATCAGCAAGTCAACCGGCCATTCCATTTCAGCGTATTCGCGGCCCTGGCTATAACCCAGTACATCGCCCAGCGCAGCCAGCACGATGATCGCCTGCCAGCCCCAGAAGGTGAAGCTGGCCATGCCGTCGGACAGCAGACGGGTCTGGCAGGTGCGCTGCACAATGTAGTAACTGGTCGCGAACAGCGCGCTGCCGCCAAAACCGAAGATCACGGCGCCGGTATGAACAGGGCGCAGGCGACCGAAGGTGATGTAGGGAAAATCAAAATTCAGAAAAGGCCATGCCAGTTCCGAGGCGATAAACACCCCGATCAGCATGCCCACCGCGCCCCAGATCAGGGCCATGATGGTAAATTTGCGAACAATATCGTAGTTATATTGCTCGCTGCTCCCTATCGCAACCGATGCCATATTTTTCTCCTCGCTGTAAACATAAACCTGCAAATCTGCGCTCAGACACGCGACAAAGCCAGCACTACAGCTTTTCCGGCTTCCAGCGCCATATCCAGAAACACGTTCCGGCCACATCCTTCCGACGACCGGGGCACATTTCCTCAATATAGCAACTGTGCCAGAAAACGCGCTTTTTCAGCCTTTGGCACAACGGTGCCTAATATAGCCGCAAATACGCAAATATTCACTGACGCACGTCAACCAAGTATCATTTAATCAATACCTGCGTATCCGATTAAAACACTCGGAAACCGTGGAAGTTGGTGCGGCGTAGAAATCAGCCGCGAGAGATGAGTCTGAGACGATCCAGATCGAGCAACTGCACCTGCCGCCGCGCGGTGATCAGCAAGCCATCGTCCTGAAAGCGGGTGAACACGCGGCATACCGTTTCTTCGGCCATGCCGAGATAATTGCCGATGTCACTGCGCGACATGCTCAGATTGAATAAGGTAGGGGAATAACTGCGCTTCTGGAAGCGCCGGGAGAAGCTCAGTAGAAAGGTGGCCAGGCGCTCATCGGCATTTTTTTTGCCCAGCAGCAGCATCAGATCCTGGTTGTCGATAATTTCCTGGCTCAATATTTTGAGCATCTGGTAACGGACATTAGGCATCTCTTCGCTGTAGGCTTCCAGCACTTCGAGCGGCACTTCGCACACCATGGTGGTTTCCAGCACCCGTGCTTCGCTGGTGTAGTGATCGGTGGCAAGGGCGCCCAGACCCAGCAACTCGCCGGTGACGTGGAAGCCGGTTACTTGCATCCGGCCATCATTGGTCAGAACGTAGCTTTTAGCCGAACCGCAACGGATGGCATAAATGGCGCGCACAGGCTCGCCGACCCGGTAAAGCAGCTCGCCGCGCTTGAACAGCTTGCGGTTTCTGACGATGGTTTCCAGCAAACGCAGATCCGCTGCCGCGCCGGTGCCGTTCACCTCGCGGCACAAGCCGTAGATTCCGCAATCCCCGCAAGTTATCGGAGAGCACGTCTCACCGCCCGCATTTTGCGCGGCCATCGGACGTTTCGGCATCATTCGCACAACAGCATTCACGTTTTTTCGCCCAAGAGTAGTTTCACATCATGCACAATCGAAGCCGCTCCGGCATCGTAGCTAATCAGCAACCGTAACCGTCCGCGCGGATCAAAAGCGTAGGTTCCCACGCTGTGATCGAGCCGGTAGCCTGCTGCGGAAGCGGAATCATGCCTCTCGTAAGACACCCGAAATTCCTTGGCAGCTCCCGCGGTGGCCTTATCGTCACCGTACAGCGCCAGAAAATCCTTGTTGAAATAAGTAACGAAATTCGCCAGTTTTTCCGGTGTATCGCGCGCCGGGTCGAGCGTGACAAATATGACCTGCACGCGTGCCGCATCTTCGCCCAGCGCTTTCTGCACCGTTGCCAATTCAGACAAAATGCTCAGGCAAACATCCGGACAATTAGTATATCCAAAAAACAGCAATACCGCTTTGCCCCTGAAATCGGCCAGTGTACGAATCTTGCCATGATGATCGGTCAGACGGAAATCCTTGCCGAAATCCGCTCCGGTAATGTCCGATGCAACGAACGGTTCGGGCGGCGCTTTTTTTTCGGCGCAACCGGACAGCGCCAGCACCAGCAGAAAGGCCAGCGCTGCCCACGGGTCAAGCCGAAAGCGCTTATGCACCGCCCATTTCCGTGCCCATCATCACCATCGGCAAATCGCAAATGCGGTATTTCCCGCTTTGCACGGCAATAGCCAGCCGCTCCAGCGTCTGCTCATGCAACAAGGCGACAATTTTCTCCTTGATCGGTTTCCACTTGGAATGCACCGGGCAAGCCGTTTCATCACTGCAAATTTTCAAGCCCAGCACGCAATCTTCGGTAAACCCGACGCCCTCGATCAGGGTCACGATTTGCATTAGATCGGTCTTTTCTCCGCCCTCGCGCAGGCAGAACCCCCCCTGACGTCCGCGATAAGAGTAAAGTAGGTTCCCCTTGCACAGGCTTTGCATGATTTTGGCAAGGTACGCGGTCGGGACGCCAAGATATTCCGCTACCTTGCGGCTCAGAATCGGCTCGCCATGAGGCAGCGTGGCAACATAAATCATCGCCTGGATGGCGTACTGGCTGGTTCGGGATAAAATCATCGGGTCTCCAATCGGCACTTGCCGATCTGGTTATCTTGAATAATAAGTCAATTTGGGGATAATAAGTGCATTACCGCAAAAAATCCATGATTGCCAAAAATTGGGGCTAAAAATCAAGGCAATCTACCGCTCAGGGCACGCCAACAATTCCATCCGGAATAATCCCGCCGCTTCAACCGCTGCCAATCCCTCGCGGCAGGGCAATTCACCGAGCAGAGGCGCCGCCAGACGGCGCTCCAACGCCACAATATTTTCCCGCAGAAAAGGCATCTCGGGCTCGATCTGATTTGCCACCCAGCCCGCCAGCTTCAATCCGCGCTGCCTGATCGCCTCAGCGGTAAGCAAGGCATGGTTCAGACAACCGAGACGCAGGCCGACCACCAGAATGACCGGGAGCCCTAGCTGTTGCGCCAGATCGGCGGTGTCTTCGCGGTCATTGAGCGGCACCGCGAAGCCGCCGACCCCCTCGACCACCACCACATCGGCCAAATCCCGCAATTGCCGGAAGGCATCCACTATCGTTTCAAGGCGAATCTCCACGCCAGCCTGAGCGGCGGCGAGATGGGGTGCAACCGGCGGAATCAGCGCATAAGGATTGACCAGTTGCGGCGGCGCGGCAACATTGCCTGCCGCACACAAGCGCGCCACATCATCACAGCGCAAGCCGGTTGAAGTTTCCTCGCAGCCGGCGGCAACCGGCTTCATGCCGACCGCTTTTTTGCCTTGCCCGGCGAAGGCATGCAGCAGCGTGCAGGCCACCAGTGTCTTGCCGACATGAGTGTCGGTGCCGGTAATGAAATAGGCTTTTTTCATTTTCCCCCAGAAAAATTTAACCGCCGATGAACGCCGATAAACGCCGATTTTTTGTAATGCAGAACAGATCCGCCGCAATCATCATATTTCAGGTTAAACCTGCTTTGATCTGCGTTAATCGGCGTTCATCGGCGGTTAATCATTTTAAGGTCATGGAACTTCACTACCTGTAGCTCGCCTGGTTGCTGCTTTTTCTCGCCTTTCCAGGCATGGCCGTAAACCACTTCGTAAGTCGCTGGCAATTTGCCGTCGCGCCGCAGCGCCTCGTAGCCCTGCTGTAATCGTTGCCACGCGCCCTTGCCCAGCAGACCCCGTCCCCTGCCCTGATTAGCGTTGTGCGCGCCCAGCGCCTTGAGATCGCGCATCAACCCGGCCAGATCGTCGTAGGTCAGGGTGACGGTTTCCATGTCCATCACCGGCGCGGCAAAGCCGGCCTGCATCAAGGCGTCGCCGACGTCGTGCATATCGGCAAAGCGATTGACATGGGCATCGGCATCCAGCGCTCCGAATACCTGGCGCAGCTCCTTCAGGGTGTCCGAGCCGAAGGTGGTGAACATCAGCAGCCCACCGCTTTGCAGCGCCCGATGCATGCCGCTGAAGGTAGCCTCAAGGTCGTTGCACCACTGCAAGGCGAGGTTGGACCAGATCATGCCGACGCTGCCGTCGCGCAACGGCAGCGTTTCAAGATCGCCGCAAATTTGCGCTGGCGCAGCCATGAACGGCAGCAGGCGCTTCCAGCCCGACTGCCGTTCGCGCGACGCACGCAGCATGGCCGGCGCAAGATCCAGTTCGATCACCCGCGATTTAGCGTAGCGCTTGCGCAACAGTTCGGAGCCGTAGCCGGTGCCGCAACCGGCATCGAGAACCACCTGCGGCTCGAATTTAACGTATTGCAGGCGCTCGGCCATGCGCTCGCAAATCTCGCGCTGCAACACCGCGACCCGGTCGTAGGTGGTCGCCGCCCGGTCGAAAGAGCGGCGCACCCGGCGCTTGTCCAGCGTGAATTGATCGGTCATGTCACTCATGCAAAAATCCGCTCACAATTTCGGTAAATGCTTCAGGGTGCGACAAGAACGGCGCATGGGCGGCGCCCGCCACAACTTCCAGGCGTGCCGCCGGCATCCGTTCGGCCAGCCAGCGCGCCGCACCCGGCGGGGTCAGCAGGTCGCGCTCGCCATGTAGCAGCAAGGTCGGCGTTTCAATCAATGCAGCCTGCTCGCGCAAATCGCTCTCCAGCAGAATGGCAAGACCCGCCCGCAATGCTTCCGCGTCAGGACGCCCCTTGGCAAACAAGCCGTCGCGCAGGCGCTTCAACACCATCTTGACCTCATCATCGCCACGCGCCTGAAGCGCCAAAAACCGCTTCAACGTCCCTTCATAGTCGGTTTCCAGCGCTGCCGCAAAATCCAGCAGAACTTCGCGCGGCACCGCCCAAGGCCAATCGTCCCGCACAGTAAAGCACGGCGTGGTTGCCACCAGAACCAGACGTGCGATTTTTTCCGGGAAAAGCAGCGCCATTTCCAGCGCCACCTGCCCGCCCAGCGACCAGCCGCAGAGATGAACATGATCCGGCAATGCGGCGGCTACGCTGCGCGCCATGCTTTCCAGAGTGCCTGACGCAACCGCCGCGCTGGCGCCATAGCCGGGCAAATCCACCAGATGCAGACGAAAGCGACGCGCCAAAGTGCCACGCACGCCATCCCACACCCCGCCGTGCATGCCCCAGCCGTGGAGCAAAGCGAGATCCAGGCCGTTACCAACAGTTTCGATATGTAGTTTCATCTAAAATCATATTTACCGCAGAGGACGCAGGGGACGCGGAGGAAACAAAACGAGACGGCTTCGACCTTCCTCAGCGACCTCCGCGTCCTCTGCGGTTAGGTAATTTTTCCAGTTCATTCAACGCCTGCGCCAGCCGCGCCACGTCTTCCGGGCTATGCGCCGCCGACAATGAAATCCGCAGCCGCGCCTCGCCTTTCGGCACGGTGGGCGGGCGAATCGCCGGCACCCAGATACCGAGCCCGCGTAGCGCCTCGCTCACCGCCAGCACTTCCTCGTTGGCGCCGATGATTACCGGCTGGATCGGTGTGGTCGAGGGCATCAGACGCCAGCGCCGCAGAGTCAGGCCCTGTTTCAGAACCTCGGCCAGCTCGCGCAATCGTTCGCGCCGCCACGTCTCACCTTCAATCAGCCGCAGGCTGGCGACCAGTGCGGCAGCCAGGGATGGCGGCATCGCCGTGGTGTAAATATAGGGACGGGCGCGCTGCACCAGATAATCCGCCAGCTCCGCCGACCCGGCGACGAAGGCGCCGAACACGCCGGCAGCTTTGCCCAAGGTTGCCATATAGATGATTCGTTCCGAGGCGATGCCAAAATATTCGAGTACGCCTCGCCCATCTGCTCCCAATACGCCGAAGCCGTGGGCGTCGTCCAGCAGCAGGAGTGCATCGTAGCGTTCGCACAGAATGAGCAATTCCGGCACCGGTGCGATATCGCCGTCCATGCTAAAAACCGCATCCGTCACCATCAGCTTGCGTCTTGCCTTCGAGCCCGCCAACCGCTTTTCCAGCGCCGCCAGATCGAGGTGCGGATAGCGCGTAAGCCTGGCGCGGGACAGCAGCGCTGCATCGTTGAGCGAGGCATGATTGAGTTTGTCGGCGAAGATTTCGTCATCACGCCCGACCAGCGCGGTGACAATGCCCAGATTGGCCATGTAACCGGTGGAAAATAACAGCGCCGCCGGTTGGCCGGTGAACGCGGCAAGCGCCGCCTCCAGTTGGTGATGGGCTGCGCCGTGGCCGCTCACCAGATGCGATGCCCCCGCTCCCACGCCATATTGCACGGCAGCCTGCTGCATGGCAGCAATCAGCTCAGGATGGCTGGCAAGGCCGAGATAGTCATTGCTGCAAAAAGACAGATACTCGCGGCTATCCTCAACGGCGCGTGTTCCCGTCGCGCTTTCCAGCACACGGCGGCGGCGCAGCAGTCCCTGATCTTCGAGCAACTTTAATTCTTCAGCGAGGAAGGAAAATGGCATAAATCCAATTTAAATCACAACGGTGGGGTGCAATTAAAAGTGTTGAGCAGTTGATTTTTCAGTGGTTTTTCCTCTGCCCCTCATCCCCAGCCCTTCTCCCCGGAGGGGAGAAGGGAGAAAAGCCCCTCGCCCCTCCGGGGAGAGGGGTTGGGGTGAGGGGTAATCGCGGCACTGCCCAACACTTTTAATTGCACCCCACAAACTACCGGTGATAGCCCCTTACGCCATCACCCGGATGCCGAGTTTGCCGAACAAATCCAGGTCGCTTTCGGCGGAAGGGTTAGAGGTGGTCAGCAATTTTTCACCGTAAAAAACCGAGTTGGCCCCGGCCAGGAAGCACAGCGCCTGCAATGACCCGTCCATCTGTTCGCGTCCGGCGGAAAGGCGTACCAGACTTTTCGGCATGGTGATGCGCGCCACCGCGACAGTGCGCACGAATTCAAACGGGTCGAGCGCCTTGGCACCGTCCAGCGGCGTGCCCTTGACCTGCACCAGCATGTTGATCGGCACGGATTCCGGCGGCGGATTGAGATTGGCGAGTTGGGCCAGCAACGAAGCGCGATGGGTGCGCGATTCGCCCATGCCGACGATGCCGCCGGAGCAGACCTTGATGCCGACGCCGCGCACCTGGTCGAGCGTATCCAGCCGATCCTGATAAGTGTGGGTGGTGACCACTTCGCCGTAGTATTCCGGCGCAGTGTCCAGATTGTGATTGTAATAATCCAGGCCGGCCTCGCGCAGTTGCTCGGCCTGGCCGTCCTTCAGCATGCCGAGAGTAACGCAGGTTTCCAGACCGAGCGCGCGCACCGCGCTGATCATGTCGAGCACAGGGCCCAGCTCTTTCTGTTTCGGCCCGCGCCATGCCGCACCCATGCAAAAGCGCGTGGCACCCTTGTCCTTGGCCGCCTTGGCTTTCTCCACCACAGTTGCCAGTTCGAGTAGGTTTTCCTGTTCGACACCGGTATGGTGGCGCTTGGATTGCGAGCAATAACCGCAATCTTCGGAACAGCCGCCGGTCTTGATCGAGAGCAGGGTGCTCACCTGCACTTCGTTGGCATCGAAATGGGCGCGGTGAACATTCTGCGCCTGGAACATCAGGTCGCTGAAGGGCAAATCGAACAGTGTCTCGATCTCTGCCACGGCCCAGCGTTTTCCTGCCGGTGCGGTGCCGCTCCTGGCCAATTCGGGGTTCAGCATGTCATTCATGAGCTTCTACCTCTACAGTCATATCCTGCCAGTTTTCCCGGTTGATCCGAACCATATCCCGGATACCCAGCGGCACCACGACCAGGACGCACACCGCCCAGACCGTCAGCCACATGTTGACGGTTCCGCCCAGCAATGCCTTGAGCTCACCGGTAAAATTCAGGATCACCACCAGGGTGCCGACAACGCCATAGAAACGGTACCCGGCCCAACGCTGGTATTCGCCGACACGACAATCGGGGTGATGGGCGGCGGAGGCATAGACAAAAATCGATGCCGCAATCCACACCATGATCAGCGGTGGAAATATGACGGCCAACATGCTCCCGATCAGGAATATTTGTGCTGAACGGCGGCACTGCGCCGCGCTGATGATTTTTTCAATCTTCTTCATGGTTCGTCTTCGCTCGATCTTTCACAGTAAAATGGCGGCTAATCTTCGAGGATTAGCCCAAAGTTGTCAAATCTCTTCCCTTATATTTTAAACAGCTGCGCAAATTTTGCGCGCGCGATTTTGCCGCATGATTGCGTTCTTTGCGCTACCGCCTCGCCGGAACAGCCTTTGTGCGCTGACTGCCACGCCGATCTGCCGCATCATTCGGCACCGGCTTGTCCGATGTGCGCCCTTCCCGCGCTTGATGGAAAGGTCTGCGGCGCATGCTTGCGCCGCAGACCCGCCTTCGACCGCACCCTGGCGGCATTCAGCTACGACTTCCCAATTGATCGCCTGCTGCACGCATTCAAATACGCCAGCGACCTCGCTTTGGCCGGGGTGCTGGCGGAACCGCTGGCCCGCATCGCCGCCGCACATCCCAAGCCGGATCTGCTGCTGCCGATGCCGCTGCATTCGTCACGCCTCAAGGAACGCGGTTTCAACCAGGCACTCGAAATCGCCAGGCTGATTTCAAAATGGCTCGACATCCCGCTGGCCGCCAACGCTTGCCGGCGCACGCGCGACACGCCGAGCCAGGCCGGATTAAAACTGGAAGAGCGTCGCCGCAACGTGCGTGGCGCATTTGCCTGCGACCTCGACCTCACCGGAAAGAAAGTGGCCGTGCTGGATGACGTGATGACTACCGGGGCAACCCTCAACGAGCTCAGCCGGATTCTGAAAAATTGCGGTGCGATCGAGGTAAGTGCCTGGGTGGTGGCGCGCACGCTGCCTGAATAGCCTCAATAGAAAAGGAAACCCATGTTCGACATCGTTCTTTACCAACCGGAAATCCCGCCCAATACCGGCAACATCATCCGCCTCAGTGCCAACACCGGCTGCCGCTTGCACCTGGTCAAGCCGCTCGGCTTTTCGCTGGGGGACAAACAGCTCCAGCGCGCCGGGCTGGATTACCATGAATATGCCACGCTCAAGACCCATGAGAACTGGGAGGAATGCCGGCATTTTTTTGAGGGAAAGCGGATGTTTGCGCTGACTACCAAGGGCAGCACGAGCTACGGCAATATTGCCTTTCAGCGCGATGATGTTTTCGTTTTCGGCCCGGAGACACGCGGGTTGCCGGCGGAAACCCTGGCCGAGTTCGATGAAACCCGGCGCATCCGCCTGCCGATGCTGCCGACCAGCCGCAGCCTGAATCTATCCAACTCGGTTGCAGTGGTAGTGTATGAGGCATGGCGCCAGATCGACTTTGACGGCGGGATTTAACCCAAATTAATCGGATGGATATGGCGCGGTTCAACTACCTCCCCCTTTGTAAAAGGGGGATTGAGGCTGAGGTTTCCCCGCAAACGATCATTGTTATTCAACAAGTTACATCTCAAGTCGTGCATGCATGACGCCGATAAGACCTCCATCTCGGTGACCAA
>JAQTNE010000002.1:0-58433 GCA_028713975.1 Sulfuricella sp.
GGATCGCTCTGGCTGCGACGTATTCGACCCAAAAACTCGCTGGTGTTTCTCCGTCAGCAGGCTCGGCAGGCTTGCCATGGAATTTGAATTTGAGGGGAAACCTCAGGGATTGAGGGGGATTTAACGGTAGCGGCTATTTGCCGCGCTTTTAAATCCCCCCTCGCCCCCCTTTTTCAAAGGGGGGCATCTCTTTGTTTCAACTTGACTGGTTACTAATTTCCGCTTTGGGTTCGCGGCTGAGCAGCGCTTCCACCGCCCGGCCCGGAGGCATACCCTCAAACAAGACCTGGCACACGGCGCGGGTGATCGGCATTTCCACCTTCATCTGTTCCGCCAGGCGCAGCACTTCACGGGCGGTGTGCACGCCCTCGGCGATGTGACCGAGTTCGGCCAGGATGGCGTCAAGCGGCTGCCCTTGGGCGAGGCGCAAACCCACGGTGCGGTTACGCGATAAATCGCCGGTGCAGGTCAGGATCAAGTCCCCGGCACTGGCAAGCCCCATGAAGGTTTCCGCATGGCCACCCATGGCCGCGCCGAGCCGGCCGATTTCGGCCAGCCCGCGGGTAATCAGGGCGGCACGGGCATTGTAGCCGAAGCCCATGCCGTCGGAAATTCCCGCAGCAATCGCCATGACGTTCTTCACTGCACCGCCGACTTCGACCCCGATCACGTCGTTGCTCGAATAAATCCGCAGCTTCTGACTATGCAGTTCCCGCGCCATGGCATGGGCAAAAGCCTCATCATCAGATGCCAGCGTGAGCGCCGTCGGCAGGCCCTTGGCCACTTCCTGGGCGAAGCTCGGGCCGGACAGCACGCCGCACTGAAGCTTGCCGCCCGTTTCTTCCGCCACTACCTGATGCGGTAGCTTGGCGCTTCCTGCCTCGAAGCCCTTGCACGCCCAGACCAATGGATTTTTTGCGCCCATTCCGGCGATCTGGCGCGCCACCGGCCTGAGTCCGGCGGTAGGCACCACCACCAGAGTCAAGTCCGCCCGATCAAGCGCCTGCTCAAGTTTCGGCTCAATCAGGAGGGAATCGGGAAAAGAAAATTCGGGCAGATAGCGCCGGTTGACGCGTTCTGCCGACATCTCGGCGAGTTGCGCCGGATTGCGTGTCCACAGACAGATTTCATGACGTGTGGCGAGGCTGATGGCCAGTGCCGTTCCCCACGCACCGGCACCCAGCACGGCTATTTTCATGAGCCCCACACCTGGCTGGAAAGAACAAAGCCGACCTGCCCGTCGCGATGGCGCACCTTGAGCCAGCCCGCTGTGCCATGTTCAACCAGCTCCAGCGCCACGTCGCGCTCGGCCTGGAACACCAACGGCGCTTTGGGATCGGCGGCCTGACGGACATCGGCCCGGGCTGCCGTCACCAGCACCGTGCGCACGCTGCTCAGGTTTTTCTTCTCAATCCAGACGAGAATGCCGGTGACGTCGCGCACCTTGGCCCACTGGTCGAGATTGACGATGATTTCTACCGGGTAATATTTGTCCGCCACGAACAGGCGCTTACCTTGCACCGAGGGGGAGTCATACAGAGTGGCGCTCTCTGCGCCAACACTGCGGTAATCCAGCGCCAGCGCGGCGCCCGAAAAGCAGAAAGACAGCAGCAGAGCCAGTCTGGCAAGGCGGGAATGCCTCCCTGAAAACCAACCTGCGACCATGCTCAGTGCGCGGTAGCCGCGCCTGCTTCCTGCTCTGCCAGACGCTGCTGGTACATCAGGTCGAAATTGACCGGGTTCAGCAATACCGGCGGGAACCCGGCGCGCGACACCAGGTCGGAAATCACTTCGCGCACGTAGGGGAACAGGATATTGGGGCAGGTGATGCCGAGAATCGGCTCCATGTCGCCAGCAGGAACATCGCGAATCTGGAAAATTCCGGCTTGAGCGGCTTCCACCAGGAATAAGGTCTTGTCGTCGCCCAACTTGGCGGTAACGGTCACGGTCAGCACGGTTTCATAGATGCCTTCTTCCACCATTTCGCCCTTGTTGTGCAGTTGTACATCTACCTTGGGTGTTTCGCGCTGCATGAAGACTTGCGGCGCATGCGGGATTTCCAGCGACAAGTCCTTGACGTAAATTTTTTCGATGGAAAAAACCGGTTGTTTTTGTTCTTCGCTCATGAAACTTCCTAAAGTTAACTAATAAAAAATAATGTCGTACGGCCAGAATCAATGGCGCATCAGCCAGGCTTTCAGGCTTGCCGCGTCGAGAGCGCCGGCCATCCGATCCACCTCGGCTCCGTTCTTGAACAATGCCAAGGTGGGAATGCTGCGAATATTGAACTGTTGCGCCAGGGATTGTTCCTGTTCGGTATTGACCTTGACGAAGCGCACCCGGGTTTTCATCTGGGCGGCGACTTGAACAAACACCGGCGCCATCATCTTGCACGGCCCGCACCATGGCGCCCAGAAATCCACCAGCACCGGCAATTCGTTTCTCGCGATAAACGGCCCGAAGCTGGCACCCGTCAGTTCTGCCGGCGTACCGTCAAGCACCGGGGCGCCGCATTTGCCGCATTTCGGGTTTTGTTCCAGGCGTTCATCCGGCACCCGGTTGGTCGCCAGACATTCAGGACAGACGATGTTCATGGCTTAGTGGTTCGGCATTACGCAGCCAGCAAGGGATCGAGCCCGCCGGCGCGGTCCAGCGCGGTCAGATCGTCGCAACCGCCGACATGGGTGCTACCGATATAAATCTGCGGCACGGTACGGCGACCGGTTTTCTCGATCATCTCGCTCATTTTGGACGAGTCGAGGTCAACCCGGATCTTGTTGATGTCCTTCACGCCCTTGGATAGCAGCAATCTTTCGGCCATCGTGCAATAGGGGCATACAGCGGTGCAGTACATGGTCACATTCGGCATCGTTATTTCTCCATCGGCATGTTAGCTTGTTGCCAGGCGGTGATTCCGCCCGACAAATTATACACCTGTTCAAAACCGTTCTTGCGCAGCATGCCGCAAGCACGACCGGAGCGCATGCCGCTGCGGCAAATGGCGATAACCGGGCGATCCTTGTATTTTTCCATTTCCGGATGCTTGGCCAGTTGCCCAAGCGGAACATGCACGGAATGGGGGATATGGCCGGCGTAATACTCGCTGTCCTCGCGCACGTCCAGCACTATGGCATTCTGATGGTTGATCAACTGCGTCGCTTCCATCGCGCCGATATCCTTGACGCCGGAAACGCGGCGACCCAGGGTCGGCCACAGCAGCATTGCGGCACTGAGAAAAGCCAGCGCGATGTAGCCGATGTTATTTTGAATGAATTGCACTTATTACGCCCCCCACCTGAATTTTTTTGTCGAAGAAAAAGTTTACCAGTAAATGACCCGACTGTTTAACAGGTTTCGCAGTTCTCCTTGAAACCAAATTTCTTGAGGATGGCAACCAGCGGGCAAAGGTTGGTGAACCCGCTCTGAAACAGGTTGGCGCCGACAAAAGCGGTAAACCACAGGAAATTGGCATTAACGAAAATCGGACTGCCTTGCACGCCCAAGCCGAGGGACAGCAGCACAAAAAATCCGGCAACGATACGAACGATACGGTTGATGGTCATACACCTCTCCTTAATAAAAAACAAAATTAACCACAGAGGCACAGAGAAAAACTGATTTTGCAGTTCTCTGTGTCTCTGTGGTGAAAGCGTTTTAATCAAACCTCTTGTACATCACCGCGTAATACAACACCGGGATCACCACCAGCGTCAACACGGTGGAGACGAAGATGCCGAAAATCAGCGAAATCGCCAGGCCATTGAAAATCGGGTCGTCCAGAATGAACAGCGCGCCCAGCATGGCCGCCAGGCCGGTCAACACGATCGGCTTGGCGCGGGTGCTGGCGGAGCGAATCACCGCTTCCTGGAAGGCCATGCCCTGCTCCACCTGCATGTTGATGAAGTCCACCAGCAGGATGGAGTTACGCACGATGATGCCGGCCAGCGCGATCATGCCGATCATGCTGGTGGCGGTGAACTGGCTGTCGAGCAGGGCGTGGCCCGGCATCACGCCGATGATGGTGAGCGGAATCGGCGCCATGATGACCAGCGGCACGACATACGATTTGAATTGCGCCACCACCAGCAGATAGATCAGCACCAGCCCGACCGCGTAGGCGATACCCATGTCACGGAAAGTCTCGTAGGTGACTTGCCATTCGCCATCCCACTTTAGCTGATAGCCGGCGTAATGATCTTCCGGTTGTTTGATGAAGGTATCGCTCAGCGTGCCGCCTTCGACCAGCTTCATGCCGTTGAGCCCGGAGCGGATCGAGAACATGCCATACAGCGGGCTGTCCAGCTTGCCGGCCATGTCGCCGACGACGAACACCACCGGCAGCAGATCCTTATGGTAAATAGCTTTTTCGCGCGCCGACGGCACCACGCTGACCAGCTCGGACAGCGGCACCAGCGTGCCGTCCTGCGCCCGCACGGTCAGCTTGAGCAGTTCGTCCAGATTGCCTTGCCGCTCCGGCGCCAGCGTCAACCGCACCGGCACTTCAAACTTGGAATCGCCCTCGTGCATCGGCGTCACGTCCTCGCCGGACAGGCCCATGCGCATGACCGCCACGACATCTTTCTGCGCCACGCCCATCAGCGCCGCCTTGTTTTGCAAAACGTGCAGGACAAGACGGTTCGCATCTTCTTCGACGGTGTCGTCAATCGCCACAATATCGGGAGTTTTAGCGAAGCGGGCGCGTACCTGCTTCGCCACTTTCATCTGGCCTTCGTAATCCGGCCCGTAAACTTCGGCAACAATCGGCGACATCACCGGCGGCCCCGGTGGCACTTCCACCACCTTGACCTTGGCGTGGTGTCGGGCGGCAATGCGCTCGATTTCCGGGCGCACCGCCGAGGCGATCTGATGGCTCTTGCGGTCGCGATGATGCTTGTCCACCAGATTGACCTGGATGTCGCCCACTTCACTGCCGCCACGCAGGTAATACTGGCGCACCAGTCCGTTGAAATTGATCGGCGAGGCGGTACCGACATAGGCTTCGTAGTCAGTCACTTCCGGCACGCCAGCCAGATAGCCGCCCATCTCGCGCATTACCCGCGCGGTCTGCTCCAGCGGCGTGCCTACCGGCATATCCACCACCACCTGGAATTCCGACTTGTTGTCGAACGGCAACATTTTCAGGATGACCTGTTTAAATACCACTAGCAAAATCGCAAACACGATCATGCCGATAATCGCCAGCCATAGTTTCTTGCGCTTGGCTCGCCCCTGCCCGCGGTTGAGGAATGGCATCAGGCGCGAGCTGAAAAAATTGAACAGCCGCGTCTCCGGGCCGGATTCGCCATGGCCGGGTATGCCATGCTGCTTCTTCATCAGGTTGAGCGCCAGCCAGGGCGTGATGATGAAAGCGATGGCGAGCGAAATCAACATGCCAATACTGGCGTTGATCGGGATCGGACTCATGTACGGCCCCATCAGGCCGGTGACGAAAGCCATCGGCAACAGCGCCGCGATCACCGTCAGGGTGGCGAGGATGGTCGGGCCGCCGACCTCGTCCACCGCTTCGGGAATCACTTTGGTCAGCGGCTTGCCGGGCTCCAGCACGCGGCGACGGTGAATATTTTCCACCACCACGATGGCGTCATCGACCAGGATGCCGATAGAGAAAATCAGCGCGAACAGCGATACCCGGTTAAGCGTGAAGCCCCAGGCCCACGAGGCAAACAAGGTAGCCGCCAGCGTCAACGTCACCGCTACGCCGACGATCAGCGCCTCGCGCCGCCCCAGTGCAACCAGCACCAGCAGCACCACGAAAGCGGTGGCAAAAACCAGCTTGCCGATCAGCTTCTGCGCCTTGTCGTTGGCGGTCTCGCCATAGTTGCGCGTAACCGTGGCATGGACGCGATCGGGGATGACGGTGCCGTGCAACTGCCCGATGCGTTTGATAACGCGTTCGGCCACGTCGACCGCGTTCTCGCCTGGCTTTTTCGATACCGCCAAAGTCACCGCGGGAAATTCACCCTTGGCGGAAATCTGCTTGCCGACCGCCGCTGGGCCGGTGCCAAGCCAGACGTAATCGCCGGGCAGATCGGGGCCATCTTCCACTCGTGCCACATCGGTCATGAATATGGGTCGGCCCTCGGCGACCCCCACCACCAGTTGTTTGACATCGGCGCTGCTGGACAGGAAGGTGCCGGTCTGTACCAGCACCTCGCGGTTATTTTCGACCAGCGTACCGGAAGGTTGCGAGGCATTGCTGACTTGCAGGGCATCGCGGATA
Organism: Sulfuricella sp.; assembly: GCA_028713975.1. GTDB lineage: Bacteria > Pseudomonadota > Gammaproteobacteria > Burkholderiales > Sulfuricellaceae > Sulfuricella. Next base: position 6,242 of record JAQTNE010000002.1, read on the forward strand.
TTCTGGGCGGAAACGCGGTAGGCGTTCATCCGTTCCGCGTCCATGATGACCCGCACCACGCGGCTCGGCCCGCCGATGGTTTTGACTTCGCGCGTGCCCTTGATGCGTTTCAGCTCGATTTCGGCGGCATGCGCTACCTGCCGCAATTCGTAAGCGCTGCGGGTGGGGTCTTCGGTCCACAGGGTCAGGCTGACGATAGGCACGTCGTCGATGCCGACCGGCTTGACGATCGGCTCGCCGACGCCGAGATTGGGAGAAACCCAGTCGCGGTGCGACTGCACGGTATCGTAGAGGCGCACCAACGCCTGGGTTCGATCCTCGCCCACCTTGTACTGCACGGTGAGAACTGCCATGCCGGGGCGGGAAACGGAATAGATGTGCTCGATCCCGGTGATCTGCGACAACACCTGCTCGGCGGGGATCGCCACCAAGCTTTCCACATCCTTGGCGGAAGCGCCGGGAAAAGGAACGAACACGTTCGCCATGGTCACATTGATCTGCGGCTCTTCCTCGCGCGGCGTCACCATCACGGCGAACAGGCCGAGCAGAAAGGCGATCAGCGCGATCAGCGGCGTCATCTGCGATTGCAGGAAAACTTTGGCGATGCGACCGGAAATACCCATGTTCGGTGATGAGTCAGGGGTGATGGGTGATGGGGGGGTGCTTTTACTCATTACCCATTCCCCTTCACTGCTTACCCTTCAAATACATTCCCGCCTTGATCGGCTCCAGCGCCACGGTTTCCCCGGCGGAAAGCCCGGCCAGCACTTCGACCAGACCGTCAGCCACGGGTTCGCCCAGGCGTATCTGGCGCAACACCACATTGCTTTTGGCGTCCACCACATAAACGGCGGTCACCTCGCTGCGCCGGATCACGGCCTGCGCCGGCACCAGCAGTTTCTTCACCCGGCCAACGGCAAAGTGGGCGCGCGCAAACATGCCGGGGTAAACATCGTGCACATCCTCAGGCAAATCGAGACGGACGCGGGTGGTATGGGTTCTGGCATCAGCGGCGGGCAGGATCGTCACTGCCTTGGCTGATATCCACTTGTCGAGCGAAGAAAATTCCACTTGGGCGCGGGAAGCGCGGCGCACCTCCGCCAGCTTGTACTGGGGAATGCTCGCCACCACGCGCAAATCCTTGGGGTCGAAACCGGTCATCAGCGCCTTGCCGGGGCTCGCCATCTCTCCCAGTTCGACATGGCGCACCGCGACCACGCCGCTGTAAGGCGCGACCACCGAAGTATAGCCTTTGGCGGTGGCGGCCTGCCCGGCGCTCGCCTGGGTTGCCGCCAGTTGCGCCTCGGCTGCCTTGTAATCGGCCTGCGCCTTGTCGAACGCGGCCTGGCTGATGAATTTCTGCGCCAGCAACTGCTTGCTGCGCTCGTAACCTAAACGGATGTTCTGGAAATTGGCATGAGCCTGCGCCACCATCGCCGCGCTGCCGGCGACCGCCTGTTGCGCTTCACGCTCGTCGATACGCACCAGCACCTGGCCCTTTTTAACAGTATCTCCGACGTCGAAATTGATCTCGACGATACGCCCGGAAATCTGTGTTGCCACGGTGGATTGCTTGACCGCCTCGACCAGCGCTTCGGCTGCGTAAGTTTGGTCTACCTCGCGGTAAGCCGCCACTGCCGTGGTAAAGGGTAACGCCGCCTGGGCCAGTGGAGCCAGCAATATTCCCAACAGAATCCAGACCGGTTTCAGCACAGGTTTACCCCCAAAAAACGCATTAGCATATACTAATATTCACGACCGGGACAAGCTCCGGTTCAGGATGGATTGCAAGGGGTGCGCGGGATTAATGATGCTAAACGCTTGAAATTACTTCAGATTTAAATATAGATACTACCTGGCGAATCCGCAAAATACATCGCGCATCAGGCCGATCAATTTCAGGGTGCGCGGGTCGCCAACCCGGTAATACACCCGATTGGCATCCTTGCGCGTGCGCAATACCCCCTTGTCGCGCAGAATGGCCAGGTGCTGCGAGATATTGCTTTGCGAGGTGCCGACGTTTTCGACGATATCCTGCACGCTGATTTCCCGGTCGCCCAGCACGCACAATATCTTCAGCCGCAGCGGATGCGACATCGCCTTCATCGCGCGGGACGCCTGCTCGATATGCTCATCCTTGTCGATCAATTCAACCTGATTAAATTCCATCTATCCACCTTTGACTAGGCTATATTTATTTAAGGTTTCTTCTAAGGGTGCTGAGGCCGACAAACAAGTATAATGCGATTATTAGCAATATATAATAAAATTATGTTTCTTTATATCAAGATAAACAAATTCCAGATTCCCATATGAAGGTCACCCCTGCTCTGCTCATTATCCTGGACGGCTTCGGTTGCAGCGAAAGCCAGGAAAACAACGCCATCAGAAACGCGCGCAAACCCAACTGGGACCAGCTCTGGCAAACCCGTCCGCACACCACCATCAGCGCGTCCGAAGCGGCGGTGGGGCTGCCAGGCGGACAAATGGGCAATTCCGAAGTGGGCCACCTCAATATCGGCGCCGGTCGCGTGGTTTACCAGGAATTCACCCGCATCAACCGCGCCATCAGCAGCGGAAACTTCTTCGCCAACCCGGCTCTGACCCAAGCGGTGGCAGATGCAAAGGGCAACGGCAAGGCGCTGCATATCATGGGATTGCTGTCCGACGGCGGGGTGCACAGCCATGAAGACCACATCCACGCCATGCTCGAACTGGCCGCCCGCGCCGGGCTGGAAAAAATCTATCTGCACGCCTTTCTTGATGGCCGCGACACGCCGCCCAGAAGCGCGCTGGAATACCTGCGCCGTTTCCAGAAAAAATGCGAGCAGCTCAAGGCCGGGCAGATCGTCTCCATTATTGGCCGCTACCACATCATGGATCGCGACAAGCGCTGGTTGCGCGTCAAGGCGGGCTACGATCTGGTCACGCTGGGCAAGTCCGAATTCCAGGCTGAAACCGCGGAGCAGGCATTGGTTGCGGCCTATGCCCGCGACGAAAACGACGAGTTCGTCAAAGCCACCGCCATCGTTCCGCCCGGTGCCAAGCCGGTGCGCATGGAAGACGGCGACGTGGTGGTGTTCATGAATTTCCGCTCCGACCGCGCACGCGAAATCACCCGCGCCTTCATCGAACCCGGCTTCAACCTGTTCGAACGCGAATATGTTCCCAAGCTCGCCAGTTTCTGCACCCTCACCGAATACAGCAAGGACTTCAACGTGCCGGTGGCTTACCCGCCGGAACATATCGGCAACGGTCTCGGCGAGTACCTCTCGAACCTCGGCTTGAAGCAGCTCCGAATCGCCGAAACCGAAAAATACGCCCACGTCACCTTCTTCTTCGACGGCGGCGAGGAACGCATCTACCCCGGAGAAGAACGCATCCTGGTTCCCTCGCCGGATGTGCCCACCTACGACCAGAAACCGGAGATGAGTGCATTTGAAGTCACCGACAAACTGATCGAAGCCATCGAGAGCCGCCGGTTCGATGCCATTATCTGCAACTACGCCAACGCCGACATGGTCGGTCATACCGGCATCATGTCGGCGACAGTCAAGGCAATCGAAGCACTGGATCTATGCCTGGGTAGAGTGGTCGCAGCGATGCAGTCGATCGGCGGCGAAGTGCTGATTACCGCCGATCACGGCAATGCGGAAATGATGGCGGATGAAATCTCGCACCAGGCCCATACCGCGCACACCTTGAACCGGGTACCGTTCCTCTATGTCGGTCGCAGGGCGCACCTGGCGGAAACCGGCGCGCTCGAGGATGTTGCCCCGACGCTGCTGAAAATCATGGGACTGCAGCAGCCCACGGAAATGACCGGCCACCCCCTGATCACATTCGAATAATGACGCCCATGTGGCCCGCCCGAGTAATTTTTCTTGCGGTCGGGCTGGCCTGTACGTTTATCGCTCACGCCGCGCCGAAAGACGATCTCTCCAGCCTGCACGAACGCATCAAGACACTGCAAAAAGAAGTCGAAAGCACAAAGGACAAAAAGGCCGATGCCACCGATGCGCTGAAACAATCCGAACAAGCCATCAGCAATGCCAATCGCAAACTGCGACAACTGGCGCAGCAGCAGGAAAGCGTCGGCGCCACACTGAACCGGGTGCAGCGCGAAAGCCGCGACACCCAGGGAAAAATCAGCAGCCAGCAATCCCTGCTCGGACGCCTGCTTCACCACTATTACCTGCACGGCCAGCACGACCCCCTGAAAATCCTGCTCAACCAGCAGAGCCCCGACCAGCTTGCCCGCCAGTTGCACTATTACACTTATTTGTCGCGCGCCCGCGCCGACCTGATCGGAAATTTGCGCGTCAATCTCGCGCATTCTCGCGAGCTTGCCCAGCTCTACCAGGAAAAAAGCGCCGAACTGGAACAGGTCAAATCGGAGCAGGCCAAACAAAAAATCCAGTTGGAAAAAGAAAAAGGCGCGCGCAAAACAGTGCTGGTGCAGATCAACCAGCAAATCACCAGCCAGCGGCATGAACTCGGTCGCTTGCAGCGCGACGAGAAGCGCCTGACCCAACTGATCGAGCGCCTGAGCAGGCTGGCGCAACCCAGGAAAAAGAAAAACACCGCCCCGCAAAGCAGCAGCCGGCCCGCCCCGGAACCCTCGAGCGGAGCACTTCACCAGCTCAAAGGCAAACTGCGCCTGCCGGTGCGTGGGCAGCTTGCCAACCGCTTCGGCGCTTCGCGGGAGGATGGCGGTGCGACCTGGAAGGGCCTGTTCATCAAGACGCCAGCCGGTCAGGAAGTCAAATGCATCGCCAAGGGGCAGGTGGTGTTCTCGGACTGGCTGCGCGGCTTCGGCAATATCATCATCATCGACCACGGCGACGGCTACATGAGCCTGTACGGCAACAACGAAACCCTGTTCAAACAGGCGGGCGAAGCTGTGCAGGCCGGCGACACCGTCGCGGCAACGGGAAACAGCGGCGGAAATGCCGAAACCGGTTTATACTTCGAGATGCGGTATCAAAGTCGTCCGTTCGACCCAGCGGGATGGGTCAAATCGAATTGAAAGATTTTAGAAAACAAGGATGAATGTAATGCGCGGCAAAATGCAAAAAGCAGGTTTGATCTTTCTAGGTGCCGTCTTCGGCGTCATGATCAGCCTTAACTTTCCCGCAGTGGCTAACAAGGAAACCGCCAGCCCGCTGCCGATCGACGAATTGCGTGCGTTTACCGAAGTCTTCGGCAAGATCAAGAGCGATTACGTTGAGCCGGTGGAAGACAAGAAACTCATCACCGAGGCAATCAACGGCATGCTCACCGGCCTGGATCCCCATTCCGCCTATCTCGATGCCGATGCCTTCAAGGATTTGCAAGTCGGCACGCAGGGTGAATTCGGCGGTCTCGGCATCGAAGTCGGCATGGAGGACGGTTTCGTCAAAGTGGTCTCGCCGATCGAGGATACGCCCGCTTTTCTGGCCGGCATAAAAAGCGGTGACCTGATCATCAAGCTGGACGAAACCCCGGTCAAGGGCCTGACCCTGAATGATGCGGTCAAGCGCATGCGCGGCAAACCCGGCAGCAAAATCACCCTGACCGTGATCCGCAAGGGCGAAGTCAAGCCGCTCATCATCACCTTGACCCGCGCCGTGATCAAGATCCAGAGCGTGAAATCCAAGCTGATCGAACCGGACTACGGCTATGTCCGTATCACCCAGTTCCAGGAACACACCGGAGAGAACCTGGCAAAGGCGCTGGAAGGCTTTTACAAACAGAACAAGGAGCCGCTGAAAGGCTTGGTGCTGGATCTGCGCAACGATCCGGGCGGCCTGCTCAACGGCGCCGTCGGCGTGTCCGCCGCCTTCCTGCCCAAGGATGCGTTGGTGGTTTACACCGAAGGCCGCGCCGAAGATGCCAAGATGAAACTGACTGCCAACAAGGAAAACTACCTGCGCACCGCCAATCAGGAAGACTTCCTGAAATCCCTGCCGGTCGGTGTCAAAAACGTGCCGATGGTGGTGCTGGTCAACGGCGGCTCCGCCTCTGCTTCGGAAATCGTCGCCGGCGCATTGCAGGATCACAAACGTGCCATCATCATGGGCACGCAATCCTTCGGCAAGGGGTCGGTGCAAACCATTCTGCCGCTCGGCAACAACACCGCCATCAAGCTGACCACGGCGCGCTATTTCACGCCCAATGGCCGTTCCATCCAGGCCAAGGGCATCACCCCGGACATCGTGGTGGAAGAGGCTACGGTCAACGGCGTGGATCATCAAGACACGTTCAACCTGCGCGAAGCCGATCTGGAGCATCACCTGACCAACGGCAACAAGGACGAGGAGGCAGCGCCTATCAAGCTGCCCGCCCCGCCCAAACAGGCGCCCAAGGATAAGGACGGCAAAACCGGCGGCAACAAACTGGCGCCGGGCGAGATCGTCTCGAAGAACGATTACCAGCTGAACCAGGCGGTCAACCTGCTGAAGGGACTGCAAATCCTCCAGGGCAGGAAATAATTGCAAGCCCGGATTATAGGCAGCACGTACCGACCACCTCCCCCTTTGTAAAAGGGGGATTGAGGGGGATTTAACGATGGCGGCTATTTTCCACGCTATTAAATCCCCCCTATCCCTCCTTTTTCAAAGGGGGGCATCTCTTTAATTTCAGCGTGACTGACTACTAGAGTCCGGCGTAAAACTCAGCACTCAGGACTTGCCCAATGGACGACAACCAGCTCCTGCGCTACAGCCGGCACATCCTGCTGCCGCAAATTGGCATCGAGGGCCAGGAAAAGCTGCTCGGCGCCCATGTCCTGATCGTCGGCGCCGGCGGGCTGGGCTCCCCGGCCGCGCTCTACCTCGCCGCCGCCGGTGTGGGCACGATCACGATTTGCGACGGCGACAGCGTCGATCTCACCAACCTGCAACGCCAGATCGCCCACTTCACCCATTCCCTCGGCAGCAACAAAGCGCAGTCCGCGCAACACACGCTGGCCGCCATCAATCCCGGCATCCGGGTAACCGCCATACCCCATCGCATTGAGGGCGCAGAGCTCGACCTGCTGGTTTCCCAGTCAGATGCCGTACTCGACGCCAGCGACAATTTTGCCACCCGCCACGCCGTCAACCGCGCCTGCGTCGCCCACCAAAAACCGCTGATTTCCGGCGCGGCCATCCGCTTCGACGGACAGATCGCCACCTTCGATCTGCGCGAGCCAGGCAGCCCCTGCTATCACTGCCTGTTTCCCGAAGCGGGCGGGGACGAAGAAGACCGCTGTTCGACGATGGGCGTGTTCGCGCCGCTGGTCGGCATCATCGGTTCGATGCAGGCGGCGGAAACGCTGAAAATCCTGACCGGGGCGGGCCAAACGCTGAACGGCAGGTTGCTGCTGCTCGACGGCTTGCAAATGGAATGGCGCTCGATCCGGCTGAGAAAAGACCCAGCCTGCCCGGTGTGTGGTTAATCGACCGGCGCGCTCATAGCGCCTTGCTCTATGGGTATCCGCAGCGATTATTTTTTCAAGGCGTTCGCAGCTAACGATGCCTTGAGTCCGGTTAGAACGATTGAGGACAATATCCGAACGGCGAAGAACCCATTTATTGCATAACAATGAATTAAAATGGCACTATGAGCATCAATTTTATAAAAAACCCGTGGCTCGTTACCCACGAAAACCCGCCTTAAAGAAAGCGCTTGAGGGGCAAGCTTGTCGATCCCCGCTACTGGCGGCATCGCGTCCATGAGGCCGCAAGGGGAATTTCGCCAGCCGACCTCGAACCATTGGAGATGCAACATGGAAAGATTCAACAACCTCAGCATCAAAGTTCGGCTCATCTTGATCATAGGATTTATGGCTGTGTTGATACTGGCCGGAGGGTCTATCGGCCTCGTCGGCAAGCTGCTGGGCATCCTTCTCGCCATCATTGCCGGTAATTTACTGGCGCGCTCGACTGTCGACCCGCTCAACACGGTAATCGGCCATTTCGAGGAAATCACCAAGGGCAATCTCTCCAGGGAAGTCGGAGACAGCCGTCGCGACGAGATCGGGCAGGTGTTCAAATCCCTGGCGGCCATGCAGGACAAGCTGGGCAGCACCTTGCGGGAAATCGAGGACTGCGGCAGGTACATAGGGCAATCCGCCTATCAGGTCGCCACAATCTCCAACGAGATTTCCGAAGTGAGCAAACAGCAGGAAAGCCGCTCCGGCGAGGTGGCCGGCGCCATGCAGCAATTGCACCAGATTTCCTCCAATGTCCAGGAGCAGGCATCCGAAGCAGTGGGCCATTCGCGCCAGGTTGAATCCCTGGCGCGGGAAGGCATCGGCAACGTACACCAGAACATCAGCTCGATGGAAGAGGCCACCCATCAGGTCAGCCGCGCCTCGCTGGAAATCCAGGAGCTGGAGGATTCCGCCAAGCAAATCTATAACATCGCCAACACCATCAAGGAGATCGCCGGACAAACTAATCTGCTGGCGCTCAACGCCGCCATTGAGGCTGCGCGCGCCGGCGAGCAGGGGCGCGGCTTCGCAGTGGTGGCCGACGAAGTGCGCAAACTGGCGGAGCGCACCACCAACTCGGCAAGCGAGGTCGGCGACATCATCGGACAGCTCTCCGCCAAGGTGCTACAGGTGGCCGCAACCATGGACGTGGTGGTGGAAAAAGTCGGCGTCACGCGCGAGGAAGCCGGCATGACCGCCCGCACCATCGAGGGCATGGCCCGCAACGCGGCGGAAACCGCTCAGGCCAACCAGGGAATATCCAGCGCGAGCCAGCAGCAATTGGACCAGTTCGCGCTGCTCCAGTCGAACATGGACATCCTGTTTTCCATCCTTAAAGAAAGCGGCGCCAAGGTGGAAACCACGGCAGCCATCGGCGACGATTTGCGCATGGTGACCGGCAAGCTCAACAACATCATGGCCGGCTTTACCTTTACCAGCGGCACCGTGATCGAAGCTACCCAGCACGAGAAGCGCCGTGCGCCGCGGGCGCAAAACAGCCTGCTGGTGAAAGTTACGCAGGACAATCAGGCGCTGGAGGCCATCAGCAGCGACTTCTCCCTCAACGGGCTGCGCCTGCGGCTGCCCCATCCGGCGAACGAACAGGAGCAGGTCAATCTTGCCCTGTATCTGCCCAACGACGACCTGGACCTGTATGCGCATCAGAACCCGGTGTCTCTCAAGGGACGCATTACCTGGCAACGGCGGGAAGGCGACTATTACTTGTGCGGCGTAGAATTCATCGACGTCGACGAAGACAAGCGCGGCCAGATGAAAAAGTGCTTTGACTTTTTCCACAAAAATGCGGAATTCCAAGGCTTGAGATAGTCTTGCCGGAAGCCCTGTCCATACGGCGTACGGCGGAAAAAACAAAAGGGCTAGCGTTCGTCTAGCCCTTTTGTTTACCGGAGGATGCGCTCGAGGAAATGCAAACTTTCCGGCTTCCCCGGCTCCTGGCTAACCGATCAGTACCGGCCCCTGAGCGGCCCAGTATTCCATCGGCACGCGCGTAAAGCCGCTCTTGGCGAACTGGTGCCAGCGCCCGAGCACGAAGCTCATCATCAGGTTGGCCTGGGCGGCGGCATCTATCCCGACAGGTAGTTCCCGCTGGCTTGCGGCGAGCCGCAGCGACTGCTTGAGCGTCGATTCGAGACGATCAAGCAACTGGTTGATGCGAGTCTGCAAGCGGCTGTCTTCATTGACCAGCGCCTCGCCGATCAGCACCCGCGCCATGCCGGGATTTTTCTGGGCGAAGCCGAGCAGCAGCGGCAGCACCGTTTCAAGCTGCTTTTTTCCACTGTTTTCTTCGCTGGTGATTTTGGTGACCAGGCCGAACAGGGTCTGCTCGATGAACTCGATCAGACCCTCGTACATCTGCGCCTTGCTGGCGAAATGACGATACAGAGCGGCCTCGGACACGCCGATCTTGGCGGCCAGTGAGGCAGTGGTGATTTTCTCTCCCTGCGGTTTCTGCAACATTTCCGCCAGCGTTTGCAGTATCTGGAGCTTGCGTTCACCGGGTTTGGCTGGTGGCATATTCTTCCCTTGGGCGTAGTTTTATCTGAGCTTCACAACCTGAAAACAACCCGCAGAATCCTTTACGCAACAAGCGCAAAGGTTCGCAATGAAGAAATTTTAATGGCAACCGCCGCCGCAACCGCCGCAGCCACCGCCCGACTTGGCGCTGGACGAAGAACTGCAAGAGCCGCCGCCGGTGTCGTTGGGGTTGATGAAGATAAAACGAAAATCGCCAGGGCCCATTTCGACAAAATCCAGCACGGCGCCTTTCAGCAATTCCTGGTGTTGCGGCGACACCAGCAGCGTGATGCCTTCCGAGTTCACCAGCGTGTCTTCCTCATCCTGCTCATCGAAGCCCATACCGTACTGGATGCCGCCGTCTTCGCCACGCTGTGCGGCAATCCGCAGGAACATGCCTTCCGCATTGCCGTCGGTTGCAGCCTGAACAATTTTCTCTGCTGCCAGAGCGGTTACTGTAATCATCGATTTTCTCCTTGGATAACGATATAACGATTCAATTTAAAAATTATGCGGCACGTTGGTCGCTGCTTTTATGCGCCTTGTCGCGCACAAAAGCCACGAAACGTTCAGCCCAATTGTAGGCATCGAGACTGCGCAGGTGCGCATAGGATGCCAGCAGATTCTTGTACACAATGCCGTCGTGCCGGCCATCTATGCCGTGGCCGCGCTTGACCTCGTAGGCGAATTTCAGCCCGCTTGCATCCAGGTTTTCCAGGCTGGAATAATGAAACTCGTGACCGCGCACTTCCAGCTCGGCTGGCGCATTCGCTTGGCGAGGCCACAAACTCTCTCCGGTTTCCCGCAGGCGGATGTAGCCACGGCCAACCGGTTTTTCGTGCATCAGCACGTCGCATGGAATTATGCCCGCCATGCGCTTGGTTTGCCCGTGCCAGCTCAGCGAGCGCGCCAGATACATCAGGCCGCCGCATTCGGCATAAGCCGGCATGCCGTTCTCAATGGCGTTGCGGATGTCTTCGCGCAATGTGGCATTGGCCTCCAGCTCACTCATGAACAGCTCGGGGAAGCCACCGCCGATAAACAGGCCGTCCACTTCCGGCAGGCGCAGGTCGTGCAGGGTATCCAGCGGCACCAGCTCTGCCCCGGCGGCGCGCAGGGCAGCGAGGTCGTCAGCATAATAGAATCCGAACGCCTTGTCTTTGGCCCAGCCGATGCGGACAGTGGACTGTACTGCGTTGACGGTAGTCGGCGCTGGCGCCACAGTCGGCAACGCCGGCGCCGTGGCCGCGATGGCCAGCAACCGGTCCAGATCGACCTGTGCGCCAACCAGTTCGCCGATTTCCCGCACACGAGTCGTCGCCGCTTCGCTCTCGTTGCTGGGCATCAAACCGAGGTGACGTTCGGTAATTTCCAGCCGTGGGTCGTGGTGAACCGCGCCGATCACCGGCACATCGGTGTAATGCTCGATCACCGCGCGCAGTTTGCTCTCGTGGCGGGCTCCGCCCATATTGTTGAGGATCACGCCGGCAATCCGGATATCCGGATCGAACGCCTGGTATCCCAGAATCAGCGGGGCGATTCCGCGCGTCATGCCGCGCGCGTTGATGACCAGCACTACCGGCGCATGAAGCAGGCTGGCCAGGGCCGCGTTGCTGTTGCTGCCGTCGAGATCGAGCCCGTCGTAAAGCCCCTTGTTGCCTTCGATCAGGCTGATGTCCGCACCGGCCGCTTCGCGCGCAAAGGCGGTCACGATCTCGTCGCGATCCATCAGGTAAAAATCGAGATTACGGCAAGCGCGGCCACTGGCGGCGCCAAGCCACATCGGATCAATATAGTCCGGCCCTTTCTTGAAAGGCTGAACCTTGAGGCCGCGCGCGCTGAGTGCTGCGCACAGGCCGATGGTGACGGTCGTTTTTCCCGAGGACTTATGGGCGGCTGAAATGAGCAGGCGGGGCGTCATCCTAGAAACCTCAGTTGACCGCTTCTTTGTGAGCGTAATGCAATGAATTTGCCAAATTTATTCGTAAATCACGAATTTACCCGTTTGGTGATGTCGCTACGGAATGGATTGCACGATGACGTTATCGACCGATTGGACAGAGGCGAAACGGGTTAATTCCCCACCGCACTTTCTCAGTGCTCAGGCGAATTTTGCACAGGTAAGGCTACGCGGGCAGGGAAGTGACTCTCCCTGCCCTGCCTTTGCTAATCGGCAATGGTGCGACGGTCAACGTGGTGGAAATCGTCTGATGGCATGAAATGCAGCACTCGCACCGCGATTGTGGTAATCAGGCCGGCGATGGCCACGCCGCCCAGGCCCAGCAGGAATTCCGGCAAGCTGGGGCTGTAGGAATGAATTTCGCCATCGAAGAAGCTGCTGCTTTCCACCATCCCCGGGAAAATGCTCAGGGGGAACGCTTGCCCGCCAATGATCAACACATACAGCTGGCACATACCGCCAATGATGATGAGCGACGAGGCGGCAAACACGATGCGCCCACGCTTGGCCGCATTGGGGTGGAACAGCAAAGCCAGCGGTGCGATAGTGCCCAGCAGAATCTGACCGACCCAGAACAACGCGGTGTAGATGCCGCCGTCGAGCAGGATGAAGCGCTCAAATGCAATCTGCTTGGCGTAATACAGGTTGGTCAGGTGGTACACGACGGTGAAATACAGTACGGCTGCCACGAAGATCGCCAGCAGATTCTTCATACGCCGCCGGACGGCCTCATCCAGGACAAGGCCATTCCACTTGTACATCGTTGACTGCACGATAGTGAATACGGCCAGACCGAAAGAAAAAGACATGATGACGAACATCGGGGCCAGTAAGGCGGAAGCATAAGCCTGACGCGCCACCAGAAGGCCAAAAATGGAACCGGTCGCGGTGGTCAGCGCAAGACGCCAGATGAAAGCGGCAAATCCGGCGTATTTCGAATAGCCGTTCATTTTACGATCCATCATCGTCCACAGGTACACGGCGACAACCGCGAAAAAGCCGGTGTAGAAGAACACGTTCAAGGCAAAGACGGATTTGAAATTATAGTGGGTCATCGCCACGATAAGCCGGTCAGGCCGGCCCAAATCCAGCATCAGCACGGTCAGGCCGCCAGCCAGCATGGCCAGGGCGAGCAAGCCGGACAGCGGCGCGCGCGCCTTGTACACGGTCTTGCCGAAGACGGAGCCGATCGAGGCCACGTTGAGCACGCCGGAAGCCGCCACGATCAGGAACACCGCGAATACGTGCGGCATGCCCCAGACTATCTGGTTGTTCATGCCGGTCACGACGTGCCCGTGCTCTTCCATGTAATACGAAGCGCCCATGCCGATCAGCGCAATCAGACCGATTGCCGCTACCAGCGCGTAAAACACGCCTTGTTCAATTTTGTGAAATGCGTTGTTGTTCATCGCGTTCAAATCCCCTGGTAGCGTATGCCGGTATTCAACGCCAGGTCAGCACGAACCTGGGTCGTTGCATAAGTGGCGATACGTTTGGATATTTCGCTGTTGGGGTCGTTCAGGTCGCCGAACATCATGGCGCCATGATTCCCCGCCGCGCAGGCTTCAACGCAGGCCGGCAGCTGATCCTTGTCGATCCGGTGCACGCAAAGCGTACAGGCTTCAACACAACCCTTGCCGCGCGGTACGTCCGGATTCTGGTCGTGATGCTCTTCATGCACGAAGGAACGCGCCTTGTATGGGCAGGCCATCATGCAGTAGCGGCAGCCGATACAGATGTGGCGGTCGACCAGGACGATGCCGTCGGCGCGCTTGAACGATGCGCCGGTCGGGCAGACATCCACGCACGGCGGTTCGGCGCAGTGCTGGCACAGCATCGGCAATGAATGGCTCTTGCCGGTTCTGATTTCTTTCAGCTCGATCTTGCGGATCCATTGCGAGTCGGTTTGCGGATGGCCAGTCGAAGTCAAGCCGTTTTCCTTGCCGCACGCGCTCACGCAGTCGTCACATCCGGTCGCGCATTTGGTGCTGTCGATCAGCATACCCCAGCGCTTGGCGCTGGAAGCAGCTTCGCCGGCAGGCCTGGCATTAGCCATGTCGAGCAGGGTTACGCCCGGCGCGATCACCAGGCCCGCTGCAGCAGCGGCTCCTGCGCCGATAAAGTTTCTGCGGCTGTTGTCTACCTTGCTCATTTAACGCCCTCGCCTATGTTCAAGCCGGCCAACTTCGCCTGCATCTGCCAACGCATACGATCTTTCACGCCCGCAAGGGCGTAGAAAGTCGGAGTCCCCTCGTGGGGCAGCTTGCCGGACAGGCCGGACTGCTTATCCTTGCCATCAGGCTGCGCCGACGGCGCCACCAGCGGGTGCATCGCATCGCCGGAAACCGCTTTCGGCTTGCTCGAATGGCACTCGAAACAATCCAGCTTGACGGCCATCTTGTTATGGCAGCCTTGACAGAAGTTATCCTTGCCGTCGGTGCTGCCGATCACGCTATTGGTCTTTTCGTTGGCATGGCACCCGATGCAATTTTTCAGGCTGTACTGGGTAGTGCGGATCCCCTTGTGCACCGTCTCATCACGCTGGTGTTTGAGCAGTTCCATGTGGTTGCGCCGCATGTATGCGACATCCCTGACGCACTTGTCGCCCTTTGCGTCGATGTGCTTTGCCTGTCCTGCCTTGGCGCCGCCTTCGTCATCGTGAGCCGCAACAGGCAACGCGACCGTCAGAAATGTCGCCGCCAAAAGCACGGCCCACCCCCGGCTCAGCAGCTTGCCGAAGCCCGCTGCCTTGCCTGTGAAGGATTTGTTCGGGGAATCGCTCATGTTTACTCGCCCATGCCCATTTTGATATAGCCAGTCGGACATACATCCGCGCAGATGTGGCAACCGATGCAACGGGAATAGTCGGTATCGACATAGCGGCCGGTTGTCGCCTGGGCTTTCTTCACCTTGAACACGGCAGCCTGCGGGCAATAGATTACGCAGTTATCGCATTCGAAGCACAGGCCGCAGCTCATGCAACGCTTGGCTTCCGTCACCACGGTTTTGTCGTCCAGCGGCATCAGCCGCTCTTCGAAGTGGCCGAGTACCTGTTCGGCGGTCAGCGTCACGAAGCTGCGCTTGTTGCGCGCAACGAACGGGAAGTGGCCGAGGAACAGTTCGGTCGCCGGGATCACATACTTGTCCGAGCGGTTCTCGAAGTTGTGCACAGCAAATTTGGATTTATCGGTACCCCATGTGCCCAGGTCGATCTCCTTGGCGAAGCCTTCGGTTTTCTTGACCTCTTCTTTGCTACGGGTATGGTATTCCTCCGGCGCCAGACCGACTTCCATCTCCTTGCGCAGCAGATCGAAGTAGGCGACATCGACTTTAGGGCGCTTGCCCAGATCTTCGCCAGCCAGATATTGCTCAATGCTTTCTGCGGCGATGCGGCCATGGCCGATTGCCGTGGTCAACAGGTGTGGGCGCAGAACGTCGCCGCCGACGAAGATGCCTTGCTGACCGGGCACTTGATAGTGTTTGTCGGCGTTGATCAGGCCCTTGCCGTTGTCGAAACCGTCCAGCCCGGTGAAATCCACTGCCTGGCCGATTGCGGACACGATCAGGTCGGCCGGGATGTCATACTCGGAGCCTTCCTTGGCGACCTGCTTGCCCGCCACGGTCTCCAGCACGGCGACGCGCAGCGCTGTGGCGCGGCCATCGGCCCCAACCACGACAGAAATCGGCGTAATGTTGCCGACGATCTTGATGCCTTCGGCCAAAGCTTCTTCTACTTCATGCTTGTTGGCGTTCATTTTCTCGACCGGAGCGCGCGAGCACAACACCACCTCGGCGCCTTCCTTGGCGGAAACTTCTGCCACGTCGTGAGCCGCCTGGCCGGCGATGACATGCTCGGAGCGGTCGGACGGGTTGGTCGTGGTGATATGACCCAAGCGGCGCGCAACGGTTGCCACGTCAATCGAGGTGTCACCGCCACCGATAACCACCACGCGCTTGCCGACGTGCTGCAGACGCCCATCGTTGAACGCGCGCAGGAATGCCATGGCGGTTACGACGTTGGGCGCATCGGCACCGGCAACCGGCAACGGGCGTCCAGCCTGGGCGCCCATGCCCATGAATATGGCGTCGTAGTCTTTCTTGATCTGGTCGAGCGTGATGTCCTTGCCGATATGCACATTCAGCTTGACCTCAACGCCGAGATCGACAATGCGCTTGATTTCTGCATCCAGCACTTCACGCGGGGTACGGAAACCGGGGATGCCGTAACGCATCATGCCGCCAAGCATGGCGTGCTCGTCGAAAATGGTGCAGGAGTGGCCTTTCAGAGTCAGCTGGTAAGCCACCGACAAGCCGGCAGGGCCGCCGCCGATGATTGCAATTTTTTTACCGGATTTCTTGACGCCCTCAGGGATCGCGAATTTCAGGTTGTTCTTGATAGCGTACTCGCCGAGGTAGTGCTCGACCGAGTTGATGCCGACAAATTCGTCCACTTCGTTGCGGTTGCAACCGGATTCGCAAGGCGCCGGGCAAACACGGCCCATGACCGAGGGGAATGGGTTGGCCGTAGTCAGACGACGCCATGCATATTCCTGCATCGACACGCCGCCAACCGGTTTTTCCATGCCGCGAACGATATTCAGGTAGCCGCGAATGTCCTCACCGGCAGGGCAGCTGCCCTGGCAGGGCGGCGTGCTCAGCACATATTCAGGGCACTTGTGGGAAGCGTCGGCTTCAAAAATCTTGTCCTGCCAGCTGCGCCAGTTGGATTTCCCATCCTTGTAGCGGCGGAAG
Organism: Sulfuricella sp.; assembly: GCA_028713975.1. Taxonomy (GTDB): domain Bacteria; phylum Pseudomonadota; class Gammaproteobacteria; order Burkholderiales; family Sulfuricellaceae; genus Sulfuricella. Next base: position 22,945 of record JAQTNE010000002.1, read on the forward strand.
GTCTTGGCTTGATCTTTGTTCATCTCTTCAGGTGAAACTGACATTTTTAATCTCCTAAATAACCATTCGTAGTGTGCGCTAGCGCACCGTTCCCACTGTATTGGTGCGCAGAGCGCACCCTACAAACTACTCTTCTTCTTTTTCCAACAGGATAGCCGTGCTGACCAGCTGATGCACGCCACCCACCATACTCATGTCGAAACCGTAAAAAGGAACCACCTTGTTGAACTGCGCTTTACAGATCGCGCAAATCAGTGCGAGGAAATTAACCTTGTGATCCTGAACCACATTATTCAGCGCTTCCATACGCGGCAGCGCACCTTTGACGCGGATTTCCAGCAAATCGTCGGTCAAAATACCGCCGCCGCCGCCGCAACAGAATGTACTCTCGCCGATCGTTTCTTCGGCCATGTCATAATAATTATTCACGACGGCTTTGATGACCTCGCGAGGAATAATAAATTGACCGCCCGGAATGTCGCCCATACGCGAACCACGCGCCACGTTGCAAGAATCGTGAAAGGTGACGACGCGATGGTCGTTCAGGCTCTTGTCGAACTTGAGCTTGCCTTGCTTGATCAGGTCGTTGGTGAACTCGCAGATGTGCTGCGGAGCCGGGTAACGCGGGTCAAGCTGCTTTTGCAATTCGATCGAGAATGGATCCGTACCGCCTGCACCAACACCAATCAGGGTATTCCAGAAGCTATAAGCGACGCGCCAGGCATGACCACATTCGCCGACAACAATCCGCTTCACGCCCAGCTCAAGTGCCGCTTCGCGGATGCGCATGGCGGCACGACGGGTATTCTCGTAACTACCGATGAACATGCCGAAATTGCCGGCCTCGGAAGCCTTGGAACTCAACGTCCAGCTAGTGCCCGACGCGTGAAATACCTTGCCGTAGCCCATCAGACTTTCGACATGAGGCTCGGCAAAAAAGTCGGCTGACGGCGTAATCAACAGTACCTCGGCACCCTTGACATCGAGCGGCAGCTTGACCGCCACGCCGGTGGCATCGAGTATGTCCTCTTCCAGACCTTCCAGCGTGTCTTGCAGCGCCGGGCCAGGCAGACCGAGGTTGTTGCCGATCTTGTGCAGCTTGCCCATGATCTCGTTGGTGTATTTCTGGCCATAACCGATGGTATCCAGAATTTCACGTCCGGCCATGGTCACTTCGGCGGTATCGATGCCGTACGGGCAGAATACCGAGCAGCGGCGGCACTCGGAACACTGGTAGTAATATTTGTACCAGTCTTCAACAAGTTCCTTGGTCAAATCCTTGGCGCCAACCAGAGACGGGAAATATTTGCCGGCAAAGGTAAAGTGGCGACGATAAACACTGCGCATCAATTCCTGACGCGCGACCGGCATGTTCTTCGGATCGCCAGTGCCGATGAAGTAGTGGCACTTGTCGGTGCAGGCACCGCAGTGAACGCAAGCATCCATGAACACCCGCAGTGAGCGGTAGCGTCCCAGCAGGTCGCCCATCTTGGCGATTGCCTTGTCATGCCAACCGTCAATCAGTTCGCCGGGCTCCGACCCGCCAGGAAACCCAATGATTTCCTGAATTCCTGCGTTGGCGGGAAACGATTTAATGTGCGCCGCCGCGCCTTCCTTCACCGCCGGGACTTCAATATTGCCCGTGAGCTTGGGTACCTCAAATTGTGGAGCAGCCACTGTCCCTCCTGCTTCTGTTAATTTAGCGCTTGCCGCGTTTGCCGCTGGCCCTAAATTGTTACGCTATTCCGATTTTGACCCTGAGGCCGCATCAAACTTTACTGCCCACGGAGCAAGATGGCGCCGTTCGCGTGAATCGTCTGTCTGGTTACGGGTAGGACTGAAGAAAACTCCCGGTGCGTGCAGCAGCTTGCTGATCGGGAAAATCACCATAAGCAGCGCCACCAGGCTCAAATGCACCAGCAATGCCGGATCAGACGGCAAGGGTTGCAGGTTGAATGTCATCAAGCCAAGGAAGAAATTTTTCACGCCGACAATGTCGGTATGATTTACAAACCGCATGCCCAGACCGGACGTGCCGATGCCGATCAGCAGCAGCAGGATCAGATGGTCTGAAGGCGTCGAGATATAGCGCACGCGGTCAACCAGAAAGCGTCGCGCCCACAAACCGCCCAGACCTGCCACCATGGCAAAACCGGCATAGGTGCCGAACGGTTGCGCCATTGCCACCCAGAACCAGACCGGCTCGGTAAAATAGCGCAGGTGCCGCACGATGACCAGCAGCAGCGATACATGGAACAGCCAGCCGAACAGCCATATCCATTTATTCGACTTGAACAGGCTCTCAAAGAGCGCCACTTCGCGCGCCATCCGCAGCACGACACCGCCGGTCGTGGTCGGCGCGGGCGTGGTCGGTATCTTGAGGGGCGCAGGTGTACGGGCGTAGCAACGTATCTTGGCTACCAGCCCACCGACGAAAATGACGGTGGCGGCGTAAAATACGCATGCGTACAGCACGGTCAGAAATGACATGGAACATCCCCCGGTTTGGCCGCCGGCATTCAGCCGCCAGCCATCAACGTAAACTTTTGGTTTCAGTAAAGGCATCCATCCGCCAAAAGCCGAATGTCATGCCGAAACACTGGAAATCGGTAAAACAGGCGACCAAACCCCTGTTCCGGCCCGCAGGCCGAAACAGGAAATTGAACGCTAACTGCTGGTTTGCTTAGATACAGCCGGTAGGCTTAGGCAGGCCGGCGATTTTGCAAGCTTGCTTGGCTGGGCCGTAAGGGAACAACTCATACAGGTACTTGCTGTTGCCTTTTTCAGGTCCCAATTTCTTGCCGATAGCCTTGGTCAGCACGCGGACGGCTGGGGCGATCTGGTAGTCGTTGTAGTACTCGCGCAGGAAGTTGACAACTTCCCAGTGGCTTTCGGTCATGTCAACTTTTTCTTCGATGGCCAGGTACTTGGCAGCCTCTTCGTCCCACTCGCTCAGGTTGACCAGATAGCCTTCTTCGTCAGTTTCGTATGTCTTGCCGTTAATTTCAAAACCCATGCTTATCTCCTAAAAATAAAAACCAAAATTACAACCAGGACTGGACGTTTGCGCTAGCTGCCACCAGATCCACAAAACCGGCATAATCGACCTGCTTCACGCCGTCAATCACGGTGTCCTGCATACCACGGGCTTCCAGGTCAGGCCACAGGGCATAAACCTGAATATCGGCCAGCGCCGTTTTCAGGTCTTTTTCCACGACATTCCCCTTGGTCGCAGCGTACACGCCATCCTCGATCAGGAGTATGGTGCTGCCTTTTTTGGCCATACGCAGGCAACTGCTCATGGCGTTTTTTTCCGACGGTGATTTGTTCACAATGTGCAACATTTGCGCCTCCTAAATCAGAAACTGAGAACGACGTCTTGCTCTTCCAGGAGCGTCGCCATTTCTTGGGAAGTCAGCACTTCCACCGGCACGATCAGGTCTTCCTCGGTCAGGCCTCTGGCCTCCATGGATTCCTTCTCGACGTAGAGCTTCTCGATGTCATAGCCTTCCAGCGCGCGATAGGTCGGCGAGAAATTTTTCATTCCCACCGCCTTGGTGCCTTGGCCTTTTTTCAACTGGTAAACGCCATCATCGGCGAACACCAGGCTGACATCCTGATCGAATGCCGCGCTAATCAGCACGACTTCGAGGGACTCCAGCGCGTAGATGGTTCCATACGGCGCTTTACGGTTGATAAATGCGAATTTTTTTACGGTACCCGAGGATTCTTCGTCCATATCGATACCTCCTGTGCTTTCGGTCATCACGACGTCTCCCAATTAATCGCCGAAGGTTACAAGACGATCCGCCTGGATGCCGGATTCAACCAGCTGACCCAAACCGGAAATTCTGAATCCTGCCGCCAGATTTTCGTCCACAATTCCGCGACGCAGCGCAGCAGCAACGCACACGACCAGATCCACGCCGTGATCCTCTGCCAGCTTGCTCCAGCGGGCGACGATGTTGCGGTCGTCCTGTGGCGGCACGGTCAGCTTAGTCGCATTGTTTACGCCGTCGTGGTAGAAAAATACACGATGTATCTCATGACCCTTGTCAATCGCCGCCTTGGCAAACTGATACGCGGTATCCGCTGCCTGGTGGTTGTATGGGCCTTCATTCACCAATATTCCGAATTTCATCCCTGAATATCCTGTTAAGAAAATTAGGCGTTTGCCAGTTCCCTGCCGGAATTTCCGGCAGGGTGCCGATGCACAGGTCTATTTAGAACCGGATGTGCGTGGAAGCGTTCAGCGTCGCACGTGCGCCACGCCAATCGTCGATGTGGTACTTGGTGAACGGCAAACCGGTCTTTTCGAAGAACTGGGGCCAGCCAATGCGCTCGACCCAATCCGCCAGACGCTCCCAGGACTTGGCGTCAGCCTTGTACACACGCAGGATGTTCTTTACCACTGCACCGACTTCAGGCCAACGTGGCGCATTGTTAGGCAGACCGGAGGCGACCAACTTGTGGAAAGTCGGGCGGATACGGGCGTTGGAGTTCTTGCCGCCGACCCAGATGGCGATCTTGGAATGCTCAGGATCGTTGATCTGCATTGGTGGGCAAGGCGGGAAGCAGGCGCCGCAGCACACGCACTTGGATTCATCGATTTCCAGGGAAGGCCTGCCATTCACCAGGGCAGGACGGATCGCCGCAACCGGGCAACGGGCAACCACGGTCGGGCGCTCGCAAACGTTGGCCACCAGGTCGTGGTTGATCTTCGGCGGCTTGGTGTGCTGCATGATGATCGCGATGTCGGCCTGACCGCCGCAGTTGATCTCGCAGCAGGAGGTGGACATCTTGACGCGGTTGGGCATCTCTTCCTTGACGAACTCTTCGTACAATTCATCCATCAGCGCCTTTACCACGCCGGATGCATCAGTACCCGGAATGTCGCAGTGCAGGAAGCCCTGGGTATGCGAAATCATGGACACGGAGTTGCCCGTGCCACCGATCGGGAAACCGTTCTTGCTCAGCTCTTCGATCAGCGGAGCAACTTTCTTCTCGTCGGACACCATGTATTCGATGTTGCTGCGCGTCGTGAAGCGCACATGGCCTTCAGCGAACTTGTCAGCGATATCGCACAGCTTGCGAATGGTATAGACATCCATCTGGCGCTGGGTACCGGCGCGCACCGTCCAGATTTGATCGCCGTTGTGGGCGACATGATGCAGCACGCCTGGACGTGGACGGTCATGGTATTTCCAGTTGCCGTAGTTTTTCTTCATCAGCGGGTGCAGATACTGCACGTGATCTGGTACGCCGCTCTCAATTGGTTCACGCATTTCACTCATAATTTCTCTCCAAGCACTTTATCTTAAAGGTTCACTCGAGACTGGATGTCCCACAAGGGGACTCCGATCCGCTACGTACTAAAAGCCCGTGCGGAATCGTATGCCAAGCATCAAGCCGCATTCGCCTTACGCTGATTGGCCTTCTCAACCTCTTCGTCCCAACCATCGGTACGAATGTAGGGGTTGGAACGCGGCGCGAGAACCATGCTCGCGTCGATGTCGATATCAAGGCCTTCCAGGAAGTTGACCAGACCGATACGGTCGATCATTTCGCCGGTACGCTCGTGCTCCAGCGCGTTTTCGGCGAAGAAGTCGATAGCGTTCTGACCCAGCTCGTTCAGCTTGTCGAAATCTTCGTCGGATTCCAGCTTCATGAACGGAACAATCACGGTACCCATGGTTGCGCCAATCTTCAACACGCTCTTGCCACCGATCAGGATGGTCACGCCCTTGTCCTTGCCCGGAGCCAGCGCGCCGGTCATGACGTTGATGCAGTGCATGCAACGCACGCAGTTGTGATTTTCGATTTGCAGCGACTGGCTGTCATTGAGCGCAACGCTGGAAGTGCCTTCGGCCTTGGAAACGTCCTTGGTGTTCTTCAGGGACAGCGCCTTGGTCGGGCAGCGGCTGATCACGTCGTTAACCAGCTCGTCCATGCCATGCTTGGCAAACCATTTTTTGCCCAGTGCGTCATCGGTCTGGATGCTGTCACGCCAGGTGCCGATCACGGCCATGTCGGAACGCTGAATCGAGTTGACGCAGTCGTTCGGGCAGCCGGAGAACTTGAACTTGAACTTGTATGGCAGCGCTGGGCGATGCATGTCGTCGAGGAAGTTGTTGACCGTGGAACGCATTGCACGGGCTTCGTCGAAGCAGGACTGCTCGCAACGAGCGGCGCCGACGCAGGACATCGAGGTACGCACGGCAGGACCGGCACCACCCAGGTCGAAACCCATTTCGTTGAACTCGTCGAAGGCGACTTGCACGTTGGCAGTAGTGGCGCCCTGGAACATGATGTCGCCGGACTGGCCGTGGAGAGCGATCAGGCCGGAGCCGTGCTTTTCCCAGACGTCGCAGAACTTGCGCAGCAATTCGGTCGTGTAGTGCATGCCGGCAGGCGGCATGATACGCAGGGTGTGGAACTCGGCTGCATCGGGGAACAGCGGCTTTTCGTTTTCATCCTTGAGTTCGGTGAAACGCGGGATCACGCCGCCGCCATAACCAAATACGCCGACGGTGCCGCCCTTCCAGTAACCTTTTTTGGTTTTGTAGGAAGTTTCAAGTTGGCCCATCAGGTCAACCATCATGTCGTTGTCTTTGGCCAGGCGCTTGAGACCGGTCACAAAGCTGGGCCAGGGGCCGCTTTCCAGCTGATCAAGCATTGGCGTGTCGTATTGTTTCTTGGCCATAGTCTTTATATCTCCAATAAAAATTTGAAACGGACGCATGTTCCAGTTTTGTCCGGCAAAGCTGCCAGCATCCTGAAATTGAAAACCTCAAAATCCGGCGGTCGAGACTCCATCCGCCCTAGCGTACCCCTTACTCAACAAACCTGTTTCATAACGAAGCCGCACCAACATGCTACGAATGTTACCGCCAACAAAGTACCTCTTTCCATCATTCATCGTGGGTGGCGCATACTACCCATTAGGGTTATCCCATCCCCCCCTACTTGGGATAAATCCGGCGGCCTCTTGATTCGGGGCCGCCCTATGCCCATATAATAGGCATGGCGCCATACGAAATTTAGTCGGCCAAGCTGATTTTTCTGCCGCCGCTCCGCAATGAAAGAGAGCGAGTTTGCTAAATATTCGCGGCGCGGTCAAGCAGCATGACCAACCAATGACTTTCGTCAATGCCCCAACTTAACCACGGCAAACAGGTCCACCCAATGGCATCTGAAGAAATTACAAAACTCGACAAGTTCACTGCCACGCCCTTCCGGCAGGATATCGAGCTGCAACACGTTGATCACGAAGCGGGTTTTTCCACGCTACGGACAAGAATCCGCGAAGCAAAGCGCTTCACCATCTTTGACATTGACGAGCACACCGCCGAACGTTGGGGGCGCGCCCTGCTGGAATGGGCGGAAGCGCACAAAACCGAGGGAGCACAAAAATAGGCTGGCCAATTGAAAGCGGCATGATCAACCCTGATGTTGATGACGCTGCAGTTACCGACATCTGCTTCGAATTGCAGGGTACGTTGCTGCCCCGCGATCATAGCTATCCGCTATTCCTCGAATTATCACGCCTGTTACCCTGGCTGCCCGCTGAGGAACTGGCCGCCGTTCATCCTATCCAGGCGGCAGAAACGGGCAAGGACGACCTGCTCATCTTAAACAAACGCACCAAACTGGTGATCCGCATTCCCGTACAGCGCGAAGCAGACCTGGCGAAACTGACCGGACAAACCATCGAAATCGGCGGCTTCAAGCTGACCATCGGCAAAAGCAAGGCCAAGCCTTTGACACGCCACACCCCGCTGTACGCCCATTGCGTCACCACCGGCAGCACGGATGAAGAAAGCTTCACCCGCGACCTGATCCGCATACTGGACAAATTACATATTACCTGCCGCTTTATCTGCGGCAGACGGCAAACCCTCACCACCGCCGATGGTGTGGTGTGCGGCCACAGCCTGATGCTGTACGACCTGCCGGTGGAACAATCCATCCTGGTGCAGCAGCGCGGCATGGGTGGCAACCGTAAAGTCGGCTGCGGCATTTTCATTCCGCACAAATCCACCGCCGCTCTGGTGTAAAATGAGCAACTTTTCACTTTTTTATTGACCAACAAACTCTCACAGGAGGAATCAAAATGGCATATGTTGTTAATGGCGTTGAAATCGAAACCGACGAAGAAGGCTACCTGTTGGAGCCGGATTACAGCGACGAAATCGTCCCGGTCATCGCCACAGCCGAAGGCCTCGCGATGAACGACGAGCGCTGGGCGGTCGTCAACTACATGCGCGAGCAATACAAGGAAAACGGCCACACCCCGACATTCCGCAACATGCTTAAAGACTGGGAAAAAATCCGCCCCGGCACCGACAGCAAATACCTCTACACCCAGTTCCCGGAAATGCCGGCCAAGCAGGCCGCCAAGGTCGCCGGCCTGCCCAAGCCTTATGGCAAGGGCGGTTATTGATCAGGTGAATGGCGAGTGGCAAGTGGCGGAAAATTACCGCCTTGCCACCCCGCCGCTCGCTACTCACCGCACCATGTTCACCACCCTCGTTTCCGCCGAACTACTGGCACAGCATCTCGACGATCCGGACTGGATCATCTTCGATTGCCGCTTCACACTCACCGACCCCGAAGCCGGGCTTCGCGCTTACCGGCACAGCCACATTCCCGGTGCCCGCTATGCGCATCTGGACAGCGATCTGTCTTCTGCCGTCACGCCATCCAGCGGCCGCCACCCGTTGCCTGACCCGCAACTTCTCGCTGAAAAGCTGGGCCAATGGGGTGTAAACGAAACCCGGCAAGTGGTAGTGTACGACGACAGCTTCGGCTCCATGGCAGTCAGGATGTGGTGGCTGTTGCGCTGGCTCGGCCACGATGCCGTTGCCCTGCTCGATGGCGGGCTGCCAGGCTGGATGCGGCAGAAGCTACCGGTCAGCACGGATTCTCCAAAAATTACGCCAACCCGGTTCACGCCCCGCCTGCAAAACACCGCATGGGTGGATGTCGCCGAGGTTGAGCAGTCTCGCCAGAACGAAAACAGGCTGGTGCTCGACGCCCGTCCGGAAGATCGCTTCAGCGGCGAACGGGAGGCACTGGACAAGGTTGCCGGCCATATTCCGGGCGCCATCAACTGGACGTTCGAGGAAAATATCGATTTCGACGGCACCTACCTACCTGCCGAAGAACTGCGCGAAGCCTACCTCAAGCTGCTGCATGGTATCGCGCCGGAACAGGTAATCCACACCTGCGGCTCCGGCGTCACCGCCTGCCACAATATTCTCGCCATGGAAATCGCCGGTTTGCCGGGCAGCAAACTGTATCCAGGGTCATGGAGCGAATGGATCGCCGATCCGACCCGGCCCATCGCCACCGGAGAATGAAATGAAGCCGATACGAGTAAAGACCCACTGGTTCAAGGATGGCGACCAACCCAGGGATCCGGCTGAAACCGCATCGGTGCTGGCGCTGACCCTGTGGAAACTGGCGGACAGGTTCACCGAAAATCTGTCCAAAGCGGATTACGACATCATCACCCCGCAACGCGGCTTTCTGCTGATGGCGGAATTCCTTGCCTTCGAGGTTCAGTACGCGGATCGCCTTGCCTACAACCGCATCGACGATGCAACGCGCGGCGCCTTGATCCAGGCGCTGGCCAAGCGCCTCGCCGAATTCATGGAAGAAAACATCCGCGCAACCGTGCCGGACGACGGCGAAGGCTACGATTACCAGGCCGGCTTCATCGACTTGATCAACCGCCGCCTGGTGGATTACGCCACCTTCGACCTGGTTGACGAAAAGCCCGCCTTCGCCACGCTACGCTACCTCGGCAACTGCATCCGCGACATCATGGACAAGCGCGACCAGTCCTGGATCATCGACCAGATCATGGAAATCGAGTCGCCCGCAGCAGTTGAAACCATCCAGAAAACCATGCGCGGCCTGCTCGAGACCGAATAAGACAGTTGACCGCCGATTAACGCAGATCAACGCCGATTTCAATCTTCTAAATCATTTGCGTTCATCGGTGTTCATCGGCGGTTAATCGCCATTTTTCAACTGGGATCGTGATACTGGTTTTCCAGCAGCTTGGCCTGCGCCGCTGCGAGGCGTGCGATCGGCACGCGCGGGCCGGAGCAGGACACGTAGTTGAGGCCGATATGATGGCAGAAACTGATTGAGCCGGGATGCCCGCCATGTTCGCCGCAGATGCCGATCTTCAGGTCTGAGCGGGTTTGGCGTCCCCTCTCCACCGCGATCTTCATCAACTGCCCCACTCCTTTTATGTCCAGCACCTCGAACGGGTTGTCCTGCAAGATGCCTACCTTCATGTAATCCGGCAGGAATTTATTCTCGGCGTCCTCGCGCGAGAACGAGAATGTCGCCTGGGTCAGGTCATTGGTGCCGAACGAGAAGAACTCGGCGGTTTCCGCAAGGCGGGCGGCACGGACGCAGGCACGCACCACTTCGATCATGCTGCCGAACTTGAAGTTGAGGTTAATCTTGTACTTGGCCTCCACCTCTTCGCGGATTGCCTCGACATAGCCGTGGATATGCTTCAGTTCCTCTACCGTCGCCAATTGCGGCACCATGATCTCGGGCGCCACCGCAACGCCTGCCTGGGCGCACTCCGCCGCCGCCTCCAGGATGGCGCGGATCTGCATTGAATAAATTTCAGGGTAGGTGATACCCAGGCGCACACCGCGATGCCCCAGCATGGGATTGACCTCGGACAAGGCGCGCACCTTGTGCAGCACCTTTTCCTTTTTGGTGATGATATCCTCTTCCATGTGAGAATCCTTGAACTCCGTCAGCCCGAGCATCAGCTTGTCCAGCCCGCCGGAATACTGTTGATAGAGTTTCGGATTGAGCAGCTTCAAGGTATCCGGCAATTCCTCCAACCCTTTGATCGTGTCGCGCAGATGGTGCAGGTGGGAAATTTCGACCTCAAGCTGTGCCGCGCTCGGCAGGAATTCATGCAGCGGCGGATCGAGCAGGCGCACCGTCACCGGCAGGCCGGCCATTGCCTTGAAAATCCCCTTGAAATCGTCGCGCTGGATCGGGAACAGCCGGTCGAGCGCCGACTGGCGCTCGTCCGGCGTATCCGCCAGAATCATGTCCTGCACCAGGGGCAAGCGGTCGGTTGCGTTGAACATGCGCTCGGTGCGGCACAGGCCGATCCCCATGGCGCCGAAGTTGCGCGCGCGCTGGGCGTCCTTGGGCGTATCGGCATTGGCCATCACTTTCAGGCGTGACGTGTCGTCCGCCCACGCCAGCAGGGTCGCCAGATCTTCGGAGAACTCCGGCTCCACGGTCGGCACGGTACCGGCATAAACCTTGCCGGTACTGCCGTCGATGGTCAGGATATCGCCTTCGTGCAGGGTCATGCTACCCACCGTGGCACGCCGGGCGACAACGTCCACATGAATATGCTCGCAGCCCGACACACAGGGCTTGCCCATGCCGCGGGCAACCACTGCGGCGTGTGAAGTCTTGCCGCCGCGCGAAGTCAAAATACCCTGCGCCGCAAAGAAACCATGGATATCCTCCGGCTTGGTTTCCTCGCGCACCAGGATGATTTTCTCGCCGGCACGACCGCGCGTCTCGGCGGTGTCCGCGTCAAACACGATCAGTCCGGAAGCCGCGCCAGGAGAGGCCGGCAGCCCTGTGGCCAAGGGATGCCCCTTGAAGTCATGGGAGAGCTGCGGCACCAGAAGCTGTTCCAGAATGATGGGCTGAACCCGCAACAACGCCTGCTCCTTGGTGATCAAACCCTCGTTGAACATTTCCACCGAGGTGCGCACCATGGCATGGGCATTCATCTTGCCGTTGCGGGTCTGCAAGCAATAGAGATGGCCTTTCTCTATGGTGAACTCGAAATCCTGCACTTCATGGTAGTGCTGCTCCAGGCGATTGTGCAGTATCAGCAATTGCTGATAGATTTCCGGCATCTCTTCGGCCATCTCGGCAATCGGCTTGGGCGTGCGAATGCCCGCCACCACATCTTCGCCCTGGGCGTTGGTCAAATATTCGCCGAAAATCTGGTTTTCGCCGGTGCCGGGATTGCGCGTAAAGCCTACGCCGGTGCCGGAATCGTTGCCCATGTTGCCAAACACCATGGTGCAAATGTTGACAGCCGTGCCGCTGGCCATTTCCTTGGTAATCTTGAATTCGCGGCGATAATCCACGGCGCGTTTGGTCGACCAGGATCTAAACACCGCCTGAGTGGCGATTTCCAGTTGCTCATAAACATCCTGCGGAAACGGCTTGCCGATATGGTTTTGCACCACAGACTGAAAATCGGCAACCAGTTCCTTGAGATTTTCGGCAGTCAGATCGACGTCCTGCGTAACGCCTGCCGCCAGCTTCATGGCGCTCATTTTTTCATCGAACGCTTCATCCGGCACGCCCAAGGCGATCTTGCCGTATAGCTGAATAAAGCGACGGTAGGCGTCGTAGCCGAAACGCGGATTGCCGGTCAGCTTGATCAGGCCCTGCAAGGTCTCTTCGTTAAGGCCGAGATTAAGAATGGTGTCCATCATGCCCGGCATCGACATTGCCGAACCGGAGCGCACCGACACCAGCAGCGGATTGGCGGCATTGCCAAAACCCTTGCCGGTTTTCTTTTCCAGCGCCGTGATGTGAGTTCTGATCTCATCCATCAACCCGGCCGGCAAATGATTTTTGTCCAGATAAGCAAGGCAGGCATCGGTCGTAATCACGAAGCCCGGCGGCACATCCAGCCCGATCTGCGTCATCTCGCAAAGGTTGGCCCCCTTGCCGCCCAGCAACATCTTGTTTTTGCCGTCGCCCTCTTCAAAAGCATAGACGTATTTCTTCTTGCTCATAGTGATGCCCCTGTTTTGCTTGTGGATGAGTAAACCAGTTAAATCATAGCACGAGCACAATAAAAAATGCGCCCTGCAAAGTCGCAGCGGCGCATTTTTATCTCTTGCACAAAAGCCAAAAAGCGAGCAAATCACCCGCAAAATATTATTTTTTTTATTTATATTTCAATAAGATGTAAGTTATGCGGCCCTAAAATAAAATCACCTCTATCATGTGACTCATTTATATGACACATCTATCAAGCAAGCGGCGATGACTCGCTTTAAAACGCGCTATCATTTCTGGATTCAGGTTCCGCCAATTCCCTCGACCTTCATATTGACCGGCTTACCCTTGCGCGCACGCCTGGCGATCTCGAACTGCGGCGCCTCTTCGATAGTCCGGCCCCGCCTGACGCCTCTCAGGGTCAGCACATCGGAAAATGCACCGACCAGCTTCAGGCTGTCCTGCGCATCCAGACCCATCAGGATCACGCCGCGCCCTTTCGCCAGCTCCTTGGCTTCGCCTAGCGCGAACACCAGCAACTTGTCGCTGCCCGACACGCAGGCCACATACCGCGCATCCGGGGCAATCCTGGCCGGGGGCAGCACCTTTTCGCCCGTCTCCAGCGTCATCAGCAGCTTGCCGCCTTTCTGGCGCGAAGCCATGTCCGCAACCGTGATCACAAAACCGTAGCCACCGGAATTCGACAGCAGCACTTTGTCTTCCGCGTGTCCGATCAAGGCGCTGACAATATGCGTTCCGGGTTGCAAGCCGACCACCGAGCCAGCCGGCACCCCGTCACCCTTGCCACCGGGAATGTGCGAGGCAACAATGGTATAAGCCCGGCCATCGGAACCCAGCAGAATGATTGAGTCGGGCGAGCGGCACTCAAGCGCGGCAAACAACTTGTCGCCCTCCTTGAAAGAGAGCGTGGCCACATCGATGCCATGTCCCTGGCGCTGCCGCAACCAGCCTTTTTCCGACAGGATGATGGTCACCGGCTCATCCAGCACCGCCGCTTCGGACAGCGAGGCGCGCTTTTCTGCCTGCATCAGCGTGCGCCGGTCATCGCCGAATTTTTTGGCATCCTCGCGGATTTCACGGGCAACCAGGGATTTCATCCGGGCCGGGCTGGCCAGCAACCCTTCCAGTTTGGCGCGCTCTTTCATCAACTCGGCGATTTCCTGCTCGATCTTGATGCCTTCCAGCCTTGAGAGCTGGCGCAGGCGGATTTCCAGAATATCGTCGGCCTGCCGCTCGGACAAGGCAAAGCGCGCCATCAAAGCCGGTTTTGGCTCGTCGGATTCGCGAATGAGCCGGATCACCTCGTCGATATTCAGGAAAACGACGTGCCGCCCTTCCAGGATATGGACGCGGTCGTTGACCTTGCCGAGGCGATAGCCGAGACGCCGCTCCACCGTCGCCAGCCTGAACCGGCACCACTCCGACAGGATCGTGAACAACGATTTCTGCATCGGGTTGCCGTCCAGCCCCACCTGAACCAGGTTGAACGACACCGTGGTTTCCAGGCTGGTATAGGCCATCAGGGTGCGGGCGAATTCGTCGCGGTCGATGCGCGAGCTTTTCGGCCCGAACACGATGCGCACCGACTGTTCCTTGTCGGATTCGTCACGCGCCGTTTCCAGCAGGGAAAGCAACAGGGTTTTGGTTTGCGCCTGCGACTGGTCGATGGCCTTCTTGCCGACCTTGGGCAGGGGATTGGTCAGGGTTTCGATTTCGGACAGCACCCTTGCCGCCGATGCACCCGGCGGCAGCTCGGTAATCACCAACTGCCACTGGCCGCGCGCCATCTCCTCGAACACGTAGCGGGCACGCACTGCAATGGTTCCGCGCCCGGTCACATAGGCATTGCGGACTTCCTGATTGCTGGAAAGTATCTGCCCGCCACCGGGAAAATCCGGCCCGGGAATCATCTCCAGCATCTGCGCTTCGCTGAACGTCGATGACTCAACCATGCAGGCCGCCACCTCGCACACTTCACGCAGATTGTGCGGCGGCACCTCGGTGGCGATACCGACGCCGATGCCGGAAGCGCCGTTGAGCAACAGAAAAGGCAGTCGCGCCGGCAGCACCACCGGCTCCTGGAAGGAGCCGTCGTAATTCTGGCGGAAATCGACCGTACCCTGATCCAGTTCGTCCAGCAGCAACTGTGCAATCGGCGTCAGCCGCACCTCGGTATAGCGCATCGCCGCTGCCGAATCACCATCGAGACTACCGAAATTGCCTTGGCCGTCGATCAGCGGGTAGCGCAGCGAAAAATCCTGCGCCATGCGCACTGCCGCCTCGTACACCGCGCTGTCGCCATGCGGATGGTATTTACCGATCACATCGCCGACGATACGCGCCGATTTCTTGTGCGGCTTGTCCGACTCGTTGCCCATCTCGCGCATGGCGAAGAGGATGCGGCGCTGCACCGGCTTCTGGCCGTCGCGCACATCGGGGATGGCGCGAGATTTCGATACCGCCATCGCATAAGCGAGGTAAGCCGCCTTGGCGTAGTCCGCCAGATCGTCCTGCGGCTCGGCGCCAGACGGCTCAATGGGCGGCTCCGGCGGTGCCGGGGGTTGCCCGGCAAGCGCCATTCCCTCGTCCGGCAATGCTTCCAGTTGCTCGAACAGATCGGGGGTAATGTTGTCGATTTCGTCCTTCATGTCTTCCAGATTTATGCTCAAAAATGCCTTGTAGGATAGCAAGGGTGACCGGATCACGCCATAGGCGAAATTCGGGACGAGCTTAGCCTCGGCCTTGGTCTATAGTTCAAGAACACCCTCCGCTCCGAAAGCCTGCCATGGAATTGTCCCTGGAACCAGTGCCGCCATTCCGGCTCGACTTGACAGCCTGGACACTGCGGCGCCGGGCGCACAACGCCATCGACCGCTGGGACGGGCATACCTACCGCCGGGTTCTGGCGCTGGGCGGCAGGGCGGTGGAAGTGGCGGCGGTTCAGACCGGGCCGCCGCAAGCGCCCCGGCTCGCGGTCGTTGCGGACGGCCCACGGCTGGAGGCGGGCGAAAGGAACGCGCTGGCCGGCACACTGGAGCGGCTACTGGGATTGCGGGTCGATTTGACTGGCTTTTATGCCCTCACCGCCGCCGATCCTCACCTGGCGCGGCTGGCGGAGCAATTCAGCGGCGTCAAGCCGCCCCGCTTCCCGACAGTGTTCGAAAGCCTGGTCAACGGCATCGCCTGCCAGCAACTCTCCCTCACCGTCGGCATCGTCCTGCTCAACCGGCTCGCCGAGCAGTTCGGCCTGCCAACCGGCGCGGCGCGTGCCTTTCCCCGCCCGGAGGATTTGTCCGGGCAAGACCCGGAGCGGCTGCGCGCCATCGGCTTCAGCCGGCAAAAAGCCCGCGCCCTGCTGGAACTTGCCGACGCTGCCGCCGAAGGGCGCGTGGAGCTGGAAGGGATCGCCTCCCTGGACGACGAAGCGGCAAAGAAGCGCCTGCTGGAACTGCGCGGGGTGGGCCGCTGGACTGCGGAATATGTCTTGCTGCGCGGGCTGGGCCGAACCCATGTGTTCCCCGGCGATGACGTCGGCGCGCGCAAGCGTCTGGCGCAATGGCTCGGCCTGCCAGGCCCGCTGGACTATGAAGGGGTACGCCGGGCGGTCGAGCGCTGGCAGCCTTACGCCGGAATGGTCTACTTCCACCTGCTGCTGCACGGGCTGGCGGAATCGGGAGAGGTGGCGTGACGAAAAAAACTGCGGAACATCCGGTCACGGTGTTTACCGTCGGGCACTCGACCCGGCAACTGGCGGAGTTTATCCACCTACTGCAAGCCCACGGCGTAACCGAAATAGTGGACGTGCGCAGCGTCCCCCGCTCGCGCCACAACCCCCAGTTCAACCGCGACACCCTGCCCGACGCGCTCGAGACAGCCGGCATCGGCTATGTCCACCTGGCGGGACTCGGCGGCCTGCGCCACACCCGCGCCGATTCGCCCAACCTGGCCTGGCGCAACGCCTCGTTCCGCGGCTACGCGGACTACATGCAGACCGACGCGTTCGCGGAAAATATAGAACGGCTAATCGAGCTGGCCCGGCAGAAGCAGGTCGCCCTGATGTGCGCCGAAGCCGTGCCCTGGCGCTGCCACCGCTCCCTCATCGGCGACGCCCTGACGGTGCGCGGCATCCCGGTGGAGGACATCATGAGCGCGACGCATCGCCAGCCCCATACCCTCACGCCTTGGGCGCGAGTGGAGGGCAGCCGCATCACCTACCCCGCGGAAGCGTTGCCGGCCAGCCCGCCCGCAGAACACGGCTAAAACCCGTTTTCAGGATCACCGGCCTGCGGCGTCACTCGTCCGCTTCCACCAGATGCCCCGCCTCTTCCATCCAGGCTCGCCTTGAAGCAGCCTCGGATTTCGCCATCAGCTTGTTGAATACTTCCCGGACATAGCCGGTGAAATCGTTGGTGCGCAAGGTCAGCAAACGACGCGCATCGGGGTTGAGGGTGGTTTCCCACAACTGCACCGGGTTCATCTCGCCCAGGCCCTTGAAACGCGACACCTGCCACGACGCCTCGCGTACCTTGTCGGCGCGTAGCCTATCCAGCGTGCCTTCCAGCTCGCCGTCGTCGAGGCAATAGAATTTGCGCGCCGGCTTGTTCTTGCCCTGCGCCGGCACATCCACCCGGTACAGCGGCGGCTGCGCCACGCACACCCGCCCGTCGCGCACCAGGACGGGGAAGTGGCGGTAGAACAGGGTCAGCAGCAGCACCTGGATATGGCTGCCGTCCACGTCGGCATCGGCCAGGATGATGACGCGGGCGTAGCGCAGATTGGACATGTCCGGCTTATCGTCCGGCCCATGCGGGTCGACGCCGAGCGCCACGGCGATGTTGTGAATTTCGTTGTTGGCGAAGATGCGGTCGGCCTCGTGCTCCCAGGTATTCAGCACTTTGCCGCGTAGCGGCAAGATCGCCTGGGTGTCCTTGTTGCGGCCCTGCTTGGCCGAGCCGCCGGCGGAATCGCCCTCGACCAGGAACAGCTCGCGCTCGTCCAGATTGTCGGACTGGCAATCGGCCAGTTTGCCCGGCAGCACGGCAACGCCGGAGGACTTGCGCTTTTCGATTTTCTGCCCGGCACGCTGCCGCGTCTGCGCCGCCTTGATGGCGAAGTCGGCGATCTTTCGTGCCTGTTCCTGATGCTCGTTGAGCCACAGCTCGAGCGGGTCGCGCACCATCGACGTAACCAGGCGCAGCGCATCGCGCGACGACAGCCGCTCCTTGGTCTGGCCCTGAAACTGCGGGTCGAGCATCTTCGCCGACAGCACGAAAGAGATACGGCTGAACACGTCGTCCGCAGTGAGCTTGACGCCCTTCGGCAACAGGCTGTGATGCTCGATATAGCTCTTCACCGCATTGAAAATCCCGTCGCGCAGACCGGACTCATGGGTGCCGCCGGAAGGCGTGTGAATCAGGTTGACGTAGGATTCGCGCACAATCGCGCCTTCTTCCGTCCAGGCCACCACCCATTCCGCGCCTTCGCCCTCGGCAAAGGTGTCATGCGAAGCGGGCGCGTACTTGGCAAACTTCCAGAACAGGCCATCAATCAGGTTTTCCGACAATTGCGACTTGAGATAATCGGATAACCCGTCCTGGTAAAGCCATTCCTTTTCATCCTTGAGCAGGCCGCCCCTATCCTCGATTTCCAGCCTGACGCGCACCCCCGGAAGAAGCACCGCTTTGGCCTTCAGCACCCGCTCAAGCTGTTGCGGCGGGATTTCGGCACTGTCGAAATACTGCGCATCCGGCCACACCCGGACAGACGTACCCGAAGCGCGTTTTGCCGCGCTGCCGGTCGGCGCCAGCGGCTCCACCACGTCGCCGCCGGCAAACGCCATGCCGTGCACGCCGCCCTCGCGCGTCACCGTCACTTCAAGCCGGAGCGACAGCGCATTGGTCACGGAGACGCCAACACCGTGCAGTCCACCGGAAAACTGGTAAGCGCCACCGGCCTTTTTGTCGAATTTGCCGCCCGCGTGCAGCCGGGTAAACACCACCTCCACCGTCGGCACGCCCTCTTCAGGATGAATGCCAACCGGGATGCCACGGCCATCGTCCGAGATTGAAACCGAACCATCGGCATGCAGCCGCACCTTGATGATTTTGGCGAAGCCAGCCAACGCCTCGTCGGCGGAGTTATCTACCACCTCGGTGATAATGTGCAGCGGGTTGTCGGTGCGCGTATACATTCCCGGTCGCTGCTTCACCGGCTCCAGCCCGCGCAGGACGCGGATGGAAGAATCCGAATAGGTTTTGTTCATAATTCCTTGTGCGTAAGTTTAATGGGCTCTGACCTTGCCGTGACCAGCCAGATCAGAGCCGGAAACGGGCCACCTCATTCTGCAAGGCATGCGTCATGGACTGGATGCCACGGCATGCCTGGGCAGTTTGCCCGATGGTCTCGCTACTCGCGCGCGCCATCTGTGCAATCTGGTCGATCCGGGTGGCAACCATACTGGTAGTTTCGCTTTCCTCGCGGGTGGCATGCGCAATCTGCTGGATCATTTCCACCACATGCTTCACGCTGACGGTGATCTGGTCGATAGCTTCGTCGGCCTGGTTTGCCATCGCAACGCCCTGCTCGACCTGCCCCCCACCTTTTTCCATGGTGGTGACCGCGCTGGAAATTTCGGACTGGATGGCGCCGATCATGGCCGATATTTCTGAAGTGGCGCCGGTGGTTCGCTCGGCCAGCTTGCGCACCTCGTCCGCCACCACCGCAAATCCGCGCCCCTGCTCGCCCGCGCGCGCCGCTTCGATGGCCGCATTCAATGCCAGCAGGTTGGTCTGGTCGGCAATATCCTTGATTACCTTGACGATCTGCCCGATCTGATCGGAGTGATGGCTGAGAGACCCCATCATTGCCGCGGATTCGCTCACCGTGTGGGAGATTGCCTGGATGCCGTCCACGGCGGCGTTCACGACATGGTGCCCTTTGTCGGCCATGGCACTGGCCTCATCCGCCACGACTGAAATCGACTGGGTTTTTTCGGCGACTTCCCTGACCATCGTGTTCAGCCCCTCGATTGCCACCGCCACGTCTGTTGCCTGCTCCATCTGGCTATTGGCGAGGGAAGCAATCTGTTCCGCCGCACTGGATTGCGTTTCGGCAGCGCAGGTAACCTGATCGGTCGAGTTGCGGATAGCGCCGATAATGGAGGAAAAATCTCCGGCCATCCGATTGAACGCGTGGGCGACTTCGCCCAGTTCGTCCTCGGTCATCAGGTTCGCGCGTGCGGTCAGGTCGCCATCAGACAGCTTCTTTGCCGCATCCGCCAGGACGGAAACACCACGGCTTACCGAGCGGGTGATGACAAACCCGATCAGTATGGTCAGCAACAGCCCCACGACAATGCTCGCGACAGAGGCCATTCGAATGGCTTTACCGACTGCCAGGGCGCGCTCGTATTCGTTCTTCGCGGCATCCACCTGGAATTTGATCAGCGCGTCGATGCCCTCCGAAGCCTTCGCATAGGCCGGATCCAGCACATCCTTGCGCAGCTTGTCGGCCTCGGCAAATTTCTCGGCCTGCAGCAGGTCAATGGTGGGCATAACGCCATTCACCCCGAAATTCATCCTCTCCTTGATGAAAGCGGCCAGCAGTTTTTTCTCCTCCTCAGCCATCTGCCGTGCATTGTAGGATTTCAGGATATTTCCTATCACGAAGATATTTTTGCTCACCTTGTCGCCATGGGCCATGATTTCGAACCCGTCCGTTTCCAGGCGGGCAGAAAGCAGTTCGGTGCGAATCTGCATCTGATTGTTGCGAATCTCGTTGAGCTGGTTGATCGTCAGCAGGCTATCGTTATAAACGCTCAACAGGGCATTGTTGGAATTATTGATTCCCATCAGCCCCGTCAGCCCGATTCCCCCAAGAAGAACCGAAACAAAAACGATCAGAACTGTCAGCTTGGTCCGGATTTTCATGTTGCTCAAAAAATTCATGGCGCACTCCTCCGGGAGTTTTTTCTATCCCTGGCAGAAAATATCCGGGATATTGTTTGAAATTGGTGTTGTTATCCTGAACCGGATGGTAAACCGAGTCGGCCTCTCTTTACCAGCCTGGCGACGACATTGTTTGCGGCGAACTGGACATCCCGCACCCCGAGGCTACAATAGCCCTTTTCGTTTTGAACGGATGCAGTGGACACGCCCGCCCCCCCTTATCAAGAGCTCACGCCCGACCTCATCCTGAATGCCACGGAAAGCTTGGGCCTGCGCTGCGACGGACGCCTGCTCGCGCTCAACAGCTACGAAAATCGCGTCTATCAAATCGGCATCGAGGATGACGCGCCCATCATCGCCAAATTCTACCGCCCCCTGCGCTGGCCGGATGAAGCCATTCTCGAGGAACACCGCTTTACCCGTGAACTCGCCGACCGGGAAATCCCGGTGGTGGCGCCCACGGCGGACAGCGCAGGGCGCACCCTGCACCGGTTCGAGGGCTTCCGCTTCGCCATCTACCCGCGCCAGCCGGGGCGCGCGCCGGAACTGGACGACCCCGCCACGCTGGAATGGATGGGGCGCTTCATCGGTCGCATCCATGCGGTCGGCGCCATCGAACCCTTTGCCCACCGCCCTACAATCACCATCGAAAATTTCGGCGTGGAACCGTCCCGCCATCTCCTGGCCAACGGCTTCATCCCGCCCGACCTGGAAGCGGCTTACCGTTCCGTCGTCGAAGATGTCTTGAACCGGGTGCGCGCCGCCTTTGCGCAGGCCGGGCACGTCGCCCCGATCCGGCTCCACGGTGACTGCCACCCCGGCAATGTGCTGTGGTCGGATGCCGGCCCGCACTTCGTCGATTTCGACGATTGCCGCATGGGGCCTGCCGTGCAGGACATCTGGATGCTGCTGTCGGGGGAGCGTGCCGAGATGACCCGGCAACTTTCCAGCTTCATGGATGGCTACCGGGAATTCCACGATTTCAACCCGCGCGAATTGCTGCTGATGGAAGCATTACGCACCCTGCGCATGATCCATTACAGCGGCTGGCTGGCCCTGCGCTGGAGCGACCCGGCGTTCCCCGCCAGCTTTCCCTGGTTCAACACCCAGCACTACTGGCAGGACCAGATCCTCGCGCTCCGGGAGCAGGCCGCGCTGATGGATGAACCGCCGCTGAATTTGGGCTAGCAGGCTGCCAAGTTGAAAAAGGGATACCCCCCTTTGCAGCGGGGTAAGCAGGGATGGGCGGCTTTTTGCCCATCTCGCAAAAAGGGGCTGGCAAAGGGATACCCCCCTTTGAAAAAGGGGGGCTAGGGGGGATTTAAAAGCGGGGCAAATAGCCGCTACCGCTAAATCCCCCTCAATCCCCCTTTTGTCTCGCTGTGGTCGCCGCATGGCGGCGGGAACCCGGCGGGGATACTCCTTGCGGGTGCAAAGGGGAGGCAGTCAGCCCGTGCCGTATCTACCCGTTTCAGCGTGACTGGCTACTAGAAGCCTGCCGGACTCGAAAAACCGGGAAAGCTCTTCGGAGAAAGAACACCCGTGGATATGGATATGCACCCACTCCATTATCAGGTCAGATTCTCAAAACATAGCCCGGCACGCCCAAAGACGCGCAAGAAGCATCGAAAGCCAGCCAACCCAAATACCCTATAAATAGCTTGAAACCAAAGAAGAAGCAGATTAACATTATTTAATGAAATTAAAATTTTCAGCTTGATTCCGAATATCCGCAGCAATATTATTATTAATAATTAAATATTAAGGGCGCAAAGTGAAAAAATCCCAATCCGGTTTTACCTTGGTGGAAATCGCCATCGTGCTAGTGATCATCGGCCTGCTGCTGGGCGGCGTGCTGAAGGGTCAGGAAATGATTGAGAACGCCAAGATCAAGCAGGTGAAGAATGATCTCAATGGCATTATGGCGGCCCATTATGCCTATAAGGATCGTTATAATGCGATTTCCGGCGATGACGTCAACGCGGCCACCCGTGGTTGGGTCGGCGCCACGGCAGGCAACGGCAGCGGCATCGTCGCCGCTGCAAATGCCTGGACAGCTTGCGGAATCGCCACAGCCAACGAAGCCTGCTATTACTGGCGTGACTTTCGCCACGCCGGCCTGATTACCGGCCAGTTAAACAACGCAGATCCCACCAATGCCTATGGCGGCGCCTTCCGCGTTACCCAGTCGACCGGAGCAACCACCGGTGCCCCGGCAGGCTTCCTGGTATGCAGCGGCAACCTGCCCGGCAAGGCGGCAGGGGCCATCGACTCGGCCTTCGACGACGGCGTTCCTGGCACTGGCAATGTGCGAGGGGTTGCGGTTGCCGGCAACGGAACGCCCTATGCCGCGGCTGCGGCCGGATACAATGAAACTCTAACCTACACGGTCTGCAAGCTGCTGTAAGACCGGCTAAGCCAAGCCCGGTAGGGCGCACAATAGCAAAGCATATTGCGCCACGCTCCGCCGCACGACGGCCAGATCAGCAAACCAACGGGCATCTTCGGATGCCCGTTGGTTTTATGGGTAGCCGCCAAGCTTATCCTTGGAAAAACGGGGAAAACGGGGAAAACGGGGTCGGGAAAACGGGGTCAGACTCGATTTTTTTCTCCGGGGTTCGCAAACTTGCCCCAGACTACGATTTTACATGCTGGCTACTGAAACCCAACCGTCGCCTATCCCTGCAACAACCTCATTTCCGCAGCAGCCAGATCCTCCGGCGCGCCCATCAGCACCACTACGTCATCCGCCATCAGCACGGTTTCGGGCTGCGGTTCGAGGGCGCGGATGTTGTGCCGCCGCACTGCGGTGACCCGCACCAGCAGGCTGTCCAGATCGAGTTCGGCGAGGGTTTTGCCGACTGCCGCAGCGCCCTCGTGCAAGGCGATGGTGTGCAGGCGCGGCTGCACCTTTTCGCTCAATTCGTAGTCCTGGTCGGTGGCGCCGTGAAAGAAGCCGCGCAGCAGGCTGTAGCGCGCCTCCCTGATCCGCCGCACGCGCTTGACCACCCGGCCGAACGGTACGCCGAGCAGCATCAGGGTATGGGAGGCAAGCATCAGGCTGCCTTCCAGCACTTCCGGCACGACTTCGGTCGCGCCCGCGTCGCGCAGTTTTTCCAGGTCGGTATCGTCCAGGGTACGCACGACCACCGGCAGATCGGGGCGCATTTCATGGGCATGGTGCAGCACGCGCAGCGACGATTTCACGTCGGCGTAGGTCACCACCAGCGCCTTGGCGCGGTTCAGCCCGGCCGCCATCAGCACTTCGCGCCGCCCGGCGTCGCCGTAAACCACGCTTTCGCCCGCCACCGCCGCCGATTTGACACGCCCGGCGTCATGATCGAGCGCGATGAAAACGATGCCTTCCTGTTCCAGAAGCCGCGCCAGGTTCTGGCCGCTGCGGCCATAACCGCAAACGATGACATGCTCGCTGCTGGCCGCGCTCTTTACCGCGATCTCGTGCACCTCCCTGGCGCGGTTCACCCATTCGCCGCTGCACAACTTCCGCACCAGGGCTTCGCTGTGCTGGATGATGAACGGAGCGGCGAGCATCGAGAGCAGCATCGCCGAAAGGCATATCTGCATGACACGACCATCCAGCAGATGCACCCCGCCGGCCAGGGACAGCAACACGAAACCGAATTCCCCCCCTTGAGCCAGCGCCAGGCCGGTGCGAATCGACACCGACAGTTCGCTGCCCGAAATGCGGCTCAGAGCGGCGATCATCACGGCCTTTACCGTCACCAGCAGGAGCAGCAGCCCCATCACCCAGGCCAGGTTGTCCGCCACCGCGCGCAGGTCGAGCAACATACCGATGGTGACGAAAAACAGGCCGAGCAGCACGTCGCGGAACGGTTTGATGTCGGCTTCGACCTGGTAGCGGTATTCGGTTTCAGAGATCAATATCCCCGCGAGAAAAGCGCCCAGCGCCAGCGACAGGCCGGCAAGATCGGTCAGGTAGGCAAGGCCGAGAGTCACCAGCAACACGTTGAGCATGAACAGCTCGGAAGTTTTATGGCCGGCGACCAGGTGCAGCCACGGTCGCAACAGGCGCTGGCCGAAAACCAGCAGCACGGCCAGCACCACCGCCGCCTTGAAGAAGGCTTCCGCCATCGTCCAGCCCAGGTTGTGGTCGCCGGCGGCCAGGGCGGGGATCAACACCAGCAGGGGCACCACCGCCAGATCCTGGAACAGCAGCACGCCGACGATTTCGCGCCCGTGGCGGGTGTGCAGCTCGACCCTTTCGACCAGCAGCTTGCTGACGATGGCGGTGGAGGACATCGCCAGAATACCGCCCAGCGCCACGCCCACCTGCCAACTCAGGCCCAGCGCCATGCCCGCCGCCAGCACCAGCGCCATGGTCAGCAGCACCTGCGCGCCGCCCAGCCCGAACACGATGCCCTGCATGGTCTTCAATTGCGGCAGGCTGAATTCCAGGCCGATGCTGAACATCAGGAATACCACGCCGAATTCCGCCAGGTAGGTGGTTCCGCCGCTCTCCGGCACCCACCCCAAGGCGTGCGGGCCCATTACGATGCCCACCAGCAGGTAAGCCAGCAGCGGCGGCAGGCGCAACGAGCGGAACAGCGTCACCACCAGCACGGCGGCAGCGAGAAGAATCAAAACCAGTTGCAGAGTGTTGTGCATACGGCGATAGGCAATAAGGTATGGGGTTTAGTATACTTGCGCGGATGAATGACACCAAATCGGCATCCGACCACAAAACACTCGATCTGGCACGCCAGGTGCTCGCCATTGAGGCCAGGGCCATCGAGGCGATGATTGACCGGCTGGACGGCAGCTTTACCGGCGCCCTGCAACTGATTCTACACTGCACGGGAAGGGTCGTGGTAAGCGGCATGGGCAAGTCCGGCCACATCGCGCGCAAGATCGCCTCGACCATGGCCAGCACCGGCACCCCGGCCTTCTTCGTCCACCCCGGCGAAGCCAGCCACGGCGACCTCGGCATGATCACGCCGGGCGACGTGCTGATCGCCCTGTCCAATTCCGGCGAAAGCCCGGAACTCCTGACCATCGTGCCGATCATCAAGCGCAAGGGCGCAAAACTCATCGCCATGACCGGCAACCCCCACTCCACCCTGGCGCGCGAAGCGGACATCCACCTCGACGCCAGCGTCGCCCAGGAAGCCTGCCCGCTGGGGCTGGCACCCACTGCCAGCACCACGGCGGCGCTGGCGCTGGGCGATGCGCTGGCGATTGCACTGCTCGATGCGCACGGTTTCGGCGCGGAGGACTTCGCCCTCTCCCACCCCGGCGGCGCGCTGGGCCGGAGACTGCTGGTGCATGTCAGCGACCTGATGCACAGCGGCGAAGCCCTGCCCAAAGTGCCGGAAACGGCGCTGCTCACCGAAGCGCTGCTGGAAATGTCGAACAAGGGTCTCGGCATGACTGCGGTAGTCGATGGCGCGAATGGGCTGACCGGCCTGTTCACCGACGGCGACCTGCGCCGCGTTCTCGACAAGACCCTCGACATCCGCGCCGCGCGGGTTGCCGAAGTGATGACCCGCAGTCCGCGCACCATCGGCCCGGACAAGCTGGCGGCGGAAGCCGTGCAGATGATGGAACAATACAAAATCAATGGACTGCTGGTGGTGGACGCCAACGGCCATCTGGTGGGCGCACTGAACATGCATGATCTGCTTAGAGCGGGCGTGGTCTGAACATGGACGCTTTCGAACGCGCAAAGAAAATCAGACTGGCCATCTTCGACGTGGACGGCGTGATGACCGATGGCCGCCTTTACCTGACCGACGGCGGCCAGGAATTCAAGGCCTTCAATTCCCTTGACGGCCACGGCATGAAGATGCTGCAACGCTCGGGAGTGGAACTTGCGATCATCACCGGACGGATCTCGCAACTGGTTGCGTTGCGCGCCGCCAATCTGGGCGTGATCCATCTTTACCAGGGCGCGGAAGACAAACTCGCCGCCTTTCTCGATCTGCTGAAGAAAACCGGCGTTGACCCGTCCGAATGCGCCTACATGGGCGACGATGTCATCGACTTGCCGGTGATGCGCCGCTGCGGGCTGGCGACATGCGTTCCCGCCGCCCCGGCCCTGGTCAAGCAGCATGCCCACTATGTTGCCGACCTGCCGGGCGGGGACGGTGCCGTGCGTGAACTGTGCGAGCTGATCATGCAGGCACAGGGAACTTTCGAGGCGCAACTGGCGCCTTATCTGAATTAATTTTTTTGGCTTCCCCTGTGACAGGTCTGGTGCGCGACCGCTTCATCCTCTGGTTCCTGGCTGGCATGGTACTGCTGGCGATGATGTCGTTCTGGCTCGACCAGAAAGTACAGCCGTTGCAGCCGAAAAACGACGGCAGCAGCCGGCACGACCCCGACTACACCGTGGAAAAGTTCACCACCACCCGCATGGACCAGAACGGGCTGCCGCTGCACACTCTGGTTGCCGCCAAAATGACGCATTACCCGGACGATGACACCACCCATCTCGATCATCCACATTTCACCCGCTTCTCGCAGGGAAAACCGCCGATGCATATTCAATCGGACAAGGGCCTGATATCGAAAGATGGCGATCACGCTTATTTTACCGGCAATGTCCTGGTCACACGTGAAGCCTACCGGGATAAAAGCACCCTGACGCTCACCACCAGCTACCTGCACGTCATCCCGGACAAGGATCTGGCGCTGACCGACAAGTTTGTCACGATTCGGGATGCGCATATCAATGTCACGGGCGTTGGTTTAGAATTGAACAACAAAACCCATGTGATGAAATTGTTTTCGCGCGTCAAAGGCCGTTATGAAAAACCCAAGCATTAAATCCCTCCTCTGCCTGTCGGTCGCCCTGCTTTTCATGGCGTCGCCTTGGGTGCATGCGGAGAAGGCAGACCGGGACAAGCCCATCAATCTGGAGTCGGACACCGCCAACGTGGACGATGCCAAGAAGGTGAGCATTTACGAAGGCAACGTCGTCCTGACCCAGGGCACGCTGATGATCCGCGCCAACAAGCTGGTCGTTACCGAAGATGCCGAAGGCTTCCAGTATGGAACCGCCTACGGCAACCCGGCCAGTTTCCGGCAGAAACGCGAAGGCTACGACGAATACATCGAAGGCTATGGCCTGCGCATCGAATACGACCAGAAAAAAGACCTGGTGAAACTTTTCAACCAGGCACGCATGAAGCGGAACAAGGACGAAGCGCACGGCAATTTCATTTCTTATGACGGCAAGACCGAGTTCTTCCAGGTCATCGGCGGCAAGGAAACCGCCACGGCCAACAACCCGCGCGGACGAGTGCGCACGGTGATACAGTCGAAGAATAAAAATGCCGTTGCCGCGCCGGCAGCCGTGCCAGCCGCCAAGCCCCTGTTGTTGAAACCCGCTGAAAATATCGCCAATCCGAGAGACGAATGAATCAAGCCCTGAGTCCAGCACTCAGGACTCAAGACGGTATTTAATATGAGCCAACTCAACGTCAACGGGCTGAAAAAACGCTATAAATCGCGCCAGGTAGTGAAGGACGTTTCGCTGGAAATTTCCAGCGGCGAAGTGGTCGGCCTGCTCGGGCCGAACGGCGCGGGCAAGACCACCAGCTTTTACATGATCGTGGGGCTGGTGGCCCTGGATAGCGGCAGCATCCGCCTGGACGGCAAGGAACTGAGCCACCTGCCGATCCACCGCCGCTCCCGCATGGGTTTGAGCTACCTGCCCCAGGAAGCCTCGATTTTCCGCAAGCTGACGGTGTCCGAAAATATCCGTGCCATCCTGGAACTGCAAGCGCTCGAACCCGGGCAGATCGACCAGCGCCTGGACGATCTGCTGCATGAACTGCACATCAACCACCTGCGCAACAACCCGGCGCTTTCCTTGTCGGGCGGCGAGCGCCGCCGGGTTGAAATCGCCCGCACGCTGGCGACCCAGCCGCGCTTCATCCTGCTCGACGAACCGTTTGCCGGAGTAGACCCTATCGCCGTGCTGGATATCCAGAAAATCATCCGCTTCCTTACGTCGCAGGACATCGGCGTGCTGATTACCGACCACAATGTTCGAGAAACACTGGGGATTTGCGACCGCGCCTACATTATCAATGACGGCGAGGTGCTGGCCAGCGGAAAACCGGATGAAATCGTTTATAATGAAAATGTAAGAAAAGTCTATCTGGGCGAGCATTTCCGGATGTAGCGGGATGTCGGCCCTCTCGCCCCCCCCCCCTGATATGGGCGAGTATATTTTCACCACAAGATGAAGCACAGCCTACAACTAAAACTCTCGCAACACCTGACCCTGACCCCCCAGTTGCAACAGTCGATTCGCCTGCTGCAAATGTCAACGCTGGAGATGGATCAGGAACTGGATGCCTTTGCCCAGGAAAACCCTTTCCTCGAACGCGTGGAAGGCGTTGGCGATGCGGAAGGCGGGAGTGTGGACGCCGATGCGGGAGAGGGCAAACCGGATGAGTTTATGTTGCAGCCCGCGCCCACCGGCAGCAGCGCCGATGAATCGCCCGCCGAACCCGCCGCCCTCACCGAAAGCGACTGGGACCAGAACGATAGCCCCTGGAGCGCGCACGACGATGAAGACGATAGCGACGACTATTCCCTGCACCGGGCCGAAGCGGTCGATCTGCGCAACCATCTCAATGCGCAGCTAGGGGTAACGCAGCTATCCGAGCACGACCGGAGAATTGTCGCCTTGCTGATCGACGTTCTTAACGAAGACGGCTATCTCACCCAGAACCTGGACGAACTCGCCGCCATGCTGCCGCCGGAACTGGAAATCGAGCCAATCGAACTTTCCACCGCGCTGCGGCACCTGCAAAATCTCGATCCGCCCGGCGTCGGCGCGCGTGACCTGGGAGAATGCCTGGCGCTACAGCTTGAAATCCTGCCGCCCGACACCCCTTATCTCGAACCGGCGCTGGCCATTGCAAAACACCACCTTAACCTGCTGGCCTCGCGCGATTTCATCAAGCTGAAAAAGCTGCTGCACTGCAACGACGAGGAACTGCGCGCCGCCCAGCGCCTGATTACCCGCCTCAACCCACGCCCCGGCGCCGCTTTCGCCAGCCTGGACACGCGCTATATCCAGCACGACGTCGAGGTGCAAAAAGTCAAGGGGAACTGGGTGGCCAGCCTCAACCCGGACGTCATGCCCCGGCTCCGCATCAACCGCATGTATGCCGACATTTTGCGGCGCAACCGCGACAGCGGCAGCCAGCACCTTTCGAGCCAGATGCAGGAAGCCCGGTGGATGATCAAGAACATCCAGCAGCGCTTCGACACCATCCTGCGCGTGTCACAGGCCATCGTCGACCGCCAGCGGAATTTTCTCGAACACGGCGCAGTGGCCATGCGCCCGTTGGTGCTGCGCGAGATCGCGGAAGCCGTCAGCCTGCATGAATCGACCATTTCGCGCGTTACCACACAAAAATACATGCGCACCCCGCGCGGCATTTTCGAGCTAAAATACTTTTTCGGCAGTTCCTGCGCCACGGAAACCGGCGGCGCCTGTTCCTCCACCGCCATCCGCGCGCTGATCAAGCAACTGGTGGCCGCAGAAACCCCGCAGAAACCGCTTTCCGACAGCCAGATCGCTGATATTCTGGCAAAACAAGGCATCGTCGTTGCCCGCCGCACCGTAGCAAAGTACCGTGAGTCCATGCAAATTCCCGCGGTCAGTTTCCGAAAGAACCTGTAGCATTTAATTATCAATCAACCCGAAGGAGCCTCAAATGAACCTCAATGTTACCGGACACCACGTCGAAGTAACTCCCGCCATCCGCGATTATGTGACCGAGAAGCTCGGCCGGGTTACCCGCCACTTCGACCACGTGATCGACGTTGCCGTCATCATCTCCGTCGAGAAACTGGTTCACAAGGCCGAAGTCAACGTTCACGTCAGCGGCAAGGACATTTTCGTCAAATCCGAGGATGCCGATATGTATGCCGCCATCGACAGCCTGGTGGACAAGCTCGACCGCCAGGTCGTCAAGCACAAGGAAATGCACGGCGGCCCAAGCCGCGGCAGCGGCGGCAAGCATCAGCCGGTTGCCGAGTAATGCCCGAAGGCGGCGGCACCTGTTAAAGTTAAAGAGCCGCCGCACAAAAACTCTAAAAATATGAGTTTAATCGCTGAAATACTGCCTCTGAACCACATTCTCTGCGGCCTCGACGTGGCCGACAGGGAACGCCTGTTCGAGGAAACCGGGCGGCTGTTCGAAAACAACCTGCAACTGCCGCGCAAAAAAGTGTTCGACAGCCTGATCGAACGCGAGAAACTCGGTTCGACCGGGCTCGGGCAAGGCGTCGCCATCCCGCATGGCCGCATCAAGGGGCTGCGCATGGCAACCGGCGCCTTCATCCAGTTGCAAGCGCCGATTCCGTTCGATGCACCGGACGGCCAGCCGGTCAGCCTGCTGTTCGTCCTGCTGGTGCCGGTGCAGGCCACCGATCTGCACCTGCAAATTCTCGGCGAACTGGCGCAAAAATTCAGCGACCGGCGTTTGCGCGAGCAGTTGCAGGCTTGCAGCGATCCTGCGGAAATCCATCGATTGCTGACAGGATAAGCCATGCCACAATCACAAATCAGCGTCAAACACCTGTTCGACGAAACCCACGAAAAACTCGGGCTGACCTGGGTTGCCGGCCTGGACGGCGGCGCCAGCCTGCTTGCCGGGGAAATCATCCAGAAGCCCACCCTGGCACTGATCGGCCATCTCAACTTTGTTCATCCCAACCGGGTGCAGGTATTGGGTTGCGCCGAAATGGACTACCTGCGCAGCCTGGACCAGGATGCGCTGGATCAGTCGATCGAAAACCTGTTTTCCACCGAACTCGCCCTGATCATCGTCGCCAATAACGAGCCGGTTCCGGTACCGTTGCTTAATGCCGCCAACCGCAACCAGGTGCCGCTGTTCACCTCACCGCAGCCCAGCCCGTACCTGATGAACGTGCTCAACCACTATCTCACCCAGGTGCTGGCCGAGTCCACTTCGCTGCACGGCGTGTTCCTCGAGGTACAAGGCATGGGCGTGCTGCTCACCGGCGAAAGCGGCATCGGCAAAAGCGAACTGGCGCTGGAACTGATCACCCGCGGCCATCGCCTGATCGCCGACGACGTGGTGGATTTCTATCTGGTATCGCCGGACACGCTGGAAGGGCGCTGCCCCGCCCTGCTCCAGGATTTCATGGAAGTGCGCGGGCTGGGCGTGCTGAACATCCGCGCACTGTTCGGCGAGACGGCGGTCAAGCCGAAAAAGAACGTCAAGCTGATTATCAACCTGATGAAACTGTCCAACCTGAAAATCTCGACGCAGGACCGGTTGCAGATCGAGGAATTCAGCGAAAACATTCTCGGCGTCGAAATCCCCAAGGTGCGCATCCCGGTGGCATCGGGGCGCAACATCGCGGTGATGGTCGAAGTCGCAGTGCGCAACCACATCCTGCGCCGGCGCGGGATCAACAGCACGCGCGAGTTCATCGAACGGCACGAACGCGCGATGTCGGACGAAAAGTAATGCAGCTGATCCTGATCAGCGGCTTGTCCGGCTCCGGCAAAAGTATCGCGCTTAACGTGCTGGAGGACGGCGGCTTTTACTGCGTCGACAACCTGCCGGCGCAACTGCTCCCCAACATCACCGGCTTCCTCGAGCAGGCCGGCCACACGCAAATCGCCATCAGCGTGGACGTGCGCAGCGGCGGCCAGATCAGCCAGTTGCCCGACATCATCGAGCATCTCAAGGCACAAGGCATGGACCTGCGCCTGCTGTTCCTGGAAGCCAAGACCGATGCCTTGGTCAAGCGCTTCAGCGAAACCCGGCGACGCCATCCGCTGAGCAACGACCAGCGCACCCTGCAAGAGTGCATCCAGCTCGAGCACGACCTGCTTGAGCCGATCAGCGCGCTCGGCCACCGCATCGACACCAGCGACCTCAACCCCAATGCCCTGCGCGCCTGGATCAAGGATTTCGTCGATTTCGACCGCTCCCGGCTGACCCTGCTGTTCCAGTCCTTCGGCTTCAAGCACGGCATTCCGCTGGATGCGGACTGCGTGTTCGACATGCGCTGCCTGCCCAACCCGCACTACGACCCGCAACTGCGGCCACTGACCGGCAAGGACGCCGCGGTTGCCGCTTTTCTCGAAGCCGACACCAACGTGCAGAAAATGCTCGACGACGTCCGCCGTTTCGTCGAAGAATGGCTTCCCTGCTTCATCCGCGACAATCGCAACTACCTCACTATCGCCCTGGGTTGCACCGGAGGCCAGCATCGCTCGGTGTTCTTTGCCGAGAAGCTGGCCGAACACTTCCGTGCCGGCGGCCAGCAAACCATGGTGCGCCACCGCGAGCTGACCTGATGCTGCGCCTGATCAAACCCGGTGACTGGCTGGTGCTGCTCGGCGGCATGACCGCCACCGTCTGGCTGTTCGCCACCCTGTGGCAAGGCAACGCCGCCGACAAGGCGGTGATACGCAGCGGCGGCAAAGTGGTCGCCGAATTCAGCCTGGCGGAAAACCGCATATTCACCGCCCAAGGCCCGCTCGGCACCAGCCGGATCGAAATCCACAACCACCGGGCGCGCGTCGCGGCAGACCCGAGCCCACGCCAATACTGCGTCAAGCAAGGCTGGCTCGCCAAGGCCGGAGAGGCCGCGCTGTGCCTGCCCAACCAGATCAGCCTGGAGCTGACCGGGGCAAAAAAATTGTACGATTCGCTGAGCTATTAATTCAAAGGAATTATTGAACCGCAGAGGACGCAAAGGACGCGGAGGAATTCAAAAGATCAAATGTTCGCCAATTTAAGTAAAGCTCTTCTCGCAAGTCTTTATTGGGCCGTTTTCCCTCTGCGGCCTCCGCGTCCTCTGCGGTAAGTTGCAGTTTTTATGATTAACAAACAAGAGAATATGCAGATCAACATCCAGACCACCGCCGAAGACCACCGCATTGCCAAGCTGGCGGCGTTCGCCATCGGCCTGTCGCTGGTGGAGGCGGCGATCCCCTCGCCCCTGCCCGGCATCAAGCCGGGGCTGGCGAACATCGTTACGCTGTTGGTGCTGGAGCGTTTCGGCCTGCGCGCGGCGATCTGGGTATCGCTGTTACGGGTAGTGGCGGGCAGCCTGATCCTCGGCACCTTTCTTTCGCCTTCGTTCATCCTGAGTTTTTCCGGCGCCGCATTGAGCCTGGTTATGCTGGCGCTGGCACGGCACCTGCCGAAAAACTGGTTTGGCGCAGTTTCGCTCAGCATTTTCGCCGCCTTCACGCACATCGCCGCACAAATGGCCGTGGTTTACCTGTGGCTGATCCCGCATGCCGGCATCCTCTACCTCGCCCCGGTTTTCGCCGCCGCCGCACTGCTGTTCGGCACCGTCAACGGCCTGATTACCGCTGGGCTGCTGGCCGAAAACGACGCGACAACTTCTTCTGTCCGCCCCCCGCTGCTCCAGCCATGAAACATCTCCCTTTTCTGCTGTTACTCGCGCTGCTGTCGGCCATGCCGGGCGCGAATGCTGCGGAATGGGAAAAAATCGACAGTGCCGCCGTTGGCGATCAGCTGTTCTACGACAAGGCCAAGCTGCTGATTAACGACAACGAGATCACCTACTGGAAAAAAGTGGTTTTCCTCGAACCGCAGCCTTTCAAGGACAAGCTTGCCGTTAGCGGCCTTTACCGCGAGCATATCAACTGCGCCGACCACACCCTAAAGCTGACCAGCTACCTGCTCTACGGCCCAGCGGGCGAAACCGTCGAATATGCCGCCTCCGTCGAGGGCGGCGACACACCGATCATTCCCGACAGCCTCGGCGACGTGTTCGAAAAAAACCTTTGCCCACTGGTATCGAAACAACAGGAAGAAAAGCGGCTGAAGGAAGCGGCGGAAAAACTCAAGGAAGAAGCTGAAAGGCTCAAGGCTGAACAGCAGGAGCAGCATAAGCTCGAAGAAGAACGCCTCAAAACGGAGGCCGAGGGCGAGAAACCGCCCCTGCCAAAAACCATCCCCTCAGCTGTCGTAAAGCCTTAGCATTGAGTGCACCGCTCGCCTGGCCTACAATCCAGAAATGAACCCCGAAAACAAGACTATCACGCTGGCGCTGACTGGCGCCTCCGGCATGCCCTACGGCCTGCGCCTGCTGCAATGCCTGCTGGAAAGCAAGACGAAGGTTTACCTGCTGTACTCGCAGGCGGCGCAGGTCGTGGCAAAACAGGAAATCAATCTGGCGCTACCCTCCAGCCCGAAGGAAGCGCAGCAGATGCTGTGCGCGCAATACGGTGTTTCACCAGAGCAGCTCAAGGTATTCGGTCGCGACGAATGGTTCGCGCCGGTCGCCTCCGGCACCAATCCCGCCGACGCCATGGTGGTTTGCCCCTGCACCATGGGCACGCTTGCCTCCATCGCCACCGGGCTTTCCGACAACCTGATCGAGCGCGCCGCCGACGTGATGCTGAAGGAAAACCGCAAGCTCATCCTGGTTCCGCGCGAAACGCCGTTCTCCGCCATCCACCTGGAAAACATGCTCAAGCTGTCGCGCGCCGGGGTCGTGATCCTGCCCGCCAATCCCGGCTTTTACCATCACCCGCAAAGCGTGGCCGAGGTGGTGGACTTCATCGTCGCACGCATCCTCGACCAGCTCGGCATCGCGCACCAACTGATGGCGCGCTGGGGAACTAGCGAATAAACTTAAAAACAGCAATTTACCGCAGAGGACGCGGAGGTCGCAGAGGGAAAA
>JAQTNE010000002.1:58533-199926 GCA_028713975.1 Sulfuricella sp.
AATTTTTAATCTTTTGAATTCCTCCGCGTCCTTTGCGTCCTCCGCGGTTCAACCGTTTTTACCAGAGATAAATTAATCATGGCCAAATTTTTTCCCGCGCTCGACGACAACCTCAAAGCCTTCATCGTCGCACGCATCCTCGACCAGCTCGGCATCGCGCACCAACTGATGGCGCGCTGGGGAACTAGCGAATAAACTTAAAAACAGCAATTTACCGCAGAGGACGCGGAGGTCGCAGAGGGAAAAACGAGACGGCAAAGACTTGTGAAAAATTGCGCTTAATTGGTGAATTTTTAATCTTTTGAATTCCTCCGCGTCCTTTGCGTCCTCCGCGGTTCAACCGTTTTTACCAGAGATAAATTAATCATGGCCAAATTTTTTCCCGCGCTCGACGACAACCTCAAAGCCTTCATCGCGCGGCAGCACATGTTCTTCGTCGCCACCGCGCCAGATGACGGACGCATCAGCCTCTCGCCCAAGGGCCTCGACACCCTGCGCATTCTCGACGACATGCGCGTCGCCTATCTCGACCTCACCGGCAGCGGCAACGAAACCGCCGCCCACCTGCTGGCGGACGGGCGCATGACCATGATGTTCTGCGCCTTCGAGGGCGACCACCTTATCCTGCGCCTGTACGGCAAAGGCCGCTCGGTCAAGCCGAGCGATGCGGAATGGGCAGCGCTGTCGCCCCAGTTTCCGACCCTGCCCGGCATCCGCCAGATCATCCTGCTCGAAATCGAGTCGCTGCAAACCTCCTGCGGCGCCGGCGTGCCACTCTACGCCTATACGGGAGAACGCGACGCGATGCTGCGCTGGTTAAGCAAGAAAGGCGAGACCGGCGTGCGCGAATACCAACATGAAAAAAACCGGCTCAGCATCGACGGACTGCCGACCGGATTATTTGAGGAGAACGCACTATGAAACACATCGGACTGATCGCATTGCTGCTGACCACAACGCTGCTCGCCGCCTGCGAACAAAAACCCTATAAACCGCCGGTGCCGGTCACCGAGCCGGATAAATCCGCCACCAAGCTGTTCGAACCGCAACGCGACGCGCTGGACAAGGCCAAGGGTGTGGAGAAAGCGCTTGAGCAGGCTGCCGAGGCGCAGAATAAGGCGATGGAAAAAGCGGGGCAGTAGTTTTATTTTGATGTCGAATACACGTTAGACATTTCTGGAGATCGCTGATGCCTCACCTTGAGGGCGCAATAAAAACGTCTCTTGCTCGGCAGATGGAACGCTCCAATGTCTAACATTGCGATCCAGCGTACCACGTTGGGCATCATAATCCGTCGCCTTCAAGCTCTCGCGGTTATATCGCTCGCATCAACAACCACCGTGTATGCCGGGCCTTTCTTCTCGCCATTTCTTGAACGCCCGCCAACCATTTCGACAGTGGTTCCCGTTCCCTATCAAACGGCTCATCGCAATATCGCGGCTGGTCTGAGAATTTGCTCCTCATATGATCCAATCGTTACCGGCACCATTTACACAGATGATCGGTTCGCTGACTTATTTTCTTGGCAGAGGGGCACTGACAATCCTCTTCTTTCATACATTGAAGTTCGAGCCATTGATGCCAACTCATCTCGAATAGAGGCATGGCATGTGAAGCCAACATTTGGCGAAGGACTTACGCAGTTTGCAAAGGCCGCTCCTGCACTAGCGGTTGCGGGCACCAAGTCAGACTGTAAGGCCTTGGGTTTCTAATACCACTCGGCACCAACGCGTAGAACGCAATCGAAGTAAGGCGTCAATAAGCGAAGCGCATTGCACCCGCAAGGGGTAGGCAGTGGTTGTAAAGCCGCTAAAGCGGCAACAACCACGCTCCGCTGTATGTTGGGTGTTTCTTACGGCCTCCTGCCTAACCCGCCCGACATGACTACCAACCTTTCCCTTGACACAAATGCATACAATATACATACTTAACTTATGGATGTTGAATTCGACACGACAAAAGCCGCCGCCAATCTGAAGAAGCACGGCATTTCGTTCGCGGAAGCCGAGCCCGTGCTGTATGACCCGATGGCACTGACCAGCGAGGACGGCAACGCAGAAGGCGAAGCACGGTTTGTTTCGGTCGGCATGGGTGCGCAGGGACGGGTGTTGACCGTGGTTTGGACGATGCGCGGCGAGTTCGTCCGTTTGATTTCAGCGCGTGAGGCAACTACGAAAGAACGGAGGGCATATGAAAACTGAATACGACTTTTCGAAAGCGAAGCGGGGCGCGGTGATCGAGCCTGCGGCCAAAACTCGCATCACGATCTTCCTTGATGACGATATATTGGCGGCCTTTCGCGCACGCGCCGAATCCAGCGGCAAAGGCTACCAGACGCTCATCAACGAAGCGCTCCGCACCGCCGTGATGCCGGAAAATGCTCCGGTCACGGTCGAAGCGTTGCGCCGGGTTTTGCGTGAAGAATTGCACGCGGCCTGATAGCTACAACCCAATCTACGCAGGATCGCTCTCCAGCAACTTCTGGATCACCACCCCCGCCAGCATGTAGCCGAACAGCGGCGGCATGTAGCTGATGGTGCCGTTGACCGCGCGCGGCCGGCCTGAGCCTTCCACCGGCTCGGGCGGCAGCGGGGCGCTCGGTTGCTCGTCGGAAAAGACCGTCAACACGCCGCTGCGGATGTTGTGGCGTTGCAGGCGCTTCCGCATCTGGCGCGCCAGCGGGCACATCTCGGTCTGGCTGATGTCGGCGATCTTGATCCGGCGGGGGTCGAGGCGATTGCCCGCGCCCATGCTGGACGCCACTCTCAGGCCGCGCTTCAGGCTTTCCGCCACTAACGCCACCTTGCACGCCAGCGAGTCGATCGCATCCACCACGTAATCGCAATCGCCCGGCACCAGGTCGTTGACGTTTTCGGTGTCGAGAAATTGCCGGATGATCGTCAGCTCGCATTCGGGATTGATGTCGCGGATGCGCGCCGCCATCAGTTCGGTCTTGGGCTGGCCAACGGTGGAAAGCAGCGCCGGCAGCTGGCGGTTGATGTTGGAAACCGACACGGTGTCGTTATCGAGCAAGGTCAGCCGCCCGATGCCGGCGCGTGCCAGCGCCTCGGCGCAGAACGAGCCGACGCCGCCGAGCCCGGCGATGAACACGTGCCGGGAAGCCAGCCGGGCGATGCCTTCATCGCCGATCAGGATGTGGGTGCGTTCGAATTGGGGTTGCAAATTTTTCATCCTTAAAAAAGTGTCGTTTCAAGTAGTCAGTCACGTCGAAACAAAGAGATGTTCCCCACTTTGCAACGGGGTACGCAGGGATGGGCGGTTTTTTGCCCACCTCGCAAAAAGGGGGTAGGGGAAATTTAATAGCGTGGCAAGTAGTAGCTACCGTTAAATCCCCCTTTTTCAAAGGGGGAGGCAGGTCGGTTCGTGCCGTATTCACCATCTCCAACATAACTACCTGCTAATATCTTGGTTACCCGTTACGGGTTCGTTTCCAGCGGCTCGACATGAATCGTTACCGCCATGTTGGGCAAGGCAAGATGAAGCGCTTCCTCGATCCGGTCGCACAGCTCGTGCGCCTGATTCACCGAGTTTTCGCCCGGCACCAGCAGGTGGAAATCGGCAAAGCGGCGCGCGCCGGACTTCCGGGTGCGCAGATTGTGGAACGACATGCCGGCGGGCAACAAACGGTTGATCTCCCGTTCGATCAGCTCCACCTCTTCGGCAGGCAAGGCGGCATCCATCAGCCCGCTCCAGGAGCGGCGCAACAAGCTGAAGCCGATGTAAATGATATTCAGCCCGACCGCCACCGCCATCAGCGGGTCGAGAATCTGCCAGGATTTCGGCGCAAACATCACCACGCCCAGCCCCGCCACCACGCCGACCGAAGTCCAAACGTCGGTCATCAGGTGCAGGGCGTCGGCCTCGAGTGTGATGCTGTCGTGCTTGCGCGCCACCTTGAGCATCGCCTGCGCCGTGGCGAGGTTAAGCACCGCCGCCAGTATCGACACCATCAGGCCGGGGCCGAGGCTCTCCAGTTCCGCCGGGTGAAGAAATCGCCCCACCGCCGTGTAAATGATCGCCACCGCCGCCACCAAGATCAGCGAACCCTCGGCGCCGCTGGAGAAATATTCCGCCTTGTCGTGGCCGTAGGCATGGTCGGCGTCCGCCGGGCGGGCGGCGATGGTCAGCGCCGTCAGGGCGATCAGGCCGGCGCTGAGGTTGACCACCGATTCGATGGCATCGGACAGCAAACTCACCGAATCGGTGAGATACCAGGCCCCAAATTTTAGCGCCATGGTTACGAGCGAAGTCGCAATCGACAGATAGGCCATGCGC
Source organism: Sulfuricella sp. (assembly GCA_028713975.1). GTDB lineage: Bacteria > Pseudomonadota > Gammaproteobacteria > Burkholderiales > Sulfuricellaceae > Sulfuricella. Next base: position 62,830 of record JAQTNE010000002.1, read on the forward strand.
AGGGTGGCGTTGTTCATTTTGGAAAGACCTATTGAACCGCAGAGGACGCGGAGGAGTTCAAAAACACAAGTTTATAACTTGCTTCTCCTCTGCGTACTCCGCGTCCTCTGCGGTTAATTGAATTTTTTGTTTTCATATCAAACCCAGCACCGCCCGCGCATTGGCCGTGGTTGTTTCGGCCACCTCCTCCGCGCCGATGCCGCGCAACCCGGCCAGGGTCTCGGCAATGCGCGGCAAATATTCCGGGCTGTTGCGTGCCTTGCCGATGAAGGCGGGCGGGATGTCGGGCGCATCGGTTTCTAGCACAAGGCTGTCCAGCGGCAGGGTGGCGGCAAGCGTGCGCAGTTTGGTGGCACGATCGTAAGTCATCGCGCCGCCAAAGCCGAGTTTAAAGCCCAGCTTGATGAACTCGTCGGCCTGCTGGCGGCTGCCGTTGAAGGCGTGGGCGATACCGCTCCTGACCCGGAATTGCCGCAGGAATTTCAGCACCGTGTCCTGCGCCCGGCGAATATGCAGCAGCACCGGCAAGTCGCACTCCACGGCGATTTTTAACTGCTCGGAAAAATAAAACTCCTGGCGTTCGCGATCATAACCGGGCACGAAAAAATCCAGCCCGATCTCGCCGATGGCAACCGGACGGTGCTGCACGATCCTCTCGCGTAGCACCGTCAAATCCTCCGGCCTGGCGTTATCCACATACATCGGGTGAATACCCAGCGCCGGGATGCAGCCGGGGTAACGCTGGCAGACCGCCAACACTTTTTCAAAACCGGCGCGTTCGACGCCGGGAACCACGATGACCCCTACCCCGGCGGCACGCGCGCGTGCCGCCACTTCGTCGCGGTCGGCGTCGAATTCGGCGGCATTGAGATGGCAATGGGTGTCGATCAGCATGGCGCTATTCTACCCAGAAAACGGCATTTCACCGCAGAGGACGCAGAGGACGCGGAGGAATTCAAAAACTTGGGCACAGTCGAGTGTTTTCTATGGCGGAAAATGCATGGCCATATTTTGCTTTATGTTTTTCCTCTGCGTCCTCCGCGTCCTCTGCGGTTCAGGCGCTTTTTAGTGGTTCTAAGCTTTACCCCGTCGCCACGCCTTCTCTGCCTCGACCACAAAATAAATCGCCAGGCTGACTGAGATGATCCTCGCCCAGTCATCCAGGCCAATCGGCGCGCTGGCAAACAGATGATTCATCACCGGGGCGTAGGTAAAGAATAGTTGCAGCACGATCATCATCGCCACGCCGCCCCATAGCCAGGGGTTGGAAAAAAACCCGACATGGAACGGCGAATGAGTCATCGAGCGGCAGTTGAACAGATAAAACAGCTCGCCCATCACGAACAGGTTGACCGCGACGGTGCGCGCCTGTTCCAGGCTTTCACCAGCGGCCATTTCCCACATGAACAGGCCGAATGCGCCGCCCGTCAGCAGTACGCTGACCAAAGTAATGCGAAACATCAGCGCAGGCGACAGGATTGGCGCAGCGGGGTGACGCGGCGGGCGGCGCATCACGTCCTTGCCAATCGGCTCGAATGCCAGCATCAGGCCCAGCACACCAGCAGTGGTCATGTTGATCCACAGGATTTGCAACGGGGTAATCGGCAAGGTGACGCCGAGAACGATGGCGACCAGGATCACCAAGCCTTCGCCGAAATTGGTCGGCAGCGTCCAGGTGATGAACTTGATCAAGTTGTCGAACACGCCGCGCCCTTCTTCCACCGCGGCTTCGATCGAGGCAAAGTTGTCGTCGGTGAGCAACATCGCGGCGGCTTCCTTGGCCACTTCGGTGCCGCCGCGTCCCATGGCGATGCCGATGTCGGCCTGTTTCAGGGCGGGCGCGTCGTTGACGCCGTCGCCGGTCATCGCCACGATCTCGCCATTGGCCTGCAAGGCTTCGACCAGGCGCAGTTTCTGCGCCGGCTCGACGCGGGCGAACACCGTGGTGACGCGCACCGTGGCGCGCAATTCAGCGTCGGACAGCGCGTCGATCTGTCTGCCGGTAAGCGGCGGCGCACCTTCTCCGCTTAGGCCGAGCTTTCTGGCAATGGCGGCAGCGGTGACGGCATGGTCGCCGGTAATCATTTTCACCGCGATGCCCGCGCTGTGGCACGCCTTTACCGCCGCAATCGCCTCGGGGCGAGGCGGGTCGATCATGCCTTGCAAGCCGATGAACACCAGTTTGCCGAGGTGGCGATGATCAAGCGCCTGGCCGTCTACCGCCGCTCCGGTGGCCAACGCCAGCACGCGCAGGCCGCGCGAAGCCATGGCGTGGGCATGCAATTCAATCTCTGCCCGGTCAAGCGCCACGACATTCCCATCCGGGTCAAGCATGAAAACGGCACGATCAAGGATTTTCTCCAGTGCGCCCTTGACGTAAATGACCGCCCCGCCACCCTGCGGTTCATGCAGCGTGGCCATGTACTGGTAGCGCGAATCGAACGGCAACTCATCGCGGCGCGGGAACGCGACATGCAATTCGTTTAGGGTCAGCCCGCCTTTTTCCGCCGCCACCAGCAAAGCGCCCTCGGTCGGATCACCGGCAATTTCGCGCCGTCCGGCGCGCTCAACCAGCATCGCATCGTTGCACAAAACGCCCGCCGTCAAACACGCCAGCAAGCTCCCTTGCGGCGCAACAACCTCGCCATCGCGGCGAATTTTTCCATGTGCCGCATAGCCGCTGCCGCTCACGCTGAAAATTTCGCCACCCGCATAAATTTCCTGCACCGTCATCTGGTTCTCGGTGAGCGTGCCGGTCTTGTCGGAGCAGATCACCGTCGCCCCGCCCAGCGTCTCGACCGCAGGCAACTTGCGGATGATGGCGCGCCGCCTGGCCATGCGCGACACGCCAATCGCCAGGGTGATGGTGATGGCCGCCGGCAGGCCTTCGGGAATTGCCCCCACCGCCAGCGCCACCGCCGCCATGAACATATCTACCGGCGGCTCGCCGCGCCAGATTCCGACCGCGAAGGTAAACACCGCCAGACCGAGGATCACATACAGCATCACCGCGCTGAAATGCTCAATCTTGCGCGTCAGCGGCGTGGAAAGGTCGGTGGCATGGGCGATCAGGCGCGAGATGCGGCCGGTCTCGGTCTGGTCGCCAGTCGCGATGACCACCCCGGCACCTTGACCGCCTGTCACCAGCGTCCCCGCGTAAGCCATATTGATTCGCTCCGCCAGGATGGCATCACGCTCGAGATGAGCGGTATGTTTTTGCACTGGCAGCGATTCACCGGTCAGCATCGACTCGTCGGCCATCAGCTCGCGCGCCCGGAACAGGCGCAAATCCGCCGGCACCTTGTCGCCCGGCACAAGCAGCACGACATCGCCCGGCACCAGTTCTGCCGCCGGCAACGGTTGCTTGATGCCGCCGCGCAGCACAATGGTGGCGCTTGCCGCCATCCGCGCCAGCGCCGCAATCGCATCTTCCGCCCTGGATTCCTGGATATAGCCGATCACCGCGTTGACCAGCACCACGCCAAAAATCACGCCCGAATCTACCCACTCCTGAAGAAATGCGGTAATCGTGCCCGACGCGATCAGGACGTAAATCAGCGGTTGGTGGAATTGCAGCAGGAAACGCAGCCAGGCCGGCTTGCCTGCTTTGGGCGTGAGCTGGTTGAGGCCAAAGTGCTCGCGCCGCTGTCGCGCTTCGTCAGGAGCCAGGCCGTGCGCCAGATCGCTGCCGAGCAGCTTGGCGACTTCACTGGCCGGCAGGCGGTGCCAGTGCTTTTCCTGCGGATTGATGGTCGGTTCCGGCATTGCGGCGAACGTCTCCAGAAAAAGGTGCCATTAATTCAACTGACCAGCCTCGCCGACGAATTTTTTCATTAGCGCATAAAACTGTTCAGCCGGAACCGGCTTGCTAAAATAATAGCCTTGGTAAGCCATGCAGCCAATTTCCTGGAGGTGTTGCAGTTGATGCTCATTTTCGACCCCTTCAGCGATGACGTTCAAGCCGAAATTTTCAGCCATGTCGATGATGGTTTTAATCATCATGGCATCATTGGGATCCGTCGTAAGATCGCGTATGAAACTCTGGTCAATCTTGATTTGATCCAGCGGCAACCGTTTTAAATAAGAGAGCGATGAATATCCCGTGCCGAAGTCATCCAGCGACAAGGTAAGACCCAGCACATGCCGAATCGCCAGCATTTTTTCGATTACCGAATCCACGTCACCCAGAACCACCCCCTCGGTTAACTCCAGCTTTAATTGCGAAGGCACAATGGAAAATCTTCCTATGATGCCGGCAACGGTTTCTACAAAATGTTCCTGCTTGAACTGCTGGGCGCTGATGTTTACGGCCAGAACGAGATGTTGCGTTAGCGGGTCGTGGCTCCATTTTTCCAGCTGCTGGCAAGCCGTTTCAAGCACCCATTTCCCGATTTCCAATATCAGCGCTGTTTCTTCTGCTATTGGAATAAATTCCGCAGGAGAGACCATGCCACGCGCCGGGTGTACCCAGCGAATCAGGGCCTCGGCACCGACAGGGCGCACCTCTTTATCCATTTGAACCTGGTAATGCAGCTGGAATTGTTGCTCGACCAGCGCCTGGCGCAAATCCGACTCCAGCGCAATCCGGCATGCTACCGCTTGCTGCATGACGGGATCAAAAAACTGCACTCTGTTCCGTCCGGAGGATTTGGCTTGGTACATCGCCATGTCCGCCCGCTTAATCAGCTCTTCCACTGGCTCATTTGTGCCGTGAAAAAGGCAAACGCCAATACTGGGTGAGCTAAAGTGTGTGCCGCCCATTATCGGGTATGGCATAGTCAGTACGGTTCTGATCTTCTCCGCAAGATGGGCAATATGCTGTGCGGCTTCCTCTTCATTTGAATGAGCATTCACGATCAGCACCACGAATTCATCGCCGCCCAGGCGAGCGACGGTGTCTATTTCACGAACAACAGATGAAAGCCGCCTTGCCACCTCAATCAGCAGCGCGTCGCCGGCATCGTGACCCATGGTGTCGTTAAGCGTCTTGAAGTTATCAAGATCAAGAAATATCAATGCGCCAAATTTCTTCTCCCGCTGGGAAGCTGCAAGTGCCGTGTTGAGGCGATCCCTCAGCAAGCGTCGATTGGGAAGTTGCGTCAACGCATCATAGAACGCCAGATTAAATATCTCCTCTTCGGCCTTCTTGCGTTCGGAGATGTCGCTGAAGATGGAAACATACTGGGTCGTTTTGCCAGTTTCATCCTTTACTGCGGTGATGGTAACGTCCTTGGGATAGACGCCTCCCGCCTTGTTTCTGTCCCATACTTCACCACTCCACACGCCGTCGTTGCGCAGCCCTTTCCACATCGAAGCAAAAAATGCTTTATCGTGACGGCCCGAACTCAACATGCGGGGATTTTTGCCCAGAACTTCTTCAGCACGATACCCGGTGATGGTTTCAAACGCGTTATTCACGCGGATGATGTTGGCATAGGCATCGGTGATCATAATGCCTTCATGGGTTTCAAATGTGGTGGCAGCGATCCGCAATTGTTCTTCGATTCGTTTGCGTTCTTCAACCTGAAACGACAACAAACGATTGGCGACGAGCGTTTTTTCTTCGATCCCGTTTGCGACCTTGACGACCAGCCATAGCGCGACGGCGTATCCTGCCAAACGCTGTAAATGCCATCCCCACCAGGTTAAATCCCAGATTCTGGATTCCTTGAACATGATGGCCGCGAAGGCCAGCATAAGACATTGAAAGAAAAAGAGGAGGTCTTCGGTTTTTCCGGATGTTTTATAAGAGAGAAACAGTTTTATTGCAGCAAGGCCGAACAGAATCCCACCCCCAACATTCAGCGTCACCGCGCTGGGCGTAAAATTTTCCGCGACAATCATCAAAGGCAAATGCTCTGGCTGCAAGAAAGAATACGCACCGAACATCCCAGCAGAAAGCGCGGCAATGGCAGGCCAGTATTTTAAAACTCGTGCGATCGAACCTGTTGGCAACCACACCATTGCAAACAGCAAGCCGCCCAACCCCGTTGCCGCGCTATGCAGCCAGACAAAGGCGTTACCGGGAGGTTGAATGGCGTGCAGGCCGTCCAGGAAACTGATAGCCAACAAGGCCGCCGCAATCCGATAGTTATAACTGGAGCCTTCTTTTATCGCATTCAGCCGCAAAAGCAAATAGGCGACCATCGCGGAAACGATCGAACCTGCCATTTCAATGGCGCCATGCAACGCAAGGTTTTCCAGGACATTGCTTTGAGCCCCAGGCAAGAACACCAGCGCTTGAATCATGAAGCCCATCAAGAGGACTGCAATCATCATCCGGCCAAATTTCAGCAATTCAATTCTGGAAGCCATACAGTACCTGTGTATCCGAAACCGGCAACATGAATCCGGCGTAAATAATTCAATAATGTTCGAGCAGATTGAAGAAATTTTCTTCAGGGCACCTCTAAAAATCCAGATTTCATCCCAACTGCTGCGTTGCGGAAAAAATTTCTTGCTGACATATCATCTATATGCGGCGCGGCGAAATTTTTTCCGCGCCTTGCATTTGGGCGAACTCTAAATTTTTAGAGGCGCCCTTCAATATAAAGCATGTCTGATTGCAATGAAACGGTTTACCTTGAAACGCCGCTGACAACCGGGAAAGAGGGCGCACTGGGCGGAGCCGGCTTCAGCGTGGAATTTTCAGTCCAAAATATCAGCCGCCAAGCTGCTCCAGCAAACGCCGCACCGGCGTTGGCACCGCCGCGCCCAGCGCTTCCTCCAAGTTGAGCCACAGCCCTTCGGGTTGCCTCGCTTCTGGCCGCCAGGCCGTCACTGCGATTGGGCAAGGCTGAACCTTGAGACGGAAGTGAGTGAAGGTGTGGGTAAAATCCGGCAGCGCCGGCAAAGGGCGACCTTCGATGCCGAAGCGTTCTCGACAGGCCGCCAGCGCATCCTCTTTCACATCCGCTTCGGGAAAACTCCACAAGCCGCCCCAGATGCCGACCGGCGGGCGTTTTTCCAGGTAAACCTCGCCCTCGCGCAGCAGAATCAGCATGACGGTTTCCCTCTGCGGCTGCGGCTTGCGCGGCTTGGGCTCAGGCAGTTCCGCCACCCGCCCTTGCTTGAAAGCGACACAACCGGCATTCAGCGGGCAAGCCACGCAGACCGGTTTGCGGTGACACACGGTGGCCCCCAGATCCATCAGCGCCTGGGTATAGGTCTCGATCCCGCTATCCGGCAACAAACTCTCGGCCTTTTGCCATAGGATATTTTCTACTGGCTTTAAGCCGGGATAGCCGGCGATGCCGAAACAGCGCGCCAGCACGCGCTTGACGTTACCATCCAAAATCGCGCGGCGCTGGCCGAAGGCAAAGGCCAGGATCGCCGCTGCGGTGGAGCGGCCTATTCCCGGCAGCGCCATCACCGACTCGAATTTATCCGGGAATATTCCACCATGCCGTTCCACCATCATCTGCGCCGCACAGTGCAGATTGCGACCACGGGCGTAATAGCCGAGACCGCTCCAGTGCGCCAGCACCTCGTCCAGTGGCGCAGCGGCAAGCGTGGCGATATTGGGGAAGCGCAGCATGAAACGCTGGTAATAGGGAATAACGCTGCCGACCTGGGTTTGCTGCAGCATGATTTCGGACAACCACACCGCGTAGGGATCGCGGGTCTGCTGCCAAGGCAGGCCGTGCCGGCCATGGCGTTTCTGCCAGGCGATCAGTCGTTCGGCGAAGTTTTTCATACTAGTTTAATTACCATTGAACCGCAGAGGACGCGGAGGGCGCGGAGGGCGCGGAGTGATTCAATCACTTTAATTAAGGTGTCGGGTTTATCTCTGCCGGGATTTGCCTTTCCTCCGCGTCCACCGCGTCCTCTGCGGTAAAACGCCTTTCAGATTTTCTCCAACTACTTGAACAGCCCCTTGAGGCCACCTTTCAGTTCGTCGCCGAGGCGCGACTTGATTTCTTCTTTTTTCTGCTCGACCTTTTGCTTGGCGGCCTCCGATACCATCGAACCAAAATCCAGGCTGTATTTCAGCCCGCTGAACGGCCCGCTGATGCGCACCGGCACGGTCATGCCTTTGAGCGCGGACAGATCCTTGCCGCCCTGACCTTCCAGCGAAGCCACCACCGTCGCCTTGGCCAGGTAGTCCATCGAGCCGTTGCCGATATTCACGTCGCCGCTGCCAGCCAGGCGCAGCAACGGCGACTTGGCGGAAAGATCGTTGTTATGGGCGATGCCGTTATTGATCAGGAAGCTGGCTTTCAACTCCGAGAAATCGGTCTTGTCGGCGGCGCTGGCAGCCTGCGTGGTCGCTCCCTGGAACACGCCGATTTTTGCCTTGGCATTGCGGATGGCACCGGCGATGTTGACGCCCTTGAGCGCGCCGTCGCGCAAACTGAGCGCGGCGCTGCCCTGCAAGGCCTTTTTCATGGCGCTCACGGTCGTGCCCTGGGCATTCACGTCGAGCACGACGCTGCCGCGCCCATCCAGCATATCGACATTGGCCGCGTCCTTGAGCAGGGGGCCGACGTTGACCCCGGCCAGATTCTGCTTCAGCGCTACTTTGGGGGTGCCGGTGCCGGACAAGGCAAGCGAACCGTTCAGCGTGCCTTGGTAAAGATTCGCCGAAATCGGCGCAACGTTGAGACTGCCACCAGCCGCCTTGATGCCGAGTTTAAGGTTGGAAGACTTGATATTGGACACCTTGAGCGTGCCGATACTGAGTTGTCCACTAGCATTGAGATTCTTCAGAAAACCAAAATCCAGCGGTTTTTCCGGCTGTTTCGCCTTTTCATCCGGCTTGCCGGGCGGCAGGTAGCGGTCGACATCAAGCTGGTCGATGGCGACATCGAAAGCATAGGCGGGTGCCGCAAAACCGGTGACGCCCAACTTGGCCTTGAGCTGACTTTCATCCAGCTTGCCCGACACGTCCAGGCGCGCATCCTGTTTGGCGAGATCGAGCCGCACCGCGCCGCCGAGATTTGCGTTAAGCGCGTGGGGCATGGCCGGGCCGCTCAGACTGAGGCTGGCTGCAAGCTTGTCCAGGCTGAACTGGCGGGTATCCAGGTTGCCGGTGAAAGGACTGGTAAAGCGGCTTTTGACGATCTTGCCGCCCTGCTCCCCGTTGATTTCCAAAATGAAGTTATCGGCGTGGAAATTGCCGCCCTTGCCGACCAGCGCAGGAACACTCAGCACCAGGTCAAGGTTGCCCTTGGGCTGCACCAGTTTCGCCACCATGTCGATCTTGCCGGCGGCACGCTCCGGCCCGATCTCGAAGTTCGGCGCCACCAGCCGGATATCCATGCTGTCCGCGCCGCGCTGGCCGATCAGCGAAAATGCGAAGCCATCCAGGGTGACCGCCTTGGCTGTGCCATCCAGGCTGAAGCTGCCTTTCAGGTTGGACGCCAGGCCGGAGATGCCGGCGGCATCGCCCTTGGTGTCGACATTCATTGCCTTGAACGCGAAACGCTTGGCTTCAATGTCGAACAACAAATCGCTGGCCAGCGCCACCTGCAGGTTGATCTTCGGATTGTCGCCTTGCAGTGCGAATTTCAGGTCAACCTTGCCGGGCTGATTATTGGCCAGTCGCCCGCTCTCGACTTCCAGCCCGGCAATGGACAAACGACGCTTGTTCATCTGGTCATCGAAGGTAAAGGCGGCGCGACTGACGCTCACCCCTTCAATATCGAATTTGAACTGCTCCGACTCTTCTTCCTTCTTCAGCAGATCGTCGATACTGGTGGTGCCGTCGGGATAGCGCACCAGATTGGCGCGCAGCCCATCCACCTTGATTCGATCCACCACCAGTTGCTTGCGCAGCAACGGCAGCACCGCCAGGGAAACCTTGACGCTTTCGACCGCAGCAAACTCCTTGTCGCCCTTGTGCTCGCTCAAGGAAAGCTTGCCGAGATCGGCGCCGATGCGGGGAAAGAAAGAGAGCTTGATGTCGCCGTCGAGTTTCAGGGTGCGCTGCTTTTTTTCCTGCACCAGCTTCACGATCAGCGGTTTGTAATCGTTGGGATTGAAGGTGGCGGCGACATAGCCGGCTACGGCAACGATCAGGACAACAATAGCCCCGCCGCTCCAAAGCCCGATTTTCAGGAATTTTTTCATCATTAAAGCCCTTTGTTATTGTTTCACCGGCAGATGCTTTAATTGACATTATAGACCGGCACAAAATAGAAAAGGCCAGGATCAAGTCCTGGCCTTTTCTACATCATGCTGGAGCGGGTGAAGGGAATCGAACCCTCGTATGCAGCTTGGGAAGCTACCGTTCTGCCATTAAACTACACCCGCATGGTAAAATGCGATGATACTTCATTTTTCGATAGCGTTGAAGGCAATGCAGCTCACAGTCAACGGCACATCCCACAGTTTCGAGCAGAATCCGAGCCTTACCCGGTTGCTGGAATATCTGAGCCTGACCGGCAAGCGCCTGGCGGTGGAATGCAACGGCGAGATCGTGCCGCGCAGCCGGTTTGACGAAACGCAGCTTGCGGACGGAGACAAGCTGGAAATCGTCGTTGCGGTCGGCGGTGGGTAAATCATTTTCTAACCACAGAGTCACAGAGAAAATATCAAAAATGCCGTTGTTCTTTTTTGAATTTCTCTGCGACTCTGTGTCTCTGCGGCAATAATTTCTTTAGGGATTCAAAATGGATGAATTAGTCATCGCAGGCAAGGCCTACGCCTCCCGGCTGCTGGTCGGCACCGGCAAGTACAAGGATTTTGACGAGACGCGCCGCGCCATAGAAGAAAGCGGCGCGCAGATCGTGACGGTGGCGATCCGCCGCACCAACATCGGGCAGAATGCCGGCGAGCCGAGCCTGCTCGACGCCGTGCCGCCCTCGCTATACACCTACCTGCCCAACACCGCCGGCTGCTACAGCGCCGACGACGCGATCCGCACCCTGCGCCTGGCGCGCGAACTGCTGGACGGCCACGACCTGGTCAAGCTGGAAGTGCTGGGCGACCCGAAAACGCTCTACCCGAACATGGTGGAAACCCTGAAAGCCGCCGAGGTGCTGGTCAAGGACGGCTTCAAGGTGATGGTCTACACTTCCGATGACCCGATCATCGCCAAGCAGCTCGAAGAAATCGGCTGCGTCGCGGTGATGCCGCTGGCCTCGCTGATCGGCTCCGGCATGGGCATCCTCAACCCGTGGAACCTGCAGATCATCATCGACAACGCCAAGGTGCCGGTGATCGTCGATGCCGGCGTGGGCACCGCCTCCGATGCCGCGATTGCGATGGAACTGGGCTGCGACGGCGTGCTGATGAACACCGCCATTGCCGGCGCGCAGAACCCGGTGCTGATGGCCTCCGCCATGAAAAAAGCGGTGCAGGCCGGACGCGAAGCCTTCCTCGCCGGCCGCATGCCGAAGAAGCTCTACTCCGCCAGCCCGAGCTCGCCGACCACCGGCCTGATCGGCAAATAATCACGTAGGGTGCGCCGCGCGCACCCTGCCTCCCGCTATGACCAATACCGACACCCCGGAAAAACGCCGCCCGATCCGCAGTTTCGTCCTGCGCCAGGGACGCATGTCCGTTGCCCAGACTCGTGCGCTGGAAACCCTGCTGCCGCGCCATGGCATCCCTTTTCAGGAAGCGCTACTCGATTTCGATGCGACATTCGGCAGGCCCGCGCCGAAAATCCTCGAGATCGGTTTCGGCATGGGCGACAGCACCGCCAAGATCGCCGCCGAACATCCCGGCAACGACTATCTCGGCATCGAAGTGCATGGCCCCGGCGTCGGCAGCCTGCTGAACCAGATCGAAGCACTGGGCCTGACCAACCTACGCGTGATGCAGCACGATGCCGTGGAAGTGCTCAGGCACATGATCGCTCCGGCCAGCCTCGACGGCATCCACATCTTCTTCCCCGATCCCTGGCATAAGAAGAAGCACAACAAGCGCCGCCTGATCCAGCCGGAACTGGTTGCCCTGCTGTGCGGAAAACTCAAACCCGGCGGCTATCTCCATGCCGCCACCGACTGGCAGGAATACGCCGAGCACATCCTCGCCGTGCTCTCAGCCGAATCCAGGCTGACCAATACCGCCACGGATTACGCGCCCAAGCCCGATTACCGCCCGCTCACCAAATTCGAGCAGCGCGGCATCAATCTCGGCCATGGGGTGTGGGATATCGTGTTCAGGAAAATCCAGCAAACCTAAAGCCAGGCAAATTTTTTGTCTTGTCAGAACAGCTCAAAAGACAGCACGAAAGCCGCCGCCGTCATAAACACCAGACCGACCATGAAAAAGTTATCGGCGAAGCCTTCCATGCGAACGGCATTGCGCTCGACCCGCAGGGAAAGATAAGAAAATATCGCACTCGACAAGAACAACAAGCTGTCGAAGGCAAGAATCTTGTCGATCAGGACACCGGCCACGCCGACGTGCGACAGCTTGACGATGCTGATAACCGTCATGCACACCCCGACCATGGTGGCCGATGTCGGCAGGATATGGCCCGACAGGGGTTTGTTGCCGGGTTGCATTACTGCACGAGGGCCGGTTTCACGCGATTCGGCTGCGCCGAACGCGCTTCCCAATAGGCGGCAACCTTGGGGTCGGGCCTAACGCCGACCAACCCTTTTTCGTAGATGTGGGCAAGGCTTTTCATGGCGCCGGCATGTCCGTTTTCCGCCGCTGTTTTGAACCAGTACAGGGCTTTCTCGTCATCCTGCTTGACGCCCCAGGCGCCGCTTTCGTAGCGCAAGGCGAGCTGATGTTGCGCCTCGGGATCGCCTTGGGCAGCCTGCCGCTGTAATTGATCTCCACTTTGCTGATAAGTTTCCGTGGCACCCTTGCCGAGATCGACGAAGAAATTGAGGAACTTGATCGCTTCCGAATGCCCTTGAGCGGCGGCGCGTTCCAGCCAGTCCCGTCCACGCTCGAGATCCTGTGCCACACCGTGGCCGGAGCGATACATTCTGCCAAGCTGATATTGCGCTTCGCGCTCGCCTTGATCCGCCGCCTTGCCGAGCCAGCGTTCCGCCTGTTCGTAGTCACGCGCCACGCCATCCCCGTTCAGGTACATCTCGCCCAGCTTCAATTGCGCTCTGGCATTGCCTTGTCGTGCGGCCTGTTCGCGCCAGTACAGCGCATCCTTGAGATTTTTTTCCACACCCCGACCGTCGGCGCACAAGTCTCCTAGCATCATCTCGGCATAGACGTTACCCTGATGCGCGGCACGGTCGAACCAGTAAGCGGCCAATTTGTCGTTTTTCGCATACCCGGCTTCTCCATCCAGGTAGATTGTTGCCAGCAAAACCTGAGCACCGTGATTGCCACGCTCAGCCATATTGGCGATCAGGCGCGCCTCCTCCTGGGTCGTGGCGCAAGCCGGCCATGCCCACAGCAAGACCAGCCCCAAACAGCAACCAGACAGAATTTTTCTCATAATCATCCCCTCGTCCGTAAAAAATCCGGTAATGAACTTACTGGCGTATCTCGATTCTATATGGGTAGTATAAAATACTAGAGTTTCAATCACCCATTACCAATAAAACATGCTTAAACTGATTCACGATTACGGCAACGACCTCATCAGCTTTGCTATCAGCGTAGCATTATTGTTGGCGTATCACGGCTATCTGCGCTACAAAGTCGGCAAAAACCGCGCCTATACCATCCAGGCAGTCAACGTGATGGCGCGTACTGCTTGGGTTGTCACGATCATGCGCGAAGGCCGGGATGTTCTCGCTGTGCAAACCCTGCGCAACTCCACCATGGCCGCCACATTTCTTGCTTCCACCTCGGTGCTGCTGATCATCGGCGTACTCACTCTGAGCGGGCAGGCGGACAAGCTGGAAGGTGCCTGGCATGTCCTCAACACAGTCGGCTCCAAACACCCGGAATTATGGCTGGCGAAACTCCTGCTGTTGCTGCTCGACCTGTTCGTCGCTTTCTTCAGTTTTGCCATGTCGATTCGCATCTACAATCACGTTGGCTACATGATCAACGTTCCGCTGGCGCTGAACCACCGCGTTATTTCGCCCGAACATGTCGCGGTTCATCTCAACCGCGCCGGCAAGTATTACAGCATCGGCATGAGAGCCTATTACTTCTCGGTGCCCATCGTTTTCTGGCTGTTCGGCCCTCATTTGATGCTCGGCGCCACCGTGCTCCTGGTCGCGGTTCTGTACCATCTAGACCGGGCGCCAAAAACTCTGGTGCAAGATTACAGCTGACAAACCCCGTGCATTCGGTGAAAGCAGGATCGGCTCCTCACCGGGGCTCAGCTGTCGTGACGGCGAGGCACCGCATCCGATAAAAGCGGCGGGCCATTCAGGACATGCTTCTTGATCTTGCCGACAACGTGCATCTCGCAGGCCTTGCAGTCGAACTTCAGCGTCAGCCGCTCGTTTCCGTTCACCAGCGTCATCGGCTCCGCGCGCACCTGGCCTTGAACGCCGGTGATGCCGACAGCCTGTTTCGGACACAGGCTGAACGAGTAGCGCAGGCAATGCTTGGTGATCATCAGCGACACTTCGCCCGTTTCCCCGTGCGCCTCATAGGCGCCTTCAATCAGCTTCACGCCGTGCCGGGCGTAGAAGGCGCGCGCCGCCTGGTTGTAGACGTTGGCCAGATAAGACAGCGACTCTTCCGGGTAGACGGCGGGCGGCTCCACCGTGGGCTTTCGCAGCGGTCGCACGTAGGCGGCAAGGCGGGCGGCTTCCAGTAGCGCCACGGCATCGCGGCGCAGCTTGTTGGCGAGCGATGCCGGCACGAACCAGGGCTGGCTCCAGTTGACGGCAAGTTCCCGAAGCTCGAAATCGGTGTTGCCGAAGCGGTCTAACTGCTCGCGCAACGCGGCCTCGGCCTTGCCCGGGTTCTGCGCCGGCTGCCTGTCGAAGCTGACGCTGGCAGTAGCGCTGACGCCATCTTCATCCTCCAGCGTCAGCGCGTAACCTGCGGCGCGCTCGGCAAATGAGGCTCGCACACCAATGCGGCGTTCGGCGGAGGGCTTGGTCAGCGCCTGATCCCAGGCATGATCGCGGTTGCGGCTGACCGAGGTTCCCGGACGCAGTCCCTGCAACGCGGCAACCGGCTCGTTCGGCCAGATCCGCCATTTTGCCCCCGCCACCCGCTCGGCACGATTGGCCTGCACGCCGACCACTTCGCGCTTGTACAGATAAGTGAAGCCATCGCCGTTGGCGAGCGGCTCATTGGTTTCCAGCTCGAACCAGTCCTGGCCGACGCTGGTCACCGTGCCGATCGGGATACCGACGAAGGCTGGAGTATCGAACGCACCGATGTCAGACTGGCGGCCATTGGAAAAATAATCGGTCGCGCCGCGATGAAAAGTTTTGTCCGCATTGGGCGTGAACAGCAGCCGCGTGTGGCCGCTCGACGCGCGCGCCAGTTCCGGGCGCTGCGCCAGGATTTCATCAAGCAGCAGGCGATAATGGCCGGTGATGTTCTTGACGTAAGGCGCTTCCTTGTAGCGGCCTTCGATCTTGAAACTGCGCACGCCGGCATCGATCAGCGCACCGAGATTGGCGCTCTGGTTGTTGTCCTTCATCGACAGCAAATGCTTGTCGAAGGCCACCACGCGGCCTTCTCCATCTTGCAACGTATACGGCAGGCGGCAAGCCTGTGAGCAATCGCCACGGTTGGCGCTGCGTCCGGTTTGCGCATGGCTGATGTAGCACTGCCCGGAGAAGGCCACGCACAGCGCACCGTGGATGAAGTGTTCGATTACGGTTTCAGCCGGCACGGCAGCGCGCACGGCGGCGATTTCCGGGATTGTCAGCTCGCGCGCCAGAACGATTTGCGAAAAGCCCACGTCGGCGAGAAAGCGGGCTTTTTCCGGCGTGCGGATGTCGCACTGGGTCGAGGCATGCAGCTCGAGCGGCGGCAAATCCAGCTCCAGCAACCCCATGTCCTGCACGATAAGGGCGTCCACGCCGGCATCGTAGAACTGGTAAGCCATATTGCGCGCGGTCTCCAGCTCGGCGTCGTGGAGCATGGTGTTGAGCGTCACATAGATGCGGGCATGATAACGATGGGCGAATTCCACCAGCTTGGCGATCTCGCCCACGGGGTTGCCCGCATTGTGCCGCGCGCCGAACGAGGGGCCGCCGATGTAGACCGCATCCGCGCCGTGCAGGATGGCCTCGCGCCCGATCTCGGCAGTCCGGGCCGGGGCGAGCAGTTCAAGGGAGCGGGAGGGGGGAGTTGCGGACATTTTACGGCAGTTTATCCTTGAAAGAGCAGGCAACCGCCGATTAACGCAAATGAACGCCGATGTTTCATGACGTTATTAAGGACATTCGCTCGCCCGCGAAACGAATCCAGCAAGTCACGACTTGAATGATCTGCGTTAATCGGCGTCCATCGGCGGTTAAACGAGAACCCCGAAGGCGATCAGCCCGGCCCCTTGTCCTGCTGCTGCCCGGCTTCGACCGCATCCAGCTCGCGCTCCATTTCCTCGTCGCTGAGCGGCTGGTATTCCGACTCTTCCGCTGCTGCGGTCGCCTTCTTCACCATCAGCGCGGAAACCACGATGCCGACCTCGTACAGCAGCCACAGCGGCACTGCCAGCATGATCTGCGAGACCACGTCGGGCGGCGTGAAAATAGCGCCGATCACAAACGCACCGACAATGATGTAGGGGCGAATCTCGCGTAATTTTGCCACGCTGACGACCCCCATGCGCACCAGCACCACCACCGCCACCGGCACTTCGAAGGTGATACCGAAAGCGATGAACAGGGTCAACACGAAATCCAGATATTTGTTGATGTCGGTCATCACCGCCACGCCCTGCGGCGCAACCGAGGTGACGAAGCCGAACACGATCGGAAACACCAGAAAATAGGCGAAGGACATGCCGCATAGAAAAAGCACGGTACTGGCCACCACCAGCGGCGCAACCAGGCGCTTTTCATGGGCGTACATGCCGGGCGCGACGAAAGCCCAAATCTGGTAGAGCACATAGGGCAGCGCGACGACAAAGGAAGCCATCATCGCCACCTTCATCGGCACAAAAAACGGCGTGGTCACGTCGGTGGCGATCATCTGCCCGCCCTTGGGCAACACCGCGAGCAGCGGGTGTGCAAGTATGGCGTACAGGTCGCCGGCGAAAGGGAACAGGCAGACGAACACCACCCCCACCGCAATCAGCGCACGGATCAGCCGGTTGCGCAGTTCGATCAGGTGAGCGATGAACGATTCGGTCGTTTCGGTAATTTCTGGATCTGTCACTTGGAGGGGATTCCGGCCTGGTCTGGGTGCGCTGCATCCAGACCCAGTTCAAGCTGCGGTGACGGCGTGGTTGATGGCGGCTGCGGCACCGGCGCTTCGACCGGCTTTAACGCATCAGCATCTTTTTGCAAGGCGGCGACCGGCGCGGCAACCGCCTCCGCTACGGCCTTGATTTCTTTTCCGGCGCTTTGCGTTTCCTCGATGATCAGGTGCTCGGCAGTCGCGGCTCCTTCGCGAATTTCCGATTCGATCTTGCGCAACTCTTCCAGCTTGAGCTGGTTATTGATGTCGGCCTTGACCTCGGAAACATAGCGTTGCGCCCGCCCGAACAGCAGGCCGACGGTGCGCGCGACCTTCGGCAGGCGTTCCGGGCCGATGACGACCAGAGCGACGACGCCGATCAGCACCAGCTCGGAAAAGGCGAAATCAAACATGGCGATTTAGGAAACAGTCTTGTTTTTGACTTCGCCTTCGATGGTCTGACCTTCCTTCTGCGCCGCGCCTTCAATCTTCGGCGTTTTTTCTTCTTCCTTGACGGCTTCCTTGAAGCTCTTTACCGCGCCGCCCAGGTCACCGCCGATATTGCGCAGCTTCTTGGTGCCGAACACCACCAGCACGATCACCAGGACTATCAGCCAATGCCAGATGCTAAATGAACCCATTTTCTATCTCCTTCGATAATTATACGTGTGCCAACTCGCCGCCGCCGATGATGTGAACGTGCAGGTGGAATACCATCTGCCCGCCGCCTTTGCCGGTGTTGATCACGGTCTTGAAACCATTTTGCAATCCCTGCTCCTTCGCCAATTGCGGCGCCAGCAGAAGAATGCGGCCCAGTAATAATTCGTGCCGGGCATGGCAGTCCTCCAACGAAGCGATGTGCTCTTTCGGCACAATCATGAAATGCACCGGTGCCGCAGGATTGACATCGTGGAAGGCGATCAGTTCGCCATCCTCGTACACCTTGCGGCTGGGAATCTCCCCCGCCACGATCTTGCAGAAAATGCAGTCGCTCATTGGTCTTTCCTTGCCGCTTTCTCCACCAGGCCGGACAACCCCTCGCGCCGCGCCAGTTCGTCGAGCACTTCTTCCGGGCGCACGCCCTGGCTGGCCAGCATCACCATGCAATGAAACCACAGGTCGGCGGTTTCGTAAACGATTTGCTGGCGGTCGCCATTCTTGGCCGCCACCACCGTTTCCGTGGCTTCTTCGCCGATCTTTTTCAGGATCGAGTCCAGTCCCTTGGCGTAGAGTTTAGCCACATAGGAACTGGCCGGGTCGGCCTGCTTGCGCGCCTCCAGCATGTCCGCCAGACGGCTGAGAACGTCGCTCATTTTTTGTATATCTCCGCCGGGTCTTTCAGGATGGGCTCGACCGTCACCCACTTCCCGCTTTTATCCAGTTGCTGGAAGAAACAGTGGTTACGTCCAGTGTGACAGGCGATGCCGCCGACTTGTTCGACCTTGAGCAGCACCACGTCTTCGTCGCAGTCAAGGCGGATTTCCTTCACTTTCTGCACATGGCCGGATTCCTCGCCCTTGTGCCACAACCTCTTGCGCGAACGCGACCAGTACACCGCCTCGCCTTTTTCGGCGGTCAGCCTGAGCGCATCGCGGTTCATCCAGGCCATCATCAGCACCGTCCCGTTCGTCGCGTCCTGCGCGATGGCCGGCACCAGTCCATCATCAGACCACTTTACCTTGTTCAGCCAAATATCTTTTTCGCTCATAATCTCATCTCGATGCCATGCTGCGCCATATGACGCTTGGCCTGCTCCACGGAATATTCGCCGTAGTGAAAAATGCTCGCCGCCAACACCGCGTCGGCATGTCCCTTGAGGACACCGTCAACCAAGTGATCGAGATTGCCCACGCCGCCGCTGGCGATCACCGGCACGCCGACCGCATCCGCCACTGCACGGGTAAGCTCGAGGTTAAAGCCGATCTTGGTGCCATCGCGATCCATGCTGGTAAGCAGTATCTCGCCCGCGCCCATGCTTTCCATTTTTTTCGCCCACTCCACCGCATCCAGGCCGGTATCCTTGCGCCCGCCGTGAGTGAACACATGCCAGCGCAGCGGTTCGCCCGCTGCCGACACCTGCTTGGCGTCGATCGCCACCACAATGCACTGCGAGCCAAAGCGGGCCGACGCATCCGCCACCAGTTGCGGGTTGGTTACCGCGGCGGTGTTGATGCCGACCTTGTCGGCGCCGGCATTGAGCAGCCGCCGCACGTCATCGACGGCGCGCACGCCGCCGCCCACGGTGAGGGGGATGAATACCTGCGCCGCGACCTCTTCGATGATGTGCAGGATCAAACCGCGATTGTCGCTGCTTGCGGTGATGTCGAGAAACGTCAGCTCGTCCGCGCCCTGCTCGTCATAGCGGCGCGCGATCTCGACCGGATCGCCCGCATCGCGCAGCGACACGAAGTTCACGCCCTTGACGACGCGGCCATCGGTCACGTCGAGGCAGGGAATAATGCGTTTAGCCAAACCCATTTTATCTCACCGCAGAGGACGCGGAGGACGCGGAGGAAAAGCCAGGTTTACCCTGCGTCCTCTGCGTCCTCCGCGGTTCAAATTTTTTCACCCAGTTCGTCCGCCATCTTCTGCGCTTCGCCGAAGTTGAGCGTACCTTCGTAAATCGCCCGTCCAGTGATGGCGCCCATGATGCCTTCGGACTCGACTGCACACAGTTTTTTAACGTCATCCAGATTGGTGATGCCGCCGCTGGCAATAACCGGGATAGTGAGCGCTCGCGCCAGATTAACGGTGGCTTCGACGTTCACGCCGGTCAACATGCCGTCGCGGCCGATATCGGTGTAGACAATCGCCTCCACACCGTAGCCTTCGAACTTCTTGGCAAGGTCGATCACGTCGTGGCCGGTCACCTTGGACCAGCCGTCCACCGCCACCTTGCTGTCCTTGGCGTCGAGGCCGACGATGATCTGGCCGGGGAAGGCATAGCACGCCTCATGCAGGAACCCCGGGTTCTTCACCGCCGCGGTGCCGATGATGACGTAACTGATGCCGCTGTCCAGATAAAGTTCAATGGTTTCCAGGTCGCGGATGCCGCCGCCCAGTTGTACCGGGATGTCGGTGCCGACCGCATCGACGATGGCGCGGATGGCGCTGCCGTTGACCGGCTTGCCGGCAAAGGCGCCGTTCAGGTCGACCAGGTGGAGCCTTCGCGCGCCGGCATCGAGCCAGTGCTTGGCCATGGCACCGGGGTCTTCGGAGAACACCGTGGCATCCTCCATCAAGCCCTGTTTCAAACGCACGCAGTGCCCGTCTTTCAAGTCAATCGCAGGAATAATCAGCATGATGGTCGCAGCAATATAGTTACAAGGAAATTCAGATCAGTTTTGGCCTGTCGCCGTTCCGTCCCAGGCCACAAAATTCGCCAGCAGCCGGAGCCCTGCGGCCTGGCTTTTTTCCGGGTGGAACTGCACGGCGAAGATGTTGTTGGTCGCCACCGCACTGGTAAACGGAAAAGGATAAAGGGTATACGCGGCAACCATGTCGGGATTGCCTGCCTCTACATAATAGCTGTGCACGAAATAAAAGCGCGACGCATCCGGGATGCCCGCCCACATCGGGTGCGGTGCAGCCTGCTGCACCTCGTTCCAGCCCATGTGCGGCACTTTGAGGCGCTGTCCGCCGGCATCGTGCATCGCCTCGGCGGGAAACAGCTTGACCCGGCCCGGCAGCACGCCCAGCCCGGCGGCATTGCCCTCTTCGCTGAATTCAAACAGCGCCTGCATGCCCAGGCAGATGCCCAGGAACGGCTTGATCCGCGCCGCTTCGAGCAGCGCCTCGCGCAAGCCGCGCAACTCCAGTTCGCGGATGCAGTCCGGCATGGCGCCGACGCCGGGAAACACCACCCGGTCGGCCCGTGCAATCTCAGCGGCATCGCTGGTCACGATGATGCGCGCATCCGGTGCGACATGCTCCAGCGCCTTCGCCACCGAGCGCAGGTTGCCCATGCCGTAATCAATGACCGCAATGCCGCTCATCGACTATAGGCTACCCTTGGTGGAAGGCAGCACGTCGCCCAGGCGCTGGTCGGCCTCCACGGCCATGCGCAGGGCGCGTCCGAAAGCCTTGAAAATGGTTTCTGCCTGATGGTGCGAATTCTTGCCGCGCAGGTTGTCGATGTGCAAGGTCACCCCGGCGTGGTTGACGAAGCCTTGGAAGAACTCCGGCACCAGATCCACATCGAACTCGCCGATCGTGCCACGCGAGAAATCCGCCTCGAACACCAGGCCGGGACGCCCAGACAGGTCGATCACCACGCGCGACAGCGCCTCGTCCAGCGGCACATAGGCGTGGCCGTAACGGCGGATGCCTTTCTTGTCGCCGACCGCCTTGGCGAAAGCCTGGCCCAGCGTGATGCCGACATCTTCCACGGTGTGATGGGCGTCGATGTGCAAGTCGCCCTTGGCGGCCACTTCCAGATCGATCAGGCCGTGCCGTGCAATCTGGTCCAGCATGTGGTCGAGGAAAGGCACGCCGCTGGCCAGCTTGGCCACGCCGCTGCCATCCAGATTCAGCTTGACGCTCACCTGGGTTTCCAGGGTATTCCGGTCAACTTGGGCGGTACGCATTTTGATTCTGCTTTAAGGTAATGAAGAAGAAATTCTGTTCATTCTAACCCAGCACGGCAAGGGGTCAAAGCGGGGCGTGACGAGGCGCGGATTTTTCAGGCCAGAATTTCCCGCAAAGCCCCGACCAGCGCAGCGCACTGTTCGTCCGTTCCCACCGTGATCCGCAGGAATTGCGCGATGCGCGGCGGGTTCTTGAAATGCCGCACCAGGATGCTGCGCTCGCGCAATGCGGCGGCGAGTTTTGCGCCGTCGCGCCGGGCGTGGCGGGCAAAGACGAAATTGGCGGCAGACGGCAGCACATCGCAGCCCATTGACTTGAGATCGGCCACCAGCTTGGTGCGTGAGGCGATGACCCGGCGGCAGGTTTGCTCGAAATAAGCGCGATCTGCCATCGCGGCGGCGGCCCCGGCGATGGCGAAGCGGTCGAGCGGATAGGAATTGAAGCTGTCCTTGACGCGGGTAAGCGCCTCGATCAATTCGACATGGCCGATGGCGTAACCGGCGCGCAGGCCGGCCAGCGAGCGCGACTTCGACAGGGTGTGGACGACCAGCAGGTTGGGGTAGCGGTTCACCAGGCCGACTGCGGACTCGGCGCCGAAATCCACGTAGGCTTCGTCGATCACCACCACCGACTTGGCATTGGCTTGCAGCAGGCGCTCGATTTCGGACAGCGGCAGTGCGCAACCGGTGGGTGCGTTCGGATTGGGGAAAATGATGCCGCCGTTGGGCTTGAAATAATCGTCGACGCGAATCTCGAACGATTCGGTCAGCGCCACCGGCTCGTAGTCGATGCCGTACAGCCCGCAATACACCGGGTAGAAGCTGTAGGTCACGTCCGGGAACAGGATCGGCTTATCGTGCTTGAGCAGCGCCAGGAAGGTGTGGCCCAGCACCTCGTCCGAGCCGTTGCCGACGAACACCTGGGCGGGCGTGACGCCATGAAAGGCGGCGACGGATTCCTTGAAGCGGTCGCAGTTGGGGTCGGGATAGAGCCTCAGCGTGTCGCCCACTTCGGCGCGCAACGCCTCCAGCACCTTGGGGCTAGGGCCGTAGGGATTCTCGTTGGTATTGAGCTTGACCAGGTTCGGCAGCTTCGGCTGCTCGCCCGGCACATAGGGCGTCAGGTCGTTGACAACCTCGCTCCAGAAGGGATTGACGGTGGTGCCCATGCGCTCAGAGCGTGCGGTATTCGGCGGAACGGGCGTGCGCCTGCAAACCCTCGCCCTCGGCCAGCACCATCGAAATCTTGCCGAGCACCTGCGCGCCCGCCTTGGACACCATGATCAGGCTGCTGCGCTTCTGGAAATCGTAGACGCCCAGCGGCGACGAGAAGCGCGCGGTGCGCGAAGTCGGCAGCACATGGTTGGGGCCGGCGCAGTAATCGCCCAGCGCCTCGCAGGTCTGCCGCCCCATGAAAATGGCGCCGGCATGCTTGATCTTTTTGGTCAGCGCCACCGGGTCCTCGATGGACAACTCGAGATGCTCGGGCGAGATGTAGTTGGCGATGGCCGCCGCCTCGTCTAGGTCTTTCACCTGGATCAACGCGCCGCGCGCTTCCAGGGCGGTGCGGATGATTTCCCGGCGCGGCATCTGCGGCAGCAGTTTTTCGATGCTCGCTTGCACCGCATCGATGAAGGCGGCATCTGGACTGAGCAGGATGGACTGGGCCAGTTCGTCGTGCTCGGCCTGGGAAAACAGGTCCATCGCGATCCAGTCCGGGTCGGTCTGGCCGTCGCAAATGATCAGGATTTCGGACGGCCCGGCCACCATGTCGATACCGACCACGCCGAACACGCGGCGCTTGGCGGCGGCGACATAGGCGTTGCCGGGGCCGACGATCTTGTCCACCTGCGGCACGGTCTGCGTGCCGTAGGCCAGCGCGCCAACGGCCTGGGCGCCGCCGATGGTGAACACCCGATCCACGCCGCACACTGCCGCAGCGGCCAGCACCAGTTCGTTGACCACGCCGCCCGGCGTCGGCACCACCATGATCAGTTCCTTCACCCCGGCCACCTTGGCGGGAATGGCGTTCATCAGCACCGACGAAGGATAGGCCGCCTTGCCGCCGGGCACGTACAGGCCGACCCGGTCGAGCGCCGTGACCTGCTGGCCAAGCATGGTGCCGTCGGCCTCGGTGTGGCTCCAGGATTGCATCAATTGTTTTTCGTGATAGACCCGCACCCGCTCGGCGGCTTTTTTCAGCGCGTCGCGCTGCTCGGCGGGCAGGTCGTCGAGCGCCTGCTTGAGGCGCGACTGCGACAGCTCCATATCGGCGGCGGAAGCGATATCCAGCTTGTCGAAGCGCTGGGTGTATTCCAGCACGGCGGCGTCACCCCGCATTTTGACATCGCGCAAGATGCCGGCGACCACGGTGTCGATGGCGTCGTCCTGCGCGCCCTCGAAGGCCAGCAGGTCGGTCAGGCGTGCCTGGAAATCGGGCTGGGAAGTGGCATAGCGTTTGATATTGATCATGATGGTTTGAACCGATAACGAAGTAAGCGAATTTTACCGGATCAGCCTGCCTTGGCGACAGTCTCGGCAAAAATATCGAGGATCGGCTGGATCTTGTCGCGCTTCAGTTTGAGTGCTGCCTGATTCACCACCAGGCGCGAGCTGATCTGCATGATTTCTTCGACGGCGACGAGGTGGTTGGCCTTGAGCGTGCCGCCGCTGCTCACCAGGTCGACGATGGCGTCGGCCAGCCCGACCAGCGGCGCGAGCTCCATCGAACCGTACAGCTTGATCAGGTCGACGTGGACGCCCTTGCGCGCGAAGTGTTCGCGGGCGGTTTGCAGGTATTTGGTGGCGACGCGCAGACGCGCGCCCTGACGCACGGCGTTTTCGTAATCGAAACCAAGCGGCACCGCCACCATCATGCGGCAGCGCGCGATCTGCAAGTCCAGCGGCTGGTAGAGCCCGTCGCCGTTATGCTCGTTGAGCACGTCCTTGCCGGCGATGCCGATGTCGGCCGCGCCGTACTGGACGTAGGTCGGCACGTCGGAAGCGCGCACGATGATCAGGCGAATTTCCGGCTGGTTGGTGTCGAGAATCAGCTTGCGCGAGGTTTCTGGGTCGTCGAGCGGAATAATCCCCGCCGCTTTCAGCAGCGGCGCGGTTTCCTCGAAAATGCGGCCCTTCGAAAGGGCGATGGTAATGCCGGTCATATGCAAAATTTCAGAAAAAGAAAGATTTTACCGCAGTTCAGCACAATCAACCTTAAAACGGCCATTCACCGCCGATGAACACCGATTAACGCAGATAGACAGAAACAAACCAGTTATGACTGGATTGCCAGTGTATTACCTTAGGCAAGACGATCCTGCTTGCACTGATAAAAACGGTTCATCGGCGTTTATCTGCGTTAATCGGCGGTTAACTGCTTTTCAGGATCAATGCACCCGTTTGATTCTTGCCCCGAGTTGCGACAGTTTTTCCTCGATGCATTCGTAGCCGCGGTCGATATGATAAATCCGTTCCACCGTAGTTTCGCCTTGCGCAACCAGACCGGCTACAACCAGGCTGGCCGAGGCGCGCAAGTCGGTGGCCATCACCGTGGCGCCGCTCAGTCCGGGCTGGCCGCGCACCACGGCGGTGTTGCCCTCGGTTTCGATGACGGCGCCGAGGCGGCGCAGCTCTTGCACGTGCATGAAGCGGTTTTCAAAAATCGTTTCGGTGACGGTGGCGGTGCCGTCCGCCACGGCATTCAGCGCCATGAACTGCGCCTGCATATCGGTGGGAAAAGCCGGGTAGGGAGCGGTGCGCAGGTTGACCGACTTGAGCGGCCCAGTCATTTTCAGGCTAATGGTGTCGTCGGTACATTCGATGTGCGCCCCGGCTTCGCGCAGCTTTTCCAGCACGGCATCGAGGATGTCCGGGCGCGTATCCTTGAGCAACACTTTGCCGCCGGTGGCGGCGGCGGCAACCAGGAAGGTACCGGTCTCGATGCGATCCGGCATCACCTTGTAAGCCGCGCCATGCAGGCGTTCGACACCATGCACGGTAATCACGTCGCCGCCTGCGCCTTCGATTTTTGCACCCATGGCGATCAGACAGTTTGCCAGATCGACCACTTCCGGCTCACGCGCGGCGTTTTCCAGCACGGTGGTGCCGTCCGCCAGCGCGGCCGCCATCATCAGGTTTTCGGTGCCGGTGACGGTGACAATATCCATGAATATCCGCGCGCCCTTGAGCCGCTTCGCGCGGGCCAGGATGTAGCCATGCTCGATGTCGATTTCCGCGCCCATCGCCTGCAAGCCCTTGATGTGCAGATTAACCGGACGCGAGCCGATGGCGCAGCCGCCCGGCAGCGACACCCGCGCTTCGCCGAAGCGGGCCAGCATCGGCCCGAGTACCAGGATCGAGGCGCGCATGGTTTTCACCAGCTCATAGGGCGCCACCAGGTTGGTCATGTTGCGGGCAGAAATTTCCACCCCGAGGCGGTCGTTGACCGACACTTCCGCGCCCATCTGGTTGATCAGCTCGAGCATGGTGGTGACGTCGCGCAAGTGCGGGACGTTGCCGATCTGGAGCGGGCCTTCGGTCAGAATCGCTGCACACAGAATCGGCAAGGCAGCATTTTTCGCACCGGAAATACGAATTTCGCCGGAGAGGGGAATGCCGCCCTGGATGACGAGCTTATCCATTTCAGGCCTTTGCACTTTCCAGCAGTTTCTGCAATTCGCCCTTTTCGTACAGGTCTTTCATGATGTCGGAGCCGCCGATCAGTTCGCCCTTGATATAAAGCTGGGGGAAAGTCGGCCAGTTAGCGTAATACTTGAGATTCTCGTAAACCTCGGCATCTGCCAGCACGTTCACCGCGACATAGTTGGTCACATTGCAGGCCTTGAGCACTTGCGCCGCCAGCCCGGAAAAGCCGCACTGCGGAAACTGCGGGGTACCTTTCATGTACAGCACAACCGGGTTTCCGGTCACGGTCTTCTTGATGTTTTCCACTGCGTTCTGATCCATGTTCACTCCTAAAATTCTAAAAATAACGACTAACCGTTTCTATTTTAACCTTGCTTTGACCATTGTTCCGGGGTGAAGGTTTTCATCGACAGAGCGTGAATTTCTTCATGCATTCTGTCGCCCAGCGCCCGGTAGACGAGCTGGTGCTGCTGCACCATGCCCTTGCCCTCGAAGGCTTTGCTGACGATCACCGCCTCGAAATGGCGACCGTCGCCTTCAATTTGGATATGTTCGCAATCCAGGCCTTGTTCAATATAACTCTTGATCGCTTCCGGTGTCGTCGTCATCTTAATTCCGTAATTTATAGCCGCTCTTGAGCAGAGCCAAAGTTGCTAATGATAATGCCAAACAGCAAACGCCGACAATCGACAGCCCCAGCAGCGGTGAAACATCCGATGCGCCGAAGAAGCCGTAGCGGAACCCGTCGATCAAATAGAATATCGGGTTGTAGCGCGACAGCGCCTGCCAGAATGGCGGTAGCGAGTGGATCGAATAGAACACGCCGGACAGGAAGGTCAGCGGCATGATCAGGAAATTTTGCACTGCCGCCATCTGGTCGTAACTGCTCGCCCACAGCGCTGTAATGATGCCGATTGCGCCCAGCATGACACATCCCGCCAGCGCGAATAGCGCCATCCACAAAGGGTGAGCCAGCGGTAGCGCGGTGAACCACAAACTCACCAGCCCCACACCCGCCCCGACCATCAGGCCGCGCACCACCGCCGCCGCAATATAGGCAGTAAAGAATTCCCAGTAGGCCAGCGGCGGCAACAGCAGGAACACGATATTGCCGTTCATTTTCGACTGGATCAGGCTGGACGAACTGTTGGCGAAGGCATTCTGCAGCATGGCCATCATCACCAGGCCGGGGATCAGGAACGCCGTGTAGCCCACGCCGGGATAGACCTGCACGTGCGCCTCCAGCACATGGGAAAATATCAGCAGGTACAGCAGCGTCGATACCAGCGGCGACAGGATGGTTTGCAGGCTGACCTTCCAGAAGCGCAGCAGTTCCTTGTAGAACAACGTCCACAGGCCGGTCATGCCGCTTTTCCCATGATTCGCAGGAACACATCTTCCAGATCGGGCTTGGATACCTCGAGGTCGGCCACCGCCACGTTCGCCTTGCGTAAGCTTGCCAGCACGCCTTCGAGCGCGGCGCAGTCGTTCAGCGTCAGCCGAAACCAACCGGCTTCTTCGCCGGCAAGTAGCGGTTGCAAGGCATCAGGTAGCTGGCTCGGGTTCAGTCTCAATCGAACCTGGGTTGCCGCGTGGGCGCTGAGCAGATTGCGCGTGGTGTCGAGCGCGATGACCTGCCCCTGCTTCAGCATGGCAACGCGGTTGCACAGGGCTTCGGCTTCTTCCAGATAATGGGTGGTGAGCACGATGGTGTGACCGTCGCGGTTCAGGCGCCGGATGAATTCCCACAGGTTTTGACGTAACTCCACGTCCACGCCGGCGGTCGGCTCGTCCAGCACGATCACCGGCGGTTTGTGCACCAGCGCCTGCGCCACCAGCACCCGGCGTTTCATGCCACCGGACAGCAGGCGGGTATAAATATCGGCCTTGTCGGTCAGACCCAGGTTGTGCAGCAGCTCGTCGATCCAGGCATCGTTCTTTTTCAGGCCGAAATAGCCGGACTGAAAGCGCAGCATTTCACGCACCGTGAAAAATGCATCATAAACCAGCTCCTGCGGCACGACGCCAAGAACGCTCCGTGCATTGCGGTAATCGGTCACCACGTCATGGCCCAGCACGGCGCAATGACCTTGCGTCACACGGGCAAGCCCGGCGAGGATATTGATCAGGGTGGTTTTTCCGGCGCCGTTGGGGCCGAGCAGGGCAAAGAACTCGCCTTGCTCCACTGTCAGGTTCACGCCGCGCAACGCATGGAGGCTGCCGAAGCGCTTGTGCACTTCGCGAATCTCGATTGCGGGGGTCACGACAGGCGGAGAATCAGGGACAGGGTCAAGCTGACTGGATCAGATCAAGCACGCCGTACAGGGTCGCCAGGCTCTTCAGGTTGTCCGGAAGATGGGTGAAGCTGAGTTTGCGCCCACTGCGCTGCGCTGCGCGCAACCACTCCAGCAACAGGCTGATGGCGGCGGAATCCACCTCTTCCAGTTGGGACAGATCGACCGCCAGACCATCACGATCGAACTGCTTCAGCCCATCGGCCAGCACGGCACGGGCGTTATCGAGCGTGACCGGGCCCTGAATACGGAAATTGGCGCCGTCTTGTACGATCATGCCGGCTAGCCTTTGGAGCCCGCGTTCTCGCCGGAATGGTTTTTGTCGACTAGCGACTTGATCAAACCGTCAATTCCGGATTTACGTATTTCGCTGGAAAACGAACTGCGGTAGTTGGTCACCAAGCTGATGTTATCCACAATCACATCGTAGACCTTCCAGGTGCCGTTTTTCAGCAGGCGATAGTCGATGGGAACCGGCGGCTGTCCATCCGGCTGCTTGACCACGGTTTGAACCACCACGTCGGTTTCCCCGGCCTGCGCTCGCAGGGGTTTGTATTCGATAACCTGATTTTTGTAAGCGGTCAACGAGGTGGAGTAAGTGCGCACCAGCAATGTACGGAATTCCTTCACCAGCGCTTCCTGCTGGGCCGGTGTTGCCTGGCGCCAGTCCTTGCCGACCGCCAGCATGGTCATGCGCCTGAAATCAAAATGGGGCAACACCTTGGCGTCCACCAGTTCATAGATCTTCTTTTTGTTCCCCGCCTGGATGTCCTTGTCCTTCTTGACGATCGCCAGAACATCCTGGGAGGTTTCCTTGACCAGCACATCGGGTGCGACTTCCGCTGCTACAGCAGCCGCTGTGGCACCGCCAAAAATCGCCATCAGGAACAGGGCACGATAAAACGCTTTTTTCATAATGTTCTCCAGATAAATTATTGCGCTACGGCCTTTTTGTCGCCGCCATCGGCCTTTTTCTTGTCGCCATCTTCAGACGCCTTGCTGAAAAGGAACTGGCCGATCAGTTGCTCCAGCACCATCGCCGACTGGGTCAGACGGAACTTGTCGCCATTTTTCAGGTTCGCCTCGTCTCCACCCGCTTCCAGGCCGATGTATTGCTCACCGAGCAGGCCGGAAGTCAGAATGGCGGCGCTGGTATCCTTGGGAAACTGGAATTGCTTGCCGATACGCATGGACACGCGCGCCCGGAATTTGCCATTGTCGAACTGGATATCCGCAACCCGTCCGACCACTACGCCGGAACTCTTTATCGGCGCCTTGATCTTGAGGCCGCCGATGTTGTCGAATTCCCCATACACCATATAGGCCTCCGATCCGTCATAGCCGCCCAGGTTTCCCACCTTGAAAGCCAGAATCGTCAGCGCAATCAAACCTCCCACCACAAACGCGCCCACCCATAAATCCAGCGTTGTACGCTCCATAAACCTACACTCCCCGAAACATGAATGCCGTTAAAATAAAGTCCAGCGCCAGCACAGCCAGCGCAGAGGTCACCACCGTGCGGGTGGTTGCATGGGATACGCCTTCCGCCGTGGGCGGGGCATCGTATCCCTCGAACAAGGCAATCGCGGTCACCGCGATACCAAACACCACACTCTTGATCACGCCGTTCACGATGTCCTGGCGGAAATCGACCGCCGCCTGCATCTGCGACCAGAACGAACCTTCGTCCACCCCGATCAGCACCACGCCGACCAGGTAGCCGCCGAACACGCCGATGGCGGAAAACATCGCCGCCAGCAGGGGCATGGAAATCACGCCAGCCCAGAAACGCGGCGCCACCACGCGCGAGATCGGATCGACCGCCATCATTTCCATCGCGGAGATCTGTTCGGTCGCCTTCATCAGGCCAATCTCGGCGGTGATGGCCGAACCGGCGCGGCTGGCGAACAGCAGGGCGGCCAGCACCGGCCCCAGCTCGCGCACCAGCGACAGCGCCACCAGCGAGCCCAACGCCGACTCGGAACCGTATTTTTGCAGGGTTTCGTAACCCTGCAAACCGAGCACCATGCCGACGAACAGGCCCGAGACAATGATGATGATCAGCGACATCACGCCGCTGAAATAAATCTCGCGGATGGTCAGGTGAATCCGCCGGAAACTCGCACCGGAACTGATCAAAGTGACGAAAAAGAAGCGGCTGGCATAGCCCAGACGCCACACGCCGTCAATCAGGGAGTGTCCGATACTGCGCAGGCCAAAACCAATTTTTCTATGCGGCATTTATAGGTGTCTCCAGCATCAAATCTTTTCGGTAAGGCGCACTCGGATAATGAAAGGACATTGGCCCGTCGATTTCGCCCCATACGAACTGGTGGACGAATGGCAGGCTCGAAGCCTTGATCTCGTCGGCGGTACCTTCCGCCACGACGACGCCATCCGACATGAAATAAACATAATCCACGATTTTCAGCGACTCCTGGATATCGTGGGTCACCAGAATCGTGGTTGCCCCCAGCGCATCGTTCAAGCGCCGAATCAGGTTGCCGATCACCGACAGCGAAATGGGATCAAGGCCGGCAAACGGCTCATCGTACATGATCAGCATCGGATCAAGCGAAATCGCCCGCGCCAGCGCCACCCGCCGCGCCATGCCGCCGGATAGCTCGGACGGCATCAGGTCGTGCGCGCCGAGCAACCCCACGGCATGAAGCTTCATCATCACCAAATCGCGAATCATGCTTTCCGGCAGGTCGGTATGCTCACGCATCTGGAAAGCGACGTTCTCGTATACCGACAAATCGGTAAACAGCGCGCCGAACTGGAATAACATACCCATCTTGCGGCGCATTCGGTACAGCCCGTCCTGATCCAGATCGTGCATCTCCTGCCCTGCCACCTTGACGCTGCCCGTGGTGGCCTTGAGCGCACCACCGATCAGGCGTAGCGTCGTGGTCTTGCCGCAGCCGGACAGCCCCATGATGGCGACAATCTTCCCGCGCGGAATACGCATGTTGATCCCCTTGAGGATCGGGCGCTTGTCATAGGAGAAGTTGAGATCGCTGATTTCAACGAGGTTTTCGGCTGACACTTAATTTTTTTATCTTTTCAACGAAAGCGCACATTCTAAACTAGCTTGGCGCAGGCAACAATCACACCCCCATAATTTCCAGCAAGGTCTTTACCTGATTCATCGCCTCCAGCCTTTGATCGCGGCTGATCAGGTAAATCGGGGCGGCACTCCCGGCAAGCCGTTGCAACTCACCCGCCAGCATCTTCAGATCAGGTTTGCCCTCCAGCCAGATAATCCGCCCGCCGGGTGATCCAATACGCGGCGCCAGCACATCCAGCCTGGCCTGGTCACCCTCCGATGGCCCGTCTGGATTGCGTTCCAGCACAAAACAAAACGGCTCCAGCGTATCTTCCACCCAACCGGACAGGGTTTGCAGATCGCGCTTCGACCACTCTTCATAACCCAGGTAAACACAGGTAAAAGCGGTATTGTAAAAAGTCAGCCGCCACTCCGGCGGCAACTCGTCCGGGTAGAAACATCCCTGCCACTGCGGATGTTCCCAGCCCACGCTACCCACATACGATCTTTCACGCGCTTCAGCGCGGTCGCAAGCGGCACTCCGATCCGCTATCGGCTCATGCGGAGACGTATGCAGCAAACCAGGGTTATTTGTCGATTTTTCCATCGGCTGGCATTATAACAACTTATAATCCACGAACTGCATGGCCGGCTGGGCCAGGAATTTTCCCCATCCCGCACTGACAGTTTGTGGCACAACCATTCTAAAAATCGCTCAACATTGGGTACGCCATGTATCTTGACCACTTTGGCCTGAACCAACTCCCCTTCAAGATCACGCCTAACACCGGGTTCTTCTATACGGGCGGCAACCGCGGCGCAATCCTGGACGCGTTGCTTTACGCCATCACCCACGGCGAGGGTATCGTCAAGGTTACCGGTGAAATCGGCAGCGGCAAGACCGTATTGTGCCGGATGCTGGAAAGCCGGATGCCGGAAAACGTGGAAGCGATCTACCTGGCCAACCCCAGCCTGAACCGGGACGAAGTCTTTTACGTCATTGCCGCCGAGCTCGGGCTCGCCACCGAAGGCCTGCGCGCCAGCGAGACCTTGCACCAGATACAGGATTATCTGATCGAAAAACATTCTGTCGGCAAACAGGTTGTGCTTTTGGTCGAAGAAGCCCAAGCCATGCCGCTCGACACCCTGGAAGAAATTCGCCTGCTTTCCAATCTTGAAACCGCGCACCACAAACTGCTGCAAATTATTCTGTTCGGCCAGCCTGATCTGGACGAAAGCCTGGGGCTGCCAAGAATGCGGCAACTCAAGGAACGGATCACGCACAGCTTTGCCGTTCCCCCGCTATCCCGGAAGGATATTGCGGAATACCTGATGTTCCGCATGCACGCAGCCGGTTACCGGGGACCGGAAATTTTCGACGCGGGCGCAATCAAGCTGATCAACGCCGCTTCCAGAGGCATTACGCGGCGCATCAACATCCTCGCCGACAAGGCGCTGCTCGCAGCATTCTCCGAGAATACCCACGATATCCGGCCCAAGCAGGTAAAAGCGGCAATCGCCGACAGTGAATTCTACATCGCTGCGACCTCTCGCCCATCCCTGAAAAAAATCGGCCTTGCCGTAACACTGGTCTCGCTGGGGGTAGGGCTCGGAGCCGGCTGGCAATACTATGCCAACATGCCGCTGACCCCCGCCGTGCAGATGCCGGCACCCGCGCCCCAGCCGGCCAGCGAAATTGTGCCGCCGCCCGCCGCCCAAACAGCGCCGACGCCAGAACCTTTATCGCCAGCCCAGCCCGCCAACGAAACTACGCTTTCACCCGTCACCATGCCACCCACCGATGAAAAGCCTGTGGCAACCGCACCTCAACCCACCCCACAGAAAAAACCTGCGCAAACAACGCCCAGCGCACCCCCGGTGCAGCAAAACAAGCCTGTCGCATCCGACTCCGCACAGGCTCCAGCCCGCAGCGAACCGGCGGCAACGGCGCCCATACCGACCCTGTTGCAGCAACAACTGGACGCCACCCATGCCTGGCTGGCCAGCGAGGACGGTGGCCACTACACCATCCAGTTGATGGCGCTCACCGAATCCGATGCTTCGCCCCGGATAACGCAAACTCTGGACAACATCAAGAAAGAAATCGGGTTGCAGGATATTTACATTTACCCCATTCATCCCGCCAGTACCGGCGGCACCAGCAAGCACCGATTCGGCATCGTTCTCGGTTCTTTTTCTCCACGGGAGCAGGCCATCACAGCCATCACCAGGCTACCCGCCAATTACCGGGCCGCCCGCCCGGCCCTACGCACAATCAAAGGCATCAAGGATGAAATTGAACAGCAATAAGCTAAAATCCTCGACAATCGAATTTAAAAACACCCTCTAACAGATTGATTTAGAATGCCCTAGGTGGTAATCTTGCGCTCATGAACAAAGCTTTGATCGCCATTGCCGGTTGTCTCCTGCTGGCCGCTTGCGGCACACAGCCCGCCACGCCGTCGACCGGCCACCTCAAGGACGAACCCCGCCCCGCTGGCAACATTCCCCAACCGGTACAGCAGACCGCATCGCTGGCCCCGCCAAAAGCCGCGCCCAAGGTGGAAACCTATAGCGTCGTCGTAAACAATGTCGCGGTGCAGGAACTGCTGTTTGCGCTGGCGCGGGACGCCAGGCTGAACATCGACCTTCATCCCGGCATCGAGGGCAGCGTCACGCTCAACGCCCTCAACCAGACCCTGCCGCAACTGCTCAACCGCATCGCCAAACAGGTGGACATGCGCTACGAACTGGATGGGTCGAACCTGACGGTCATGCCGGACACGCCTTTCCTGCGTAACTACAAGATCGACTACGTCAACATTTCGCGCGACGCCAGCAGCAACGTCAACATTGCCACTCAGATCGCAACCACCGGCAGCGGCGGCATCGGCAGCGGCGGAGTCGGGGGGAGCGGCGCGGCTGGTGCGGGCAACAACAATTCCACAACTCAGGTTACCAACACGTCGAACAACCACTTCTGGGGAACTCTGGTACAAAAC
Source organism: Sulfuricella sp. (assembly GCA_028713975.1). GTDB lineage: Bacteria > Pseudomonadota > Gammaproteobacteria > Burkholderiales > Sulfuricellaceae > Sulfuricella. The sequence continues at coordinate 97,601 of JAQTNE010000002.1, forward strand.
ATCAAGGACATCCTGCGCGAAACCGACAAAATTCTTCCGGACGGCTCCTCCGAAACCACCACCGAACAATCCGGTAACCAGACCACGACTGGCACCGGTGTGCTACCCACCATTGGCAAGAACAGCAAGGCAGCAACCTCCATCGCCTCCAGCCCCAACCCAACCTCTCTGACCAATGCCGGCATGACCACCGTGCGCCGCACCACCTTCCGCGAGGCCGCTTCCGTGATTGTCAACGCGGAAGCCGGATTGATCGCGGTGCGCGCCACCAGCCGCCAGCATGAAAAAATCCAGGAATTCCTCGACCAAGTGCTGGTCAGCGCCAAGCGCCAGGTGCTGATTGAGGCCACCATCGTCGAAGTCCAGCTCAACGACGAGTACCAATCCGGCATCGACTGGAAGCGCGTCGCCTTCGGCGCCGGCTTTACCCTGCGACAAAACCTGGTAGGCACCGACCTTGCCAACGTCGTCAATACGCTGCCCGACCCCAACCGGCAGGCGCTGATTTCCGCCATTCTCGGTGACACCAATCTGACCCCGACAATCCAGAACAATCTGATCGACCAAATCTCTCCCGGCTTCGCTGCCGCCGGAGGAAAAATCCCCTTGGCCGACACCGCTTTCGCCAGCGCGAGCAAGGGCATGACCATCGGCTATTCCAACAGCGGCAGCATCGCCGGCGCTGTCCAGTTGCTCAGCACCTTCGGCAACGTCAAAGTGTTGTCCAGCCCGAAAATCAGTGCGCTGAACAATCAGACCGCGCTGCTCAAGGTAGTGGACAACCGGATCTATTTTACTATCAGCGTTACGCCCGGCTCGGTCAGCAGCGGCGTCATCACACCGCCCACCTACACGTCCACTCTGAACACCCTGCCGGTCGGCTTCGTCATGAGCGTCACACCGCAAATCGACGAGAATGACACCATCACGCTCAACGTACGGCCCACCATTTCCCGCATCCTGCGCTATGTGACCGATCCCAACCCGATCCTGACTGGCGCGGTAAAAAATTTAATCCCCGAAATCCAGGTCCGGGAAATGGAATCCATCCTCAAGATCAACAGCGGGCAGACCGCCATGATGGGTGGGCTGATGGAGGACGTGGTAAACAAATCCACCGACGGCATACCCGGCCTGTCACAAGTTCCTGTTTTGGGTAACATTTTCAGCAATCGGGACGACAAAACCACCAAAACAGAACTGGTGATCTTTCTGCGCCCGGCAGTGGTCAAGGATGCAAGTCTCGATGGCGACTACAAGGCCTACCGCAGCTTCCTGCCCAATGAAAACACCCTCAAGGACCCGCGCGACGCGGCACCCAACCCCTTGCCCGAATCAGCCAAAGTGGGGGCGACAGCGCCATGAGCCTGTTGATGGAGGCGCTGAAAAAAGCCGAGCGCGCCAAGCAGGGACATACGATTCCGCATGGGCAGGCATCCGCACCTGGCCGCGATATTTCTGGGCAAACCCAGCAATCCGGCCTCGCGCTGGAAATTGCGCCCTCCTTTGAGCCGGATTTTGGGCTGGAACCGCATATCGCGCCACCCGACAGTAACAACGCATTTCCGCTGATTATCGCCGCGCACGATCTGGACTTGCCAGACGGGCTGGATCCGGCTACTCCGATCAAGTCCGGATCAAACCTCGCTCCAGACCGCACTGAACCCGTCACAGCCGCCCCGGAGCTTGCTCTTGACGCGTATGACCTTTCACCCCCGGACGAGGGTAGCGCGGCGGAGTCTCCTGGCGGAGCATATGATCTTCCGCCCCCGGCAGAAAACGCATCCAAGCCCACTGGCAGTAATTCTGGCCGGCCTGCCCTCCAGACCGATGCCCAGGACAACACCGCTCCGCTACATATGACGCCGCAGGGGCCGGCTTTACGCTCCATGGCAGATCAAAGTGCCGATGATGGCCGCGCTGAAGCGCGTGAAAGATCGTATGCCAAATCAGTATTTACCGCCAAGCAGCCGGCAAACAGCCGTAAGCTATTGATCGCCAGCATATCCCTGGGCATCGCCGCCAGCGTCGTTGGTGGCAGTGCTTATTATTGGCCGGTCGCATCCAGCGGCTTCACCGCCCTGATGTCCGGTCAGGCGCCACAAACCGCCATGCCTGCACCGCAAGCGGCAGCTACCGTAGCGCCCACTCCAGGCTCCCCCGACGCTCAGGCGAAGAATGTGCCGATTGCCATTACGCCAGAAGCAGAAAAAGAACCCGCTCACACGTCCCAGCCGAACCCGCCCCCGATAACCGCCGCACCGGCTTCAACCCGCAACGAACTTGAGCCCGCCGGAGCAACCGATTCCACACGCGCTTCGGCCCGTAGCGGGTCGGGGTCGCCCGAGGAAAAACCGGCCATTCGATTCCGTCAGAACATTGCCGCCAATCAGGTTAACCCGACGCTTAGCGGAGCCTATCAGGCATTTATTTCCGGCAATATCGAAGTGGCGCAACAGCAGTATCACAAAATCCTGCAACAGGAACCGAACAACCGCGACGCCCTGCTGGGTCTGGCGGCTGTCGCCTTGAACCGGAAGCAGACCGGGCAGGCGGCGGCATATTATGCGAAATTACTGGAGCTCGATCCTTCAGATCCGGAGGCTTTGGCAGGGCTGATCGGATCGCAGGGACAAATCGACCCGGTGCAGAGCGAAAGCCGCCTGAAAAAGATTCTGGCGCAAAACCCCCAGGCTGGCGCCATTCACTTCGCCCTGGGAAATTTATACTCCCAGCAATCGCGCTGGGCCGAAGCACAGCAGGCTTATTTCCGCGCCTACAGCAGTACGCCGGGCAATGCCGACTATGCCTTCAATCTCGCCATCAGTCTGGAACACCTGAGCCAGGGCAAACTGGCGCTGGATTACTACCAGCGCGCGCTGGCCCAGAGCGGCCCCGCGAGTTTCGATAAACTCGCGGTTCAGCGCCGTATCCAGGAACTACAGCAACCTGCGGCAAACTGAACGCCATGACGGAACAGCCCAAACTCCCCCTCGGACGCCTGCTGGTCGAAAAAGGCATCATCAGCGACGACCAGTTGCGCATTGCCCTGCTTGAACAGAAACGCACCGGCAACCAACTGGGCATGCTGTGCATCTCCCTCGGCTTTGCCACCGAAGCAACGATACGTGAAGCGCTAAGCGAAAACCTCAACCAGCAGAGTACGGATCTGGCCCACCTGGTGGTCGATGCCGCCGCGCTCGCGCTGGTTCATAAGGACGCCGCCAAGCGCTATCAAGTCTTCCCGCTGGAATTCGACAGGGAGCGCCGCACGCTGGTTCTGGCGATGGCCGACACCCACAATATCGTCGCGCTGGACCAGATCAGCGCCATGCTGGGCAAGGACATCGACGTCATGCCGGTGCTGGCGGGCGTCTCCGAAATCATGCATGCCATCGACCAGTATTACGGGTTTGAACTGTCCATCGACGGCATCCTGCATGAAATCGAAACCGGAGAAGTCGATTATCAAAGCATACAAACCATTTCCGGCGAATACAGCCATCCGCTGGTGCGGCTGATGGACGCGCTGCTGGCCGATGCAGTGCAGCACGGCGCCTCCGACATCCACTTCGAGCCGGAACCACTTTTCCTGCGCATCCGCTACCGCATCGACGGCGTATTGCGGCAGATCCGCAGCCTGCACAAAACCTACTGGCCGGCAATGGTGGTACGGCTGAAGGTCATGAGCAACATGAACATCGCGGAGACCCGCGCACCCCAGGACGGGCGAATTTCCATCACCTTCTCCGGGCGCTCGGTGGATTTCCGCGTCTCGGCGCAGCCCACCGCCCACGGCGAAAATATCGTGCTGCGTATTCTCGACCGGCAAAAGGGCATCGTGCCCCTGGACGGTCTCGGCCTGGGCGAAAACGACCTGACCCTGCTCAAGCTGATGCTGGCCCGGCCGGAAGGTATCATCCTGGTCACCGGCCCGACCGGCAGCGGCAAGACTACCACCCTGTATTCCATCCTGAATCACATCAACACCGAGAGCGTCAACATCATGACGCTGGAAGACCCGGTGGAATACCCGATGAACATGATCCGCCAGACCTCGGTCAACGAAGCCGCCAAAATGGATTTTGCCAGCGGCATCCGTTCCATGATGCGGCAGGATCCGGACATCATCCTGGTAGGCGAGATCCGCGACACCGAAACGGCGGAGATGGCCTTCCGCGCCGCCATGACCGGCCATCAAGTCTATTCCACCCTGCACACCAACTCGGCGATTGGCGCGATCTCCCGCCTGCTGGACATCGGCATTACGCCCAATATCATGGCCGGCAATATTATCGGCGTAATCGCCCAGCGGCTGGTTCGCCGGCTTTGCATCCACTGCAAACAGCCGATCCGGCCCGACGCGCTGGAGCAGCGTCTGCTCGGCATGAATGGGGAAAATCCGAATATCACGATCTATCGTGCAGTCGGCTGCGAACATTGCAACAACCATGGTTACAAGGGCCGCCTGGCGATCATGGAGCTGCTCAAGATGAATGCCGAGATAGATGAGCTGGTCGCGCACCATGCCACCGCCCGCGAAATCAAAAACATGGCCTTGTCATCGGGATTCCGCCCCCTGGTGGAAGACGGGATACGCCACGTACTGGGCGGCACCACCTCGCTCGAGGAAGTGTCACGCGTGGTGGACTTCACCGACAGGCTGGCCTGATGGGCATGTTCGCCTACCAGGCCATGGATACCGAAGGCAGGATAATCCGTGGCAACATGGATGCCACCAACCTTTCCGACCTGGAACTGCGCCTGAAACGGATGGAACTGGACCTGATCAACTGCAAGGCGGCAAGGCAGCAGACCTTTTCCCTGCTCAAACGCCCGATCAAGCGCCAGGATCTGATCAATTTCTGCTTCCACATGGAGCAGATCAGCGCTGCCGGCGTACCGCTGCTGGAAGGCCTGGCCGACCTGCGCGACAGTACCGAACATCCCCGCTTTCGTGAAATCATCGCCGACCTGATCGAAAATATCGAAGGCGGCCTGCAAGTCTCCCAAGCACTGGCACGCCACCCCCGGGTTTTCGACCGTACCTTCGTCAGCCTGATCATGGCGGGCGAACAAAGCGGAAAAATCACGGATGTTTTCAAGAACCTGAGCGAAAGCCTGAAATGGCAGGACGAACTGGCCGCGCAAACCAAAAAACTGATGATGTACCCGGCATTTGTCGGTACCATCGTGCTCGGCGTCACCTTTTTTATGATGATCTATCTGGTGCCGCAACTGGTCGGATTCATAAAAAACATGGGCCAGGAGCTTCCCTTCCACACCCGCGCGCTGATTTTTGTTTCAAATATTTTCATCCATTACTGGTATGCGCTTCTTGCCCTCCCACTGCTGGCCTGGATCGGCATAACCGCCCTGATCAAAACCAACCCCCGTGCCCGCTACAAGGCGGACGAATACAAGCTGCGCGTCTGGTTGATCGGGCCGATCCTGCACAAAATCATCCTCGCCCGCTTCGCCACCTTTTTTGCGCTGATGTACGCCTCGGGCATTACCATTCTCGACTGCATCCGGCTATCGGAGGAGATCGTCGGCAACCAGGTGGTCGCAGGCGGATTGCATCGCGCCCATCAGCTCATCTCGGAAGGGCAGGGCGTGACCGCCAGCTTTCAGAACACCGGCCTGTTCCCGCCCCTGGTCATTCGCATGCTCAAGATCGGAGAAACAACCGGTGCCCTGGATGTGGCCCTGCGCAACATCAGCTATTTTTACAACCGCGAGGTCAAAGAGCTGATCGAAAAAGTGCAAGCCATGATCGAACCGGTCATGACCGTCGTTCTCGGCGCCCTGCTGGGGTGGATCATGCTGTCCGTGCTCGGCCCGATCTACGATACCATCAGCAAAATAAAAACCTGAGAAACCGCTTTCACAAACATCATGGGATGCGTTGTATCCTGAAAATAATGAAAAAATCGGCAACCGGAACTTTCAACCAGGCGCTTTGAACCCAGAACCCGACCATGTTTAGCAAGCTTCTCGCCTATCACACCGGCGCACATACCGAGATTTACACCTGGCGGGACGGCACCCTGTCCGCCAGGCACGTCTTCAATGCCGATGCCGAGGGTTTCGCCGGATTTGCCGCCTATCTGAAAGAACACGCCGGGCCATCCTTGTACTTTCTGGTGGACATCGTCGCGGAAGATTTCCGCCTCGACACCATCCCCCATCTGCCTGGCCGATCCCGCGCCGCCCTGATTGACCGCAAACTGGGGCAAATGTTCCGCAACGAAACCCATCGGCACTTCGCGCTTCAGGGGCGTATGACAGAAGGGCGAAAGGACGACCGCCTGCTGCTCTCTGCCCTGACCAACAGCGTGATGCTCACCCCCTGGATCGACGCCGCCCTGGAATGCAAAACACCGCTTGCGGGAATTTATTCGGTACCGTTGCTGAGCCAGGAAATCATCCCCAAACTTGGTTTGGGCGAGACGCCGCACATGCTGCTGCTCACCCGCCAGAACAGCGCGGGGTTGCGCCAGAGCTATTTCCAGAATGGGCAGCTCAAATTCAGCCGACTGGTTTTCACTGACAGCGACGGCACGGACTCGCCGATTCAGGCGATCAATGAAGAATGCGCCAAAACCCGGAAATATCTCAATAACCAGCGTCTGCTGCCACGGGATCAGCCCCTGGAAATTCATCTGCTTTGCCGCGATGACGAGTGCGGCGCCCTCGTCGTCGATAGCGCCAATACACCGTTGCACCACCAGTTCGTGCTCCACGAAATGTGCAGCGTCGCCGCCGCCCTCAAGCTCCGCTACCCGCCGTCCTCCGATGTCGCAACGCTGTTCCTGCAATTTCTGGCCCGCCACGACGTCAAAAACCATTACGCCAGGGCGAGCGAAACCCGCTACTGGCGGCTGAACCGGGTTGCATTGGCAATGAAATCCAGCGGCATTGCCCTGGTTGTCCTCGGCGCGCTTTCCGCTGCCTACAATATCACCAATGGTCAGGGCCTCGCATTGCAGGCCGATCAAACCCGTCTCCAGGCGGAACACCTGGAGGCGCAAACGCAGGCAATTTACGGCGCGCTTCCTCCGTTGCCCGCGGCGCCGGACATTTTAAAAGGCACCGTGGAGCTGGCGAAGCACCTCACCATCCATCCCCGCACTCCGGCAAGCCTCATGGCACCTGTCAGCCGCGCCCTGGAAGAGCTGCCGCAAATCCGGTTGCAGCAGTTCAAATGGGCGCAGACCGCCAATCCCAACCTGGATATCAACACCAGGGCAGCCTCACCCATACCGACAGCGGAAGGCCCCGTGCCGGACACCGGCAGTGAAATATTCGAAATGGCACTGCTGGAAGGAGAAGTCAGCCCTTTCATCAATTACCGCGATGCGCTGGCGGTGGTCGAACAATTGATCTCGAAGCTGAAAAACATTCCCGGCCTGCAGGTCACGCCCATCGTGCTGCCGATCGAGACCAGCCCGCAATCCCAGCTCAAGGGCCTCCTCACCGAAGACGCACAGCCGCACGCCGCCCACTTCTCGCTCAAGCTGATCTACCGGGTAGCCGGATCATGACCGGCACCGAATTTTCCAGGCTCGTCAAAGAGAACCTGCATTTCATGCGGATAGCGCTGGCCCTGCTGGGGCTGAGCATCCTGACCGGCGTGGGCCTGTTTCTTGGCAGCAGCGCTTTTGACCGCCACCACCTGGAACGCTACGCCCAGGCAAAACAACAGCTCGACACCGCGCGCCAGAACAACCTGCTCGCCAACGCCAAACAGGAAGACATCGACCGCTACCTTGCCGCCTACCAGTCCCTGCTCGCCGACAAACAAATCGGCGAAGAAAGGCGGCTGGACTGGATCGACGCCCTGAGCCGCATCCGCGAGCAGCGCAAACTGTTCCCCGTGGAATACGATATCGCTGCGCGGCGACCCTACACACTCACCGACGTTCCCTCCGCAAACGCCCTGAAAATCTTTGCCAGCCGGATGAGCATCCGGCTCCCCCTGCTCCACGAAGGCGACCTCTTTACCCTGCTGGATGATCTGCGCGCCCAAAAAGTCGGCCTGTTTGTCCTGGATCAGTGCGACATCATTCGCAGCGTAGCGGCGAAGGACAGCCCACCTCAACTCGCCCAGAACCTCACTGCGGAATGCGCCCTGGACTGGCTGACGGTGGAGAACGCCGGTCAGTCGCCAATGCCCGTGCCGCCCGGCAAGTAGATGAAAAACGGACCATGGCCTACAATCCAGGCACTTCTCTATGCCACCCGAGGATACGAGCCGAAATGAAATGCGCACAACGCTGGCGAGCACTTATGACGGTCGGCTTGCTCCTCGCAGCGAGCTCACCGCGCGCCGATGTGGCCGGGCGGTTTTTTTATACCCCACAGGAGCGCGCCGCGCTCGACGCCCAGCGCAACAAAAGCATCGGGCCGGGAACGGGGGGGGAGCCCATCACCATAAATGGCCTGGTAACACGGAGCAGCGGCAAAAGCACGGTTTGGATCAACAGCGCCCCGCAAAATGACCATGAAACAACCAGTGGAATCGCCATCATCGGCAAACAGCCGGCGGGCGGCAGAGTGACCGTGCAATTGCCCAATTCGGCCAAGCCCACCGGCATGAAAGTAGGCCAAACGCTGGATACGGGAAGCGGACAAATTCGGGAAGGGTACGAAGCCGTGCCCAGGCAAGAAAATGGTGGCACAGACCCATGAGATTTCCGTCACACGCATACCGGAAAATCAGCCCACATACGATTCCACATGGGCTTCCCCTACACTCCCCTGTGGGTCGTATAGGACAAGAGCCCAGCCGCAAGCGGCACTCCGATCCGCTATGGGTCATAGAACCGACCCATGCGGCGTCGTATGTAGTGGATCGGAGTCCCCTTGTGGGACAAAAAGGGGGAGCGCTGTTTGTCCTGCTGGCAGTGATTGGCATCGCCGTGCTTTTGCTTGTCGGGGCATTGAAATCAAATCCCCAGATCGCGCGCGACAAGATTACTGCCGATGCCCTGGCGCAGGCCAAGGATGCCTTGATCGGGTATGCCGTGACCTATCGGGACAATGGACACCCCAGCCAAGTGTTCGGCTACCTGCCGCTGCCGGACATGGGGCCCGTCAACAACTTGGAAGGGGAGTCTGCCGGCACCGTAATGGGAAGCTCCGCCGACTATAGCCTTATTGGCAAACTTCCCTGGAAAACATTAGGACTCTCCGCATTGCGGGACAGCAGCGGGGAATGCTTGTGGTACGCGGTTTCCGGCCACTACAAAAACAACCCTCAGACAGCGGTTCTCAACTGGGACACGCTCGGCCAATTCGACATCATGGCAGAGGATGGCACCACCGTCACGCTGCCCAACACGGTTGCCATCGTCTTTTCACCCGGCCCGGTTCTGCCGGGCCAGGACCGCTCACCCCTGGCAGCCGGTGTAGCCAATTGCGGCGGCAATTACGACGTTCGGAATTACCTGGACACCTACACTGCCGCCAACGCAATCAACAGCATTCTCAACTACTTCCCAGGCTCGACAAACAACGCACTGGCAGCCAATACCAGCAATAAGGCGGTTACCACACAGTCCATTCCAACAAACTACAATGACCGTTTCCTCACTATCAGCGCCGACGACATCTTCCGTCGCATCAAGCGGCGCGGTGACTTCAAGACCGACATCGACACCATGGTAAACGACCTTGCCGCCTGCCTGAACGCATTGCCAGCGGCTTCCCTGCCGGCCGCCGGCGGAAGCAAGGGCATAGGCATCGCTCTCGAAACAAGCTGTCCGCCCCCTTCCCCCGGCACGCAAAAAGGCAACGTCTACGCCAACTGGAAGGACAACCTGCTTTATGCCAAGCTACCCACGCCAGCCCCCGTCACCATTAACGGCAATCCCAGTCCGGCTCCTTGTGCTGCGGTATTGATCTTCGGCGGCGAACGAACGACCAGGACAATCGCCCCGCTTGTCGCTCAAACGCGCACCCCCCCCGAAAAAAACGACGCCACCATGTACCTGGAAGGGGTCAACGCCGCCTCGTTTCCCGGCGGCACCGCCTACTCCGGCGCTTCAGCATATGCCACGGCAAATCCCTCGGCGGATGTGCTGGCCTGCATTACCGGGTCGAGCGGCGGCGCTCACGTCACCTTCGCCAACCCCGGCGACTTCGCCAAATTTGCCACTGCCATCGCCGGTGCCGGCGTTACCGTGGACTCCGCCACCCAGACAATGTCCATCGAAGTTGCCGGCGGTAGCCGCGGGGGATGCGCATGGTTTCCCGAGGCGATCCAGTTAAACGGAAAAACCCTGCGCGCCTATTACACTTTTACGTTCATAAACCCTGACCCCAGCGGCGGCGTCGATCTCGGCTACGGCTTTACCTTCTCTCTTCTGGAAGGCGACGCCGGGTTGCCCACCTCGGCAATTTGCGGCAGCCAGAGCGCCATGGGGGTAGTTCCTGCCAGCATGCTGCCTTTCAGCCTGTTCCTGGAAACCGATGTCTACAATAAAAGCAGCGATAACGATCCGCCCGGGAATCACACTGCCATCATGGCAAACGGCAGCATCACCCATACCGCAACAAACGGCAATGCCACCACGGCCTGCAGCGGCACCACGCAGGGGTGTTACTGGCCCGGCGCCCTCGACAAGTTCGAGGAATCCCCCAGCCCATCGACGCACAACCAGCGGATTGAATTGCATAGCGGGTACAGCGACAGTGCCTGTACAACGACAGCAACAGGCGGCGCCTATACGCAAATCAAGGCATGGACAGATTGCGCCTCGTGCAGTGACACCGCCGCTGATTTTTCCTCAGCGCCCACGATAAGCCGCTGCATTTCGCTGGATGCGTCGATGAACACCGTCTATTTTGGCTTCACAGCCGGATTCAGCTCCGCAAGCGTCGGGCAGGGCGTTTACATCCGGAATCTGGATTTACGCTGGCAGTAGGCAGAAACCAACCATTACGGATATCACTCATGAAACAGGCGCAACGACACTCATCCGGTTTCACCCTGGTCGAAATGGCCATTGTACTGGTCATCATCGGATTATTGCTTGGCGGGCTGCTGATGCCGCTCTCGGCGCAAATCGAGGGACGCCGCATCAGCGAAACGCAAAAAGCACTGGACGAAATCAATCAGGCGCTGATCGGGTTCGCGGTGGCAAATGGGCGCCTACCCTGTCCGGCACCAGCAACTACGGCGACGGGTGCTGCCGGCGCAGGCATCGAACCCGCTCCCATCGTTGCCGGAGGCTGCGCTAATGCTGCCGGCGTACTGCCATGGGCAACACTGGGCGTCAGTGAAACCGACTCGTGGGGAAGGCGTTATACATACCGCGTTACCGGGGAATTTACCCGCTCCGTACCGGGGCCAACCGCTCCAACCTGTGCGCCACCGACCGCCCCTCTTTATGCCGCCTTCGCACTTTGCTCGCAAGGCGACATGACGATTCTGACTACCTTGGGAGGCAGCACGGTTTCTACCAGCGTCCCCGCCGTGGTAATTTCGCACGGTAAGAACGGTAATGGCGCTTACACCAGCCAGGGAGCGCAACTAGCCACTGGCGCAGATGCAGACGAACTGGATAACCAACTTACGGCAGGCGGAACGAGTATGGCCAATACTACTATCAGCAAAACGCCGACTGCCACATTCGATGATCTGACTTCCTGGGTTTCTCCCAACATCCTGTTCAACCGCATGGTCACAGCCCAAAAGTTGCCCTAACCGCACTTGCCATGAGCAAACCCCGCCCGGCAAGCCGCATCCCCTACCGGGAAATCATCGGCCTTGCCGGCGTTGCGCTGATCCTGGCGGGCTATGCTTGCCTTACCATCGACCCCGGCACAGAACCCGCCATGGCGATCAAGAGGGCATTTGCCGGAATGGGGATGATTGTTGCCGGGAGCATTTTGAGCCTGGGCGTATTCCTCTTTGCCAAATAGCGATTACCAGTGCGGGCGAACGCATTGCGTCTTGACTAATCCCCGTTTTAAGGCTCTAATAGCGAGCTTCGATTTTGGCCGGTTTGATCTTTGCGTCACTCGCAAAATAAAACCGGCCAATTAAATTACATGGCCCGGTAGCTCAGTCGGTAGAGCAGAGGATTGAAAATCCTTGTGTCGGTGGTTCGATTCCGCCCCGGGCCACCAAATTTCCAAAAACGGAGTGTCTCCCATTTTCGACGCGCCGCATTCGCTAGCAGTCCATTCCTTGCCAAGCCCATGGCGAAAAGTGCACAATTGATCCATGCAGTTATTCACTCTCGGCATCAACCATCAAACCGCGCCGCTGTCAGTACGCGAGCAGGTCGCCTTCCACGCTGAAAGCCTGGAGCAGGCACTGCGGGATCTGGTTGGGCATCACACGGCAAAGGAAGCAGCGATCCTTTCCACCTGCAACCGCACCGAAATCTACTGCAACACCGAGAACCCCCTGGAAACGGTGGAATGGCTGGCGGATTACCATCACATCAAGAAGCAGGTAATCGAGCCGCATCTTTATACCCTGCCGCAGGACGAGGCGGTCAAGCATGCCTTCCGCGTCGCCAGCGGGCTGGATTCGATGGTGCTGGGCGAAACACAAATTCTCGGCCAGATGAAACAAGCGGTGGTCACCGCCGAGCATGCCGGAACCCTGGGCACCTTGCTGCACAAGCTTTTCCAGCGCACCTTCTCGGTCGCCAAGGAAGTGCGCACCCAGACCGAGATCGGCGCCAACAGTGTTTCGATGGCCGCCGCTTCGGTGCGTCTGGCGGAGCGCATTTTTCCCTCGATCAAAGACCAGAACGTGCTGTTCATCGGCGCGGGCGAAATGATCGAGTTATGCGCCAACCATTTCGCGGCGCAGCACCCGAAACACATCACCGTCGCCAACCGCACCGTGGAGCGCGCCCAAGCGCTGGCCTCGCGCCTGGGCGGCAGCGCCATTGCCCTGAACGAGCTGCCGGATTACCTCGCCGCCCAAGACATCATCATCACTTCCACCGCCAGCCCGCTGCCGATTTTGGGCAAGGGACTGGTCGAGCGCGTCATCAAGCAGCGCAAACACCGGCCGATGTTCATGGTGGATCTCGCCGTGCCGCGCGACATTGAGGCCGAGGTGGGCGAACTGGATGACGTGTTCCTCTACACCGTGGACGATCTCGCCCAAGTTATCGAGGCCGGCATCGGCAATCGCCAGCAGGCCGCCGAAGAAGCAGAAGCGATCATCGAAGTCCAGGTCAATGATTTCATGCACTGGATTGAAACGCGCAGCGTCGTGCCCACCATTCGCGGCCTGCGCGACCACACCGAACGGCTGCGCCGCCACGAGCTGGAACGCGCCGAGCGCCTGCTCGCCAAGGGAGAGAGCCCGCGTGAAGTGATGGAGCAGATGAGCCGCGCGCTGGCCAATAAATTCCTGCACAGCCCGAGCCACGCCCTTAGCCATGCCAGCGGCGAAGACCGCGCCCAGCTCGAGGCGCTGCTGCGCCGCCTGTATAACATCCACACCGAATGAAGCCATCGATCCAAGCCAAACTCGACCAGCTCGCCGAGCGCCTGGTCGAGCTGACCCAGTTGCTGTCCAGCACCGGGGTCACCTCGGACATGGAAAACTACCGCAAGCTGACGCGCGAGCACGCCGAGATCACGCCGGTGGTCGAACTCTATCAACGCTTCCAGCAGGCCGAGCAAGACCTGAAAACCGCGCAGGAAATGCTGTCCGACCCGGAGATGAAAGAGTTCGCCGAGGAAGAGGCGCAAGACGCCAAGGATCGGCTGGCCCAGATCGAGGTCGACCTGCAAAAGCTGCTGTTGCCCAAGGACGCCAACGACGAGCGCAACATTTTCCTCGAGATCCGCGCCGGCACCGGCGGCGACGAATCAGCACTATTCTCCGGCGACCTGTTCCGCATGTACACGCGCTATGCCGAACGCCAGCGCTGGCAAGTCGAGATTTTGTCGGAAAGCCTGGGCGAGATGGGCGGCTACAAGGAAGTCATCGCCAAGATCATCGGCCAGGGCGTCTATTCCAAGCTCAAGTTCGAATCCGGCGGCCATCGCGTGCAGCGCGTGCCGGAAACCGAAACCCAGGGCCGCATCCATACCTCCGCCTGCACTGTTGCCATTCTGCCAGAAGCGGACGAGGTCGCCGATGTGACGCTGAACCCGGCCGACCTGCGCATCGACACCTACCGTGCATCGGGCGCCGGCGGCCAGCACATCAACAAGACCGACTCGGCGGTGCGCATTACTCACCTGCCGACCGGCATCGTGGTGGAATGCCAGGACGACCGTTCGCAGCACAAGAACAAGGCGCAGGCCATGTCGGTGCTGGCAGCGCGCATCATGGACGCACAAGTGCGCGCGCAGCAATCCAGGGAAGCCGCCACGCGCAAATCCCTGATCGGCAGCGGCGACCGCTCCGAGCGCATCCGTACCTACAATTTCCCGCAAGGCCGCATCACCGACCACCGCATCAACCTCACCCTGTACAAGATCGAGCAAATCATGGACGGCGACCTCGACGAACTGCTCGGCGCACTGATGTCGGAACACCAGGCCGAGCTGCTGGCGTCCCTGGGCGGGGAAGATTGAAACAGGCGAGCCGTAAAGATTTGCTTTAAGGCGTGCTGAGGAACGATGCCTCAGCCAGCTTGAAAATACCCTAAATGGGGTTTATCATACCCAATATGGGAACACATAATCCACCCGCAAAAACCCAGCCACACCAAGCCGCAGGACTCGCCGACGCGCTCTTCACGAAGGTGCAGCAGCGCGTGCTGGGCGTACTGTTCGGCAATTCAGGCCGCAGTTTTTACGCCAACGAGATGATCGCGCTCGCCGGTTCCGGTACCGGTGCGGTACAGCGCGAGTTGGCGCGCCTGGCCGCCGCCGGGCTGGTGACCGTCTCGCGCGTGGGCAACCAGAAGCACTATCAGGCCAACCCGGCGGCACCGGTGTTCGAGGAGTTGCGCAGCTTGGTGCTTAAGACCTCCGGCCTTGCCGATGTGCTGCGTGTCGCGCTGGCGCCACTGGCGGCGCAAATCGGCGCCGCGTTCGTCTATGGCTCGGTGGCGAAGGGGCAGGACACGGCAGCGAGCGATATTGACCTGATGGTAGTGAGCGACAGTCTGACCTATGCCGATATTTTTGCTGTTATAGAAGAGGCCACAGTCCGACTCGGCCGCCCGGTAAACCCAACGGTTTATTCCCGGCAAGAACTCGCCAGGCGAATTGAACAGGACAATGCCTTTGTTAAGCGGGTTCTGGCGCAACCGAAGCTGTGGCTGATCGGAGAGGAAAATGACCTCTCCGCTTGAGAACCTGAGCGGCCCCGGCAAGCCGCTCGCAACCGAACCGGCGGACGCCAGGGAATTCGCTGGCCTCAAGCGTTCCGGTCTGGCACGTCTGAAGGACACAGCCCATTCCGGCCTCTCCCTTGAGGGCCGCTTCGATCTCGCCTATAACGCGGCACATGCCTTGTGCCTGGCCGCGTTGCGCTGGCACGGCTACCGTGCGGGCAACCGATATATCGTGTTTCAGGTGTTACCGCACACGCTGGGCTTGGGGCCGGAAGTTTGGCGCGTACTGGCCAAGTGTCACGATATCCGTAACCTGGGCGAGTACGAGGGTGATCTGAATGTGGACGAGCGGATCGTGACCGACTTGATTGCAGCCTGCCGGACAGTGGCGGCCAAGCTCGAGACTCTGCCGCCACGATGACCGTAACCTTGAGCGACATCTTGCGGCAAAGCACTGCCGCGCTTGCCGAAGCATTGGCGCTGCCCTTGGCGGAAGCCCGCCTGGAAGCGCAAGTCCTGCTCTGCCGCGCGCTCAATCAGCCGCGCGCTTATCTCGCCGGACACGACCGCGACCCGCTTTTGCCCGAACCGGCAGCCATTTTCACGGCACTGTTCGAGCGCCGGCTCAAAGGCGAGCCGGTTGCCTACATTCTCGGCGAGCGCGAATTCTTCAGCCTCAACTTCAAGGTCACGCCGGACGTGTTGATCCCGCGACCTGAAACCGAACTTCTGGTTGAACTGACCTTGGCCCGTCTGCCTGCCGGACAGCCTTGCCAAGTACTGGATCTGGGCACCGGCAGCGGTGCAGTAGCCATCGCCATGGCGCACCACCGTCCCAAGGCGGAAGTGCTGGCGGTCGATCAATCTGCCGCCGCATTGGCAATTGCACGGGAAAATGCGCGGCGGCTCGGCGCCGGCAATCTCCGCTTCGCCCAAGGCGACTGGTATGGCGCGCTGGCCGAAGAAAAATTCGACCTGATCGTTTCCAACCCGCCCTACATTGCCGCAACCGACCCCCATCTGGCGCAGGGCGACCTGCGTTTCGAGCCTGCTGCCGCGCTGGCGGCGGGCAGCGACGGCCTCGACGATATTCGCGTCATTGTGCAGGGCGCCCCGGCGCATCTCAACCCGTCCGGCTGGCTGCTGTTCGAACACGGCTATGACCAGGCCGAAGCCTGCCGGCAACTGCTGGCGCAGGCCGGATTCTCGAATATTTCCTCCAGCCATGATCTGGCCGGAATCGCCCGCGTCACTCATGGTCAGTTCGTCGCACAAATTTGAACTTGCATTTTCTATATATCTTATTAAAATAGTCGGACTTTATTGCCCGATCAATTTCTTAATCAAGGAACCCGAAATGAACCACAATTGCGCCAACATCATCTCCCCCGACATGCGCTATCCGTTCGATGCACGCGGCGTTGCCAAGCGCTTCCGCCATGCCGCCATCTTCGGCGCGCTGGATTCGCTGCACCCCGGCGAAACCATGCGCTTCGTCAACGATCACGACCCGCTGCCGCTGCTCGCGCAACTGATGGAACGCTACGGCGACGGGATCGAAATCAACTACGTCGCCCGCGAACCGGGCGGAATCGTTATCGACTTCACGCGTAAATAACCCGGCCAAAATCTCATGCTGGTCGCTCTGGTGCTGGTGGCCGCGGCGAGTTTTGCCGCCGCAGCCATCCTGCCCTGGACACTACAGCTTCCTCCGTCTGCCCATATTCACCTCGCTCTGGCGGTGGGCGTCATGCCCCTGATCTTCGGTGCGATGGTTCATTTCGTGCCGGTGCTGACACGTAGCGCCTCGCCCCATGCCGGCGTAAAACCAATCCCGCTGCTGGCGTCAGCCGCGGGCGCACTAGCGGTTTTTTCCTTCGCCGCGGCGAATCAAATCTATTATTTCGCCGCGCTGCTCGCCCTTGCCGTAGCGGCGATATTTTCCGGCTGGATCATCAAGCGCGCAACGGCGCCTCTAGCCAAACCGCATCCCTGCCTGCACTGGTATCTCGCCGCGATTTTCTGCCTGATGCTGGCGCTGGCAGCCGTAATGGCGATGGCGGTCTGGCCGGAGCAACGCCTGGCGTTGAAGCGCCTGCATCTGCATCTCAACACACTGGGATTTATCGGCCTGACCGCCATCGCCACCCTTCAAGTACTGCTGCCTACCGCCGCCGGACGCCCCGATCCGCTGGCGGCATCCAGGCTGCGCCTGGATCTGAAATGGGCTTTAGGCGGCACACTGCTAACTGCCGTCGGCGCCGCATGGTTTAATCCCCTATCCTGGCTAGGGGCGTTTTTGTGGACAGTCCCCCTATTCCATCTGGGCAAGGCCTGGTTCGCGCTCTACTCCCGTGAAATTCGCCAGTTACACGGCGCGGCCCCTTCGCTCGCCGCGGCGCTGGCCGGGTTCGCCGCCGCCTTGGTTTTCGGCGCGCTACACGCGGGCGGCATCCTGAAAACGACCGATACCGCCCATGCTTTCATCCTCGCTTTTCTGTTTCCACTGGTGACGGGCGCGGCCAGCCAGTTGCTGCCAGTATGGGCGCGACCCGGCCCACAAAACACCTGGCACATTCATATCCGGCAACGGCTGGGATTTGCCGGTGGGCTTCGCGGCACACTGTTCGTCGGCGGCGGCCTACTGCTCGGCATCGGCTGGCGTGGCGGATGGTTGCTGGCAATGGCGGCACTTGCCGCATTTCTGTTGCAACTGGCCGTCACGGCCAGAACAATGCTTAACCGTGATAGCGCGGATTAGGGTAAAATTGCCAAAGATTATCAACTTTTTAGACTGTTAAGCTGAACCAAAACACTACACAGCTTTCCAATCTTGGACCGGTTTCATTAAGGAAGTTTTAGCGATGTTGCACACTGATTTCCCCTTGCTCAAGATCAAGGGCAAGGAGACGCTCCCTATCGTGCAGGGCGGCATGGGCGTTGGCATTTCGGCACACCGACTGGCCGGCGCTGTGGCGCGAGAGGGCGCGGTGGGCACCATCGCCAGCATCGACCTGCGCCGCCACCACCCCGATCTGATGGAACAGTCAACCAACCCGAAAACCCGGGAATCCATGGATCGCGCCAACCTGACCGCGCTCGACCGCGAGATCAAAAGCGCAAAAGAAATTGCCCAGGGCAACGGCATGATTGCGGTCAACATCATGAAAGCCGTGACCGAACACCCGCAACTGGTGCGCCAAGCCTGCGAGAGCGGCGCAGACGCCATCGTGATGGGTGCCGGCCTGCCGTTCGACCTGCCGGAGATGGCGGCAGGCTACCCCGATGTCGCCCTGATCCCGATTCTCTCCGATGTGCGCGGCATCAACGTGGTACTGAAAAAATGGATGCGCAAGCAGAAGCTGCCCGACGCCATCGTCATTGAGCACCCGCGTTATGCCGGCGGCCATCTCGGCGCACCCAAGCCGGAAGACCTGACCGACCCGCGCTTCGATTTTCCCGGCGTGCTGGAAGGGGTGTTCAAATTGTTCAAGGATTTCGGCATCGAACGCGAACGTATTCCGCTGATTCCGGCCGGCGGCATCAACACCTTCGAGAAAGTGCGCGACCTGCTGGCGCTTGGCGCCAGCGCGGTGCAGATCGGTACGCCATTCGCGGTAAGCGAGGAAGGCGACGCGCACCCCAATTTCAAAAAAGTGCTGGCCGAGGCCAAACCCGAAGACATCGTCACCTTCATGAGCGCCGCCGGCCTGCCCGCCCGCGCCGTAATGACGCCGTGGCTGAAAAATTATTTAAGGCGGGAAATCAAGCTGATGTCTCTCGCCGACCCGGTTCGCTCGAAGTGCGCTGCTGTACTCGATTGCCTGTCGGAATGCGGGCTGCGCGACGGCATCGCCAAGGCCGGCCAGTTCTGCATCGACTCCCAGCTTGCCGCCGCATTGCGCGGCGACGTCAACAAGGGCCTGTTCTTCCGCGGTTCGGAAAGCCTGCCGTTCGGCACCGCCATCCGTCCGGTGCGAGAGATTCTGGAATACTTTCTGACCGGCAGAAAGCCGGTGTTTTCGGCCTGATCTAAAATCATTCACCGCGGAGGACGCGGAGGGCGCAGAGGAAACGGGGTCAGCAGGGATGGGCAGTTTGTGGCCCAACTCGCAAAAGCAATTTTGCAAAACCTCCGCGTCCTCTGCGTCCTCCGCGGTTTCAGTCTTTACCTACAAGCCATACACTTCGCCCACCCCTGTGCCAGCAATCCGGTCGTAGTAACGTGCGCGATACAGCAACCGCTGGTGCGTATCGTCATTGCCGAAACCGGCCCGGTCGTGCAGCACGTTGTTGCAGATCAGCCCCATCCCAGGTTCCAGCCGCGCCCGGTAAATATAGGGCAAATCGCTGTCGAGCAGTTTTTCGAGGAACGCTACCGCCGCCAGGGTGATCGCATCCTGCTTCCAGGTGATGCTGCGGGTGCGGGCGGTGTAACGCATGTGCAGGTCGCCGCTTGCCGGATGAACCGAGAACACCGGGCCGGCTTCATCAGGCCGTGCCACGCCATTCTCCTCGACTCGAGCCGGGATGGTCATGGCATCCGGCTGCATCAGCGCGCGGATGAAATCGGGGTTCTCGTCGCGCATCAGTAGATAGGCAATTTCGTGATCCATCAGGGCATTCTCGCCACCGCTCGCGGCGCTCTGCACGCAGTGTAGTTGCAAGCTCCATATCTGGCGCTGCGCCGGATTGTAATAGCCGTCGGTGTGCCATTTGATCGGGCGGTTGGTGTAGGGGATGAACCCCGGTCGAGGCGAGTCGTCCACCACCACCTTGAGCGAGGTCAGCCCATCTTCATCCGCCAGCGCGTTGTGGTCGAGGCGTTCCAGGCCAAAGCGTTTGCCCAGCAGTCGCGGAATATCCTTGTCCGGGTCGGTGCCGGTCTTGCCCGCATACACGACCATGTTGGTCTTGCGGCAGCAACCCAGAATGGCCTCGTATTCGGCTTGGGTCAGCTTGCGCGGATCGTTGACCTCGACGATCAATTGCTCCACGCGGGCCGGGTAATTCTCCAGCTTCTGGCTGCGCCATGCCTGGTAGACGGGCTCATTTTCGAGCAGGAAGGGGCTGCGCATGGGATTTCCTCAAGTTGTTTTCGGGTTGATCTCTGGCGCAAGTTTAGCGTGTTTCCGGTAGACCCGGAACGCAGACAGCAGGTTGAATTCGAGCAACACCATGGAGGCGCCGAACAGCAGTGCCGCCGGATAAATCAGCAGCGGCCACAGCGCGGACAAGCCGAGCAGGGGCACGGCCAGAAAATGCAGCCACATCTGCCGGCGCATTCCCGGCTCCGGCATGATCTGCCTCATGTTCGGTACTTTCGCTACGCCCATCAGCAGGCTTTGCAGGTGGAACCAGATCAGGAATGGCACGATCTTGTACAACATGCCGTTGACCACCGACACGGCAAACCCCGCGATAAACAGCAGCGCTGCCATGAGGTTTTCGCCCGGCACATTGCCTGTATCTCGCATCGTCTGCCCGGCGATGCCCAACATCAAAACCAGCAACAGGCAAGCCATGCCGAAGCGCCAGAACAGCAAAGTAACATCCGACTGCTTGCGCCGCCGTTGCGACTGCAGACGCAGGGTTACCACCGCAAACGCCGCAAGAACTGCCATAGCGGCCAGCCCCACCGCAACAGCCAGTTGTTCCGGCACCCCTGCTTCCGGTAACAACCAGGGAACCGAGCACAGCAGCAACAACGCAAACAGTGTCCACGTCAACCAGCGCGTCAGCGATTTGGGGTAAGCCGGGGTTAACTGGAACATCGGCACCACCTGATAGGAAACGCCGATCACCAGCAGCCCGACCCAGCCCAGCAAGCCCCAGGTCAAATGCAGGTTGGTCACCTGCACCCAGCCGACCAACCACCATTCCCAGCTAAAATTGCTGGCCAGAATCAAGCCAAGGGCCGCAGTCACTCCCAGCGCGGCTAACGCAAATCGCATTCCGACCACGGTCGGATTATCGGATGCCGCCCGCGCCAGACTGATCCCCACCGCAATGGCAAACACCAGCAGGCCGCCACCGAGCAGCACCATGGCAACCCGCATCGGCCAGGACGAGCCCAGCAGAAAACCGCCCGCCAGAAACAAAACGCCGGGAACCAGCAGCAAATGCACCGCACGCGCCACGCCAACCGGGTGCGCGACCGGCGAACCGGCAATTACCGGCAGCATCTGCAACATGGCGCCAACCATCGCCATACTGAGAAAGCCCAGCGTCATCAGGTGCGTCAGCGCCAGCACCGAGGGCTGCCAGCGGCTATCCATCAGGGAAGGGCCGAACCACAAGGCGAGCAGGGCTGCCAGCAGGGCAAACAAGGGGGCGCTCAGAAAGAAGCGGAACGGCACCGTGATCGGCGGTGCCTGGGCAAACGACAGGCCCGACGGCAGGCTCATTCGGTCAAGCCAAGCGGCGCAGCCTCGGCATCGTCCCTGCGCCAGATCAGAATCTCATGATGGTCTTCGGCCTTGGCCTCGGCACGGTGCTGAAAACCTCGTTTTTCCAGAAGCGGGTACAGCAGACAAGGCTCACGGCTATGGATCATGCGCACGCGTTCGCCCGGCTGCAGGGCAGCCACCGCATCCAGGGCCCTTTCCAGCGGTTCGGGCGGCTCCAGTCCGCGTACATCCAAGACAATTTCCCGGCTCATACAATTCTGCCTGTTATTTTAGAGAACAACGGCACGCATTTTTTGCAGCATCTCTTCCATTTCGCCAGCCAGGGCCTGGTCGGCCATATGGTAGAGCATCTGCTCTTCCTTCATGTTGTGCTGCTGCATCATCACCAATAGCGTTTCCGCCTGTCCGAGAAACTCATCCCGGTCTTGCTGCTTCACTGCATCCGCCATGGCGTCGAACAGCTCACGCATCTGCGCGTGCTCCATCCGCATCACCTGGGTCGGCCCCATGCTCATGCCGGTGCGCTGCTCGAACGCGGGGAACAGCACGTCTTCTTCCATTTTAAAATGGTGTTGCATGGATTCGAGAAAGGCGCGCAGGCCGGCGGCGATGGCCGCCCAATCCTGGCCGGAAACGGTCGCTTCCGCTTGCGCGAATAGTTCGTCGCAGCGATGGTGATCGCTGGTCATATAACTGCTGATGGTTTCCATGAAAATCCTGTTGTTGCGAAAGATAAAGGGCGCAGAAAAACGGCAGATTATAGCAAAATTAGAAATGGCTTAGGCGGCCCCGCCCACGCTTAAATTAAAGCACCGCCACCGAACAAATCCAAATCGCCTGTGGCAAATCGGCGTGTTAAAGGCTGCGGAATTCTAAAGTGCCTAATTCTTGTTTAAGTCGCGCCTTGAATCCTTGACCCAAATCAAGGTATGCTCCGCCACGATCCACTAAATTACACGCTGCCGTATTTAGGAGAGCGGTCGTTTCGTCCTTCAATCCCAGCAAGGCAACAAAGCAGAAGCAGTCCATAGAAACACTCCATGGGGAGGGCCATGCAAAACAAGGCATGTGCGCGCATGGTCGAGTAAAAAAGAAGCAAAAACAGTTTTTTGGATTAACTTTAGGAGGTAAACATGAGCCAAGCATTTACCAAGTCAATGGCGAGAAACATTTTTTTCGGGGGGTCGGCGTTTTTCTTCCTGCTCCTCGTCGCCCTGACTTTTGACACCATGCAGGTCCTGCCAAAACGGGACCACCGCGAAAACATCACCCCCGCAGTCGAGCGCGGCAAGATGGTTTGGGAAAAGAACGACTGTATCGGTTGCCACACCCTGTTGGGTGAAGGCGCTTATTTCGCTCCCGAACTCGGCAACGTCTACAAACGTCGCGGTGGTGAATTCGTCAAGGCGTGGATCAAGTCCCAGCCCACCAAAGTCCCAGGTCGCCGCCAAATGCCGCAATTCAACCTGACCGATCAGGAATTGGACGACATGGTGGCATTCCTGAAATGGACTGGCGAAATCAATACTTCAAAATGGCCACCGAACATCGAAGGTTAATTTTGACCACCCTGATTTCTTAAAGGCTTAGGAGGAATAAAGATGCAATATCAATCCCAAAAGGTGGCGATGCCGTACTTCATCGCTGCCATTGGCCTGTTTACCGGGCAAATTCTGTTCGGTCTGATCATGGGCCTGCAATACGTGATGGGCGACTTCCTGTTTCCCGCCATTCCTTTCAACGTTGCCCGTATGGTGCACACCAACCTGCTGATCGTGTGGCTGCTGTTCGGCTTCATGGGTGCCGCCTATTACATGATCCCGGAAGAAACCGAATCCGAGCTGTTCAGCCCCAAGCTGGCCTGGCTGATGTTCTGGATCTTCCTGGTCGCCGGCGCGCTGACCATCGTGGGTTACCTGCTGGTTCCTTACGCCGGTCTGGCAAAAATGACGTTCAACGACCTGTGGCCGACGATGGGCCGCGAGTTCCTTGAACAGCCGTTGCCGACCAAGCTGGGTATCGTGGTCGTAGCACTGGCTTTCCTGTTCAACATCAGCATGACCATCCTGAAAGGCCGCAAGACCTCGATCGCTCTGGTATTGCTGATGGGCTTGTGGGGCCTGGCCGTGTTCTTCCTGTTCTCCTTCTACAACCCATCCAACCTGGTGCTGGACAAGTACTTCTGGTGGTGGACCGTGCATCTTTGGGTTGAAGGCGTCTGGGAACTGATCCTCGGTTCGTTGCTGGCTTTCGTGCTGATCAAAGTGACTGGCGTAGACCGCGAGATCATCGAGAAGTGGTTGTACATCATCGTCGCCATGACCCTGATCACCGGCATCATCGGTACCGGCCACCACTACTACTGGATCGGTACGCCTGAGTACTGGCAGTGGTTCGGTTCGGTGTTCTCTGCTCTGGAACCCATCCCCTTCTTCATGATGACCGTATTCGCGTTCACCATGGTGAATCGCCGCCGCCGCGAGCACCCCAACAAGGCCGCGACCTTGTGGGCGCTGGGCACTGGCGTGATGTCGTTCCTCGGCGCAGGCGTGTGGGGCTTCCTGCACACCCTGGCACCAGTGAACTTCTACACCCACGGCACGCAGATCACCGCTGCCCACGGCCACATGGCATTTTATGGCGCCTATGTGATGGTGGTTCTGACTATCATCTCCTACGCCATGCCGGTGATGCGCGGTCGTGCAGCCAACAGCGAAAAGGCCCAGGTAATGGAAATGTGGTCTTTCTGGCTGATGACCGTCGCAATCGTGTTCATCACCCTGTTCCTGACCGCTGCCGGCATCCTGCAAGTCTGGCTGCAACGCGTATCCGACACCCCAATGGGTTTCATGGCTGCGCAGGATCAGGTAACGTTGTTCTACTGGTTGCGTGAAATCTCCGGCGTGATCTTCCTGATTGGTTTAATTACCTACATCGCCAGTTTCTTTGTTGGCGGTGAAACAAAAGAAGCCGCTTAAGGCTTGAAAGGGAGGGGTTCGCCCCTCCCTTTTTTAGCCCCTATATCCGACTGTTTTCATATACTATTATCCTCAAGCGACTAACGCTAAAATAACGCGATTCGCGCCACATTGATTACAGAGCACCCCAAATAGACTATGTCCACTCCAAGCATTGTTTTGCACAGCCACAAACCGGGCTCACCGCCGGGTGATCTGGCAATCTGGTTCTTCATTTTTGCCGAACTGCTGGCCTTCGGCATATTTTTCGGCTCCTACGCTTTTTCTCGCGCTCACCATGTCGAACTGTTTAACCAGTCGCAACTGCTGCTCAACCGCGAATCCGGTGCGATCAACGCCCTGGTTCTGATCACCAGCAGCTACTTCGTGGTACGCGCCGTTGCCGCAATCAAGCAGGGACTTGATCGCGAATGCGCCAACTGGCTGGCTGCCGCCATCGGGCTTGGTTGCGTGTTCGTGGTGATCAAGCTGTTTGAATTCCACGCCAAGTTCTCGGCAGGAATTTCGCTGAGCACCAACACTTTTTACATGTTCTACCTGTCGCTCACCATCTTCCATTTCATGCACGTTATCCTCGGCATGGTAATTCTCGCCGCGGTAATGCTGAAAGCCCGGCGCGGCGGCTACACTCCGGAAGAGCACACCGGCGTCGAAACCGGCGCATCCTACTGGCACATGGTCGATCTGGTCTGGGTCGTTCTTTTTCCGCTGGTTTACGTCATAAGATAAGGCAAGCATGAATACTCCACCCCAACCTCATTTCGTCCGCCCCTGCACCCGAATCTGGCTGGCGCTGATTACGCTGACAGCCGTCACCTACTCCATCGGCGAGGCCGGCCTGGGCGGCAAAAACATCATGCTGCTGGTGCTGGGCATCACTTTGCTCAAAAGCCAGATGATCGCCAGCTATTTTATGGGGCTGCGCAAGGCCAGCCCGATGTGGCGGATCATCATGGCTTCCTGGCTGGTAATCGTGGGCGGCATGATCGCCTCCGCCTATCTGATGGGACTCCAATAGAACCGCCATAACCGGCATGCCGATCATCCGTTAAAGAAAGACTTTATTATGAGCAGCGCGCCATTCTACAAACCTCACGGCAACGAAACCGAGCTGTTCGAGCACGCCTACCGCAACCAGCTGCCGCTGCTGATCAAGGGCCCGACCGGCTGCGGCAAGACGCGCTTTGTCGCGCACATGGCCGCCAAACTCAATCGTCCGCTGTATACCGTGGCCTGCCATGATGACCTGACCGCTGCCGATCTGGTCGGCCGCCATTTGATCGGCGACGGCGTTACTTACTGGAGCGACGGCCCGCTGTCGCGCGCAGTGCGCGAGGGCGGCATCTGCTATCTGGACGAAGTGGTCGAAGCGCGCAAGGACACCACCGTGGTGCTGCACCCGCTGTCCGACGACCGGCGCATTTTGCCGATCGAGCGCACCGGGGAAATTCTGCAAGCCCCGCCCGAATTCATGCTGGTGGTGTCGTACAACCCCGGCTACCAGAATTTCCTGAAAGGGATGAAACCGAGCACGCGCCAGCGCTTCGTCTCGCTACGCTTCGATTTCCCAAGCAGCGCGCTGGAGCAGGAAATCCTGATCGGTGAAACCAACATCGACCCGATGTTGTCCAAACGTTTGGTGAATCTTGCCAATGCGTTGCGCGCACTTAAAGAACACGACCTGGAAGAGGCGGCCAGCACCCGTCTGCTGGTCTATGCCGCAACCCTGATTAAAAGCGGTTTCGATCCGGTGGACGCCTGCCGCGCGGCAATGGTCGAAACCCTGACCGACGACATCGAAACCGCTGACGCGCTGATGGAGATCGTTCATGCCAGCTTCGGAAGATAGCGCAGAAATTCCCGGCCAATCCCTCGCGGCTTGGGCTGAAGCGCTGTACCTGAGTAATTTGCTGATAGCGCCCGGCCTGGCCTTCGCCGCGTTGCTCTGGCTGTATTTAAAACGCCCAGCCGACATGCCTGCGTTGGCGCTCTGCCATCTGCGCCAGACCATCAGCGCCAGCCTGTGGGCGGGTGCGCTGCTGGTTATCGCCAACATCGCGATCATCCTGCTCGGCGGCTACTCCGCACCCAATACCTGGGTCATCGTCATTCTCTACTTCACCACCTGCCACTCCACCCTGGTGCTACTCGGCGTGCTGGGGTTAGCCAAGGCCATGGCGGGCCAGAAATACGTCTTCCCGTTAGTGGGCAGGCCGTGCGACTGATCGTCAGAAAAACACCTTCACCGCAGAGGACGCGGAGGACGCCGAGGAAAAACAATTCGGGTTTTGCTTTACTCTGCGACCTCCGCGTCCTCTGCGGTAAAAAAATTAGTTCTGTATCGAAATAATGAAAACTCAGCGACTACGCCTGTTACTCCAAGGCAGCTTCTTCATCCTGTTCCTGTTTGCGCCGGTCTTCGACCTGTTCCGCTTCGACCTCAACGTCAAGCATTTCTACTTTCTCGGGATGAATTGGACGCTGGGGCTGGACGATTTTCTGGCGCACCGTATCGGCCCGGTTCAAGCCGCTTTCAACCTCATCCTGCGCGGCGGACTGCCGATTCTCGGCGTCATCGCGACCGGCGTTTGGGTCTCATATAAGTTCGGACGCCTCTACTGCGGCTGGCTATGCCCGCATTTCTCCGTGGTGGAAACCATCAACGGCATGTTGCGCCGCGCCACCGGCAAGCAAAGCATCTGGGACAAACACCTCCTGCCTGAACGCAACGCCGACGGCAGCATCACCCGGCCAAATCCTTGGTACTGGTTTCTGGTCGTGGGGCTGGCGCTGGCCTTCGCTTTCAGTTGGGCGACCGCGCTGCTGACCTACATGCTGCCGCCGGCAGAAATTTACGGCAATTTGTGGAACGCCACCCTGACCGGTAACCAGGCGAGATTTATCGGTGTCGGCACCTTCCTGTTCTTCATCGAATTCATGTTCGCGCGCCACCTGTTCTGCCGCTTCGGTTGCGCTATCGGCCTGTTCCAGTCGCTGGCCTGGATGGCCAACCGCAAGGCGCTGGTAATCGGCTTCAACCGCAAGCGCACCGAAGCCTGCGTCGAGTGCAATGCCGCCTGCGACAATGTTTGCCCGATGCGAATCAAACCGCGTTCGATCAAACGCCACATGTTCACCTGCACCCAATGCAATCAGTGCGTCGATGCCTGCACCCAGGTGAATGTTGGCAACCCCCAGGGCACGCTACTGAAATGGGTGGATAATGAATGCGCACTGGACAAATCAACCCGCGATTTCGGCCATCACGACGAGATTCCGCCACATTGTTTTCAAACTGTTCAACCGCCGATGAACGCCGATAAACGCGGATTTCAATCGGTTCAACAAGATCGGCGTTAATCAGCGTTTATCGGCGGCTAATTAAGGTTTAAAAATGGAAGAAACAGTCGGCGCCATCTGGCACAAAATCATCACCCGCGCAGCGGAAAAGCGCTATCCGCAGGAAGCGGTGACGCTTGAAAGCATGAGCAAGACTGCCGGCATCTTCTTCCGCGCCCTGGGCGGCGACAGCGGTCTCGACGTCAAGGCCAGCACGGCCACCGAGCATGGCGCACGCCGTGGCCTGCTCGCCCGCATCGCCGGCAGCGGCGAAAAAACCGCGCTGACCTGGCTTGACCAGGACACCCTGCGCCTGCCCGCCACGCTTGACCTGTTGCCGCAGCGCAGCCTCAACCGCGACCTCTACCTGTGGCTGATCGCCCTGGCCGCGGTGGAAGAGACCGCTGGCGCATCCTGGGTGGTACGCAACCAGCGCTCGACCCTGACGGTGCTCGAACGTTTTCCCGGCATTCGCTCGCGCTATCAACGTCTGGTGGGCGCCACCCTGGCACTGCGTCCCGACCCCGCTCGCTTGCCAGAAGACGAGGCCGCGCTGGAGCACGCCATCCGCGCCGCGCTGGCCAGCCCCGGCAGCGTGGATAGCCTGCCTCGCGCCGCCAGGCCGCCCCATCCGGTGCACCTGTGGTTGCACCCGAACCCGCCGTACTCCAAACCCGCTCCAACCTCGACCAAAGATACCGGCGAACCCCAGCAGGAAGGCGATGGCAACAGCGCCAAGAACAAGGATACGCGCCGTCTCCAGGCCGAACGGGTGGAGATGCCCGAGGAGAAGAATCCGCTCATGATGTTCTTCCGCGCCGAGAGCATTTTTAGCTGGTCCGAGTACGTCAAGGTCAACCGCCCCACCGAGGAAAATGACGACCCCGGTTCAGACGCCGCCAATGATCTCGACCACATGAGCGTGGTGCAGGATGGCAAAAGCGTCGCCTCGCGCCTCAGGTTCGATCTCGACCTGCCCTCCGCTGCACAGGACGATCTGCCGCTCGGCGCTGGCATCCTGCTGCCGGAATGGCATTACAAGAAGCAGATTTTGCAGCCCAATCATTGCTGCGTGCAGCCGATGGTCGCGCGCCAGGCAGAACCCTGCCAGTTACCGCATCGCCTCGCCGCCACCGCACGCCGCATCCGCAGCCAGTTCGAGGCGTTGACCCCGGCCCGAGTCTGGGTCAGGGGCCAGTTCGACGGCACCGAGCCCGACCTCGACGCCTGCGTCCAGTTCGTCGCCGACCGCATGACCGGCCATGCCGCCGAGCGCGGCCTGTATCGCGCCCACCACTACCGCGACCGCGACCTCGCCTGTTTGATGCTGGCCGATCTATCGCTTTCGACCGATGCCTGGGTAAGCGACACCGCCCGCGTCATCGACGTCATCCGCGACAGCCTGTTCCTGTTTGCCGAAGCGCTTTCCGCCACCGGCGACCGTTTCAGCCTGTACGGTTTTTCCTCGCTCAAGCGCGACAACGTGCGCTTTCACGTGCTCAAGGAATTCAACGAAAAATACAACGCCAACGTGCGTGGCCGCATCAATGCCATCAAGCCCGGCTACTACACCCGCATGGGTGCGGCCATCCGCCACTCCAGCAAGCTGCTGGCGAAGCAGCCCGCCACGCAACGGATTTTGTTCATCCTCACCGACGGCAAGCCCAACGATCTGGATCAATATGAAGGCCGCTACGGCATCGAAGACACCCGCGTTGCCCTGGTCGAAGCGCGCCAGATGGGCCTGCGCCCGTTCTGCGTCACCATCGACGAAAGGGCCGGCGACTACCTGCCCCACTTGTTCGGCATCGGCGGTTATGTTGTAATCCGAAAACCTTCTGAACTACCGAAACAACTGCCGCTGCTTTATGCCCAGTTAACGCGCTGAAAGCGTTAACGCCATAAACCTGAAAACGGCAATTAACCGCCGATGGACGCCGATTAACGCAGATTACTCAAACTATTTCTACTTTACGCCGACTCATCTTGCGGGTAACTGGATAAATTTTGATAACGCTACGAAATATCGGCGTGCATCTGCGTTAATCGGCGGTTGCTGTTTTTATCTTTCTGGATCCGCCCTATGCACCTGACGCGCTATACCGACTATTCACTAAGAGTGTTGATCTACCTCGGAAGCCGGCGGGACAAGCTCGCCACCATCGCTGAAATCGCCGCCCATTACAACATCTCGCGCAACCACCTGATGAAGGTCGTGCACCAGCTCGGCGCCCACGGCTATATCGACACTTTGCGCGGCAAGGGCGGCGGCATCAAGCTGGCCCGCCCGCCCGGGCAAATCGTGGTGGGCGACGTGGTACGCAGCATGGAAGAGAACATGTCCATCGTCGAGTGCTTCGCGCCCGATACCTGCTCCTGCATTCTCGCCCCGGGATGCACGCTGAAGGATGCGTTGAGCGAAGCGACGCAGAGTTTTCTTTCTACCCTCGACCTCTACACCCTGGCCGACCTGATTGGCGGATCGCCAATTTAAAACAGGGATGGTCGATTGCCATCCTCTGGCAACCATTTCCATTGATAGCGCGTGACCAGCATCAGCAAGCTTGATGCGAGACAGGCAATGAGCGCCCCGGCGAGATGGATTGTCAAAAAATTAGTGCCCATAGCGGCGCTTCAAGCTTAGTAATGCCGGAGTTCATTGTAGGCATAACGTCAAGCTAAGCGGCAGATCCCCCTGAGGCGGATCTGCCCGCCTGAGCATCTTGTTGGGCGCAATATTTGCCAGGGAGCATGCGGCATAAAGTGTTGTCACGAAGAACGTAGTGATGGAATAAAGCCGCAAAAGCGTGCAGGCCAATTAAGAAATAGCCCACTGTCCCCACTGTTCCATGGATTTCCTTTATTTGCTTAGAAAGATCCATGTTCTCCGCAACAAGAGCGGGTAGGTGGAGTCCAAAAAACGGAATTGGCTTACCACCCCAGCTCAGTACCAACCAGCCTGACAGCGGCAGTCCCAGCATCAGCCCATAGAGCGCGTAGTGAACTGCTGTAGCAAGCAACGCCTGCCATCGTGCCGCGGGCGGTTCAATACGTGGTGCCGGCCCGCTGGCAAAGCGCGCCAACAAACGCAGAAAAACGAGAAAGAAAACGGACAGACCCAGCATGAAATGCCACACTTTCAATGCCTCGCGAGGATCGCTGCCCTTTGGAAACAGCTCGTGTAATTCTATGCAGGCATACACGGCTGCGATCAACACGAACATCAGCCAATGCAAGCCAATTGATAAGGCGCCATAACGTACAGAATTGTTTCGCCAGTTCATATTTTGCCTCGAAAATTTATCACACAATGTTCAAATTAAAGGGCAGCCCGCTGTTGGACTGCCCCTCTCAAATGCAGAGTTAGGCTGAATGCGTGAATGCAAGACCCGACCCCGTGGTTTTGCTTTCATGGTCGTGTCGAGAGAGAGAAAGTTCTAACGCGATATAAAGAACGCACTTTAGCGCGTCCCGCTTGATGGATGGGTTAGCGCAGCCTTTTCAAGACGTTCGGCAAGCCACACTTTGATGATGGATTGTCTGGTTACACCAAGCTTTCCAGCTTCCCGGTCAAGAGATTCTATCATCCACGTGGGGAAATCGACATTGACGCGCTTTTGCTTCTGCAATACGCGTTTTGCCTTTGACAAATCCAGCGAAGCGGTAATATCAACGTCTTCGTCAAACTGTTGCTCAAAGTCTTTAGCTTTCATACAAGGCCACCTCCTCGATGCGTGAGCGACGAGCGGAAATAAGCCGGATATTTGTGCCTCTGTAGGTAATAACGGCTGACCAGTATTTGCCGTTAATCAGCCCTATCATGAGGTATCGAGGTTCATCTTCTGTTTTTGCGGGTATCTCCAGTAATCTTGGGTCATCCCATAATGCCTGAGCGTCAATAAAGTTGATGCCGTGTTTCAGAAGGTTGGCCTGGCTTTTTGCCTCGTCAAACTCGAAAGTTATCATGGTATAAAAAATATACCTTTATTGAGCAAAAATCAAGTGTCAGGACAGCGTGCGTCAACGTGAAGTTGAAGCGCCTGCGCGGCTCTTCGCGCAGGTCGCCTCGAACGTAGTGTTAGGTTTCTGGCTATGCAAAGTCATAGCTTCCGCACAAGGGTAAGACCATCAGCGACAGGAAGCATCGACATGTCTACGCGGGAGTCTTTGACGATCTTCTCATTGAGTTCCCGAAGCACCGAAATGTCAGCGTCGGTGATTCTCGACCTGAGGTCGGCATCAAGAACGTTGGGATCAAGGACAGAGCCGAACAGTAGAACGTTGTCAATCGCTATGATTCCGCCGGGACGCAACAAGGAAAGGGATGCTTCGTAGTAGCGGATGTAGTTGCCCTTGTCGGCATCAATGAACGCGAAGTCGAAGGTGCCGGCTTGGCCGGACGCGATCAAGGTTTCGATGGTATTGAGAGCCGGCCCAAGCCTGAAGTCGATTCGATCGGCAACTCCGGCTTCCTTCCAGTATTTCTTTCCAATGTTTGCCCAAGCGTCATTGACGTCGCAGGCCACGACAACCCCATCTTTTGGTAGTGCCAAGGCTACACAAAGTGCGCTATAGCCCGTGTACGTGCCTATCTCAATTGCCTTTCTGGCCCCGAGAGCGCGGACAAGAAACGCCATGAACTGACCTTGTTCAGGCGGAATCTGCATGATGGCATTGGGATCGCTGTCGGTTTCCTCTCTCAGGCGTCTAAGGACGTCTGACTCACGTAGCGAGACAGACAGGATGTAGTCATAAAGCTCTTTGGTGAACCTGATTTCCGACTTATCCAAGGGAATGCTCCGAAAAGAAATCTAACGTGGAGCTAAGGGGCGCGGAGCGTCCCAGCCCGAAGGGCGAGCTTGAGCGTAGGGTTATGCATCGCCGTCCCTTTTTTCTATAGCGCTCTTCGCGCCATCAGGCAGACTGTCAAACAAACTCAACACCTGACGAGGCTGAGAAATCTGGTTATCGACAATTAAGTTTACTAAACCAAAAAGAGCTTGAGCAGTTTGGGGCTGATCTTCAACGCTCATTTCGCCAGGGTGAACGGCGTTATTTCCAACAACCCTAACAACATCAAGAGCCTGTTGCGCTCGGGGCGGGAGACCATTCTTGACCAATAGTGCAATATCTTCATTGATGTTTTTCCCTGAGCCACCAAGATGTATAGCTAACTTTTGAACGCAAAGCCGTAGAAGCGCGGCGGCCCCTCTTGGCGAAGCCTCAAGGATTGAACGCGCTTCCAAGTAGTCTTTCATGCATTCATCTGGCAGATCTTCATTAGGCATCGGCGCGTTAGCAGCTTTAGGGAAAATCATGAACTGACTGCCAAAATCTTGCTCGTTTAACCAGACGGAATCTTTCTTGCAACGGTGGCAACTGGCAGTTAGTATCGGTTTCCAAGCGCCACCACGCGTATACAAGTTTTCCCAGTACATTGCAGCGAATGCACCACAGTGAGGACAGGTGAATGCATTCTTATCAAGTTCTGGCGGCTCAAAGTGAGTGGTCATGGCAATCTCTCATTGAATGCATAACGTTCAAAATCACCGGCCTTGCGCGGCTTTTCGCGCAAGGTCCGGTGCATTGTAGGGTTGGGCATCATTTTCAGCGAATAGCGCGTTGAAGTTTAGAAGGCCTACCAATTTTTCTATCGCTGATACCTGCACCTGAACGAAATCTAGTTGAGAAATGAAGCTCGACGTATTCTGCTTTACCCAATCTGGAACTGCGGGAGCCTCTGTAAGATATCTACTCGCCTCAGCCTTAGCTTGATCTTGGGTAAGAAGTGGCTTCAAAAGTCCGACTTCTTCCAAGTGCTTGGCAATGAGAGGGCCGACCGTCTCTTCGCACTTGGCAATAATCTCAATTAGGTAATTACCGAAAGCGGGAAATGACTTCCTTCCATTTCGGTCAAACACCTTTGCGGGGGCAACGACAAGAAGACGGTCTTCATATACATGCGCCGCCGAGCATATATCTAGCCCGCGATGAACGATGCTGTTCCGGAGTTCACGAATGTAGTCGTAATTGCCCTTTCCATCTGGAAATGCTTCGACGGAAAGGGCAGCGTTTAGCTGTTCTTTGAACCGCGTACTGAATTCGTAGCTCGGCTCACACAACAATTCAGTGGTGGAAACAAGGGCGACAAAATACTCGGAGTAATACTGACGTAGCTCCTTCTGTTGCTCTGGAGACAATGGGCATCGGAGTCCAAGCGCGTTCTTGATCGCGAGATTCTTTGACTCGAAGTACCACTCAAGTGCCGAGCGCAACTCAGAGTGTCGGATTGCTGTAGCAGTCATGATGCCTAACGTTCAAATTGAGGGGCAGCCCGCTTCTGGGCTGTCCCGCTCGAATGCAGGGTTAGGCATGTGCGAAAGAATGCACATCAACAAGACGCTTGCCCATAGCCATTTCTGCGGTTTTTAGATCGTAAGATGCCTGCAGGTTGAGCCAGTATTGCGGCGACTGGTCAAAAGCGCGACCGAACAGTAACGCCAGTTCCGCTGTTACTGGACGCGCTCCTTTAAGTACGTGCGAAATCCGCATGGGTGACACCCCGATAGCACGTGCGAACTCGGCCTGCGAGATGCCCATTTCTCCTAATATTTCACCCAAAAAATCCCCAGGATGAATTGCAGGTAATCCATGTTTGACCATATTCATTTCTCCTCAATGGTAATCGACAATTTCAACGTCGTAAGCATCGCCGTTGTCAAAGCGAAAACATACGCGCCACTGGTCGTTAATACGGATGCTCCACTGTCCTGCGCGATCATGAAGCAGAGGTTCCAGCCTGTTGGAAGGTGGAAGGCGCAAATCCTCGATGCGCGTAGCTCCATCCAACTGCATCAATCGCATCGCCGCACGCTTGAGAATATCTGGAGGTAACCGGCGCGCTTTACCCGTAGCAAAGAAGCGTTCTGTTTCGGGATTGGCAAAGGTTTGAATCATGGTATAAATAATAAACAAATTGTTTATTATTGTCAAGGCAGCCGACAGTTCCGGTGGTTGTGATGCCTAACGTGGAGCTAACCCGACTGCGCACAGCACGTGCGCAGCACGGGGTCAAGTCTTGCATTCCAACATTATGTTGGAATGCAAGACTTGACCCCGTGACTTTCGCAATTGACGCACGAGTACTTTTCAACTGGAAGCCGATTGATGCCGCCCATGGACTTCATATTTTCTCCTCATATGCATAATGTAGAAGTGAGCGGCCTGCGCGGCTTTTCGCGCAGGTTCGCTCGACTGCCGGGTTGGGCGTCATGTCGTTACCTAGAACACGACCTGTATTCACGCCCCGTGCGGCTTCCTAAGTGTTGAGGGACAAGTGACCTACGCACTTGCTGCTATGTATTGTTCGAGATAGTTCAGTTTCGTCTCCGCAAAGGAGCGGATATCGGGCATCGTATGCCCCGGATCCTGTGCATCCCAGTAGTTCTTTGGCATGGATAATTCATACTTAAGCAATTCCGCGTAGCTCTGGGCGGGTGATTTCCCCTCGCTCTGAATATTTTTCCAGGCTTCCTGGAGCTGGTTGTGTCCAGTCTCCAATGCGTCTTGTGACTGCATGAACTCGGGGAGTGACATACATGCGGTATGTATATTATCAGCGTACCCATTGGCGTACTTGGCACCAAACGCTGGATCATCAACGATCTGTTCCAGCATATGTTTGACCCCAACGGGAAGAGTGTCGGATTGTGCTGCATTTGTCATTTGCTGTTCGCCGGCGAGCTTAGATTGCGCTGCGCTGCTAATGCTTACGTTGGAGTCCGATGGCAAGAAAGTACCTCGGCTGCCATCTTGTTTGGTTGAGACAATGCTGCGCGTGGTCATTGCCTGCACTTGGGAAAATAATCCTGCATTGATTGAGCCAATCATTTTGCTATCTCCAGAATATGCTTCCCTCCTTGGGATATGGGAACCCTCGGCGAATCCCGTGACTCATGCATGACTAAGCACATTCTGTGCCAACAATATGACTGGTGAATACATCGAAATGTCGGCAATTTTTCAAAGAATGCGGCAGTAGGTCGCCGGTGCAACGGCAAGAGTTGCCACAGTATACTCATGGTTGGGAACGTAGGTGATCGCCATTTGCCAGTATGACGCCCAACGTTCAAGGTAACCGGCGCTCCGCCGGCTTTTTGGCGGAGCGTCTTAGGCCGGATAGGGGGAGAACTGATCCGCCACCGCCCACCACTTGCCATTTTCTGTGACGAAGAAAAACATGTCTCGCCCTCCCATGTTGATTGTTTGTCCTCCCATCTCAAAGGACATGTCGAAGTAGTAGGCCACGACAGCAGAATTGCCATAGACGTGGATTACCGGATCAACTTCCTCCCAGCGGTGAATGCGGGCAGCAGTGGAGAAACCTTTCCACCCCGCGATGCAAGCAGCACCGCCATCGAGGCGATTTCGGTCAGTCGCGGTGATGGCTACCATATCTCGATGGAAAAATTTTCCAAGATCATCGGGGTTGCCCTTTGTCCAGGCGTCATTCATCGCACGCACTGTTGCCCAGATTTCTTGTTTCAGTGGGTCGTTGAAATTGAAGGTCATGAAAACTCCCTGTGTGTGATTATGGAAAGGCTTAACGTCTGAATTCACCGGCCTTGCGCGGCTTTATGCGCAGCGTCCGTGTTGACTGCCGGGTTAGGCAGAGGCGGCTGATTCATGCAACGACGCTAAATTACTAAGAAGATTTAGCATTCTTTGGTCATTTTTTACGAATGCAGTATCGCCGTTCTTTTCATGAATTTTTAATTGCACGTCCCACTGCGCAATAAAATCTCTCGGTGTGTCAGGGTTTCCAGAACGCCCGGTAAGAGTTTTGTCATATTGCGGGCCGAGTTCAGACTGGAAAGAAAGTAGCGCGTGATCTTGGAAAGAAATAGCCCCAGATTGATAGAGATCATGGCTCATTGCGGCCATCTCTCGTGGCGACATATTTTGAACGTCGTATTTTTTTGCAACATCGGCAAGAGATGTTGCCATTGCAAGATTAACCACCGCAGAATTGATCGTAGTGGTTTCAGCCCCTGCGCCAGATGGCGGCAGATTATTGCCACTTTTGTTTCCTTTTGCGGCAGATATTGCCGTAAGGGTCGATGTATATGAACTTTGCTGTGTAGCAGCAGTAATCATTTTCAGTCCTCCTCGATGGGTTTCGAGCTGTAATGACAGCAACAAATATGCCTAACGTTAAGTAGACACCCTAAAAAGTGCCAGCAAAAGCACCTTCGAGGTGTATAATCTGGCATCCGTGGTGCAACGCCCTGTTTTGATTGAGGATGAAATTATGGCGCCCCCTAATTTGCCCGACAAAAGCACCACCGCAAAACCTCCCAAGTTGCTCGATCAAGTCCGCGCCAAGTTGCGCGTAAAGCACTACAGCATTCGCACCGAGCAAACTTATCTGGATTGGATTAAACGCTATATTTTCTTTTATGACAAGCGGCATCCGAAAGATATGGGAGCTGCGGAGGTGGAAGGCTTTCTGACGCATTTGGCGGTAGCAGGCAAGGTGGCGGCTTCCACCCAGAATCAGGCCAAATCTGCCCTGTTGTTTCTTTACCGCGAGGTGCTGGAAATTGAATTGCCTTGGCTGGATAACGTAATCCAGGCAAAGGTTCCGAAGCGCTTGCCGGTCGTGCTGACTGTCAGCGAAGTGCAGGCCGTATTGTCCCGCCTTTCCGGTACGCATGGTTTGGTCGCGAGCTTGCTCTATGGCACGGGAATGCGCTTGATGGAAGCGATACGGCTGCGGGTCAAGGATGTGGAGTTTTCGCGCCGTGAAATTATTGTGCGTGAAGGCAAGGGGTTCAAGGATCGGGTGACGATGTTGCCGGAGGCGGTAATCGAGCCACTCAAGGCGCATCTGGCCAAAGTCAAAATACTGCATGACGAAGATTTGGCGCAGGGTTTCGGTGAGGTGTATTTGCCGTTTGCGCTGGATAAAAAATATCCGAATGCAGGGCGCGAATGGGGTTGGCAATATTGTTTTCCATCCAGGAACTTGTCGGTTGATCCGCGTTCCGGCAAAACCCGCCGCCATCATGTCGATGAAAAAGGCTTGCAGCGCGCCATCAAGCAAGCAGTGCGCGACCTGGGCCTGGTTAAACCGGCCACGCCGCACACTTTGCGCCATTCTTTCGCCACCCATTTGTTGCAGTCGGGCTATGACATCCGCACGGTGCAGGAACTGCTCGGCCATTCGGATGTTTCTACCACGATGATTTATATCCATGTGCTGAACAAGGGCGGCAAGGGCGTGGTCAGTCCGTTGGACAGGTAAGGAGAACGGGGCGCCGCCCTCTTCCCCGCCCTCCAGGAACATCCTATTGCGCGATTTTAACAGGGGAATCCGAAGTCATGACCGATGATCGTCTCGTCAATATCGAAATCAAGCTCACCCAGCAGGAGGATGCTGTCGAGGAGTTGAACAAGGTAATTTGCGCACAGCAGAAAAGGGTGGAGCAACTGGAGGCGATCTGCGCCGCCCTGATCGACCACGTTAAAGGCCTGTCGGAAGCGGCAGGCGAAGGGAGCAATGCCCGGAACGAAACGCCGCCGCATTATTAGGCGGCGATGCTCCGGGTGGCACGCTAGCCGGGCTGCCCATCCGACCGTGGCCGCCAGAATTTCGGTGCATATTTGATAAACCAGGGCACGAAACAGGCCAGCCAGATCACCGCCGCCAGCAGGTAGAAATGGCCGGATGCGCTACCGGCAAACGGCAGGTCGCCGCCGATGCGCGCCAGCGCGGCAAACTGGAACCCCAGGAACAATCCCCAGGTCGCGCCGTCCGCCTTGAGTTCAGCGCCGGAGTGGCCCAGCGTGACGCGTGAGGCCATGCCCAGCACCATCGAGGCGAACATGCCGACGGTCAGGGCGTGGAGCGGGGCGAAGCCGAGAATCGGGTGCCCCGCCAGCAGCACCAGGCTCTGCACGGCATACAACGCCAGCGCCACCGACAGCCAGGCAAAGGCGATGTGCAGCACCGCCAGCAAGCGCACTTCGAGGCTGCGGCGCAGTTGCCAGCCCCAGCTCAGGTAAAACGCCTGCGCCAGCAGGGGCAGATCGAACAGCCATAGCCAGGCGTTGCCACCGAAAAACTCCAGCGCACCGTGGCCGTAACAGCACACCAGCATGACCCACAATGCGTTCTGGGGCCGAACGATCCGGTAGTTATCCAGCACCCGGCTGGAAAAAAACGGGATCATGCGATGGCCGACGGTGAAGAAGATCGGCAGCAGGAAAAACCAGACCCCGGCCTTGAGGGCGAACACCACGAACAGCGCATCCCCCGTGACCAGCCACAGCAAATAAGCCAGCATCCCGAGCCAACCGGCGGTCAGAGCCGCACTGGTGATTTTCGGGTGCAGCTTGTCGGGGTGGCGCGAGGTGATCAGCACGTGAAACAGGGCGTAAAGCGCGATGCCCCAACCACCAAACATCAGCGCGACCCCGGCAATCAACATCGGCCTGCCCGCCAGCAGGCCGAGGTAAAACAGCAGCACGCCGCCCGCCAGCAGCAGGGAGGCCGGCACATAATGGCGCGGCGGCACCCTGGTGCCGTTCATCCAGCTCGGATAGGTGGTCATCAGGAAGCCGAAGATAAAAAACGGGAAAAACGCGTAAATCATCAGGAAACCGTGCGCCCAGATAGATGGAATCTCCCAGGCCGGCGGCAGCCAGACGGCGGTGTAGCGGCCAAGCAACTCGGCCAGCCACCAAGCGATGGCGGCCACGCCCTGCGCGGCGCCGGCCAGAAACATCATGCGGTGGGGCGCCGCGGAAAATGCGCGCCAGGTGGCATAAACTTGCGACATAGGGTGAACCTGAATCTACTGTCGAAAGCGCTATTTTAACCCGGTTCTGCCTGCCGGTCGCACCTGGCTATTAACAATCCTTGATATCTATTGCACAATGACCACATATTCAAGGGCATAATTGCCGCACCGGAACCAGGCAGAGAACGTCTTCAGATTAGAGTACGCGTGAACCAAACCATAAAAAACATCGGTCGATTCGAGATCATCCGGATTCTAGGCAAGGGCGCGCAAAGCCTGGTCTATCTGGCCTATGACCCGAACCTGCAACGCGAGGTGGCGATCAAGGCTCTGCATTTCCCCGGGGTGGCAGACCGGCAGGACAAGGTTCAGGCGTTGATCCAGGAATCGCGCACCGTCAGCCAGTTG
Source organism: Sulfuricella sp. (assembly GCA_028713975.1). Lineage (GTDB taxonomy): Bacteria > Pseudomonadota > Gammaproteobacteria > Burkholderiales > Sulfuricellaceae > Sulfuricella. The sequence goes on from JAQTNE010000002.1 coordinate 137,812, forward strand.
CGCCATCCCAATATTGTGCCCATTTTCGAGGCCGGAGAACACGAAGGCGACCCCTACCTGGTATTCGAGTATGTCGAAGGCCAGACCCTGGCCAAATTGCTGCAAGAGCAAGGGGCGCGGCCCGCCGGTGAGGCGGTGGAAGTTATGATATCGGTGCTGGAGGCCATCGCCCATGCGCACCAGCACGGCATCATCCACCGCGACCTGAAGCCCTCCAACATCCTGATCGGTCCGGCAGGCGTTCCGCGGGTCATGGATTTTGGCATCGCCGCCCGCATTTCCGACGACCCCGCGGAAGATTCCGGCCTGTCCGGCACGCCGTCCTACATGGCGCCGGAATACATCCAGTCGAAGGCCATCAGCGAGAAAAACGATATTTTCGCCGCCGGCCTGATCCTCTGCGAAATCGTCGCCAGCCACAAGGCGGTGCCGGGCAGGGACATCTACCAGATCATGGACCATATCGCGTCGAAGGCCATCGAGCTGCCCTCCGGCAGCGAAATCGCCATCGACGAAAAACTCGGGGACATCATCCTCAAGGCGCTGGCGCGAAACCCGCTGGACCGCTACGCCAGCGCCCAGGAAATGCGCGATGCGCTGCGCAGCTACCTGATGGCCGAGGAACAGCAAGGCGCACATCCTTCCGAAGGATCGAAGCAAAGTACCCTGGATTTCCTGCTGCGGCGAATGCGCCACAAGAGTGACTTTCCGGCGTTGTCGGAATCGGTCAGTGCCATCAACCGCATCACTTCCTCCGAAATGGAAAGCATCAATAAGCTTTCCAATTCGATCCTGAAGGATTTCGCGCTCACCTACAAAATCCTGAAAATGGTCAACACCGCCTTCTACAAATCGTACGGCGGCGGCACCATCAGCACTATTTCACGCGCCGTGATCATTCTGGGATTCGATGCGGTGCGCAACATCGCCATCACCCTGATCCTGTTCGAGCACCTGCAGAACAAATCCCATGCGGCGCAGTTGAAGGACGAATTCCTCCGCACCCTGTTCAGCGCCATTCTGGCCAGAAATATCGCGATCCTGGAAGGAATGAAGGATCCGGAAGAGACCTTCGTCTGCGCCTTGTTCCACAATCTGGGCCGACTGCTGTCAATGTTCTACTTCCCGGAAGAAGCCAATGCCGTGACCAAGACCATGGCGCAGAAGGAATGCAGCGAGGATATCGCCTCCACCCAGGTGCTCGGCATTTCCTACGAAGACATGGGCATCGGCATCGCCAGGATTTGGGGATTCCCGGAACAGATCACCAACAGCATGCGCAAACTGCCATCCGATACGGTTCGCCCACCCCAAACCCTCATGGACAAACTGCGCATCATCGCCGGTTTTTCCGGCGAATTATGCGACAGCATCGCCATCACCCCGCACGGGGACAAGCTCAAGGCAATCAGGCAACTCGCCATACGCTTCGGTGACCAGATGCCGATTGCGGAAAAACAGTTGCCCCAGGTGTTGGAAAAATCCCTCGACGAGATCACCCAGTATGCCGCTACTGTCCGGACGAGCTTGCAACAGAGCCCGTTCGGCAAGCAGATCGCCCTCTGGACCGGGCGAGCCGTCAAGCCGGAGACCGCCATGGAACCGCAGGATGACATGACGGAAGGCGTAATACTGGCCCAGGCAACCCTGCTGGAGCCAGCCGAGAGCCAGCCGAATTCCAGCGATGCGCGGGCCATTCTCACTGCCGGCATCCAGGACATCAGCAATTCGCTGGTGGACAGTTGTTCGCTGAACGACATCCTGCGCATGATCCTGGAAACCATGTACCGCAGCATGGGGTTCCAGCATGTCCTGTTGTGCATCAAGGATGGCAAACAGAACACCATGCAGGGACGATTCGGCTTCGGCGCGGACATCAACCAGATCGCAAAAAATTTCAAGTTTCCGTTGGGCTATTCAGCGGACGTATTCCACGCCGCCATATCCAAGGGCGTGGATATCCTGATTTCCGACATCAACGACCCGAAAATCAAGCCGCGCATTCCTGACTGGTACCGCAAGGCCATCGCCTCCCAGACTTTCGTGCTGTTCCCGCTCAATATCAAGAACGTGCCGGTAGCGCTGATCTATGCGGACAAGGAACAGGCCGGCGATATCGTCATGCCCGAGGACGAGTTGAGCCTGCTTAGAACCCTGCGCAACCAGGCGATTTTGGCAATCCGGCAGTCGTTCTGAAAACCGAAAGGAGAATCTTGCCCATGATGGAATATATTTTTTTCGACGAAGCCCTGTGCGCCCGTTTCATCGAATTCGCCCGGCAACTCGACGTGCCCTGCCAGCAAAAACCGGACGACATGGGAATCACCGTGGCCGTGCCGGAAGACCTGGATGACGGCGTGGCCGATAGCCTGGAAACCCATTACGACCAGTTGCTGGAAGAACAGGCCGACCTGACGGGCGAAGCCGAACCCGGCCAGAAGCACGCCGCCGCAATCTGCATCGCGCTTGCCGACGGGCGGCCCTGCACCATCCGCATCGAACCGGCCATAATGGGGCGGCTGATGGGTTGCCTGAGCATCGAGGAAATCCACGAACTCGCCACCACCATAGCCCGCAACGTGGAAAATCCAAACGACAAGCCGCTGTGCCACACCTGAGATTGATCGCCGCATCCGGATCGCCTCCATCCCCAAATCCATGGCTGAAAGAGGGTCACTTCTTTTGTTGAAGATTTGGGCATGACATGCTAGCCTGATCGACCTTGCCGGCCCCTGAAATTCCGTTTTTTACCCGATAGAAACCCCGACGCCAGATGGTTCTTTCCGACCGTATCAATACCTTTGGGCAACTCCTGCTGCGCCGCCACGGCGAGCGTGTGCACAAAATCGCGCTCGACGCCGGGCTGACCTGCCCCAACCGCGACGGCAGCAAGGGCATCGGCGGCTGCACCTTCTGTAACAACGAGTCTTTCAGCCCGAATGGACGCCAGCCGCCCACCTTGCAGGAGCAACTGGACTCGGGTAGAAACGCGATCCTCAAGCGCACCCGTGCGACCAAATTCATTGCCTACTTCCAGGCCTATACCAACACCTACGGCAAGGTCGAGCAACTGCGTGCCATGTACGAGGCAGCGCTGGCCGCACCGGGCATGATCGGGCTGTCGATCGGCACCCGCCCCGACTGCGTGCCGCCGGAGGTGCTCGACCTGCTCGCCGGATACCATGAGCGCGGCTTTGAAGTGGTGCTGGAACTCGGCCTGCAATCGGCCTTCGACGAAACCCTGGACCGGGTCAACCGCGGCCACGGCCTGGCGGAATATATCGACACCGTGACTGCCGCGCGCCAGCGCGGAATCCCGGTCTGCGCCCACCTGATCGTCGGTCTGCCCGGTGAAACCGAAGCGCATTACCACGCCAGCCTCGACACCGTGCTGGAGTACGGCGTGGACGGCCTCAAGCTGCATCCGCTGCACGTCGTCAAGCACACCATGCTGGCCAACGAATGGCGGCACGGCGAATACCAGCCGCTCAGCCAGCAGGATTACACCCGTATCGCCGTCGATCTGATTGAACGAACGCCAGAAGATATTGTCTACCACCGGGTCACCGGCACCGCATCGAGGGATATCCTGCTGGCGCCCGACTGGTGTTCGAAAAAATGGGACGTACTGAATGGCATCGAGCGGGAGCTCAGGGGACGGAACAGCCGCCAAGGCGCGCTGGCTGGCTCCACAACCCGGCACGGGCTTACCCGCTCGGCAACCGAGGAGAAATTAAGACATGTCGCCTAAAGCTGCTCTAGAACTGGTTTGCCCGGCGGGCAACCTGCCCGCCCTGAAAGTCGCCGTCGATCACGGCGCCGACTGCGTTTACATGGGCTTCAAGGACAACACCAACGCCCGCGCCTTCCCCGGCCTGAACTTCGACCAGGCCAGCGCCCGCGAAGGAGTGAACTACGCCCATGCCAAGGGCGCCAAGGTGCTGCTCGCGCTCAACACCTTTCCCCAGTCCGACAAGTGGGAACGCTGGCAGGGCGCGGTGGACAGCGCCGCCGAACTGGGCATCGACGCTGTCATTCTGGCCGACCCCGGCCTGATGGGTTATGCCGCAAAAAACCACCCCAAGCTGCGTTTACACCTGTCGGTGCAAGGCTCCGCCACCAACTACGAGGCGATCAACTTTTACCATGAGCATTTCGGCATCCAGCGCGCGGTCATCCCGCGCGTGCTGTCGCTGGCGCAGGTCGAACAGGTGGTAAAAAACACCCCGGTGGAAATCGAGCTGTTCGGCTTCGGCGGCCTATGCGTCATGGTCGAGGGACGCTGCGCACTGTCGTCCTACGCCACCGGCGAGTCACCCAATACCTGCGGGGTATGCTCGCCGGCCAAGGCGGTGCGCTGGGAACAAACGCCGAAGGGTCTGGAATCGCGCCTCAACGGCATCCTGCTCGACCGCTACGGCAAGGACGAGAATGCAGGTTACCCAACGCTGTGCAAGGGCCGCTTCGAGGTCAACGACGAAACCTACTACGCCATCGAAGAGCCGACCAGCCTCAACACCCTGGAAGTGCTGCCGGAAATGCTCGAAATGGGCATCGCCGCAGTCAAGATCGAAGGCCGCCAGCGCAGCCCGGCTTATGTCGAGCAAGTTACCAAGGTATGGCGCGCCGCGATCGACTCCGCCAAGCGCGCGCCACAAAGCTACAGCGTCAACCCGGCCTGGATGGCGCAACTCAACAACGTCGCCGAAGGCCAGCAGAACACCTTGGGCGCTTATCACCGGCCGTGGAAATAAACAGCGATTTACCGCGGAGGACGCGGTGGACGCAGAGGAAACCCTGTTTTGTTCTTGCCCTCCTCAGCGACCTCCGCGTCCTCTGCGGTGAGCAAAGTTTTTAAAGAGAACCCAAGATGAAACTTGCACTAGGCCCCATCCTCTATTACTGGGAACGCGACACCACTTTCAGTTTTTACGACGCAATCGCCGCTTCGCCGGTGGACATCGTCTACCTCGGCGAAGCTGTATGTTCGCGCCGCCATAATCTGCGTACCGAAGACTGGCTCGAACTTGCCGACAAGCTTGCCGCCGCCGGCAAGGAAGTGGTGCTGTCCACCCTGGCGCTGATCGAATCCGAGTCCGACCTGAAGACCTTGCGCCGGATTACCGGCAACGGCAAGTTCATGGTCGAAGCCAATGACATGGGCGCGGTGCACCAACTCTCCTCTGCCAAAGTTCCGTTCGTCGCCGGTCCGCACATCAACACCTACAACCCGCAGACGCTGGAACTTCTGGCCGAGCTTGGCGCCAGGCGCTGGGTCATGCCGGTAGAAATGTCGCGCGAGGCGCTTTCTCACATGCAGGCCACGCGCCCGGTCGGAATGGAAACCGAAGTATTCGCCTATGGCCGCCTGCCGTTGGCTTTTTCGGCGCGCTGCTTCACCGCCCGCCACTTCAACCTGCCGAAGGACGATTGCCAGTTCCGCTGCATGGACTTCGCCAACGGCCTCACCCTGAAAACCCGCGAAGGCCAGCCCTTCCTCGCCTTGAACGGTATCCAGACGATGTCCGCCAGCATCTACAACCTGATCGGCGAACTCGACTCGATGCGTGCAACCGACGTGGACGTGTTACGCATCAGCCCGCAGGCGTTCCATACCGACAAAATCGTCAAACTGTACCGCGACGCGCTGGACGGCCAACTCACCGCGCAGGCCGCCGCGCAGCAAATGGCCAAGCTGATGTTCGACCAGCCCTGCGACGGCTACTGGCACGGCAAACCGGGGATCGAGCAGAGTTACCTTGCTTCCGCAGAGGATGCCGCTTAGTGCACAGGGGTTGCGCTACCTGCGAGAAAAGCGAGGGAAAAGGGTTAGCTCTCTCTCATGGCGCTTGATAATGGTCTGCGGCCAGCCGGATACGCACCCTCTTGCGAAGTGACTCTAGTTCGGCAATGGCACGAGCTTCCGAATAGTCACTATCTCTGCCGGCCCAGGACAAGGGGGAAGAAACAACCTTCAGCAATACTCGCTCCCATCTCGGCGGCACAACGATCATTTTCGTCAACAACATGCCCCAGCCAGTCTTCCAGCCTGAGCCAGGCACGCTCCAACTGACTTCGTGTAAACGCCTTAACCTGTTTAGCTTCGTCGGCGAGTTGTGCCACCGAATCCTCGGGAAACAACAACGCCCCGCCTTCAAACATCTCATAAATGCGAGCGCTGACTCCCCTTTCCTGCCGAAACAGGAATCGCTGGGTGTGCGGATGTTGGTGGAAATCGCTGTGCCGTTTTAGCCGGATGGCGAACGCACGTTGCTGCTCTGGCCGTGGGAACGGCTGCCAACCCACGATCTCCAGGGAGCCTTGCTCTGACACCACTTGTGTCAAACTGAGGTGTGCTCTGGAAGCACGGTAAATCACTCCGGGTTCGGCAGTCGCTCTTACTGGTTCCCACTTTGAGCGCCGTCGGTTGAACCGGCATGCGGCAAAAAAACTGGCTACCAAGAAATTACAGGTCAGATCCAGCATGTCTGTGCAGAGATCATAATGCTGAGCAATCCCAGTTATATCTATAGATAGAGGGGAACCGAGCAACCTCACCTCTCTCGCTTTAATCACCAACAGGTGGGTTTCGACAATATCCTCAAAGGCCACGGTGCGGGCAATTTCAAGGATTTGGTTGCGTGGGCTATCCAGCCTGGCCAGGCCAGATTTGCAGGTAGACCAATCACGAGTTTGGCCACGGTAAAGCCAGTTAGAGAATTCCTGTCCCACCGCGAGCCGGACGCGCCCTTGACTGTCCAGAATTGCATGTGGCGCTTCAATGTCGTCTGTGACAATGCCAAAGCGCGGAAGGGTAATCGTCCGCCCGGTATTCAAGGGTTCTGGTGCCAATTCCTGGCGAAGGCTTTCCAACGTTGGCAGGCCGTTCCAGCACCGAATCGCTTGGCGTGGGTAATCGCAGAATGAAGACACTGGACTCAATCAATCTCTCACACAACATTTACGCAACAGCCGGTGCCCGCTCCACTTTCGGAGCGGGCTTCTGCTCGGCCTGCCACAAATCGTAGTCCAACTGCATACTGAGCCACAAGTCCGCCCGGCCCCCGCGATCCTGCCCCAACCATGCTTCGATCCGTCTTGCCATGTCAGGCGAGATGCCCGCATGGCCATTGAGTACGCGGGAAAGCGTGGTGCGCGTCACCCCGAGCTGGCGCGCCGCTTCGGTAACGGTAAGCCCCAATGCGGGAAGAACGTCTTCCTTTAGGGTTTCGCCCGGATGAGGGGGGTTAAACATGCGTCCCATAATAATCTCCTAGTGATAATCCCGGTAGTCCACCAGGATGGCGTCGCCATCTTCAAAGCCGAAGGTCAGACGCCAATTCCCGTTTACCCAGATCGACCAATGTCCGGTTGAAAGCGGATGCAACTTCCAGCCGGGCAGATTCATGTCCTCGGGCGTTTTGGCGCGATCCAGTTGCTTGAGCTGGCGACCAAGCCGGGATGCGTGGTGAGGCTGGATTCCAGCCTTCGAGCCGGTCGTAAAGAACACCTCCAGCCCTCGATGTTTGAAGCTCTTGACCATGGGTTAAGTGTAAAGCAACGCTACACGACATTCAAGATTCATTATGTCAAAGAATACCGTCGCACCTGCCAACAAGAGTCTGAGAAACTGTCTCAAATAAATACCAAAAATGCGCTATGCTAATCGCCCTCCTGTTGAACCACGATGGAACACATGAAACGGATCGACCACCAACTACTGGACACGCTCACCAACCAAGCATCCACTTCACCCCGGATGCGGGCGCACCACAATCTGCATCCGGAGCTGGACGACACGGTTCAGCGGCTATGTATCGCCATGGAACCCGGCACCTACGTGCAGCCGCACCGCCACGCCGAACCGGAAACTTGGGAAATCCTGCTGGTGTTGCGCGGCGCAGTGGCGTTGCTGATGTTCGACGACAAGGGACAGGTGCAGGAACGCATCGAACTGGCGACCGGGAAAGAAGTCGCAGCCGCAGAAATCCCCGCCAACGCCTGGCACGCGGTCGCCTCGCTGACAGCGGGCACGGTGGTATTCGAGGTGAAGCAGGGGCCATATGTGCCGATAGCCGAGGCCAACTACGCGCCTTGGTCGCCTGCCGACGGCGAGCCGGCACAACGGCTCGAAGCCTGGTACCACCATGCCCAGACAGGCGACACCTGGCCTGAACTTTAGGCTTGGCACTGAACATTGGCCTGTGCCATTAAAACGGATAAAATGTTGTCCAACCCAGTATCAATGAAAGAATCCCCGCCATGAACCTGCCCGCATTCAAAATCCCCAAACCGCTTGGCGTGGCGCTGTCTTTGCTGCCGAAATATCCCCATTCGCTGCTTTTCAGCCAGGCGCTGAACATGGCACTGGGGCGCATTATCAAGGCAGAACTGCTGGAGCCGCTGCATGGCAAGCTGATCAACATCCGCGTCACCGATGCGGAAATCGGTTTTTTCTTTACCATCAACTCCACCGGCTTCGTCGCCTGCAAGGCGGGTAAAGCGCCAGACCTGACCATCAGCGCCACTGCGCATGATTTCCTGATGCTCGGCATGCGCAAGGAAGACCCGGACACGCTGTTTTTCAGCCGCCGTCTGGTCGTGGAAGGCGACACCGAGCTCGGGTTGATTGCCAAAAACACCCTCGATGCAGTGGAACTGCCCAAGCTGGACTTTTCTTTGCTGCTGCCCGGCAAGCTGGTAGAAAAAGCCGCCGCTCGCCTGCTCGCCACCACCACGGCCACCGCCACCGCCACCGCCAACCATTAAATCCTTTAAATGGTCTGAATTTACTGCGAAGGTTCGAGGGTATTTTTTCTCCCGCGATCACAAACCTCCGCTACACCGCTGTATTTTCTGAATAGTCTGAATCGTTACAAAATCTTCATTCCTTTTGTAACAAGGAAATCGGCCTCTCCACTTGACGCACCACTACAGAGGGGGTAACTTTGCATTCAGACCACAAGATGTTGTGGTTAATAATTTCCATCAACCGAGCCTAAAAGACCCCTCTAAGCTCGGTGCGAAACTTAAAGCATCCATAAAAACAATTCAGGAGGAAGCAATGGCGACCAGCCAACCGGAAAGCGGCAATATCAGTCTAATCTCCCTCTCCAAGGGCGTCATCAAACGCGACGGGACACTGGCGCCCTTCGATTCGGAAAAAATCCGCTCCGCCATCCAGCGATCTGGCGCCGCCAGCGGCGAGTTCGACGCCAACGAAGCGATCTTGCTCACCGCCCAAGTGGTCAAGGTACTGGTTCACAAGTTCCGCACCGAGCCGCCCCACATCGAGAAAATCCAGGATGCAGTCGAGCAAGTGCTGATCACCGCCAACCATCTCAAAACCGCCCGCGCCTACATCGTCTACCGCGAACAGCACACCAAGCTGCGCCTGGATCGCAAGACGGTGGTGGACGTGGAAAGCTCGATCAACGAATACCTCAACCAGATGGACTGGCGCGTCAACGCCAACGCCAACCAGGGCTACAGCCTGGGCGGCCTGATTCTGAACGTGTCGGGCAAGGTGGTGGCCAACTATTGGCTCAACCACGTCTATCCGCCGGAAGTAGGCGTAGCGCACCGCGAGGGCGACATTCACGTGCACGACCTCGACATGCTGGCTGGCTATTGTGCCGGCTGGTCGTTGCGCACCCTGCTGCATGAAGGCCTCAACGGCGTGCCGGGCAAGGTCGAGGCCGGCCCGCCCAAGCACATGTCCTCCGCCGTCGGCCAGATCGTCAACTTCCTCGGTACCTTGCAGAACGAGTGGGCCGGTGCGCAGGCATTCAGCTCTTTCGACACCTACATGGCGGCTTTCATCCGCAAGGACAATCTGCCTTACGCCTACGTCAAGCAGTACATCCAGGAACTGATCTATAACCTCAACGTGCCGTCGCGCTGGGGTACTCAGACGCCGTTCACCAACCTGACCTTCGACTGGGTATGCCCGGAAGACCTGCGCGAGCAGATTCCCATCGTCGGCGGCGTGGAAATGCCGTTCACCTACGGCGACTTGCAGGTTGAGATGGACATGATCAACCGCGCCTATATCGAAGTCATGACGACCGGCGATGCCAAGGGCCGGGTGTTCACCTTCCCCATCCCGACCTATAACATGACGCCGGATTTCCCGTGGGAATCCGAGAACGCCACGCTGTTGTTCGAGATGACGGCGAAGTACGGCCTGCCTTACTTCCAGAATTTCATCAATTCGGAACTCAAGCCGAACATGATCCGCTCGATGTGCTGCCGCCTGCAGCTCGACCTGCGCGAACTGCTCAAGCGCGGCAACGGCCTGTTCGGCAGCGCCGAGCAGACTGGTTCAGTCGGCGTGGTCACCATTAACTGCGCGCGCCTCGGCTATCTCTACGCCGGCAATGAAGAAGCCTTGCTTGCCCGCCTCGGCGACCTGATGGAAATCGGCAAGAACAGCCTGGAGATCAAACGCAAGGTGATCCAGCGCCACATGGATGCGGGTCTGTTCCCCTACACCAAGCGTTACCTCGGCACGCTGCGGAACCATTTCTCCACTTTGGGGGTCAATGGTATCAATGAGATGGTGCGCAATTTCACCCATGACGAGCACGACATCACCACCGAGTTTGGTCACCAACTCGCGGTGCGCCTGCTTGACTATGTGCGCGCCAGGATGCTGGCCTTCCAGGAAGAGACCGGCCACATGTACAACCTGGAAGCCACGCCGGCGGAAGGCACCACTTACCGTTTCGCCAAGGAAGACCGCAAGCGCTTTACCGACATCATCCAGGCCGGCCCTAAAGACATGCCTTACTACACCAACTCATCGCAATTGCCGGTCGGCTTCACCGACGACCCGTTCGAGGCGCTGGAGCGTCAGGAAGAATTGCAGCGCAAATACACCGGCGGCACGGTGCTGCACCTTTACATGTCCGAGCGCATCACCAGCGCAGAAGCCTGCAAGACATTGGTTCGCCGCGCCCTGGAACGCTTCAGCCAGCCCTATATCACCATCACGCCAACATTCTCGATTTGCCCGAAACACGGTTATCTTGAAGGCGAGCACAAGTTCTGCCCGAAATGCGACGAAGACCTTCTGGCCGAAAAGCGCAGAAAACAAGCAATAGCCTGATTCCCACCTATAATATTATCAAAGGAGATGACCATGACCGATCTGTCCAACCAAACCAACCTGAAGACCGACAATATCGTTCTGACCAATGAAGAACGCCAGCCGTGCGAAGTGTGGACCCGCGTGATGGGTTACCATCGGCCAGTCGCCTCGTTCAATATCGGCAAGAAGGGCGAACATGCCGACCGCAAGCACTTCACCGAGTGCAGCGCCAAACTGGCAGCCTGAAACCTGCTCCGATCAGCCGCGGAAGGCACCAGAACATTTGGTCCGGACCTTCCGCGGTTCATTTCCCCCCTTGTCTACCCTGCCCCACAATGGAACTCCGACTTTATACGAGCTGAAACCCGTAAAAGATCGTATAAAAATCGGCGGCCTGACGCCGCTGACCAGCACCGATTTTCCCGGCTGTCTGTCCGCAGTGGTATTTTGCCAGGGCTGTCCCTGGCGTTGCGGCTATTGCCACAATCCCCATCTGATACCTCGCCACAGTGCGGAAATGCTCGACTGGTCGCAGGTAATGGCCTTCCTGCAGCGCCGCAAGGGGTTACTGGATGCGGTAGTGTTCAGCGGTGGCGAGCCGACCTTGCAGGAGGGAATCGACGCAGCTATCGACGAAGTCAAAGCCCTCGGTTTCAAAATCGGGCTGCATACCGGCGGCACCTACCCGGCACGCCTGCAAGACTTGTTGCCCAAGTTGGACTGGGTGGGCATGGACATCAAGGCTACCGTCGAGGATTACGCCAAGGTGACCGGCACCCCCAACAGCGGCGACAAGGCGAGGGAAAGTGCCCGGCTGTTGCTGGCAAGCGATGTTCCCCACGAGTTTCGCACCACCGTACACCCCTTGTATCACACGCCGGAATCGCTGCTGCGACTGGCAGAAGAACTCCGCGCGATGGGCGCACGACAATACGTCCTGCAGGAGTTCCGCCCCCAGGGATGCGCCGATGGCGTGGTCAATTCCTTTTCCGCTCAGGCATTGCTGGATGATGACCTGTGCGCCCGCATTGGTTCAATGTTCGAAATTTTCTCAGTACGACGGGCGTAAAAAAAGCCCCGCTTTCGCGGGGCTTTTTTCTTGCTGCCTGACTGCTTAGGATGACATTTCGGTCAGGATGTTCTTGATCCAGCTCTTACCGTAAATTGCTTCCAGCTCGGACAGATCAGGCGACACGCCACCGGAATTCGGCACGGCGATAGTCTTGCCGCCCGCTTCCTTGTACACCGCAGAAACCGTTACCGCTTCCTTGTCGGTGATGTAGCTGTAGCACACGTTAACATGCGATGGTGGGATCAGGTCTTGTCCATTCATCAACTGCACGACGTTAAGCGCACACACCTTGGCCTGCGAGTTGGCCGAGTAGCCCGACTTCGGCATCGGCGCAGCACTACATGCGTCGCCGATGACATGTACGTCCTTGGCAAGGGTAGATTCGAAGGTGACCTGGTTAACCGGACACCATTTCTTGTCCTCACCCACGACGCCGGCCTTGTGCGCGATCAGCCCGGCCTTTTGCTGCGGAATGACGTTGATCACGTCGCCGTGCACAGACTCCACACCGTTATCCACCGTCATCGCCTTCATGTCGATCTTGGTGAGCTTGCTGTTGTTATGGTATGAAATCATGCCCTTGCTGGAATCCTTGGCATCGTAACCGTAGTGCTTGGTCCAGCCTTTGCGGAACAAACCAGCTTTGGACACGATGTCCTCATTGGCGTCCCAGGCAATGATCTTGGAGTTGGGCTTGTGGTTTTTCAGATAGAACGCAATCATGTTGATGCGCTCATAAGGTCCAGGTGGGCAGCGGAAAGGCGTCGGCGGCACGGTCAAGACCACAGTGCCGCCGTCTTTCATCGATTCCAGTTGCTTTTTCAGCAGCAGGGTCTGCGGGCCAGCCTTCCAGGCATGGGGCATAATTTCCGGTGTCTTGACCGGATCATAACCTTCGATTTCCTCGAAACGGAAGTCGATGCCAGGGGAGAGCACCAAGCGGTCATAGGCGATGGTGCCGCCGGAAACCACCACTTTCTTGGCCGCGGTGTCGATCGCGGTGACTTCGTCAAACACCAGCTTGACGCCGTGGTTGGCAGCGAGCTTGTCGTGCGTGATGGTGTTTTCTTCGAGAGTGCGGAAGCCGCCGATCACCAGATTGCTGAACGGGCAGGCAATAAATTTCTTCTCTCGGTCGATCAGCACCACTTCGATAGTCGGGTCGGTCATGCGAATGTACTTGGCGACGATGCTACCGCCAAAACCTGCGCCAACCACCACTACGCGACGGCCTTTTTTCGGCAAAATTTCAGCCGCGCTCGAAAGATAGGGAACACCCGCCAGGCCTACGCCGGTGGCAGCGCCCATCAGTTTCATAAAACTTCTGCGATTCATAGTCATGTTGTTATTCCTCCAGATCCCGTTATTGCTGGCTAGCGTAGAAGTGAATCAAGGCATCGACATCATCCTGGCTCAGGCCCTCGAGTTTTGCCGCCATTTTCTTCGGCATCGGGCGCTTCTTCGACTGGAATTCATTCAAGCTGATCTGCAGATACTCGCTCCACTGACCGGCAAGCACGCCGCCATCATCCGGCTTGCGGCCATTATCTTCGTGGCATTTCTCGCAGTTTTTCTCGTGCACCTGCTTGCCCTTGGCTACCAAGGCCTTATCGGTCGGCTGCTTGGCGCGAACAAATTTTTTCTCGCCGAAAAAGTTCGCCATGGCCTTGAAGTCTTCGTCAGAATAAGCCTTGGCCAATCTTCCCATAATGGAAGAAGGACGCTCGCCGCTTTTGAATTGCTTCATGGCATCTTCGATATACGCCGCAGGCTGCCCGGCGATAGTCGGACTGCTTGGGCCGGCGCTGGCACCGTTGGTGCCGTGGCAACCGTTACAGGTATTGGACAACATCGCAGCTGGGGTTGCACCCGACGCCCACAACGACGTACTAACAGCGAGCCCCCCGGCAAGCATGGCAATATTCAATAATTTGAGTTTCATTGCTCCTCCTTCTTTCTTTATAAATTATTCAAAATAACAATTTGACCCACACCTTTTTTAGATGTGTTAGGGTCGAGTGTACTACATAAAACCGCTTCTGCAACAGAGGCATCTTGTACCATGACGGCATAAAATCGAAATTGCGGCGGCGAACACCAAAACAAATCAGCCAACCTTGACCTTAATCAAATATCTTTGCATTTCAAGGCGCAAATGGGTAACATTTTTGCGCACCCATTCAGATTCAGAAAAATAAATGCGGCCGACTAGGAGACAAATCATTTGAGCAGCATCAAAGTTCACGCGATCCTGGCAACCCTGCCCCTGTTCAAGGAAATGGGCCCGGACGAAATTGACCGGATTGCGCAGAGCACGCGGGAGTCCCACGTCTCTCGTGGGGAAATCATATTTCAGCGCGGCGATCCGTCCCACGGCTTCTATGTGGTAATTCACGGCCAGCTGAAACTGGCGTTCTCTTCGCCGCAAGGCGTGGAAAAGGTGGTGCATCTGGTCGGCCCCGGCAAGACCTTCGGCGAAGCCGTGATGTTTATGGACATGCCCTATCCGGTCTATGCCCAGGCGATTGCCGATTCGGCATTGCTGCACATTTCCCGCTCTGCCGTATTCGAAGGCATCGAGCGCGACCCGGTATTCAGCCGGAAAATGCTGGCCGGTCTAAGCTCCAGGCTGCACAGCCTGATTGGCGATGTCGAAGCCTACTCCCTGCGTTCCTGCACCCAGCGGGTGATCGGCTACCTGCTGCAACATGGGGTAGACATGCCGGATGACAGCACAGACATTCACATCAACCTGCCCGCCAGCAAAACAGTGATTGCCTCACGCCTCAACATTTCCCCTGAAACCTTTTCCCGCATTTTGCACGACCTGTCCGCCTCCGGCATGATCAGCGTCAAAGGCAAGGATGTGGCCATTCTGGACATCGTCAAACTGCGCGAGTACGGCCAGCAGTAACCAGAAGCTAAAGGTCCCGGCGGCGAACTTTCACCACTCGGTATTTCGCACGGCCCACTTCCCGCTCTTCGATTTCCTGTGTACGCGGGGGAGACAAAGCAACAGCTTGGCACTCCACCCCCGCCTGTATAAGCTGGTCTGCGACATATTCCGCCCGGCGCATTGCCAACTTGCTCTTTCCTCGTGACTCGACGACGGACATGCTGCCCGCCGCCTCGACGGACTTGATTTTCCAGCGACTCAAAGCCCACACAATTTCTTCAACGGCACGCTCTCCCTGCTTGTCGGGCTTTGCCGAATCAGGGGAAAAACTCACTTCCGGCAAAGGCTGTTGAGCGGGGATAAGCGTGATTTTCCATTTAGGGAGATTGACAGTAAGAGTTCTCTCCGCCTCCATCAACGCAAGCATCTGCCCGGTGTAATTTGCGCCGACTTGAAGAAAGACCGCGTTACTGTGCGGATCAATTTCCATTGCGGCAACGGGAAACGCCAAAAAACGCTTGAGATAACGGCTGAGCGCCTCTCTTTCCGGCAATTCCAGCGGAGCGGGAGGCGTAACAGCGGCGGCGATCATCGCTTTGCGTTCGCCGACCAAGACCTGATTAAGATCAAATTGCACACGCCGGCCAAGCGCCGAGGAAATACGCTGTTCGAGCTGAGCCGTCACAGAGCTATCGACATCCCGGACAAACACCAACGCGTTAATTTGCATGCCGCGCTCGCCATTGTCGTCTACTGTGATTTGTCCGAGTTGCCAGGATCGCTTTTCCCCTTCATCCCTGATGATGCCTTCCACACTTTTGACAGCCCAGGCCTTGCTGACAGTTTGATTCAATGAGTTCACCAACGGGACAGAGAGCAAAGCCAATACAAGAACACCGACCAGCGTTTTCCAAAGCAGCTCGCGCGGCGCGCGCAGGTTGCCGAAGCCATACCAGACCGCCATTCCGGCGGCACTGAACGAAATGGCGATCATGTTGGTGAGAAACAGGAAAAATGCGCCTTCGAAAACAAAATGGTTGTCTGTCGCCAAGCCAAAGCCAGCGGTAGCGAGAGGCGGCATCAGCGCCGTGGCAATGGCGACCCCGGCCACCGTGCCGACTTCGCGGCGGACTATGGCATAGCCACCAGCCAAACCGGATGCGACCGCGACCAGCAAGTCGAACAAGTTTGGCTGGGTGCGGGCGAGAATTTCCGGGGTGGGTGCAATGAACGGGGCCAGCCTGACAATGACATAGGCGGTGAGTATCGCCATAGCGACCCCCGTAACCAGCGCCTTGGCCGCCTGTATGCCATGGTTGATGTCGGTCATTGCCACGGAAAACCCGAGCAGGATGATCGGCCCCATCAAAGGAGCAATCAGCATTGCGCCGATGATGACGGCCACCGAGTTAAGCAGCAGACCAAACGTAGCAATGGCGCTGGAGACGACGACCAGAAAGACAAAAGCGGGATTTAGCCTGCCGATGGAAGCCGCATATTGTTCGGCCTCCTCGCGGTTAGCGCCAACCAGATGGCGAACCCATAACCTGGAAAGTTTTTTCTTCAGCTTCTGCGCGTACCCTGTGGCGCCATTTTCATTCATATCAAATTTTCTTCAGCCAATGAGGGTCACAAATATCGCAGCCATATGTAAAGCGAACTCGCGGCAATGCTCATCAGCATCAGGGGAAAGGCCAGCAGCATGAACGGTATGAAACGGATCGGCTGACCTGCCCGCTCAGCGAATCCGGCCACGACCAGATTGGCGCTGGCACCCACCAGGCTGCCGTTGCCCCCCAGGCACGCACCCAGCGCCAGCGACCACCACAGGGTGTTGACGTCACTCGCGCCGAACAGGGGCGCCATTTTCTGGATGACCGGGATCATCGTGGCAACGAAGGGAATGTTATCCACCAATGCCGACGCGACGGCGGAAACCCACAAAATCGCAATCGCTGTCGTGCCCAAGTCACCGCCGGTAAATACCGCGATCTGTTTGGCGAGAATTTCCAGCGCACCGGATTTTTCCACTCCGGCCACCACCACAAACAGGCCGACGAAAAAGAAAATGGTGACCCATTCCACTTCTGCAAAAGAATGATGAACCAAATGAGTTTGTTCTTCCGCGCCTTTTTCAAAAGCCCGCAAAAGTAATAGTAGCGCAGCGCCAAACATGGCGATGGTGGCCGGCTCCTGGCCAATCTGGTGAGAAAGCGAAAAACCCAGTATGACCAGCGCAATGACGGACAGGGATTGCTTTAACAGGCGCGTGTCAGTGATGGCGCTTTTTTCGTCGAAAGCCATCACCTCGGCGCGATCTTCCGGTGCGGCATGAAGCTTGCGCCCCCAGATCAGGTAAAAGGGGATCAGGGTAAGCAAAAAAACCACCAATGCGACGGGGCCCAGATTGAATAGAAAATCGTTGAAAGTCAGCTTGGCTGCCGAACCAATCATGATGTTGGGCGGATCGCCAATCAGGGTGGCAGCGCCGCCGATATTAGAGGCAAAAATCACCGAAAACAGGTAAGGATAAGGATTGAGCTTCAGCGCATCGGTAATCAGCAACGTCACCGGCGCAATCAGCAATACCGTAGTCACGTTATCGAGCAAGGCGGAAAGCACCGCCGTCACCACCGACAACATGACCATCAACCCCCACGGATCGGCGCGCACGGCCTTGACCGCGACCACCGCCACATACTGAAAAATTCCGCTCTTCTGTGTGATGGCGACGATTACCATCATTCCCGTCAGCAAGCCGATGGTATTAAGATCAATACCGGCAAAGGCCTCGTGTTGCCGCAACACCCCGGAAAAGATCATCAGCCCCGCGCCAAGCAAGGCGACGATGGCACGATTGATTCTCTCGGTGACGATGACGGCGTAGGTGAACACAAAAATCGCCAGCGAAACAAGTAACGGGCTGAGGCCAAAGATGACCTCGGAAATGGAATGGGCGGCGCCGTGCATCACTTAGTCCGTTCGTTGCGCGAGAAAATGGGCGAGCAGCGCACGCCGGGAAATTACGCCGAGTAACTTGCCGTCCTTGCCGACCACCGGCAAAGGTTCGGTGCTGTGGGCGAGTCGCAGAGTGGCTTCCAGGATGGGGCTATCTTCATGCAGCGCCGGAATATCCTTGTTGGCGAAATCGACCACTTTCAAATGCGCCAGGTCACGCAAGTGTGAAGTCAACATACCCATGCCGTCACCGACGAACTTGAGGTTGGAAAGCCCGCCCTCCGCCTTCGCGCTGGCCGGAATCAGCGCCTGCAGGATGGCGTTGGTACTGATGAGACCGATGAAAACGCCGCTGGCGTCACAAATCGGGGCATGATTAATTTGCTTTTCCAGCATCAGCCTGAGGCTGTCCAGCATACTGTCGTCCGGCCTCAGAGAAACGGTTGGTGAAAAAAATGGAATGGCTTTGATTGGCATAATTTGTCCCGGAACATTGTTTAATTTCAGGTGTTCTCATCTCCAATAGGATACCCTATACCATCAACTGCCGAATAAATTCCGAAACGGCTCGAACTTGATGGAGGAACCATGCAGCTAACGATCATTGCCGCCATTCTCGCCGCTATTGCCGGCGTCATCTTCGCCATGCAAAACAATGTCCCGGTGACCGCCAATTTTTTGTTCTGGCGTTTCGACAGCTCCCTGGCCTTGGTTCTGCTGTTGGCGCTAGCCGCAGGGGCAATCATCATCGCCCTGCTGACAACCCCGGCCACGCTGCGGCGGCAGTGGCTTGTGACGCGGCAGAAGCGGCGCATTGATGAACTTGAGCGTACCTGCAAAGCGCAGAAAGAAAAAATCGTCGCATTGGAACAAGGGACGGCTATCAGTGATCCCGCGCCCGAAAAGGAGCGCCCATACATTGGGCTCAAACAAATTATTGCCGGCGGCGATGCCGACGAAAAGCCGGATTCCGGCTCATCGTAGCCGAGCCTTTACCTTACGGCTTCACTTGTTATCCTCGTCCACGGCCATTTTCAGCATCTCGAAAATATCCGGAATGGCGGAGCTGACCCGATTCCAGTTGGGGATCAGCGGCGTCGTCATGGGATTTTCCATAAATGTTTGAGCGGCCATGCCGATGGCCCTGGTGAAGGCTTCCACCGCCATGGCTTCCTCGTGCCGGTCAAATTTGAGCCCGTTAATCGCCGCGTCGGCCTCGTATTTCATGATCGTATCTTCAGCCTGCCGCAGATAAGCCACCAGCAGGGATTTGAACAGGCCATCGGAAAACACCACGCCTTCGGACGCCAGCGTCCTGAAGATGGATTTGCAAATATCCACCGTCATTTTCATCAGCCCCTTGGCGGCATCGTCAGCCGATAAAATCTGGTGTTTATGGTCATAGTTCGCGGCAATGTCCACCTGGCAAACCCGGCGTGGCGAGTAGTTGCGATGCACTTCCGCCAGAGAGCCGACTTCCAGACCCCAGTCCCATGGAATCCGGTTGACCCGCGCCAGATCGGTAATCATGCAAAATTCACCGGAGAGGGGGTAGCGAAAGCTGTCCAGAAAGGTGAGAAAACCGTGCGCCCCGATGAACTGCTGAATGGACCGAACCAGCGGCGTTACCAACAGGCGTGTGACCCGCCCATTCATTTTGCCCGATACCCGGCTGTAATAACCTTTGCAGAACACATAGTCCAGATTCGGATTAACCACGGGATAGCACAACCGCGCCAGCAGTTCGCGGCTGTAGGTGAGGATGTCGCAATCATGCAGCGCAATAACGTCGGACTTGCCCCGTGCCAGCACGTAGCCGTAAGCGAGCCAGGCGGAGCGCCCCTTGCCCCGCTCTCCGACATTAAATCCGTTTCGGGAAAAGGTCTCATAAATTTCCGTTATTCTTTTCCCGTCGTTGTGGATGATTCGAACATCGGTGGAAATCGGCGACATGAACTCGCGCACCCGCTGAAAATCCTTCTCCGTCCCCTTGTCCAGAACCAGCACAATTTCATTGAGGTACTTCACCTTGGCCAGCTCCTGGACAATTCCCGGCATGGCCGCCCCTTCAAACTCCGAATAAAGCGCCGGCAAAACCAGGGCGATCGGCCTGGATTTCGAAAAGCCATGCAGCTCGGTCTCCAGCCGGTCAAGCGAAGGTTTGCCAAGCTGGTGAAGCGTCGTAATAATTCCTGACTGGTAAAAATCAGACATGATCAAGCCTCCCGCTAGATATGCTCGATCTCGTCCTTGACCCCTGCCGCGCAATTTTCGGCGCTTTCTCTTTCGATCATCCGTTTTGCTGCATCAATGCCGCCCACGCCGAAAGAAATTGAGAGCGCCACCACAATGCCGCCAAAGATGATTGAAAAGGCGGCGAGGACGATGCTGGGCGCAATCTGTAGTTGCTCCATGACCATCGCCAGAATCAAAACCGTCAGCAGGGTGCGGATCGCCTCGGCCAGAAGTTTGGCGTAGTGGTAACCGCTGTTTACCGCAGCAATCAACACGCCACGGCTGATGAACCCGGCCAGCACATAGCCGATAATCAGGATCAGCACGGCGGAAAAAACGCGCGGCAGATAGCCGAAGAACTGCTCGACAAGACTGTCTATCGTGGGGATTTTGAGCGCGCTCAGGCCAATCATCAGGGTGACCGTGATCAACAGCCATAACACCACCGAACCCAGCATCGCGGAGGGCTTGGCCCACAGGTCGCCCTTGCGCATCAGCGTGGTAAATCCCATGCGGTCAGACCAGCTATCGAAATTAATGGCGGTCAGGGATTTTACGAGCATGAACCGGATGATCCTGGCCAGAATAACGCCCAATATCATGATTACCAGCATGGCCAGGAGGTTGGGTAAAAAAATCTTGAACGTCAAGAAAACCTCTTGCAAAGGCTCGAGTATCAGGCTCAAAAAATCTGTCATGGTTTTTCTCCTTAATAATTACTTCTTCCAACTATTTATCAGGTAGTCCTTACTGCTTTCAAACTCAACGCAAAGCTTTTCGATTTCGGCTTCTGCCTCAACCGCATTCATCGACTCCGCCATCAGGATGAATGAGGCGGTTTTTCCGACATAAAGCGGCGTCAGGGATTTGATCAGGTGCTCGACCGGCAGCTTTCTTTTGTGAAAAGCGATAGCATAATCATAGATGACTCGCACCCATAAACTGAGGGGGAACTCAAACTCCGCGTCGCTCAAGGTGCCCAGCCGCTCCACCTCCCTGAAATCTCCCGCGCCCAGAATGTCGAGCCAAATCTCGCGCAGGTTGTTGAGACCTTCACGAAACAGGTTCAGCATCCGGGCGGTATTGACGTTGACATGTTCAAGCCCGACGGTATATTCAAAGCCGAAGGTCGTCACCGGCTCTGACCCGCGAATCGGCATCCAGGTATCCGCGTGGTGCTCCATCAGCTCGAAAGTGGCGCTGACCACCTGGTAGAGCATACTGCTCAGGTCGGCACCGGGGTCCTTGGCGTCGTGAATCTTGGCGCCGAGAAAAGATTGGGCGACCTTGAAACCGTTTGCCATTGCGGTCGTGGTCATCCAGATATCGATGCCGAAGCGCGCGACATCCGACTCCCATACATCCTGGGTCAGATAGAATTGCGCCAGCTTGCCGGAAAAACCGAAATCACCGCCGATGGGTTGCCGCACTCGCCTGCCATAGAGCGTTCGGGTAAGCGGATAGACGATGCTGTTAGTGATCGTCCCGTCGAACTTGTGGCGGTGGTAGAGCGGCGCGACGTAATCGAAGCCGCCTTCCAGCACCGGCTTTACCAGCAGCTCGATCCACTCGGGCGTAATGCTCCTGAGGTCGGAATCGACCACCACGCAAGCTTTCGCATCCAGCATTTTGGCGACCTCGAAAATAGATCGAAAGGCGCTGCCTTTGCCGGGTATCCCCGCATAGGGGAAAGCAATTTTGGAGATCGGTTCGACGCGACGGTGCAGGAGGATGGCGTCAAAATCCTCAATGGAGGTGTTTTGCACCATGCCGATAGTGCCGTCGCTGGAGCCACCGTCGGAGTTGACGATCACCGCCTTGTTACGTGGAAAATACTTGGCAAGGCCCACCTGTATCGCACGAACCACGTGGCCGATGGTTTTTGCATTATTGAAACTCGGGATGCCCACAACAATATCGGCATATCCGATCTTCTTGATCTGGTCATGCACCTCCGCCCTCAAGGCAACGGCATTGATCATCCGTCCAGCCCTCCTTGTTTTCTCATCTTTGCGTACATCAGGATGCTTCCAGCAACATGATCTGGATATCCATGACGTTTGTTCCCGTTGGCCCGGTTATAAAATGGCTGTGCTCGCCTGACAGGGCATCGAATTGCTGAAAGAACCCATAGGAGTTATTTTCGTCGAGGAATGTGGCTGGCTCCATCCCAAGCTGGCGAGCGCGTGCAGCGGTGCTGCCGTTAACGATGGCGCCAGCCGCATCGGTTGGTCCATCGCCGCCATCGGTGCCGGCGGAAAGCAGGGTCACGCCTTCCATTCCGTCAATCGCCAGGGCAAAAGCCAATGCCAGTTCCTGGTTCCTGCCGCCTTTGCCTGCCCCTCTCACGGTGACCGTGGTCTCGCCACCAAACAGCAGACAGCGCCGTTCATTCGCTTTTAAACCGGGTTGGGGAGTGCGTGCGGCTTGCGCCAGGAAGCGCGCGGCTTCGCGCGCTTCGCCCTGAAGCTCCGCGCTGACGATTTCCGCCACGAACCCGAGTTGCCTGGCTTCCTCTGCTGCCGCCGCCAAGGCTTGGCCGATCCCGCCAACAATCACGTTCCTGGTTGCGAGCAGACAGGGGTCGCCGTCTTTTAGCGTTTCGGGAGCCAATCCTGCCATTCCCTGCCGCAGGTAATTCGCGACGCGCAAGGGTATTTTTTCCGTCAACACGTATTTTTCAATCACCGCCCAGGCATCGGAAAAACTCACGCTATCCGGTGCAGTTGGCCCCGAGGCAATCACATCGAGCCGGTCGCCGATGACATCGGAAAGAATCATCGTCACCACCTGCGCCGGGAACGCCGCCTTGGCCAACTGCCCGCCCTTGATCGCAGAGAGATGCTTGCGCACGGCGTTCAACTCGCCGATGGATGCACCGGCCTTCAACAGCAAGGCGGTTGTTTCCTGCTTGTCTTGCAGCGTCAATCCTTCTGCCGGTGCGGCCAGCAGCGCTGACGCACCGCCTGAAAGCAGGCAGAGAACCAGCGTCCTTTCGTTGGCAACCCGCGCCATTTCCAGTGCGCGTCGCGCACCATCCGCCCCGGCCTCATTGGGCACGGGGTGAGAAGCCTCGACTTGCTGCACGAAGACAAGCTTTTCCGCGTGGCCTTCTTTCACGACAATCAGCCCAGCGGCAATCCGTTTTCCGAGCAGCAACTCAAGGGCCAGCGCCATACGCGCCGTGGCTTTCCCGGCACCAACCACGGTAATACGATCAAAATTTTCGAGGGAATACGCGACATCGGCAACAAACAAGCAATTATTCTCCAGCCTTACGGCATTCAGCACGGCCTGGTATGGATCGACTGCCGCAAGGGCGGCGTTAAAAATGTCGGTCAGATTTTTTCTGTCCCAGGGCGGCGGCTTCTCTTCTCCAGCACTCTCGACTGTCAGCAACTGCAACACCGCGTCATTCCAGCCCCATGGGCCAGGCTTTTGCGTCCGCATCAAACCGGCAATATCAATGCGCGAATCAAAGCTTCCATCCTCATGCCTGACCAACACCGGGCGATCAACGGCCTGGAGCAGTGGCAGGTCATTCAGGCTGTCGCCCAGGCCAATACTCGCGACAACGCCATATTCCTGTTTGTAGAGCGCCGTCAGGATATTCACGGCTCGCCCTTTGTCGTGCCTGCCCATGAGATGAAATATTCGCCCTTGGGTCCAACATAGACCGGCGGCTTCTATGGCCTGCAAGAACCGCAGGTCAGTTGCCCCATCGAAGATGAAAGGCTCATCGAAATCCCGCTGTTTTGCCAGGGCAGCGTCATCACAGGACAATCCTGTCAGCGCCGCGACCTCTATCGCCGTCATGTCCGCAAACCCGCGCACCCTTGCCCCGGTCTGCTCCCGCAGAGACTCGAAATGGTGCCTGATTTCCGTATAAGGCGTGCCAAGCGCGATGAGGTGGCAACCGGAAATAACCTCCCCTTCGACGGGTGCGGAAAAATAGCCCTGAGGAATGAATATCCCGCCGCCATTTTCAGAAATAAACGGATGGTTGTTGCGCATACGCTGACGGCAAGACACGATCTCCGTTCGCGTTTTGCTGGAGCACAGAACCAGCGGAATGCTTCGCGCCTGTATCAAATTCAAGGCCAGCAATGCGTCGTTAAAGGAATATTTAACTGGATCGAGCAATGTTCCATCCAGGTCGGTAAAGATGACCGTTTTTCTCATCGTTCCTCCCTCCCGGCAACCAGGAATATGGCCTTTGCGATTTTTTAATGGCGTAGGCTCATCGCTCAATTAAACCGTTTGATGAAATTTTGCGCCAATGCCTGATACAGGGAATCCCGGCAAATCAGGCGTGAAATGACCATGGCGATGAAAGACGTGGCCATCAGCGGCAACACCATGGCGTGATTGTCGGTCATCTCCATGACGATGATGAAAGCCGTAATCGGCGCCTGAATCACGCCCGCGAAAAAACCGACCATTCCAAGAAGAATGACGGCTCCTGCCGGTGCGAAAGGAAGGACGTGCGACAAGTTCAGGCCCATGCCAGCGCCTATGGCGAGCGACGGGGAGAATATCCCGCCTGGGATGCCGCTAAGATAGGAAACCACGGTAGCCGCCATTTTTAGAATCCCGAAACTTTCCGGCATGGCGCCCGATCCTTCCAGTATCTGTCTGGCTTCATGGTAGCCCGTCCCGTAGACCGTGCTTCCTGAGAGCAATCCCAGCAGCGCCAGAATGAAGCCGCACCCTGCGGCAAACAACACGGGGCGCTCGCGCATGAAAACGCCCAGACGCCCAGGCAAGCCCCGGCTGCCGGCAATCAGGGTTCGGCTGAAAACCCCGCCAAACAAGCCTCCTGCAATGCCGCAGACAAAAACTGCGGCCCATTCCACCCCGAAGTTGATGGTGGAGTGAATCGTTCCAAAATAAGTGTAATTGCCTTGCAGACTCAGAGAAGTTACGCCGGCGATCATCACGGCGATCAGAATGGTGCCGCTGGTGCGCTGCTCAAAGGATCGGCTCAACTCCTCAATCGCAAAAACAATGCCGGCAAGCGGCGTGTTGAATGCGGCCGCAACGCCCGCCGCGCCGCCGGCCAGGATCAACCCTCTTTCTAGGTCATGGCTGGGGAAATGAGCCCATCGCCCCAGCGTATGCATGATAGAAGCGCCGATCTGGACAGTAGGCCCCTCCCGGCCAGTGGAGGCGCCAGACAACAGGCCCAGGAGCGTGAGCAGTATTTTCCCGGATGCGATTCGCAAGGACAGCAGCTTGTCGCGTAACGACATATCTTGAAGTTCGAGTGCGGCGATGGTTTGCGGAATGCCGCTGCCCTGGCTTCCCGGGAAAAATTTATGGGTAATGGCAACGACCAGGGCAAAACCAGCGGGGGCAAGGAGCAGCGGGAACAGCGGCGAGAAATTAGTTATCCTGTGGTACAGAACATTTACATATTCGCTTCCAATTGCGAAGACAAAGGCCGCCAGACCCACACAGACCGCACCGGCCCAGAATACGATGCGTTTTTTCCAGTCCTGCGTAGTATCCACGGAGATTCCTTATCAATTTATATGCGGTTGTTGGCCTTCTATTTCAGGGTCTCACCACGGTGGGAATAAAAAATGTACGCCTCCCCATGAGCCGAAGAAAACGTACAAAAAAGGACCGTCCATTACTCGCCCTTGTAAACGATAGCGCTACTGCGCTTTTCTTCCCGGCATGACTCATCGTGGCAGGCTGCTTCAGGCTTTTCCTCGCCGAAATTGACGGCCTCAAGCTGATTTTCGGGCGCGCCTTGTGCCTACAGAATTTTTTTCTTCCGGGGAATGATGATTGGCTTCTACTTTGAATTAGACTTGAATATCGTGATTGAATTATATTGTGATAAATATATATTGTCCAAATTATATTTGCAGGAATACAAATGCCCAAAAGAAAAACAACCGCAGAACTCGTTGAAAAAACGGATGCCGCGCAGGGAGCCCATGAAGAGCAGGCACGCTACGCCCTGAGGCAATTCCGGATCGTATTCAGCTCCGTGAAAAAACATTTTCAGGACATCGAATCGAAGTGCGGCGTGAGTGGCGCACAACTTTGGGCCATCTCGGAAATGGCGGATTCACCCGGTTTACGGGTTTCGGAATTGGCACAGGCCATGTCTATCCATCAATCCACAGCCAGCAATCTTGTCGGTGAACTGGAAAGAAATGGATTCATCAGAAAAGAACGCGGAACAGACCAGCGGGTGGTTCGTCTGTACTTGACCGAACAAGGCAGCGAAGTGGTAGCTCGCGCCCCAAAACCAATGATCGGCGTGCTGCCGGATGCCCTGCAAAGATTGCCTGAGAACATTCTCGGCAGCCTTAGCGGCAACATGGATGTACTGATTGCCACGATGCAGCTCAAAGATGAAGCTGCGGCCACAAAACCGCTGTCAGACATTTGACCTTAAAAACTCATTTAACCGCCGATTAACGCAGATAAACGCCAATATTTCATGGTGTTACCAAAACCTCCTTGCTCACCCGCAGGGTGAATCGACCTACGCCATTAACAACCTGAATAATCTGCGTTAATCGGCGGTTAATCGCCGTTTATAGGTTGAAACGCCGATCCAAATCTCGGCGGACCAATTAGTGGCTGGTGCCAGCCGAGTGCGTGATCTTGTTGTAGACGTTGTACTTGCCTGACGGCTTGTTCATCGGCAGGCGCTTGACCTCTTTCAACGTGGCCGCATCGTAGACGATTAGCGCGCCATCATTTTCCCAGATACTCACCAGCGCGTATTTTCCGTCGCGCGTAAATTCGACATGCGCCGCCGTTTTGCCCGGCATGGGCCGCAATACCTTCACTATTTCCAGGGTGCGCTTGTCGATCAGAGTCATCGCATCGCGGCTCGCCTGGCTGTTGCTGGAAAAACCGTCGGTCCAGGCGTAGGGCGTGTTTTCATGGCTGCGCATGAAAAAACCCGGCCCGATGGTTTTTATCTGCTTGATCGTCTGCCAGGTGGTCATGTCGATCACGCTCACCAGCGCCTCCTTCAGGTTGGGCGTGGCCATCACCGGGCGGCCCTGATACGCCCAGGTAATGCCGGAACCCAGATGAGGCATTCCCGGCAGGTCGATTTCCGCCGTCTTGGTGCCGCTATCGAGGTCAACTACTTGCCCTTTTTTGCCATCGCGCGCGGCACCGATCAGGTGACGATAGGACTGATCGAAGAAAAAATCATCGAGATAATTATCCACGGCAATGCGGCGCACCGGAAAATCCTTCGTCGCATAAGGTATCTCCCACACCTCTTTCACATCCTTCAATGCGGCAATAAAGCTGCCGCGCGGCTCGGCCTGATAAACCGCAGACACCCGCGAACTCTTTCCATTCAGGCCTTCTGCCGGAATCACCTTGATCAACGAAAGATCTGCGGCATCCAGCAGCACCAAAGTGTGCGGCAAGTAATTGCCCACCAGTACCGTCTTGCCGTCACCTGACACGGCCAGGTTGCGGGTATTGATACCGGCACGCACTTCGGCCACAACCTTCAAATTGTAGATGTCGAACTTGCTGACCCAGCCATCGCGTGAGGCGAAATAAACAAAGCGCCCATCCGGGCTGAACTTCGGCCCGCCGTGCAATGCGTAGCGGGTCGGAAAGCGGTAAATCGGCTCGAATTTATCGCCGTCCAGAATGGTTGCATGATGGTCGCCCAACTCAACCACCACGAACAGGTTCAGCGGATCGGCGTCGAATACCGGCTTGTCCGGCAAACTGCCCGCCGGTACATGCTGGAGGTAAGAAGTGATGATCTCATTCGCACCCCATACCGGCACCGCGGGCAGCGGCTGATAAATCAAATCCGCCAGCGCCTGAATTTCCTCCTTGCCCAGCTTGTCTGAAAAGCCCGCCATCTGGCTGGCGGTGCGCCCCTCGGCGATGACCTTGAAAGCTTCCGGACGACGCAAACGCGCCAGATTTTCCGGCAACAGGGCCGGGCCGCTGCCGCCTAGCCGCCCGGCACCGTGGCAGGAAGCGCAGTGATCCGCATAGTTTTTATCGACGGACTGACCGGCGCAAGCTTCGAATGCCAGGAGGCCAATTGCAGGAATAAAAAGGCGCAAAAAAAATTTAATCATTTTCAGCTTTCAGTTTACATCGGCGACAACGCCGATTTCTTCATCGTCCAGATAACACGCCGGGTCTTCCGCCCAAGGGTCGCCACTCACTTGCCAGGCGCGCACCCGGGTGTTGCCGCCGCAGATGTCGAAATGCCGGCACTGCCCGCAGCGCCCGCCAACCGTGCGCGGCTGCGCCTTCAATCCGGCCATGACGGGGTCGGAGATATCCATCCAGATTTCCGAAAAATTCCGTTCGCGCACATTGCCCAGATTGTAATTCCACCACATGGTGTCGGGATGGACATTGCCCAGGTTGTCGATATTGGCGACGTTCACCCCGGAAGAATTGCCACCCCACTGTACCAGCTTGGCCCGGACATGCGATTCCAGATGCGGGAAATTTCGCCGCACCCAGAACAGCAGATAAACGCCGTCGGCATCATTGTTACCGCTGACGAACTCCTTGTGCCGGCCCGCCTGCTGATCGCGCCAGCAAGTGTCGAACAGCAGGTCCATCGCCGCGCGGGTGGCCTGGTGGAACACATCGTCCTTGCGGTTGTTGTTGCCGCGCCCGGCGTAGTTGAGGTGGGACAGGTAAAATTTGTCCAGCCCTTCATCCTCCATCAGGCGCAGCAATCCCGGCAGGTCGTGGGCATTATCCTGAGTCAGGGTAAAGCGGATGCCGACCTTGATGCCGCGCGCCTTGCACAGGCGGATGCCGCGCATCGAAGCATCAAACGCACCGTCCATGCGGCGGAATTTGTCATGGGTTGCGGCAATGCCATCCAGGCTGACGCCGACATAATCGAAACCCACCGCTGCGATTTTTTCGATATTGGTTTCGTCGATCAAGGTGCCATTGCTCGACAGTCCGACATAAAATCCCATCTGCTTGGCACGCTGCGCGATATCGAAAATGTCCGGCCGCAACAGCGGTTCGCCGCCCGACAGAATCAGCACCGGCACGCGGAACCGCTTGAGGTCGTCCATCACGGCGAATACTTCTTCGGTCGACAGTTCGCCGGGAAAATCCTTGTCCGCCGAGATCGAATAGCAATGCTTGCAGGTCAGGTTACAGCGCCGGATCAGGTTCCAGATCACCACCGGGCCGGGCGGGTTGCGCTTGGGCCCAAGCGGGGTCGGCTGGGCAATTTCTTGCATGAACTGGGAAATACGGAACACCGTTAACCTCCGATCCGCAATCCGGTTTTTTTCAGGATGCGGGTGCTGTAAAGAATCTCATGGCCGCGATCGGCATCGCCGAGCAAGTCGGCAATCTGCTGCGCCTGCTGCTCCACTTCGCCACGATCATGACCGTGCACCATGGCAAAAAAATTGTACGGCCACTCCGGCAAATAGCGCGGGCGCTGGTAACAGTGGCTGACAAATTCCAGCGCGCCGACCCGTCGCCCCAGCTCATCCACCTGCTCATCCGGCACATTCCACACGGTCATGCCGTTTGCCTTATAGCCCAGGGCATAATGGTTGGGAACCGCACCAATGCGGCGAATCATGCCGGTTTCCAGCATGCGTCGCATCCGCGTCATCACTTCTTCCGGGGAAATGCCGGCCTCACGGGCGACCGCATGATAGGGCTGCGGCTCCAACGGCAAGCCGGACTGGGTGGCGAGGATAATCCGCCGGTCGATGTCGTCGATCAAGGGTTTAGATTTCATGCTTTGAAGTGCAGCCCGACAAAATATTCCTTGATCTTCGGCATATCGTAAACAGCGTAGCCGGTGTCCTGCTCGATTTTCTTCAGCGCATCCGCATGGGCCTGGGGCGTCTCGGTCGCCAGCACGAACCACATGTTGAACTGGTGGTCGCGCGCGTAATTATGCGCAATTTCCGGCATGGCGTTGACGATTTCCGCCACGCGCCCGAAATCTTCTTCCGGGAGCTTCATCGCCGCCAGGCTCAGGCTGCCGCCCAAGCGCTCGGCATGATACATCGGGCCGAAACGGGATAATATTTTGCGCTGCAGGAGGCTGTCGATACGCGCAATCAACGTCTGTTCGGTGATACCGAACTGCGCCGCCATCCCGGCATAAGGGTGTTCGCAGATCGGGAATCCGCCCTGCAAGCCATTGATGATCGCCCGGTCAAGCTGATCCATCCATTCAGCCCAGGCTGCTGCTGCACGGCATATTCGATCCGGCGTCACCGTCTGCCACATAGCGCGCGCCGCACTGCTTGAAACGGCGCAGGCTGAACAGCACTTCATGGGAGACGTCATTTAGGCCGCATTGTTCCTTCAGTTGCGCGACGTGGCTCAACACCTCGTCACGGTCACGGCCATGGATCATGCAGAACAGGTTGTAGCGCCAGGTCGGCAAGCGCCGCGGTCGCTGATAGCAAAGAGTGACGAAATCGAACTGGCCAACGCACTGTCCCAGCGCACTGACCCGGTCATCCGGGATGTCCCACACCACCATCGCATTGGCGCGGTAGCCGAGCTCACGATGGCGCACCACCACTCCCATGCGCTTGATAACCCCTTGCTCCAGCAGTTGCCCCAAGCCGGCGATCACTTCACTTTCGGAGAGGCCGATGCCCGCACCGATCTCGGCGAAGGGGCGCGGCACCAACGGCAGGCCTTGCTGGATTGCGCCGATCAGCGCGGTTTCGGAAGCTTGCGGAATGGCGGCGGCAGTAGTCCGGTGCAGCACGTCCCGGCGCTGGGTTGCCACCGCCGTACGCTGCCCTTGGTGGGCTTGCAACAGGTCGAAACCGAGGTCGATATGGTAATCCTCGATCATCGGCAAATGCAGCACCGGATAGCCGGCACGCTGCCCGATTTCGGCCAGCACTTCGCGCAGCCGGGTTTCCTCTGCGGCGGCCACGACAAACCACAAATTGTAATGATGCTCGCGTTCGTAATTGTGATTTACTTCGGTATAACTGCTGACCAATTGCGCCACTTCTTCTAACTTAGCGGCAGGAATCGCCATTGCGGCAAGGGAACTGGCGCCGATGCTGTGCGGCCTGAACACGGCGCCAACCCGGCTGACCGCCCCCTGCGTTTGCAGTTGCGTGAACGCTTCCAGCACCCGAACTTCGCTCGTTTCCAAGCGTCCGGCGATGACGCCGAAAGGCGCGGGCACCAGCGGAAAATCGCGCTGAAAATCGTTGAGTAAATGAAGTTTGAATTCTGTCATGGCATAGCCCCAGGTTGCTTGCCAGTTTGCCCCACCGGAGACCGGTGAACCTTGCTTTGGATCAAGGGTGCCACAAGTTTATTTTCACTGGCCGGTGCGGTGGGCGCGCGGGGTAAAAAAGATTCCGCTGGGTTTATCAGCAGGCAATTCGCTGACTTTTTCAAAAGTTTCGGCGTCGTAAATCTCAACCCGGTTATCGTCGCGCACCGACACCCACACCTGTTCGCCGCGCGGGGTGAATTCCATATGCAGCACCGCCTTGCCTGGCTTGAGCGTTTTCACGATGGCGCGGCTGGCGATATCGATCACCTGCACGGTGTCGTTATCCGGGAAAGCGAAATTCACCCAGACCTGGCGATTATCAGGGCGCGCCACCACAAAAACCGGCTGCCCATGAACCGGGATGCGACCGGCCTCTGTCCACTTGTTCTGGTCGATCACCAGGACTTCGTGCCGCCCCACTGCCGGCACCAGCAACTCATTACCGGTCGCCGCCCAGCCTTCCAGGTGCGGCATTTTGTAAACCGGCAGCTTTTGCTCGCCTTTGCCATAACCGTTCAGCACCCGCTTCACGCCGGCCTGCACGTTCCACAAATCAAGCATCGCCAGCCCGTCTTCACCAAACAGCCCAGCCAGATAATAACGCCCGTCGCCAGTAATCATCGCATCGTAGGGTTCCTTGCCGATGCCCTTGAATTTGGTCACAACCGGCTTGGCGGCAACGCGCATGTCGGCTACCCAGATTTCCCCAGACTCGAACAAGCTGAACACGAAACGGTTGCCGGGCGCATCCACCAGCCCGATCACCTTGGAAGATTTACCCGCATCGTCGATGGCAGGAATGTTAGCGACCAGATCAAGCGTTTCGGCATCAAATATTTTTACTCCGCCAGGCGTGTAATTCGCTACCGCAACCAGCCGCCCATCCTGCGAGATCGCGCCGCCAATGCTGTTGCCCGACTGCATGACGCGCTTGACGATGCGCATTTCAAGCATATCCACCTTGGTCAACCCGCCATCCCGGCCGAACACGTAAGCGTAACGCTCGTCGCGAGAATAATTAACCGAAGCGTGGGACAAATCGCCCAAGCCAGGCACCTGTCCCAAGCGGGTTCGGTGCGTGGTTTCCACGATCTGGACACTGCCTGCGGCGCGCTCGATGATCAAGCCCATGTCGCCGGTGCCGCGCAACGGCGTCGAGGCGCAGCCCGACAGCAGCAGCGGAGAAAAAAGAAAAAACAGGGGAATTATTTTGTGGCGCATTTCAGGGCAATCCTTTCAGCAAAATATCGACGATCCATGCGGCCTCGGCTTCAGTCAGGAACGGGCTCCATGGCGGCATAGGCGTGCCGCTGCGACCGCGCAGGATAGTTTCTTCCAGCGCCTCGGGAGACTTGCCTTTAAGCGCTTCGGGAGTGAGCGGCAAACCGAGGCCGCCAGCAAGGGTAAGGCCATGACAGGAGCCGCAATCCTGACGGACCAGGTTGAGCAACTCCGCCTGACGCGCGGGATTGGGCATCGAATCCGCACGCGCCGGGCCAGGAAAAGAGATTGTGAACAACAACATTCCGACCCAGAGAACAACCGGGAAACTATTTCGCAACTTCGATTACTCCCGTCATTTCAGGATGAGGGCCGCAACGGTAAGGATAAACACCCGGTTTTTCAAAAGTGCGTTGCCAGGATTCTCCCGGGAAGAATCGGTCCGATTCCGGCAAACCTTCCTTCTCAAAATAGACGGAGTGGTTATTGCGTTTTTCATTGTTAACCCATTTGACCGTGGTGCCCGGCTTGATTTTTACGTGCTGCGGGATAAATTCCATTTTCAGTATGCTGACCTCCGCCACCTCACCGGCATTTGCCAGCGGTGCCATCAGAAGGAAAACCGCCAATACGCATCTCAACCGGTTTATTACAATAAAATCCAGCATCACTCACCTCCATTTCAGATGGCTACGGTTCCCACATTGTCCCGACTCGAAGTATAGCCGGAAACATAATGGTAATTATCGCCATTAAGGTTCGGGTGCGTTGGAAAGTGTTGGCAGACTGATTTATCGGAGGTATTGCCACCACCCCTCATCCCCAGCCCTTCTCCCCAAAAGGGAGAAGGGAGAAAAGCCCCTCGCCCCCTTGGGGATAACCAGCGACTTGGGCAGTGTTTTTTGCTGCCTTAGTCGAATGGCTAGTAGTTCTATCAGAGGGGTTGGGGTGAGGGGAAATCGCTGAACTGACCAACACTTTCCAACGCACCCTCGGAGTTCTGCCCGTCAATTCGTCTTGCCGGATAAATCTGCGTGTGCCGCATCAAACGGCGCTGGCACAACCCACAGACAGCCATTTACAAGAGCCCGTTCAACAACTGCCGCCTTCCAAAAAATTGAGGGCGCCCACAGGCGCCCCCAACTTTGCCAGTTCATGCAGTCACATCAATTTACTCGCCGCCTTCGTCCTTCGGCAGTTTGTGGGCAATCCCCTGATGACAGTCGATACAGGACTTCCCGGAACCGGATTGCGCTGCCTGGGCATGTTTTTTCTGCGCGCTCTTGCCCTGCTTCTCCGGATCCATGCCGTCGTAATTGTGGCAATTACGGCATTCCCGTGAATCGGAGGCTCGCATGCGCGCCCGCTCGCTTTCGGCCAGTTCCTTGCGATGAGCCTCGAATTTCTCCGGGGTATCGATGAAGCCGGTAATTTTGCCCCACACTTCCTGGCTCGCCTGGATCTTGCGCTGCATCTTGTGCACAAAGTCCTTCGGTACGTGGCAATCGGAACAAACTGCGCGTACGCCGGTACGGTTGGAATAGTGGATGGTTTTCTTGTATTCCTGGTAAACGGTATCCTTCATTTCATGGCACGAAATGCAGAATTCCAGTTTATTGGTCGCCTCCAGTGCGGTATTGAAACCGCCCCAGAAAATGATGCCGGCGACAAAACCCCCGCCCAATAGCGTCAGGATCGAATAGCGAGCGCTCGGGCTGCGCAGCGCTCGCCAGAAACCGCCGGATTTTTTTTCTTTAGTCGGATTCGACATGGTTTTATCTCTCTCTGAATGTCTTGGTGCGGGGCGTTAACAAACGAAGTATCGTTGCCTACTTGATACTTCCGTAATATTGCACCAGCGCTTCAATTCCCGCCTTGTCGAGACCCTCAAGCTTTTCTTTCATTTTCTTCTCTGCATAGGGGCGCTTGCCGGCCAGGAAGAATTCGGTTTGCTCCTTCAGATAGCCCATTTTTTGACCGGCTAGAATGCCCGCATCATCACTAGCCAGGGTAGCGCCTTCGGAGTGACATTTTTCACATTGTTTGTCATGGATGCCCTGACCTTTTTTAGCCAGCGCGGCGTCAAATTTCTGTGCGGTGCGTACGAATTTTTTCTCTGAGAAATGCTTGGCCAACAGCTTGACATCGGCTTCGCCGATATCCTTGGCCACTTGGCACATGTCGGTCTTGGTACCCTTCTTGTCGCCGGAACGGATTTTGGTTTCGACACAGGGGCGAGTCTTGGATTTATAGGCGTTCATGGCGCCGGAGAAATACTCGGCGGACAAGCCGCCGATGTTCGGCACATCAATCTCGGCGCTGGCGCCATCTTTTCCGTGACAGTTAACGCAGCTACCAGCCAGCTTATCGATATCGGCTGCCGATGCGCCCGCTACAAACGAAAGGCCGAGCAGCGCGGCAGACACTAACGATACGTAGCTTTTATTCATCTTCATTATTATTTCCCCCAAATTGGCGCCGCGAACTTGCTTTATCCCCATTCCAGGGATTGCATGGAAGCTGCTGACCCGGCGCAGATTGTTTTAATTTAGGTACCGCCAGCCTCGAGTGTCCAGGGGCGATACGAACTGAACACCGATTATATGATGCGTCTCAGAATTATTCCATTATCAGAAGAGCTTCGCTATATTATTGATTGCTGAAATGCCTTGGCCACAAACAAATGGGAAAGCACGTGCTTCCCCATAAGTTCTTGCCGCTCCAATTCCGCCAGTACAAGGTTTCGCGATCTGAATTACTGCTTCATCACGTTAATATTGGCTTTGGCGTTATCCAGGCCCAGCGTGTAGCCAAGAGAGACGTAATGGTAACGGCCAGCGGTATGGTCATCATGAATGGCAAAGCCGAAGTTGTATAGCTTGCCCGGCTCAAGTTTGACATCACCCTCACCGCCAGACAGTTTTCGGGTAAAGGTCACCGTCCAGATGCCGCCCTTCAATTCGCCCTTGGCATCGGTCAGCGCCTTGCCGCCTTCCATCACACGCTTATCGGCGATGTAGCCATCCACCGGCTTCTGCCCCTTGCCACTACGGAACTGGATCAGGTCGTAGAATTTACCCGCTGCCAGATTGCCATCCTTGATGTACTTGGTTTTCTTGTCGTCCTTGACGCCTGGCATGGTGCGCACATCGGTGTGGCAGGTCGCCCAGCAGCCACCGACGGTATCATGCTCGACCTTGCCCGCCTCTTCCAGCATTACGCCCACTTTAATGGGGTTGTCGGCATCCATCTTCTTGCCGCTGTTGAATCCGGTATCCTTCCAGCTAAAACGCAAGTAAATATTGCCGTCGTCGTGACTAGCCTGAACGGTAACCGGAATGCTGCCCGGCTTGCCCTTGATAGGAGTCGGCTCCAGCGCGATATCCTTGGACATGCCACCGGAAACAATTTTTTTACCTATGTCAGCCGATTCTTCATTGCCGGTTTTCTCGTCGACGTGACAAGCAATGCAAGCCTCGCCCTTTTTTACACCCTTGGCGCCACTATGCTCAAGGCCCTTCTGAATCCATTCCATGCCGGAGGAACCCGGGTAAAACACGGTGATTTTTTTGGTTGGCGCCTTGCTCACATCGGCAGACGCAACACCAGCAAGGCCGGCCATTATCAAACCCAGTGCAGAAACAGCGATCAGAGACTTGTTCATCGTTTTCCTTTTAACTTTATGGTTTATCACAATAAATCACAGAATACTTTTACAAAGCGGCTTCCCGATTTGCCAGTTTGCTCGCCCGAACTCACTCCTCGTCCTGCTCGGTCATACCCTTAGGTTTATGGTGAGCGATACCCTTATGGCAGTCAATACAGGTCTGCTTATCTTTCTGTGCATTTTCGTGCTGCTTGTTGGCGCGTGTTTTTTGCTTATCCGCAGCCATACCCTCGAAGCTGTGGCAATTGCGGCATTCACGGGAACCGGCCTCTTTCATGCGCGCCCATTCGTGTCTTGCCAGTTCCAGGCGCTTTGCCTCAAATTTTTCCGGTGTATCGATATAGCCGGTAATTTTGCCCCACACTTCCTGACTCGCCTGGATCTTGCGCTTCATCTTGTGGATCCAGTCCTTCGGCACGTGGCAGTCGGAACAGATCGCGCGCACACCGGTGCGGTTGGAATAATGAACGGTTTGTTTGTATTCCTGATAGACGGTGTCTTTCATCTCATGGCAGGAAATACAGAACTCCAGGGTATTGGTCGCCTCCATGGCGGTATTGAACCCACCCCAAAAGACGATACCGGCCACAAAAAAAAGCGCGGCCATCCCCAGCGATACGCCGAAAATTTTCTTTTTGGATAAACTCACCATGCTACCTTTCCTGAAATATTGCTGAATTTGGTGTTAAAAACCAGAAGGGCTGACAAATCATCTGTCAGCCCTTCTGGTAGTTGATATTAATAAATATCGCGCTGCGTATTGTAGACGTTGAACTTGCCGGTTGGCGTAATCAGTTTTGGATCCTTGATTACGGCCTTCATTTTCAGCGTCTTGTCGTCCAGCACCACGATCGCGGATGGCTCAGTCTTGCCCGCCCAGATCGAGTACCAAACTTCAGTGCCGTCGGAATTGTACTCAGCCTGCACGACGCGCTTGACTGCTTTGGACTCAGGCAGATTGGCCATTTTCGCCACATTGATGATGACCGGTGGCTTGTCCAGGTGCTTGATGTCGTACACCGTCACCGATTCAGCCAAATCTTTTTCCGGATTCAACGGCGCGTCGGCCCACAGATGGTTCGACTTCGGATGCGTCTTGACGAACAGCGAGCCGCCGCCATGGTTCTTCAGTTCCTGAACAACCTTCCAGGCGTATTGCTTGTGCTTCGCCGGATCGGTACCGATCAGCGAGATCACGTCCGCGCCCAGATGGCTGGTTGCCCATACCGGACCGAACTTGGGATGCACGAAGTTAGCACCGCGACCTGGATGAGGACGGGCCTTGGTATCCACCAGCGCGGCCAGCTTGCCGGTCTTGGTGTCTACCACAGCAACCTTGTTGGAGGCATTGGCGGCCACCAGGAAGTAGCGCTTGGTCGAATCCCAGCCACCGTCATGCAAGAACTTGGCGGATTCAATCGTGGTTTCCCTGAGGTTCTTCAGGTCAGAGTAATCCACCAGCCTGATCATGCCGGTTTCCTTGACGTTGACCACCCATTCAGGCTTGTCTTCGGTCGCCACAATCGAAGCGACACGTGGCTCTGGATGGTATTCGCCATCCACCGTCATACCGCGGGTAGACACGATTTTCAACGGCTTCAGCGTGAGGCCGTCCATGATGGCGTACTGAGGCGGCCAGTAAGAGCCGGCGATGGCGTACTTGTCTTCGTAGCCCTTGAATTTGGAAGTCTCCACCGAGCGGGCTTCAATACCCACCTTGATTTCAGCAACGATAGTCGGCTTTTCCATCCACAAGTCGATCAGGTCGAGCTTGCCGTCGCGACCGATCACGTAGACATAGCGACCAGAAGCCGACAAGCGTGAAATATGCACGGCATAGCCGGTCTTCACGATACCCCAGATCTGCTTGGTGTCGCCGTCGATCAGGGCCACTTCACCGGTATCGCGCAAGGTCACTGAGAACACGTTCTTCAGATTGATCTTGTTCATCTGTTTCTTGGGGCGATCTTCCGGCTTGACCATCACCTTCCAGCTTGCCAGCATGTCTTTCATACCGAACTCAGGCGGAACGTCCGGCGCTTCCTGAATGTACTTCGCCATCATGGCAATTTCATCCTTGGTCAGGATGTCGTCGAAGTTCACCATGCCGCCGTCGGTGCCGTAGGCAATAATCTTCTCAAGGCGACTCTGGCCGAGCTTGACGGTACCGCCCTCGATAACATTACCGTCCTTATCCTTGGCCGAAGTATGCGGCTCCAGGTTCTTGCCCGTAGCGCCTTTGCGCAGAATTCCGTGGCAACCGGCGCAACGTTCGAAATAAATCTTTTTCGCAGCTTCTTTCTGTGCCGGCGCCAATGGCGCATCGTCTGCAACAGCCACGTTAAACGCACCAGCAACAGCCAGCGTCAACGCAGACACAACAATATTTTTTCTCATCGTTAAAACCCCCTTTTGTTTACGAAATCCGCAGTGTCGAAGTGCTATTCCGCACCATCGATGGGATCATATTCGGGCATTTCCCTGTTGGCAACATTGATATGAATCAAACTTTTTGACAAACAGGTATCCGCCGAACTTTATTCAAACACCCGCCGCCGCCCAATATAGCCGATGGCCGGCAGCACTGTCTTCGCGCTTGACCTGCACCTCGATCATATCCGGCCCGTCGTGGGCCAGCGCATCTGACAATGCCGCATCGAAATCTGCCTGACTCGCTACCCGCCGATAATTCAGCCCGTACATTCTGGCCGCAAGAGAAAAATCCAGGCCGGTCGGGGTCAGCCAGGCGCGCTCGAAATCCGCCAGGCCGGCTTGCGGCAGATAGCCGAAAATCCCGCCGCCACCGTTGTTTATCACGACAAAAGTAATATCCACGTCGCGCGCCGCCAGCAGGCCGTTCATGTCATGGTAAAAAGTCAGGTCACCGAGTAACGCCACGACCTGCCTGCCCAGCCCGGTCGCCAAGCCGAGCGCCGTAGAGACGTTGCCATCGATACCGCTGGCGCCGCGATTGCCGACAATCCGCAATGCCGCATCACTGCCTGCCGCGAAACTGTCCAGATCACGAATCGCCATGGAATTACCGCTGAACAAACAGCCGTCTGAACCCATTTGCGCCAGTAGCGCCGCGACAATTCCAGCTTCCGGCGGCTTTTCGATCTCTTTCAGCAATTCAGCGACGCGCTGTTCCTGTTGAATGAATGAGTCCAGCCATGTGGCTGGCGCACCGTGCGGCTGCTGCGCCAGCAACGCCGAACACACTGCCGCCGGGTCGGCGCGCACCAGACGGCTGGTCTGATGCAAGGGATCGGGCCAGCGCCCATACGGCTCCACCAGAATGTGAGCCGTGGCCGTACACGCGGAAAGATAAAGCTGCAACTGTTTGGAAACCGGCATTGCACCGAAGCGCAGCACCCACTTCGGACGATGATTCACGGCGAAATCTGCGTGCCGCAGAAAAGCATCGTAACGACTCAGGATGTGCGAACGATCATGCAGGCCGAAGCGCAGATTAGCGAGCGGATCGGCCAGCACCGGGCATGACAACATCTCTGCCAGTTGCGCCAGCACTACTGGAAATTGCTCGCCATAGGCATCCTCACCGCAAACAATCAGCCCCGGTCGACCGGACAGAGCCACCGCCAATGCCGACATTTCCGGCTGTGACGGCAGCATCAATGGATAACTCACCGACACCGGAACGGCACTCACCTCCCATTCCGGCAAGACACCGACGGGCACCAGCGGTTCGCGCAAAGGCACGTTGATATGCACCGGCCCCGGCAATGGCCAGCGGCTCTGGTCGGTTGCGCGCGCCGCCAGGCGGCGCACTGCGGCCAAGGCTTGCGCGGTTGCCGCCGCCGGAGGTAATTCATGGCTGGCGCGCACGTGACTGCCGAACAGCCCAACCTGGTCTATGGTCTGATTGGCACCGCAATCGCGCAGCTCCGGCGGGCGGTCGGCAGTCAGCAGAATCAGCGGGGTCTTGCCATAACCGGCCTCAATCACCGCAGGAAACCAGTTCGCCGGTGCCGAACCGGAGGTACAGACCAGCACTACCGGCTGGCGATCCGCCTTGGCCAGTCCGAGGGCGAAAAAAGCTGCGCTGCGCTCATCCACCTGGATCCAGCCACGCACCAGCGGATGACGCAGGAAAGCCAGCGCCAGCGGCGTGGAACGCGAACCCGGAGAGATCACCACGCGGTTGACACCCGAAGCAACCAGCCCTTCGACCAACGCCATCGCCCAGCGCAGGTTGACGATGGCGATGTCGTCGCTCATTGCTTGCCCTCAAGCACGCTGAGCATCGCGTTCAGTTTGGCCTCGGTCTCTTCTAGCTCGTCATGCGGATCGGAGCCGGCGACTATACCGGCGCCAGCATACAACTCGGCTTCAGAGCCATGCAGCCAGGCGCAACGCAACGCGACCGCAAATTCGCCGCCACCGTCAAAGCCGATCCAGCCGGTTGCGCCGCTATACCAGCCACGCCGTGCCTCGCCATGGCGCGCCAGCCATTCCAGTGCACGCCGGGTCGGCGCACCGCCGACTGCCGGGGTGGGATGCAGCCGTTCGACCAGATCGAACAGGGTAATGCCGGGATGAGTGGTGCCCCGAATCACGCTGCGCAAATGTCGCAACTCCTGAAGCGTGAAAACATTCGGGCGCGAAGGAATTTCCAGAAAGCCGCAGACAGGGTCGAGCGCGCGAACAATCGCATTCACGACCAACCGGTGTTCGTGCAGGTTCTTGTCATCATCCAGCGCCCCTTCACGCCAGTCGGTGCCGGCCAGCGCATCGCTCGCCACTCTGCCACCGGCAAGCGACACCAGGGATTCCGGCGTTGCGCCAAGCAACACACCGCCCTGAGGGAAAGCATGGGCGAAGTGAATGCAGCCGGGATAACGCACCGCCAGCGCCGCCATCAGCGCGGCAGGCACCATCGGGTACGCCGAGCGCACTTGAATGCTACGTGCCAGCACCACCTTATCCAGCACGCCAGATCGAATATCGGCCAGCGCATGCGCCGCCTGTTTCAGCCAGGCGGCATCATCAGGCCGGCTGGAAACTCTTTCTATAGAATTTGCGAATGCCGACGCAGGGTCATGACCAGATGCCTCCAGCACTTCACCAGCC
The DNA here is from genome assembly GCA_028713975.1 of Sulfuricella sp. Lineage (GTDB taxonomy): Bacteria > Pseudomonadota > Gammaproteobacteria > Burkholderiales > Sulfuricellaceae > Sulfuricella. The sequence goes on from JAQTNE010000002.1 coordinate 179,322, forward strand.
AGCGCCAGCCAGCCAGCCATAACCGCATGAAGAGAACTTTCCCGGTTGCAGGTGAAAGTCAGCGCGCATTTTCCATCTTTCTGCTGCACCAGCAACACCGGAATCGTCAGCTGGGCATTGGGCAACCCACTGCCCTGACCTTCCTGGTCGAAAGCGAATCCGGCCAAAGCCAACGGCAGCAGCCCGGTATCATCCGCATCCACGGCCCGCCACAAGCGGCGATATTCGGAAAAAGCGACATCCAGCGCGCGAAACCGGCCTTCTCCCTGAGCCTCGATGCTGGCCGCCACACCCAGGCCCAACAGAAAAAAACCTTCCGCTGGCCGCGACCAATAATTGTAGTCGCTTAATCCGTCTGGCAGATGATCGAAAGCCAATTCCGGCATCGCCACGGTCAGGCTGAGCAACCCTTTGCCGCGCTCGCCGCCATGACAACGCAGAAGCCCTTCAAGACGGGATTCGAGCGCTTGCAATAATGAGGGTGAGCGATATGCCGGTTGAACCATAATTGTTTTATTCTACGCCAATTTACCCTGTGCCAAACGGCGCAGGGCGTGCCGATCCAGCTTGCTGAGTGCGTTGCGGGGCAATGCCTTAACATGAACGAACCGCCGGGGCCGCATGGCGTTCGGCAGTTCATTGCGACACCACTGTTCCAGCGCTTCGTCTTCGGCTTCCCCGACCACAAAAGCAACCAGCAAGTCGCCCCATACCTCGTCGGCGAGCGCCGTCAGTGCCGCCTCGGCAACACCGGAGCAGCGCTCCAGTGCCGACTCCACCATTTGCGGATGAACATTGACGCCGCCGCTGACCAGCATGTCGTCATGACGACCGAGCACGTGCAAATGTCCCTGTTCATCCAGACGGCCAAGATCGCCACTAACAAACCAGCCGTCGTTCAGCCCCAGCCCGTGCTGGTGCTGCGGGTTGGCGTAGCCCGCCATGACGGCGGTACCCCGGACACGGATGCGGCCAATGCCGGAAGCGGGCAATCCATTTTCACCAATGATCTCCACTTCCAACCCCGGCAAGGGCATGCCGACTTGGCCGGGAGCCCAGTCCTCCGGCAATTCGCACAGCGTCGCCACCTGCGAACCGGTCTCGGACATGCCATAGGTCGCGCACAGCGGCCAGCCGGCCATGCGGGCGCGGGTCGCCAGCGAGGCTGATAGCGGCCCGCCGCCGATCAAAACATATTTGAGTGAGGCCGGCGGCGGCGAATCACGGCTGACATCCAATAGCCGCGCCAGCATCGCCGGCACCAGGGAAATATGGCTAATGTGATATTTTTCCAAATCCAGCCAGATTCGCTGCGGCTCGAAAGCGTCGTGCAATACGGCGGTTGCTCCGGCTTCCGCGCAACGATACAAAATTGCCATACCGCCGATGTGATAAAACGGCAGGCAGGCAAGCCAAGCGTCGCCCGCCGCCAGCGGCAGGCTGCGCTTCGAAGCGAGCGTGCCGGCTTGAAGATTGGCACCGCTCAGCATCACCGCCTTGGGCTCGCCCTGGGTACCGCTGGTGGCAATAAGCAATTCGATGGCGCCATTGCTGCCTCGAGGTTCCACCTCCGACCCACCGCTCTCTCCTGCATCAGAAAGGGCATCGAGCAGCAACGCGCTCGCATCTTCCCGCGCACTGGCAAGATGAACCAGCGCATTGCGCCGCGTCACGGACAGCGCGGGGTTTAGCGGGAACAGTGGGCAACCGAGCCAGGATGAAGTATAGACGGACAACGCAGCCGTTTCGGCTGAACCGGTCCGCAACATTAAAACCGTTCCCGGCTGCACCTCGCGGCTTTGCAAATAACCGGTCAGCGCGACAATACGTTCAAGCAGCGTGTGGTAGGTGTAAGTGCGCTGTGCGGCAACCAGCGCTACCGCATCGGGTTGCCGTGCAGCAGCGCGAATCAGCAAGGAAGCGAGCAGGCTCAAGACAAGTTCCGGAGGTTACGCGGCCTTGATTCCGCTATGCAGGCAAGCGATGCCGAAGCTCAGGTTGCGATAACCCACTTCGATAAAACCAGCCTGTTCCATGGCTTGTTTGAATGCCTTTTGATCCGGGAAGCGGCGAATGGATTCGACCAGGTAGGTGTAGGCTTCGGGTTCGCGCGCGATCCATGCACCGAGGCGCGGAATTACGGTAAAGGAGAACAGGTCGTAAAAAGGTTTGACCGGTGCCCAGGGGCGGGAAAATTCCAGACAAAGGAAGCGGCCGCCCGGCTTGAGAACACGCAGGATTTCCGTCAGCGCGCTGTCCAGACGGGTGACATTGCGGATGCCGAAGGAGATGGTCAGCGTATCCACCGAACCAGAACTCAGAGGAATATTTTCGCCGCTGCCGGCGATCCAGTCCACGTGACCAATCCTCCGTTCGCGGCCAACGTCCATCATTGCCAAGCTCGGGTCGCACACCAGCACCTGGCGGTCGTCTCCAGCCATCAGACTGGCGACATCGCCGGTACCGCCGGCTAAGTCGACGATGACCTGCCCCGCCCGCGGATTGGCCGCATGCACCAGGGTGCGTTTCCACAGACGGTGAATGCCGAAGCTCATGACGTCGTTCATCAAGTCGTAGCGACGGGCAACGCCGGCGAACACCCGGCGGATGCGGGCACGCCGCTCGTCCTGCTCTACGTCTTGATAACCGAAGGTATGGGAAAGATCAGGCATTGCCGGTCAAACCGCCGATGAACGCCGACACACGCCGATAAAACCGAGAGGGTTCTATTGTTCCCAATCGGCGTTTATCGGCGTTCATCGGCGGTTAATCAATATTCAGGGCAGATCGCCGCGGCGGAACAACTGGAAGCCAACCGCAGCCGACACCGTGCCGACCAGAACGGGATAAATCAGGGCATAAATCTTGAACAGCGGGCCGCCGAAATAGTCGAAAATGACGTACGCTGCCGGCCCGATTACGACCAGTTGTGGGTCAAACAGCATCAGCGCGGCAGTGCGGAACACCTGTAACGGGTTGACCAGAGCCAAAGCAACCGCCGCTTCTGGCGGGAGATGCCCCTGGATCAGGATGCCCAGCAGGATCAAATCAAGGAACAGCAACATCACCAGCCAGATCATGAATGCCGCCCCCTGGGCAACGTCGATGGAGCGCGCCATGGTCGAAATGAGCATGCCGATGCCGAGAAAACACCACGACATGGAGGCCAGCAGGCCGGTGTAATAAAGGAACATCTCCCACGGCACCTCGACATCCTTGATCATCGCCCAGCCTGCCGCTGCGGCCATCGCCGCAAATACCGGCAGGAATACCACCAGGTAGCGCCCGACGATCTTGCCCCAGAACCAGGAGGCCAATGAAACCGGCAGGGACAGCAAGTACTCGAACACGCCCGCCTCGCGGTCACCCGCAACGGAGCGCACCGTGGTGATCAGCACGAAGATCGGCAGGATCGCCATCGACAACTGGATATAGGTCACCAGCAGCCGCGACAACCCGATGAAACCGAGCACACGCGATTCGGTCAGGCCAAAAGCGAACAGCAGCGCGACGATGCCGCCGAACACCAGGGTGTAAATCATGAACCAGCGCGCACGCAGGGATTCTACGATGTCGAGTTTAGCCGTGAGCCAGAGATGTTTCATATTTTGATCTTTTATTATCGAGGATTATTTGTCTTTAGCCAGCAGTTGTTTCCTGGCCTCGTCGAAGCTGATGCTGCCAAAATCCCCCTCGGACGTGGCGCCATAGCCGTAGCCCATCGGCGAGTGCTTGCCGGCAACGTAGCGGGCGGCGCGAGCATCCAGCCACTTGCCGCTACGGAAATCGGCAACCCAGATTTCGGTGTTCGGGTCGTTGCTCCAGGGTTTGTCCTTGAGCCAGAAAATCGCACAGCCAATATCGTCGAATTTGGAAACCTGCTTTTTCGGCCCGCCGCGCACTTCGACCGCATAGTGCCGGTCGCTGATCGCCATGCTGCAGCGAGTGCAGATGTCGCGATCCCACTTGATTTCGACCGGGCCGGTCTCCGGTGCTCTGGAGCAGGCGGTTAACAGCAGCAATGCCGCGCCGAGCAGAAATATCCGTGCAGATTGGCTCATTGTCGATTCTTACTGATCCCCGCCTTGGGCGGTTTCATCCATGGAAATTTTGGTGAGCAGCCCGACATAGCGCGACAGCATGCCGAGGAAGCGCAGGCGATCCGGGCCGGCAACCAGGCCTTCCCATTCGATACCGTTGCCCTTATCGCGGAACCCCCAGCCCGACAGCGCCTTGGCAATGGCCGCTTCGGGACGGCGCAGCGCCAAACGACAGATCAGTTTGCCGGACAGCGAGGCGTCATCATCGACGCGGTCATCCAGCACCACCTTGCCGCGATCCATCTCCAGCACACGGTTGACCAGCGATGATACCTCGTCCAGGCGATGGCTCGAAATCAGCATGGTGGTATTTTCCAGCCGTTCCGCGAGCAACTCGAAGAAAATGTGGCGCGCATCGGGGTCGAGGTTGGCGGCGGGTTCGTCCATCACCAGCACATTGGTGTCGCGCCCCATAGCGATAGAGATCAGGAGTTTCTGCTTCATGCCGCCGGACAATTTGACGAACGGCAAGCGGGCTATTTTCCGCAGGTCGAGCCCAAGACGGGTGGCAACATCCTCCATGCGCTTTTGCTCGCTGTTGCACAGCGCCGCCGCGAAACCGACCAACTGGCTGACGGGCATTTTGAGCGGGGGCGGCAACTGCGGCACAAAACCAATTTTTTGCAGCACCTTGCTGCGTTCGCTGCGCGGCACCAGGCCATTCACCGTAACCGAACCGTTGTGTGTGTACTGGCCGAGCAGGCAGCGTATCAACGTGGTTTTCCCGGCACCATTGGAACCGACCAGGGCGATACGTTCGCCGAGTTCTATTTTCAGGTCGACATCATCGAGAACCTGGTTGCGCTTGAAGGTTTTTGAAACGTGGCTGAATTGGATCATTTTCGGTATAGCTCTTCCATTCCTACATTATTTTTCTCAAGCCCTTGATTTCAAACTTCAGGGCGCCGCTCGGGCAAACATCGATGCACATGCCGCAGCGAGTGCAATCCGCGCCGATGTCCATCTCGGCTTGCGGCGCACGGCCCTTGATAACGCAGTCCAGCACATGAGGCACCTCGCAGACCCTGCGGCATTCGCCCTCATGGTGGCAGTTGGCCAGCTTGTAATTCACATGCAGCGGCGAGAATACGCCGACGATGCCGTAGGTCAGGCCGATCGGACATACGTAGCGACACCAGGCACGCCGCGAATAGAATACCTCAAACAGCAGCAGCAGTACCACCCATCCCAACGCCAGGCCGGGGCCGTAAACCAACGCGCGGCTGACAATACCAGTGGGTGAAATGGTCTCGAATACGGTATACCCGGTGATCGCCGCCATCAGGGCGAACAGCACCCAGAATACCGTGCGCACGCCACGGTGAAAGGTGTGATCGGAAATCTTCTTTTTCTCGACCAGGTAAACATGCAGCCGCTCGGCGTTTTCCGCCAGAAAATGATAGGGGCAGACCCAGGAACAAAATGTCCGCCCGCCCAGCAACAGCCACAGCACGAAAACCGTGCCGGTGCCGATGAACAGGTTGACGATAATGTGCTTGTGCGCCAGCATCACCTGCAACGCCGAATTCAGGTCGATCAGGTGAAAACCCAGCATGCGCGAGGCCGTCAGTGCGCCTTCCAGAATCTGGATGTCGAGCCAGAATGACACTGTGAACAACAGGTTAATCGCAAGCAAAACACTCCAGCGACGCTTGAGCCATTTACCTTTCTTTTGATGTGCGCGAGCCTCGAGCTTGAGCGCGTCAAAATCCAGTTTTTCACTTCTCTTGTAAAAATGGATGGTTTTGGCTTCTTCGGTAAACTCGGGCGCCTCCACTTTACGCGGCTCGCCACCCAGCATTACCCTGACGGATTCCCAATATTTATTCGCCATTACGCACTCCAGCCTTTGCGCGCATCCACCACGATCGCCGTCGGCTCAACCGGGCAGATCATTTCGCATACGCCGCAACCCAGGCAGGGTTCATGCACCGTCGGGGTCATATGTTTTTTGCCATCCTTGTCCAGAACCGGCTGAAGCGATATCGCACCCTTGATCGGACAGGTACGCACGCACAGGTCGCACAGCTCCAGGTCGAACGGATGGTCACTCAAGCGGATCGGCTTCCAGCGATCCACTTCGATAAAGCGCATTCTGCCCTTGAAATCGGCGCCGCGCGCCTGGCCCTTGAATCCCTTTCCCTGAACCGCAAGACAGGCATCCGGGCGCACCAGTCGCGCCAGTCCGGTGCGTTCCTTCAGGTTCAAGGTCGGCTCAGGGTCTTTTTCCTTGGCCAGCAGAATAGGCGGGTTCGCCACTTTCATCTCGCTACGCGACGGCATGTAAACCGGTTTTTTATATACCAGCGAACCGGTAGGGCAAGCCAGGATGCATTGCACGGCATCGCAGGAGAAATCGCAGGCCTGCTTGCGAGAGTCGATATAGGGCATGCCCACACCGAAACCATGATCAATGTCATCGAGCTTGATTGCCTGCACCGGACAAACCTGGACGCATTGGCCGCATTTGATGCATGAAGCCAGGAAATCAGGCTCTTCAAGCGCGCCAGGCGGCCGCATGCGCACGCGCCAGGCGCTTGCCACGGGAATATAGCCTAAGGTCGAAATTCCCAACACTGCCGCACCCAGGATCATCGTGCGCAAGAATTTACGGCGCTCCTCCAGCTTGCGTTTGTTGACTACTCCGGTGGGGGCTGCCGGTTTTTTTTCAGTCGTCACTTTCGCGTCTTCCTCGGCATATGAAATAAGGGCGCGTTATCGCGCAACATCAGTTGAGGGCTGGAAAAAGGGGCAAGCCGTTCAAGGAAATCGATCGCCTCCATCAACGGCGCATTTTTGAAAAAACGGGCGTACGGTATCTCCATCCAGATTCTATCCGCGTAGGCATATAGGTCATACGGCGTATCGCCGACACCGTCATTATTGCGGTCAAATCCTTTATAGTCGTCCCAATAATTTCCATTCCACACGTTCTTGCCCGAAGAGCCTCCTCCGCCTACCGCCACATCGGTCAAATTTCCTTCAAAAATATTACCCGTAAAAAAATTACCCTCGCGGTCACCGCTGTTGAACATAACGGCAATCCCATTATAGGCAAAGCGGTTGCCTTTAACCTTTATGGTAGACCCCGGTTCATAGGGCGAGAGATCCGATCCGATCCCAGTCGCACAATAAATTATTTCATTGTTCTCGATTACGGAATTGCTGGATTCCTTGAACCCTACCGCCATACCGGTTGCCCCCATTGCATGGGAAATCACGTTGTTGCGCACCACTACGCCATCGGTGTACATCAGGTAAACGCCAACCGCGTTGTCATAATAATAATTTCCTTCGACAAGGTTATATTTGTCGAACATGAAATGCAGCGAATAGCGGCTGCGGGTTGTTTTGTTTTTTCTGAATATGTTGTCGTTGGAGTACCAAGCCACGGTGTCCCGCGAATCGCGAATGTCGTTCGATTCTATCAGGTTGCCCATGCTGTACCAGAGCCGGATGGCATCTCCGCGCTCGCCCAAGGCGATAGGTTTGGAACGGATACTGTTATTCCGCACAATATTGTTGTTCGCTTGCTTGAGGTCAATACCGAACAGGCAATCATCAATCACCAGATTTTCGATATAGTTGTTATTACCCCTCACGTTAAGACACGCATCATCAGAATCGTGCGATGAGCCAGACCCTTTGAGATGCAGGCCGCGCAGCGTTGAGCTATTGGCTTGCAGCACGAAAACCGTACTTTTATTACCGCCGTCAATGGTGACCTTGCCGCCGCCATCGATTACGATCGGTTTGTTAACCACCACGGGTCCCGCATAGAGGCCCGGTTTGGGCTTAAGAGTGCCGCCGGCTGGCGTATCATCCACCAGTTTCTGGAATGGCGGCAGGCGATGAATACGTGGGTCGCGCTCGGAGAGCGGCACCAGCACCATGGGTTTATCCACATCTACGCGCGGTGCGGATGAACCCATATCGGAGCCGATTTCACCTCCCTCGGCCATAGCAACGGACATGGGCACCAATACCAGCAAGGCCCACAGACGGGCTGTTAGCAAACGGTTTATCACAAGCTCAACTTTAATTTTGGCAATACATTTAGGGTTCGCAAAAGCCTCTGCTCGTGAACCTGAGCAGAGGTTCCGCATTCTATCCCTTTAGCCTTGCTCTTCCCGCATCATTTTGCGGCGAATGAGAAGCGCCACGGACAAGGCCGCACCTTGTATCACCAGCAATGCATAACCATAGTAAGGGTAGGAATAGGTGCTGAACTGCGCCACCTTGCCCTCGCCGAATACGGTTGGCATGAACGGCTTGACCGTGAACGCGCCCCAAGGGTGCATGTTATGCCCGAAGAACCACAGCCAGCCGGCATAATCAAGCACAAAGAACACCGGAAGCATTGCCGGAATCAGCGCCAGCAACAGGGAGAACCCACGAATTTTCCATACGCCCAGCATGACAATCAACATTGCGGCAATTAAGCCGCCAGTCGCAACCTTGGTTGCCAGTTTCAAGTTGGCCGTCCAGCGCTCCAGCACTTCCGGTTGATTGAAGAAGGTGCTGGCCTCGTGGTAATAATGCTCGGCAAACTGGTTCAACTGCCCCAAAACGAACTGGTCGACGACCATCCAGACGGCAACCGCGGCAAAGCCGGCGCCCAAAATCAACAACTGGGTTCTACGTTTAACCGCCATGAACGCCAGCATCATCACGGCGAAAAAACCGAAGAAGAACTTCGACATCGGCACCTCCACCGGCGCGCCGGTGTCGATCGGGTACATGCCCACGTAGTGGTTGATGGTGTTCATTTCATGAACGCAGTTCAAGCCAACTTCGGCGCCAACCGTTTTTTTGCCTTCCTTTTCAGCGATGTCGTCGCCCAAATCTGCCTGGAGAATTTCGCTCGCGTGAGAACCTTTGGTCTGTGCGGGAGCCTTACACCCGTTAAACACGCCATTAAAGTGGAAATGGATGCGAATGCCATCGGGAAAAGCTTCTTTAGGATAATTTGGCGCAGTCAGCGACACCCACCAAATGGGCGAAAAATAAGCTGCAACCATTAGCAACAGCGCTGCAGACGTAAGCGCTCTAACCCACCAAATCTGACTTTTTCCGACATTCATCGTTTAAACCCACCATGTTGAATCGGGCATATACCCGTCAGGCGTCAAGCCACCCCCATGAAGACATCGCCTTACCTTGTCCTGGCAGCAAATTCGTTATCTTATAATATGTTGTGACGCTTATATTTCTTCTTATAACTGCAGAAGGCAGGTTTTCCTGCCTTCTGCCTCTTTCATTTGCCGAACCAATTACTCCGGCCAACTGCTATTGCTTACTTCTTTTTGCCGCCTTTTTTCTCGGCGCACAGGGTACCCGGCATAGACAGGGTGGACATGTAAGTCACCACACCATCCAGATCCTTGTCGGAATATTTTTTCACGATTTTCACCATGTCCGGATTGGCGTTGCGGCGCTTGCCGTCACGAATCTCGGTAACCTGACGCAACATGTACTTGTAATGCTGACCAGCGAGCACTGGGTAGAACTTCGCTTTATCACCAGCGCCTGTTGGCCCGTGGCAGATGGTGCATTCTTTCTTGTACAGAGCTTCGCCATGCTGCAGAAGCACAGGGTCTTTCGAACCCATGCCATGTTCGCGCGGAATGCACAGTGTCTGAATATAGGCGGAGACATCGGCCAGTTCTTGCGCATCGCTCAGGGTCACGGCAAACGGATACATGGTTGGGTTGTCACGCAGGCCGCCGCGGATATCGGCGATTTGCTTGATGATCACGGTAGCATGCTGACCGGCTAATTGCGGGAATGTGCCGTCAGGTCGACCAGCGCCGCTAGGCAAATGGCAAGCGGCACAAACCTCAAACGCTTCCTTGCCAGCCTTTGGGTCACCCTTGAGTTTTAACGCCTCAATTTTTTCGCCACCTTCCTGGGAGTTCCAGACGTAGCCTTTTTCTTCAATACCGCCTTTATGCGGAGCCGGTGCACCGGCATATACCGCCACAGGGGCAAGAGCCAGAATCAGTGCCATTGCTAATGATTTCTTCATTTCTTTCCTTTCAATCGCATCAAAAAACGCTTTAAAAATGTTCCGGGAAAACCATCCAACCACGCTTGGGTATCGCTCACAATATATTGGATATAATCAGCCAACTGCAATGATTTATATCAATAAAGACGATTTACCCGTCGGCTTACCCGTCACAATTCCAGGTATTACTTCATTTTGGAAACGAAATCGGCAATTTCCTTGATTTCCGCGTCGCTCACAATAACCATTACACCCTTCATGGCCGCAGCATTGCCGTTGGCACGGGCACCGCTCTTAATGTCAGCCATCTGCTTCTCAATGTACTTGACGTTCTGACCGGCAATTTTCGGATAATCCGGCATCAAGGTTTTTTTTCCATCCTTGCCGTGGCAAGCGGAACAGGTTTTTTCCGCAAACAGCTTGGCGCCGTCCGCAAAGGCAGAACTGCTAACCAATGCCACCAGAGCGGCAGTTACAACTGGTAATAATTTCATTATTTAACTCCAACCAAAAATTAAAAATTTTAAGCCGATAAATGGTATCTCAATTGCTGACCTAGATCAACTTTTTCAAGGATATGGACATCTATTTATCTCGTTAGTTCCCCAAGTGTAAAAAAAGCGGGGAGCATCTGCATGCTCCCCGCTTTCAGAGTTACGGCTTAGTCAGACGGGCTTACTTACCCACCTTCTTGGCGCCATGCTCTTCCAGATACGTCTTGGCACGCAGACCAATATCGGCGGCTTTAACCTGGTACTGCCAGACCTGCTCAGCCCACAAGGTTGCGTCCTGCCAATCTTTCTTCTTGGCAGCTTCTTCGTGCTTGGCCTTGGATTCCTTCATGCGGCCCAGTTGGTCGGTTGCATCTTCGACCAGTGCGACCACATCCGGGAAGTCCTTGTAATTATGGCTGGTGATGAAGCCCACCACGCTGTCAATTACGGCCTGGGTGTCAGCAATTTTCTTCACCTGCTTCTTGTAGTCGTCTTCGGTGTAAACCGCTTTCGCAGCCGCAACCTTAACTTCCTTGTAGCCCTTCGGCTTAACTAGCAAGTAGCCCTGCATTTCCAGGTGCAACGCGGAGCAGAACTCGGTGCAGTAGTACGGATACACACCTTCCTTGTCCGCCTTGAACTTCACCGACGATGTTTTGCCTGGCTCAACGGAAGCATGGACGTTATAGGTGCTTACGGTGAAACCGTGAGTTTCATCTTCAGCACGCTCAAGGTTGGTCAGGTTGATCGTAACCTCATCGCCCACATTCACCTCGATGGTTTCCGGTGTGATATGCGAACGGATCAAGGTGCCGAATACTTCAACCTTGTTGCCTTTGCGAACAGTCTTCTCTTCGCCAGCACGGACAGCACCAGGATGCGGCTTGTCGGTACGGCTGTTGGTGCCCGTTTTGTAGCGGATGCCTGGATGCAGCAACTTGGCATCAATCGCAACAACATAGTGAGGCTCGCCCAGCGGAAGCGGCATGTCATACAGCAACTGCATCTTGTCGCCCGAAATGTCGATCAACTGGTGGTTTTGCGGATGCAGCGGGCCAACCGGGTTAAAGCGGTCAATTGCCAGCTTGTTCAGCGCAACCAGGTAATGACCGCGCGGATCCATGGAGTCGCCCTGCATCGTCATCAAGTGGCCGATGTTGTAGTGAATCGAAATCTTGTCCAGCACTTTGCCTTCACAGTAGTTCCACTTGGCAACCTGCGAATCCACATACAGCGAGGTGTAGGCTACGCAAGACTTGGAGTCGAACTGTGTGTGCAGCGGTCCCAGGCCGAGCTGAACCTGGGTGTGCAGCGCATCCTTCATGGCGATCACAGGAATACCGTAGGGATCTTTGCCTTCGAACTTGCCGGCCTTGATTGCCGCCATGACCTTCGCGAAATCATACACTGAAACGTGCGTATCCAGCTTGCCGGAGACGACCATGAACTTGCCGTCCGGGGTCACGTCAACGCCGTGCGGGCTCTTGGGTTCCGGAATCAGGAACAGGATGCCTTCCTTGATTGCGGTATCCATCATGATCACATCATGGCCATTGATCTTCTTGGTTTTGCCTTGAGCAGCCAACTCGACGGCTTTTTTCCAGTTGATCACGTGCATGTAGTCGGTATCTTTTGCAGAGCAGCCAGCCTCATACGGAGGACGGTTTTTCTCGATACCACCGACATAACGCTCGGTACAGAAAGAATTGGTGAAAGACCAGCCATCGGATGGGCCTTTACCGAAATCGGATAAGTCCTGGCTATAAGGAGGCAACTCGATCGAGAAGGATTTCTTCACGTCGATGCGACCGGCCTTGCGGTCGAACTTCCAGTAGGTCACGCCACCGCGGTACTCTTCATTGAAGCGCTCAAGCGGAACGAACTTCTTGTTCGCCAGCGGAGAAGCGTACTGGGCAGCTTCGATGATGTAGTCGGTGTTCGGCGAGACAAAAGTGCCACCGTGCTCCGATTTGAAAATTGGGTTAACCACGATCTGCTTGGTTTCAAAGTCGCGCAGGTCGATCACCGCAATCCGGGGGTTAGCCTTGTCGTTGATGAACAGGAACTGGCCGTCATATTTACCATTGGTTTCGGAAAGCGCCGGGTGGTGCGTATCGCCCCAGGTAATATCCTTGCCGTCGATCTGGCCTTGTTTCAGGACGGCTTTCGACTCTTCGTCGAAGCCATAACCCTGCCAAGGCTCAGGCGTAAACACGCCGATGTACTTCAGGATGCGCATGGACGGAATGCCATACACAATCACCTGGCCGCTCTGACCACCGGAACTGAAGGCGACGAACTCATCGCGCTTGCCGGTGGGAACATAAGTCTTGGCCGCAGCCATCAAATCCTGCTGCGACAAACCGCGTGCTTTCATTACGTCTTGCAGCGATTCAGCGGCCCAAGCGCTTGATACCGCTGCGAGCCCTATGCCCGCCGCCGTAACCAGTGTGGCCGTCTGCTTAGTAAAAAGCTTCATAAACGCCTCCCTTTCAACCCGATTAAAAAAAATAAACCCAACTTCTGAAAATCTTAAATTTTTAAAGCACACAACTTCAAAGTGTGCCATTTGACACACATATTATCGAATGTAGCACACTTTATAATCTTTGACATAGATCAAGTAAAAAACTCTTTACGCGCTATCTATGGCATTCCCATGGGCTAGCGGCATAAATTTCAGAAGCCGCGCCCCTTGTTTACAAGACAAGCTTGTCCTGAATATGTGTGCAATATAGCACCACAAAATAAATTGATCCAGATCAATCAACAAAATATTTTCGCGCTAGCAATGGCGCGTCGATGTTCCGTGCAGAGGTACAAAGTTCAAACCCGGCTCTTTCCCAAGTTGCATGCGGCCTTTGACAGGTTGCGGGGGGATGCCGAGATCGCCCGCCAGCCATGCCGAAGTCGATAATCCGTGCGCCAGATCATTCGCCACGGCGGCCGCCAAGTGCAGTGCGGCGCGTGCGCCCACCGCACTGTCCACCGTGGTTGTCACCACGCACTCCAGACCGGCTTCCTGCGCCCGCCGCGCCAGCGACAACGCTGGGCGCAGTCCGCCCAGCACCATCGGCTTCAGTACAATGCGCCGCACCGGCGGATGATCGAGCAAGGCATCCTCGCCCATTTTCAGCAAGGATTCATCCGCCGCAAGAGGGAAAGGCACAGCGGCCTGCAACCGGCTCAGGCCCGATTCATCTGGATTGGCCAGAGGATCCTCGACTGACTCCACCGGTAGTCCGGACAGCACGCCGAGGAATTCCTTGGCATCTCCCCAATCCCAGGCGCAATTCGCGTCAAGACGCAATAAAATTCCCGGTGGCAGGCAACCGGCCAAATCACGCAGCAGCGCCACCTCCTCTTTTGGCGACGCCATCCCGACCTTCATCTTAAGCACGGAAAATCCGGCCTCCACCGCCACCAGCGCACGTGTGGCCGCCTGCCGGTCAAGGAGGCCAATCATGGCATTCACTTTAACCATCGGGAGAGAACGCGGATTGAGCCAGCGCGCCAAAGAAAGCCCGGCCTGTTGCGCCAGCAGATCGAGTAGTGCCGTCTCAAAACCGCAGCGCGCCGCCGGCGTGCCAGCCGCAGTGCCCAGCCGGTCGAGCGCGGTCTCCGGCGACAGGCCGGACAGTTCCGCCGCCCAGCCGGCAAGCCGGGAATCGGCACTTTCCCGATTTTCCGTACCGGCTTGCGGCAACGGCGCACAATCCCCGTAGCCGGTCAGCCCCGCATCGGTTTCCAGCCGGATCAGCCAACCCTCGCGCACGGCGAATTTGCCGCTGGCGCTAACCCACGGCTGGCGCAGCGGCAGACTGTATGGAATTAAGGAACAACCGGCAAGGCGCAATTTATTGAAGGAGAGGATCGAGAACCTGCTGCAGGCGTTCCGGAGTCAGAACGCCGCGCTTGGCGGCGGCGATATTGCCTTGCCGGTCAAGTATGACGGTGAAGGGAAGTCCGGCGACTTTGTTGCCAAGTGCCCGCAGCAGGGCAATTCCCTGTTCGCTGCCGGCCATTGCCACGGTGTAATTGATTTCATAGGCCTTGGCGAAGTCGCGCACCGATTCTGCCTTGTCTTCCACCGCCGCACCGATAAACACCACGCCGCGCGGACCATATTTTTTCTGCCCCGCCACCAGATGAGGAATCTCGGTACGGCAGGGCGAGCACCAGGTCGCCCAGAAATTCAGCACTGTCACCTTGCCTTTCAGCTCTGCCAGAACCATCGGCTTGCCGTCAAAATCGGCGAAGGTGGCGGCAAAAATCGGCGCCGGGGAAGGCATTACCTCTGCTGCTGCCGGTTTCCTTGCCGCAGGCGCCTCCGCTGCAACGGCGGAAGTAATTGCCAAGCCAAATATCAGCACCCACAGCGAAAATAAATTACGCAACTTAAAATTCATGACAACAATCCCATGCTGAATAAAACGCCAAAACCCAGTTGTAATTGCGCAGTTTGCGCCAGAATGCGATTGAAAGTCGGCCCCGGCGCTTCACGCCAGAACCGTAAAATCAAAAACACCGCCCACGGCAGCGTCAACATGGGCAGCCAGACCCCTTTAAAGTGGCCAAGCGCAGGCAGCAGCAAATAGGGCAACAGCATCAGCAAGGCGTATTCCAGCTTGCTGCCCGTGCGACCGAGGCGAACCGCCAGGGTATTTTTTCCGATCTTGCCGTCGGCATCGAGGTCGCGATAGTTGTTCACAACGATCACGGCGGCGGCAAACAAGCCGATCATCGCCGCCGCAACAAAAGCATCCCGGCCCAGCCCAAGCGTTTGCAGATAATGGCTGCCCATGACCGCCCCCAGCCCGAAAAACAGCCAGACGAACAACTCGCTCAGGGCACTGTAGGCAATCGGTCGCGGCCCGCCGGTATAAGCCCAGCCGGCAGCCACCGAACCCAGCCCGAGCAGAAAAATTGGCCAGCCGCCGTACCATACCAGGTAAACCCCCATCAGGACGGCTGCGCCAAAACAGGCCCACGCGGCGCGATGCACGGCAGCGGGCGCAAGCCAGCCCGAAGCGGTGGCACGCGGCGGGCCAATCCGCTCACTGCCGTCCGCTCCGCGCTCGAAATCGCTGACATCGTTGTGCAGATTAGTGCCGATCTGGATCAGCATTGCTGCCGCCAGCGCCACCAGCAGCGGCAGCCAGACAATCACGCCGGTTTCGGCATAGGCCAGGCTACTGCCCACCATCACCGGCACAAAGGAAATTGTCAGGGTCTTGGGGCGGATCGCCAGCCACCAAACCAAAAAGGATGAGGGATGAGGAGTGAGGAGCGAGGAGTCAGTCATGTCATGTACAGAGTAAGCGACCCTTATGGCCGACGTGGGAACCTGGAAAAATCGGGCGAGCGTTTTTCCAGCCAGGCATTGCGCCCTTCCTGGCCTTCTTCAGTCATATAGAACAGCGCCGTCGCGTTGCCCGCCAGCTCCTGGATTCCCGCCAAGCCGTCGGTATCGGCATTGAACGCCGATTTCAGCATCCTCAAGGCAGTAGGCGAAAGCAGCAGCATCTCCTTGCACCATTTGACGGCTTCATTCTCAAGCTCCGCCAACGGCACTACGGCGTTGACCAGCCCCATCGCCAGCGCCTCCTGTGCATCGTACTGGCGACACAGGAACCAGATTTCCTTGGCCTTTTTGATGCCCACGGTGCGCGCCAGCAGGCCGGCACCAAAGCCGGCGTCGAAACTGCCGACACGCGGCCCGGTCTGGCCGAAGCGGGCATTATCGGCAGCGATGGTCAGGTCGCAGATCAGGTGCAGCACGTGGCCGCCGCCGATGGCAAAACCTGCCACCATCGCCACCACCGGTTTAGGCAGGCTGCGAATCTGGCGCTGGAGATCCAGCACATTGAGATAAGGCACGCCCCGCTCGTCATGGTAGCCGCCATCGTCGCCGCGCACCTTCTGGTCGCCGCCAGCACAGAACGCATGGTCGCCGGCACCGGTCAAAATGATGGCGCCGACGCCGGGATCCATGTGTGCATGGTGAAACGCCTCTATCAACTCGCTCACGGTCTGGGGACGAAAGGCGTTGCGCACTTCGGGCCGGTTGATGGCGATTCGGGCAATGCCTTCAGCCTGGTGATAGAGAACGTCGTTGAATTCGCCGGCGGGTTTCCAGTTCATTTGAATTGATCCATTAATTACGCCCGGCAAAGTATATCGGGAAAGCAGATTTTCTCAAGTTGCCATTACGCCAACGCACACCGAGCCGGGCAGCTTCATATGGAACTTGCCGGCCATTCCTTGCTCCAAATTCCGGGCATTGCGCTGGCTGTTTGCGTTCCCTACAATTGGTCGGGCATTTGTTTTTGTCCAAATGCTGGCTACAATAGCTCCCCGATCGCACCAGACCAATGCATTATTTCAGGAAGACCCGATGAACCAGGAAGCAGGCATTCAGCCCGCACCCTCCAGCACAATCGAACCCGCCGCCCAGGGAATCTACAAAATCCCGGCGCTGCGGGTTTTGGCCGAGATCACCAGCAGCCTGTCCAGCGAAAACAATCTGGATGCCTTGCTGGAACGCTTTCTTGGCACCATGGTCAAGCTTGCCGGCGCAGATGCCGGCGCGGTGAGGGTATTGACCGCTGATGGCCTGAATTTGCGCCTGGTCGGCTCCCTTGGCCTGCCGCCGGAGGTGCTCGAAAAAGAGCGTTACATCCCCCTCGAATGCGGCGTTTGCGGCGAAACAGCGCGCGAGCACACCGTTCACGACACCACCAACCTGAAGGCCTGTGAAGCGCGCACCGCCAACAGCTATTTCGGCAAGCAATGCCGGCGCGTGGTGGCCGTGCCATTGCGCTACCAGGGTAAAATGCTCGGGGTCTACAACCTGTTCATGGCGACCAGCAATCCGGTACCGGAAGACGTATCGCTATTGTTCCACTCAATCAGCGAGCACCTCGGCATGGCACTGGAAAATGCCCGACTGACTCGGGAAAACCTGCGCATCACGCTGACCAACGAGCGCCACATGCTGGCCAACGAATTGCACGATTCGCTTGCCCAAACCATGGCCTACATGAAAATGCGCCTGCCGCTGCTGCGCGATGCCGTGGCCAACCGCGACGAAGCCCGCTCCAACAAATACGTCAATGACCTGGGCCAGGCACTTGATTCAGCCTATGCCGAGCTGCGTGAACTGCTCACCCAGTTCCGCAACCGCATGGATTCGCGCGGCCTGCTACCGGCGCTGTACGATATCGTCGGCAATTTTTACGACAAGACCGGCATCACCATCGACTTCAACAATCAGGCACCGGACATCAACCTCAGCCCCGACCAGGAAGTGCAGGTCTACCATATCGTGCGCGAGGCGTTGAACAATGTGTCCAAACACTCGCGCGCCAACCACGTCAGATTATCCATAAAAATCAGCAACAACCGCTACGTCATCAACGTGGAGGACAACGGCATCGGCATCTCCGGCAAGGTGAGCACGGAAAGCGGCATGCATCTCGGTCTCAACATCATGCGCGAACGAGCCAAACACCTGAACGCCGAAATTGCCATTGCCCCCGGAGAAAAAACCGGTACCCGCATGACCCTCAGTTTCCCGGTTTCCGCCGGTCGCCGGGAGGTCAGCCTGTGAGTGAACCGATTCGCGTCGTGCTGGTGGACGACCACACCCTGTTCCGCATGGGACTGGCCGAGCTGCTGGAACAGCGCGGCAGCATCAAGGTGGTCGGCGTCACCGGCAATGCCGATGAAGCACGACGCCTGCTGCGCGAAGAAAAGCCCGACGTGCTGATCATGGATCTGCACATGCCGCCGCTTGACGGCCTCACCCTGTTCCGCCAGTTGCGCCAGGAAGGCTGCACCATCCCCACCCTGATGCTGACCGTGAGCAACGCCGAGGAAGACCTGTCCAACGTGTTGCGCGCCGGTGCCCGCGGCTACCTGCTCAAGGACATGGAACCGGACGACGTGGTGGACGCGATTCTGCGCGCCTCACGCGGCGAAACCGTGGTGGCGCCGGCGATGACCATGAAGCTGGTCAACCTGTTGCAGGACGGTCAGCCGACCAGTTCTTCCGCCTCGATGCTTGATTCGCTCACCCAGCGCGAACGGGAAATTCTCGATCACCTGGCACAAGGCGAAAGCAACAAGGTGATTGCCCGCGCGCTCGACATCAGCCACGATACGGTCAAGCTGCACGTACGCCACGTTCTTTCCAAGCTCAACCTGACTTCGCGCGTCGAAGCCGCCATTTTTGCTGTGGAACACAAACTCAGCAACCAGAGCGGCCAGCTCACCAGCCCGAAAGGTGAGGGGTGAAGGGAACAATAACCCGCCACTCCGCTAACTCCTAACCCCACACGGAATTTTAACGACATGGATTTTTTCCCGGTTTTTCTCGACATCAAGAACAAGCCCTGCCTGGTGATCGGCGGCGGCGAAGTGGCCACGCGCAAGGCAGGGATGGTGATGCAGGCCGGCGGTCGCGTCACCGTCGTGGCACCCGAACTGAGCAGCACCCTGAAGAAGCTGGCCGATACTGGGGAAATCACCCATATCGCCGGGAAATTCCAGCCTTCGCACCTTGGCGAAGCCCTGCTGGTAATCGCCGCCACCGATGACCGCGCCATCAACCAGCAGGTTTCGGCAGCGGCAAAGGCCCTGCGCATCCCGGTGAACGTGGTGGACAATCCGGATCTGTGCTCCTTCATCATGCCCTCGGTAATCGACCGCTCGCCGCTGGTGGTGGCGATTTCCAGCAGCGGCGTTTCGCCGGTGCTGGCGCGGATGCTGCGGGCCAGGCTGGAGACCCTGATTCCGGCCGCCTATGGCCGGCTGGCGCAGTTCGCGGCAAGCTTCCGCGAGCAGGTAAAACAGCACTTCATTCAACAGCCGATGCGGCGCATTTTCTGGGAAAAAATCCTGCAAGGGCCGGTGGCCGAAATGGTACTGGCCGGGCAGGATCAGGAAGCCAGAAAGGCGCTGCTGCAAACACTCGCAGCCGATGACGGCAATGCCGCGCCACGCGGCGAAGTCTATCTGGTCGGCGGCGGCCCGGGCAATCCCGACCTGCTCACCTTCCGCGCATTGCGCCTGATGCAGCAGGCCGACGTGGTCGTGCACGATCACCTGGTTTCTCCGGCGGTGCTGGAACTGGTGCGGCGCGATGCCGAGCGCATCTACGTCGGCAAGGAACGCGACAACCACACCATGCGCCAGGAAAACATCAACGAACTGCTGGTGCGGCTCGCGCAGGAAGGCAAGCGCGTGCTACGGCTGAAAGGCGGCGACCCGTTCGTGTTCGGCCGCGGCGGCGAGGAAATCGAAACACTGGCGGCCAATGGCATCCCGTTCCAGGTGGTACCCGGCATCACTGCCGCCACCGGTGTTTCCGCCTATGCCGGCATCCCTCTGACCCATCGCGACTACGCCCAATCCTGCGTGTTCGTCACCGGCCACCTGAAAGATGGCAGCGTCAATATCGACCTCACCGGCATCGCCAAGACCAACCAGACCATCGTCATCTACATGGGATTGCTGGGACTGCCGACGCTGTGCCAGGAACTGGTCGCCCATGGCCTGCCGGCCACCACGCCCGCCGCCATTGTGCAGCAAGGCACCACCTACCAGCAGAAAGTCATCACCGGCACACTGGCAACCCTACCCAAACTCGCCGTCGAGGCAAAAATGAAACCGCCGACCCTGATCATTGTCGGCGATGTGGTGAAACTGCATGACAAGCTCGCCTGGTTCAAGCCAGAGCCGATTGATGGCGGCTCCAGTTTTACAACCGGGCAAAGCAAGTAATCAGTCACGTTAAAACAATCGGGATACCCCCCCTTTTGCAAAAGGGGGGGTAGGGGGGATTTAAAAAGCGTGGCAAATAGCCGCTACCGTTAAATCCCCCTCAATCCCTGAGGTTTCCCCGCAAACGATCATTGTTATTCAACAAGTTACATCTCAAGTCGTGCATGCATGACGCCGATAAGACCTCCATCTCGGTGACCAAACGTCGAAGGGGG
>JAQTNE010000003.1 GCA_028713975.1 Sulfuricella sp.
ATCGAACGCGCCGAAAACTGGCTGAAGAAACACCCCGACGATGCCGCGCTGCTGCAAGCATTAGGCAAGCTCTGCGCCAAGCGCGAGCTGTGGGGCAAGGCGCAAAGCTACCTGGAAGCCAGCCTGAGTATCGAACCCAGCGCGGAAACTCACCTGGCACTGGCGCAACTGCTGGAAAAAATCGACCGCGCGGAAGAGGCCGGCAAGCATTACCGCGCAAGCATGGCGTTGCTGCAACGCGACTGATGCGGATTGCACTATATGATTGCCGGACTTCTATAGGTTCACGATCCAGGTGACGCCGACCCTCACACAAAAGGCTTTTCTATTGCCTCCAGGATGGGCTTGGAAACATAGAAACGCCCCCAGTGACGTCCTGTGATTTCCTTTAATACGTTATTTTCCTCAAGAACAGATATTGCGGCTTTTGCTGTGGGGTGGGTTTTGCCCAATATTTTTACGGCCCTTGCGATAGTCATATAGGGGTTGATGAGCAGCTCATCCAGAAGAACCAGTGCATTTGGCTTGTCGCGCAGCTTTGCCCGATATTCTTCCCGCAGTCTGTGCAGCTCCTTGGCCTGTTGGCCTGCTTCGGTCGCAATCTCAGCAACCCCCTTGAGGAAGAATCTTATCCAGGGATTCCAGTCGCCATGAGTACGAACACGCTGTAGAAGATCGTAGTAATCTCCCTTGTGGGCGTCAATGTAGGCGGAAATGTAGAGAAGCGGTTGTGAAAGCCGCTGTCTTTCCAGCAGAAAAAAGGTGATTAAAAGTCGGCCTACACGCCCATTGCCGTCCAGAAACGGGTGGATGGATTCAAATTGAACATGCATCATCGCGCATTGAATCAGATCAGGAATGGCATCTCTCACGTGCAAAAAGTTTTCCCAATCATGGAGAGATTCCGTCATTTCAAGCACTGGCGGGGGAACATAGGCGGCTGTTGTCGGCGTGCTGCCTGACGGGCCAATCCAGTTTTGAGAGTGCCTGAATTCCCCCGGTGTGGCCTTTTCTCCCCGTACCCCCTCCATTAGTTTGGCGTGGATTTCCCGAACCAGCCTCAGCGAGAGGGGTAACGCTGGTAGAAGTTCAATGCCTCGCTCCAATGCGCGGACATAATTCCGAACCTCTTTTATATCATCCGTGCTTGAGCGTTTAGCGGGGGTGTCTTCGATTTCATCAATGAGAAGGTCTGAAAGGCTCGCTTTCGTTCCTTCGATACGAGACGAAAGAACCGCCTCCCGTTTAATATAGGGTGAGATCAGCAAATGCGGGTTGGGCAACTGACCGCCTAGCCCCGAGAGTTCCGACAAGGCGGCGTCAGCCTTAGAAAGTGCGAGCACGAGCTCCATGTCGAAATCGATTTGAGGGGGCAAGGGATTGGGCGCAAAGGCCCAATACCCTTGAGGAGTCTCTATAACCCGGCCGCTTTTGTTCTCTGTAAATTCATTCGGATTCATTTGGTTAGGGAAAAGGCATAAAGAAAACTTTCAAACAATTATAAGCTTTGAAAGAAAATCGCCAATTACTTTAAAAGCCCTTTCGGGCATATGTTGATTCTTCCTGCCGCAGCCATTCCATTTTGCCGGTAAATTTGTACCGGCTGTTACGGTTCAAGCCTTGGGCTTGCTGAACGTAAACGCGTCGGAATAAAACTCTTCGGGCGGCAAGCCGCGTTCGGCGGTCAACGCGTTGTGCGCCGCCTCCACCATTACCGGCGAGCCGCAGGCGTAAACCTGGTAACCGCTCAGGTCGGTGAAATCCGCCATTACCGCCTGATGCAAAAAATCGGTTCGGCCTTGCCAGCGGTCTTCCGGCCTGGGTTCGGACAACACCGGCACAAACTTGAAATTGGCGTGTTCCTGTACCCACTTCTTCGGCAGATCCAGCATGTATAAATGCGCCAGATTATGGGCACCCCAGTAGAGCGTGATTGACCGCCTGGTGCCGTGATGGAAGGCATGCTCGAGCATCGCCTTGACCGGGGCGAAGCCGGTGCCGCTGGCGAGTAGCAGGATGGGCTTGTCGCTGTCCTCACGCAGGAAGAACGTGCCTAGCGGGCCCTCAAAGCGCAGGACGGCTTTTTCGTGCATTTCGGTAAACACGTGGTCGCTGAAGCTTCCTCCGGGTACGCGGCGGATGTGCAGTTGCAGACAACTATCGTCATGGGGAGCATTGGCCAGAGAGTAGGCGCGGCGCTTGCCGTCCTTGAGCAGGATGTCGATATATTGACCGGCGAGGAACTGCAGGCGCTCGCCGGCGGGCAGCTTCAGGCGGAGCACAGCGACGTCCGCCGCCGCCATCTCGATCTTTTCTACTTTGCAGGGCATGGTTTTGATCTGGACTTCCTGCGTGCCGGCGACTTCGTGCACCTCGATGACGACATCGGTTTTCGGCCTGGCACAGCAAAACAGCGCCAACCCTTCGGCCTTTTCTGTTTCGCTCAGCGCATGCGCCTGGTAGTCGCCGTAATCGACTGAGCCCTCTAGAATCTTGCCCTTGCACACGCCGCAGGCACCATTGCGGCAGCCGTAAGAAAGCGTGCGGCCTTCGCGCAAGGCGGCATCCAGTATGGATTCGCCCGCTTCGGCGGTGAACGCGTGGCCGCTTGGCTTGATGGTTATTTTATGGGACATGCTCGATTCCTTAACGTGAAACACGCGAAGCGTACCTCGTCCCCCTCGCCCGCTTGCGGGAGAGGGTTAGGGGTGAGGGAAACGGTCATGGCGAGTTGCCGTTTCATAATTCGGGGCGGCGATGCGTCATGACCGTTTGGCTAATTTTCCAGGCCGCTCATTTGCGGTCAAATATACCATAATGCCTGGACGGCACTATCGCAGCCGATCCCTGTCATCGACCCGCTCCCAGTCGCCCTCGATGACATTCTCATCATTGGCGGCGGCGGGCGGACGGGGCGCTTTGGGGTGTGGCAGCAACAGCAGGAGCAAAGCGAGAACATCGCTGACGACACCGGGAAAAATCAGCAGCAGCCCGGCCAGCACGGTGCGAAAGCTGAAAAGCAGGGCAAGGCTGAGGGAATGGCCCGATTGCAGTGCGGCAAACAGGCGCTGCGGCACCGTGACGCCGGCCTCCCGCACCAGCCAGCCGCCCAGCACCGCGCTCGACAGCAGCCAGAGCAGCAGCCACCAGCCGATGAAACCGGATAATTTGATCAGAACATAAATTTCCAGCGCCGGAAAACCAAGTAGAATAAATAAAATTATCAAACCACGCATAAATGAAACCTCAATTGGATGCAGTGCTGGTCATCACCAACCTGCCGGATCGGGAAGCCGCGCGGCGGCTGGCCGACAGCCTGGTAGCGCAGCGGCTTGCAGCCTGCGTCAACATTCTCGCGCCCTGCGAATCGGTCTATCGCTGGCAAGGGAAAATCGAGACGGCGCAGGAAACCACGCTGCTGATTAAAACACTGGGGGCGCATTACGGCAAGGTTGAAAAAACCATCCGGAAGTGTCACCCTTATGAACTTCCGGAAATTATCGCAATCCCCGTGGTTGCCGGTTTACCCGCTTACCTCGATTGGCTGGCCGCCGAAACGGCACCGATTAATCCCACAGAATAAGGTCGAAGATGCGCTATTTGTTGATGGTCGTTTTTCTCTTGCTCTCCTGGGCGGCACAGGCTGTCGAGGGCGATCTGCCCGAACCGGAGCAGGCATTCAAATTCTCCGCGCGGGTGATTGACGACAAGACGCTGGAAGTACGCTACCAGATCGCCGAAGGATTTTACCTGTACCGGAACAAATTCAAGTTCCAGGCAGAGCCTGCCGACGCCACCTTGGGCACGCCGCAGATGCCCGCCGGAAAAATCAAGCAGGATGAATTTTTCGGCAAGATCGAAACCTACCGCAATACCCTGGTGATCCATCTGCCCTTTACTCGCGGCAGCGCATCCCGGATTACCTTGAAGGCGACCTCGCAGGGATGCGCGGACGTGGGCGTGTGCTACCCGCCGCAAACCCAGGTGGCCAAGCTGGAGCTACCCGCCCCCGCCTCTGCGGGCAAGTCCTTTATCCTCAAATCGCTGAGCAGCCAGGATGAATTCCTGTCGCCCGACAAGGCGTTCAAGCTGGCGGTCAAGGTCATCGACAAAAACACCCTGCTGGCCACTTTCAATATCGCCGACGGGTATTACCTGTATCGCGACAAGATCAAGTTCGCGCTGAAAAACGGCAGCGGCGTTCAGATCGATTCCGTGATCATGCCGCCGGGCGACATCAAGACCGACCCCAATTTCGGCCAAACCGAGGTGTTTCACAAATCCTTCCAGGCGGTCATCATCCTGAAACGCTCGAGCAACGACGAGCAGATCATCAGCCTGGTTGCCGGCTATCAGGGTTGCAGCGAAAAAGGCGTGTGCTACCCGCCGGCGCGGAAAATCGCCGGCTTGACCCTGATCGGCGGCATGCCAACGACCGGTGAGCAATTTGCCCAGCCGCATGCCAAGCTTGCAGCGCAACCGGAGCCGGCGTCAATGCCGGCAGATGCTGCGGCATTGACGCCGCTGGCTTCGCCCGCGCCCGCCGCGAAAGCAGCTTCACCAACCGCATCAACGGCGCCCGAAGCGACCGGTCCGTCTGCACAAGCGCAACCACAGGAAAACGATTCTTCGCGCATCGGCACCCTGCTCAAGGGCGGCAATTTCTGGCTGATCCTGGTAACGTTTTTTGGCTTCGGCCTGTTGCTGGCGCTGACCCCCTGCGTCTTTCCGATGATCCCGATCCTTTCCGGCATCATCGTCGGCCAGGGCAAAGAACTGACCAAATCCCGCGCCCTCATCATGTCGCTTGCCTATGTGCTCGGCATGGCAATCACTTACGCGGCCGTCGGCGTGGCGGCGGGCATGTCCGGCACCCTGCTCTCCGCGGCGCTGCAAAATCCCTGGGTACTGGGCGGATTCGCCCTGGTATTCGTGGCACTGGCGCTTTCCATGTTCGGCATGTACGAATTGCAGATGCCCAGCTTCATCCAAAGCCGTTTCACCGAGGCCAGCAACAAAGTTCAGGGCGGCGGCCTGGCCAGTGTTTTTATCATGGGTATGCTGTCGGCGGTGATCGTCGGCCCTTGCGTGGCGGCGCCGCTGGCCGGCGCGCTGCTTTATATCAGCCAGACCGGCAATGTGTTGCTGGGCGGTTCGGCGCTGTTCTCCCTGGCCTTGGGCATGGGCGCGCCGCTCCTGCTGGTGGGCGTTTCCGCCGGCGCACTGCTGCCGCGTGCCGGCGGCTGGATGGAAGCGGTCAAGAGTTTCTTCGGCGTGTTGTTGCTGGGCGTGGCGATCTGGCTGATTTCGCCGGTAATCTCCCCGCTGGCGCACATGCTGCTGTGGGGCGCGCTACTGATTGTTTCCGCGGTCTATTTGCATGCCATCGACCCGCTGCCGCTCCCTGCCAGCGGCTTCGCCAAGCTATGGAAAGGTGTTGGCATAATCGCCTTGATTGCCGGTACGGCGCTGCTGATCGGGGCACTTTCCGGTGGCCGCGACATTCTGCAGCCGCTATCCGGGCTGCGGGCGCAGGGCGAGGCGAGGGCGGCAGGCGCCGCAACATCGCTGAAATTCGAGCGGGTGAAAAGCCTGGCAGACCTCAGCCAGCGCGTAAAGCAGGCCAAGGGTAAGTATGTGATGCTGGATTTTTACGCGGACTGGTGCGTTTCCTGCAAGGAATTTGAGCGCTTCACTTTCGGCGACGCCGGGGTGCAGGCAAAGCTACGCGACGTGGTATTGCTGCAGGCGGACGTCACCGCCAACAACGAAGACGATAAGGCGCTGCTCAAGAAATTCGGCCTGTTCGGCCCACCCGGCATTATTTTCTTCGACCAGAACGGCAAGGAACTGAGCGCCGGACGCGTGGTCGGCTACGAGCCGCCGGAGAAATTCATCGCTTCGCTTGATGCTATAATCCGCTAGCCAAATTTCCCGGGGCTTCGCCATGTCCAAAACCAAGCTGTTGTTAGTTGCTGCGGGTGCAGCCATCGCGCTGAGCGCGGCCTATTTCGCCATTTCGCCGAAGCCGGGTACGGGCGGCGGCGAAGCGGTCGCTGCCGTGCAGGGGGTTTCGGCTGAGCCGGTATTCGCCGCCAGCTTCAAGGATCTCGACGACAAACTCCAGCCGCTCAAGCAGTGGCACGGCAAGGTGCTGGTGCTGAATTTCTGGGCGCCGTGGTGCCCGCCGTGCCGCGAGGAAATCCCGGACTTCATCAAGCTGCAGGACAAATACGGCGAACGCGGCCTGGTCTTCGTCGGCGTGGCGCTGGATGAAAAACTCAAGGTGCAGACGTTTGCCGACGAGATCGGCATCAATTACCCGATCTTGCTGGGAGAGATGGAAGCCGTGGAACTGGCGCGCAAGATCGGCAATCGCCTGGGCGGCTTGCCGTTTACCGTGGTGATTGACCGCAATGGCCGGATCGCCGCCAGCGAAGTGGGCGGGTTAAGCATGGCACGAATGGAAAAAATCGTCGCACCGCTGCTATAACGTAGATGAAATCGCTTCAACGCATCAACTTCGGGGAAAAGCTGGACAAGTTCCCCCTATTTGCGGCAAACTTGCCGCCATGAAAACGAAAGCTCATGGAACCGGCGGCACAACACCCGCCGTAAATACCAGAATTCTCGTCCTCCACGGCCCCAACCTGAACCTGCTGGGCATGCGTGAACCGGGTCACTATGGGCATGCCACCCTGGATCAGATCAATGACCGCCTGCAGCACATGGCTCAGGATGCAGGCGCGGCCCTGGCAAATTTCCAGAGCAACAGCGAAACCGGACTGATCGACCGGGTGCAACAAGCAAAATCCGAAGCCGTGGATTTCATCATCATCAATCCCGCGGCCTATACCCACACCAGCGTGGCCCTGCGCGACGCACTCGCGGCGGTGGCCATTCCCTTTGTCGAAGTACATCTTTCCAACGTATTTGCGCGTGAATCGTTCCGCCATCACTCGTACTTTTCCGACCTGGCCGTTGGCGTCATCAGCGGTCTGGGCGCGAAAGGCTATGAGTTGGCGCTGGAATTCGCACTGCAACATCAAGCCAAGGATTAAACATGGATTTAAGAAAAGTCAAAAAACTGATCGACCTGGTCAGTGAGTCAGGGATCGCCGAACTGGAAATCACCGAAGGCGAAGAAACCGTTCGCATCAGCCGCCATGGCCAGATGCCGCCGCAGATGATGATGCCGCAGCACATGTACCACGCCATGCCGGGCCCCGCCGCCGCGCCAGCAGCCATCGAGGCTGTGCCTGAAGTGGCCGCGCAACCGGAAGGGCACATCGTAAAATCACCGATGGTAGGTACGTTTTATCGCTCGTCTTCGCCCGGCGCAAAGCCGTTCGTCGAGGTGGGCCAGTCAGTCAATGCCGGCGACACCCTGTGCATCATCGAGGCGATGAAACTGCTCAACGAAATCGAAGCGGATCAGGGCGGCGTGATCAAGGCGATCCTGATCGAAAACGGGCAGCCGGTCGAATACGGCGAGCCCCTGTATATTATTGGATAACAGAGGCTAGGGGCTAGAGGCTAGGGACTAGGAAAACACTAGCCTCTAGCCTCTAGCCTCTAGCCCCTTAAGGGCCTTTACAAATGTTTGAAAAAATCCTCATTGCCAACCGTGGCGAAATCGCCCTGCGCATCCAGCGGGCCTGCCGCGAGATGGGCATCAAGACCGTGGCTGTGCATTCCGAAGCGGATGCCGAAGCCAAATACGTCAAGCTCGCCGATGAGTCGGTTTGCATCGGCCCGGCGCAATCCGGCTTGAGCTACCTGAATATTCCCGCCATCATCAGCGCCGCCGAAGTGACCGATTCCGAGGCCATTCACCCCGGTTACGGCTTCCTCTCGGAAAACGCCGATTTCGCCGAACGGGTGGAGCAGAGCGGCTTCGTGTTCATCGGCCCACGCCCCGAGACGATCCGCCTGATGGGCGATAAGGTCAGCGCCAAAGATTCGATGAAAGCGGCCGGCGTGCCCTGTGTGCCCGGATCGGATGGCGCGACACCGGAAGATTCCGACGAGATCATCCGCATTGCCAAGGACAT
Organism: Sulfuricella sp.; assembly: GCA_028713975.1. GTDB lineage: Bacteria > Pseudomonadota > Gammaproteobacteria > Burkholderiales > Sulfuricellaceae > Sulfuricella. The sequence goes on from JAQTNE010000003.1 coordinate 8,055, forward strand.
CGGCTACCCGGTAATCATCAAGGCCGCCGGCGGCGGCGGCGGGCGCGGCATGCGGGTGGTGCATACCGAAGCGGCGTTGCTGAACGCGGTGAGCATGACCAAGAACGAGGCGCAGACAGCGTTCGGCAATCCCGTGGTGTATCTGGAAAAATATCTGGAAAACCCGCGCCACATCGAAATCCAGGTGCTGGCCGACGAGCATGGCAATGCGGTATTCCTGGGTGAGCGCGACTGCTCGATGCAGCGCCGCCACCAAAAGATTCTCGAAGAAGCTCCGGCTCCCGGCCTGAGCACCAAGCTGCGCGACAAGATCGGCGAAAGCTGCGCAGCGGCCTGCCGTCGCATCGGCTATCGCGGTGCCGGCACGTTCGAGTTCCTGTATGAGAACGATCAGTTCTTCTTCATCGAAATGAATACGCGGGTGCAGGTCGAACATCCGGTCACGGAAATGATCACCGGCATCGACATCGTGCAGGAGCAAGTACGCATCGCCGCCGGAGAAAAACTGCGCTTCAAGCAGAAGGACATCCAGTTCCGCGGCCATTCCATCGAATGCCGCATCAACGCGGAAGACCCTTACACCTTCGTGCCATCGCCCGGTCGCATTACGGTCTACCATGTGCCAGGCGGCCCCGGCATCCGGGTGGATTCCCACGTTTACCAGAATTACGTGGTGCCGCAATATTACGACTCCATGATTGGCAAACTGATCTCCTATGGCGCCACCCGCGACCAGGCCATTGCCCGGATGAAAACCGCGCTGTCGGAGATGGTGGTGGAAGGCATCAAGACCAACGTGCCGCTGCACCAGGACCTGATGCGCGATGTCGCCTTTGTCCAGGGCGGCAGCAGCATTCATTATCTGGAACAAAAGCTGGCCGCCGCAAAAAAAGGGCAGTAAGCGGAGGGGCATTAAATGGCATGGCTGTCGCTGAAAATCGAGGCGGACGAACAAACCGCCGGCGTGCTGAGCGATGTCCTGCTCGACCTGGGTGCGCTGGCCGCAGACATCGAGGACGCCAACGCCGAAACTGCGCGTGAACAGCCAATTTTCGGCGAACCGGGCGAACCCACCGACAGCCTATGGCAAGACAGCATCGTCAGCGGCCTGTTCGCGGAAGATGCCGACATCCCGGCCATCATCGTCGCAGCGACAGCAGCCGCACATCTGGCCGAAACCCCGCGCTACCGCGTGGACAAGGTCGAAGAGCAGGACTGGGTGCGACTAACCCAATCCCAGTTCGACCCGATCCGGATTTCTCCGCGCCTGTGGATCATCCCGACCTGGCACACGCCGCCCGATCCCGCTGCTATCAACCTGATCCTCGATCCCGGCCTGGCTTTCGGCACCGGCAGCCACCCCACCACCCATCTCTGCCTGCAATGGCTGGAACGCAACATCCACGGCGGTGAGAGCGTGCTGGACTACGGCTGCGGCTCCGGCATCCTGGCGATCGCGGCGCTGAAGCTGGGCGCGGCAAAGGCGCTGGGCGTCGATATCGACCCGCAGGCGGTGGTCGCCAGCAAGCAGAATGCCGAGCAGAACCAGGCCAAGGCCGAGTTCTTCCTGCCCGACGACGCGCCCAAAGCCCAGGCCGACATCGTGGTTTCCAATATTCTCGCCAACCCGCTGAAAGTGCTGGCGCCGATGCTGGCCCAAGCTGTCCGCCCCGGCGGCCAGATTGTGTTGTCGGGTGTTCTGGCCTTCCAGGCGGAAGAAACCCTGGATGTTTACCGGCACTGGTTCGACATCGACATCGCCGCCGAAATGGACGGGTGGGTGTGCCTGGCGGGCGTAAAAAGGTAAGACCATGGCGATGATCACCACCTGCCCGGCCTGCCGCACCCGTTTCAGGGTAACCCCGGAGCAGTTGGCGGCGCACGGCGGGGACGTGCGTTGCGGGCGTTGCGCCAAGATATTCATCGCCAATAATTATCTGGAACACGAACCTGAAGCGATAGAACCTGAAGAAGAGGCGACGGTTCGGGCCGAAAGCGCCCTTGACGAGATAACAACGGTCGAGGCCGAAAGCATTGCCGGGGATGAGCCACCGCCCGCGGAAGAAACGCCGCCGCAACTTGAGGCCGCGGAAGAGTTCCAGCTCCCGGAAGAAACGCCCGAGGAGGCGCGCGCCCCGCAAGACGAAGAGACCGCCATTGAAATGCCCGAATTGGGGCAAATGGCTTCGGATGAGACGATAGCGTCCGCTCCGGCGGAAGAAATTGGCGCAGAAGAACCGTCCTCCGCCACGCCCAACCCCGCCCAGGATGAACCCCTGGACTTGGTTTTTCCCGATTGGGAGACACCCGGGGATGCACCGGTAGAAGAACAAAAAACCATCCCTGAAAAAAAACGCGGCCTTTTCTGGCCGTGGCTGCTGGGCGCCATTCTTCTCCTGGCCGGACTGGGCGGGCAGGGCTTATATTTTTTCCGCTCCGACCTCGCGGCCCGCCACCCCGAATTCAAGCCATTCTTGCAGCGTTTCTGCGATGTGCTGCAATGCAGCATCCGCCTGCCCGCCGACCCCGATCTCCTGAGCATCGAAGCTTCCAGCCTCGAGGCCGATCCGGTGCAGGCATCCCAGATCACACTCAACGCCATTCTGCGCAACCGGGCCAAGCTGCCCCAGGAATACCCGCAGCTCGAGCTGGCCTTGACCGATATCCAGGACCAGATAATTGCACGGCGAATTTTCTCGCCCAAGGAATACGCCAAGGCCGCCGATCTGAGCAAAGGCATGCCCGCCAATGAGGAAATGACGGTGAAGCTCTACCTCGATCTGGGCGACCTGTCGGCGGCGGGCTATCGGGTTTTCCTGTTTTATCCGAAATAACGCGGAAAACGGGATTTGAAGCTCGGGTAGGCTTGACTCCAAGATGGAGCTTCTATTCTGATGGCGCAGGCGCCCCAGATGAATGTCCGTACAGTGTTAATAGCAATCAGTATAAACTTGGCTCCCGGAGCGACGGCTTATGCAATTTAAAGGTCGTCTCTGCACCGGTTGACTAGATCGAACAAGCTGTGAAATTTCATTATCCCTTTTGGTAATCAGATATAGCCCTTGGTCTTTGCTGATTTTTCCTGTGTCGCATGCTTGTGCGACCTGTGCTGCATACAAATAATATTCTTTGTTATAACTCGTGATTTCCAGTCGCTCTTTGTGAAAATCAAATGTACGCTTGATCATTTCCATGCCAGTGATATTGCCGTGTAGCCACTCCTCTTGCATCTGCTCTTCATATGAATTCACTTCATTAACCTTGTCGTTATATTCCTTAATTGCTTCACAATTTCCACCAAGAAGCGAATTAAGTCCACATGTCATATCATTCAAGCCATCAAACAATCCCGCGTGCGCCACAGAATGGTGGAGCAGCACTGCCAAAATAATGACGCTTTTTTTGAAATAAATTTGCATGCCAATTTCCTTTTGAATTATGCGGTGTGCATGTTCTGATTTGCTGTGACCACGTAGGCATCCCCCTTCCGGCACTTGGCCCGCTGGTGCAACGTTAGAATCCAAGGGCGACCAATAGATTTTCTTTGGCGTTCTGCGAGGTGAGTTTTGAAAATAGATAATCTGCTACCGGATCTGTAGGCTTATCCGCCAAAGTTGCGACCATTTCGGCAAGCCTTTCTTTTAGCGTCATGTTGGAGCTAATGTTATCTCGCGATAGCTCTAACAACATTTGAACAATTTGTTCTTGTGACACTTTCAGTGAAACCTTCCTCCAATCCCTTGCGCCAGCCCACGCTTCAATTTCGTCGTTTCTATATGTAATAGAATCGGTAACAATATCCTCCATTGCCAATGTATTTTTTGAAAAAAACAGCCCCTCATCAGCCTGTTCCCTGATTTGTTTTTTTGCAGCAGCAATGTATGCTTTCCCGACAAATGCTTCGGCGTTCGGGCATTTTTTGAACTCTTCCCAATCGAAATCCTGAATTTTCCCCGCGAGTATTTGACCGCCAAACTTGCCGCCTTTGTCTCTTACCTTAAATTCGATGTCTATCGTATTCATGACTGCCCCTAGAAATAGTTAAATTTAAATGAGATAAGTTAATGATTCGTTCTACGAACTATTTTCTTTGAAACCGCCTACTGCGTTTCCCCAAGGTTATGACTGTTCCATCGTGGCTGCTTTCAACTTTGTAACACTTAAAAAATTCTGACATTCTGCGCACCGGTTCGCGGCCCAATGACTTTTCCATTTCCCTGACGCTTTCTTTAGTAAAAGTGGTGACAATCCCTCCATGCCCGTCGTAAAAAGGTTCGCCGAATTCATCAAGCCACCATTCCACGATGGGTGGTATTCCACGTTGCTGTGCGCGTATTTTGGCGTGAGCTGAATAAATCATTTTTTCTTTCCTTCCACTTCAAATAATTGTTTAAGCAAATCGCTGACTTCTGTGCCAGGAACAGAGAAATCATCTAAATAGCACGAGAACCCCACCCATTTTGGAGAGGGGAAATTCAGAAGGTAAAGTCCGGTTTCGTTCAGATTTTTGACTGCGGTGCGAAGATAAAACAGCGGATCAGAAGACACTTGCTCTATGGCTTGCAAGGGACTAGTGGATAAGGGTTCACAAGGTTTTAGAATCGGATCCGTGACGTCTAGCGGAAGTTCAAGGGTATTCAGAAAGGCGTTCGGCGACAGAAGAAACAAGATAAGGCGATTAATGAATGCGTCGCGCACCATGTTGGATTCTTTTATTATTTCGTTTAGTTTGTTGGCCGTGATCTTGTCCACCCCTATGTTTACCGGCACCGTATCGAGCCGTCCCAGTTCGTTGATAATATAGCGCTTCGCTTTTGGGGATAGGCTTTTGCCTTCCATGTCGGTTGCCAAGTTTTTGGCTTCACTCTGGATCATGTCATTCAAAAACCTGTCGCGCTTGATGTGCAATTTATCAAGTTTGTCATTAAAAGCGGTCATTAAAGGTTTGTAGACTTTTACTGTTATCTTGGTTTGGTCCATGGTGATTTCCCTTGTTTATTATTGCTAACCAAGTCAAATGATAGCCCCATAATTTTTGAATTACAAAGGTTTGCCCGTATAATTTATAGAGGTTTTTGGAAGAATATTTTATCAGGGGCTAAGTCCGGCTTTGCAGTCTCCCCATGTGTACAGCCGGATTTACAATCCATCGTTCAGGAGGCCAAAAACAAGAGCGCAACGGCGCCCCTGTTTCCGCTCCTTGTCACGACAAGCGTGCATAAGGTATAGTTCACGCTGCTAAAAACCCATGCGGGAGAGTGTGCGAGACCAGCCGCACCGCCGAAGGCGCAAACACCCGTAACCGCTCAGGCATCAGGAACCGCATGGATAGGCAACTCTGGAGAGCGACGGCTTTTTCAAATGGCCGCCCACCGAAGGGGCACGCGATGGATCGCTCATCGTAATCTCTCAGGTATCAAGGACAGGGGGGTGAAACCGGATTTCCGGCTTCACCCTTTTTTCATCTTCAGGCCCGGGAGCGCTCTAAACCAATGTTGAAACAGACACCACTCAATTCGCTTCACCGCGCCATGGGCGCCCGCATGGTCGATTTCGGCGGCTGGGACATGCCGGTCAATTACGGCTCGCAGATCGAGGAGCACCACCAGGTGCGGCGCGATGCCGGCATGTTCGACGTCTGCCACATGCTGGTGGTGGACGTGACCGGCAGCGGCATCCGCGAATTTCTGCGCCACCTGCTCGCCAACAACGCGGACAAGCTCAAGGAACCCGGCAAGGCGCTGTATTCCTGCATGCTCAACCCGAACGGCGGGGTGATCGACGACCTGATCGTGTATTTCATGCGCGAGGACTGGTTCCGCATCGTGGTCAACGCCGGCACGGCGGAAAAGGATGTGGCGTGGATGGAGCAGCAGCGCGCCGCCCATGCGCCGCAGCTGACCATCAAGCCGCGCCGCGACCTGGCGATGATCGCGGTGCAGGGGCCGAATGCGCGGGAGAAAACCTGGCAGGCGATTCCCGGTTCGCGCGCCGCGACCGAACCGCTCAAGCCGTTCCAGGCCGCCGAGTTCGCCCAGTATTTCATCGGCCGCACCGGCTACACCGGCGAGGATGGTTTCGAGATTATGCTGCCGGTAGCGGAGGCAGGGAGCATGTGGCAGACCCTGCATGACTGCGGCGTTGCCCCAATCGGCTTGGGCGCGCGCGACACGTTGCGCCTCGAAGCCGGGATGAATCTCTACGGCCAGGACATGGGCGAGGACGTCAACCCGCTCGAAGCCGGCCTAGCCTGGACTATCGACCTGGTCAGCCCGCGCGACTTCATCGGCAAGCAGGCGCTACTGGCCAAGCCGGCAACCATGCAGATGCTGGGCCTGGTGCTGCTCGACAAGGGCGTGCTGCGCGGCCACCAGAAAGTGGTTACGCCGCACGGTGTCGGCGAGATCACCAGCGGCAGCTTTTCGCCGACCCTGAACCAATCCATCGCCTTCGCGCGCATGCCGCAGGCCGTGGCCGTCGGCGATACGGTGCAGGTCGAGATTCGCGACAAACTGCTGAACGCGAAGGTGGTGAAGCTGCCTTTCGCGCGCAACGGCAAGGCATTGATATAAAGTCATCACCGCGGAGGACGCAGAGGACACGGAGGAAATCCTTTGTTTATTCTGCGAATTTCGGGGCATGACATGTTTAATTGGAAGTAGAGTAGGTGTTTCTCCTCTGCGTCCTCCGCGTCCTCTGCGGTGAAAAATTAACCTTAAGGAGAAAAATATGAGCATTCCCGCCAACCTGAAATACACCAAATCCCACGAGTGGGCCAGACCGGAAGCCGACGGCACGGTAACGGTCGGCATCACCCATCACGCCCAGGAACTGCTGGGCGACATGGTCTATGTGGAAAACCCGGCGGTTGGCCGCCAGCTCGCCGTCGGCGAAGAGTGCGCGGTGGTGGAGTCGGTCAAGGCCGCTTCCGACGTGTATGCTCCGCTGGCCGGCGAAGTGGTTGCCGTCAACAGCGCAGTGGCAGACTCGCCCGAACAGATCAACCAGGACGCCTACGCCGCCTGGATGTTCAAGATCAAGCCGACCAACCCCGCCGACCTGAACGGCCTGCTCGATGCCACCGCCTATCAGGCCTTGGTCGAAAGCGAAGCACACTAAACAACGACGGCAAGTGGCGAGTAGCAAGTAGCGAACGGTTCGCCGAAAGGCGATCAGACAAGCCACTTGCCATTCGCTACTAGCGACTTGCCACCACCTGCGGAGCACAGAATGCCCTTCATCCCCCATACCGAAGAAGACATCCAGTCGATGCTGGAAGCCATCGGCACCGCCTCCATCGAAAACCTGTTTGATGAAATCCCGCCCGCGCTGCGCGCCGGGAAACTCGGGCAGATGCCCGAGGCATTGAACGAGATGGCCATTGGCCGCCTGATGCAGGAACGGGCGGAGCAGGATGGGCGCTATCTGAATTTCATCGGAGCGGGCGCTTACGAACACCATGTTCCGGCGGCGGTATGGCAGATTGCCGGGCGCGGCGAATTTTACTCCGCCTACACGCCCTATCAGGCCGAAGCCAGCCAGGGCACGTTGCAATTGCTGTATGAATTCCAGACCATGATGGCGTCGCTCACCGGCATGGACGTATCCAACGCCAGCCTGTACGACGGCGCTTCCGCCTTGGCGGAAGCGGTGCTGATGGCGGTGCGGGCGCACAAGACATCACGCCGCATCCTGGTGCCGGCCTGCGTTCACCCGATCTGGCGGCAGGTAGCGGAAGCGCTGGTGAAAAACCAGGGGATCGAGCTGGTTACCGTGCCTTACTGCACCGGCGGCGGCGACACCGTCGCGGAATCGCTGAAGCATTTCGAGGGCGGCGATTTTGCCGCGCTGGTGATCCAGCAGCCGAACTTCTTCGGCGTGCTGGAAGAAGTGGACGAGCTGACCAACTGGGCGCACAGCCAGAACATGCTGGTGATCGGCGCCGTCAACCCGGTTGCGCTCGGCTTGCTCAAGGCACCCGGCCAGTGGGGCGGCAAGGGCGCCGACATCGCGGTGGGCGAAGGCCAGCCGCTGGGCGCGCCGCTTTCGTCAGGCGGCCCCTACTTCGGATTTCTCTGCTGCAAACAGGCGCTGGCGCGCCAGATACCGGGGCGCGTGGTTGGCCGCACCGTCGATCTGGACGGCAAGCCCGGCTTCTGTCTCACTTTGCAGGCGCGTGAGCAGCACATCCGCCGCGCCAAGGCGACTTCCAACATCTGCACCAACCAGGGCCTGATGGCGACAACGGCGGCAATCCACCTCTCGCTGCTCGGCCAGAGCGGCCTGGAGCGGGTCGCATCGGCCTGCCACGCCAATGCCTCGCTGCTGGTGGAGCAGGCATGCCTGATCGCCGGGGTGGAACGGATATTCTCCGAGCCGTTCTTCCACGAAGCCGTGCTCACCTTCGACATGCCGGTCGCCGACGTGTTGCGCGCCATGGAGGCGCAAGGCATACTGGGCGGGCTGGATCTGACGCCTTATTACCCGGAACTCGGCAACGCGCTGCTGGTATGCGCCACAGAAACGAAGACCGCGGAGGACATCCGCAAGTTCACGGAAAATCTCGAGCGCATCCTCTCCCGCCACAATTCCGGCCCGGCCTGTACTAGACTTAAACCGACCGCCACCAGCAAGTGGTAATTCATTCACCAGAACATCAACACCGTTTCCAAGGAGAATACTCATGGCAATCGTTACTCTGGAAGGCAGCCCCCTCGAAGTCCTCGGCCATTTCCCCCGGCCCGGCGAGTCGGTGCACGGCTTCATGCTGGTGGACAAGGATCTGAACGACGTGTCGCTGAGCCAGTTCGCCGGCAAGCGCAAGATTCTGAGCATCGTGCCGAGCATCGACACGGCGGTGTGCGCGACTTCAACCCGCCAGTTCAACATGGAAGCCAGCAACCTGAAAAATACGGTGGTGCTGGTGATCTCCGCCGACCTCCCGTTTGCCCAGAAACGCTTCTGCGGTGCCGAGGGACTGGACAATGTCATCATGCTTTCGACTCTGCGCGGTCGCGATTTTGAGAAAGACTACGGCGTGCTGATCAAGACCCATCCACTGGCCGGCCTGTGCGCACGGGCCGTGATCGTGCTCGACGAGAACGACATTGTGCTGTATTCGCAACTGGTGCCGGAAATCACCAGCGAACCCGATTACGATGCCGCGCTGGCTGCGGTGAAAGGATAACCCTCAGTATGCTGATTTTTGAACTCTCCCGCCCCGGTCGCAAAAATCCGTCTCAGGCTCCTGCTCCACAGCCTGAGGCGAGCGGCATCCCCGCCCATTTGCGCCGCGCCGACAAACCGCTGCTGCCCGAAGTTTCCGAGATGGACGCGGTGCGCCATTACACCCGGCTGTCACAGAAGAATTTTTCGATCGACACCCATTTCTACCCGCTCGGCTCCTGCACCATGAAATACAATCCGCGCGGCGCACACCAGATGGCGATGCTGCCGCAGTTTCTGGCGCGCCACCCGCTGGCACCGGAAACCACCGGCCAGGGCGTGCTGGCCTGCCTCTACGAGTTGCAGGAAATGCTCAAGGACGTGACCGGCATGGCTGGCGTTTCGCTCACCCCGATGGCCGGAGCGCAGGGCGAGTTCGCCGGGGTCGCGATGATCCGCGCCTACCACGTTGCCCGCGGCGACACGGCGCGCACCGAAATGCTGGTGCCGGACGCGGCGCACGGCACCAACCCGGCTTCGGCGGTGATGTGCGGCTACACCATCAAGGAAATCCCCACCGACCATGACGGCAACGTCGATCTGGCCGCACTGCGGGCGGCGGTCGGGCCGCAAACCGCCGGCCTGATGCTGACCAACCCGTCCACGCTGGGGGTATTCGAGCAGAACATCCAGGAAATGCAAAAAATTGTGCACGAGGCCGGCGGCCTGCTTTACTACGACGGCGCCAACCTCAATGCCATTCTGGGCCGCGTCAAGCCGGGTGACATGGGCTTCGACGTGATTCACGTCAACCTGCACAAAACCTTTTCCACCCCGCACGGCGGCGGCGGACCCGGCTCCGGCCCGGTCGGCGTGAGTGAGCGCCTGCTGCCGTTCCTGCCGGTGCCCATCATAGCTCACGAGGATGGCCGCTACCGGCTGGTGACGGAACAAGGCCTGCCGCAAAGCATCGGCCACCTGTCCGCGTTCATGGGCAACACCGGCATCCTGCTGCGCGCCTACGCCTACGCGCGCATGCTGGGCGGCGAAGGAATGCGCCGCGTAGCGGATTTCGCCACTCTCAACGCCAACTACCTGATGGCGGAGCTGAAAAAAGCCGGTTTCGACATCGCGTTCCCGCAACGCCGCGCCAGCCACGAGTTCATCGTCACGCTCAAGGGGTTAAAGGAACAAACCGGCATCAACGCGATGGACGTTGCCAAGCGCTTGCTCGACAAAGGCTTCCACGCGCCGACCACTTATTTTCCGATGCTGGTGCCGGAATGCCTGCTGATCGAGCCGACCGAAACCGAATCGAAGCAGACGCTGGATGCCTTTGTGGCCGCCCTGAAAGAAGTTCTGGAAGAGGCTCACGCCAACCCGGAACTAGTCAAAGGCGCGCCCCACACCATGCCGGTACGCCGCCTGGATGACGTGAAAGCGGCGCGTGAACTCGATCTGGTGTGGAAAGCGCCAGCGGCGTGACCCGGTTGCTGGCTATCGCGGCCAGGAGACCGCTCCTACACGCAGGAGCCACCAACCTTTTTTAACCTTGATTACGGAAAACCCCATGCGCACCCTGATTTGCGGCTCCATCGCCTTCGACACCATCATGGTGTTTCACGACCATTTCAAGAACCACATCCTGCCGGAGCAGATCCACATCCTCAACGTGTCTTTCCTGGTGCCGGACATGCGGCGCGAGTATGGCGGCTGCGCCGGCAACATCGCCTACAACCTGAAGATGATCGGCGGCGAGCCGCAGATCATGGCGACCGTGGGCGACGATTTCCAGCCTTACGCGAAGCGGCTGGAGAAGCTCGGCCTGGGGCAGGAGCATGTGCGCAGCGTTGCCGATACCTTCACCGCGCAGGCATTCATCACCACCGATCTGGCGGACAACCAGATCACCGCTTTCCACCCTGGCGCCATGAACTATTCCCACCACAACCACATTGGCGACGCGAAGAACATCGGCCTGGGCATCGTCGCGCCGGACGGGCGCGAGGGCATGCTACAACACGCGCGCGAACTCCACGAAGCCGGCATCCCGTTCGTGTTCGATCCCGGTCAGGGTCTACCGATGTTCAATGGTGAGGAGTTGATGAAGTTCGTCGAACTGGCAAGTTACGTTGCGCTCAACGACTACGAAGCGCAACTGCTGCAGGAACGCACCGGAAAAAATATCGAAGAGGTGGCAAAACTCGTCAAGGCGCTGATTGTCACAAGAGGCGCGCAAGGCTCGGAGATTTATGCCGATGGTCAACGTTACGACATTCCCTGCGTTAAGGCGAAAGAGATAGTCGATCCTACCGGCTGCGGCGATGCCTACCGCGCCGGCCTGCTGTACGGGATTTCAAACGGCATGGACTGGCAAACTACCGGTCGCCTGGCCTCGCTGCTGGGCTCGGTCAAAATCGCCAGCCGCGGCGGACAGAACCACCACCTCGCGCGTGAAGAACTGCTTGCGCGTTTTAAAGAAATTTTTGGCACCAACCTTGAATAGGGGCTTAGCGATGAATACCAATTTATTGAAACTGGCTGCGGCATTGGCAATATCCGTAACGATGCTGGGCGGCTGCGCCTCGAGCATGTCGGGCGGCGCTTATAGCCGCGGGCAGGCGCGCCAGGTGCAGGAAGTCCAGATGGGCGTGGTGGAGAGCGTGCGCCACGTCAAGATCGAGGGCACCCAAAGTCCGGTCGGAGCCGGCGCCGGCGCCGTGGTCGGCGGCATTGCCGGCAGCAATGTCGGGCAGGGCAAGGGCAGTACCGTCGGCGCAATTCTGGGTGCCGTGGCTGGCGGTGTGGCGGGTTCGATGCTCGAAGAAGGTGTAATGAGCAAAAACGGCCTGGAAATCACCGTCAAACTGGAAAACGGTCGCCTCATCGCCGTGACTCAGGAAGCCGATGAACAATTCAATATCGGCGAACGGGTACGGGTGCTGTCTGGCGGCGGCGTGACACGCGTCAGCCATTGAGCCCGATCAATCTACTAGTCTAATAGACATTATTCATGTCAAGACGGGCGGATGCCGTGCGAACCAGCCTCCTCCCCCTTTGCAAAAGGGGGATTGAGGGGGATTTAGCGGTAACGGCTGTTTGCCCCGCTTTTAAATCCCCCCTAGCCCCCCTTCTTCAAAGGGGGGGAATCTCTCTATTTCAGCGTGACTGGCTATTAAGGCCGCAGCCTGATGTGGTTGTTTCGCTTAGCTAGATTATTGCTGCACCTGCTGGCAGGTGTGATGAAAGCAGCATTCCTGTTTCCCCTGGTCACCTCGGCGCGACGCATCGACCTGATCCGCACCTGGTCGCTTCGTCTGCTCGCCATTCTGAAAATCAAGCTGGATATCAAGGGTAGCCCCCCCGAAATTTCGGCGGGGAATATCCTGTTTGTCGCCAATCACATTTCCTGGCTGGATATTTACCTGTTCGACGCGGTGCGCCCGGTGCGCTTCGTTTCCAAGGCTGAAGTGCGGGGCTGGCCGGTGATCGGCTGGCTGGCGGTAAAAGTTGGGACCATCTTTATCGAACGAGCACGGCGTCACGATACGGCGCGCGCCAATCAGGCGGTGCATGACGCGCTCAAAGCCGGAGATTGCGTAGCCGTATTTCCCGAAGGCACCACCAGCGATGGTTCACGGCTGCGCCCGTTTCACGCTTCCTTGCTGCAACCGGCCATCGACAGCGGCGCACGATTGTGGCCGGCGGCGATCCGTTACCTAAACCAGGATAGCTCGCCGAGCGTGGCGTCCGCCTATATCGACGAGATGAGCTTTGCCGATTCCCTGTTCCGGATATTGAAGACGCCGCAACTGGTCGCCGAAATTACCTATCTGGAGCCATTGCCGGCGCAGGGTCGCAGCCGGCGCGAACTGGCCGCCCTGGCCGAAAACGCTATCGCCAGCTGGTTGAACCTGGCAGCTCCTTGCAGGAAACCTGGAAAACCCGCTTGTCCTCCAGACGCACCGCAGTAAGCTGACCGCCCCACAGGCAGCCGGTATCCAGCGCCATCAGGTTGCTGCGCACCTCGAGGCCCAACGCCGACCAGTGGCCGAAAATAATCGTAGTGTCGCTACTCTTGCGCCCGGCAACTTCGTACCACGGCAGCAGGCCGGGCGGAACCATATCCGGCGGCTCCTTGTGAGAAAAATCCATTTCTCCCCCCGGCGTGCAAAAACGCAGGCGCGTCATGCCGTTGGTGATCAGGCGCAGCCGCGCCATGCCGCGCAGGTCTTTGTTCCAGACCGTGGGTTCATTGCCATACATGTGCCTGAAGAAATCCAGGTAATGCTTGCCGCGCAGTTCCTGCTCGACTTCCTGGGCGAGGGCGGCGGCTTTCTTGACCGACCACTGCGGCAGCAGGCCGGCGTGCACTAGCGCGTACTCGCCTTCGCTATAAAACAAATGCTGATGGCGCAACCAGTCGAATAATCCGGCGCGATCCGGCGCCGCCAGCACTTCGTCCAGCGTATCCTTGCGGTGCGGCTTGACGAAGCCGTAGGCCACCGCCAGCATGTGCAGGTCATGGTTGCCGAGCACGACGGTGGCGGTGTCGCCCAGCCCCTTGGCCCAACGCAGCACCGCCAAGGAATCCGGCCCGCGGTTAACCAGATCGCCGACCAGCCAGACGCGGTCTTGCGCCGGGTCAAAACCGGTCTTGTCGAGCAGCAATTGCAGCGCCTGAAAACAGCCTTGTATGTCGCCGATGGCGTAAGTGGACATGGTAGCGAGTAGCAAATAGCAAGTAGCGAGATGCGGGTATTTTACAGGGGGCGCTTTACCCCATGTGATAAAATTGCAGCCACTTGCTATTTGCTACTCGCCACTCCATGCTCTCCCACCTCAACGCTCCCCAACGCGAAGCCGTAAAATACCTGGATGGCCCGCTGCTGGTTCTGGCCGGCGCCGGTAGCGGCAAGACCCGCGTGATTACCCACAAGATCGCCTACCTGATCGAGGAATGCGGCATCTCGCCGGCGCACATCGCCGCCATCACCTTTACCAACAAGGCGGCGCGCGAGATGTCGGAACGCGCGGCCAAGCTACTGCACGGCAAACCCAGTCGGGGGCTGACCGTAACTACCTTCCACTCACTGGGCATGAAAATCCTGCGTCAGGAAGCCGCGCACCTCGGCTACAAACCGAAGTTCTCGATTTTCGATTCCGCCGACGCCGCCGGTGTGGTGAGCGATATTCTCAAGACCACCGACAAGAGCGAGATCCGGCAGGTGCAACAGACCATTTCGCTGTGGAAAAACGCGCTAGTTTCACCCGATGCGGCACTGAAACTGTCAGCAGACGAACGGGAACAGCAAACCGCGAAAATCTATCTGGCCTACCAGGACACCCTGCGCGCCTACCAGGCGGTGGATTTCGACGACCTCATCCGGCTGCCGGTGGAGCTGTTCGGCGCCAACCCGGAAGTGCTGGAGAAATGGCGCGGCAAGCTGCGCTACCTGCTGATCGACGAATACCAGGACACCAACAGCTGCCAGTACCAGTTGCTACGCCAACTGACCGGCGAACGCGGCGCGTTCACCGCCGTGGGCGACGACGACCAGGCGATCTACGGCTGGCGCGGCGCCGACATCAAGAACCTGCATACCCTGCGCGAGGATTACGAACGCCTGCACGTGGTCAAGCTGGAGCAGAACTACCGCTCCTGCATCCGCATCCTGCGCGTTGCCAACAGCCTGATCGCCAACAACACCAAACTGTTCGAGAAGAAGCTGTGGAGCGACCTCGGCCTGGGCGACCCGATCCACGTGTTGGCGGCGAAGGACGAGGAGCACGAGGCGGAAAGCGTGGTGATGCGCCTGCTGGCGCACAAGTTCGAGCACCGCACGCGCTTCGCCGACTACGCCATCCTGTACCGCGGCAACCACCAGGCGCGGGTGTTCGAGCAGCATTTGCGCAATGACCGTATCCCCTACCAGCTGAGCGGCGGCAGCTCGTTTTTCGACAAGACCGAGATCAAGGATGTGATTGCCTACCTGCGTCTCTTGGCCAACAGCGACGACGATCCGGCCTTTATCCGCGCCGCCACCGCACCACGCAAGGGCATCGGCACGCAAACCCTGGAGAAGCTCGGCAACTACGCCGCCCAGCGCCACCTGAGCCTGTTTGCCGCAGCGTTTGAGGCTGGCACAGAAAGCCTGCTCGGCGCCAAACAGTTTGATGCCCTGATGGAGTTTTGCCGCTTCATCAACAACCTGCAAGACCGCGCCGAGCGCGAACCGGCTGCCGCCATCATCGACGACCTGCTCAAGGCGACCAGCTACGAGGCCTACCTGTTCGACAGCGAAGAGCCGCGTGCCGCGCAAAGCAAATGGAACAACGTACTGGAATTTTCCGCCTGGCTGTCGAAGAAGGGCGAGGAAGACGGCAAGAACATCATCGAACTGGCCCAGACCATCGCCCTGATCAACATCCTGGAGAACCGTGACGACGAAGATGTCGATGCGGTGCGCCTGTCTACCCTGCACGCGGCAAAGGGGCTGGAATATCCCCACGTATTTCTGGTCGGAGTGGAAGAAGGCATCCTGCCGCACCGCGAATGCGTCGAGGACGATGCCAAGGTAGAGGAAGAACGGCGCCTGATGTATGTCGGCATCACCCGCGCCCAGCGCGGACTGACCCTGAGCTATTGCGCCAAACGCAAGCGTGGCCGGGAGTGGCAAGCCTGCGAGCCAAGCCGCTTCATCGCCGAATTGGCGCAGGACGACTTGCGCATCAGCGGACGCGAACGCGCGCCGGAAGAGCAGAAAACCGAAGGTACCGCGCGGCTGGCGCAGATGAAGGCGATGCTGAAAAAATAAGGCGGCGGGCAAACCAGCCCGGAGTGGCGGCGGGTTGCCGGACCTGCGGTACTCATGCCATACTCAATCCTGTCCGCCTGGAACCGGCGGGACAGATGGACTCGCAAACTGCGGAATTTCGGCGTGAGGAGGAGGGTCAAGGAATGAAGCAAATTTTGGTCGCAACAGACTTCTCACAACATGCGGAAAGAGCGCTTGACCGCGCGGTGCTGCTGGCAACCGAACATCAGGCGGCGCTTGATGTCCTTCACGTGATCACCCCGGCATCGGTGGACGCGCTCTGTAATTTCTTGCCCGACCCCCGGCATGCTGTTGAAGAAAAACTCGCCAATTCATTATCTGCGCAGCTTTACCACATTATCGACCGGGTGAAGCCCGAGCGACCCATAACAATTCGGCCCCACGTCAGGATTGCCGAAGTCGAAGCCGGCATTATCGAAGCAGCGGAGTCCTGCGGTGCCGATCTGATCGTTCTCGGAAGTCACGGCGAACACTTTGCCCACGAGCTGTTTGTCGGCACCACGGCGGAAAATGTTCTCGCCAGGGGAACGTGGCCGGTTTTGGTCGCCAGGGAAATCGCCGTCGCGCCATATGGCAAGATCGGCGTGCCCGTTGATTTCTCCGAGCAATCGGCGATCGCATTTCGCAAGGCGTCCGAACTGGCTCCGAATGCGATGACCTGTTTGTTGCATGCCTTTCAGATTCCACATCACGAACGTCTCCGCCAGCTCGGCGCGACCGAAGAGCAAATCAAACGCTACCGCTCCGAATTTTACGACCACGCCACTCGGGAAATCGACAAACTGGCTGCCGGAAGGGAAGATGACCGCATTTCGCGAGTGGTTGAAATGGGCTACCCGCCGACCATGATACGGCGGTGGACAGAGAAGCTTCATTTCGACCTCATCGTGATGGGGAAGCACGGCGACCGACTGGGCAGCGTTGTCAGGCACGCCCTGCATAACAGCGCTTGCGACGTAATGATTGTCGGATGAACCGTTTCGTTGCCGCAAAGGCGGCATCCCATCGTGGAAAGCCTTCTGGAAAACAATGAACGCTGAAACCTCACCTAGCTGCGCCGCGCCCGGGTTTGACTGTGCGCGAATCCAGGCAACCATTTCATTATTGGGATTGGATGCGGAACAGGGCAAGTGCGCGGAGCGCCTTCGGCGCGAGTTGATCGACGGGAACGCCGAAGTCCTGGTGAATTCCTGCCTTGATGCACTCGCTCGCAATCAGGACTTTTCGCTAGTGAAGGAAAATATTGGCGTCGAGCCCTTTAAACAGTCCTGGATTGATCAGTTGCGCGGCTTCGGCCAAAACTACGATACCCCCGGGCATTTCGAAGACCGGCTAAACGTTGCTGCGGCGTGTGCCCGCGCAAAAATTCCTCTGGGTATTTTGCAATTGCAACACTGTCTTACCCAGCAGGCTCTGGTCGATCGCCTTTCGGTTCAATACAGAGACGACCCAAAGGCCGCATGGCCTCTCGTTGACTGCATTTTGAAACTCACTTCCCTGGGCTTGTACCTGACTGCGGAAAGCTACCACCTGTCTGAGGTTGACGAGCTGCAGAAGGCGCTGGACAAGCTGCGCGAAGAAACCTCCCGACTGCATCAAAAAGCCGCGATCGATCAGCTTACCGGCGTGTTGAACTATAGCAGTCTCATGGAGACCCTTGAACAGCAGGTCGCCAAGGCCGAGCAAAAGGGTAGCCCCTTGTGCGTGATGATGGCGGATCTGGATTTCTTCAAAAAAGTCAACGACACCTACGGCCATCTCGTCGGCGACCTCGTGCTCCGGCATACGGCGGAACGAATTCAGGCGGCAGTCCGTGATTTCGACATGGTCGGCCGGTTCGGCGGGGAGGAATTCGTCATTATCCTGAAAAATACCGATTTGGCGTTGGCGAAAGTCATCGCAGAGCGAATACGCGAAGAGGTTTCGAGCACTCCCTTCCATGCGAAGGAGTTCAACATCGAGGTAACCATCAGCCTCGGCGTGGCGATGCTGAGGAAAGACGAGCACATGGAAACATTGCTTGAGCGTGCGGACGCAGCCATGTATGAAGCGAAAAAAAATGGCCGCGACCGGGTGGAAATCGCCGACGATTCCGGCGCGGCTCCCTAACCGTTTCCCGGCTAGTTAGCCAAGCTCACCGAGTATCGCCCCATCTTGAATAATTCAAAACCGCGAACGATCTCCAGCTCGATGTCTTGAGATGCCCGCGCTTCCGCCGGTTATCGGGTGAATTCGCCGGCTCTTTCCGGCTGATAGCCGATCTCAAGAACCCGGACATGAATTTTCTTCCCGCCCGGTACCGGCCATTCAATTTCCTGCCCGACCGACAGCCCCAGGAGCGCGCTTCCGACCGGGGCCAGCACGGAAATTCTACCGGATTGCCCCTGGACGTCATCGGGATAAGACAGCGTCAGCTCGAATTCCTTTCCCGTCGGCTCGATGACGAATTTGATCGTCGAGTTCATAGTTGCCACGGTCGGCGGGATTTCCTCTGGCTCAACAACGTCCGCCCGACCCAATTCCTCCCGCAAGTTGTCCAATTCGGGAAGCGAACTCGCTGACGGCGAATTTAGCAAAGAGCTGAGACGCGTGAAATCAAGGTTTGAAACGATGATATGGGGTAGGGTTGCCACAATGAAAATTCCTTAAAAGTGATCAATCCGAAGTATAACTTATGATGGGGGAGAAGGAGGGGCGCCACCTGATTCCCCGTCTTATCACCAATTAGCGGAACAAGACCTGCTACAACTCGATCTGCGTCCCCAACTCTACCACCCGGTTGGAGGGAATCTTGAAGTAGGCGGTGACGCTGCCGGCATTACGTGCCATGCTGATGAACAGCTTTTCCCGCCACAGCGCCATGCCCGGCGCAATGGTTGCAATCAGGGTTTCCCGGCTGATGAAGAAGGAGGTTTCCATCATCTGGAATTCCAGCCCGTATTCCTTGCATTGCATCAATGTCCTGGGGATGTCCGGCTCGTCCTTGAAGCCATAGCGCACAACAATCCGGTAAAACCCGTTTCCCAACGGATGCACTTCGGCGTGGTCGATTTCCGGCACATGCGGAACATCTTCGGTAATGACCGTCAGCAAAGCGACTCGTTCGTGCAGCACTTTGTTGTGGATCAGGTTATGCAGCATGGCGTGGGGCACGCCGTCGAGGTGGGCAGTGAGAAAAACCGCCGTGCCTGAAACGCGTAGCGGGGGGTGGGAGGCAATCCCGGCAAGAAACGGCTCGAGCGCAATCGCCCCATCCCGCAGCCGGTCAAACAACAATGCCCGCCCCCGTTTCCAGGTGGAAAGTAGGGTAAATACCGCGATGCCGACGACCAGCGGGAACCAGCCCCCCTGCGGGATCTTCATGGCGTTGGCGCTGAAGAATGACAGGTCGATAATCAGGAAAAAAGCCGCTACCACAATACCCGTCGGCCAGCTCCATCCCCACAGCGCACGCGCCACAACCACCACCAGAATCGTGTCGATCGCCATGGTGCCCGTCACCGCGATACCGTACGCGGCAGCAAGGTTGCTGGAGGAGCGGAATCCCAGCACCAGCGCAACAATCGCGATGAACAGCGTCCAATTGATGGCCGGCAGATAAACCTGGCCGATTTCTTTTTCCGATGTGTGCCGCACTTCGAGGCGCGGGCAATAACCCAGTTGCATCGCCTGGCGGGTGACGGAAAAAGCACCGGAAATCACCGCCTGCGAAGCGATCACGGTCGCCAGGGTGGACAAGGCAACCATCGGGTAAAGCGCCCATGACGGCGCCAGCAGGTAAAACGGGTTTTCCACTGCGGCGGGATTGCCGATCATCAGCGCGCCCTGGCCGAAATAATTGAGCAGCAACGCCGGTAGCACCAGGAAGAACCATGCGGTCCGGATCGGCATGCGGCCAAAATGGCCCATGTCGGCGTACAACGCCTCTCCCCCCGTTACCGCCAGAACCACCGCGCCCAAGGCGAGAAAACCATACCACCCGTGCTCCACAAAAAAATGAACGCCATGGAGCGGGTTCACCGCCTGCAGCACGCCCGGCTCATTGTAAATATTGACGACCCCAAGCAACGCCAGGATGGCGAACCAGACGATCATCACCGGCCCGAACAATGCGCCCACGCTGGCGGTTCCCTTGCGCTGGAAAAGAAACAGGCCAGCCAGCACGGACAGGGTAATCGGGATGACATAAGGCTCGAACGCAGGAGTGGCAATCTTTAATCCCTCCACTGCGGACAACACTGAAATCGCCGGCGTGATCACGCCGTCGCCGTAAAACAGCGCGGCGCCAAAAATCCCCATCGACATCAGCAGCCAGCGGCTGCGCGTGTCTCCTGGCGCGCTTTTCAGCGTCAGCGCCAGCAGCGCCATAATGCCGCCTTCACCATTGTTGTCGGCGCGCATGATAAACAACACGTATTTGAGCGAGACCACGATCAATAGCGCCCACAGCACCAGCGACAACGCCCCCAGTACGTGTTCGTGGGTGGGCGCGATGCCGTGGGCACCGTGGAACACTTCTTTCAGGGTATAAAGCGGGCTGGTGCCGATATCCCCAAACACCACGCCGATAGCCGCAACCATCAAGCCGGAGCGCTCGATTTTGCCTTCTGCGCCGTTGAGGGTATCACTGGGTGTTTTTTCTGTTGAACTCATTGCCTGCCATTCCTTCACCACCGATTTGCCTGACGGGGCATCAATACCACGACGGATTTTCGTCGCCGTTCAGGCGAGCGCAATTCTATCTCTTTCCGCATCCGGCTCAAACCTTTGCTTTGCCCAATGTGCGGCGAGACGGTTCAACTGGCTTCGCCTTTGCCCGTGGCAATGCCGAGCTGCTTCAGCTTGCGGTAGAGGTGGGTGCGCTCCAGACCGACGTTTTCCGCCAGACGGCTCATGTTGCCGCCGACTTTCTTGATCTGGTGTTCGAAATAAATCCGCTCGAATTCGTCGCGCGCCTCGCGCAATGGCGAGTCAAGGGGGAGCGAATGCTGAACCGAGGGAGACGGCTGGCTGGTCGGGGCAAACAGGCCAAGAACCCGGTTAACGTCTTCCACCGCAATCTCATCGGCCAGGGAGGTCAGCGCCAGCGTCTTCACCGCATTGTGAAGCTGCGGCAGGTTGCCGGGCCAGTTTTCGTCGCGCAGGCGGCTCAACGCGGCATCCGCAAAACAGCGTGGGGCCGACTGCCCGGTTTCAACCAGTTGCGCCAGCATCTGCCGGGCGAGTCCGGGAATGTCTTCGCGGCGCTCGCGCAGGCCGGGCACCGCCAGTGTCAGGCTACTGATGGCCTGGAATAGCCGGGCATCAAACACGCCGTCTTCGACCAATTGGGGCAGGCGCAAATCCGCGGAACACACCAGACGTACCCCGCATTTTTCCAGCTTGTTCAAAATCAGAATCAGCCCCTTCTGTTCCAGCTTGCCCAGATTCCCGATCTGTTCCAGGTAAAGCAGGCCATCGCGCGCGCGCTCAAGCAGGTTCATCGGGTTGTCTGCCAAGGCCGCCTGACTCTCCGGCACAATCCAGGGCGTGCCGGGGCGGTGCAGGAAACGCGCACATAACTCCATGCCCGCGCCAGCCTCGCCAACCAGCAACAACGGGGCCGCCTGACCAGCAATCTGCTCCAGGCGTTTTCTCAATTCTGCGACAGCAGAGCCACTGCCCATACCGGTCAGCGCTTCGCCATTGCGCGGCAACGGCTCGCCCTTTTTCAGCGCGCGCTCCACGGTGCCGAGCAGTTTTTGCAGGGCGATGGGTTTTTCCAGAAAATCGGCGGCACCGATGCGTGTCGCTTCCACCGCGGTGTCGATCGTGCCGTGGCCGGACATCATGACGACCGGCATGGTCAGCAGACCGGCGCGCTCCCATTCCTTCAGCAAGGTAATGCCGTCGGTATCCGGCATCCAGATGTCGAGCAGCACCAGGTCGGGACGCTTCTGGCTGCGGTAGGCGCGCGCGGCGCCGGCATTTTCCGCCAGCGCGACAATATAACCCTCGTCGTGCAGGATTTCGCTCAACAGCTCGCGGATGCCGACTTCGTCATCCACCACCAGTATCTCATTGGCCGCCATCTAGGCTTCTTCCTTGCAGGGTAAGTAAACACACACGCTCGCCCCGTGGGGCTGAATGTTTTCGATTTTCATCCTGCCGTGATGCTCCTCTACGATTTTCTTCACCACCGCCAAGCCCAATCCGGTACCTTTCGACTTGGTCGTCACATAAGGCTCAAACAGCCGGGCCATGAGCGTTTCCGGGAATCCGCAACCATTATCCCGAACGCACAGCCTGACCATGTTTTCTTCCGTGCCGGTTTCAACGGCAATCTGCGGCGCTTGTGTTTCAGCCAGGGCATCCTGGGCATTTTGCAGCAAATTGTGCACCACCTGACGCAACAAGGTCGGGTCTCCCGCAATCGACGGCAGCGTGGGCGCCAGATCAGTCATGATCGGCGCGGTCGAATGTTCGTACAGCGCCAGTATCTCGTTTACCAGCTGATTGAGGTCTACCATTCCCAGGTTCAGGCCGGGAGCGCGGGCATATTCGGCGAAGGAGTTCACCATGCTCTTCAGCGCCGTCACCTGGTTGACGATGGTTTGCGTTGCCCTTGTCAGCATTGCCGCATCCGCTTCGGCAAGCTTGCCTGCAAGCTTGTGCTCGAGCCGTTCGGCCGAAAGCTGGATCGGCGTGAGCGGGTTCTTGATTTCGTGCGCCAGCCGCCGCGCCACCTCACCCCACGCCGCGTCGCGCTGGGCCTGAAGCAAGTGGGTGATGTCGTCGAACACCACGATGTAGTCATTGCCCACCGCCTCCGGCAAGCGCGTGCCGCGCACCAGCAGAACCTGTTTGCCGTTCTTGCCGGCATACTCTATCTGAATCTGCCATTCCTTGCTGTCGGCACGAAACTGTTGCTCGACCTCCACGGCAAGCGCCTTTAACGCCTCGTCGCTGAGTGCCCACTTATAAAAACGGCGCTTGCTCAGGGTGGACAAATCCACGCCGAGGATTCCCGCTGCGGCGGGATTCATGGTCTTGAGGCTGAGGTTTTCGTCAAACGCCAGCACGCCGCTGGACAGATGCGCCAGAATACTTTCCAGATACGCTTTTGCCGTTTCCAACTGACGCTGGTTGAGATCAACCACGCCGCGCGCCTCCGCCAACTGCCGGGTCATGTCGTTGAACGACTGCATCAGCGAACCCAGCTCATCCCGGCTGCTCACCGTCGGCATCGCGCTGAAATCCCCCGAGGCAACGGCCTGCGTTCCCCTTGCCAACAGCCCGAGCGGCGCGGAAAGCCGCGCACTCAAAAGAAACGCCAGCGCAATCGAGGAAAGCAGGGCCAACATCAATGCCAGCGTCAAGGTCAGCCCATAGATTCGCTTCAACCCCAGCCGCGACACGGACAGTTCCTGATAGTCGCGGTACACTGCCTGCACCGTTTCCGCGTCCTTGGCCAGTCGCGCCGGAACGGGCTGAAGCAACTGCAATACGCGAACACTTTCATTCAGCCCGAGTACATTGACCGGAACAACAACCCGCAAATACAACCCTTTTTCCGGAATCGCCTCGATTGCTGCGTAAGGCTGCTGCTGGCGCACCTTGCGCAGCAACGCGGGGGAGGGGCGGTCGGGCAATAGACCGACCGACTCGCTACCGGAAAAAGCAATGATTGCGCCGCGCGCACTGAACAGTGTTGCTTCCTGCGCGCCAGACTGTTCACGCAGGTTGTTCAGCAGCAGCAACTGATCGCCGTCCGGAACGTCCGACAGCGACAGCGCCATGTTCTCACCTTTTTTGTTGAGGTCGTGCAGCAGGTTATCGAGCACGCTACGGCCCAGGCTCAAGCCGCCTTCCAATGCGTTATCCACGCGCACATCGAACCAGGACTCGATGCTCTTGCCAAGAAACTGCACCGAAACCCCGTACACCAATACGCCGGGGAGTACCGCCATCAAGGAAAACATCAGCAGCAGCCGCAGTGTCAGCTTCGAGCCGAAAACCTTCGCCTTGAGCTTGCGCCGCAGATTCCATAACTGATAAAAAACCAGCGCCAGCAGGCACGCCGCCAGCACGCCGTTCAACCCAAGCAGCAACGTATAATAATGGGAAAATGCCGCAGTGTTCGAGCTGGCGTTGGACAGCAGGTACAACGCCACCGCGCCGAGGCCGACGCACAGATAGAGGACGTACTTCATCGCGTTCGCCCGGCGTCACCAATCCACATCAGAGCGAGACGTTCCAATGGTGCCATTCCGAATCCAGATTCCAATCTTTGGAGGTTAGTGCATTCACCTGCAAGGGCTTGGGCAACTGTGTCAAATCCAGTTTCATGCGCAGTCCGGCAACATAGGTGATGCGCTTTCTGGCCGAAACCTTGTCTGTTACCGGCGGCTTTTCTGCGCTCGAAATCTTGTCCACTGCCAGCAATTTATCCGCACCTGGGGTTTTGTCCACTACCGCCGCCTTGCTTGCGGTTGCCGGCTTTTCCACCACCAGAGACTTTTCGGCGACGTGCCACTCACGCGATCGGCCCAGTTCCTGGCGCGCATCCGCCAGGGAGGAAAAATTCTGGTGCTGACCATTAACATTAAGCTGATATTGGCGGGTCAGGGCATGGTAGCTCAAGCGAAGGTGCCGTTGCGCGGTGGCGATGGTTTCATCCAGCCAATACCAGCGCGGCTTTTTGAGTTCGAAGTCCACCACAAAATTCAGGGGAACGCCCTTGTTCAAGGCGTCTTCGAGCGCAGGGCTGAGGCTGACCTCCAGCTCTGCGTTAAGCACAAGCGCATCTTCCGCCAACTCCAGCTCAGTGGATTTAACCTCGATGCCGTCAGCCCTTGCCGCCATGGACAGGAGCAAAAACAGCGCCACGGCAAACGCCGGGGCGCGACCCAAAAGCCGGGCGATCATGCGACGCTCGCTTTAAGATTTATACAAAAGCCCATAATAGAACCCGTCGTGCTGCTGGTTAGGTATCAATTGCCCGTTTTCAGCCTCCGGCAACGGTAGCGGCAAGCAACGGGCATCGTCATGGCGCGCCAGAAAACAGGCAATCTGCCCCTGATTTTCCTCGGCAAAGACCGAGCAGGTGGCGTACAGCAATTTACCACCTCTATCCAGAGTGCGCCACAGGGCATCCAGAATTTCCGCCTGCTGGGCGGCAAACGATGCGATATCGGTTTCGCGCCGCAACCATTTGATGTCGGGGTGGCGCCTGACCACGCCCGACGCACTGCACGGCACGTCCGCCAGAATGCGCTGGAACGGCTTGCCATCCCACCAGTCTTCGGGCTTTGCCGCATCTCCGGTAACGATGCGCGCTTCAAGCTTGAGGCGGCGGAAATTCTGTTCGATTTTTTTCAGCCGTTCGGCATCGTTATCCAGCGCGGTCAGGTCGACCTTGGCCAGCTCCAGCAAATGCGCCGCCTTTCCACCCGGCGCAGCGCAGGCATCCAGCACCCGCATGTCGTCAGCAACATCCAGCAGCAATGCGGCCCACTGTGCGCCGGCATCCTGCACCGACACCACGCCATCGGCAAAACCCGGCAGTTTATCGACCGCGACCGGTTGATCCAGCAAGATCGCATCTTCGCCAACTTTTCTGCCATCCATACCTTGCTGCACGAGCAATGCGAGATAGGCTTCGGCGGATGTCGCCCGGCGGTTTACCCTCAAGGTCATGGGGGGATGCTGGTTGTTGGCCTCCAGCAAGGCCGCCCAATTATCCGGATATTGACGGCGCAATTTGTCGATCCACCATTGCGGATGGGAATAACGGCCTTCGTCGCTCGCCGCGGCCTGTTCGAGCAGAGCCGGCTGGTTGCGCAGGAAATTGCGCAAAACCGCGTTGACCAGCCCCTTGGCCCAAGCCTTTTTCAGTGCCGCGGTGGATTTGACGGCGTGATCGACCACCGCATGGCTGGCGGCCCGGCTGTAAATTAGCTGATACAGCGCCACCAACAGCAGGGCGCGTACCGTATCATCCGACAGCGGCTTTTCGACCAGGCGGTCGAGAATGGCGCGCAACTGCCCATAAAAACGCAGCGTGCCGTAGCTCATATCCTGCGCGGCAGCACGCTGTTGCGGTGTCAGGGTCGTGTTGCGGGAAAAAAGGCTATTGAGAACCTGGTTGAGATTGTGTCCGGCCAGCACACGGGAAACAGCCGCGCTGGCCAGGCATTGGGATTCGATCAAGGGGGATTACCGGGCCGGCGTCATCGCCATCAACCGCGCGATCCGCTCGCCGGTGGCGGGATGAGTGCTGAACAATCCGCTCAGCCCACCACCAGAAAGCGGGTTGATGATCATCATCTGCGCCGTTTCCGGGTGGGCCTCGGCGGCGGAAAGGGGCAAGCCTTGGGCGAAGCGCTCGATCTTGGCCAGGGCGTCGGCCAAGGCGCGCGGGTCGCCGCTGATTTCCGCGCCGCCGCGATCGGCTTCGAACTCACGCGAACGGGAAATCGCCATCTGGATCAGCATCGCCGCCAGCGGCGCCAGCAGGGCAACGAGGATGCCGGCGATCGGGTTGGCCGGGCGACCGTCTTCGCCGCGACCGCCGAAGAACACGGCAAAGTTCGCCAACGCCGAGATCGCACCGGCCATGGTTGCCGAAATGGTTGAAATCAAAATGTCGCGATGGCGGACATGGGCCAGCTCGTGCGCCATGACCCCGCGCAATTCGCGCTCGGACAACATCTGCAAGATACCGGTGGTCGCCGCCGTGGCGGCATGTTCCGGGTTGCGCCCGGTGGCAAAGGCGTTGGGCTGCGCCTCATCAATGAGGTATACGCGCGGCATCGGCAAGTTGGCGCGCTGCGCCAGATCGCGAATCGTGCTGTAAAAATGCGGCGCGCTGCTTTCGTCCACTTCCCGTGCGTTGTACATCCGCAACACCATATCGGCGGAATTCCAGTACGCCCAGACATTCATCGCGCCACCGAACAATAGCGCCAGCAACATCCCGCTGCCGCCGCCCAAAACGCCTCCAATCACACCGAACAGCGCAATGATGGCCGCCATCAGGATTGAGGTTTTTAGCCAGTTACCAAACATTTGATCCTCGCATTATTAACCATTGCAAACTCGCACCCTTAACATGGGCGCGGGTTCCGCTGAATTCAAGCATCGAATTTTTGTCCCGGCGTAACCGGATTTCCGGCCAGGAAGCTTGCCACCGACAGTCGCTTGCCGCCGGCCTTCTGAATTTCGGTCAAAAGCAAAGTGCCCTGGCCGCAGCCGACCAATATGCCGTCCTTGTCTGCCCGGAGGATTTCCCCGGGCAAGCCGCCGCCTTGATTCGCCGCACTCGCCTGCCAGACACGCCAGGTTTCACCCTGAAAACGCACCTGGGCCACCGGAAACGGGTTATAGGCACGTACGGCGCGGGCGAGTTCGACGGCATCTTTGCGCCAGTCCAGCAAACCCTCCGCTTTCGACAGCTTAGCCGCGTAAGTCGCAGCGCTATTGTCCTGAGCCTGGCCGCTCAATGCACCATGCGCCATCTGTTGCAGTGTGGAAACGATCGCCGTTGCGCCAAGCGCCGCCAGCTTGTCATGCAGCGTTTCCGCCGTATCCTGCCCGGTGATCGGCAATGCCATGCACGACAGCATGGTGCCAGTATCCAGCCCCTGATCCATTTGCATGATGGTAATGCCGGTTTCGGCGTCGCCCGCCAGAATCGCCCGCTGGATCGGCGCCGCACCGCGCCAGCGCGGCAACAGCGAGGCATGGATGTTAAGGCAGCCAAAGCGGGGGATGGACAACACTTCCCGCGGCAACAATAGCCCGTAGGCCGCGACGACCATCGCTTCGACGTTGACTGTCGCAAGCTGTGCTTGGATTTCTGCGTCTTTTAAGGTTGCCGGTTGCAGCACAGTCAGCCCGTGCTGCAAGGCCAGTTGCTTGACGGGGCTTGGCGCCAGCTTCATGCCGCGCCCGGCGGGGCGGTCGGGCTGGGTCAGCACCAGGGCAATCTCATGTCCCGCTTCAATCAGTGCGGCCAGCGCAGCAGCCGCGAACTCCGGTGTACCAGCGAAAATCAATCGCATCTTACAAGGTTTCCCGCATTAATTTTTTCATTTTTTGGCGAATGCGGGCCTGTTTCAGCCGCGACAGATATTCCACGAAAACCCGGCCCTTCAGGTGATCGATTTCATGCTGGATGCAGATTGCCAGCAGCCCTTCAGCTTTTAACGTAAACGGCTTGCCTTCGGCATTCAGGGCGCGCACCGTAACGCTTTCCGCGCGTGTCACGGTTTCATAAATACCCGGAACGGAAAGACAGCCTTCCTCATGTTCCTTTTTCCCGTCGCTGGCGATAATTTCCGGGTTGATGAATACATGCAGGCGATTGCGCTCCTCGGAAATATCCACCACGATAAGCTGCTTGTGCTCGTCCACCTGGGTTGCAGCGAGCCCAATGCCGGGAGCGGCATACATGGTTTCCGCCATGTCCGCCACCAGACGCCGGATTTCATCGTCCACTTCGGCCACAGGAATTGCCACGGTATGCAGCCGTTCATCGGGATAATGCAGGATATGTAAAATGGTCATAAATGCTTGCTTGTTTAATTAATTACATGCAAAATTCAACACAACCCCTGAATTCATCAAGGATTGTCGCCCTCCATTGATGCCGGATCAGGAACATCCATCCGTTGAGGCTCACCCATGAAAAAGCCTATTTTAGCTCTGATTTTGTTTTTCGGCTTAAGTTCGCTACCTGCAGCTGCTGGCATTGCGCTACAGGACAATCCTCCTGACCGTTATGTTGTCGTCAAGGGCGACACCCTTTGGAGCATTGCGGGCAAATTCCTCAAGCAGCCCTGGCGCTGGCCAGAAATCTGGAAAATGAATGCGCAGCAAATCAAGAACCCGCACTTGATTTACCCGGGCGACATGATCGTGCTGGACACGACGGGCGGTTCTCCCGAACTGCGCCTGGTCAAGGGGCTCGAAACCGTTAAACTGAGCCCGCGCGTCCGGGCCGAGCCGACCGAAACAAGAGCGATTCCCAGCATTCCGCCAACCGCCATTGAGCCATTCCTCAGCCGTCCGATCGCGGTTGGCGAAGGCGAGCTTGAAAAAGCACCTTATATTATTGGTACGGAAGAAAGCCGCGTTATTCTCGGCGCCGGCAATTCTGCCTATGTGCAGTCCATCAAGGCGGATAGCGAATTGCAATGGCATGTCTACCGTCCAGGCAAGGCACTGGTCGATCCCGACACCGAAGAAACCTTGGGGTTTGAAGCTGTTTATCTGGGCGACGCCAAAGTCACCCGGTTCGGTGAGCCGGCAACGATAAGCATCACCAAATCCTCTCAGGAAATCAACATCGGAGATCGGCTGGTGGCGGCGAAAGAGGGCGAGATCAGCGCCTACGCGCCCCACGCCCCGGAAAAAATCATTAATGGCCGGATCATTTCAGCCTACGGCGGCATAGCCGAAGTCGGCAAAGGCGCTATCATCACCATAAACAAGGGCGCGCGCGATGGCCTCGAAATCGGCCATGTGCTGGCGCTCTACCGTCATGGCAAAAATGTCGCTCCGGCAGAATATGACGAGACCTCGGCAAAAACCGTCAAACTCCCGGATGAACGCAACGGCCTGGTATTTGTCTTCCGCGTCTTCGACAAGCTGTCCTATGCCTTGGTGATGCAAAGCGAGGGGCCGGTGCATGTGCTTGACGATGCGCGCACGCCCTGAGCCTCGTAACTAATTGACTCTGCCTGAAATGGTTGCGCCCGGCGACGATGTCATCCTCTGGGTTGGCCTAAGCCTGATCCCGGGGTTGGGCGGCGAAACGTATCGCAAACTGTTGCGCTCATTTGGTGAGCCGAAAGACATTTATGCCGCGCCCTATGCCGCCTTGTCGGATGTGGCCGGCAAAAAAATAGCCGACCACATCCAGCGCGGCCTCCACCAGGACTGTGTTTCGCCGCTCGCCGCCTGGCTGGGTGACCCACAAAATCATGTCGTTACCCTGGCCGACGCCGATTACCCGCAAGCCTTGTTGCAGATTCCCGATCCGCCGCCGCTGCTTTACGTCAAAGGGCGGCGCGAGCTTCTGAACCAGCCGGCGCTGGCGGTGGTCGGCAGCCGCAACGCGACGCCGCAAGGGCTGGCCAACGCCGAATCATTTTCCCGCAACCTGAGCGACAGCGGTCTGTGCATCGTCAGCGGGATGGCCTTGGGTATCGACGCGGCCGCCCACCGTGGCGGGCTGGATGGGGCGGCCAGCAGCATTGCCGTAGTTGGAACCGGCCTGGATATTGTCTACCCTTCCCGCAACCACGCTCTGGCTCACGAGCTGGCGCAGCATGGCACCCTGATCTCCGAATTCCCGCTGGGCACCCAGGGTATCGCGCACAATTTCCCGCGCCGCAACCGGATCATTTGCGGCCTGGCGCTTGGCTGCCTGGTGGTCGAAGCGGCCATTCGCAGCGGCTCCCTCATCACGGCCCGCTTGGCCGCAGAACAGGGCAGGGAGGTTTTTGCCATCCCCGGATCAATTCATTCCCCCGTTTCCAAAGGTTGCCACGCCCTGATCAAGCAAGGCGCAAAACTGGTTGAATGCGCCAATGACATTCTGGATGAGTTGAAGTGGGTCTCGCCGCAACCTCTTGCCGCGGCAAATGCCGGCCTCGCCCCGAAAAACGGCTCCCAGTCATTACTGGATGCGCTGGGATTTGATCCTGCGGGGATAGACGAACTTGCCACGCGCAGTGGCTTGACGAGCGATACTGTTTGCGCCATGCTGTTGCAACTGGAGTTGGAAGGTCAGATCGCCTGCCTGCCCGGCGGGCTTTACCAGCAGATCACCCAACTCCGCTGAATTTCCGCCCCGTCACCTGATTGAAGCAAACATAATGTTCGATATTCTGGTTTATCTGTTTGAAAATTATTTTGAAGTCGATGCTTACCCCGATGAGGGAACGCTGACGCGCGAACTCAGCGCAGCCGGTTTCGACCGTGACGAAATCAACCAGGCCATGACTTGGGTTAATGGCCTGGAAAAGCTGGCACAACAAAACCAGTTGCCAAGCCTGACCACCTCACGGGCATACCGGCTCTATTCAGAAGAAGAAATCACCAAAATCGGCGCGGAACCGCAGGGCTTGCTGTTATTCCTCGAATCTTCAGGCATTCTCAATCCCGTGCAACGTGAACTGGTTATTGACCGGGTCATGGCGCTCAATGAACATGCGGTTTCCCTTGAACAGGTCAAATGGACCGTTCTGATGGTGCTGTCCAGCCAGGGAAAAACAAGCGATTTCATGTTCATTGAGGACATTTTGTTTGGCGATATGCAACCTACCATGCACTGACCGGGCAATAAGCTCTTGTCAATTTAGGCGGTTTTTCATTATCATCCGCGCTCACACCCACCTTAACCTTTGCGAGAGCGCATGTCCTCCAGCTTACTGATCGTCGAATCCCCCTCTAAAGCCAAGACGCTGAAAAAGTACCTTGGCAAAGATTTCGAGATTCTTGCCTCGTATGGCCACGTGCGCGACCTGGTACCGAAACAGGGCGCGGTGGATACCGAAAACGGCTTCAAAATGAAGTATCAGCTGATCGAGCGCAACTCGAAACATGTGGACGCCATCACCAAGGCGATCAAGCTGGCCGACAATGTTTATCTGGCAACTGACCCGGATAGAGAAGGCGAGGCGATTGCGTGGCATCTGATGGAGATTCTGAAATCCAAGAAACTCCTCGCTAAAAAGAATGTGAAACGCGTGGTGTTTCATGAGATCACCGAATCCGCCGTGCAGGCCGCCGTTGCTAATCCGCGCGACATCCTGATGCCGCTGGTCAATGCCCAGCAGGCTCGGAGGGCACTTGATTACCTGGTTGGCTTCAACCTTTCACCACTGCTCTGGCGCAAAATCCGCCGCGGCCTTTCCGCCGGCAGGGTGCAAAGCCCGGCGCTAAGACTGATTTGCGAGCGCGAAATCGAGATCGAGGCATTCAAGACCCAGGAATACTGGAGCATTCATTTAGATTCGCACAAGGGCAAGCAAAAATTCTCTGCCAAACTGTTTCAGTACAAAGGGAAAAAGCTTGACCAGTTCAGCGTCGGATCAGACGCCGCACACGCCGATATCGTCAAATATTTAAGCGAAAACGCCGACAAGAAGGCAACCGTCGTCAAGGTCGACAAAAAACGCAAGCAGCGCCAGCCGACCGCGCCTTTTACCACCTCCACGTTGCAGCAAGAAGCCGTGCGCAAGCTGGGTTTCACCACCGACCGCGCCATGCGCGTGGCGCAGCAGCTTTATGAGGGTATCGACACCGGCGGTGGTGCCGTGGGTTTGATCACCTACATGCGTACCGATTCGGTAATCCTGGCAAACGAAGCCGTGGCCGAAATCCGCGATTACATCAGCGCCAAATTCGACCCGGATTATCTGCCCAAGGCGCCGATCCAGTATAAAAATAAATCCAAGAACGCCCAGGAAGCGCACGAAGCCATCCGGCCTACCTCGATCCTGCGCTCACCAGACAGCGTGCGCGCCTTTCTTTCCCCCGAGCAGATCAAGCTGTATGAAATGATCTGGAAGCGGACTCTGGCCTGCCAAATGGCCCCGGCCAAGTTCGATACGGTCAGCCTTGATCTGGCGGTCGCAGATGACGGCACTTTGTTTCGTGCCAGCGGCCAGACCCTGGTTTTTCCCGGTTTCATCGCCGTCTACCTGGAAAGCGAAGACGACCAGGACGAAGAAGGCGAAAGCAAGTTGCCGCCGATGGAGACCGGCGAACAGTTGCCCGCCGACAAGCTTTACGGCGAACAGCATTTCACCCAACCGCCGCCACGCTATACGGAAGCCAGCCTGGTCAAGGATCTGGAAGAACACGGAATCGGTCGCCCATCGACCTACGCCAGCATCATCTCGACGTTGCAGGCAAGGGAATATGTTCTGCTCGACAAGAAGCGTTTTTTCCCCACCGACGTCGGCAGTGTCGTCAATAAATTCCTGACTGAGCACTTTACCCGCTACGTCGATTACGACTTCACGGCCAAGCTGGAAGACCAGCTGGACGTTATCGCCAACGGCGAAAAAGAATGGATTCCGGTTCTTGCCGATTTCTGGAAGGGCTTCAGCAAACAGATCGAAGAAAAGAAAAATATCGAGCGCAAAGACCTAACTCACGAGCAGCTCGACGAAGCTTGTCCAAAGTGCGGCAAACCCTTATCGGTTCGACTGGGCAAGCGCGGGAAATTTGTCGGTTGCAGCGGCTACCCGGAATGTGACTATACCCGCAGCATGGATGGCGAAGTGACACCCGATGAACCGGTGGTGGTGGAAGGAAGGTTGTGCCCAAAATGCGACAGCCCGTTGCATGTTAAATCTGGCCAGTATGGCAAATTTATCGGCTGCTCGGCCTACCCCAAATGCAAATTTCTGGAGCCCCTGGAGAAACCGAGAGATTCCGGGGTCGTCTGCCCGGAATGCAAAAAAGGCAGCCTGATAGAGCGTAAAAGCCGTTATGGCAAAATGTTCTATTCCTGCAACACTTACCCCGATTGTAAATACGCGGTCTGGAACCCGCCAGTCGCAGAAACCTGCCCGAAATGCGGCTGGCCGGTACTAACCATCAAGACGACAAAACGCCGGGGCACCGAAAAAGTTTGTCCGCAAAAGGAGTGTGGCTTTGTCGAGCAGATTGCCACCCCTGACGAATAAAACCTGCGTTTTATAAATCTTGCAGACGTAAAAAAGGGGCTTAATCGCCCCTTTTCCGTTTTGCGGCAACATCTAAATCAAGCTGCGATGCGACGCTTGAATTCGCCTGTCCGGGTGTCGATCTCAATCCTGTCACCGATTTCGCAGAACAAGGCTACCGGCAACTCAAAGCCGGTCGCGACTTTCGCCGGCTTCATTACCTTGCCGGAGGAGTCGCCACGAACCGCGGGCTCGGTATAAACGATTTCGCGGACTACTGTGGTCGGCAGCTCGACGGAAATCGCCTTGTCCTGATAAAAGACCACTTCGCAGGGCATGTTGTCCTCGAGGTAATTGATGGCATCGCCCAGGTTTTCCTGTTCGACTTCATACTGGTTGTAGTCCGCATCCATGAAAACGTACATAGGATCGGCAAAGTATGAATAGGTTACCGCCTTGCGTTCGAGCAACACCACCTCGAATTTGTCGTCCGCCCGATATACTGCCTCACTGGCGGAATCGGTAAGAAGATTTTTCATTTTCATCTTGACCACAGATGCATTGCGGCCGGACTTGGTATAGTCCGCCTTGAGCACGACCATCGGGTCTTTGCCGATCATGATTACATTGCCTGGACGGACTTCCTGTGCGGTTTTCATGGTTCTTCCTACCGAATTAATTAAAGTTGATGCAAATAAAAAGTGGGCTATTTTAACTTACTATTGCAGAAATTCACCAGATTTGTTGCCAAATCTTGTTTTTCTGCCAATTCGCCGGCCCAATCGCGGGCATGGTTTTCCAGCGTAGCGCGGTGCGCCCATAATTTTTTCCAGTCCGGCCCGCCTGCCTCGCTCCGATTCCACTTTTCTGTAAAGTCCCGCAATGGTTCTGTCGCATCCGGAGGCAGGCCGGCGCAATACCGATCCAGAAACGATTTCAGCTTTGGCCAATGCGCGCCCTCCTCTTGCGGATAAATCTGCCAGGCCATCGGTCGTGCCGCCAGTTGCGCCCGGACAAAAGAGTCCTCTCCCCGCACAAAGTTAAAGTCGCATGCCCACAGAAGTTTGTCGTAGGCATCCTGTTCAAGAAAAGGCACAACCCTGACCGTAAGACGACCTTTTTTGAAAAAATTCCCTGGAGATGGATTTTGTTGGCCGAAAAAGGATGCGATTTGCGTCGTCGCAACCCCTTCAGGGATCACGCATACAACGGGCGTTCCATCGGCTTCGGCCCAGCCTGTAAATAGATCTATTACCGCCTTGTTTTCATAGCAAAAAAGCGAAACTCGCATTTCTTCTTTTTCTGGCGCGGGAAGACCGATTTCCCGCCAAAATTCGTCCTTCAGACACCGGTTCGCCTGGAAGTTGCGTCGTTGATCCAGCAACCCTTTTTCAACCAGCAAACCCCCCGTTCTAGATGAAAACCCCGGGAAAAAAAAATGTTTGGTCAACGGTAGCCGGGGATGAGGTGAGACAAGGCCGTGGTGGCTATCGACCCATCCCTCGGCACTAAGATACTCCAGATTAATCCAGGCGTGCCGGCGACCGCTCTTGGCCATCGCCTCAACATAAGCGATCGGCAGTTTACAGCCAAAGGCCTCTATGACAACATCCGCCGGTTCAACGTCCGCGAAAACACCAGTCCAACGCCTTATCTCCACACCACGGAATATTTGTCTCGGCGCGAGCGGGTCAATTTCCGGGCAGATCCGCTGAAAGCTTGCCAAACAGTCTGTCCAGAGGCGAATGTTGAGTTGGTGTTCGGCGGCGAGCTGGCGGGCAAGCCGCCAGCAGACGCCAATGTCGCCGTAGTTGTCGACTACGGTGCTAAAAATGTCCCATCTTGCACGGACATCATCAGATGTCGAGGTTTCTGGCTCCAAGTGCATTGGTTTCGATAAAGGCGCGCCGAGGCTCGACCTGGTCGCCCATCAGGGTGGTAAAAATCTCGTCCGCGGCGATCACGTCTTCGATTTGCACCCGAAGCAGCCGCCGCACCTGCGGATCCATTGTCGTTTCCCACAACTGCTCCGGGTTCATTTCTCCCAGCCCCTTGTAGCGCTGGATACCCAGACCCCGCTTTACTTCTTCCAATAGCCAGCCCATTGCTTCCTTGAATTCGTTGACCGGTTGGCTGCGCTCCCCGCGCCGGATAATGGCGCCTTTTTTCAGCAAACCCAGCAGCACCTGTGCGGTCTTCATCAACTGCGCGTAATCTCCGCTTTGCAGGAAATCATGATCCAGATAGCTAAGCCGCAAATTGCCGTGCTGCATCTTGCTGATTTTCAGGCGGTAACGTTCATTCGATTCGTCATAATTAGCTGAAACAGAATATTGCTCGTTCGCCAGGGTTTTTTTCAGTTGCTCGGCGCTCGCTGTCGCGCTCGACATATCACCCAGATTTAATGTTACGTTTTTTAGCAGCGCATGCAGCACCGGTTCCGCAATTATGCGGCTCAACCGTTCAATTATCGCCTCGGCCAGCAGATATTCTTTGGCGACCTCCTCAAGAGCCGCTTTGCTGATCGGCTCTTTCCCCCCCTCGGTAATCAACTCCGCTTCGCTTAATGCCATCTGCAGCATATATTGCTTCAGCTCGTGATCGTCTTTCAGGTAGCGCTCCTGTTTACCATGCTTAACTTTATACAGCGGGGGTTGCGCAATATAGATATGGCCCCGCTCCACCAGTTCCGGCATTTGGCGGTAAAAAAAAGTGAGCAATAGCGTGCGGATGTGGGAGCCGTCAACATCCGCGTCCGTCATGATGATAATTCGATGGTAGCGTAGCTTTTCCGGCGAATATTCATCCTTGCCGATACCGGTACCCAAGGCAACAATTAAGGTCGCAATTTCCTGGGAAGAGACCAACCGGTCGAAGCGCGCACGCTCGACATTCAGAATTTTTCCTTTTAGCGGTAAAATCGCCTGGAATTTTCTATCCCTGCCTTGTTTTGCCGAACCGCCGGCCGAATCACCCTCTACCAGGTAAATTT
The DNA here is from genome assembly GCA_028713975.1 of Sulfuricella sp. Lineage (GTDB taxonomy): Bacteria > Pseudomonadota > Gammaproteobacteria > Burkholderiales > Sulfuricellaceae > Sulfuricella. Next base: position 44,717 of record JAQTNE010000003.1, read on the forward strand.
CGGACAAAGCGGGATCTTTTTCCTGACAATCCGCCAGCTTTCCCGGCAATCCCATGCCGTCCAGCACCCCTTTGCGGCGGGTCATTTCACGAGCCTTACGAGCGGCTTCGCGAGCACGTGCCGCATCGATTATTTTGCTGCAAATAATTTTTGCTTCAACCGGGTTTTCAAGTAAATATTCAGAAAGTTTGGCTGTAACGACTTCCTGTACGATCGGCATCACCTCGGATGAAACCAGCTTTTCCTTGGTTTGCGAAGAAAATTTGGGCTCCGGCACTTTGACTGACAAAACGCAAGTCAGCCCCTCGCGCATATCGTCGCCGGCGGTTTCTACTTTAGCCTTCTTTGCCAGTTCATTTTGTTCGATGTAGTTATTAAGCGTCCGGGTCAACGCATTGCGCAATCCCGTTAAATGCGTGCCTCCGTCGCGTTGTGGGATATTATTGGTAAAGCACTGAACCGTTTCCTGATATGAATCGTTCCATTGCATTGACACTTCCACCGTTACTCCATCTTTTTCCCCCTGCGCGTAGAAAATTTTAGGGTGAAGAATCGACTTACTGCGGTTTATATATTCTACAAAGCCTTTAACTCCGCCACTAAACGCAAAATTATCGCTCTTTCCGCTACGTTGATCAATCAACTCTATACGCACGCCATTATTGAGGAATGACAATTCTCTCAAGCGCTTGGCCAAAATTTCATAATGAAACTCGACCAAACCAAAAATCTCTTCGTCTGCCATGAAATGCACATCAGTCCCATGCTTTTCTGTTTGGCCAAGAAGCTTGATCGGCTCTATTGCCGCGCCACACCTGAATTCCAGGGCATGTAACTTACCGTCCCTGCGTATAGTCAGCTTTAACCACTTTGACAGCGCATTAACGCAAGACACCCCGACACCGTGCAAGCCGCCTGAAACTTTATAGGAATTACTATCGAACTTGCCTCCGGCGTGCAACTCGGTCATAACAATTTCAGCGGCAGACCGCTTGAATTCATCGTCTTCTTTGATCCCGGTCGGAATTCCCCTTCCATTGTCATGCACGCTGATCGAATTATCCGAATGGATAACCACTTTAATTTCGTCGCAATATCCCCCGAGCGCTTCATCTATGGCGTTATCCACCACTTCGAATACCATATGATGCAATCCCGAACCGTCGCTGGTATCACCTATGTACATACCAGGGCGTTTGCGTACCGCCTCCAGGCCTTTCAATATTTTGATACTATCGGAAGTATATTCAGCCATTATTTATAGGTTCCACGTGAAACAACTTTTTTGATTTAGATGCGCATGGGCATAACAACATATTTAAAACACTCTTGCCCGGGTATGGTAAATAGTCCGCTGCTGTTGGCGTCACCGAAAGAAAGTTCGATTGATTCGTCACTCAGGTTCATTAATACGTCCAACAGATAATTGACATTAAACCCTATGTCCAGTGGGTTGCCTGCATAGTTAACCTCTATTTCTTCTTGCGCTTCCTCTTGTTCATTGTTATTGCAGATAATACGCAAACTATTTTGTGTTAGAACCAGCCTGACACCCCTGAATTTTTCATTCGAAAGAATAGACGCGCGTTGTAAAGACTGTAACAGGAGAAGCCTGTTAATCAACATCTGGTTTTGATAGCCCTCCGGGATAACCCGATTGTAATCAGGAAATTTACCTTCCACTATTTTTGACACCAGAACAATATTGGAAAAAGAGAATCGGGTCTGGTTTTGCCCGATTTCTATGGTTACTTCATCATCATTATCGCCAAGCAATTTGATCAATTCTATTATGGTTTTGCGTGGCAAGATTACTTCATGTGGAGAATCCTCCGAAGCTTCGCTAGCGTTTTCCAGCGGGAAACAAGCCATGCCAAGACGGTGTCCATCTGTCGAAACCACTCGAAGCAAACCCTTTTCCACGACCAGTAGCAAACCATTCAGATAATATCGTATATCTTGCTGAGCCATTGCATATTGAACCAGGTTTAATAGGCTTCTTAAAGCTTTCTGGCTAATTTTGATACAAGATCGTTTTTCACCCGCCATTACCAGTTTCGGAAAGTCATTAGCAGGCAAGGTTTGTAAATTAAAACGACTTTTCTCCACCTTGATTTGCAGTCGGGTATCGTCGTTTTCCAAGGCTATTTGTGCGTTCTCGGGAAATGCACGGCAAATATCCTGAAGTTTCCTGGCTGCTGCCGTAATCGAAAAATCCGGTAAATCATTTTGCTGACAAATGGATGTGGCAGTAATCTGTATTTCCAGGTCGGTTGCTATTACAGATAACGTTTCCCCATTTTTTTCAATGAGAACATTGGAAAGAATGGGAAGGGTGTGGCGCTTTTCTACGATACCGATTACGGCTTGAAGTGGTTTTAGTAGTGCGTCCCTGTTTGTTTGTATTAATAACATATCTATATTCCTAATACTAAGTAATAAGCTTTATCCATTATCTGTATTATTTTAAATGCGCTTTAAAAATCATGATTATAAATCATCGTAATGTTTGTGGATAAAGTTGTTTAAGCGGCTGGGTAAATTGGGTATCAAAGTTAATTTTTGGTAAAAATACAATTTATGCACATTAAGTCCACATGGTTCAGCTACGTAAAATTTGTAGCAATATTTCAAAATCGCGGCTGATAGTAGGATCAATATTTTTTAATTCAGTAATTTTTTTGCACGCATGTATAACGGTTGAATGATCTCTACCCCCGAATGCTTCGCCAATTTCCGGATAACTAAGTTGTGTGAGTTCTTTTGCCAGTGACATGGCAACCTGTCGAGGCCGGGCAACATTTCGGGAGCGTTTAGGAGAAAACATTTCAGCGACTTTAATTTTATAATAATCCGCGACCGTTTTTTGAATATTATCCAAGGAAACCTGGCGGTTTTGAACGGCAAGAAGATCTTTCAAGGCTTCTTTGGCTAGTTCCAAATTAACGGGGTGATTCGTGAAGCGGGAATAAGCCAAAACACGTTTGAGAGCACCCTCCAGCTCCCGAACATTGGAACGAATTTGTTTGGCAATGAAAAAAGCGACTTCTTCCTGTAATTTAATCTCTTCAGCCAAGGCTTTTTTCAACAGGATAGCTACCCGCATTTCCAGTTCGGGGGGTTCAATAGCAACCGTCAGACCCCAGCCGAAGCGGGAGATGAGCCGATCCTCCATCCCGGATATTTCTCTTGGGAAAGTGTCGCAAGTAATGATGACTTGCTTATGCGACTCTATCAAGGCATTGAAGGCATAAAAAAATTCTTCCTGGGTTCGATTTTTTCCAGCAAAGAACTGGATATCATCGATCAATAGCAGATCCAGAGAATGATAATAGCGTTTAAATTCGTCAAAAGTTTTGTGCTGGTAAGCGCGCACTACGTCTGAAACATAGCGCTCTGCGTGTAAATAGCTGATTTTCGCATTATTATTTTGCTCTTGAACCAAGTTACCAATGGCCTGGATTAAATGTGTTTTACCCAACCCTACGCCGCCGTAAACGAACAGCGGGTTGTAGGCTGTGCCAGGGTTTTCGGCAACCTGGATTGCGGCAGCCCGCGCGAGCTGATTGGCTTTTCCGGTAACAAAATTTGAAAAGGTGAATAATGGGTTAAGGCGCGACTGATCGGTCTTGGCTCGATGCGGCGCGGGAGCGGCCACGGTTGGCGTCGGCGCTGTCACGTTATTTTCGGCGGCATTGTCGGGTAGAGAAAGCACCAGCAGTAATGGCGCTGAAAAATATTCTTCCGCCATTTTTTCGATACGCCCAAAAAATTTGTCTTTGATCCATTGCAGGATAAAACGGTTTGGCGCGATTAGTCGTGGGGCACCATCCAGCATGTCAAATTTTAGCGGTTTGATCCAGGTGTTGAATTGCTGCGGGGGCAGCTCTTCTTTGAAATGGGTTATGCAATCAAGCCAGAAACTTTCCATTGGGGAATTTACAAAACATCCAGAAGTTGTTTGTTGAAATGATTTTGGTCGGGCATGCTATAAAGCATGCCTTAGAAAACACCATGAATGAATTTGTAGTATTTGTTCTCTGGGTACGGACGTCATTCCTGCGAAATGGCGGGAAGCCCATGCTCATGCCCCGAAAAATCGCGATGAGTCGCGTAATTTGCCACCATGACAACCGGAGAAATGCGGTAATACGTGAATACATTCTATCCGCTTTGTATAAACTTATCCACAGGAGAGATAGATAAAAATTATTTGACAAAAACACTGTAAAGATAGTCTAATTACGCGCTTTGGCTTAAATCAAGATATTGGGGTAAACAATGAAACGTACCTATCAACCTTCCGTGATCAAACGCAAGCGCACCCATGGGTTTCGCGCTCGGATGAAAACGTCCGGAGGCCGCGCCGTGATTCGGGCTCGGCGCGCCAAAGGGCGAGCTAAACTTAGCGTTTAGTCGTTGGCAGAAGTGCCGGCCATCCATGCTTTTCAAAAAAGCAAGCGATTAAGGGAAACGGATGATATTTCATCCGTTTTTTCGTTTAAATGCCTGGCAGATGGTCAATATCTGCGCGTGCTGGTAAGGCCAAACAGCCTAGGTCATCCGCGTTTCACCGGGATAGCCAGAAAAAAAACCGCCCCTCTCTCTGTAACCAGGAATTATATTAAGCGTTGCTTGCGAGAGATATTCAGACAGAATCAAGAAATGTTCGGCGGGCTGGATATTGTGGCGTTGACCCACAAAAAATTTACCCAAAAATCATATCTCCTGGTTGAACAGGAGTTTTTGTGGCTAGTCGGAGAGCTTCAAAAAAAGTTGGCGCATACATAAATGTCACGCATGTTTGTCGGATTGATTAGAATCTACCAATATTTGATTAGCCCGCTGCTCGGGCCGCATTGCCGATTTACCCCGAGCTGTTCCGAATATTCCTGTCAGGCATTGGCCAAGTTCGGTTTGCTGAAAGGGGGGTGGCTGGGCGCTAAAAGGATTTGTCGTTGCCGTCCCGGGCATCCTGGCGGATACGATCCAATACCATAATATTACTGAGGCAAGATGGATACCAAACGGCTGATTTTGTTCATTGTATTTTCCTTTTCTATATTGATGCTGTGGGAGGCGTGGCAGAAGCAGCAATATCCCGCTCCAGCCACATCCGTTACCCAGGAAAAACCGGGGATCACGCAAACGCCGGCACCCATAACGCGAGCCGCAGAGACGCTGGTGAAGGAAGCCGGCGGTAAGCTGGAATCGCACGAAAAAATCAAGGTAACAACGGACGTAATTTACGCTGAGATAGACACCTTGGGCGGCGACATCCGCCGGCTCGAACTGCTTAAACACCACGATACGCTGGATAAAACCAAAAGATTTGTGCTGCTGGAAGATGATCCCAAGCGTCTTTATCTTGCGCAGACCGGCCTGATAGGGGGAGGGCTGCCTACCCACAATACACTGTTTACCGCAGCAGCCAAGCAATATGAACTTGCCGATGGCGCCAACGACCTACAGGTGCGGCTGAGCTGGATCAGCGAGAGCGGGATCAAGGTAGATAAGGTTTTCACCTTTCATAAAAACAGCTACGTAGTCGAGATCGGTTATGAGATCAATAATGGAAGTACGGCCAAGCTGGAGCCAAGCGCCTATTTTCAGATAACGCGAAACGGCCAGGCGCCATTGGGAGGGCAAAGGTTTGTGTCCACGTTTACCGGGCCGGCAATATATTCCAACAAGGAAAAATTCCAGAAAGTTAGTTTCTCGGATATTGAAAAAGGAAAGGCGAGTTATCTCAAACAAAGTGATGATGGTTGGGTTGCGATGCTGCAGCATTATTTTCTCAGTGCGTGGCTGCCGGCTAATGGTCAGCCACGGGAAAATTACGTTAAAAAACTGGGCGATGATTTGTACGCGGCTGGCGTGATTCTGCCCGTTGGCACAATTGACCCGGGCAGCAAAAAAGAGACCAAGATTCGCTTTTACGCGGGCCCACAAGAACAGGATCATTTGAGCAAAATTGCCCCCGGGCTGGGTCTGGTTGTTGATTATGGTGTGTTGACCGTGATTTCTGCGCCGCTGTTCTGGGTTTTAGAGACGATTCATCGGATCGTGCAAAATTGGGGCCTGGCCATTATCCTGTTGACCGTTTTGATTAAACTGGCGTTCTATCCATTGTCGGCAAAAAGCTACCGCTCCATGGCGCACATGCGCGAAATTGGGCCCAAGCTGCAAAAACTCAAGGAACAGTACGGTGACGATCGCCAGCGCCTCCACACGGCGATGATGGAGCTGTACAAGACCGAGAAGGTTAACCCGCTGGGCGGCTGCCTTCCGGTTGTGGTTCAGATACCGGTGTTTATTGCGCTTTACTGGGCTTTGTTGAATAGCGTCGAAATGCGCCAGGCACCATTCATGCTGTGGATAAATGATCTGTCGACTCCCGACCCCTATTACATCCTGCCGATCGTAATGGGCATCACCATGTTCATTCAGACCAAGCTCAATCCGACCCCCCCGGATCCAATCCAGGCCAAGGTCATGATGGTCATGCCGCTGGCGATGAGTATTTTCTTTTTCTTCTTCCCTGCCGGCCTGGTTTTGTACTGGGTGGTAAACAATATATTGTCCATTTCCCAGCAGTGGTATGTCACACGTTGCGTCGAGAAGGAAAGGGCGGTCGCCAAGGGGCATGCCAAGCACTGACATCATCGCCGCCATTGCAACCGCACCTGGGCGTGGCGGCATCGGGGTGGTGCGCGTTTCCGGTAATGGCCTGGCGGATTTTGCTCTTGCGCTTTTAGGCAAAACGCCGAAACCGCGCGTCGCCACCCTGAGCAATTTTCTGGCGGCGAACGGCAATACCATAGATCAGGGCGTTGCCCTGTTTTTCTCTGCCCCCCATTCCTATACCGGGGAAGATGTTCTCGAGTTGCAGGGCCACGGTGGCGCAGCCGTGCTGCGCATGGTACTTGGCCGCTGCCTTGAACTCGGCGCGCGGCCAGCGGAGCCCGGGGAATTCACCAAGCGCGCTTTCCTCAATAACAAAATGGATCTGGCTCAGGCAGAAAGTGTTGCCGACCTGATCGACGCATCCACAACGGAAGCGGCAAAATCCGCGATGCGCTCCCTGCGCGGCGAATTTTCTGGCGCGGTTCACCGGCTGGTGGAAAGCCTGATTAATTTGCGCATGCTGGTCGAGGCAATGCTGGACTTCCCGGAAGAGGATATCGACTTTCTTGCCGAGTCCAACGCTTTCGGCCAGCTCGCCGAAATACGGACGCAACTCGGCAACGTCTTTCGCCAAGCGCGGCAAGGCAGCCTGCTCCGTGAGGGCCTGCACGTTGTCTTGATTGGCCAGCCCAATGTGGGGAAATCCAGCTTGCTCAATCGGCTCGCGGGTGAGGAGGTGGCGATCGTCACCCCCGTGGCGGGCACCACCCGCGACGCCATTCGTCAGCACATCGAAATCGAGGGTGTACCGCTGCATTTTATTGATACAGCCGGGCTGCGCGACACCGAGGATGAGGTGGAAAAAATGGGTATCGCCCGAACTTGGAGCGCGATCCGGCAAGCAAATGCCGCGCTGCTTCTGGTTGATGCGGCACAAGGCGTGGCGCCCGCCGATCAGGAAATTATCGCCGCCTTGCCGCCGGGGATCCCCCTGTTGCGGATCTTCAACAAGATCGACTTGCTGGATCAGGGGCCAAGAGCTACCAGTGACGATGGCGCAATGGACATCTACCTCTCCGCCAAAACCGGGGTCGGGATTGATCTGCTCCATGACCATTTGTTGCGTGCTGTTGGCTGGCAGAGCGGGAGCGAAGGACTTTTCATGGCGCGGGCGCGGCACTTGGGAGCGCTGCACGAAGCAGAGGAGCATCTCGCCCTGGCGGAAGAGTGTAACGGCCAGATCGAGCTGTTCGCGGAAGAGCTGAGGCTGGCTCAGGACGCGCTTTCCAGCATAACCGGCGAGTTCACCGCTGACGATCTGCTCGGCGAAATTTTTTCCCGGTTTTGCATCGGAAAATAGGGTTTCACGTGAAACAATAGAAATTCTGGGGTATCATTCGACCTCGTTCATCCCGCATCCGCCAAATTCATGCTTTATCCCACCCAGTTCGATGTGATCGTCATCGGCGGCGGCCATGCCGGCGCCGAAGCCGCGCTGGCTGCCGCCCGGATGGGCATGAAAACGCTGTTGCTGACACACAACATCGAAACCTTGGGCCAAATGTCTTGCAACCCGTCTATCGGCGGGATTGGCAAGGGGCACCTGGTAAAAGAGGTGGACGCTCTGGGCGGGGCCATGGCTGCCGCGACAGACGAGGCGGGCATCCAGTTCCGCATATTGAATTCAAGCAAGGGCCCTGCGGTGCGCGCGACCCGTGCGCAGGCAGACCGCGTTTTATACCGGCAGGCGGTTCGGAGCCGGCTGGAGAATCAGCCAAATTTATGGCTGTTCCAGCAGGCGGTTGACGATCTGCTGCTTGAGCAGGATCGGGTGGTTGGCGTCGTCACCCAGCTGGGTTTGCATTTTCGGGCGCAAGCCATAGTGCTTACGGCGGGGACTTTCCTGGCTGGACTGGTTCATGTCGGGCTGTCGAATTACCAGGCCGGGCGGGCTGGCGATCCGCCCTCAATCACCTTGGCACATCGGCTACGTGAATTGGCTTTGCCGGTGAAACGCTTCAAGACCGGCACCCCGCCTCGCATTGATGGGCGAACCCTGGATTATTCGGTAATGGTGGAACAGCCTGGTGACATCCCGGCACCGGCGTTTTCCTTTCTCGGTGACCCTGCCCGGCACCCGCGCCAGTTGCCGTGCTGGATTACGAGCACCAATTCGCACACCCATGAGATCATTCGCGGTGGGCTGGATCGCTCCCCCCTTTACACCGGTTTGATTGAAGGCGTCGGCCCGCGCTATTGCCCGTCGATCGAAGACAAGATCACGCGCTTTTCCGGCAAGGACGCGCACCAGATTTTTGTCGAGCCGGAGGGCTTGAGCACCCATGAAATCTACCCGAACGGTATTTCAACCAGCCTGCCATTCGATGTACAGGTGGAATTGGTGCGTTCGATCCGCGGTTTTGAAAACGCACACATAACCCGGCCCGGTTATGCCATCGAGTATGATTACTTTGATCCGGTGGGGTTGAAAAACTCATTGGAAACCAAAACGATTCACGGTCTTTTCTTTGCCGGTCAGATCAATGGCACCACCGGCTACGAAGAAGCCGCGGCGCAAGGTATCCTGGCCGGCATTAACGCGGGCCTGTCGGTGCAGGAAAAAGAGGCTTGGCATCCGACGCGGGATCAGGCGTATCTCGGGGTGATGGTGGACGACTTGATTACGCGTGGCGTCGTCGAGCCTTACCGTATGTTTACCAGCCGTGCCGAGCACCGTTTGCTGTTGCGGGAAGACAATGCCGATTTAAGGCTAACCGAGGAGGGGCGGCGCTTGGGCGTGGTGGACGATGCGCGCTGGCAGTATTTCGAGGTAAAACGCGAAGCGATTGCGAGCGAGCAAGAGCGCTTGAAAAGCACATGGGTAAACCCCAGGCTGTTGCCTCAGGAGGATGCGGAAAGAGTGCTGGGCAAGGGTATCGAACACGAGTATTCCCTGCTTGATTTGCTGCGCCGCCCTGATGTTGATTATCCGGCACTGATGACGTTGCCGGGGGCTGGGCCGGGAGTGTCGGATCTCAAGGTATCGGAGCAGGTGGAGATTCAAGCCAAATATCAGGGATATATCTCGCGCCAGCTGGAAGAAATTGCCCGGCATCAGCATTATGAAACCATGGCGTTGCCGCCGGAACTGGATTACCGTGAAGTGCACGGGCTGTCTATCGAGGGCCAGCACAAGCTGAATCAGCATAAACCGGAAACGCTCGGCCAGGCAGCGCGTATCTCTGGCGTTACTCCCGCGGCGATTTCGGTGCTGCTGGTGCATCTGAAACGCGGGGTACCACAGATCAAAACGGTTTCCAATTCCAAGAAGAGCGCATGAATCTCGAAGAACAGCTAACTTTCGGACTGGCACAATTGGGTTTCCCGCTGGATGCGATGGCGCAGCGGCGCCTGCTCGACTACGTTGCGCTGCTGCAAAAATGGAACAAGGTTTACAACCTGACGGCGGTGCGCGACCCACAAAAAATGCTGACACAGCACTTGCTCGACAGCTTGGCGGTGCTGCCCCATATTCACGGGCGCCGAATCATTGACGTCGGAACCGGGGCGGGCCTGCCGGGAATCCCGTTGGCGCTGGCGAACCCGGCTCTCGACGTGACCCTGCTGGACAGTAACCACAAGAAAACCACCTTTCTGCGTCAGGCATGCCTGGAGCTGGGTTTGGCCAATGCCACCGTGGTTTGTGATCGGGTGGAAACGTGGCGACCGGAGGAAAAATACGATGTGGTGATTTCCCGCGCTTTTTCAGATTTGGCAGAATTCGTGGATTTGACGCGGCATTTGTGCGGCAAGGATGGGGTAATGCTGGCAATGAAGGGAATTTACCCCTATGAAGAATTGACCCGGTTGCCGGCGGGCGTCGCATTGCAGCGCGTGGAGCCGCTCATGGTGCCGGGCTTGGGCGCAGAGCGGCATCTGGTACTGCTGCATCCGGTCGAAATCGAAGCGCAACAGCATAGGGCGGGGTAATGGCAAAAATTCTTGCAATAACCAATCAAAAGGGCGGCGTGGGAAAAACCACGACCAGCGTCAACCTTGCGGCCAGCCTGGCTGCGACCAAGCGGCGTGTGCTGTTGATTGACCTGGATCCGCAGGGCAACGCGACCATGGGAAGTGGCGTCGACAAAATGGCCCTGACGCAAACGGTTTACCATGCGTTGCTGGAAGAAAAAAGCATGGCGGAGGTACGCGTCGCCGACACGTGTGGGAAATTCGACCTTATTCCGGCCAACCGCGAACTGGCCGGCGCGGAGGTGGAGCTGGTGCAAGAGCTGGCGCGCGAATGGCGCCTGAAAAAAGCCTTGGGCGAAGTGGAGAACGAATACGATTACATCCTGATCGACTGCCCGCCGGCCTTGAATCTTCTCACCGTGAATGCATTATGCGCCGCCCATGCGGTAATGATCCCGATGCAGTGCGAATATTACGCGCTGGAGGGTCTTAGCGATCTGGTGCAAACCATCAAGAAGGTTCGCTCCGCGCTAAATCCCGATCTGGAAATCGAGGGTTTGCTGCGCACCATGTTCGATCCGCGCAACACGCTGGCGCAGCAAGTTTCCGAGCAGCTACAACGCCATTTTGGCGACAAGGTTTACCGTACCGTAATTCCGCGCAATATCCGGCTGGCGGAAGCGCCCAGCTACGGGGTGCCGGTGTTATTGCACGACAAGGGGTCAAGGGGCGCGCTGGCATATTTGGCGCTGGCAGGCGAAATGGTGAGAAAGTGAGAAAAAAATGGCGAAATTAAAAGGGTTGGGGCGAGGGCTTGACGCACTTCTGTCTGGCGGCGGCGAGGAAAACCACAAGAAAGATGCCCCGCAAGAATTGAAGCTGGACCAGATGCAGCCCGGCAAATATCAGCCGCGTACACACATGGATCAGGAATCGCTGGCGGAGCTGGCGGCATCCATCAAATCCCAGGGGATCATGCAGCCCATTCTGGTGAGGGCGCTGGCGGACGGCAAATATGAAATTATCGCGGGCGAACGCCGTTGGCGCGCAGCCCGCTTGGCGGGGCTGACAGAGGTGCCGGTGCTGGTGCGCGAGGTGGCAGACGAGGCCGCGCTGGCAATGTCCCTGATCGAGAATATCCAGCGCGAAAACCTCAATCCGCTTGAAGAGGCGACCGGTATCCAGCGCTTGATAGATGAATTCAGCATGACGCACCAGTTTGCGGCGGATGCAGTAGGGCGCTCGCGCAGTGCCGTTAGCAACCTGCTGCGCCTGCTTAACTTGGCGGCCCCAGTGCAGGAAATGCTGATGCACAACCGACTCGACATGGGCCATGCCCGCGCCCTGCTGAGCCTGCCTAATGCGGCGCAGATTGCCGTGGCCAACGAAATCTCCGGCAAGGGGCTGTCGGTGCGGGAAGCGGAGAAACTGGTTCGGCACCAGCAGCAGCCGGCGCCGAAGCCCACGGCGCAACCAGACCGGGATATTTTGAGGTTGCAGGAGCGCCTGGCCGAAAAACTGGGCGCTGCGGTGGCGCTAAAAGCGCAGAAGAATGGCAGCGGCAAGCTGGTTATTGGTTATGATAGTCTGGAACAACTGGACAGCATCATTAGCAGGCTGGGTGTAGCGGAGTGATCGCCTTTCATCAATTAAGCTAATAATTCCATTAGTCAAATTAATTGATCTGGCGCAACCAAAACGTTTGAATCTTACGCAGAAATTGACGTATAGGCAAGAGTGAACTAAAATCGCCGCTCATTTTGACAACAACACGCAGATGGACGCGGCTTACCGGGTCGTCGGCGCGCAGGCAATCATTGCGATTCTCAGCGCGGCATTGCTGTATTTTTTGCTGGGGAAAGACACCGCAAAATCGGCTTTTTTTGGCGGCGTAGTGGCAACGGCCAGCAGCCTGATCCTTCTTAGAAAGATCAGGCAGGCCGATAAATCTGCCGCACCGATGCATGCAATGTCGCTGGTTTATTCCGGCGCAGTCACAAGATTCATCCTGGTTTTGATGTTGTTTGGTTTGGGATTCGGCGTTCTGCATTTGCAGCCCGTACCCGCCCTGTTCGTTTTTGCGCTGGCGCAACTGGCTTACGGATGGGGTCTTAGGAAGAGTTACAAGGACATACTGTGAGCGAAGCACATTCGGCGATGGTGCCATCCGACAATCCGGTGATGTACATCCAGCACCATCTTGCCAACTGGAAAGTGGGCGAGGGCTTCTGGACGTGGCATCTGGACACGATTTTGTTCGGTGCGCTGACCGCGCTGGCGCTGATGATCGTTGGCAGGATGGTGGCGAAAAACCTCAGTGCCGATGCGCCCACCGGTTTGCAGAGTTTTCTCGAGCTGATTGTCGAGTTCGTCGATACGCAGGTGAAGGAAAGCTTTCACGGCCACAGTCCGCTAATTGCACCGCTGGCGCTGACGATATTCATGTGGGTGTTCCTGATGAATGCCATGGATCTGCTGCCGGTTGATCTGCTGGCTTTCATCGGCAATCTGGCCGGGGTGGAGCTGCATGCCAAGATGGTGCCCACGACCGACTTGAACACCACCTTTGCCATGGCAATTTCAGTGTTTGTCCTGATCGTCTATTTCAGCATCAAGGCCAAGGGCGTGTTGGGTTTCGGCAAGGAATTCCTGTATCTGCCTTTCGGCAAATACCTGATGCCGGTGAACGTCGTCATGAAGCTGGTCGAAGAACTGGCCAAGCCGGTATCGTTGGGCATGCGGCTGTTCGGCAACATGTATGCCGGTGAGCTGATTTTCCTGCTGATCGCGCTGCTGCCTTTCTGGGTGCAGCCGCTGCTGTCGGCGCCGTGGGCGATCTTCCATATCTTGATCATCACGCTGCAAGCATTCATCTTCATGATCCTGACGATAGTTTATCTGTCGCTGGCGCACGAAGAACACTAATTTCAATTACTTTTATAAATAGGAGCAATCATGGAAATTTACGGTATGACCGCTTTGTCTGTCGGGATTATTCTCGCTGCAGCAGGCCTGGGTTCCGCCCTGGGATGGGGTCTGATCTGCGCGAAAACGCTGGAAGGTATCGCGCGCCAGCCTGAAATGAAGCCGGAGCTGATGAAGAACATGTTCTTCTTCGGCGGCTTGATGGAAGCCTTCCCGATGATCGTTCTTGGCCTGTCCATGTGGTTTGTGTTCGCCAACCCGTTTGTGCATTGATTTGGACAAAAGAATCGGTAATTTTTAGCCGGGGTTAACAAGTGAACGTAAACGCAACTATCATCGGGCAGCTGATTACCTTCTGGATACTCATCTGGTTCGTCATGAAATACGTCTGGGGGCCAATAACCTCCATGATGGAGGCTCGCGCAAAGCGCATTGCCGATGGGCTGGCGGCAGGAGAGCGCGGCAAGCATGAGCTGGAGCTGGCTTCCAAGCGCGGCACGCAAGTGTTGCATGAAGCCAAGCAGAAGGCATCCGAAATTCTTGCCCAGGCGGAAAAACGTGCTGGCGAGATCGTCGAGGACGGCAAGGCCAGCGGCAATGTAGAGCGTGAGCGCCAACTGTCGCTCGCCAAGGCCGAGATCGAGCAGGAAGTGCACCGTGCCAAGGAGGGTCTGCGCCAACAAGTGGCTGACCTGGCCGTGGCCGGTGCGGAAAAAATCCTGCGGCGCGAGATTGACGCCAAGGCTCACGCCGAACTGCTGGCTTCGATTCAGAGCGAGCTGTAAGGGATATCATGGCGGAAGTCACCACAATAGCCCGGCCCTATGCCGAGGCAATCTACCGGATTGCCGAGCAGGGCGGCGCGCTCGACAAATGGTCGCAGATGCTGGGGTTTGCGGCGGCGGTTGTTGCTGATCCGCAGATGCAGGCGGTAATCGGCAACCCCAAGCTGACGGCAACGCAGCAGAAGGAAATATTTCTGGCGGTGTGCGAAAAAAATCTCGATGAGCAGGCCGTCAACATGGTGAGCCTGCTGCTGGAAAATGGCCGCCTGACCTTGCTGCCGGTGGTTTGCGAGATGTATGAGCAGCTCCGGGCGCAGCACGGCGGCGTCATGGAGACGGAAATAGTCAGCGCTTACCCCCTGAGCGACGCGGAGAAACAGGATCTGGTGCGTCGTCTGGAGTCCAAATACAAGCGCAAGGTCGAGGCGACCGTAACCCTCGACCCTGAACTTATCGGCGGCATCAGAATCGTGGCGGGAGACGTCGTGATTGATGCGTCGGTGCGCGGCCAATTACAAAACATGGCGTTTACGCTCAAAAGTTAGGAGAGATCATGCAGTTGAATCCCTCGGAGATCAGTGATCTGATCAAGAGCAAAATCGAAGGCCTGGCCACCACGGCCGAGGCCCGCAACCAAGGTACGGTCGTTTCCGTGACCGACGGCATCGTCCGCGTCCACGGCCTGAGCGACGCAATGCAGGGCGAGATGCTGGAGTTTCCCGGCAACACCTTCGGCCTGGCGCTGAACCTCGAGCGCGACTCGGTCGGCGTGGTGGTGCTGGGCGAATACGAGCACATCACCGAAGGCGATACCGTCAAGTGCACGGGTCGCATCCTGGAGGTGCCAGTCGGCGAGGCGCTGATGGGGCGGGTGGTGAACCCGCTGGGTCAGCCGATCGACGGCAAAGGCCCGATCAATGCAACGGAAAAAGCCCCGATCGAGAAAATTGCACCGGGCGTGATTGCCCGCCAATCCGTTTCCCAGCCAGTGCAGACCGGTCTCAAGTCAATCGACGCGATGGTGCCGATCGGGCGCGGCCAGCGCGAGCTGATCATCGGCGACCGCCAGACCGGCAAAACCGCCGTGGCGATTGATGCCATCATCAACCAGAAGGGCACCGGCGTAGTCTGCGTTTACGTCGCGATCGGCCAGAAGGCATCCTCGATCACCAACGTGGTGCGCAAACTGGAAGAGCACGGCGCCATGGGCCACACCATCGTGGTGGCCGCGACCGCTTCCGATTCCGCCGCGATGCAATACATTGCGCCTTATTCGGGCTGCTCGATGGGCGAATATTTCCGCGACCGCGGCCAGGATGCGCTGATCATTTATGACGACCTGACCAAGCAGGCTTGGGCATATCGCCAGATTTCCCTGTTGCTGCGCCGCCCTCCCGGTCGCGAGGCCTACCCCGGTGACGTGTTCTACCTGCACTCCCGTTTGCTGGAGCGTGCCGCGCGCATCAATGCCGCCGACGTCGAAAAGCGCTCCGGCGTGAAGGGCAAGACCGGTTCGCTCACCGCGCTGCCAATCATCGAAACCCAGGCTGGCGACGTTTCCGCATTCGTGCCGACCAACGTGATTTCGATCACCGACGGTCAGATCTTCCTGGAAACCGACTTGTTCAATGCCGGTATCCGCCCTGCCATCAACGCTGGCCTGTCGGTGTCCCGCGTCGGTGGTGCAGCGCAGACCAAGGTGATCAAGAAGCTGGGCGGCGGCATTCGTATGGCGCTGGCGCAGTACCGCGAACTGGCGGCATTCGCCCAGTTTGCTTCCGATCTGGATGAGGCGACCCGCAAGCAATTGGAGCGCGGCAAGATGGTGACCGAACTGATGAAGCAGGCCCAGTTCGCGCCGATGACCGTGGCGGACATGGCGATTACGTTGTTTGCCGTGAACCGGGGCTACCTCGACGATGTCGACGTGAAAAAGGCAATCGCCTTCGAAACCGCTCTGCATGCCTTTATCAAGGGCAAATACAAGGCAATGGTGGACAAGATCGAAGAAACCCAGGAAATGGACGCTGACGCAGAAAAAGCACTGGGCGCGGCGATCGAAGATTTCAAATCCAGCTCTGTTTACTGAGCACAGGCAAATTCACGGCGGAGTTGACTGATGGCTGGCGGCAAAGAGATTCGGACCAAGATCAAGAGCGTCCAGAATACCCAGAAAATCACCCGCGCCATGGAAATGGTGGCGGCATCCAAAATGCGCAAGGCGCAGGACCGGATGCGTGCCGCCCGACCCTATGCGGAAAAAATCCGCAATGTGGCTGCGCACATGAGCCGCGCCAATCCGGAATATCGCCATCCCTTTCTGTTGAAGCGGGAGGAATTGCGGCGCATCGGCGTAATCGTGGTGACCTCGGACAAAGGCTTGTGCGGTGGTTTGAACACCAACGTGCTGCGCATGGTGCTGGGCAAGATCAAGGAATGGGAAGGTAACAAGCATGGTGTGGAGGTCTGTGCCATCGGCACCAAGGGGCAGGGCTTCATGCAGCGCATCGGCGCCAGCGTGCTGTCTCATGTTACCCACCTGGGTGATACGCCGCACATGGAAAAACTGATCGGGCCGGTGAAGGTAATGCTCGACGCCTATAGCGAAGGCCGGATCGACGCGCTGCATATCTGCTACACCCGCTTCGTCAACACCATGAAGCAGGAGCCGGTGATGGAGCAATTGCTGCCCGTCAGCGGCGAAGCACTGGGCAGCGCCAGCGGGCACTGGGACTATATTTACGAGCCGGATGCAAAGCAGGTGGTCGACGAATTGCTGGTGCGCTATATCGAGACCCTGATTTACCAGGCGGTGGCGGAAAACATCGCATCCGAGCAGAGCTCGCGGATGGTGGCGATGAAAGCCGCCTCGGATAACGCCGGCAATGTTATCGAAGAACTCAAGCTGATCTACAACAAAACCCGTCAGGCCGCGATCACCAAGGAATTGTCCGAGATCGTCGCCGGTGCCGCAGCGGTTTAAAGCGAACAATTGCATTTATTAAGGAAGTAATGATGAGCCAACACCCAATAGGGCATGACGGAAAAATCGTACAGATTATCGGTGCGGTGGTGGACGTGGAGTTTCCACGCGAATCCATGCCCAAAGTCTATGATGCACTCAAGCTGCCCGACGTAAACCTCACGCTGGAAGTGCAGCAGCAACTGGGCGATGGCGTTGCCCGTACCATTGCGATGGGCACCACAGACGGTCTGCGTCGCGGCATGAAAGTAGTCAACACCGGCGCGCCGATCTCCGTGCCGGTCGGCACCAAGACGCTGGGCCGCATCATGGACGTGCTGGGCAACCCGATCGACGAGTTGGGCGAAATCGGCAACGAAGCCAGCTGGGCAATTCACCGCAAGGCTCCGGCATTCGACGAGCTGTCGCCATCCACCGAGCTGCTTGAAACCGGCATCAAGGTGATCGACTTGATCTGCCCGTTCGCCAAGGGCGGTAAAGTCGGCCTGTTCGGCGGCGCCGGCGTGGGCAAGACCGTGAACATGATGGAGCTGATCCGCAACATCGCGGTTGAGCACAGCGGCTACTCGGTGTTCGCCGGCGTGGGCGAACGGACTCGCGAAGGCAACGACTTCTACCATGAAATGAAAGAAGGCGGCGTGCTGGACAAGGTTTCCCTGGTCTACGGCCAGATGAACGAACCGCCCGGCAACCGCCTGCGCGTGGCGCTGACCGGCCTGACCATGGCGGAATATTTCCGCGACGAAGGCCGCGACGTGCTGCTGTTCATCGACAATATTTACCGCTACACCCTGGCCGGCACCGAAGTGTCCGCCTTGCTCGGACGGATGCCGTCCGCCGTGGGCTACCAGCCGACGCTGGCCGAAGAAATGGGTCGCCTGCAGGAGCGCATCACTTCCACCAAGAAAGGCTCGATTACCTCGATCCAGGCCGTTTACGTGCCGGCGGACGACTTGACCGACCCGTCCCCTGCAACCACTTTTGCCCACCTGGACGCCACCGTGGTGTTGTCGCGGCAGGTGGCCGAGCTGGGCATCTATCCTGCCGTGGATCCGCTCGACTCCACCTCGCGTCAGCTTGACCCGCTGGTCGTGGGTGAAGAGCATTACAACGTGGCTCGTGCTGTACAGTCCACCCTGCAGCGCTACAAGGAACTGCGCGACATCATCGCCATTCTGGGTATGGACGAACTTGCGCCGGAAGACAAGCTGGCCGTTTCCCGCGCCCGCAAAATCCAGCGTTTCCTGTCGCAGCCGTTCTTTGTTGCCGAGGTGTTTACCGGCTCTCCTGGCAAGTTCGTCTCGCTCAAGGACACGCTCGCCGGATTCAAGGGCATCGTTAATGGCGAATACGACCATTTGCCGGAGCAGGCTTTCTACATGGTTGGCGCCATCGAAGAAGCCGTCGAAAAAGCGAAAACCATCTAACAAGGCGAATCGATAATGGCGATGACAATGCACGTGGATGTGGTAAGCGCCGAAAGTTCGCTTTTCTCCGGCTTGGCGGAATTTATCGTCGCACCGGCAGAAATGGGCGACGTGGGCATTTACCCTCGCCATACGCCACTGATTACGAGGATCAAGCCCGGCGCCGTGCGCATCAAGCGGCCAGATCAGAACGAAGAAGAACTGATTTACGTGTCCGGCGGCCTGCTCGAAGTCCAGCCCCAGACCGTGACCATTCTTGCCGATACCGCGGTGCGCGGTCACGATCTGGACGAGGTCAAGGCGCAGGAAGCCAAACAGCGGGCGGAAGAGGCGATGCGTGACCGTTCGGCGCTGATAGACTATGCTACGGCACAGGCCGAACTGGCCGAAGCCATTGCGCAGTTGCAGGCGATCAAAAGGCTGCGTCAGCAGAAATAAGGCATTGAAACCAGGTTGGCAATAACAAAAAGGCAGCTTTTCAGGCTGCCTTTTTGGTTTGCGGGAGGAGGGGCTATATGCAAGCGGAACTGAATATCGTCATACTGGCAGCCGGCAAGGGTACGCGCATGTACTCCGACCTGCCGAAAGTTCTGCATCCCCTTGCAGGCAAGCCCTTGCTGCTCCACGTCATAGATGCCGCACGTAAGCTCGACCCCGCCAGGCTGCTGGTGGTTTACGGTCACGGTGGCGATGCCCTGCCCAAAGCGTTTGCCCAGAACGGTTCGGTTTCTCCGCACGGAAACCAGCAAATCATCTGGGTCGAGCAGGCGCAACAACTGGGAACTGGCCATGCCTTGCAGCAAACCCTGCCCGAGCTGGACGAAAACGGGCTTACCCTGGTTTTGTTCGGCGATGTTCCGCTGATCTCGGAGGAAACCCTGCGTGCTTTGCTCAAGATCAAGCCGGGCGAAGTGGGGCTGCTGACCGTGGAACTTCCCGACCCGGCGGGCTACGGGCGCATCGTGCGCGACGCGCAGGGCCGGGTGACGGCCATCGTGGAACATAAGGATGCCAGCGAGGCGGAGCGGGCGATCTCGGAGGTTAATACCGGCATCATGGCGCTGCCGACCCGGGAACTGAAACAATGGTTGGCTACCCTGCGTAACGACAATGCCCAGGGCGAATATTATCTGACCGATGTTATCGCCCTGGCCGTGAAGGAAGGGAAGACCGTGAGCACATGCCAACCTCGCCGTCGGTCAGAGGTGCTGGGCGTCAATGGCGCGGCCCAACTGGCCCAACTGGAACGGCTGTATCAGCACGAAATTGCCGCCGGCCTGATGGGGCGAGGCGTGCGGCTGGCCGACCCGGCGCGGATTGATGTGCGCGGGGCGCTGATTTGTGGCCGTGACGTCGCCATCGACGTCAACTGTATTTTTGAAGGCAGGGTGGATTTGGGTGATAATGTGACGGTCGGCGCCAATTGTGTATTGCGCGATGTCAGCGTGGCGGCGGGGACCCGGATTGCGCCGTTCAGCCTGCTCGAACAGTCGCAGGTCGGCGCAGATGGCCGTATCGGCCCGTTTGCGCGCCTCCGGCCCGGCACCGTGCTGGCGGCAGAGGTGCATATCGGCAATTTCGTCGAGCTGAAAAACAGCCAGGTCGAGCGCGGCAGCAAGATCAATCACCTGAGCTACGTGGGCGATACCACGGTGGGCAAGAACGTAAATATTGGTGCCGGCACCATCACCTGTAATTACGATGGTGTCAACAAGTTCCGAACCGTGATTGAGGACGATGCCTTTATTGGCTCAGATACCCAGTTGGTGGCGCCGGTTACCATCGGCAAGGGAGCAACCATCGGTGCCGGAGCAACCATCACCAGGGATGCCCCAGCGGATCAACTTACGTTGTCGCGGGCCAAGCAGGTTTCGGTGCCCGGCTGGAAAAGGCCGCAGAAGAAGGTAATGAGGAATGAACAATGAGAAAGCAGCAATGAAACCATCAAGGGAGCAAAGGTTTTTCATCGCGCATTACCCCGTGCTCGTTGCTGAGGTCTGATCATGTGCGGAATCATTGGGGCAGTGGCACAACGCAACGTCGTGCCGATCTTGCTGGAAGGCTTGAGGCGCCTGGAGTATCGCGGCTACGATTCGGCCGGCCTGGTTGTTGCCGCCGATAACGAGCTGACGCGGCTAAGAAAGCCGGGGCGCGTGGCCGAGCTTGAGGCCGAAGTCAAAAAGCAGAAAACCCACGGCCACCTCGGCATCGCCCACACCCGCTGGGCCACTCATGGCGCGCCGACAGAACGCAATGCCCACCCCCACATCAGCGAAGACTCACTCGCAGTAGTGCATAATGGCATCATCGAAAATCATGAGGCATTGCGGTCGCGCCTGAGCGACATGGGCTACAGCTTCACCTCCGACACCGATACCGAAGTCATCGTTCACCTGATTCACCACCACTACCAGCAGGAAAAAGACCTGCTCCGCGCTACCCGTCTGGCGGTCGCCGAACTGAAAGGCGCCTATGCGATCGGCGTGATCTGCGCCGATGCCCCGAACAAGCTGGTGTGCGCCCGCGAGGGCAGCCCGCTGCTGATCGGGGTCGGTATCGAGGAGCATTTCATCGCCTCGGATCAGTCGGCGCTGCTGCCGGTTACGCAAAGAATCGTTTACCTGGAAGAGGGCGATGTGGCTGAAATCGGCCTGCTCGATCTCAAGATATTCGACCGCGACGGCAAGCCGGTGACCCGTCCGGTGCAGATCAGCGAACTCAGTGCGGAACGGGCGGAGCTGGGCAGCTACCGGCATTTCATGCAGAAGGAAATTTTCGAGCAGCCGCGCGCCTTGGCGGAAACCCTGGAAGCCGTGCTGAGTTTGGGCAGCCTAGATCCAAAAATATTCGGCGAAAAGGCCGAGCAGGTGCTTCGGGCGATAGACAGCGTAACCATCATCGCCTGCGGCACCAGCTTTCATGCCGCCACAGTAGCGCGCTACTGGCTTGAAGGGGTCGCCGGCATCCCGTGCAACGCCGAGGTGGCGAGCGAATATCGTTACCGTGACAGCGTGCCCAATCCGAAGGCGCTGATCGTGACCATTTCCCAGTCGGGCGAGACCGCCGACACCGTGGCGGCGCTGAAGCACGCCAAGGCCAACAGCCATGTTTACAGCCTGTCCATTTGCAATGTGCCGGAAAGCGCGCTGGTGCGCGAATCGGGCTTGCGCTTCCTGACCCGGGCCGGCCCCGAGGTTGGCGTGGCCTCAACCAAGGCGTTCACCACGCAGTTGGCCGCGCTGTTCCTGCTGGTGCTGGTGCTGGGCAAGCTGCGCGGTCGCATCAATACCGCGCAGGAAAAGGCGCACCTGGACGCGCTGCGCCACCTGCCGTCCATGATCAGTCAAGTGTTGCTGCTGGAGCCGCAGATCGAGCGCTGGGCGGAGCGCATGGCATCCCGGCAGCACGCGCTGTTCCTTGGTCGTGGCCCGCATTATCCGATCGCCATGGAAGGCGCGCTGAAGCTGAAGGAAATCTCTTATATCCACGCGGAAGCCTATCCCGCCGGCGAACTGAAACATGGCCCCCTGGCCTTGGTGGACAGTGATATGCCGGTAGTGGCGATTGCTCCCAATGATGCCTTGCTGGAAAAACTCAAGTCGAATTTGCAGGAAGTCCGTGCCCGTGGCGGAGAGCTTTACGTGCTCGCGGATCAAGATAGTCAGGTGATGCCCCAGGAGGGGGTGCACCTGATCAAGCTGCCGGAACATGCCGGGTTGTTGAGCCCGATTCTGCATACGGTGCCGCTGCAGATGCTGGCGTATCATACGGCCTTGCAAAAGGGGACGGACGTGGACAAGCCGAGAAATCTGGCAAAATCCGTAACGGTAGAATAAGAGAGGGCGAGCGTATGGCGGTGATCGCAGTATTCAACCAGAAAGGTGGCGTCGGGAAAACCACCACGACCCATAATGTGACGGCCGCTCTGGCCGTTCTGGAAAAACGGCCGCTGGCCATAGATCTTGACCCACAGGCGCACCTGACGCTTTCATGCGGGTTTCACGCCGATTCGCGGCATCAAACCATCGCCGCGTTTTACCGCGAGGGCGCGGCGCTATCCAAATTGGTACAGGACGTTTCCAACGGGATGCGCCTGATTCCCGGACATATGGAATTATCGAAGATCGACGCGTTGTACGGAAAAAGCGTAAGCATTTCGTCGCGTTTGCGCGAGGGCTTGCAGGAAAGCCTGGCATGGGACGACAGCCCGATCCTGATTGATTGCTGCCCGATGCTCGGCGTGCTGTCGCTGAACGCGATTTTTGCCGCTGACCGGGTGTTGATTCCGGTATCGGCGGATTTCCTGTCGATGCAGGGAGTGGAGCGCCTGGATGCCGCGCTGAACGTGCTGGAGAATGTGCTAAAACGCAAAATCGAGCGCAAGGTGGTGGTGACCCGTTTTGATTCCCGCCGAAAATTTTCGCGCCATGTCCGCGAACAGTTGCTGGCGCGCTATGGGGACGATTTGTGCGAAACCCATATATCGGAAAATGTCAGCCTGGCGGAGAGCCCGGAGCAAGGCCGGAGCGTATTTGACTTCGCGCCTCAAAGCCAGGGAGCGAAGGATTACATGGCGCTGACAGTGGAATTGCTGGGAAAAGGGTTCATCCAGTAATAAGCGGTTATACCGTGCCGGACGGCTTTCCGGCAGATCGTATCCCGTGTTTCAGGGCAAAAGTAGCAACCTGTACCCGGTTGTCGAGCCCGAGTTTCTCCAGAATGCTGCGCAGATGGTTGCGCACCGTGTTGTCGGAGAGCCCCAGCCGTTTCCCCATCGCCTTGTTGCTCAAACCCAGCGCGACCAGGCCAACGATTTCCGTTTCGCGGGACGAAAGCTTGTTGCTGGCATCTGACAATACCTTTGCCTGCGTGTTTTCGTCCAGAACCGGGGGGTGGGGCAATCCCGCCCCCTGAATAACGGCGGAGATCGCCTGAAAAATCTGCGCCGGCTCACTGGTTTTTAACACATAGCCATCGACGCCTTGCTGGAGGGCTTGCCGGATTTCATGCGCTTCCTCCGCGCTGGTCAGCATGATCACCTTGATGCCGCATCGCCGCAGCTCGGGAATCAGGGCCAGGCCATCTTCATCGCGCAGGTTGCGATCCAGCAGGGCCACTTCGGCTTTGCCGCCGCCCCTAAGCCAGTCCAGGACATCGTTTATCGCGGCAAACTGACCGGCAACCGCAATGTCCTCCCCACTGGTTTCGATCAGATAGGACAATCCCTTGCGAAACAGCGGGTGATCGTCGATCAGGATGACGGAGATGCCCATGGATTGTGGGTTTGTGCCGCCCTACTTGCCGGCGCGCTCCGGTCTTGCCTTCTTGATCAACTGATCGAGCGTGGACAGCAAGCCGGCGGGGCCGCCGGCTGCCGATACCGACGTGCGGTATTTGCCATCCACGATGAGGGTGGGGACGCCAGTGACGCCATAGGCCTTGGTCAACTGTTTCGAGCGCAGGGCCTCGCTCTGGACGGAAAAGGAGTTGTACATATCGGCAAAACTTTTCCGGTTGATGCCGCGTTTTCCAACCCAGTCGAACACTGCCTCGTCGTCGTCAAACCGCATGTGCTGCACATGAATGGCATTGAAAAAATCTTCATGCAGCTTTTCGGTCAACCCCATGGCTTCGAAGGTGTAGAACGCCTTGGCCAAAGGGGCCCAGGAGGCGTTAAAAATCGCCGGCAAGCGGCGGAATGTGACATCCTTGGGCAGATGTTTTGCCCATTTGTTGAGGTCTGGGTCAAGGTGGAAGCAGTGGATGCAGCCGTAGGAAAAAATTTCCAGAACCTCGATTTTTTTGCCGGTTTCAACGGGCTGAGGTTGGGCGAGCAGCTCATATTCCTTGCCGGATTGGATGTCGGCATTTGCCGCACTCGCGGCAAGGGCGAAAGCGAGAGCCAGGAAAAAATGTAGCGAAACGGCACGGAAGAAGCGGGTTGTTAAATTCATGGTTTGCTCCAGGATAACAATCAAATTAAGCCAAACAGTAATTAAGGCACCGAAGCTTCGTGAGCCTTGACCAGGCTGAACGGAATCTTGTTCTGTTCGAGCAGCGAGCGCGAGCGGGCGATCTCCCCGGCGCTGGCAAAAGGCCCGACCCTCACCCGGTGCCAGACCCCCTTATCGGGGATGCTGGCGGTCTGGATGTCAGCTTCGAGGCCGAGCAGGGCGAGACGCGCTTTCATGTTGTCGGCTTCGGTGGCGGCCTGAAACGAGCCAACTTGAAGAAAAAAGCTTTCTTTGGCGGCGCCCTCCGGTTTTGCCGTCTTTTTTATTTCCTGCTCGGACACGGGTTCTTCGCTACCGGGCAGAATGGTGTAAAAATCGAAGCGGGGTTTGCCACCCGGTTTGCCGTTCTTGTCGGCGGTGGGCTCGCCGGAAATTGTTTTTGGCGCTTCCGCAGTGGTTTTTTCCGGTGTCTTGGCCGGAACGGCGGCCGGTTTGTCGCGGTTGACGAAAGGTTTCGGGCTGAAATTGATGTACAGGGCGATGCCGACCGCCACAATCAGGCCGACAACCAGCCCGATCATGATGCCGGCAAATAAGGGGTGTCCCTGCTTTTTCGGGGCGGAACGTTCGGGTTTTTTGTAATCGCGGCTCATCGGGTTTTACCAGACCTACATTTTTTCCGGACAGCCGACGCCAAGTAGCGTCAGGCCATTGCGCAACACTTGGCGGGTGGCGATAACCAGCGCCAGCCGCGCCCGCCGCAAGCCCTCATCGGCTACCAGAAATTGCTCTGCATTATAGTAACTGTGGAACTCCCCGGCCAGATCCTTGAGGTAATAGGCGATCAGATGGGGAGAAAGTTCCCGTGCGGCGCTTTCCACCATGCCGGGATAGTCGCCCAGCAGATTCAGCAACGCCAGTTCATGACTGCCGGTCAAGGCGCTGGTATCTGCGTCGGTCAGCTCCGCCGGGTCGCCGCCCCATTGCCCCAGCACGCTACAGATGCGGGCATGGGCGTACTGGATGTAATACACCGGGTTTTCGTTGCTTTGCGATTTGGCCAGCTCCAGGTCGAAATCAAGGTGCTGGTCGCTCTTGCGCAGCACATAGAAGAACCGCGCTGCGTCGTTGCCCACTTCTTCGCGCAATTCGCGCAAGGTGACGAAATTGCCGCTACGCGTCGACATCGGCAATTTTTCCGCACCGCGCCACAGCACGGCGAATTGCACCAGGGCAATGTCCAGCCGTTCGGCATCCAGCTCTAGTGCCGTCAGCGCGCCTTTAACGCGCGCAATATAGCCGTGATGATCGGCGCCCCAGATATTGATCACGCGCTCGAAGCCGCGCTCGAACTTGTTCAGGTGATAGGCGATGTCGGACGCGAAGTAAGTGTAGAGGCCGTTCTCGCGCTGAACCACGCGGTCTTTTTCGTCGCCGAAGTGGGTGGAGCGGAACCATTTCGCACCGTCCTGCAGGTAGAGGTGTCCGTGTTTTTCCAGCTCGGCGACAATGCGTTCCACCAGGCCGCTGTCGAACAGCGATTTTTCCGAAAACCAGGAGTCGAAGGTCACGCCGAATTCGGTCAGGTCGTTGCGGCAGTCGCCCAGTTGCTCAGTCAAGGCAAAGTTGTGGATGTAAGCAAAGTCTTCATCCAGCAGGGTTTTGGCGTTGGCGATCAGGGCATCGAGGTGGCCGTCGGCATCTTCCTCATGGGTCGGCACGCTGTCCATGATGGCGCTCGGCTGGCGTACATAACGGTCGCCGTGCGCTTCGTGAATCAGGCGCGCCATGTCGCGCACGTAATCGCCCTGATAAGCGTTGCCGGGAAAGGCAAGGTGGACGCCATTCCATTCCAGATAGCGCAGCCAGGTGGAGAGCGCCAGAATGTCCATCTGCCGGCCCGCATCGTTGACGTAGAATTCGCGCGCGACATTAAAGCCCGCAGCGGTCAGCACGTTCGACAAACTCATGCCGAAGGCCGCGCCGCGGCCATGGCCGACATGCAGCGGGCCGGTCGGGTTGGCGGAAACAAATTCCACCTGGGTTTTCTTGCCGTTGCCCAAGTTGTTGCGGCCAAAGGCTTCGCCCTGCGCCAGCACCTGCTTGACTACCTGCTGCTTGGCAGCCGCCGTCAAAAAAAGATTGATGAAGCCGGCACCGGCAATCTCGGTTTTTTCCACATAGGGCGAAGCAGGCAGGGCCGCCAGCAGACGTGTTGCAATCTCTCGCGGATTGCCGCGCAGCGGGCGCGCCAATTGCATCGCCAGGTTGCAGGCGAAATCGCCGTGCTGCACCTGCTTGGGGCGCGAGATTTCAAAGGCGACGCCGGATTGCTCCGGCGCGACTTGGCTTAATGCCTGGGTGAAAAGTTCGGTAAGGTGGTGTTTCAAGGGAGGCTACTCGTACATAAAGCGCGTATTTTAACGGCTATTTGGCATCCCTGCACTAAAACTACCGGGGATGGCCGAAAACTTCCTGGCCTTGATGTTTTATCTGTAACTGAGCGTATCAGTTTGCGCTGCCGATGATATACTTTGATTTTTGTATATCATCAGGAGTAAATCATGCAAGTCGCAAAATGGGGTAATTCCCTTGCCGTAAGGCTTCCCGCCGCCCTTGTGCAAGCACTCGACCTGAAGGAGGGAGAGGAAATTGATCTTCACGTCGTCGGCGCCAAGGACTTCGAGGTTTCCAAAAAACCGGACAACCGGGAACTATTGAACCGCTTGCGCCAGTTCCGGGGCCGTCTGCCCGCCGATTTTCACTTTGACCGCCTTGAGGCCAACGAGGGTGAATAAGCCATTCATCGGCAGCAATGTGATTTTGTATCTGCTGTCCGGCGATGTTTCCAAGGCTGACCGGGCGGAGGCTATCGTCGCAGAAGGCGGTATCGTCAGTGTGCAAGTGCTCAGCGAGGTGGTGTCTGTATGCCGGCGCAAGCTCCAGATGCCGTGGAACGAGATTGACGCCCTGTTGCTGGTGGCAAAGTCCGCTTGCGAGGTTCAACCGCTTACCGTTGAATCGCACCAGAAAGCGGTCGAGATCGCAAAGCGTTACCGGCTTTCATTTTACGATGCACATATTTGCGCGGCTGCTGTTCTGTCCGGTGCGAAAATCCTGCTGTCGGAGGATATGCAGAACGGGATGGATATCGAGGGCGTTGAGATTCGTAATCCGTTCCAAGAATAAATTTTAGTAAGCAGCAGTTAAACTGCTACGGCAGTTCTTGAATCCCCTTACTTCAGCGCCTGCTCATATTCATGCCGGAAGTGGCGGAATGAGCTGTCCAGAAGCTGCGCCACGCCGTTTACCAGATGGCAGCGGCCACTGCCGGGAAGCATACGGTAGAGGCTTTCCAGGGTTGCCAGGTCGGCTGCTGTGCCGCGTCCGGTGTCGATGCGGTCGATCAAAAGGCTGAGTGTCGCGGTGCCGGTCTTGCAGGAAACGCATTGGCCGCAGGAGGAGTGGGCGAAAAACCGCACATACTCGGCGACTTGCTTGACGATGCCGGTGCCTTCCGAGACCACGATCATGGCACCGGTGCCGAGGCTGGCTCCGCGCTCGCGCAGTGAATCAAAATCCAGTCCGACATCCAGATCAGCCGGGGTCAGCAGGGTGTTCGACGGCCCGCCGGTAAACACCGCCTTGAGCGGCTTGCCGGAAAGCAACCCGCCGCCGTGGACGAGCACCAGGTCGTGCAGCGTGGTGCCCATCGGCAGTTCGTACACGCCGGGATGGAGCACATCGCCGCTGAGGGAATAAAGCTTGCCGCCGGTGGCCTTGCCGATTCCCTGGCGGCGAAACCAGTCCGCGCCGTGGCGCACGATGGCGGGCACGTTGGCCAGGGTTTCGACGTTGTTGATCAGGGTCGGGCAGCCATGCGCGCCATCTTGCGCCGGGTAGGGCGGTTTGCCGCGCGGGAACGGGAATTTTCCTTCGATCCACTCCAGCGCCGCGGTTTCTTCGCCGCCGATGTAATGCCCGGAGCTGGGTTTCAACTCCATCGTGATCGGACGACCCAGTGCCTTGCCGGCCTGTTGCAGCATGTCCGAACCCTGCCACTGGCCAAGCGCCGCCTGTAGTGCGGCCAGGGCGCGGGTCAAATCGGGGTTGATGTAAAACACGATGCGGTTGACCCCGGTGGCGAGCGCGGCCAGCAAGGCGCCCTCGATCACCTGATGCGGCGTTTCCTGGAGCAGCAGGCGATCCTTGAAGGTGCCGGGCTCGTCTTCGTTGCCATTGCACACCAGGTATTTATCGGGGCGCGGTGCTTCGTTCGCCACCGCTTCCCATTTTCGCCAGACCGGAAATCCGCTGCCACCCAACCCGCGTAGATCGGCGTCCTTGATGGCGGTTAGAACCGCTGGCGGGTCTTGCGCGGCAATGCGCAACGCATCCCCGCCGCCGGCTTCGCGCCAGCGCGCCATGTTGTCGCCGACCCGCTGTTGCGGATGGAGGAGATTGGCGTTCAGGCTTTCCGTCATATAAAACTCACGCAGTGAGACTTCGTCCCCCTCTCCCGTCTCGCCGTGGTCGCTGCGCAGCAGCGGGAACCCGGCGGCGACACTCCTTGCGGGTGCCGGGAGAGGGTAGGGGTGAGGGAGAAGGTCGCGGCGAATGGTTGTTTCATGATTTGGAACGGGGATTCGCCGCGATCTGAAAATCTTTTCCCGGCGCCGTGTAGTCGGGCATGATCTGGGGCGCGCGCCGTGTCAGCGGCAGGCCGGCCAGCGTCAGGGCACGTCGGGCCTGGTTGACGTGTTCCAGCGTAATTTTTTTCGGGCCGCGGTCATGGCTGGAAATCGCGGCGGCCATGCCGGCACGGCGGCCAAAGCTGATGATCTCGAGCAGGGCGTTGCCCATGATGCGGTTGTGGCCGTGGATGCCGCCCGCAACCTCGCCTGCGGCATACAACCCCGGCACGGTGGTGGCGCCATCGACGTCGATGACCGCGCCGCCGTTCTGGTAGTGCAGGGTCGGATACACCAGCACCGGGTCGCGGCGCGGGTCGATGCCGGCAATGCGGGAGCGAGCCAGCAGCTTGGGGAACTGCTGTTCGATCAGGCCGGGCTGGCCGCGCTCGAGGCGCGCGGTGTCGAGCCACACGCCCACGCCGCCGGTATCGGGATGAATCCCGCGCCCTTCGCGGCATTCGCGGATGATGGCGGCGCTGACGATGTCGCGCGGCTGCAATTCGTCGATAAAACGGTGGCCTTCGGCATTGAGTAGCAACGCACCGGCGGCGCGGATGCCTTCGGTGACCAGCTTGCCGGAAAGATACGGCGGGTTGACCAGGCCGGTGGGGTGGTACTGGAAAGAATCGAGGTCGCACAGGCGCGCGCCGATGCGGTAAGCCAGCACCAGGCCGTCGCCGGTGGCGCCGAGATGGTTGGAGGTGGGGAAGCCGTGCAGGTGCAGGCGGCCAATGCCGCCAGTGGCGAGAATGACCGAGCGCGCGCGCACGATGCGCAGTTTCTGGCCGTCCAGCGATCCTAGCACGGCGCCCACGCATTTCCGCCCGTTTTCGTTGGATAGCAGCTCGACAGCCGGCGCCTGATCCCACACCTCGATGCCGCGATGCTGGATTACGGCTTCGCGCAACGCGCGCATCATTTCAAGCCCGGTGTAATCGCGGCAGTGGACGATGCGCGGCGCGCTGATGCCGCCGGCCCGACGGGTATGCAGGTCGCCGCTCGCGGTCTGGTCGAACTGCATGCCCTGGCGGATCAGCCAGCGGATCACTCCGGGGCCGTCGCCAACCATGGCCGCCACCAGCGCCGGGTTGCCGGCATGATGGCCGGCGCGCAAAGTGTCTTGCAGGTGTTGCTGCACCGAGTCGTCCGGTTCTATCGCGGCCTGGATGCCGCCTTCCGCCATCACTGTATTGCTGTCGCCAAGGCGCATCTTGGTGGCGAGCAGCACGCGCGCGCCGCGTTCGGCGGCGGCGAGGGCGGCCGCACTGCCCGCGCCGCCGCCGCCAATCACCAGCACATCGGTATCGGTGACTTCGACACCGGCCAGATCGACTTCGTCGATATAGGCTTCCGCCTGCAACAGGTCGGCCAGCTCGCGCGGGCAGCGCGCGCCGGCATTGGGGCCGACGGCGAGCGTGGCGATGCCGTCGCGCAGATGATCGGGGTGAAATGCGTTTAGCAGCGCGTCCGGTTCGAGCGGCTGCGGCAAGGGTGCCAGCTCGGCATCAACGCGGTAGGCCGCCAGTGCCGCCTGCAAGGACAGGCCGCGCGTCATGACGATTCCTTCTCGTCCGACCCCGGCAGAGGCGCTGGGTTATTTGAGCCTGAGAACGGCTCCTGGCGCAGTTCTTCCAGCCGGTGAATCAGATTGGGCGGGCGCAGGTGAAAGAAAGCGGTGATGCGGCGGCTGAACAGGCCGACGTGGGCGGGCGCGATCTGCTCGGGGCAGGCGCTATCGCACAATTCGCACATCACGCATTCGAAAAAGGCTTCGCCGGCCTCGCGGAAGCGGCCCGCTGCGGCCAGCGCAACGCCGTCCTCGACCGCGATTCCCTTTGGGCAGGATTGCACGCAGCCATGGCAATGCCGGCAACGGTCGGCCTCCGGAAAAATTTCCTGGAAACGCGCCTGAATATCCCAGCCGTCCTTGAAATCGCTTAATTCATACTGATGGCGGGGAGCGGACGGCGGCGGCAGAAACAGCGTTTCGACGCCTTGCTCGGCAAAAGTTTCACACGCCAGGGCAACGCTCACCTCCTGCCCGCGCCGCAGCAGGATGCGGCATGACCCGCACACGCCTTCGAGGCAGCTTGCCCCGGTGATGCGCGGCACACCGCCGGCCCAGGCGGCCTCAACGATGGTCATGTGCGGTTCGGCGCGAACCTTAACACCGTTGATCAGCAGATCAACAGTGGGTTCGTCGCCGGTTTTTTTGGTCATGGGCGGGCGAGATCGATGATCTTGCGCAGGTCGTAATCCGGGCTACCACCCACCTGCTTCACCAGATCGGCCATGCGCTCGTCGAGCGTCGAGCGTTCCTGGCGGAACAGCAGGCCGACCGGAATGCGGTTGTTCTTGTGCGCCATGTTGACCGCGTGCATTGCGGCATCAATATCGCCGACATCGTGGCCTTCCTGCACCTCTTCGGCGGAACCTTTAAACGATTTTGCGTCGTCAATCACGTTGAACGTAGGGCACTGGCTGAGCACGCTGATGAAGGAGAAGCCCTTGTGTTCCATGCCTTCCTTGATCATTTGCGCGGTCATTTTCACGTTGGTTGCCAGCGTCTGGGCAACGAAGCTCGCCCCGTAGGTCAGCATGTACAGGATCGGGTTCATCGGCTCTTCGACCCCGCCGTAAGGCGTGGTATAGGCCTTGAGCTGGCGCTGCGAGGTGGGCGACACCTGGCCCTTGGTCAGGCCGTAAATGCGGTTATCCATCAGCACGTAAGTCATGTTGATGTTCTTGCGCGCCAAATGAGGCATGTGGCCGCCGCCGATGGAAAAACCGTCGCCATCGCCGCCGTTGACCAGAATCGCCAAGTCGGGGCGGGCCAACTGGACGCCGGTCGCCACCGGGCCCGCGCGGCCATGCAGGGTGTGCATCTTGTAGGAGCGGACGAAATACGGCAGGCGCGAAGAGCAGCCGATGCCGGAGATGTTCACCAGATAATTGGGATCGACGCCCAGCTCGGAAAGGGCGCGGTAAACGCTGGTCAGCACGCCGTGGTCGCCGCAGCCGGGGCACCAGAACGGTTTGGTGTCGGTTTTGTAGTCTTTGGTCTGAAGTTCGACCTTGTGCAAATGGGTCTGGGCGCAGCTCATTTCAGCATCTCCTTGGCTTTGCCGACGATCATGGCCGGGGTGAAGGGCAGCCCGCCGCAAATGGTGTAGGACACCGGGCGCAGGTTGGTTTCGGCGCGGATGAAATGGGCCAGTTGGCCCTGGAAGTTCACCTCGGCCACCATCACCTTGCGGCAGGAGGCGCCAAAGGCTTCAAACTGTTCGACCGGCATCGGCCACAACAGTTTCGGATAAAAGCCTTTCACCGAAACACCCTCGGCGCGCAGGCGAGAAATCGCTTCGCGCACTACGCCGATGGTGCTGCCCCAGGCGATGATGCCGAGGTCGCTGTCGCCTTCGCCGTCCACTTCAGCCGGTGTGAAATTCTTGACCACGGCGTCGAGCTTGCGGAAGCGCTTGGCCTGCATCGCCTCGTGATTGGCGGCGGTATAGTTGGGTTCGCCCGCCTGATCGTGCTCCAGGCCGGTGGCGATGTGCATCCCGCCCGGCGTGCCGGGGTCGGCCATGGGCGAAATGAAATCGTCGGTGATGGTGTAACGCTGGTATTCCTTCTTGCCATCCCAGCGCTTGCGATTCACGATCTTGTAGCTGGCGGGATCGGGGTAGGGGATGGTCTGGGTGGAGAAAGCCAGCGAGCCGTCGGACAGCAGCAGCACCGGGCACTGGTAGGTCTCGGCCAGGTTGAAGGCTTCCACTGTCAGCCCGATGCAGTCTTCGACACCTTCCACCGACAGTACGATGCGACCGCAATCGCCGTGGGAACCGAAAATCGACAGAAACAGGTCGGACTGCTCATGTTTGGTCGGCAGGCCGGTGGAGGGGCCGCCGCGCTGCACGTTCACCACCACGCAAGGGGTTTCGCTCATGAACGACATGCCCAGCATCTCGCCCATCAGTGCCAGGCCGGGGCCGGAAGTCGCGGTCATCGCCTTCTTGCCGGCAAAGGACGCGCCGAGCACCTGCGAGACCGAGGCAATCTCGTCCTCAGCCTGGATCAACGTGCCGCCGCGCTTGGGCAAGTGGCGCGCCACGTAGCGCGCGATTTCCGTTGCCGGCGTGATCGGGTAGGCCGCGAAGAAATCCAGGCCGGCAATGATCGCGCCCAAACCGATGGCGTCGTTGCCGGATAGCACGATGGTGTCGTTTTTTTCGGTCGGAACGCCGATGTTCCAGGGGTCTGTTTTGGGCAAGGCGGCGGCCAGCTCGCGGCCACGGGTAAACGCATTGAGGTTGCCCTCGACCACCGTGCCGCCCTTTTTGCTGAATTTGGCGGTGATGATCTCGCGTAGCGCCTGCTCGGGGATATTGAACAGGTGCGATAACGCGCCCAACGCCACCATGTTCTTGGCCTTGGTGTTGCCGAGCTCCTTGGCGGTCACGGTCATCGGGATCGGGTAAGCAAACACGCCGGGCGGCACATCCGGCTCGAAATCACCGCCGGGGCCGTCATAAACAAAAGCCGTGCCGGGCAGCAAGCGGCTGCGGTTCAGGTCGTAAGCCTGGCCGTTGAAGGCGCACAGCACATCGAAAGTGTCGCCCTGGTTATACAGCGGCTTGGTGCTGGCGCGAGTCTGGTACATGGCGTAACCGCCCTTGATTTCCGCAGGAAAAGTCTTGAAGGTGTAAACCTCAAGGCCGGTGCGCGCGCACGCCTGCGTGATCAGGTCGCCGGTGGAGATAATACCTTCCCCGCCCTCGCCCGCCACCCGAATAATCAAATCATTTTTGTCCAAGTCTAACCCCTACATCGATACAGTTATATTGTTGAATCCGTGGTCATCCCGCGATAAACCACGACTTTGGGCGGTTGCCCGAAAAAGGTTTCGGCTCCGGCACGACCATTATCCTGCGACCCTCGTCGTCAGCGCGCTGCTGACCTAAACGGCGCCTCGCGCGAGCGCAAACCAGGGCGAGCGGCTCACCCGACGGCTTGAGGTTTCAGAATCAGAAAGCGCGGCAATTCGGAAAATCAACCGGGAAAAACGAGAATTTCCTTATATTGGCACGGCTTGCAGGCAACATCGGATGATAATGGATAACTAATATAAGCTCAATGGGGCATTTCATGCGCACATTACCGGGCGATTTTGGGTGCGGGTCGGGGTGGGTATGACGGCGCGTTAAAAACGGATAACACGTCCAGATATAAACCGGGTTGCATTGGTTTTCGATTAAGCCTAGAGTCCATGCCATGTTAATAAACTGGCCTGATAAAATTCTAGGTATTTTATTGGGGTCTATTTTATGTTTGACCTCTCAAGGAGTCTTCTCATGGAAATTGAACGCTGTAGCAACGAGAAATGCCGCCGCCCGTTTCAGGTAATGGAATACAACCTCCAAATGCCGGGAACGAAAGAACGCGAAGACATTTCGTGCCCGCATTGTGGCCACACCATCACCCAAATCAGTAACGGGTTCTTTAGAACTTCGGCGCTTTCGCCAGAGCAGGAGGCCGAATTTGACAAGTCCCACCCAATTTGAGGCGCCAATGCTCATTCCTCCGCTGGGAATAATTGATCTCGTCCGTAGAGGTGAGATTAACTTTGAAAGGCTTGTAGAGGTACTACGGCACACAGGGTATATCACCGAGGAGAACCAAGAACCAGGCTGCGGTTTTGGGTCATCGGCAATGGAGGCAGTGCATCAAGAAGATTTTGAGAGGCTCTTCGCATTTTTCTTCCCAGAGGAGCATTGCGATATCACCATTGGGCGCATCGCAACCGACGAGGGAGGCCAATCTGGCGCGTATGCCTATGCACTTTTTAATTCAAACGAAATCAGCCGGCCGAAAATGCAACAGATTCTTGAGCGCCAGAACAGGAACAATCTTGCGTAGCTCGGCGGCGAGGTCTAATCCTTCGTCGCAGGGGACGCTCCGCCTATCGGCGGCGCGCTCCTGAACTCGAAAGTTAGCCCTATAACCATGCTTACTGCTTTGCGACACTTCAATCAGGTGAAAGTGTTGGCCCGCCAGTCAGAAAAGGCAGATGCACCGTTCACGTGTCCCACATGCACACGCGAAGTTGTTCTCCATAAGGGGAATATTCGTGCCCATCACTTCAAACATAAGCCCCCGGTAACGTGTGCTCGGGGGAAAGGTGAAACCGAACAGCATCTCAGGGCGAAACTCGGAATCTATGATGCACTTGCGCTAGAACCGAACGTTATGGATCTCGAACTTGAGAAAGACTTCGGGATCTCCGTTGCCGATGTGTATGCCAGAATCTCTGGAACACCAGTAGCGATCGAAATCCAGCGCAGTAAGTTGAGTGTTGCCGACATTTGCGCCCGCACAGCCAATTATTACAAGCTAGGTATCGCTGTTCTATGGGTGGGGTTGCCTGATGGTGAGCTATCACGCGAAAAGTATA
The DNA here is from genome assembly GCA_028713975.1 of Sulfuricella sp. Lineage (GTDB taxonomy): Bacteria > Pseudomonadota > Gammaproteobacteria > Burkholderiales > Sulfuricellaceae > Sulfuricella. Next base: position 80,538 of record JAQTNE010000003.1, read on the forward strand.
GCCCTAGTGCGTGGGAGCGTTGGTGCCATGCAGCCTATTTCGGTCGTGTCTACTACTGGGATAGCGGGCAGGTCTTACGGGCTGTTCATTTTGGTGCTCATCGCATATATGTCGAGTCCACCACATGGTACGAGTCCGGTGGTAATGAGCGGTCAGCGGGAGGCTATGAGCGAATCTCAAAGAGATACAAGACACCTTATGCGGGAGTTCCTGTTTTGCTTTCCCGTAGCTTCCGGCTTGCTCGCAAAACCGCTTGGATCGGCGGTACTGTCGCCGTTCCACAATGCCTTCTGTATGTCGACATTCAACCGAAATGGTGGAAATAGGGCTAACCCATCATTCCACCGGACCTGCGCGAAAAGCCGCGCAGGCCGGTGAATTCAAACGATCTGCTTGAGGAGAATTGAAATGGACAAAGAAAGTAAACTTGAAGAGGAAATTCTGGCCTCTTTTGAAAGAGGCGAATGGCAGCCCGCTCCCAAAAACAAGAGTGAAATTGCACGCTATGCGGCAATGGCTTCCGCGTCTCTGGCTAAAAACAAGCGTGTCAACATTCGCATTTCTTCTTGCGATCTCGACGACCTTCAGGCAAAGGCAGCAGAAGAGGCCATTCTCTACCAGACATTAATGGCCAGCGTTCTTCACAAGTACGTCACAGGGCGCCTTATAGAGCCGAGTCTAACCCCTCGTTCAAGCGGGACGCGCCAAAAGCGGCGCGTCCCTTAACTCAAACATTAGCCCTCTCGTGGTGTTTGCATGTCGGTTTGACAGTGCGTACGCTTAAGCGTACCGTACAAGCTCTTTTATTAGGGGTGCAAAATGAACACACTTACCGCCAGCGAGGCTCGCGCGAATCTGTACCGCCTTATTGATGAGACGGCAGAGTCTCATCAACCCATCGTCATTTCCGGAAAGCGTAGCAGTGCTGTTCTGCTCTCTGCGGAGGACTGGAGCGCAATTCAGGAAACCTTGTACCTGCTCGCCGTACCCGGTATGCGCGAATCGATAAAGGCAGGTATGGCTGAACCGCTCGCAAAAAGTGCGAAAGAGCTTAAGTGGTAAGTTGGGAAATTGTTTATGCCAAGCAGGCAATAAAAGATGCAAAGAAGCTTGCTGCAAGTGGCCTCAAACCAAAGGCGCAGGAATTGCTCGCGGTGCTTGCCAACGATCCATTTCAAAATCCACCGCCCTTCGAAAGGTTGGTCGGTGATCTTGCCGGTGCTTTCTCGCGCCGCATAAATATTCAGCACCGTATCGTGTACGAAGTCTTTAGCAAAGAGAGAACCGTTCGTGTCCTGCGGATGTGGACGCATTATGAATGAGCGGCTAGCCCTGCACTTCCCATCTCGCCGCCAATAGCGCGCGATCAAAACTCCTGCGGATCGATATCCAGCGCCCAGCGCACGCGGCCATCCAGCCCCGTTAGCGCCTTGTTCCAGTCGGCGGCGAAAGCCTGCAATGCACCGCGCGACGCGGCCTGCACCAGCAAATGGGCGCGCTCGTTGCCGGCCAGCCGCGCCATCTGCGCCGGCACCGGGTCGAACAGGGTGACGTCGAAACGGGTCGGGGCCGCGGCCTTGGCCTTGCGCAGGAACGCCAGCGCGGTTTCCATCAGCGGCGCTTCGGCGCGCAGCAATACCTGGTGGCAATAAGGCGGGAATTCGGCTTGCTTGCGCTCGGTTAGCAGGCTTTCGGCAAAGCCGTTGTAGTCGTGTCGGATCAGGGACTGGTAGAGCGGATGAGTGGGAAATTGCGTTTGGATCAGCACTTCGCCGGGCAAGGTATCACGCCCGGCGCGGCCGGAAACCTGCATTAGCTGGGCAAACAAGCGCTCGGAGGCACGGAAGTCGGCGCTGTAGAGGGCGCCGTCTGCATTGACCACCCCTACCAAAGTCAGCTTTTTGAAGTCGTGGCCTTTTGCCATCAGTTGGGTGCCGATGATGATGTCCACTTCGGCGGCGTGGATGCGCTCCAGCATTTCCGGCAGGGCGTGTTTGCGCTTGGCGCTGTCGCGATCAACGCGCAGGATGCGGGCGGTGGGAAACAGGCCAATCAGCGTTTCTTCGATGCGCTGCGTGCCCAGCCCAATCGGCGCGAGGTCGGCGTTGCCGCAATCCGGGCAGGTATGCGGCATACGCGATTCGTGGCCGCAGTGGTGGCAGCGCAGGCGTTTTTCGCGCAGATGGACGACCAGCCGGCTGGAGCAGCGGTGGCAGGTGGAAATCCAGCCGCACTGGCCGCAGCGCATCACCGGCGCAAAGCCGCGGCGATTGATGAAGACCAGGCTTTGCTCGCCGCGTTCGAGGCGGGTGCGCAATGCTTCGATCAACGGTTCGGACAGGCCATCGACCAGGTTGGCGCGAGTGACGTCGAGGCAGCGGATGGTCGGCAGCGCTGCCTCGGCCACTGCCCGCGCCGGCAGTTCGAGCAGTTGGTAGCGGCCGGTGACGGCGTTGTGCCAGCTTTCCAGCGCGGGCGTGGCCGAGCCGAGAACCACCGGCACGCCGGCCTGCTTGGCGCGCGCAATCGCCATGTCGCGCGCCGAATAGCGCAGCCCGTCCTGCTGCTTGAACGAGCCGTCGTGCTCCTCGTCTACCACGATCAGCATCAGTTTCGGCAGCGGCGTGAACAAGGACAGACGTGTGCCGAGTACGATCCGGGCCTGGCCCGATTGCGCCAGCGACCAGTTGCGCAGCCGTTCTCCGGCGGCGAGGCGGCTGTGCAGACTGACCAGGGCGGCGCCGGGGAAGCGGGCGCGGAAACGCGATTCCAGTTGCGGCGTCAGGTTGATTTCCGGCACCAGTACCAGTGCCTGCCCGCCGCGCTGCAACACCTGTTCGATGATGCGCAAATAAACTTCGGTCTTGCCGCTACCGGTAATGCCGTGCAGCAGCCATACCTGGAACTGCTCCAGCTTGCCAAGGACGGCGTTGACCGCTTGTTCCTGGGCGGGCGTCAGCGACGGCAAGTAGGAGGCCCGCCCCGGGCCGATGAATCGCGGCGAGGGCGCCGCTCCTACTTCTTCCGTTTCTTCCGCCCAACCTTGCGCCAAAAATTCCTTGAGAGCTTGCGGTGCGCTCGGTGAGAGTGCGGCGATGTCGCTGCGCGCCAGCGTGCCGGCCTGTTTCAGGTTGAGCAGCAGCTTGTGTTTGACGATGGCACGGCTGGGCAAGGCATCGGCCTCGAGCGCAAGCCCGGCCTCGGTCAGGCGATAGGCGGCAGCCTTGGCCGGTGCGATGGGCTTGGTTTGACGTAGCGGGACGGGCAGGGCGTTGAGAATCACCTCGCCCAGCGGGTGGTGATAATAGTCGGCGCAAAATTGCAGTAGTCGGAGAATTTCGCCGGACAGCGGCGGGGTATCGCGGAAAACCTGTAACACCGGCTTGATGCGCCCCGGCGCTAAAATGGAGTGATCGGCAATGCCGGCGACGACGCCGACCATCTTGCGGCGACCGAATGAAACCAGAACCCGGTCGCCAATGCCTGCTTCGCCGCAATCCCCTGCCGAGTAGTCAAACAGGGTGTCGAGCGGGACATCGAGGGCGACCTGCAGGATTTTCATGCTAAAAATGGCAATTTACCGCAGAGGACGCGGGGGACGCAGAGGGAAAACAAGAGCTTATGGGTTTTCACTTAAACCCCCTTTGGGTGAGTGTCTAATGGTATGTAAGCCATTGACCTCCTTAGCGCCCTCTGCGTCCTCCGCGGTTCAATCGCTTTTTCCAGGGTCATGCCCGGCGTAGTGGCTACGGGTTGGATTTTTCAGTGGTACGGCTTGCTCAGCTTGTGCACCGCTTCGACCATGGCGGCGGCGTTTTCCGGCTTGGAGAACTGCGAAATGCCGTGGCCGAGGTTGAACACGTGGCCGTTGCCCTTGCCGTAGCTTTGCAGGACTTTGCCGACTTCGGTGCGGATGGTATCCGGGTTGCTGAACAGCACGTTCGGGTCGAGGTTGCCTTGCAGCGCCACCTTGTCGCCGACGCGTGCGCGCGCCTGACCGATGTCGATGGTCCAGTCCAGGCCGATGGCGTTGCTGCCGATGGCGGCGATGCTTTCCAGCCACAGCCCGCCACCCTTGGTGAACACGATGTTGGGGATGGTGGCGCCGTCGCGCTCGCGGATCAGGCCGCTGACGATCTGCTCCATGTAAGGCAGGGAGAATTCATGGTAGGCCGCATGCGACAGCGCGCCACCCCACGAATCGAAAATCATGATGGCCTGGGCGCCGGCCTCGATTTGCGCATTGAGGTAAGCGGTCACTGCGCGGGCATTGACGTCGAGAATGTGGTGCAGCAATTCCGGGCGCTGATAAAGCATGGTCTTGACCATGGAGAAGTCCGAGCTGCTGCCGCCTTCCACCATGTAGCAGGCCAGCGTGAACGGGCTGCCGGCAAAGCCGATCAGCGGCACTTCGTTGTTGAGCGCCTTGCGAATCTGGCTCACCGCATCCATCACGTAGCGCAGATGCACATTGGGGTCGGGCACGGCCAGGTTGCGGATTTCCCATTCGTCGCGCAGCGGGCGCTCGAACTTCGGCCCTTCGCCGGTGCTGAAATACAGGCCCAGCCCCATCGCGTCGGGAATCGTCAGGATGTCGGAAAACAGGATGGCGGCATCCAGCGGAAAACGTGCCAGCGGTTGCAGGGTGACTTCGGTCGCGAGGTCGGGGTTCTTGCACAACGACAGGAAATCGCCCGCCCGCGCCCGCGTCTGGTTGTATTCGGGCAGATAGCGTCCGGCCTGGCGCATCATCCATACCGGGGTGTACTCGGTCGGCTGGCGCATCAGGGCGCGCAGGAAGGTGTCGTTTTTGGGTTTATTGTGCATTTTATTTTTTCTGGTTAGCGGGGTAAGTCGGAACAGCCCATCAGGAACTCATCGACGGCGCGCGCGGCCTGGCGGCCTTCGCGGATCGCCCATACCACCAGCGACTGGCCGCGACGCATGTCGCCGGCGGCGAATACCTTGGCCACCGTGGTCTGGTAGCAACCAGCGCCATCGGTCGTGGCCTTGGCGTTGCCGCGCGCATCTCTCTCGACGCCGAACGCTTCCAGCACCTTCTGCACCGGGCTGACGAAGCCCATCGCCAGCAGCACCAGGTCGGCCTTCAGCTCGAATTCGCTGCCGGGGATCTCGCTCATCTTGCCGTCTTTCCACTCGACGCGCACGCAGCTCAGTTTTTCGAGCTTGCCATTGGTGCCGACGAAGGCCTTGGTGGTCACCGACCAGTCGCGCGTGCAGCCTTCTTCCTGCGAGCTGGAAGTGCGCATCTTGAGCGGCCAGTTGGGCCAGGTCAGCGCCTTGTTTTCCTGTTCCGCCGGGCGCGGCATGACTTCGAGCTGGGTCACCGAGGCGGCGCCGTGACGGTTGGAAGTGCCGACGCAGTCGGAGCCGGTATCGCCGCCGCCGATCACCACCACGTGCTTGCCGCTGGCCTTGATCTGGCCGGTCAGCGTGTCGCCCGCCACCACCTTGTTTTGCTGGGTCAGAAATTCCATGGCGAAATGCACGCCCGTCAGGTCGCGTCCGGGAACCGGCAAGTCGCGCGGCTGCTCGGCACCACCGGCCAGCACCACGGCGTCGAAGTCGGCCACGATCTTTTGTGCCGGAATGTCGCTGCCGACGTGCTGGTTGACGCGGAATTCCACGCCTTCGGCGCGCATTTGCTCGGCGCGGCGGTCGATATGCGATTTCTCGAACTTGAAGTCGGGGATGCCGTAGCGCAGCAGGCCGCCGATGCGGTCGTTCTTTTCAAACACCACCACGTCGTGTCCGGCCCGTGCCAATTGTTGTGCGCAGGCCAGCCCGGCGGGGCCGGAGCCGATCACGGCAACTTTCTTGCCAGTCTTGGCCGGCGCCGGTTGCGGCACCACCCAGCCTTGCTGCCAGCCCTTGTCGATGATGGCGTGCTCGAGCGACTTGATGCCGACCGCTTCGTCGTTGATGTTCAGCGTGCAGGCGGCCTCGCACGGCGCGGGGCAGATGCGACCGGTAAACTCGGGGAAGTTGTTGGTGGAATGCAGGGATTCCAGCGCGCGCTTCCAGTTGCCGCGATAAACCAGGTCGTTCCAGTCCGGGATGAGGTTGTTGACCGGGCAACCGCTGGAGCAGAACGGGATGCCGCAGTCCATGCAGCGCGCGCCCTGAATGGCGGCTTGCTCGTCGCTCAGGTGCTGGACGAATTCGCGGTAATTTTTCAGGCGCTCGGCAACCGGCAAGCTTTCTTCGCTCAGGCGGCGGAACTCCATGAATCCGGTAGGCTTACCCATTTACGCCACCTCCTTTTGCTTGGCTTGCTTCGCGGCAATTTCCTGCATGGCGCGCCGGTATTCGGTCGGCATCACCTTGACGAATTTGGGCAGGTAGCTCGCCCAGTTATCCAGAATTTTCTTGGCGCGCGCACTGCCGGTGTAGCGCAGGTGCTTTTCGATCTTGCCGCGCAACGCGGCCTCGTCAGCCTTGCCGAGATGGTTGAAGTGCACCCGGCCATGCGCTTCCATGGTGCCGGTTTCGCTGGCCGCAGCTTCTTCCGGGACCGGCTCCAGTTGCACCATAGACAGGTTGCAGCGCTGTTCGAAGCTGCCGTCCTCGTCCAGCACGTAGGCGACGCCGCCGGACATGCCCGCGGCAAAGTTGCGCCCGGTCTGGCCCAGCACGATCACCATGCCGCCGGTCATGTATTCGCAACCGTGGTCGCCCAGCCCTTCCACCACCGCGACGGCGCCGGAATTGCGCACCGCGAAGCGTTCGCCGGCCACGCCGTGGAAGTAGCATTCGCCGCTGGTGGCGCCGTACAGCACGGTATTGCCGACAATGATGTTGTCTTCCGCCGCGATCTTGCACTCTTTCGGCGGCATCACCACGATGCGGCCGCCGCACAGCCCCTTGCCGACGTAATCGTTGCCTTCGCCGGTCAGCTCGAAGGTCACGCCGTGTGCGAGGAAGGCACCGAAGCTCTGTCCCGCCGTGCCCTTGAGCTTCACCGTAATGGTGTCGTCCGGCAGGCCGGCATGGCCATAGCGCTTCGCCACTTGGTGCGACAGCATGGTGCCGGCGGTGCGGTTGACGTTGCCGATGGCGCTGTTGATCACCACCGGCTGTTGTTTTTCCAGCGCGTTCGCGGCTTGCGCGATGAGCTGGTTGTCCAGCGCCTTGTTCAGCTCGTGATCCTGCTCTTCGGCATGGCGGCGCGCCACGCTGGCGGGCATGTCGGGCTGGTGGAAAATCTTGGAGAAGTCTAGGCCGCGCGCCTTCCAGTGGGCGATGCCCTGCCTGACGTCGAGCAGGTCGCTGCGCCCGACCAGATCGTCGAACTTGCGGATGCCCATTTGCGCCATCAGCTCGCGCACCTCTTCGGCAACGAAGAAGAAGAAGTTCACCACGTGCTCGGGCTGGCCGGTAAATTTCTTGCGCAGCACCGGGTCTTGCGTGGCAACGCCGACCGGGCAGGTGTTGAGGTGGCATTTGCGCATCATGATGCAGCCTTCCACGATCAGCGGCGCCGTGGAAAAGCCGAATTCGTCCGCACCCAGCAGGGCGCCGACCAGCACGTCGCGGCCGGTCTTGATTTGGCCGTCTACTTGCAGCCCGACGCGCCCGCGCAACTGGTTCAGCACCAAAGTTTGCTGGGTTTCCGCCAGGCCGAGTTCCCATGGCGTGCCGGCATGTTTGATCGAGGACAGCGGCGATGCGCCGGTGCCGCCGTCGAAACCGGACACCACGATGTGGTCGGCCTTGGCCTTGGAGACGCCGGCTGCAACCGTGCCGACGCCGATTTCCGATACCAGCTTGACCGAGATCGAGGCGCTCGGGTTGGCGTTTTTCAAGTCATGAATCAGCTGCGCCAAATCCTCGATCGAGTAAATGTCGTGGTGCGGCGGCGGCGAAATCAGGCCCACGCCCGGCACCGAGAAGCGCAATTGAGCGATGTATTCGGACACCTTGTGGCCGGGCAACTGGCCGCCCTCGCCGGGCTTGGCACCTTGCGCCATCTTGATCTGGATCTGGTCAGCGCTGGACAGGTATTCCGCCGTCACGCCAAAGCGACCGGAGGCCACCTGCTTGATTTTGGAGCGCAGCGAATCGCCTTCCTTAAGCACCTGGTCGGCTTCGATCCGGCCCTTGCCGATGATTTCGGACAGTTTGGCACCGGCCTTGATCGGCTTGAAGCGTGCCGCATCCTCACCGCCTTCGCCAGTATTTGACTTGCCGCCGATGCGGTTCATCGCGATGGCCAGCGTGGTGTGGGCTTCGGTGGAAATCGAGCCGAGCGACATCGCGCCGGTGACGAAGCGTTTGACGATTTCTTTCGCCGGTTCGACTTCTTCGAGCGCTACTGGTGCGCCGGCCTGCTTGAACTCGAACAAACCGCGCAGGGTTTTCAGGTGCGCGCTCTGGTCGTTGATCAGCTTGGCGTATTCCTTGTAGGTCTGGGCATTGTTGGCGCGCGTCGCGTGTTGCAGCTTGGCGATGGAATCCGGCGTCCACAGGTGTTCTTCGCCGCGCACGCGGTAGGCGTATTCGCCGCCGGCCTCGAGCGCGTTGGACAGCACCGGGTCATTGCCGAACGCGGACTGGTGGGTGCGCGCGGCTTCTTCGGCCACTTCGTGCAGGCCGATGCCTTCGATCTGGGTTGCGGTGCCGGTGAAATAGCGCGCGATGAAGTCGGCATTCAGGCCGATGGCTTCAAAAATCTGCGCGCCGCAGTAGGACTGGTAAGTGGAGATGCCCATCTTCGACATCACCTTGAGCAGCCCCTTGTTCACCGCCTTGATGAAGCGCTTGTTGGCATCCTTGCCGGACAGGCCGGCGGGCAGGGCGTCGGTCATCGCGTCGATGGTCTCGAAGGTCAGCCACGGGCACACGGCCTCGGCGCCATAGCCAGCGAGCAGGGCGAAGTGGTGCGTTTCGCGGGCGGAACCGGTGTCCACCACCAAGCCGGCGCTGGTGCGCAGCCCTTCACGTACCAGGTGATGATGCACGCCGGCGCAGGCTAGCAGCGCCGGGATGGCAACGCGCTCGCGCGACATCGTGCGGTCGGACAGAATCAGGACGTTGTAGCCGTCCGCCACGGCCTTGTCGGCGGCGGCGCACAGGGCGTCAATCGCGGCTTCGCAGCCGTCCGCGCCCTGTTGTGCCGGGTAAGTGATGTCCAGCACCGCCGATTTGTATTGGCCGCCAGTCAGCTTGTCGATGCCGCGCAGCTTGGCCATGTCTTCATTGGTCAGCACCGGCTGGTGCACTTCCAGGCGCAGCGGCGGGTTGGTTTCGTCGATGCCGAGCAGGTTGGGCTTGGGGCCGATGAACGAGGTCAGCGACATCACGATCTCTTCGCGGATCGGGTCGATCGGCGGGTTGGTCACCTGCGCGAACAGTTGCTGGAAATAGTTGTAGAGCGGCTTGTTCTTGTCGGACAGCACCGGCAAGGCGGTGTCGCTGCCCATCGAGCCGGTCGCTTCTTCGCCGGAGGAAGCCATCGGCGCGAGGATGAACTTGAGGTCTTCCTGGGTAAAGCCGAACGCCTGCTGGGTATCGAGCAGGCTTTCCTTCAATGCGACGTTTGCGCCATCGACAGCAGACAGATCGTCGAGGAAATAACGGGATTTTTCGATCCACTCGCGGTAAGGCTTGGCGGTGGACAACTGCTGTTTCAGTTCAGCATCGTCGATAATCCGGCCTGCTTGCAGGTCGATCAGGAACATCTTGCCTGGTTGCAGGCGCCATTTCTTCACGATCTGGTGTTGCGGGATGTCCAGCACGCCCATTTCCGACGCCATCAGCACCACGTCGTCGTCGGTGACCAGGTAACGCGCCGGGCGCAGGCCGTTACGATCCAGCGTGGCGCCGATCATGCGGCCATCGGTGAAGGCCACGGCGGCGGGGCCGTCCCACGGCTCCATCAGCGCGGCATGGTATTCATAGAAAGCGCGGCGTTCTTCGTCCATCAGCGGGTTGCCGGCCCAGGCTTCCGGCACCAGCACCATCATTGCGTGCGGCAGGGAGTAACCGCCGGCCACCAGCAGTTCCAGTGCGTTGTCGAAACAGGCGGAGTCGGACTGGCCATCAACGATCAGTGGCCAGAGTTTTTCCAGGTCTGCGCCGAGCAGTTTGGACGACATCGCGGCGTGGCGCGCCGCCATCCAGTTCACGTTGCCGCGCAGGGTGTTGATTTCGCCGTTGTGCGCGATGAGGCGGAACGGGTGCGCCAGATCCCAGGTGGGGAAGGTGTTGGTGGAAAAACGCTGATGCACCAGCGCCAGCGCGCTGACCACGGTTTCATCCTGCAAGTCGCGGTAATAAGCGCCGACCTGGTTTGCCAGCAGCATGCCCTTGTAGACGATGGTGCGCGAGGACAGCGAGGGGACGTAAAAACCGCTGCCTTGTTCGCCAGGCAGATTGCGGATGGCGTGCTCAGCGGTTTTGCGGATGACGAACAGCTTGCGTTCGAAACTGTCGTTATCCGGGCAATTCGCGCCGCAGCCAATGAACACTTGGCGCACCACCGGCTCGACGACTTTGACGCTTTCCCCCAGGCTGCTGTTGTCCACCGGGACATCGCGCCAGCCAAGCAATTGCTGGCCTTCGGCGGCGATTTTGGCGGCGATGATTTGTTCGCAGGCGGCGCGTGCCGTTTTGTCGCGCGGCAGGAACAACATGCCGACGCCGAACCGGCCCGCTTCCGGCAGGGTCATGCCAAGCGCGGAACAGGTCTTGCGCAGGAAGGCATCGGGAATCTGGATCAGGATGCCGGCGCCGTCGCCGGCCAGCGGGTCGGCACCGACCGCGCCGCGATGGGTCAGATTCTCCAGAATCTGCAAGCCCTGGCGCACCCTTTCATGGCTTTTCGTCCCTTTGATGTGTGCCACAAAGCCCACACCACATGCGTCGCGCTCATGGCGCGGATCGTACAACCCTTGTTGTAGCGGCAACGAAGAATGGCTCACGCTGTTCCTTATCAAATCATTCACAACTAGGGCGCCTCTAAAAATCCAGATTTCATCCCAACTACTGCGTTGCGAAGAAAATTTCTTGCTTACATATCAACCATATGCGGCGCTGCGAAATTTTATTCGCGCCTTGTATTTGGGCGAACTCCGGGTTTTTAGCGGCACCCTGAAATTTTTAAAGTGTCGGCCAATCAATATCTTGCGCCCGGCAAAATCAGGGCGAAAGGGCGGAAATGTTACCTCGTCTTGGGGCGGATGGCAAGATTGGCGAAGCATTGGCGCCCTATCCGGGCGGATCGCCAAGCCTAGTCTTCTTCGATGGCAAACAGGCGCTGGTACTCGCGGATGGCGTAACGGTCGGTCATCCCGGCGATATAGTCGGCAATGGCGCGGGGCTTGTCCTGCTGGGCTTTTTCCTGGAATTGCGGCGGCAACAGACGAACATCGTCAAGGAAGGCATGGAACAGGTTACGGATGGTACGCCTGGCCTTGCTGCTCATGCGCATGACTAGATAGTGGCGGTATAGATGGGTGCGCAGGAAGCGCTTGAGCTCTTGCTGCTCTTCATGAATGGCCGGGCTGAAGGCGATCAGGGGTGGCGCTTCGCGTACGTCGGCGATGGATTGCGGCGCGGCGGCGATGATGTTTTTCGTGCTTTGGTCGATCAGGTCGAGCGCCAGGGTGTTGATCATGCGGCGCACCGTTTCGTGGATCAGGCGGCGGTCGGCCAAGTCAGGATATTGGTCGCGCACGGCCTTGAGGTGGCGGGCGAAAAGGCTGACCTCGGCCAGTTGCTCGAGCGAAATCAGGCCGGAGCGCAGGCCGTCGTCCACGTCATGGTTGTTGTAGGCGATTTCGTCGGCGAGATTGGTTACCTGCGCTTCCAGCGAAGGGCGCCGGTTCGACAGGAAGCGCTCGCCGACATCACCGGCGGCGCGGGCATTTTCCTGCGAGCAGTGCTTGAGGATGCCTTCGCGGGTTTCGAAGGTCAGGTTGAGGCCGTCGAACTCGGCATAGCGCTCTTCCAGCAGATCGACCACGCGCAGCGATTGCAGGTTGTGCTCGAAGCCGCCGTAGTCTTTCATGCAGTCGTTGAGCTCGTCCTGACCGGCGTGACCGAACGGCGTGTGGCCGAGGTCGTGAGCCAGGGCGATGGCCTCCACCAAATCTTCGTCGAGCGCCAGGTTGCGCGAGATGGTGCGACCGATCTGCGCCACTTCCAGGCTGTGAGTCAGCCGTGTGCGGAACAGGTCGCCTTCGTGATTGACGAATACCTGGGTCTTGTATTCCAGCCGGCGGAATGCCGTCGAGTGGATGATGCGGTCGCGGTCGCGCTGGAACTGGCTGCGCCCCGCTGGGATCGGCTCGTCGAAGCGACGGCCCAGGGAGATTTCGGATTTTGCCGCGTAGCGGGCGAGGCGCTCAGTCATGCCGGGTGGTGTCGTGCAGGGTGTCGCGCAGTGCCTGTTCCGCCACGTCGGCGGTGACGACGGCGGTGCCGATGGCTTTCAGCAGCACGAAGCGCATCCGGCCACTTTCCACTTTTTTGTCTACCGCCATCAAGTCCAGATAGGTTTCCACGCCCAGATCGGGTGCATCGACCGGCAGCTTGGCGCGCACGAACAGGGCGCGGATGCGGGCGACGTCTTGTTCGCTGAGCCAGCCGAGCCGCTGCGACAGGTTTGCCGCCAGCATCGTGCCGGCAGATACGCCCTCGCCGTGCAGCCAGTTGCCGTAGCCCATGCCGGCCTCGATGGCATGGCCGAAGGTGTGCCCGAGATTAAGCTGGGCGCGGATGCCGCCTTCCCGCTCGTCGGCGATCACCACGGCCGCCTTGTTTTCGCAGGAGCGCTTGACGGCGTAGGCAACCGCCTCCTGGTCGCGCGCCAGCAGCTTTTCCACGTTCTGTTCCAACCACCCGAAAAACGACAGGTCGCAAATCAGGCCGTATTTGATGACTTCGGCCAGGCCGGCGGAGAGTTCGCGGTCGGCCAGGGTGTCGAGGGTGGCGGTGTCGGCCAGCACCAGCTTGGGCTGGTAGAACGCGCCGATCATGTTCTTGCCCAGCGGGTGGTTGATGCCGGTTTTGCCGCCCACCGAGGAATCCACCTGGGCCAGCAAGGTGGTCGGAATCTGGATGAAGGGCACGCCGCGTAAATAAGTCGCCGCCGCAAAGCCGGTGAGGTCGCCGATGACGCCGCCGCCGAGCGCGATCAGGGTGGTCTTGCGTTCGCAGCGATGAGTCAGCAGGGCATCGTAGATCTGGTTCAGGGTGTCCGCGTTCTTGTAGGCCTCCCCGTCGGGCAGGATGATCGGGACGATGTCTATGCCTTCTGCCGCCAGCGCATTGCTCAGGGTGTCGAGATAGAGCGGCGCGACCGTGGTGTTGGTGACGATGGCGACCTGTTTCCGTGCCAGGTGCGGCAGGATTAGATCGGCGCGGCGCAGCAGACCTTTGCCGATGTGGATCGGGTAAGCGCGTTCGTTCAGGTCTACGGTAAGGGTTTGCATGATTTTCGGGGGATATTCAGTTCGGTTTGGCGTTGTTTTCGTAAAGGCGTTTCAGATGTTCTTCAATCTGGCCCACCAGGGCATGGGCGCTTTGCTCGCCCGAGTCCACGACAATGTCGGCGATTCCGCGGTAAAGCGGGTCGCGTTGTGCGAACAACTCTTTCAGTTTGGCAAGAGGGTCGGCAGTCTGCAGCAATGGCCGGTTTTTGTCATGGCGGGTGCGGCGCCATAAATCTTCCACCCTGGCGCGCAGGTAGATCACCGTGCCGTTGTGGCGGAGGCTATCGCGGTTTTGCGGGTTCAGCACCGCGCCGCCGCCCGTTGCCAGCACAATGTTTTTTTGTTCGGACAGTTCCTTGATAATCGCCGCCTCGCGGGCGCGAAACCCGGCCTCCCCCTCCAATTCGAAAATCAGCGGAATATTGACCCCGGTGCGCTTCTCGATTTCGTGGTCGGAGTCGAAAAAAATCTTGTCGAGGTGCTTGGCGATCAGCTTGCCGATCGTGGTTTTGCCTGCGCCCATCAAACCGACTAAAAAAATATTGCCTGTCACTCGTTCCCTTTAAGGGTGGTCATCGTGACAGGCATTTTAACGGAAAAACCAGGTTTGGAGCAGTCAAGGCCACCCTTCATTAACGTAAAGCACGCGAAGCGTACCGCGTCCCCCTCGCCCGCTTGCGGGAGAGGGTTAGGGGTGAGGGAAATGGTCATGGCGAAAGGAGTCTTATTTTTCGGGGTAATGAGTTGCCATGACCGTTTGATTATCAGCGCAAATTGAGACTTTCTTTCAGAATTTTGGGGGTAACGAATATCAGCAGCTCGGATTTGTCATCCTGCTCGGTTTTGTTCCTGAAGAAGATGCCGACAACCGGGATGTCGCCCAGCAGCGGAACCTTGGTCACGGTGCTGCCTTGCGTCTGGGTATAGATGCCGCCGATCACCACCGTGCCGCCGTTTTCAACCAGCACCTGGGTGGTGATCTGCTTGGTCAGCAGCGGCGGCACGCCTGCGGTGATGTGCTTGTAATCGGGCTCGTCGTTGTTGATTTTCAAGTCCATGATGATGTTGTCGTCCGGCGTGATCTGCGGCTTTACTTTCAGGCTCAGCACGGCTTTCTTGAAGGCAACGGAAGTGGCGCCGCTGCTGGACGCCTGCAAATAGGGGATCTCGGTGCCTTGTTCGATGGTTGCTTCGGTCTGGTCGGCGGTCAGTACACGCGGGTTGGAAATGGTCTTGCCTTTGCCGTCCGCCTGCAAGGCGCTGAGTTCCAGGTTCAGGAATTTGGTGGCGCCCGCCTTGAACAGCACCATGGAAATAACCCCTGGCGCAAGGCCGCCGATGCTGGCACCGGGCATGTTGACGTTCAACCCCTGATTGTTGAAGGTCGGTACATCGGCGGATTGCCCGGTATTGTATCCCGGAGCCTCAAGTTTGCCGCCCAAGGCAACTCGTGCATCCTGGCTCCCAAGCGTTCCCAGGGAGCTGCCGACGTCCGGTCCGGTGCCGTGATCCTGGAAGCCCAGCCTTGCCCCAAGGTTTTTATTGAACGAGTCGCTGGCGATCACGATTCGGGATTCGATCAAGACCTGTTTTACCGGCACGTCGATCTGATTGATCAGCCCGCGGATTTCTTCCAGTTTGGTTGCCGTATCCTGGATAAACAGGGTGTTGGTTCTCGGGTCGATCACCACGCTGCCGCGCTTGGAAAGGATTTGCTGGGTTTTGTCGGAGAGAATCGTTTTGACGTCAGCCGCCTTCTGGTATTTCATCTGGAAGCTTTCGGTTCGCACCGGCGACAGGTCGAGAATTTGCTGGCCGGTTTCCAGTTCCAGTTTTTCCTTGGTCGCCAGTTCGTCCGAAGGGGCAATCCAGATGACGCTGCCGGATTTGCGCATGCTCAAACCCTTGGTGTGAAGGATGATATCCAGGGCCTGATCCCACGGCACATCCTTCAGGCGCAAGGTCAAGTTGCCGCTGACCGAGTCGCTGTAGATGATGTTCAGGCCGGTGAATTCGGCCAGCACTTCCAGCACGGCACGCACTTCGATGTTCTGGAAGTTAAGCGAAAGCTTGTCGCCGACATAGCCGGTTTTCGATCCCTGCACGAGCTTGGTCGGATCTTCGATAATTGGCCGGATATCCAGAATGAACTGGCGATCGGTCTGGTAGGCGGAGTGTTCCCATTTGCCCTTGGGTTCGATCACCATGCGGGTGTTGTTGCCGTGGCTGAAGGTGCTGACTGTTTGCACCGGTGTGCCGAAATCAACGACGTCGAGCCTGCGTTCCAGATTGCGGGGGAGGGTGGTGTTGATGAACTCCACCACGACAGTCTTGCCTTCGGCGCGGATGTCGATGCCGGTGTTGGTGTCGGAAAGATCGACCACGATCCGGCCTTCTCCACCTTTGCCCCGGCGGAAGTCGACATCCTGCAGCGCATGTTTTTGCGCGCCGGGGACAGCCTCTGCAAACTGTGCATTTACGTTCGATGTGACACCCGTCGCTTCGGCGCCTTGCAGGGTGATCTGCAAGGTATTTCCCTCGATTTTGGTTTCATAGCCGGCAGGCTTGGAAAGATTGATAACCAGCCGGGTGCGTTTGCCAGCCTGCACGATGTTCAGGCTGCGCAATACGCCCTCACCGATGTTGACGCTGTTTTTTCCCAGCCCATTGGCGGTATCCGGCAGGTCCAGGGCAATCCGCGGCGGATTGTTGATGGCAAACCCGGCGGGGGGATTTTTCAGGGGATGTTTCAATTTCAGGGTGATCAGTATCTTGCCGCTTTGCAGGGTAGCGTGATCCAGGCTTTCGATGCTGTTCGGGAGCGCTTCGGTGGCGGCACTGGATGGCTCGACGGCTGCGTGGCTGTGGGCCATAAAGAAGGCGGCCAGGCAGGCGGCCTGGATGAAGCGGGCAATGGTTTTGTTGACGATATTCATGGCGACCTCTATTTCTGCTTTTGATCTGGTGCGTCGGCCAGATTAATGCGGGTATTTCGTTCGATCCAGTTTCCGGTGCTGTCCTGGACAACTTCCGTCATGACAATTTCGTTTTCTGTAATTTTGGTGATCATGCCGAAATTCTGCCCCATGTAGTTACCCACCTTGACCCGATACAGGCCGCCATCAGAGGTTTTCACCAAGCCGTGGATAATTTTGTTTTGTTGCAGGGTGCCCACCATTTTCAGGTTTTCCAGCGGGAATTCCTCGAGCTTTTCCTTGTTGCGGGCAAGATCCGGCTGCAATCCACCGCCTTTGCCCGGCAACAGTTTGCGCGGCTTGAAAGGGTCGGGCAGGTCGAAGGCGTTGTAAGTAAAAGATTCATAGGGTTTGATTTCAGGCAAGGGCTCGATCTTGCCGCGCAATCCTTCTCCGGACGCGGAGGTGAGTTGTTTCAGGTCGTCCATGCCGTCCCAGCTACAGGCTGAGAGGCCGAGGCTGACTATGATCAGAAGAGTGGAGAGCCTCACTTTTTGGCCCCTTTATTCTTGTCTTTTTCGGCTTTTTTCTGGGCTGCTTTTTGTGCGGTGAGTTCGTCTTCGTCGAGGTAGCGATAGGTTTTTGCCGTCGCGCTCATGATTAGCGCATGAGTGCCGGGCGTGATATTGATGTCGCTGAGGGTGACGATACGCGGCAAACGGGATACGTCGCTGGTAAAGGCACCCAGGTCATGGTAGTTGCCGGTGACGCGAAGGGCAATGGGCCGTTCGGCATAAAAATCGGATAAGGTTTCCTTTTCGGCCGGCTTGAATAGCTCGAATTCCAGCCCTCGTCCGAGTCCGGCTTGATTGATGTCTGTCAGGAGCGCGTCCATTTCCGCCTTGTTGGGCAGTTGCTTGATCAGCGCGCCGAACGCCAGCTCAAGATCCTTGAGCTGGCTGCGGTAAGCATCCAGATTGACGGCTTGTTTCTTTTTCGCGAGGAAGGACTCGCGCAGTTGGGCTTCTTTTTGTTTCGCGGTGTCGAGTTCGGATAGCTGGTTTTGCCAGTCGAACCAGTAGCCGGCGAAAAGAATGAGCACGAACAGCGCGCACAGTGCGATGGCCTTCGGAACGGTCGGCCAGTTGCTGAAGTCATTCGGATTGAGCTTGCGGAAATCATCCAGATTCATGATGTTTTATCCCTGGATACCATACCGCTTTTCTTCGTATTTTTTCCTTTATCCATGTCCGGCACGGGTGGCGTGAGTTTTACATTCAAGGAAAATTCGTTGACCCGCAGATTGTTCACCGTGGCAGCCTTGACCTCGATCAAATTGGGAGATTGCAGCCAGGGAGAGGACTCCAGGTTGCGCATCAAGGTGGCTACCCGCGCATTGGATTGCGCATATCCTTGCAGGTTGATGTCGGAGCCGGTCTGTTTGATTGCCTTGAGGTATACGCCGTCCGGTAACTGACGTACCAGTTGGTCAAGCAGGTAAACAGCCGCGGCGCGATTGCTTTGCAGGGTTTCCACCACCTGCTTGCGGGCCAGCATGGCCTGGGTTTTTTCCTTGAGTATTTTAATTTCCGCGATCTGGCTATCGAGTTTTTTGATTTCCGCTTCCAGGTACTGGTTGCGTGCCCCCTGGTTTTCTACCTGGGCGCCAAGGACGGCATGAACCATGAATGCGGCGAGCAGACCCAGCACCGCGACGGCGCCGGCCAGAAAGGCGGCCTGGCGCTGGCGCGCGGCGCGCTTCTGTTCGCGATGGGGCAACAGGTTGATGCGGATCATGTATCGAATCTCCGCACGGCGAGCCCGCAAGCGGTCAACAATATTGGCGCATCCTGCGCCAGTTGGCGAGGTTTGATGCGCGCCGAAACCGCCATGCCGGCGAAGGGATTGGCGATGGAAGTGGGAATTTGGGTGCGTTGGGAGACGGCTTCTTCCGCGCCAGGAATCATGGCGCATCCGCCCGCCAGCAGAATTTGATCAACCCGGTTGAACTGGGTGGAGGAAAAGAAAAATTGCAAGGCTCGCGCCACTTCCAGTGCGAGAGTGTCCAAAAAAGGCTGCAATACTTCAGATTGGTAATTTTCCGGCAGGCCGCCGTTGCGCTTGGCGATTTCCGCCTCTTCCATCGACAGGCCATAACGGCGCTGGATTTCCTGGGTCAACTGGTTTCCGCCGAAAGTCTGCTCGCGCAGGTAAACCGACTGGTTGTTGAGCAGTACGTTGACATGCATCATGGTGGAGCCGATATCGACGATGGCGACGGTCAGGTTTTTTCCGGCGTTGGGGAGTTGCGGGGCGATCAGTTCATAAGCGGTCTGGGCAGCGAAAGACTCGACATCCATGACCAGGGCTTTCAGTCCGGCTGATTCGACGGCGGCAACCCGGTCTTCGACCTTTTCCTTGCGTGAGGCCGCGATCAGGACTTCAACTTCCCCCTCGGCGTTTGGGGCGGGCCCGAGTACCTGAAAGTCCAGGTTGACCTCGTCCAGCGCGAAGGGAATATACTGGTTGGCTTCGCCTTCGACCTGAAGCTCCAGCTCGTTTTCTTCAAGTCCGGCCGGTACGACAATTTTTTTGGTGATGACGGCTGCCGCCGGCAGGGCCAAGGCGACATTTTTGGTGTGTGTTCCCATTTGGCGCCATGCGCGCTTGACGGCTTCCGCAACCATTTCGAGGTTGGTGATGTTGCCGTCTATAATCGCATCCCTTGCCAAAGGCTCGATGGTATAGCGCTCGATGCGGTACAACCCTTTGCCGGCGTCGCTGAGCTCGACCATGGTAACGGACGAAGTGCTGATGTCGACGCCGATAAGCGGCGGGGACTTGGCTTGCAGGAAATCGAGATTCAGATGGAAGTCGAACTGCACGAGTTTCCTTTTTGATGTTACCCGGTTGCGGGTGCGCACTACGTATAATTTACATTAAATGCTAGCAACAAGTACTGAGTGTGTAAAGTAATTTTTTGGTAATTCTTTCTTGCCGAGCGAAGAACGCATATAATCTCGGTCGCTTGGCTAATATTAATTGTCTGGATGCAGGGAAAAGTTTAATGACCGCTCGTTGGTGGCGATACCCGCTGTTGGTGTTTCTGGTATTGGGTTTTGTTGGTTTTGCCGCAGTAATGCTGGCGGGAATCCTGGCCTACCCTAATCTTCCCTCGCTGGAGGCTCTGACCGATTACCGGCCAAAAATTCCCTTGCGGGTTTACACCGCAGAGGGCGCGTTGATCGGCGAGTTCGGCGAGGAGCGGCGCGCGCTGGTAAAAATCGATGCGGTTCCGAAACAGATGCGCCAGGCGATACTGGCTGCCGAAGATGACCGTTTTTATCACCATGGCGGGGTCGATTACCTGGGTGTCGCGCGCGCCGCTCTGGCCAACCTGACGGCGGGTGGCGCGCGCGAGGGCGCCAGCACCATCACGATGCAGGTTGCGCGTAACTTTTTTCTGTCCGGCGAAAAGACGCTGACGCGCAAA
This sequence comes from Sulfuricella sp., assembly GCA_028713975.1. GTDB lineage: Bacteria > Pseudomonadota > Gammaproteobacteria > Burkholderiales > Sulfuricellaceae > Sulfuricella. The sequence goes on from JAQTNE010000003.1 coordinate 100,403, forward strand.
TTCAGCGAAGCATTGCTGGCGTTAAAAATCGAGCATTACCTGTCCAAGGATCAAATTTTCGAGCTTTACGTCAATCAGATTTATCTGGGCCAGCGCGCTTATGGTTTTTCTGCCGCTGCCCAGACTTATTTTGGCCGCCCTCTCGATCAATTGAGCGTGGCAGAGATGGCAATGCTGGCCGGGCTACCCAAAGCGCCATCCCGCTACAATCCGGTAATCAACCCGAAGCGGGCGAAGCTGCGGCAGCAGTATGTCCTGCGCCGGATGCATGATATTAAATACATCACCGATGCGGAATACCAGGCCGCTCTGGCGCAGCCGCTGGTGGTAAAGCGTGATATTCAGAATTCGGAAGTCAATGCGGATTTTGTCGCAGAAATGGTCAGGCGGGCCATGTTCGAGCGCTACCATGAAGCGATATACAGCAGCGGTATGAAGGTCTACACCACGTTGCACAAGGCGGATCAGGCGGCGGCTAACCTGGCGCTGCATCAGGGCGTTCTCGATTACGACCGGCGCCATGGCTACCGCGGGCCGGAAGGCTTTGTCGAATTGCCCGCCAACGCGCCAAATCTTGATGAGCTACTGGAAGATGCCGTTGCGGAACTGGATGAAAGCAATGGCCTGGTTCCCGCGGTTGTACTGGAGACCGGCTCAAAATACGTCAGGTGTTACCTCAAGGGCGGTGAAACCATCAGGATTGGCGGCGATGGCCTGAAGTTCGCGCAAAAAGCCCTGAGCGAGAATGCCAGCCCGAAAATCCGGCTGCGGCGGGGCGCACTGGTTCGCGTCCAGAAAGACGACAAGATCGGGTGGCAGATTTTACAGTTGCCGCAAGTCGAGGCGGCGCTGGTCTCGGTAGTGCCGCAGGATGGCGCGATCCGCGCGCTGGTCGGCGGGTTTGATTTTAACCGCAGCAAGTTCAATCACGTCACGCAGGCATGGCGTCAGCCGGGTTCGAGCTTCAAGCCGTTCATCTATTCTGCGGCGCTGGAGAAAGGCATGACCGCCGCGACCGTGATTAATGATGCCCCGATTGTGGTCGATGCGGCGCAAACCGGCGGCCAGGTCTGGGAGCCGAAAAATTACGAGGGCGACTACTCCGGCCCGCTGCGGTTGCGTACCGCCCTGACCAAGTCCAAAAATCTGGTATCCATCCGCGTCCTGCAGGCCATCACGCCGCTGTATGCACAGGATTATATTACCCGGTTTGGATTTTCTCCCGAGCAGCATCCGCCTTATCTCACCATGGCGCTGGGTGCGGGGTCGGTTACGCCGATGCAAATGGCGGCGGCTTATTCCGTATTCGCTAACGGCGGCTACCGTCCGCAGCCCTACCTGATCGACCGGATTGTGGATGCCCGCGGCACCCTGCTGGCGCGGGCCAAACCCAAGCGTGCCGGTGAAGACGCTGAACGGGTGATTGATGCGCGCAATGCTTTTATCATGACCACCATCATGCGCGATGTGGTTCGGTTCGGCACCGGTGCGCGCGCCATGCAGTTGAAACGCCAGGATCTCGCCGGCAAGACCGGTACCACCAACGACCAGGTGGATGCCTGGTTTACCGGGTTCAATGCGAAACTGGTGGCGATTGCCTGGATTGGCTTCGATCAACCCCGTTCCCTGGGCGGCGCTGAAACCGGCGCGCAGGCCGCGTTGCCGATCTGGATGTCCTATATGGGCAAGGTGTTGAATGGCGTGCCGGAGGAAAGCCTGGAGGTGCCGGAAGGTGTGGTGACGGTCAAGATCAATGCACAGACCGGGCGCCGGGTTGCCGATGGGGGAGAGGGTATTCCAGAATATTTTTATCAGGAAAATATTCCGTCCGAGCAGTCCGGCGCGGGCGAAAGTTTCTTTGGCGGCGGCAAATCCGCGGAAGAGGTTAAAGACCAGTTGTTTTGAATCAGCGGGCCGTTTTTCCCTGTCCAGAGCGTCTGACGCAAAAATTTCATGCCGCCACTGAAGCGGGAAAAGGCGGCAGATCCCGCGCACGCATCCGGACAAAAATCGCCGGATCGGATTCGCGCCAGGTAGGTCGAAACATTGCTAGAAGAGGGATAAAGTCTTTATACTTCGGCCTTGGCCGGAGCATCAGGCTTGCTTCCGGGTAACCGCTTCAAGGGTGTTATCGACCGCAATCATGATGTTTCCATTGTTTTTATTTTTTTGCGCTTTTTCACTGTGAACCCATCCCAAGATACGCCGCAGAATCCATTTTCTTCTGCCGAAAACGATTACAGCAAATATTCGATCAACTGGAAAAAGGAGATTGTTTATCTGCTGCGCGCCATTATGGAAAAGGGCGGGCTGCTAAGCGCCCACTTCGATCACGGCAAAAATTTCATCCTGACGTCCATCGTCGGCATCAACGCGGATCGGGAAGAGGTGTTTCTGGATTTCGGCGCCACCGAAGCGCTGAATCTGAGAATACTCGAGAGTGACAGGATTATTTTCGTTACCACCCATGACAAGGTGAGAGTCCAGTTCGTCGCCGAGCGGATCGAAAAAATCCGGTTCGAAGGCCGTGACGCCTTCAGGATCAAGCTCCCCGAGTCGCTGGTCAAGCTGCAGCGGCGAGGGTATTTCCGGGTGACAACGCCGATCGCCAACCCGCTGAAATGTACTGTGTCGATTGAAAATGACCGCAAAATTGAGATGACGATCGTGGATATCAGCATCGGCGGCATCGGCGTGGCCCTGCCGCAGTGCGATATCGCATTTACACAGGGAATGGTTTTTCCCGGATGCCAACTGGTTTTGCCCGGCATTGGCAATATCGTGGGAACCCTGGAGATCCGGAGCGTGTTTGACGTGACCTTGCGGAGCGGCCAGCCATCCAAGCGGGCCGGCTGTCAGCTTGTCGATTTGCCGGCAAACATGCAATCCATGATCCAGCGCTATATCATCAAGGTCGAGCGGGAAAGGCGATCCATGGAGCTGGATCGGCAGTAATTCAGGCGTCCTTTAGCCACCTCGCGGCATCCAGTGCAAAGTAAGTCAGCACGCCGTCCGCGCCGGCGCGCTTGAATCCCAGCAATGCTTCCAGTACGCACGCCCTCTCGTCAAGCCAGCCATTCTGGACGGCGGCCTTGAGCATGGCGTATTCGCCGCTGACCTGATAGGCGAAGGTCGGTACCTGATAGGCGTCCTTGATGCGCCGGACGATGTCGAGGTAAGGCATACCGGGCTTGATCATCACCATGTCGGCGCCTTCGTCGAGGTCCATTCCCACTTCCCACAAGGCTTCATCGCTGTTGGCGGGATCCATCTGGTAGGTATTCTTGTTGCCCTTGCCCAGGTTGGCGGCGGAACCGACCGCATCGCGGAAGGGGCCATAAAAGCTCGATGCGTACTTGGCCGAATAGGCCAGAATCCGGGTATGGATGCGGCCTGCGCCATCCAGCGCGGCGCGGATCGCGCCGATGCGCCCGTCCATCATGTCGGACGGGGCGACGATGTCTGCGCCGGCCTCGGCATGGGTCAGCGCCTGTTTGACGAGAACCGCGACGGTTTCATCGTTCAACACGTAGCCGTCGCCATCAATCAGGCCGTCCTGGCCATGGCTGGTGTAAGGGTCGAGCGCGATGTCGGTGATGATGCCCAACTCCGGGAAGCGTTGCTTCAGGGTGCGAACCACACGCGGCACCAGGCCATCGGGGTTGTAAGCTTCGGCGGCATCCAGGCTTTTCAGCGGCAGGTCGATCACCGGAAAAATCGCCAGCGCCGGAATGCCGAGCTTGACGCATTCTTCCGCTTGCAGAAGAAGCTTGTCCAAAGTTTGCCGCACCACGCCCGGCATGGAGACAACCGCTTCGCTGCGGTTGCTGCCGTCCAGCACGAAAACCGGGTAAATCAGGTCGGCTGGGGTCAGCAGGTTTTCGCGCATCAGGCTACGGGAAAACTCGTCGCGTCGCATGCGGCGCATCCGTTTGCGGGGATATTGACTTGAAGTTTGCATATTCACAGTCCTGTCGTGACGGCATGCGCGCAGCGCTTGCGCCCTGCCGGTAGAGAGCGGTTTTAGAGCCATTAAAAAAATCTCAGGGCGGCAGGAACTTTACTCAAGTTCCGCCACTCTGAACGTGCAGATGATCCCCATCATCTCCCGCGTTCCTCCCTGAGCGGGTGCCTTAATCTCATTAAGGCGTTTTGCCCCCCGGGTTTACTCCCCTTTACCCGGGGGTTTTTTTATTCCGCAAAGACTATCAACCTCGCTTCGCCGCGTCAATTCGCATCGATAACCGGCACCTCTTCCAGCCCGGCGGCCAGCCATTTGCCGATCGCTGTTTCCGCCTCCTCGATGCCGACCCGTTTCAGGCTGGAAAACAGTTGCACCGTGCAGTTCGGATAGGTGCGCTCGAGCTCCGCCCGTACGTTGCGCAAGGTCGCGGTGGCCTGTTGCTTGCTGAGTTTGTCCGCCTTGCTCAGCAGCACGTGCACCGGCTTGCAGGTGGGCAGAAACCAGTTGAGCATTTGCTGATCCAGCGGCGTGAGCGGATGGCGGGCGTCCATGATCAGCACCAGACCATATAAAGATTCCCGTTCCATCAGATAGCGGCTCAGCACGGTCTGCCAGTGCAGGCGCATGGCTTCCGGCACCTTGGCGTAGCCGTAGCCGGGAAGGTCGACCAGAAAACGCTGGTTGCCGAGGCTGAAAAAATTGATCAGTTGGGTGCGGCCCGGCGTTTTGCTGACAAAGGCGAGGCGGTTGCGATTGGCCAGCGTATTGATGGCGCTTGATTTGCCGGAATTTGAACGACCGGCAAAGGCGATCTCGACGCCTTGCGGCGGAGGAAGGTCGGTGAGCTTGTCTGCCGAGATAAAAAACTGTGCTTCCTGAAATAATGCCATTAAAAACCTCTTTTTTCTAAGTTTGGCATGATAAGACTTGTTGGTATAGAATGCCGAGTTATTTTTGTGTCAATTCATTTGATGTTACGGTTAAGGAGCGAGCAATGAAACAGGCCATAGCGATGGTGGCAGTATTCGGTTTGATGGCGGCCACGGGCGCCAACGCGGAAACAGCGGTCAAGGCCGATCCTGCAAAGGCACAACAGATCGTTTCGACGGTTTGCGTTGCTTGCCACGGCCTGGACGGCAACAGCCCGGCTGCGGCCAACCCGAAGCTGGCATCCCAGCATGCGGAGTACATCAACAAGCAATTGACCGAATTCAAGTCTGGCGTGCGCATGAACCCGATCATGATGGGCATGGCCGCCGGCCTTTCCCCGCAGGACATGAAAAATCTGGCCGCGCATTACAGTAGCCAGAAACTGGCGCCGACCGCCGCCAAGGACAAGGCACTGGCTGAGCAGGGCGAAAAAATTTACCGCGGCGGCATCGCCGCGCTTGGCATCCCGGCCTGCACCGGCTGCCACGGCCCTACTGGCGCCGGCCTGCCGGCACAGTTTCCCCATCTGGCCGGCCAGCATGGCGAATACATCGAAGCCCAGCTGAAGACCTTCCGCACTTCCGAGCGCGCCAACGATCCCGGCAAAATGATGCAGATGATCGCCATGAAAATGTCGGATAAGGACATGAAGGCCGTCGCGGAATATATTACCGGGCTGCATTGAGACGAGTTGCACCTTAAACTTGCCGTAAATCGGCGAGCGGAATGAAAACAGGGTGGCGCAAGTCACCCTTTTTTGTCAGTTGAACATGGCCCCATCGATGCAAACACCCTCCCATACTTCTTTTTCCCGTGCCGTTTACGAGCTGCTTAGCTCGATGCGGCTCGCCATCAGCCTGCTGACAGTGCTGGCCATCGCCTCGATTATCGGCACGGTGCTGAAACAGAACGAACCCTACTCGAACTACATGATCGAGCTGGGGCCGTTCTGGTTCAAGGCATTCGCCGCGCTCGGCCTGTACGACGTCTATCATGCCGGCTGGTTCCTGGCGATCCTGGTGTTCCTGATTCTCTCGATCGGCTTTTGCATCTACCGCCAGACCCCGTTGATGCTGCGCGAAATCCGGTCGTTCCGGGAGCATGCGACGGAAGCCTCGCTGCGCGGTTTCGTGCACCAGGCGGCATATCCGGTGGCAACGGAAGAAGCGGCCACGGTGCAGCGCCTGACCGGCTATCTGGCCGGCCAGGGGTTCCGTTTCAAGGTCAGGACGGGCGGCGGCGAGGCGCAACCCGCGCTGGTTGCGGCAAAAACCGGAAGCATGACCCGCCTCGGTTACATCCTGACCCACGCGGCGATCGTGATCATCTGCCTTGGCGGCCTGATCGACGGCAATGTCCCGCTCAAGGTGCAGGAGCTGCTGGGCTACAAAAAAACGGAATCGCGCGACCTGCCATCCGACAAGGTTCCGGCGATCAGCCGCCTGACGCCCGCCAATCTTTCCTTTCGCGGCAGCGTTTCCATCCCGGAAGCCGGCACGGCGGACGTGGTCTACCTGAATCTGGCGGATGGCTACCTGATCCAGGATTTGCCCTTTCAGATCGGCCTGAAAAAATTCCGCATCGAACATTACGCCACCGGCCAGCCGAAATCCTTCGAGAGCGATATCGTCATTTCCGACCGGGATTCCAAAAAGGCGTTCGAAGGCACGGTTTCGGTGAATCACCCGATTATTTACAAGGGTATCGCCATTTACCAGGCGAGCTTCGGCGATGGCGGTTCCCGCCTGACGATGAGCGGTTGGAACCTGCTTTCGCCGGTAGCCAAACCTTTCCCGTTCAAGGGCGAAGTCAACCAGAGTTCCCGCCTGGCGAATGGCGATGCGCAATACACCGTTGAGATCACCGACTTCAAGATGTTCAATGTCCAGGACACCGAGGAACGCGCCGAAGATGCTGTCGAGCCGGGCGGTTTCTGGCAGAAGGCTTCGCGCATTATGGGCGATGCCGCCTCGTCGGCGCCGCAGAAGCATGTTCACAATGTCGGCCCCAGCTACCAGTACAAAATCCGCGATGCGCAAGGGCAGGCCAGGGAATACCATAATTTCATGCTGCCGATGCAAATTGATGGCCGCAGCTATCTGGTCAGCGGTATGCGCGCGGCACCCAACGAGCCGTTCCGCTATGTGCGCTTCCCAGCCGACGAAAACGGTGGGGTCGAGGGGTATATGCGATTGCGCGCAACCTTGTTCGACAAGGCGTCCCACCCCGAAATTGCGCGCCGTTTTGCCGCTGGCGCAATGCCAGGCACGACGGTAAACGAAGCGCTGCGCGCCAAGCTGATCGACAGTACCGGAAAAGTGCTGGAAATTTTCGCCCGTGGCGGTTTCGAGGAGCTGGCCAAGTTTATCGAAAGCGCCGTGGCCAAGGCCGAGCAGGAAAAAGCGGCGGAAACCTATCTGAAAGTGCTGGAGCGGGCGCTGTTCGAGGCTAACCAGCTGGCACGCGAACGTGCCGGCCTCAAGCCGTTACCAGCCGACGCATCGACCGCGCAATTCGTGCGCGAGAGCCTGAATGCGATCAATGACAGCTTTTATTACGGCAGCCCGGTTTACCTTCAGCTTAAAAATTATGAAGAAGTGCTGTCGAGCGGCTTGCAGTTGACCCGCTCGCCCGGCAAAAACCTGGTGTATGGCGGTTCGGTGCTGCTGGTTCTGGGATTGTTCGCAATGTTTTATATCCGGGAACGCCGTATCTGGTTGCTGGTCAAACCGGGCGAAGTCTTGTTTGCCATGTCGAGCAATCGCAAGACCCTGGATTTCGAAAATGAATTCAACCAGCACAAGCAAAATCTGGCCGGGTTGTTGAAAGGATGACGATGGAAGCAGTTCAGCACGATTATCAGCGCATCTCTTTTCTGCGCAGCCTGGGTCGTTCCGATTGGGCGTATGCCGCCCTGCTCGTGGTTGGCAGCGGCTATGCGTTCCAGTTGTATGGCGATTACATGGACGTTTACGAAAAAGGTATCCTGCTCCTGACTGCGGCGATGTTCGTCGGCCTCGGCTGGTTCTGGAAGCCGATGCGCATCCTGTTGCCGGTGGTGGCGCTCCTGAGCCTGTTCGGCATCAGCCAGTATCACGGCGAGCTGGCGCGCGCCGGCCAGTCGTTCTGGCTCAAGTACCTGTTCGCCAGCCAGTCCGCCATCATGTGGATGAGCGCGCTGTATGTCATGGCGACGGGTGGTTACTGGTTCGGTCTGGCGCTGCGTTCCGACTTCACCAACCGCGTTTCCGCCGGCATTACCTGGAGCGCCACCGCGATGGGCTTGATCGGCCTGATGGTGCGCTGGTACGAGTCCTACCTGATCGGCGCCGACGTCGGCCACATCCCGCTCAGCAACCTGTATGAAGTGTTCATCCTGTTTTCCATCATCACCGCGCTGCTCTATCTGTATTACGAACAGCACTATCACAACCGCCAGATGGGCGCTTTCGTGCTGCCGGTGATCAGCGCCGCCGTCGCCTTCCTGCTGTGGTACACCTTCGGGCGCGAAGCGCAGCACATCCAGCCGCTGGTGCCCGCATTGCAATCCTACTGGATGAAAATCCATGTGCCGGCCAATTTCGTCGGCTATGGCGCGTTCTCCCTGGCGGCCATGGTGGGCGTGGCTTACCTGTTGAAGAGCAAAGGTTTTCTGGCGAGTCGTTTGCCGGAGCTGGAAGTGCTCGACGACGTGATGTACAAGGCCATCGCTATCGGCTTCGCCTTCTTCACCATCGCCACCATCCTCGGCGCGATGTGGGCGGCGGAAGCTTGGGGCGGCTACTGGTCATGGGACCCGAAGGAAACCTGGGCGCTGATCGTCTGGCTGAACTATGCGGCCTGGCTGCACATCAGGCTGGTGCGGGGATTGCGCGGCGCAATGCTGGCCTGGTGGGCGGTGGTTGGGCTGATCGTCACGGTGTTCGCCTTCCTCGGCGTGAACATGTTCCTTTCCGGCCTGCATTCCTACGGGACTTTATAGCGGCAAAATAGAGGAATTCCCCCCTTTGCTAAAGGGGGAGGCCTGTTTTCTTTGCCGTTTAAATAGCACCCCCATCAGCGCTGCCGCCTCGACGTGGCGGCAGTAAACGGTTGTCCGCGCAGCGTCGCCAGTTGATGCAGGATCGGCGTGATAAGCGGCTCCAGCTTTTTGCGCATCACGGTGCCGGAGGCGGTGGTCTGTGACAGTATTGGCGCGGCCACTCCTCCATCCATGCACGACAGTATCCGCATCGCACATATCTCTCCCGCCAGTTCAGGCGCGGCATCCAGAAATTCGCGCAGTTCCGTCGGTTGATCGTCACCGGCATTTGGCGTTTCCAGCCGGGCAAGAATCACTTCAATTGCGTCGCCACCGCAGTTTGCCGAGCGTAGCGCAGCAAAATACGCCGCCAGCGCATTCAACAGCGAAATAACGACATCCTGATCCGCCGGATGACGCAAGACTTCCTCGCTGGTCGCCAGAAATGCCTGGCCGGGGCCGGACAGGGCGCGTTCCATCAGCTTGGCGTAAGGATTTCCTTGAGCGGCCAGTGCCGTTAGCTTCGGCTGGAGAATGGCCAGGTCGACGCGCGCCGCCAGTCGTTCCGGCAGTTCGTCAGGCAGGTATTCGAGGAATCCGACATAGTAGGCGTTATCGCCCGCACCCTTGTTCCATAGGCGCTGGCGTGCCGTTTCGTCGATCAGGCCGGGCTGAAGGACGATTCTGACTGTGTCGATGATGGTGTGCGGCGCATTCTCGAAAGGCAGGTGCTCGATCAGATATGCTGCCAGGATTTTGCCCATTTCGCCCTGCACCACGCACTCCCGCTCCAGCATGCGCCGCGCGTTGTCGGCGCTCTGCATGGCCCACCAGGCACGGCGCGCCAGTTCGTCGGTCAGACCGTTGGAGTAGGCTACCGACACCACCGCCTCCGGTTCGCCAAGCAGCAGCAGACGATCCAGTCCCTTGTCGCGAGCCTGCCCCATCCGCGTCCAGCGTTGAATAAACAGCGGATAGCCGCCGGGCGAGCCGATCGCATGGCCCGCCAAAACCTCGCGCACCAGCTTCAGGTACTGATCGTTACGCCCATTCGGGTGCAGCTTCACCGCCGCTTCGCCGCGCGGCGTCAGAGCGCGAACGGTCATGGTGCTGTCGTCAATGCGGATCGCCTGAATTTCCCCGGCGAGCAGGACGTTGAGGCGCAGGCTGTCTTCGCTTGAAAGTTCCATAATGATGCTTATTCCCGAAAGAACTATTAACCGCCGATGGACGCCGATTAACGCAGATTTTCGAATCGCTAATGCGAAATAGTGGCCTGCCTGACGACTAAGCAAGCCTTGATAACATCGAAAAAATATCGGCGTGTATCTGCGTTAATCGGCGGTTAGCTTTTTAATTAAGCTGGATGCGTTGCCCCCACGGCACCGGCGTCTTGCCCTTGACCAGCCAGATTACCGGGTAGGGCGGCTCCGATGCGGGAAAGTCGCCCTCGGCGTCGGTGAAATACAGCAGCAAATCGGGCGACCGTCCTTGCTTTTCGATCCAATCGAATACCGGCCTGAAGTCGGTGCCGCCGCCGCCCGGAAATTCTCGCGGCAGCTTGAATTCCTCCCACGGCTCGAACAGCCACGGCCCATCCTCGGCCAGTCTGGCGTCGCAAGCATGTAGCGTGGCACGGGCGCGCACCTGGCCTTTGAGGGCGTTGATCTCGGCGAGAAATTCGTTAATCTCGTCGCTGCCGACCGAGCCGCTGGTGTCGAGCGCGACCACGATGTCGGTCTGGGCGCTGTGCAGCGACGGCAGGATCATCGGCCCTTCGCGCCGCGATGGCCGCGTGTAGCTGAAATCGTCGCGCGCCGCCTGCGTCATGTAGCGCGCCAGTAGCATGCGCCAGGGCAGCCTGGGCTGGAGTAGTTCGCCCACCATGCGCGCCAGCAGCCCGCTCAGTTTTCCGGCCTGCTGGGCTTGCTGCGCGGCACCGGCCAGCCGCTGCTGCCACTGCGCAGCCAGAGATTCCCGCTCGCCTGCCGACAGGGGGCGCGGCTGCGGTGCGCCGTTCTGGCTATCCGGCTTCTGTTGTGCGCCTTCCGGGCTGCCGCCGGATTGCGCTTCATCCGGTCGCGGTGTTTGTCCCTGTCCGCCCTCGCGCTGCTCATCGCCTTGCTGCTGGCCGTTGCTCTCGGCATCGATGTCCGCGCCGTCGTAGATATGCTGATCCATCGGCTGGTCGGTATTGTTCTCGTCGATGAACGGGTAGATTTCCTCCGCCGTCATGCCCGCAAAGCTGTCCAACATCAGCGTGCCCGGCGGCGGCTTGAGGCCGTCTTTGATCAGCAGCGGGTTGACGGCGTGATCGCAGGCGACATCCCAGCGCAGCTTGACGCGGTGCTGGCGCCGCGCGAAATGAGACAAGGCGCAGTGCAGCGCTTCGTGGGCCAGCACGAACTGGGTCTCATCCAGGCTCAGGGCATTGATGTAATCGGAATTGTAGTAAAAGCTGCGGGCATCCGTAGCGGTGGTCTGGCACCACTGCGGATCGGCGGCGATCATCGGCAGGCGCAACACCAGCGCGCCGAGAAACGGCTTGTCCAGAATCAGCCGGGTGCGGGCGGCAGCCAGCTTGGTTTCGATGTCCGCGCTGCCCATGCCCATTCCCTACATCTCGTACAGCATGAGATCGGCCACCGCATTGGCCCATTTCGAGAATTGCGGCACCGCAAACAGGTTCTGGCCGATGGCGCGGTGCATGTCGGAAACCAGCATGATGCCCATTTCGCGCAGCGGGAAGCGGCTGGCGTAATCGAGGATGCGGCCATGAATCTCGGCAGCCCCGGGGCTGCCTTTGGCGCGAATGGCGCGCCCCACCAGCGCCGAGGCGACAGCGTACTGGAGATCCACCTCGCGCGGCACGGCCACTTCATCGCCGCGCAGAATGGCGTCGAGGTCGGGCATGCGGTCGAGGTTTTCGACAAAGGCATTCAGTTCCAGACCCGCCGCCGGGCCAACGCAGGCTTGCAGCGTCGGCAGCAGCAGTTCCGGGCGGTCGCCGAACTTGTGCAGGGCGCGATGGGCGAACTCCCACGAGCGCGGGCTGGGGAAGGCGACCGGGTTATGCGCCGGGTCGAAATCGAACAGCAATTCGGGGCGGAAACGCAGAAAGCCGATCAGCCGTTCGTCGATTGCGCTGGCGTAAGCCCAGGCAACCCAGTCGTCGAGATTGGCCTCGATCTCGAAATGAGAAAAGCGGTTGGCCAGCGGCGCCGGCATGGTATAGGTCACGCCACGGTCACCCTGGCGGTTGCCGGCGGCAAAAATCGCCCAGCCCTCGGGAATTTTGTAGTCGCCCAAACGGCGGTCGAGAATCAACTGGTAGGCCGCTGCCGAAACGCTGGGCGGCGCCGAATTGATTTCGTCGAGGAACAGGATGCCGAACGGGCCGTGCCGCGTGGCATCGGGCAGCATCGACGGAATCGCCCACTCGACCCGATCTTCGACCCGGAACGGGATGCCGCGCATGTCGGTCGGCTCCATCTGCGATAGCCGGATGTCGATGATCGGCACCGCATGGCGCGCCGCAACCTGGGCGATGATCTGCGATTTCCCCACGCCCGGCGGCCCCCACAGCATGACCGGCGTGTGCTGGCCTTCGCGCGCGCTGAGAAATTCGCGATCCAGAATGGTGGAGAGTTGAGCCGGGCGCATGGCGGTTCCTTGATTTAGACTTGGTTTAATACTATCAGAGTTGGCAAGGCAATTGCCAGAGCGGTCTTGTTTGCTTTGGATAATGCCCGATAAATCAAGGGGCGGATTCAAATCTGGGCGTGACTGACCAGTGGCATCGCAGTAAAATGAAAAAGGGTGTTCTCCTTGGAGGTATCAATGCAAACACAATTCGAACTTCTCGAAGCTGAAACGCTTAAGTTGACGGCAGATGAACGGGCAAGACTCGCCGAGCATTTAATTGCAAGCCTTGATGAAGATACCGAGATCGAAGAAGCATGGGCCATCGAAGCTGAGAGGCGTATCGCTGACATTGAGAGCGGGAGCGTCCGGTTAATTCCGGTAGCCGAAGCTATCGCACAGGCTCGCGCAGCACTCAAGTGAACTTGTTTGTTCATCCCGGGGCGCTGGCCGATCTCAACGATGCGGCGGCGTTCTACACCGAACGTGCCAATAATGAGCTTGGGATTTCGCTTATTTCTGAATTTGAGCGAGCACTCGGTATGCTATCCGGCAACCCGGAGCTTGGTGCCGTCTGGCGAGGGTCTCTTCGTCGGTTCCCGTTGCGACGATTTCCATACAGCCTTGTGTATCAGGTCAAGCTGCAAGAGCTTCGAGTTATCGCGCTTGCACATCAACGCAGGCGCCCGGGCTACTGGAAGGATCGTAGATAAATGCGGTGCCCTTAACGCCGCACTTGACCGGCTGTCCATCCGGCGCTAAGGGGTTCCATATACCTATAAATTCCCGCTTTCGCGGGAATGATGTTTATTCCGCGCTTTCCCAGTAAGCCCCGGCTTCCCTACGCCATCTGCGCAAAAATCTCCGCCGCAGCCTGAATGGTTTTTTCGATATCCGCATCGGTGTGGGCGGCGGAAACGAAACCGGCCTCGAATGCCGAAGGCGCCAGGTAGAAGCCCTTGTCCAGCATGGCATGGAAGAAGCGGTTGAAGGCTTCCTTGTCGCATTCCATCACTTCGGCGTAGCTGGTCGGCGGCGCGGCGCGGAAATACAGGCCGAACATGCCGCCGACGGCTTGGGCGGAGAAGGCGATGCCCTTGGCCTTGGCGGCGGCGGTGAGGCCTTCGGTCAGCTTGCGGGTTGCCGCTGCCAGCTTGTCGTAGAAGCCCGGCGTCTGCACCAGCCGGAGCGTGGCCAAGCCCGCCGCCACCGCCACCGGGTTGCCGGACAGCGTGCCGGCCTGGTAGACCGGCCCGAGCGGCGCGAGCTTCTGCATGATGTCGCGCCGTCCACCGAACGCGCCGACCGGCATGCCGCCGCCGATCACCTTGCCCAGCGTGGTCAGGTCGGGGGTGATGCCGAATAATCCCTGGGCGCATTTCGGCCCGACCCGGAAGCCGGTCATCACTTCGTCGAAAATCAGCACGCTGCCGTGCTTTGTACACAACTCGCGCATTGCCTTGAGGAATTCCGGCTTGGGTGCGACCAGGTTCATGTTGCCGGCGACCGGCTCGACAATCACGGCGGCGATTTCGTCGCCGATCTGGGCGAAGGCTTCAGCCAGCGCGGTCGCGTCGTTGTAGGCCAGCACCACGGTGTGTGCCGCCGTCTCGGGCGGAACGCCGCCGGAGCTGGGCTGGCCGAAGGTGAGCGCGCCCGAGCCGGCCTTGACCAGCAGCGAGTCGGCATGGCCGTGGTAGCAGCCTTCAAACTTGATGATCTTGGAACGATTGGTGAAGCCGCGTGCCAGGCGGATCGCGCTCATGGTGGCTTCGGTGCCGGAGCTGACCAGGCGCACCTGATCCATGCCGGGCAGCCGGTTGCACAGGTACTCGGCCATTTCCAGTTCAAGCGCGGTGGGCGCGCCGAAGCTCAGGCCGTTGGCGGCGGTTTCCTGCACCGCCCTGACCACTTCGGGGTGGGCGTGGCCGAGAATCATCGGCCCCCACGAGCCGACGTAATCGATGTAGGCCTTGTCGTCCTCATCCCACACCGTCGCACCCGCGCCACGCTTGAAGAACAGCGGCGTACCGCCGACCGAACTAAAGGCGCGTACCGGCGAGTTGACGCCGCCGGGAATGAACTGTTGAGATTTCTCGAAAAGCTGCTGGTTGCGTGAAGTCATAATTATCGCCTCAATGCAAAGTGTGATGGGTTGATTTTTCCAGTATAAAAGCGAAACGGCCTGCGCATGCCTGGATGTCGCCATGGTCGAACAGTGCGGAAATGACCGCCACTGCGTCGGCGCCCGCCTCGGCCAGCGCGCCGGCGTTGTCCGGGGTGATGCCGCCGATGGCGACGACCGGGATGCTGAGGCTTTGTTTCGCCTCGTGGAGCAGCGCCAGGGGTGCGGCCATTGCGCCGGGTTTGGTCGGCGACGGGAAGAAGCAGCCAAAGGCGACATAATCCGCGCCCTGGGTTTCGGCGTCGAGCGCCAACTGCAAATCGTCGTAGCAGGAAACCCCGATGATCTTGCCGGGGCCGAGGATCAGCCGGGCCTCGCGAACGCCGCCATCCCCCCTGCCGAGGTGGACGCCGTCCGCGCCGGTCAGGTCGGCAAGGCGCACGTCGTCATTGACGATCAGCGGCACACGGAAGCGCTGGCACAACGTCAGCAGCTCGCTGGCCTGTTCGTGGCGCAACGCGGGGTCGGCCTGCTTGCTGCGGTATTGCACCAGGCGGGCACCGCCCTTCAACGCCTGCTCGACCATCTGCAATAGCCGCGCGGTGTCGGCGCATTCCGGGGTGATGGCATAGAGACCGCCAATCATAGCAAGTGTCTTTCACCATTGCTCCCTCTCCCGCAAGCGGGAGAGGGTAGCCGCCACATGTCTTCAGGCATCGCCATTTTCTTCTTCGCTGCGCGCCCAGAACAGCCGGTCTGGAATATGCTGCCCCATGCCCGGACGGAAGCCGGTTTTCAGCGCCTGCCAGGTAAATTCCTGCGCGTCCTTGACGGCTTCCGGGATCTCCAGGCCGTGGGCAATGGCGGCGGCGATGGCCGACGCCAGGGTGCAGCCCGAGCCGTGGTAGCTGCCCGGCAGGCGCTGCCAACTGTCGCTGCGCAGCACGCCATGTTCGCCGTAAAGGGTGTTGACCACCTGCGGCGTGTTCTCATGGGTGCCGGTGATCAGCACGTATTCGCAACCCATGTCGATGATGCGTTTAGCGCATTCGGCAAGGCTGATTTCATCGTCGCCATCATCGTCGAGCGCGGCGATGCGCCTTGCCTCCAGACTGTTCGGGGTGAGCAGGGTGGTTTGGGGAATCAGCATTTCCTGCAAGGCGGTGAGCATGTCGTCGTTGGCCAGCTCGTCCCCCCGACCGGAGGCCAGCACCGGGTCGAGGATCAACGGAATGTCGGGATAATCGGCCACCACCTCGGCGATGGCGGCGATATTTTCCACGCTACCGATCATGCCGACCTTGAACACCGCCACCGGCATGTCTTCCAGCACGCAGCGCGCCTGGTCGGCCACCCATTCCGCTTCCATCGGCATCACGTCTTCCACGCCCAGGGTGTCCTGCACGGTGATGGCGGTCACCACCGACAAGGGGTGGCAGCCCATGCTGGACAGGGTCAGGATGTCGGCTTGCAGGCCGGCGCCGCCGCTCGGGTCGGTCGCGGAAAAAGCCAGGACTATCGGGGGTGTTTCGGGCGTGTTTGGCATGAGGAAAATCGAGGGGATAAGGGCGCTTGGTCGAAGCGCTGGATTTTAACCCAATTGCAGGGAAATCTCCCGCCATTTTCGAATTCCGTCGCGGGCGGTGTGGCTCTCCGGCCAAGCCGCCGGGCAGGATGAAAAAGTTATGCTTCGCCGCCGCACCCGGTTGGCGAGCGGCTCAAGTCTGGCTCAAGTGCTTCGGGACACCTTCCCTGTGGTCGAGGTGCGCAACCATCCGGCGCAGGCAGTCCATCACAAAAGCCTCGTCCTTCTCCGAGAGCACGGCAATCCATGCAGCGATTGCCAACACTCCGTCGGGCGGCGCGGGAGACTGCTCATCCAGCAGGTCGGCCATCCGCACGGCCAGTATCTCGCCCAGCTTTTCCAGTGTTTTTAACGAAGGCGCCGTCATGCCGCGTTCCATGCGTGAAATGGTTTCGGGCTCCACTTCCAGCCGATGCGCCAGTTGTTCCTGTGTCAACCGCAGCGCTTTGCGGCGTACGGCGATGTTGCCGCCGAGCCGCTTGGACAGAGAGAGCTTCTTTTTTTCAATATTCGCCATTTTCTGTCGCCTTGTTGAACAACAGATATAGTTGTGCTTGTCTATTGGATAAATAAGGATGTAATATGTTCAATCAAATCATGACATATAACATCCAATTTTACCGGGGCGTGACTTGAAGCCGCCACTGTTGTTCTGTTAATTGATGACATCATAACGCTGTGAGCTATATCTGATGCGCCATTCGAGAATATTGCAACTGTCCCGACTCGGCTGTAAATTTCCGGCTTTGGCTCTGGGGCCGCGACGCGGGACAGCCAGTCTCCCGCGGAAAAAACACGTTACGGTCGGTGTCAGCTATGCGCAATACCTCGACACTCCCTGCAAATCAGCAGTCAGCCGACTTTACAGGGAGTTTAACCGGACAGTGACGATACGGATTTTTGCGTGATTGTTTTTAAAGGATAAGTTGCCCTAGAGCTGACCATGAAATCACTGGGAAAATTATCCGAAAAACGCATTGTCTCCTGGCTGCTAATAGCGCTCATTCTGCCCGTCACCGCGGTCCTGTTGTCACCCCATCATTTCACCATCGCCACGGCAAGTTATTTGCCGCTGCACTCCGCCATGGAAACCTTTACCGTGCTGGCGGGGATGCTGGTCTTTACCGCCGGCGTCAACAATTCACGGGAGAAAGCCAGCGTCAATCTGGTGCTGCTATCGAGCGCCTTCCTGCTCGTCGGCCTGCTCGGTTTCGCTCATATGCTGTCCTACCCCGGCATGCCGGATTTCGTCACGCCCAGCGATGCCGAAAAAAGCATTTATTTCGGGCTGATGGCGCAGATAACGGCGGCGTTCGTCTTGTTGGCGGTTGCTGTGTTGCCGTGGCAACGAGAAGTCGGAGCGCTACTGCGGGTGGGATACCCGGTTGCGGCGCTGGTGCTGGCCGGAGCGGTCTACTGGATGATCCTGTTTCGCCAGCCGGCCCTGCCGCAGATGTTCGATGCCGCTACCGGTACCAAGCCGACGCCGTTCAAGCAAGGGGTGGAATACCTGATCGTCGGCCTCTATACTGTCGCCGCCGCAATTTTTTACCGCCGCAAACAGGCGCCGCAGACCTACGATGCCGATCTGCTGTTTGCGGCCGCTGCGGTGATGGGGTTAAGTGAGTTTTTTTTCGTCACCGCCAATATTTTCGGCACGCTGAATTTTTTTGGGCATGTTTATAAGCTCATCGCATACTATCTGCTGTATGCCGCCGTATTTACCCACGCCTTCCGCATCCCCTATCGGCTGCTCACTCAGTCCGAGCAATGTTTGCGAGAGAGCGAGGAGCGCTACCGCCTGATCGTCGAGACCTCGGCGGAAGGCATCTGGCTGATCGACTCGTATTACACCACCATTTTCGCCAACCTGCGCATGGCCGAAATGCTGGGGTACACGAATGCGGAACAAATGGTCGGGCATTCCCTGCTCGATCTCATGGACGAGCGCCACAAAGCCTCTGCCGCAAGTGATATGGAACGGCATCATCAGGGCGTCAGCGAACAGCACGAATTCAGGTTGCGCCGCAGGAACGGCGAGGAGTTTTGGGCGCGCCTTTCCACTAGCCCGATATTCCAGGACGGCGAATACATCGGCGCACTGGCGATGGTGACCGATATTACCGAAAGCAGGCGTGCGGCACAGAAAATTGCCGATCTCAAGCGGCGCAATGAACTCATCCTGAACGCCGCCGGGGAGGGTATTTGCGGCCTGGATGAGAAAGGGATAATCACTTTTGCCAATCCGGCGGCGGCAAAAATGCTGGGTTACCAGGCCGAGGAGTTGCCCGGACTATCCCTGCATGACGTTTCGCACCACACTCGACCGGACGGCAGTCCTTACCCCGCCGAGGAATGTCCGGTTCTGTCCACGCTCAAACTGGGCGGCTGCCAGCACGAGAGCGACGAATTCTACTGGAGGCGCGACGGTAGCCGCTTCCCGGTGAAATACACCAGTACGTCGATCATCGAAAACGGGCGGATCAGCGGAGCGGTGGTGGTGTTTGGCGACATCACCCGCAAACGCCAGATGGAGCAGACATTGCGGGAAAGCGAGGAGCGCTTCCGCAATATTTTTGAGCACGCGGAGATTGGCATGATGCTGACTTCCCCGTATGGCGCCTTCCTGCGGGTTAACAGGAAATTTTGCGAAATCGTCGGTTATTCCGATGATGAGCTGGTCTGGATGACTTTCCAGGAAATTACCCATCCCGAAGATCTGGGGCAGGATATTGTCCACCTAGAGCAAGTGGCCACCGGCGAAATTGACACGTTTGCCATGGAAAAGCGCTATGTGCGCAAGGACGGTGGTTTGATATGGGTGAACCTGACCGTTTCCCCGATACGCAACAAGGACGGTTCGATCAAGCATTTCGTCGCGGTCGCCGAGGACATTTCTGGGCGCAAGCGGGTGGCGCAGCAACTGCGCGACCTCTCCGACCACCTCCAGACCGTGCGCGAGGAAGAAAAGGCCCGCATCGCGCGTGAAATCCACGATGACCTGGGCGGTACCCTGACCGCCCTCAAAATGGACGTTTACTGGCTGTTGCGCAAATTGCCGGCGAACGAGGAAGGCACGCCGCTCATCGAACGCGCCGAGCTGATGTCGCAACTGCTCGACAATGCCGTCGGTGTCACGCGGCGTGTCATCACCGAGCTGCGCCCCACCATACTCGATGATCTCGGCCTGCTGGCGGCGCTCGAATGGCAGTCTGCGCAATTTGCCAAGCGCACCGGCATCGAGTGCCGGGTGGCCTGTCTCGCCGACAAAGGCCAGTTGGACAAAGACCGCTCGATCGCCTTGTTCCGCATTTTTCAGGAAACGCTCACCAACGTGGCGCGCCATGCCGGCGCATCTTGCGTGAGGGTATCGTTTTATCATGACGACGACGCGGTTTCCCTGCGCGTGAGCGACGACGGTTGCGGGCTGAATCAGGAAAACCGCGATAACCTCTTCCGCTACGGCATACGCGGCATGGTCGAGCGCGCAAGGTCGCTGGGCGGCCACATCGGCTTTGAAAGTCCTCCCGGCGGCGGCTTGACGATAACCGCGCTATTGCCCATGAATAACCCGGTGTGCCAGGAAAAACCATGATTCGCATACTGATTGTTGACGACCACGCCATCGTTCGCCAGGGGCTGAAACAGATCGTCGAGGAAAACGCCGAAATGCGCGTGGTGGCGGAAGCCGCCAATGGCGCCGAAGCCTTGCGCAAGATGCGCGAAATCGGCTGCGACGTGGTGCTGCTCGATATTTCCATGCCCGGCAAAAGCGGCATAGACGTCCTCAAGCAAATCCGCGAAGAAAACCTCAAATTGCCCGTGCTGATTCTCAGCATCTATCCGGAAGACCAATACGCCGTGCGCCTGATCAAGGCCGGCGCTTCCGGCTACATGACCAAGGAAAGCGCGCCGGCGGAAGTGATTGAGGCCGTGCGCCGGGTGGCCGGCGGCAAAAAATACATCAGCCCGACGGTCGCCGAGATGCTCGCCAACGAACTCGGCGCGAGGGATGAAAAACTTCCGCACCAAACCCTGTCGGATCGCGAATACCAGATTTTCCTGCTGCTCGCCTCGGCCAAAACCCCCACGCAAATCGCCGAAGCTCTGGCGCTAAGCGTAAAAACCGTCAGCACCCACCGCCACCGCATCCTCGAAAAAATGCACCTGCGCAACACTGCCGAATTGATGCACTACGCCATGGAAAAGCATCTGGCGGGATAGCCCCGCCCGTTGCCGCTTCCTCCGGCCTGGATTTGCACCCGCCCGCACCCCCTCGTCAGACAAACACCGACAAAATAATCGTCCCGCCGCCTACGCCACAATCCGACTAACGCCGATACCCATCCAGCGAACATGGAAATATGATTGCCGCAACGATAAAAAACCGTGGCAGCCCATCGCCGGAGAATAACAATGCGCTTATCCATGCTTACTCGACGCTTTCTGGTCTGGTCACTGGCGGTTTCCCTGCTGCCTTTGCTGGCGCTGGTTTCCAGCCTTGACCATGCGGCGCTTGAAATCGGGTTGCCGCAATTGCCGGTCGCCGCCATTCTGGCGCTGGCTTTGCTGTCTGCGGCCATCGGCACCCTTTTGTTCCGGTGGCTGATCGCCCATCCCTTGAAAATGCTCGTCCGCAACGCCGAAGCCGTCGCCGGGCTGGAAACGGCCAACCGGCAATTGCAGGCTGAAAGCCATGAACGGCAGCAGGTCGCCGAGCAGAAATTGGCCCAATTGATGTTCTACGATACGTTAACCGGCCTGCCCAACCGGATTTTGTTCCGCGACCGGCTGGAGCGGGAAATGGCCGATTGCCGCCGCAACAGCAAAAAAGCCGCGCTGCTGTTTCTGAATCTCGACCGTTTCAAATACATCAACAATACGCTGGGAAACAACATCGGCGATCTGCTGCTGGCCGAGGTGGCGACACGGGTGAAAGCCGCCGTGCGGGAAAACGATACCGTGGCGCTGCTGGGCGGCGATGAGTTTGCCGTCGTCCTGGGTGACATGCAGGATTCTAACGCCGCCGCCGGCGTGGCGCAGATGATTATCCAGCGGCTCAGTCAGCCGATAACCTTGCTCGGCAAGGAAACCTTCGTCAGCGCCAGTATCGGCATCTGCCTTTACCCCGGCGACGGACAGGATTTCGACGCCCTGACCAGGAATGCCGATGCCGCCATGTGCCACGCCAAAGAGCTGGGCCGCGGCGCGTTCCGTTTTTTCACCGAGGAAATGAACCTGCGGACGCAGGGCAGGCTGGCGCTGGAAAGCGATTTGCGCCGCGCCCTGGAACGCGGCGAATTCGCCGTCGTCTATCAGCCGCAGGCTGATCTCGCCACCGGTCGGCTGGTGGGCGCGGAAGCGCTGCTACGCTGGCATCATCCCGAACGCGGCATGGTCTCGCCCCTCCAGTTCATCCCGCTGGCGGAAGAAAACGGCATGATCCTGCCCATCGGCGCCTGGGTGCTACGTGAAGTCTGCCGACAGATCAAGGTCTGGCGGGAACTGGGGCTGACCGGCCTGCACTTTGCGGTGAATCTCTCTCCTCGGCAATTCCGCCAGGAAAACCTGGTCGAAGACATCCTCGGCATCCTGGGCGAATTCGATGTCCCCGCATCCGCGCTGGAACTGGAGATCACCGAAGGCGCAGCAATGGAAAACGCCGATGCCGCCATCGGCCAGCTCAACCAGTTGAACCGGCACGGCTTCAGCATCGCCATCGACGATTTCGGCACGGGCTACTCCTCCCTGGGCTATCTCAAGCGTTTTCCGGTGAGCAAGCTCAAGATCGACCGCTCTTTCGTCATGGACATTCCCGGCGACGCGAATGACACCGCTATCGCCATCGCGGTCATCCAGCTCGCCAAGAGCCTGGGGCTGAAAGTGGTGGCGGAAGGAGTGGAAACCGACGTGCAGCGCCAGTTCCTCAGTGACCAGGGCTGCGACATATTGCAAGGTTATTGGTATAGCAAACCGCTGGATGCGCAGTCATTCGAGGCGTTTGCGCGGGGTTGCGGGCAAAGTCCGGAGTATGGCGCACGGCTTTCGGCCTGGAGTCCCTACCCTGGTCAGACAAACACCGACAAAAAAAACGCCTCACCGCCTACAGCACAATCCGACTGACGCCGATGCACTTGTCGTGCGTGGGCGATCATCATTTGCCCATCAATATGTGCGGCCTGAAGCGGCGCAACGAAAGGCTGACTTGATGGATGTGTTTATCGCAGAAGATTCCGCGCTCATGCGCGAGCGCCTGGAATCCCTGCTGGCGGAGGTGCCCGATGTTGCGGTAATCGGGCATGCGGTGGACGAGTCGGGGGCGATCGAACGGATCGACGCCTTGCTACCCGACGTCGTGATTCTCGATCTCAACCTGCAAAGCGGCTCGGGCATTGATGTGCTGAAAAGCGTTAAGGCGCGTCATACCGCGATCAAGGTCGCGGTGTTGACCAACCATGCCGACGAAGTCTATCGCAGCCGCTGCATGAGCGCCGGAGCCGATTATTTTTTCGACAAGACCCTCCAGTTCATGGAGATCGGCGCGGTATTGAAAGAATTGGCCGCCATGCGGCAACCCGGGGAAAAAAATGGCAGTCAGTGAAACCGAAATAACCATGCAAACCGGCTCGCTTTCCTGGCTGCCGCCGCTGGCGTCCGGATCGGCAGGTACGGCGGTGATCCTGGCGGTGGGCGGTTTCGCTGCCGCCAATCTGGCCGCGGCGGCAATCGCCGCCGGCGCCGCCATGCTGTGCGGCTGGTGGTGTGCGCGCCAGCGCCGCGCCGTTGTCGGACAGGTCACGGCGCAAGCCCGGGCGGCCATCGAGAGCGCGGTTCGGGAAATGCGCGCCGAGGGCGGCATTGCCGGTTTGGAGCAAGTCTGCGACCAGGCCGCACCGATCTGGTCAAAGCAGATCGAGCTCGCGTGCAGCCAGACCGAACAAGGCGTCATCAACGTCACGGCACGGTTTTCTGCCATTGTCGAGCGCCTGCACGCCTCGGTGATCGCCGCGCAGCAATCCGCCGGCGGGCTGGATGGCGCGGACGGCGGCGGTTGCGTGGTATCGGTGCTGGCGCAAAGCGAAGCCGACCTGGTCGCCGTCAACCGCTCGATGGACGCGGCGCTGCAAAAGCGCGGCGAAATGGTGCGGGATGTCCGTGCCCTGATCGCCTACACCGAGGAACTCAAACAAATGGCGGCACAAGTCGCCGAAATCGCCTCGCAGACCAACTTGCTGGCGCTCAATGCCGCCATCGAGGCGGCGCGTGCCGGCGAGGCCGGGCGCGGCTTCGCGGTGGTGGCGGATGAAGTGCGCAAGCTATCCAGCCTGTCGAGCGATACCGGCAAGAAAATGGCGGAAAAGGTCAACATCATCAATAGCGCGATTACCGCAGTAATCGCCACGGCGGAACAATTCGCCGAGGACGACCGGCTCACGGTCGATGAGGCGGAGCAAACCATCCGCAAGGTGCTCGCCAATTTTGAATCGGTGACCACCAGCCTGTGCGAGTCCTCCGAAATGCTGCGCCAGGAAAGTGAGGGCATCCGCGGGGAAATTTCCGACACGCTGGTACATCTCCAGTTTCAGGATCGGATCAGCCAGATACTCTCCCATGTGCGCGCCAATCTCGACGGGCTGCATGACCGGATCAAACAGCATTTTTCCGAGCGTGAGCGCGGCGGCGCCACGGCGATAGATGCGAAGCGCTGGGTCAACGACATGGCGCTGGGGTATGCCACCACCGAACAGAAGCTCATCCATCACGGCGAGACGACAAGCGGCAAGACCGATTCGGGTTCAGAGGAAATCACCTTTTTTTAGCGGGAGAAAGATATGGCAAAGAGCATTCTGATAGTTGACGATTCGGTGACGCTGCGCCAGGTGGTATCGATTGCGCTCAAGGGCGCGGGCTATGACGTGATCGAAGCCTGCGACGGCAAGGACGCGCTGGGCAAGCTCAACGGCCAGAAAATTCACCTGATCGTCAGCGACGTGAACATGCCCAACATGGACGGCATCACCTTTGTGCAGGAAGCGAAAAAGCTGCCCGCCTACAAATTCACCCCGGTCATTATGCTTACCACCGAGGCCGGCGAGGACAAGAAATCCGCCGGGCAGGCGGCGGGTGCCAAGGCCTGGGTGGTCAAGCCATTCAAGCCCGAGCAGATGCTGACCGCGGTATCCAAGCTGATTCTGCCCTGAGCCATGGAGAACGAAATGGAAAATCAAAGCGGTTCCTGCCAACTGCGCCTGGAAGGCGAAATGACTATCTTTACCGCGGCGGATATCCGCGAGCGCCTGTTTGCGCCGCTGCCGCACTGCCAGCAGATGGATGTCGATCTGTCGCAGGTCAGCGAACTGGATAGCGCCGGGCTGCAATTGATGGTGTTGGCCAAGCGTGAAGCCACCGCCATGGGCAAGGACATCCGCTTTGCCGGGCACAGCCCGGCAGTGCTGGACGTGCTGGAAATATGCGGACTGACCGGCTATTTCGGCGATCCCGTGGTGATGGCGAAGGGAGATTGAGAATGAACCTGGATAACGCATTACAGACGTTCTTCGTGGAAAGCCACGAGCTGCTGCAAGCCATGGAAGACGCGCTGCTGGATATCGAACACAGCGACGACCCGGTCGAATCGGTTAACGCCATTTTTCGGGCGGCGCACACCATCAAGGGGAGCGCCGGGCTGTTCGGCCTGGACGGTATTGTCGCCTTCACCCATGTGATGGAAAGCGTGCTGGACAAGGTGCGCGGCAATGATCTTGCCATCGACGACGGCATGGTCGCCCTGCTGCTGTCCTGCGGCGACCACATCAAGGTATTGCTCAACAGCCTGGTTGACGGTCAGGAGCAGTCTGACCCCGCCGTGTTCGCAGAGGGCGCCGTGCTGATCGAAAGGCTGTCGAAATATCTCGGCGCAAGCGAAAACCAGATTGAGCCCGCCACGCTGCCGCAACAGCATGAAACCAGGGTGGAGGCCATGGGCGGCGGTTTCGTGGAAACCGACAACTGGCACATCTCCTTGCATTTTGGGCGGAGCGTGCTGCGCAACGGCATGGATCCCCTGTCGTTTCTCCGCTACCTCGGCACGATGGGGCGCATCGTTGGTATTTCTACCCTGCTCGACGCCATTCCTCCGGCGGCGGAGATGGATCACGAATCCTGCTACCTGAGCTTCGAAATCAACTTCCAGAGCGATGCCGACAAGGCCGCCATCGAAGGCGCGTTCGAATTCGTGCGTGACGATTGCGTGATTCACATCCTCCCACCCAGGAGCCGTATCGCCGATTTTCTCGAGCTGATTCAGAATCTGCCGGAGGAAGACATGCGGCTGGGCGACATGTTGGTACGTTGCGGCACGCTGACGCAGAAAGAGCTGGAAGAGGCACTGGCTCTCCAGTCCGCGGGCGCCAGCGGCAACGCGCCGGAAAGCGGCGAAGAGCCCAAGCGCCCGATCGGCGAGATCGTGGTGGAGGCCGGCATGGTTCAGGCGCCCGTGGTCGAGGCCGCGCTGGAAAAGCAAAAACATATCAAGGAAGCCAAAGGCCAGGAAAACCGGGTGATCCGCGTGGATGCGGAAAAACTCGACAACCTCATCAACCTGGTTGGTGAGCTGGTGATCGCAGGAGCTTCCGCCTCGCTGCTGTCGCACCGCAGTGTGGATGTCCCGCTGCAGGAAGCGACTTCCAACATTTCCCGCCTGGTCGAAGAAATCCGCGATAGCGCCTTGCAACTGCGCATGGTGCAAATCGGCGAGACCTTCCGCCGCTTCAACCGCGTGGTGCGTGATGTCAGCCGCGAACTGGGCAAGGACATCGAGCTCCTGATCAGCGGCGCGGAAACCGAACTGGACAAGACTGTGGTGGAAAAAATCGGCGACCCGCTCATGCACTTGGTCAGGAATGCCATGGATCATGGTATCGAATCCGCTGAACTGCGCCAGAGCCGGGGCAAGCCCGCCAAGGGTACGCTGCGGCTCAACGCCTACCACGAATCCGGCAGCATCGTGATCGAAGTGGGTGACGACGGCGGCGGCCTCAACCGCGAGCGTATCCTCAAAAAAGCCATCGACAAGGGGCTGGTCAGTCCGACCCAGAACCTGTCCGACCAGGAAATTTACATGCTGATCTTCGAGGCAGGCTTCTCGACTGCGGAACAGGTCAGCAACCTGTCTGGGCGCGGCGTCGGCATGGACGTGGTGCGCCGTAACATCGAGGCGCTGCGCGGCACTTGCGAACTGGATTCGCAGGAGGGCCAAGGTTCCACCGTGCGTATTCGCCTGCCGCTCACGCTGGCGATCATCGACGGTTTCCAGATCGGCGTGGGTAGCGCCTCTTACGTGGTGCCTCTGGACATGGTCAAGGAATGCCTGGAGCTCAGCAGCGAGGAGCGCCAGAAAGCGAAGGATCACCACTATATCAACCTGCGCGGTGAAGTGTTGCCTTTCGTCCGGCTGCGCGAGCGTTTCAGCGAAAAGGGCCAGGCCGGGCCGCGCGAAAACGTGGTGGTGGTGCAATACGGCGGCCAGAAGGCCGGGCTGGTGGTGGACGAGCTGATGGGTGAATTGCAAGCGGTGATCAAACCGCTGGGGTGTCTTTTCGGTAATTTGAAAGGAGTTAGCGGATCAACCATTCTGGGTAACGGCGAAGTGGCGCTGATCCTCGACGTGCCGTCGCTGATACAGCAGGCGGTCAATGCCGATACGCAAATGGCACTGAGTCAAGCATAATTTTTGGAAAAGTAGCAGTAATTTTTTGGGAGAACTTCAATGAAAAATCTGAAAATCGGTACTCGTCTGGCCATTGGCTTTGGGTTCACGCTAGCCCTGATGCTGGTGATTTCCGTCATGTCCTATATGCGTGTCAGTGAAATTAACGCCGAAGTCGGCAACATGGTCAACGACAAATTCCCCAAGACGGTATGGGCGAACAACATTCTTGATACGATCAGCGTGAACGCCCGAGCCATCCGCAACATCTTGCTGGTGAAGCCGGAGGACGTGGAAAAAGAACTGGCGCGCGTTTCCGAACAGCGCAAAATCAGCGACGAGAATTTTGACAAGCTGGAAAAGACCGTCAGGTCGGAATCGGGCAAGAAGGCGCTGGCGCATGTGCAGGAAACGCACAAGGTGTTCAACGCGGACCTGGAGCGGTTCCTTGTCTTGCAAAAGACCGGCAAGAAGGAGGAGGCTCTCGAGCTGTTGCTGACACAGCTACGTAAATCGCAGGCCGATTACGGCAAGGCAGTGACTGAGATCACCGCACATCAAACCAAAATGATGGAAGTGTCTGGCGCGTTGGCCGATGAAAAAGCCAGCCAGACGGAACAGCTGATCCTGATTCTGACAATTTCAGCCATCCTGATCAGCGCCGGTTTTGCCTTCTGGGTGACGCGCTTGATCACCAGGCCGCTCAATGAAGCTGTCAGTGTCGCCAACTCCTTGGCCGAAGGCGACCTGACAGTGCGGATTGAGGTGAATTCCAAGGACGAGACCGGTATGTTGCTGGCCGCGATGCAGAACATGGTGGGCAAGCTGTCACAGATTATCAGCGAAGTGCGCGGCGCGGCGGACTCTCTTTCCAGCGCTTCGGAAGAAGTCAGCGCCACGGCGCAGAGCATGAGCCAGGCGTCCAGCGAGCAGGCTGCCTCGGTGGAAGAAACTTCGGCCTCGATCGAGCAGATGTCCGCCTCGATCAACCAGAATGCCGAGAATGCCAAAGTCACCGACGGCATGGCTTCGCAGGCGGCCAAGCAGGCCACCGAAGGTGGAGAGGCGGTGAAATCCACGGTGGCAGCGATGAAGCAGATCGCCGGCAAAATCGGCATCATCGACGACATTGCCTACCAGACCAACCTGCTCGCCTTGAATGCGGCCATCGAGGCGGCGCGTGCCGGCGAGCACGGCAAGGGTTTCGCGGTGGTGGCAGCGGAAGTGCGCAAGCTGGCTGAACGCAGCCAGCTTGCGGCGCGCGAAATCGGCGAGGTGGCGGGCAGCAGCGTGGAGCTGGCAGAGCGTGCTGGCAAGCTGCTCGATGAAATCGTTCCGGCGATCAACAAAACTTCCGACCTGGTGCAGGAAATCAGCGCAGCTTCGGAGGAGCAATCCTCCGGTGCTGCGCAGGTCAATGCGGCAGTCAGCCAGCTCAATCAGATTACCCAGCAGAACGCCAGCTCGTCGGAAGAACTGGCAGCCACTTCGGAAGAGATGAGCGGACAGGCTGAACAGTTGCAACAGACCATGTCGTTCTTCAAGGTCGAGGGCGGTACGGTCGCGGCGACCGGCGGCAAAAAGGCCAAGCCGGCGCCCAAGGCGGCGGTCGCCATGGCGCGCGGCAAGCCCGCCAGCCACGCGCAGCATGATGAAGAGCACGAATTCGTGCGTTTCTGAAAGGAGGAACCGGAATGAATGCGCTGGTTTCCGTAGAAAAAAAATTGCCGGCCCCGGTGGCCGGCGTGGTCGAAGGGCGGCAATTTCTCACCTTCACGCTGGGTGGCGAAATGTTTGCCATCGAGATTCTCAACATCAAGGAGATCATCGAGTACGGCAGCCTGACCACCGTGCCGATGATGCCGGAATTCGTGCGCGGGGTGATCAACCTGCGCGGTCGGGTGGTGCCGGTGATCGACCTGTCGGTGCGCTTCGGCCGCAAGGCGACTGAAACCACCAAACGCACCTGCAACGTGATCATCGAAGTGCAGGCCGAGGGCGAGACTGTCGATATTGGTATCGTGGTCGATGCGGTATCGGAGGTGCTGGAAATTCCCACCGCCGAGATCGAGCCTGCACCGTCGTTCGGCGCAAAAATCCGCGCCGATTTCATTAGCGGCATGGGCAAGGTCAACGGTGAATTCGTCATCATCCTCGGCCTCAACAAGGTGCTTTCGGTTGAGGAAATGGCGATGCTGGCCGGCGTCGGGACGGGCGAGGCCAGCGCCGGGTAGCCGGGCGGCAAGCCCGCCGAAGTCGTGGCGCTGGTTCGCAGGGTTGCTGAAGGCGATCTGGCTGGCGCAGAGAAGGCTTTTCCGAAAATCGACCTTTATTCCCAACAGGCCATTGCTTTGCCCAAGCAGGCCGAACAGGATGCCGCCGCCCGATAAAGCGGGTTGGGGGCGCTGATATAGAGGGGCCGCACATGGATATTGCCACGATAAGCGATAAAGAATTCAGCCAGTTCCAGAATCTGATCTACAAGATTGCCGGCATCAGCCTTTCACCCGCCAAAAAGCCGCTGGTCAGCGGGCGCCTGGCGAAACGTTTGCGAGAGCACCGGCTGGCGAGTTACGGGGATTACTTCAAGTTGCTGAACAGCGGCCATCACCCGGATGAAATCCAGATGGCGGTCGATTTGCTGACCACCAACGAGACGTATTTTTTTCGGGAATCCAAGCACTTCGATTTCCTGCGCCAGAATATCCTGGCGCATCACAAGAAAGGGCAGCTCTTCCGGGTGTGGAGCGCGGCCAGTT
The DNA here is from genome assembly GCA_028713975.1 of Sulfuricella sp. Taxonomy (GTDB): domain Bacteria; phylum Pseudomonadota; class Gammaproteobacteria; order Burkholderiales; family Sulfuricellaceae; genus Sulfuricella. The sequence continues at coordinate 130,137 of JAQTNE010000003.1, forward strand.
CCAGCGGGCAGGAGCCCTACACCGTCGCCATGGTGCTGGCGGACTGCCTGGGCGACCAGCCATGGGAAGTGGTGGCTTCGGACATCAGTACTCTGGTGCTGGAGCGGGCGCGTTCCGGGCATTATCCCCTGGAGCAGACGCGGCATATCCCGAAAAGTTATCTCAACAAATTCTGCCTGAAGGGGGTCGGCTCCAAGGAAGGGACTTTTATGGTCGGGCGCAGCTTGCGCAGCCGGGTCAACTTCATGCAGGTTAATCTCAACGCGACGTTGCCCAAGCTGGGAGAATTCGACCTGGTCTTCCTGCGCAACGTGATGATATATTTCGACGAGGAAACCAAGCGTCAGGTGGTGCGTCGCATCATTGGGCAGATCAAGCCCGGCGGCTACCTGATCATCGGCCATTCGGAAAGCCTTAACGGGATCGCGGACGAAGTGAAGTCGCTGATGCCCTCGGTGTACCGCAAGGCATGAATCCGTCCGTATGAGAACTCCCCTCAGCGTCATCGAGATTTTCCTGCAACCCGGAGATTTCTATTTTGGCGACCGCGATACCCGTATCCGCACCCTGCTGGGCTCGTGCATCTCGATTGTTGTCTGGCACCCTCAACGGCTGATCGGCGGGATGTGCCACTACATGTTGCCCACCCGCGGTAAAAAACGCACCGGCACGCTGGACGGGCGCTATGGCGACGAGGCGCTGGTGTTGTTTCTGAAGGAAATCCAGGCGGCGGGAACCCGCCCGGCGGAATATGAGGCCAAGCTGTTCGGTGGTAGCAACATGTTTACGGGCACCGGGAAAATTCGTTGCCCGGAGATCAACTGCGCTGACCCGTTCACCGCCTCATGCAAGGACATATCGTGCCGTAACCGGCGCAGCGCACGGCTGCTCGCGGAGCGCCACGGCTTTGCCGTCACGGCGGAAAAACTGGGCGGCACCCAGCCGCACAATATTCTGTTCGATCTCTGGAGCGGCCACGTCTGGATCAAGCGCCCGCCGAAGGGATTGGCCTGCACTGGCAAAACTCTAAAAACATGAAAAAAATCAAAACATTGATTGTTGACGACTCGGCTGTGGTGCGGCAGGTACTTTCCGGATTGCTGGGCGGCGACCCGGAAATCGAGGTGATGGCGACGGCCTCCGACCCGATCTTCGCCATCGAGAAGATGCGCGTAAGCTGGCCGGATGTGATCGTGCTGGATGTCGAAATGCCGCGCATGGACGGCATCAGCTTTCTGAAGAAGATCATGGCCGAGCGCCCGACCCCGGTGGTGATCTGCTCCACCCTGACGGAAAAGGGCGCGGAGACCACCATGCAGGCGCTGGCGGCGGGCGCGGTCAGCATCGTCACCAAGCCCAAGATCGGGCTCAAGCGCTTTCTGGAAGATGCCTCCTCGGATATCGTGGGTGCGGTCAAGGCGGCATCACATGCCAACGTAAAACGCGTGACGGCGGCGCCCCCGCTCAAAGTCGCTCCCAAACTCAACGCCGATGCGATCCTGCCCGCAGCCGGCGGGCACGCCATGGCGCGAACCACCGAGCGTATCGTCGCCATCGGCACCTCCACCGGAGGAACCCAGGCGCTGGAGGTGGTGCTGACCGCGCTGCCGCGCATTTGCCCCGGCATTGTCATCGTCCAGCACATGCCGGAAAAATTTACCGAAGCCTTTGCCAACCGGCTGAACGGCATCTGCAAGCTGGATGTCAAGGAAGCCGCCAACAACGACCGGGTGCTGCCGGGGCGCGCCCTCATCGCGCCGGGCGGCAAGCACATGGTGCTGCGGCGCAGCGGCGCGCAATATTTTGTGGAGGTGCTCGACGGGCCGCTGGTGAACCGCCACCGCCCGTCGGTGGATGTGCTGTTCCGTTCGGTCGCCAAGGTGGCGGGAAAGAACGCGCTGGGTATCATCATGACCGGCATGGGCGACGACGGCGCGGCGGGGCTGCTGGAAATGCGCCAGGCCAACGCCCGCACCATTGCCCAGGACGAAGCCACATGCGTGGTTTTCGGCATGCCGAAGGAGGCGATAAAGCTCGGTGCGGCGGACAAGGTTGTTTCCCTGAACGATATTCCCGGAGAAATCGTCCGCAGCTAGAATCGCCTGCCGGCAGGTGCCGGAAGCCATACGCACCAGCGAAATATTTTGTTATACAATTACAAAAGTATAAAAATAGACAGGCATGGAGCGTACCCCTTTCCCTGTATCATTAAGGATCCGGCCACAGGTGATGGCAGAAGGAAGCCAGTGGGCGGAGCAACACAGACTCTTGCGGGAATCAGGGTGATGGTGATTGATGACAGCAACACCATTCGCCGCAGTGCCGAAAATTTTCTGGTGAAAGCCGGGTGCGAGGCCATCCTCGCCGAGGACGGGTTCGACGCCCTGTCCAAGATTGCCGATTACCAGCCGGATGTCGTTTTTGTCGACATCATGATGCCGCGCCTGGATGGCTACCAGACCTGCGCGCTGATCAAGAAAAACCCCAGGTTCAAGGTTACGCCGGTTGTCATGCTGTCCAGCAAGGATGGTCTGTTCGACCGCGCCCGCGGCCGGATCGCGGGGGCGGTCGAATATTTGACCAAACCGTTTACCGGAGAAAGCCTGCTCGATGCCGTGGCCCGGCACGCGGCCCGGCGCAGCATCGGTTAGAACTTGGAGAGTGAAAGTAAAGAATGGCTATCAATAAAATAATGGTCGTGGACGATTCGCCTACCGAAAGATTTTTTATCGGCGACATGTTGGGCAAACAGGGTTATCAGGTGATCTTTGCCGAAAGTGGCGAGGAGGCGATTGCCAAGGCCAAACAGGAAAAGCCCGACCTGATCATCATGGACGTGGTGATGCCGGGGCTGAACGGCTTCCAGGCGACACGGGCGATCTACAAGGACGGGGAGACCAAGGACATTCCCATCATCATGTGTACCACCAAAGGGCAGGAAACCGACAAAGTATGGGGGATGCGCCAGGGCGCCAGGTATTACATCGTCAAGCCGGTGAATCAGGACGACCTGCTGAAAAAAATCGCCGCACTGGGTTGAACCTGGAAACGGCGTTTCACCGCAGAGGACGCGGAGGACGAGGAGAAAAATCGAGGGATTGGCAGGCCACCCGTCGGATGAGTACGTTACATTTGCTAAGTATGAATTCCTTTGCGTCCTCCGCGCCCTCTGCGGTTCAATAGCTTTTTGTTGGTTGATGCGCATTTCCCAGGGCGCTGTCTTGGGGCATTACGGGGATATCAGATGGGCAGAAAAGTCAGCCTGCGGAAGTTTCAGGAAGGCGTCATGACCAAACAACTGCATGGCGTGGCAGGGGGCGGGGCGGCCAGCTCCTCTTGGCTGGGCGTCCAGATTGGTTCGTGCTTCTGGCTGATCACCCTGTCCGATATCAGCGAAACGCTGCCGGTTCCGGAACTGACGCCCGTTCCCTTGGCGCAGCCGTGGTTTCGCGGTGTCACAAGCTTTCGCGGAAATCTCCATGGCATTGTCGATTTGGCCCTTTTCATCGGCGATGCGCCGGCGCAGTTCGGCGCGGATTGCCGCCTGCTTCTGGTTCATCCAAAATTTTCGGTCAACTGCGGGATGGTCGTCAGCCGTTTGCTGGGCCTGCGCAATCCCGCACAAATGCAGCGGGCGGAGGCCGGGAAAGAGAATCCGCCCTGGGTTGCCGTCGAATATCTCGATGAGACCGGGCGGCGCTGGCAGGCGCTGGATATGCGGGCATTGACTGGACACCCCCAGTTCCTGAATGCGGGCTTGCCCTAGAAATTACTGCCGGCACCAGGGATGGTTGATTAGTAACGGAGATAAGCATGGGATTTTTCGGCTTTTTCAGGGGAAAGCGCGGTCAGGAAGAACCGGCCTGGGCGTTATCGAAGCTGGAAATGAATACCGCCATGGTGATGGGCGAATTGCGGCAAATGGCCACCGAGCCGAGCCGTCCGTTGCCGTTTGTCGGCGAGAAGCCGCTGAAAAGCCAGCTGAAAATACTCGGTGGTGTGTGGGCCGTCGCCGTGATTTTTTCGCTCGCCCCGCTGCTTTGGTACGGGGTGAGCCTGTATGTCCTGAAACAGCAGACCGGCATTTCTGCGGAAATGCAGATGCTGGCGCAGAAAATCGAAAAAGACGCGCAGCAGGCCGTGTATGGCAGCCCTGCGGCTTTTGCGCAACTGAAGGAAGACGATCGCCGCTTCTCCGCCCTGATTAAAATCCTGATGGCGGGCGAAGGCGGCGTACCGGCCTCGCCGGACGCGCTACAGCCGTTGCTGAAAGACATGAACCGGCAGTGGGCCGGAATGCGCAAGGACATCGGCCTGATCCTGGCGCAGGAAAAAAATCTGGTGCTCGTGAGCAACAGCGTTGCGGGGATCAATGCCACCAACAAGCCGCTGCTGGAAAAGGCTGAGGTCGCCGTCGCGCGGCTGGCGCAAACTGGAGCGGACGTACAGGAAGTCGTCGCCGCCGGTCGGTTGCGGATGATGTCCCAGCGCATCGCGAAAAACGCCAACGCCCTGTTGTCGAGACCTGCCGCCAACCTTGAAGATGCGCTCCTGCTGGGCCGGGACATCGGCGCCATTCGCGGCATCCTGTCGGGCTTGCTGAACGGCGGCGAAGAGCCGCACCTGAGTGCCGTCAAGGATGCGGAGGCGCGCAAGGCGCTGGAAGATTTCAATGAAACGTTCGGCGATTTCGCCGCATATGGCGACAAAATCCTGGGCGGCGCCAATGGCCTGGCCGCGGCAAAAAACGCCCAGCAAGCCTTGCTAAATGCGGGTGACCGGTTGCTCGACGCCGCCCACCAGTTGACCGACGGGCATAACAGGAATGTCAGCAACGGCTGGCTGGAGGCGACCCTGACCCTGGTTTTTGCCGGCTTCGCATTGCTGCTTGCCGCGCTGTTCGTCAAGGTGCTGCTCGACGATGCCAAACGGCGCGCTGCCCAGAGCGAGCAGGAAAACCGCCGGAACCAGGAGGCGATCCTGCGGCTGCTCAACGAAATGGGCGATCTGGCGGAAGGCGATCTGACGGTGCACGCGCGGGTGACCGAGGACATCACCGGCGCCATTGCCGACTCCATCAACTACGCAATCGACGAGTTGCGGGCGCTGGTGGAGGGGGTGAACAAGGTGACTGAACAGGTGACGCGGGCTTCCCGCGAGGCGCAGGTCACCTCCGAACAGTTATTGCTGGCATCGGAAAAGCAGTCGGGCGAAATCGAGGAAGCCAGTGCGGCGGTGCGGCAGATGGCTGGTTCCATCAACGCCGTGTCGGCCAGTTCGGCAGAATCGGCGAAAGTGGCGCAGCAATCCCTGCAAGCGGCGGAAAAAGGCGCGGCGGCGGTGCAAGATTCGATTGCCGGCATGGGCGAAATTCGCGGGCAGATTCAGGAGACGGCGAAACGGATCAAGCGGCTGGGCGAAAGCTCCCAGGAAATCAGCGAGATCGTGGAGCTGATTTCCGACATTACCGAGCAAACCAACATTCTGGCGCTGAACGCGGCGATTCAGGCGGCTTCCGCCGGTGAGGCGGGCCGCGGCTTCTCTGTCGTGGCAGAGGAAGTGCAGCGGCTGGCGGAGCGCTCCGCCGAGGCAACCCGGCAGATCGGCGCCATCGTGAAGACCATCCAGACCGATACTCACGATGCGGTGGCGGCAATGGAACAAAGCACCCGCGGTGTAGTGGAAGGCGCCCGGCTGTCGGATGCGGCCGGCCAGGCCTTGTCCGAAATCGAACGGGTGTCGCGCAACCTGGCCAACCTGATCGAAACCATTTCCCAGGCGACCCAGGCGCAGGCACAGGCCGCCGGCAAGGTGGCGAAGAGCATGCAGGACATCCAGAATATCACCAACCAGACCACGGATGGCACCAGACAAACCGCCTCCTCCGTGGGGCAGATGACCGCGCTGGCGACCGAACTGAGAGGTTCGGTGGCCGGCTTCAAACTTTCATAGGCAAAAAAAGCATGGCCATCGAATTGGACATCGGCCCGCTGGCCTGGGTCAAAGACGAGATCGACCAGGCGCTGGATCGAGCCAGGCAAAACCTGTCCGGTTTTCTCGCGGAGACCGGCGATGTTTCCCCGCTGCGCTTTTGCCAGACCCATTTGCACCAGGCAACCGGGGCGATCCAGATGGTCGGCCTGGCGGGGGCGGCGCGCGTCAGCGACGCGATCGAAAAGGGCGTGGCGGCACTGGAACAACAGCAAGCCGCGCCCTCCGCCGCCAATGCGGAGGCCATTAACGAGGCGATTTCCGCGCTCTCCCAATATCTGGCCGACCTGCTCGACGGTGAGCCGGACATGCCGCTCAAGCTGTTTCCGGTCTACAAGAAGCTGCATGAGATTCGGGGCGCCACGGATTTTGCCGAAAGCGACCTGTTCTTTCCTGACCTGTCCGGGCGTGCGCCGAAGGATGCGGCGGCCCAGCCTCTGGCCGAGGCCGTGCTGCCGGCGCTGGCCAGGGCGGAACGGGTGCGCTACCAGTCGGGCTTGCTGAAGTTCCTGCGTGACAATAGCGACCGCGAGGGAATCGAGGCCATGCGCGCCGCGCTGCTGGCGATCGAGCGGGCCCAGCCGCAACCGGCGCAGCGGACATTCTGGTGGGTGGCAGGAGCGCTGATCGAAAGCCTGATTGACAAAGGGTCGAACCTCGACATCGAAGACAAACGCCTGCTCGGCAAGCTCGACCAGCAAATCCGCAAGCTGGCCGATGCCACGTTCAAGGCGGCGGAACGCCTGCTGCGCGACGTGCTGTATCGCGTGGCATGCAGCGAACCGGTCGGCGAGCGAGTCAGGCAGGTCAAACGCGTATTCGAGCTGGACGCCTATCTGCCGTCGGCGGCGGAAATTCCCGCCAGCCGCAAGGCCCGGAAAAAATCCTTGCCGCTGCCGTCGCCGGAAATTCAGGCCAATCTGCTGCGGATCGAAGAGGTGCTGGATGCCTTCTTCAGGGATACGGCCAAACGGCATGAGATTCCCGCCCTCGAGCCCGCTCTCGAACAGATTTCCGCCGCCCTGAAAGACCTTGGGCTGGAAAAAGCCGACAGGCTGCTCGACGCCTGCCACGCTAGCATCCGCCGTTTTGCCGACCCCACCTATCAGCCCGACCCGCAAGAGATGGAGGGTGTAGCCGAAGGACTGAGCGGCCTGGGTTCATACCTCGAGGAAATCCAGCGCGGCCACGCGGATGCGGAAAAACCCCTCGACCGCGCATGGGCGCGCCTGACGGGCGAGCCGGAAAAAGAGGCGGACGGCCAGCCCCCGGCAGAAGAAGAGTTCCTGTCGGAGCAAAGCGAAGCGCGGCTGGCCGGGATCGAGGCATTTCCGCCGGAGACCTCCGCGGAACAGGGCGCACCGCCGCCCGAAGCCGAAATAAGGATCGGCGACATCGCCATCCCGCGCGCGCTCTTCGATATTTTCATGCCTGAAGCCCGGCAACGGGTTGCGATTTTGCAGGAAGAACTGGCGCGCCTGGAGGCGCATCCGGATTTGCCGGTCAGGGAAGATTTCATGCGCGCGGCCCACACCCTGTGCGGCATCGCACGCACGGCGGGTTTGCCGGTACTGGCCGATCTCGGTTTCGGGTTGGAGGAGTGGCTCACGGAAATGCTGGCGCATCCGCGACCGGCCAGCGGCAAGCAGGTCGCCGTTACCGGCGACGCGGTCGTCGCGCTGAACCTGATGGTGCAGGCGATAGAGCAACAAAAAATGCCCAAACCGGCCCGGCAATTGATGCGCTCGTTGCAGGCGCTGGTCAAGAAGGTGCGCGCGGAACGGGGAAAAGCGGCGATGGCGGAGCGCGCGGTTGGCCGGGTTGCCGGATTCGTGGCCGCCGCCCCGGCGGCGCTGCCGGTATCCCGCGACGAAACCGACCCGGCGGTGCTGCCCCTGTTTCTGGAGGAAGCGGAGAGCCAATATCCGCTGATCGGCGCGCAGATGCGCGCCTGGCGCGGGGAACCCGCAGACCGGCAGGCGCCGCAGGAATTACGGCGTTCACTGCATACTTTCAAGGGCAGCGCCCGCATGGCCGGTGCGCTGCAACTGGGCGACCTGATCCACAACCTGGAAGCTCAGGTGGCTGCTGCAATGGGCGGCGGCGCCCCGTCGGCAGCCTTGTTCGACGGGCTTTTTGCCGGCTATGACCGGATCGGCGGGATGCTGGACCGGTTGCAGGCCAAACCCGAAGCGCCGGCTGCCGGGGAGTCGGCTCCCCCGTCGGCGGAAAAACCCGGCGCGCAGCAGTTGCGGGTAAGCACCGATGTCATGGATCGGCTGGTCAACGAAGCGGGTGAAATCAGCATTGCGCGTTCCCGTGTCGAGGCTGAGATGCAAGGCTTTAAGCAGTCGCTGCTGGAGCTGACGGAAAACGTCGCCCGCCTGCGCAGCCAGGTGCGCGAGATCGAAATCCAGGCGGAAAGCCGGATGCAGTCGAGCCACGGCGGCGGGGCAGCCGAAGCGTTCGACCCGCTCGAATTCGACCGCTTCACCCGTTTTCAGGAATTGACCCGGCTTTTGGCCGAGTCCGTCAACGACGTTGCCACCGTGCAGCAGAGCCTGCTGAAAAACCTGGGCGAAGCCGATGCCGCGCTACGGCACCAGGCGCGGCAGAGCCATGACCTGCAACAGGATTTGATGCGCATCCGCACCGTGCCGTTGTCCAGCATTGCCGGGCGGCTCCACCGCATCGTGCGGCAAACCGCCGAAGAGCTGGGTAAGAAGGCCGGCCTGGAGATTCAGGGCGGAGAGGTGGAGCTGGATCGCGGCGTGCTGGAAAAAATGATTGCGCCATTCGAACACCTGTTGCGCAACTCGCTGGCGCATGGCGTGGAAAACGCCGCCGAGCGCCGCCGCGCCGGTAAGCCGGAAAGCGGGGCAATCCGCCTCGACGCGCATCAGGAAGGCAACGAGATCGTGCTGACACTGAGCGACGACGGCGCCGGATTCGATCTGGCCGGCATCCGCAACCAGGCGGTCGCGCTCAACCGGCTTGCGCCGGACAGCGAGATCGAGCCGGCTCGCTTGATCGACATGATGTTCGACCCCGGTTTTTCCACTGCCACGGCAGTGACGCAGGTCGCTGGCCGCGGTATCGGCCTGGACGTGGCGCGCAGCGAAATTGCCAGCCTTGGCGGGCGGGTCGATGCGGCGCCCGGTGCCAATGGCGGCGCGGTTTTCACCATTTGCCTGCCGCTGACCCTGGCCGTGACGCAGGCCGTGCTGGTGCGCTGCGGCGAGAAAACCTATGCCCTGCCCTCGGCGATGGTGGAGCAGGTGCAGGAATTCAAGGTCGCCGTGCTGGAAGAGTCTTGCCGCAATGGCGAGATCGAGTGGCAGGATAACCGCTACCCCGTGTTTTATCTGGCGCGGCTTCTGGGCGAGAGCGAAAGCATGCCGGAGCCGCACCGCCACAATCCGGTGCTGTTCCTCAAGAGCGGCAGCCAGCGCGTTGCGGTGCGGGTGGACGAAATCATCGGCAGCCGCGAGGCCGTGGTCAAGCGCATCGGCCCGCAGCTTGCCCGCGTGCCCGGCATTGCCGGCGCGACGGTGCTGGGCAATGGGCGCGTCGCGCTGATTATCAACCCGCTGCCGCTGGCGCAGCGCATGGCGCGGCAGATGCCGTCCGCCGCGGGCACGGTAGAACCTTACCAGAAAGCCGATTTGCTCGCCCGCATTGCCGGCTTCGTCAGGAAATAGACCAGCTCACTACGCCGGTATAGGCGGTCAGCAGCACGATAATGCCGAAGCCGATGCGGTACCAGGCAAACGCCGAAAAATCGTGGCGACTGATGTAGCGCAGCAGGCCCTTCACCGCGAAGAACGCGCTGATAAAGGACGCCACGCCGCCCACCGCGAACATCCCGAGGTCGTCCGCATGCAGCAGGTGGCGGTATTTGATCAGCTCATAAGCGGTAGCGGCGAACAGTGTCGGGATCGCCAGGAAGAAGGAAAACTCGGTTGCCGCCTGGCGCGACATGCCGAAAAACAGCCCGCCGATGATCGTCGCGCCCGAGCGCGAAGTGCCCGGAATCAGCGCCAGTGCTTGCGCCAGGCCGACTTTTAAAGCATCACGCCAGCCCATGTCGTCTACCCGCTGCACCGTGACGACGTGCTTGCGCCGCTCCGCCCACAGGATCAGCAAGCCCCCGACGATAAAGGCCAGCGCCACCGGCACCGGCTTGAACAGGTAGTACTTGATTCGGCTTGCGAACAGCAGCCCGAGAATCGCCGCCGGCATGAAGGCCACCGCGAGGTTGAAGACGAAACGCCGCGCCGCTTCTTTGCCCGCCCGCAAGCCAGAAGCCACGTCGAACAGCCGGGCGCGGAACTCCCAGCACACCGCGAGAATCGCCGCGAACTGGATAATGATCTCGAACGCCTTGCCCTTGTCGTCGTTGAAATCGAGCAGGTCGCCCACCAGGATCAGATGGCCGGTGCTGGACACCGGCAAAAATTCGGTAAGGCCCTCGACGATACCGAGGATCAGGGCTTTGAGCAGCAGCAGGATGTCCACAATGGTCGCCTGTTTCGTAAAAGCCGTGATTCTACCAGTTGCCCGAGGCAAAGGGGCATAGGTAATGGTGTGGGAGGGCCGCCTCGGCCCGGTTTTGAATCTCGCGGCGGGGGCGCCGCTCCTACGATGGGGATGATGATCCGTAGGAGCGGCGCCTTCGCCGCGATAGTCTAATGATTCGGTAGGAGCGCCGCCCCGGCGCGATGATTCAGGCGCGACCTATAACCACTCAAATCCACGCCGCATCCCATAACGGGTAATCGCCCAGGGATTTCACCAGCCCCGCGCGGAGAGGGTTGGCGACGACATAGCGCGCCACGCTAGCCACATCCTCTTCGTGCCGCAGTGCATGGTCGTGAAACCCCGCCTGCCAGAGCGGGCCGGTACGCTCCAGAGCACGGTTGATGCGATGGGCGCTGATCGATTTCACGTCCTCGATTACGCGCGAAAGCGTATGCTCCTCGCGCAATTGCATCAGCCAGTGCAGGTGATCGGGCATGACCACATACGCCAGGGTTTCGGCATGCGGGGTTTCGGCGCGTAGCACGCCGACCAGCAGGCGGCCGAGGCCGAGGTTTTGAAACCACGGGGCGCGTGCTTGCGTCACTGCGGTGATGAGGTAGATGCGGTTGGGTTCGGAAAAGCGCCCTTTGCGCAGGTCATGTCCGTGCGACTTTTTCATGGGTTTGGTTATGGGGTGCGCCGGGATATTGTTCTGGGCTGATCGGAAATTATCCGATCGGAAACCTTCGCGGCGAGGGCGCCGCTCCTACCGTAGGAGCGGCGCCCTCGCTGCACCGCACAAGCCGCGCGGGTTCGGGTTTTTTCATCGCAGGTAACCAGTACCCCGCCGGCTACCATCGTTTCGGCGACGATCAGCCGGTCGAAGGGGGTGCGCGTCGTTGAACAGGTTTTGCCGCAAGGCGGCGATAGTCATTTTTTCCGTGGCGCCCTCAGCGTACTTTTTTATTAAACGTACAACAGCAAAATCAGGCCTTGTGGTAAATCTCCGCGCCAGTCTTGACGAACTCCACCGACTTTTCCTGCATCCCTTTTTCCAGCGCTTCGTTTTCAGCCACGCCCTGCGCTGCCGCGTAGTCGCGTACGTCCTGGGAGATTTTCATCGAGCAGAACTGCGGGCCGCACATCGAGCAGAAATGGGCGACCTTGGAGGATTCCTTGGGCAGGGTTTCATCGTGGAATTCGCGCGCCTTGTCGGGGTCGAGGCCGAGGTTGAACTGGTCGTCCCAGCGGAACTCGAAGCGCGCCTTGGACACCGCGTTGTCGCGGATCTGCGCGCCGGGATGACCCTTGGCGAGGTCGGCGGCGTGGGCGGCGATTTTGTAGGTGATGATGCCGACGCGCACGTCTTCCTTGTCCGGCAGGCCGAGATGCTCCTTGGGCGTGACGTAGCACAGCATGGCGCAGCCGTACCAGCCGATCATCGCGGCGCCGATGCCGGAGGTGATGTGGTCGTAGCCGGGGGCGATGTCGGTGATCAGCGGGCCGAGGGTGTAGAACGGCGCTTCGTCGCAGTATTTCAGTTGCAGTTCCATGTTCTCCTTGATCATGTGCATCGGCACGTGGCCGGGGCCTTCGATCATGGTCTGGACGTCGTGTTTCCAGGCGATATGGGTGAGTTCGCCGAGGGTCTTGAGTTCGGCAAACTGGGCTTCGTCGTTGGCATCATATAAAGAACCAGGGCGCAGGCCGTCGCCGAGGCTGAAGCTGACGTCGTAGGCTTTCATGATCTCGCAGGTTTCCTCGAAGTGGGTGTAGAGGAAGTTTTCCTGGTGGTGCGCCAGACACCATTTGGCGAGGATGGAACCGCCGCGCGAGACGATGCCGGTCATGCGTTTCGCGGTCATCGGCACGTAGGCAAGGCGCACGCCGGCGTGGATGGTGAAGTAGTCGACGCCCTGCTCGGCCTGTTCGATCAGGGTGTCGCGGAAGATTTCCCAGGTCAGGTCTTCGGACTTGCCGCCGACCTTTTCCAGCGCCTGATAGATCGGCACGGTGCCAATCGGAACCGGGCTGTTGCGGATGATCCATTCGCGGGTTTCGTGGATGTTCTTGCCGGTAGATAAATCCATCACCGTGTCGCCGCCCCAGCGGATGCCCCACACCATTTTTTCCACTTCGTCGTGGATCGACGAGACCAGCACCGAGTTGCCGATGTTGGCGTTGATCTTGGTGAGGAAGTTGCGACCGATGATGGCCGGTTCGAGTTCCGGGTGGTTGATGTTGGCCGGGATGATGGCGCGGCCACGAGCGATTTCGTCGCGCACGAATTCCGGCGTGATGATCTTGGGGATGGCCGCGCCGAAGCTTTCGCCCGGATGCTGCCGGGTGATCAGCTCGGAAAGTCCCTCACGGCGCTGGTTTTCGCGGATCGCGACATATTCCATTTCCGGCGTGACGATGCCCTTGCGCGCGTAGTGCATCTGGCTGACGTTCATGCCGGCTTTGGCGCGGCGCGGGGTGCGGTGCAGGTTGAAGCGCATCTCCGCCAGTTCGGGGTCGTTCAGGCGGTTCTGGCCGTAGGCGGAACTCAGGCCGGGCAGGCTTTCGGTATCGCCGCGCGCGTCGATCCACGGTGCGCGGATCGCGGACAGGCCGTTGCGGATGTCGATCTTGACGTCCGGGTCGGTGTACGGGCCGGAAGTGTCATATACATAGACCGGCGGGTTTTTCTCCGCGCCCATGTTGGCCGGAGTGTCGGCCAGGCTGATTTCGCGCATCGGCACGCGGATGTCGGGGCGCGAGCCTTCCACGTAGACCTTGCGCGAATTGGCGAACGGTTGCACCGCGGCTTCGTCAACGTGCGCGGTCTGTCTGAGGAAAATGGGGTTGGCGTTCATGATGGTGCTCCGAGTGGAAAATCGCAAGGGAGCACTGGGCAAGCCATGCTTCCCTACGACGGCATTAACCGTATCAGGTTCAAAGGGTTTGTCTCACCGGCCCCGATTATTATGAGGCGCGGACCCCCAGCAAAGTATGTGAAATTAATGGAAATGTGGAATAATTGCAAGCGAGCCGGTGAATTGTAGGAGGGACGCCTCGGCCCGATTTTGCATATCGCGGCGAGGGCGCCGCTCCTACCGATTGCACCGCAGCGGCTAGGCTTAATTAAGGAAACGATCATGGATATGGAACAGGCCCGCTTTAACATGGTGGAGCAGCAGATACGCCCCTGGGATGTGCTGGATCAGGATGTGCTGGATTTGCTGCGCGAGGTAAAGCGCGAAGATTTTGTTCCAGCAGCATACCGCGCCCTGGCGCTTTCCGACATGGAAATCCCACTTGGCCACGGCGAGGCGATGTTGTCGCCGAAAATGGAAGCGCGGATGGTGCAGGAAGTCGGGGTGAAGGCGGACGACCAGGTGCTGGAAATCGGCACCGGCAGCGGTTACATGACGGCGTTGCTGGCGCGTATGGCGCATCAGGGTGTCGTGCGCAGCGTTGAAATTGTTCCTGAATTTACCGCGCGCGCAATGGCCATACTTAAGCAGCAGGGCGTTGCCAATACCATTCTGGAGATTGGGGACGCGGCTCACGGCTGGACACAGGGCGGGTTTTACGATGTGATCGTGCTGACCGGCTCGGTGCCGGTGCTGCCGGAAGCGTTTCTTGCCAGCCTGAAGATGGGCGGCAGGCTGTTTGCCGTGGTCGGCGATGCGCCGACGATGGCGGCTCAACTGATTACCCGCGTTACTGAAGACGCTTACCGGACGACCACTTTGTTCGAGACCGATATTCCGTCCCTGAAAAATGCAATGCAGCCGCAGCGCTTTATATTTTAGTTACGCGGGACAAAGGAATTCCCCCCTTTAAAAAAAGGGGGGCTAGGGGGGATTTAAAAGCAGGGGGAATTGTCCGCGACCGCTAAATCCCCCTCAATCCCCCTTTGTTAAAGGGGGAGGTGGGTTGTCTGTGTTTATGCAACCATGCGCGCCAATTTGGCCGCCCCCATAAAAAATCTGGTTCAGAAGGGTTGAAATGAAGTCCAGGCGCAGTGCATTTTCCCATTTGTCGTGTATCAGAATAAGGCCGGTTTCGCTGGCGTTGCTGGCGGCCATTGCCAGCCCTGCTTATGCGGCGGGGTTGGTTGAGGTGTATCGCGAGGCGCAGCAGCAGGATGCGGCGTACGCTTCGGCGCGTGCGGCCTATGAGGCCGGCCAGGAAAAACTGCCGCAAGGCCGCGCGTTGTTGTTGCCCACTATCAATTTGAGCGCCAACACAACCGGGAACGATGTGAGTGTAGATTCGCCCGCGACTGACCGAAAGTACAATTCCAACGGCTATAGCCTGTCCCTGAGCCAGCCGATCTACCGCAAGCAGAATTTCGCCCAGTATGAGCAATCGAAAAGCCAGGTGACCCAGGCCGAGGCGCAATTCGCGATTGCCCGGCAGGACCTGATCGTCCGCGTTGCCCAGGCGTATTTCGACGTTCTTCTGGCTCAGGATAATGTGGCGCTGGCCGGGGCGCAGAAGGCGGCCATCAGCGAGCAACTGGAGCAGGCCAAGCGTAATTTCGAGGTTGGTACCAGCACCATCGTGGATACCCACGAAGCCCAGGCCCGCTTCGATTTGAGCACATCCCAGGAAATCGCCGCGCAGAGTGACCTCGAAATCAAGCAGCGCGCGCTGCAACTGATTGTCGGCAAGATTATGGAACGCCTGGATGCCTTGAACGAAAAGCTGCCACTCATCCTGCCGGAACCCAACGACATGGCGAAATGGGTCGAGCAGGCCGAGCAGCAAAGCCCGCAGATTGCCGTCCAGCGCGCCGCATTTGAAGTTGCCAAGCAGGAAGTGGAAAAAAACCGCGCCGGGCATTACCCTACGCTCGATCTGGTGGCAGGCTACAATCAGAACGCCAATTCCACTTATCTGGTCAGCGGTACGGTCACCAGTCAGACCATCGGTTTGCAGCTTAACCTACCGATTTTTCAGGGCGGCAGCGTTAATTCCAAGGTGCGGGAAGCCCTCGCCAATCAGGAAAAAGCCCGGCAAGATCTGGAATTGGGCAGCCGCCAGGCCGCATTGCAAACCCGCCAGTCCTTTCTCGGCGTGACCAGCGGCATGGCGCAGGTCAAGGCGCTGGAGCAAGCTCTGGTGTCGAGCCAAAGCTCGCTGGATTCAACCAAGCTGGGGCAGGAGGTGGGGGTGCGTACCAACGTCGATGTGCTTAATGCCCAGCAGCAGCTTTATACCGCCAAACGCGACCTGTCGCAGGCACGCTACAGCTACATCTTGAATCAGCTTAAGCTCAAATCCGCCGTCGGCACCTTGCAGGACGAGGATGTTGATCTGGTCAATCGCTGGCTGGCTAAATAGTCGCCCAGCCCCTCACCCCTCACCCCTCACCCCTCACCCCTCACCAAATAAGGCTCAATCAGCGCCATCAGCCGATCGGTCGCGCCGCGATGCCGGTCGGCAAAGGCCAGCGCAGCAGCCGACATGGCCTGGGATTTTTCCGGCGCATTCAATAAATCTTCCACTGTTTTAACCAGTTCATTGGCGTCCGCCACGCGCACTGCGGCGCCGGATTGAATGGCGAGTTCAGTCGCTTCCGCGAAGTTAAAAGTGTGCGGGCCGACCAGGATCGGTTTGCCCATTGCCGCTGCCTCGATCAGGTTCTGCCCGCCCAGCGGCAGCAGACTGCCACCGATGAAGGCGAGATCGCTGGCGGCGTAATAGGCGAACATTTCTCCCATACTGTCGCCCAGCACTACTTGGGTATCTGCGGCGATTGGCCGATCTTCAGAGCGGTGCTGAAAACGGGTGCCGGATTTTTTTAGCATTTCGGCCACCTGGCCGAAGCGCTGCGGATGGCGCGGCACGAGGACGGTGAGCAGGCCGGGAATTCTGGTTTTACCGAGGGCTTGCAGGATCAGCGTTTCTTCGCCGTCGCGCGTGCTGGCGGCGAGGAATACCGGGCGCCCTGCCCCGAATTGCACCCGCAGGGCTTTTCCCAGATCAATTGCGTTTTGCGGTACGGCCATGTCGAATTTGAGGTTGCCGGTGATTGTTACCGCGGGTGCGCCCAGTTCGGTTAAACGATGCGCATCGGCTTCGGTTTGTGCGGCAATCGTCGACAGGGCTTGCAGGCTTTGACGGCTGACGGTCTTGAACCAAGCATATTTGCGGGCCGATTTTTCCGACATCCGCGCGTTCACCAGCAATAGCGGGATGCCGGTTTTTTTGCAGGTTTGCACCAGGTTGAACCAGATCTCCGTTTCCATCAGCAAACCGATCTCGGGCTTGAAGTGACCGAGAAAGCGCTTCACTGCAAACGGGAAATCATAGGGCAGATAGCATTGCAGCACCTGGTTGCCGAATAGCTGTTTGCCGGTTTCGCGGCCGGTCGGCGTCATGTGGGTGAGGAGGATTTTGTGCCCCGGATAGCGCGACTGCAATTGGGCGACGAGCGGCACGGCGGCACGGGTTTCACCGACCGAGACGGCATGTAGCCAGATCAGCGGGGCGACCGGTTTGGCGCGATAAAAACCGAAGCGCTCGCCGATGTGGCGCAGGTATTCGGGCTGGCGGCGGGAGCGCCACAACAGGTGGAGCAGGATGTAGGGCAGCAGCAGGTAGAGCAGCAGGGTGTAAAGGCGGCGCATCAAAACAAGCGCCCTTCATGTTTGCTCCCTCTCCCTTCTGGGGAGAGGGTTGGGGTGAGGGGCGGCATCTGAGTGCTTATAGATAATTTGACCAGGTCGGTCAGGGCCGAAATTACGCTGGCTGGGTCAGGTGGCGATCCCGCGCCGCCCAAGTTGATGGCCTTGCTACTGGTGTAAACGCCGGTCAATCCGGGTTCGGAGGCGCAGTAAAGCGCGGCCACCGGCACCTTCAGCGCCGCCGCCAGATGGATCAGGCCAGTATCGACGCCGACTGCGGCTACAGCCTGAGACAGCAGCGCCGCAGCCTGGCCGAGGGTGAGCGCAGGCGTGACCACGGCGTTGGGGATTCGCGCCGCCAGGCGCTGGCTGCGTTGTTGCTCGGTGACGTTTCCCCACGGCAGGACGCAGGCAATTTCCCTGTCGGCAAGGTAGGCGCCTAGTGTTTTCCAGTGGTCTTCGGGCCAGAGTTTGTCGTCGCGGCTGGTGGCGTGCAGCAGCACGGCAAAGGGGCCTGCCGGCAGCCAGGAAAAATCCAGGGCGGGCGCGGCGATGCCGTAATCCACCGGATTGTCCGGGATGTAGCCGAAGGCGCGTCCGGCCAGCAGGCGGTTGCGTGCCACCGCATGCTGGCTTTTTTCGACTCTCATCGTTTTGTCATAAAGCAGCGCAGACAGCGGTTCGCGGGCGCTGTATCGGTCGAAGCCGCAGCGGGCGCCGTGGGCAAGGCGGGTGATGGCCGCGCTCTTGATCAATCCCTGGGTATCGAGCACTACGTCATAAACCTTGCTGCGCAGGCGATGGACGAAAGTGCCGATTTCGGTGTGTACGGCCCGGCTGAACAAGTTTTTGCGCCAGCGCCTTATGGCGACGGGAATGATTTCCCGCACGCCGGGATGCAGGGCGGGGATGCCGGCAAAAGATTCTTCCACGACCCAGTCGATTTCGGCATCCGGGAAATGGAACAGAAGGTCGCTGACGACGGGTAGATTGTGGATCACATCGCCCATCGACGAGGTTTTGACGAGCAGTATTTTCAGCATCGGCGTATTTTAGCCTAGCAGCCAGTGTTCGTAATGTTTTTCAACAACCTGCTAGAATATCGGCTTTATTTCGGCAGAGCGTGCAGATGCAGCAGAAAACCCCCTTGTCGGTGGTGATCATCGCCCTGAATGCGGCGAGCCAGATCGAGGCTTGCCTGAAAAGCGCCGCCTTCGCAGATGAAATCGTGGTGGTGGATTCGGGCAGCCGGGATGAGACGCGGGAAATTGCGCTAAAATGCGGCGCACGAGTTATCCATCAGGACTGGCTCGGGTTTGGTCGGCAAAAACAGTTCGCGGTCGGTCAGGCCGGACATGACTGGGTGTTGTGCCTGGACGCGGATGAACGGGTGGGCGAGACGCTGCGGGCAAGCATTGAAGCCGAATTGCAAGCGCCGCGCTTTCTGGCGTACCGGATGCCGCGCTGCAACCGTTTTATGGGCCGCTGGCTCAGGCATGGCGAGGGTTATCCCGACTGGAGCCTGCGCCTGTTCGACCGCAGGTTCGCGCGCTGGAGCGAGGACGCGGTTCACGAAAAGGTGGTTGCCGACACGGCGGTCGGCGATTTGCGGGGGGATTTGCGGCATGAGTCGCAGGAAACCCTGGCGGCCTACCTCGACAAGCAGAATCGCTACACCAGCTTGCAGGCCGAGGAGCTTTACCGGCGCGGCAAGCAGGCTTCAGTCGGCCATCTGATAGTTAGCCCGCTGCTGCGGTTTGTGAAGTTTTATTTTTCCCGCCTCGGATTCCTCGATGGGGTGCCGGGGCTGGTGCATATTTCAATTGGCTGTTTCAACAGTTTCTGCAAGTACGCGAAATTAATCGCCTTGCAACAGGGGAAATGATTTGAAAGTATTGGTTACCGGCGTGGCCGGCTTTATCGGCATGCATGTCGCCCAGCGCTTGCTGCAACAGGGCGCCGAAGTGGTCGGCATCGACAATCTCAACGATTATTACGATGTGCAGTTGAAGGAAGACCGTCTCAAGCAGCTCATGCCGCTGCCCGGCTTCCGCTTCGTCAAACTGGAGATGTCCGACCGTGCGGAGATGGAAACGTTGTTTGCTACGGAGAAATTCAATCGCGTCGTCAATCTCGCTGCCCAGCCCGGCGTGCGCTATTCGTTGCAAAACCCCCATGCCTACGTCAATAGTAATATCGTCGGCTTTCTCAATGTGCTCGAAGGCTGCCGCCACAACGGCGTGGAGCACCTGGTCTACGCCAGCAGTTCCAGCGTCTACGGCGCCAACACCCACATGCCGTTCAGCGTGCATGACAATGTCGACCATCCGGTCAGTCTTTACGCCGCCACCAAGAAATCCAGCGAGATGATGGCCCACACCTACAGCCATCTGTTCAACCTGCCGACCACCGGCCTGCGCTTTTTTACGGTTTACGGGCCATGGGGCAGGCCGGACATGTCGCCTTCCCTGTTCGCCGATGCGATCCTTGCCGGTCGTCCGATCGACGTGTTCAACGAAGGCAGGATGCAGCGCGATTTCACCTATATCGACGACATCGCCGAAGGCGTGGTGCGGGTGCTGGACAAGGTTGCGGCGCCCGACCCGTCGTTTGACCGTGCCGCGCCCGATCCGGCCAGCAGCTATGCGCCTTACCGCATCTACAATATCGGCAACCACGAGCCGGTGGAGCTGATGGCCTTCATTGAGGCGATCGAAAACGCGGTCGGCAAAAAGGCGGTCAAAAACATGCTGCCGATGCAGGATGGTGACGTGGTCGCCACGTATGCGGATATTGACGATCTGACTCGCGCCGTCGGCTTCGCGCCGCATACCCGGTTGGACGAGGGAATAGCGAAGTTTGCTGCCTGGTTCAAGGATTACTATGGAGCGCGGACGGCAAAATGATCCTGGTCACCGGCGGCGCCGGCTTCATCGGCTCGAATTTCATCCTGGACTGGATTGCTGCTACCGGCGAGCCGGTCGTCAACCTCGACAAGCTGACCTACGCCGGCAACCTGGAAAGCCTTGCCAGCCTTAAGGACGATGCACGCCATCTATTTGTCCGGGGGGATGTCAACGATCGGGAGCTGGTGGCGAAACTGCTGGCCGGGCACAAACCCCGCGCCATCATTCATTTCGCCGCAGAAAGCCATGTTGATCGCTCCATCAGCGGGCCGGACGAATTCATCCAGACCAATATCAACGGCACCTTTAGCCTGCTGGAGGCGACTCGTGCCTACTGGCAGGAATTGGGCGGGGTGGAGAAGGACGCGTTCCGCTTCCTGCATGTTTCCACCGACGAGGTTTATGGTTCCCTTGGCCCCGGCGATCCGCCGTTCAGTGAGACTACCGCCTATGCACCGAACAGCCCCTATTCCGCCTCCAAGGCGGCGTCCGACCATCTGGTGCGGGCCTACCATCACACCTACGGCCTGCCGATGCTGACCACCAACTGCTCGAATAATTACGGCGCGTTTCAGTTCCCGGAGAAATTAATCCCCCTGGTTCTTCTCAATGCGCTCAACGGCAAACCGCTGCCGATTTACGGCAACGGCCTGAACGTGCGCGACTGGCTTTATGTCGGCGACCATTGTGCGGCGATCCGCGAGGTGCTGGCTGGCGGGCGGCTGGGCGAAACCTACAATATCGGCGGCTGGAACGAGAAAACCAATCTCGACGTGGTGAACACGGTTTGCGCCATTCTCGATGAGATGAAGCCAGCCGCTAATGGGAAGCCGTACGCTTCGTTGATTACCTACGTGAAAGATCGTCCCGGCCATGATGCGCGCTACGCTATCAATGCCCGCAAGATCGAGCGTGAGCTGGGCTGGAAACCGAAGGAAACCTTCGAAACCGGCATCCGCAAAACCGTGGCATGGTATTTAGATAACATGGGCTGGGTGGAGCATGTCGTTAGCGGCGAATACCAGGCATGGGTAGGTCGGCATTATGGCTAATGGCAAGTTGCAAGTGGCAAACCCCAAGCCCCATCAACGGTTGGAGGTTTGGCAGCAGGCGATGCTGCTGGTGAAAGAAACCTACTCGGCCACTGCCGGTTTCCCGAAAGAAGAGATGTTTGGGCTGGTAAGCCAAATGCGGCGCGCTGCGGTGTCTATTCCCTCGAACATTGCCGAGGGTGCCGCAAGAGAAGGAGACAAAGAATATCTGCATTTTCTGAGCATTGCCCGTGGTTCATTAAGCGAACTCGATACGCAAGTGCATATCGCAGCGATGCTGGGTTATATGGCCGCAGATCATCAGTTGAATGATTTGGTTGATAGAGTCGGAAGGCTGTTGGGTGGATTCAGTAAAAAATTAAAAACGGACGTGACCAAGCCATGACTACCACTCGCCACTCGCCACTCGCCACTCGCCGAACCAAAGGCATTATCCTGGCCGGAGGCTCCGGCACCCGGCTGCATCCGGTGACTTTGGCGGTTTCCAAGCAACTGCTGCCGGTCTACGACAAGCCGATGATCTACTATCCTTTGACCACGCTAATGCTGGCAGGGATACGAGAAATTCTAATTATTTCCACGCCGCAGGACACGCCGCGCTTCGAGCAGTTGCTGGGCGACGGGGCGAATTGGGGGCT
Organism: Sulfuricella sp.; assembly: GCA_028713975.1. Lineage (GTDB taxonomy): Bacteria > Pseudomonadota > Gammaproteobacteria > Burkholderiales > Sulfuricellaceae > Sulfuricella. The sequence continues at coordinate 151,868 of JAQTNE010000003.1, forward strand.
TAACATTCGCTATGCGGTTCAGCCCGAGCCGGAGGGCATCGCCCAGGCATTCGTCATCGGCGCGGATTTCATCGGCAATGATCGTTGTGCCTTGGTGCTGGGTGACAACATTTTTTACGGCCACGAATTGGCCCATGACCTGAAGGCCGCAGCGGCGAAACCGGGCGGTGCGACCGTGTTCGCCTACCCGGTGCACGACCCCGAGCGCTACGGCGTGGTCGAATTTGATCCCTCAGGCCGGGCACTTTCCATCGAAGAGAAGCCGGCTGCGCCGAAATCCCGCTATGCGGTTACCGGCCTGTATTTTTACGACAACCAGGTGGTGGAGATCGCGAGTTCGCTCAAGCCATCCCCGCGCGGCGAGCTGGAAATCACCGACGTCAACAAGGTGTACCTGGGTCGGGGCCAACTTGAAGTCGCTGTCATGGGGCGCGGCATGGCTTGGCTCGATACCGGTACGCACGAATCCCTGCTGGAAGCATCCCAGTTCATCGAAATCATCGAGAAACGCCAAGGCTTGAAGATCGCCTGCCCGGAAGAGATCGCCTACCGCATGGGCTATATCACAGCCGGACAACTGGAGGCGCTGGCCGCGCCGCTGAGCAAGAACGGCTATGGACAATATTTACTCGGACTGCTGCGGGAAAGACTATTTTAATGAATGTTATCCAGACCACCCTTCCCGGCCTGCTGATCCTTGAACCCAAAGTGTTCGGCGACGAGCGCGGCTTTTTTTTCGAAAGCTATAATCAGCGGGTGCTGGCGGAAAAAGCCGGGATCACGGCGCATTTCGTCCAGGATAACCATTCCCGTTCGGCAAAGAATGTGCTGCGCGGCCTGCATTACCAGATACGGCAGCCGCAGGGAAAACTGGTGCGCGTGGTTGCGGGAGAGGTATTCGATGTCGTTGTGGACATCCGCAAAAGTTCACCCACGTTCGGCAAATGGGATGGATTCAAAATGTCGGCAGAAAACCGGCGCATGGCCTGGATTCCACCCGGATTTGCGCATGGCTTTCTGGTGTTGTCGGATTACGCCGAATTTCTCTACAAGACGACTGACTATTGGGCGCCGGAGTATGAGCGTTGTATCCGTTGGGATGACCACGATCTGGATATTCAGTGGCCGTTGGCGGGCGAACCGGTGCTTTCTACCAAGGATGTGGCGGGAGATGCGCTCCGCACCGCCGAGCTATTCGAGTGAAAAGAATTCTACTGGTTGGCAAAAATGGCCAGGTTGGCTGGGAGTTGCAACGCACCTTGGCGACGCTGGGAGAGGTCATCGCTGTCGATCGGCAGACCATGGATCTGGCCAATCCTGATTCGATCCGCAATGCAATTCGGACTACCCAGCCGAGTTTGATCGTTAACGCGGCTGCCTACACCGCCGTCGACAAGGCGGAAAGCGAGCCGGAACTCGCCATGGCGATCAATGGCGTAGCACCCGGCATCATGGCGGAAGAGGCTAAGCGACTTGGTGCTGCGATGGTTCACTATTCCACCGATTACGTATTCGACGGAACAAGAACCTTGCCCTATACCGAGGAAGACAACCCCAACCCGCTTAATGTTTACGGCAAAACCAAGTTGGCCGGCGATCTGGCGATTCAGGCGGCGGGCATTCCTCATCTGATCTTCCGCACCAGTTGGGTGTATGGTCTGCGCGGCAATAATTTTCTGCTGACCATCTTGCGGCTGGCAAAGGAACGCGATGAATTAAAGATCGTGGACGACCAGATCGGTGCGCCCACCTGGTGCCGCATGATCGCTGAAGCGACCGGGCAAGTATTGAGCCAGTGTTGTTCCCCCTTCGCCATAAATAGTGGTGTGTACAACATGACGGCAGCCGGCCAAACTTCCTGGTATGGCTTTGCCCAAGCAATTCTTGAAAATGCACCAAGCCAAGTACAATCGTTGTCCCGATTGATCCCTATCACTACACCCGAATACCCTTTGCCCGCGTTAAGGCCGCCATTCGCCATTCTTTCTACCGACAAGCTGAAACAGGTATTTGGTCTGGATATGTCCTCCTGGAATTCCTCCTTGCGGCTTTGCTTGGATCAGTAACATCGTGTCGATGTTGCCCTTTGTGTGCAGGTTTGTGGTTTTTATTGACATCCCATTACGCATTCCTTAATCTACCAGCGTTCAAGTCGTGAACACATGTGCGCATTGTAAAAGGCGGTTGAATGGAAGAAATTCATTACAAGCTGCTCAAGGCGTTGCAAGCCAATCCCGATCTTAGCCAGCGAGAACTGGCTTGTGCTATTGGCGTTAGTCTCGGCAAGGTCAATTTCTGCCTGCGTGCGCTGATCGAGAAAGGCTGGGTCAAGGCCGCTAATTTTCGCCGCAGCACAAACAAAGTGGCCTACGCTTATTTGCTTACGCCGAGTGGCATCGAAGAAAAAACCCGGGCTACAGCGCATTTTCTCAGGCGCAAGATTGCGGAATATGAAGTGCTTGAGAAGGAAATTGAGCAATTGCGGAACGAAATTAAAAAAGGTCGAATATCGGTAGATGTGCCAGTTGAGGTGTAGGCGGCAAACTGGGTTGTGGGCTACTGGTAGCCGTCTGCGGCGAGGCCGCACAAGGAAATCTGAAGGCGTTTTCGCCCAGGAAGACGGCGGAAATGTGTAGTTGTACTGTTAGGCAAGATGAACAAAGTAAGTTACAGGGTAAGCCGCGACTTGCGCGCCTCGGGCGCGTATAAATTATTAGGAACGTGCCCGAGTATGAGATTGACGGATGTCTCCTGATCCATTAACCGATTCAGCAAGTAAAAATAATCAATTTATGACAACTGACGACGCGATTCACCGCAACATTGCTGAACACATTCAGACCATCGAATTAGTTCGTGGATCTTTAATTGGCGCGACCCAAAGGATTGGTCACCTTGTATCTCAGTCTCTTTCCAGTGGCGGTACCCTGTTTTGGTGCGGTAATGGAGGCAGCGCTGCCGACAGCCAGCACCTGGCTGCGGAGTTGGTCGGGCGGTTTAAAAAAAATCGGCGTCCGTTGCGGTCAGTCGCGCTGACTACGGACACCTCAGTGCTTACCTGCGTAGCCAACGACTACAGCTACGAAGATATTTTTGCGCGTCAACTGGAGGCTCTAGGTCGGTCGGGAGATGTACTATTGGCAATTTCCACCTCGGGCAATAGCGAGAATGTGATACGTGCCATCAAGACAGCAAAGAGCATGGGTATTACAACGATCGCCTGGCTTGGTAAAGATGGCGGCTCCTGTAAAGACTTGGCTGATCATGCCTTGGTTATCCCTTCTGATTCCACTGCCAGAATTCAGGAGGCCCACATCCTTATCGGCCATATCCTCTGTGAATTAGTCGAGCAGGAGTTAGGCCTTGCCTAAATCCTTCCCAACCTTGGCGGCCATTCATACTGTCGTGTTCGATTTCGACGGTGTATTTACCGACAACAAGGTCTGGGTCGATCAGGACGGACGCGAAAGCGTGCGCTGTGATCGTGGAGATGGATTGGCTTTTGATCTCATTCGCACTTTTCAGCGTCGAGGCCGGCTCACGGCGGAATTTTTTATCCTATCCAAGGAAGCTAACCCGGTGGTGCTGGCGCGAGCCAAAAAGCTCAAGCTGGGTTGCCACCATGGCGTTGGCGACAAATTGGGCTTTATAGTTGAATATCTTGCCGCCCGTTTGCCTGGCGATGCGGATCCGTTTGCCGGGATGGTGTATCTAGGCAATGACCTCAACGACTTGCCACTAATGCGCCGCGCCGGTTATGCTGTTGCACCTGCGGATGCTCACCCATTGGTTTGCGATATTGCTCATTTGATAATGCCACAACGGGGCGGCGAGGGATTTGTCCGCGCATTCATCGAGCGTTTGCTTGGAATAGATCATTTAACTAAGGAAGAAATCGATGAGCTTGTATCTGATCGCTGAAATTGGTATTAATCATAATGGCAGTCTCGACATTGCCAAACAGCTTATTGACGCGGCTGCGGGGGCGGGTTTTGATGCGGTAAAGTTCCAGAAACGCACCATCGAGAAAGTATACACGAAAGAATTACTGGATAGCCCACGCGAAAGCCCATGGGGAACCACCCAGCGCGACCAGAAAATGGGGCTGGAATTCGGTCGTGAGCAGTATCAGGAGATTGACCGCTACTGCAAGGGAAAGGACATTGCCTGGTCTGCCTCGGCGTGGGATGTGGATGCCCAACATTTTGTCCGTGATTTTAATGTTTCTTTTAATAAAGTCGCCTCAGCCATGCTTGGCCATAAGCCACTACTGCGCGAGATTGCATCCGAAGGCAAAAAGGCCTTTATTTCGACCGGTATGGCGTCCCTGGACGAGATTGATGAAGTGGTGAATCTATTCCAGCAGGCCAACTGCCCGATTGAACTAATGCATACCAACAGCACCTACCCGATGCGGGAAGAGGATGCCAATTTGCGCTGTATTCCCATGCTGAAAGCGCGTTATGGTTGTGACGTGGGCTACTCCGGCCATGAAAGTTCGTTGATCAAGGTGTGCGTTACTGCCGTTGCTCTGGGCGCCACTTCGCTGGAGCGTCACATCACTTTGGATAGAGCTATGTACGGCTCCGACCAAGCTGCATCGATTGAGACACACGCCCTGCATAATTTCGTCGAAAGTGTGCGTATGGTTCCTAAATTGCTGGGAACGGGTGAAAAGGCGATTGCCGATGTAGAACTGGCTGTGCGCAAGAAATTGCGGGTTGAGGTGGCTGAGTAAATAGACGGGAAAGTATGAATAAGCGCGTTGTTCTCATCATTCAGGCTCGCATGGGCTCCACCCGGCTACCAGGCAAGTCCATGATGGACTTGGCTGGGGCGCCCTTGGTCGGACGTATTTTGGAGCGAGTAAAGCGCTGCCAGCGCATTGATGAGATAGTTTTGGCCATCCCCGATATATCCAAAGACAGCGTTCTTGGTGATCTGGGTAGGAGTTATGGCGTAACGGTATTCGCGGGCCCTGAAAATGATCTGATCGAGCGTTACTACCAGGCGGCCTTGGCGAGCGATGCCGAAGTGGTGGGGCGCCTGCCGGCAGACAATGCCACTCCCGAGCCGGCAGAAATTGACCGGATCGTCGATCACCACCTATCGCTGGGGCGCCGGGGGTTTTCCTCGAATCTATCGGTTATTAATGATTCCGGCTACCCGGACGGGATTGGTGCGGAGATGTTCGATTTTTCTCTGTTGGCTGAAGCACGGGAACGCCATGCGGACCCTCGTCAACGTGAACACGTGCATCTGAATTTTTTCGATTACGGCACGCAGCAAGCGGTGGATGAAAACTGGTGCCCTATCAGCACGGTGCCATGTCCGGCGGAATTCCGCCGGCCCGATCTTGTGCTGGATGTGAATACTCAAGAGCAATATGAGTTCATGCGACAGCTCTACGAAGACCTTTATCCCCGGAATCCGAATTTCCATATCACCGATATTATTCGCTGGTATGACGAGGTGTATCGCAACCCAAAAACCGTTTAAGAGTGGCCGAAGTCTATGGGAATGAAAGAACTTCCGCACAGCCAATTCAGTTGAATGACTCCAAATATAGGAACTATTGCAGATGAAGAATTTAAGTCGTGTGGTTTATTTCAACGGGCAACTGGTACCAGAATCCGAGGCGCGGATTTCAATTTATGACTCTGCGCTGATGTTTGGCGACATGGTGTTCGAAATGACTCGCTCTTTCAACAAGAAGCAATTCAAGTTGCGCGAGCATATAGATCGTCTTTATGCCGGGGTTAAGATCCTGCGTATTCCATTACAGATGACGCCCGAGGAGATGGAACGGGCTTGCTATGAAACGATTGAGGCTAACGACCACCTTTTTGCCGCCGATGATGAACACCGCCTGATGATTGATGTTTCCCGCGGCCTGCTCGGGATATATCAAGGAATCGAAGGGTTGCACAAAGGCCCGAATGTGATTATTGCCGACTTTCCCCTGCGTTGGACGGTTGCAAGCATGGGCAAGCTATTTGAAACTGGAATTAACGCGGTGATTACCTCGCAACGCGCCATACCGGCCGCTTTGCTTGATCCAAAGATCAAGAACAGAAGCCGGATCCATTACCTAATGGCAAATATTGAGGCATCCCAAGCCGAGGGCGACAACAACTGGGCGTTACTGCTTGACCCAGATGGCTTCGTTGCGGAAGGAACGGGCGACAATTTTTTCATCATCAAGAACAATCAGATTATCACTCCGGAACCTCGCAATATCCTGCGTGGGATAAGCCGGGACTACATCTTCGAATTGGCGGAGCAGCTCGGGCTTATGTGTATCGAAAGAAACATCGAGACTTATGACGTAATGATGGCCGACGAAGCTTTCATGACGGGAACGCCTTTCTGTATGCTGCCCGTCACCCAACTCAATGGCGTCGACATCGGCGATGGCAAGGTTGGGCCGCTGTTCAAGCGCCTTCTGGCCCGCTGGAGCGGAAATGTCGGCCTGGATATCGAAGCACAGATCAAGGCCTACTCGGCGGAGATGAGCGGCGCGAAGTCTTCTGCTCCCAGCCCATATCAGTTTAAGCCGTCAAAATGAGCAGTAATATCGGCTTTATGCAAGGGCGGCTCTCGCCGTTGGTCAATGGGAAAATTCAGGCTTTTCCATGCGATCACTGGCGTCAGGAGTTTCCGCTGGCGGCGAAGAACAGCCTCAAGCTCATGGAATGGACGCTCGATTACGAAGGGCTGCACCAGAATCCGCTTATGACAAGCGAAGGGCGGGCCGAGATTCGCACGCTTGGCTCAGCGTATGGCTTGGGCATTCCTTCTCTGACGGGGGATTGCTTTATGCAAATGCCCTTCTACAAGGCGCAGGGGAAACAGCGCGCCGACTTGATCAGCGACCTGATCAACGTGATAAAAGCCTCGGGCGAGATTGGCATTGTTTATGTCGTTGTGCCTCTGGTGGATAATGGCAGGATAGCTAGCGAAGAAGATGCGCGGTCTCTGATCGAGGGTTTGAATGAGGCGTTGCCAGCAATCGAAGCGGCCGGTGTGAAAATTGTATTCGAATCGGATTTCCCCCCGGTAGAGTTGACGCGATTCATGAAAAGTTTCGATTCGGAGCATTTCGGAATCAATTACGACATTGGTAATAGCGCCGCACTGGGATACAACCCGGTTGAGGAAATTTCCGCATATGGCGCTCGAATTCTCAATGTCCACGTCAAGGATAGAGTGCTTGGGGGTACCACCGTTCCCTTGGGGCAGGGGAATGCCGATTTCCCCACCGTTTTCAGGGCGCTGGCGGATGCCGGCTATAACGGGAATTACATTTGCCAGACTGCGCGCGCTGCCGATGGCGATCACGCCGAAGCATTGCGCCGCTACCAGGCGCAAATACAGGCTTGGCTGGCCGATGCCCGTCTGCCGCTAAACAAATCTTTGCCAGCGTGAACCACAGTCAATGAATCTGGAGCTTGCCGGCAAAACCGTCCTGATTTCAGGGTCGTCCAAAGGGATAGGCAAGGCGATAGCCGCCGCTTTTTATAAAGAAGGTTGCAACGTTGTCTTGAATGGCCGCGATGGCGGCCAACTGGAAAGCGTTTTAAATGAATTGGGTGAGCGGGCAAGCATCTTTGCTGCCGATGTCACTCAACCGGAAGATTGCGCCGCACTGGTGGCGCACGTTATCGAGCGCTGGGGGCGACTGGATATCCTGGTATGCAACGTGGGCAGTGGTTCGTCCGTGCCGCCGGGCAGCGAAACCCTTGCCGAATGGCGGCGCGTGTTCGACCTCAACCTGTTCAGCGCCACAAATATGGTGGAAGCGGCCGCTGGCGCGCTTGCCGAAACGCAAGGCAACGCGGTTTGCATCTCCTCGATTTGCGGGCAGCAGGTGATCCCCGGCGCCCCGGTGACATATTCTGCGGCGAAGGCGGCGCTCAACGCCTTTGTGCGGGGAATCGCCCGCCCCCTTGGCCGCGAAGGCGTGAGGATTAATGCGGTGGCGCCCGGCAATATTCTTTTTGAGGGTTCTGTTTGGCAACGCAAGCTTGCCGAGGGCGCGATGCTAGTCCAGCAGTTTCTGGAAAAGGACGTCCCGCTGCGCCGGCTCGGCCAGCCCGAGGAAATTGCCGGGCTTGTAGTCTTCCTCGCCTCGGCACGCGCCGGTTTTTCAACCGGCGGCGTATTCGTCACAGACGGCGGCCAAGTGGTGGGTTAGCCCGCCTAAAGTACATAATACTCGCCATGCCGCATCGTTCCAGGTTCAGACCTGCCCTGAGTTTCCTGCTTCAACTAAGCGTATCTGGCGCCCTGATCTGGATATTGCTCCAGACTACCGACATGACTGACGTGGGCAGCAAGCTCATGAAATTTTCTTTATGGTCGGTTGTTGTGGCTGTTTTGCTTATTATCCTGCTTACCGTCTTGCATGGATTGCGCTGGAAATTTATCGTCAGCGCCAGCCGCGGAAAACTGTCCGCTATCGACGCTGTCAAGATCGTGTTCCTGGGTAACTTCTGGAATCAGGTGCTTCCCTCATCGGTGGGAGGGGATGTGGTTAGAGCATGGGCTGCAAAGCGCGCCGGCCTGGATATGGGCTTGGCAATTACAACGGTTTTACTCGACAGGCTTATCGCTGTCGCATCCTTGATAATTGGAATCGCTTTGGGGCTCCCATGGCTTGCCGGGATGATCCAGGGCGCGACAGCACGTGGGTCTATCGTGCTGTTTGTCGGGCTGAGTGTAGGCTGCCTGTTTTTTCTTTACTTCCTTCAATGTATACCCCGATCATTGCTTCGTTGGAAGGCCATGCGCTTTGTCCAGCGGATTGTCGATTCCACCCAGAGAGTTATTCGACACCGGCAGGGGAACCTTGCATTTGCGCTATCTCTCGCCATCCATGGCGGGACTGCGCTGGCAGTATTTATTCTCGCAATGGGGCTAAATATTCGTGTGGGCTTGCTGGACTGTTTGCTGCTCATGCCCCCCGTAATGCTGATAAGCATGTTGCCGATTTCCATTGCCGGATGGGGTTTGCGGGAAAGCGCCATGGTTATCGCTCTGGCGATTGTTGGCGTGCCTGCATCGGATGCCCTTGCCATTTCGATCGTTTTTGGGGCTGTGGGCATGTTGGCGAGTTTCCCTGGAGCCGTCGTTTGGCTGCATGCCAAGAAGCTCACAGTGCCAGAACATGCGCCCTTTTTTCAGGATAAAATATTGCCGACCCAACGTAGGTAGGGGTCTCAATAAGTTCCTGACCGCTTCAATAGATGCCATGCCTTGGCCGACGGTTTTGGCGGGTGCAGCCTGCAAGGCAGTCGAAATCGGCTCAAATTTGATGTAGAATCGAGACAAATGCGCGAAGACTATCTGCCCTTTGGAAAGCCCAACTTCTCGGACAAGGAGATCGAGGCGGTTGCTCGCGTCATGAAATCGGGATGGGTTGGCATGGGTTCCGAAACCATTGCCTTTGAGCAGGATCTGGTTGCATACGTAAATGCCCCTTATGTTGTTTCCGTCAATTCATGTACGTCGGCATTGTTCCTGTCTCTGCTGGTTTCAGGGGTGCAGGCTGGCGATGAGGTAATTTGTCCCAGCCTTACCTGGTGCAGCACGGCAAATGCAGCCCTTTACCTGGGGGCAAAGCCCGTATTTTGCGATGTTGATGCAGATACGCTTTGTGTGACGCCTGAATCAATTTTGTCCAAACTCACGCCAAGGACCAAGGCTGTTGTTGCCGTCCACTTCGGCGGTCTGGCTATTGATGTTAAAGCCCTGCGCGCTGCGTTGCCTGACCAGGTTGTCATTATCGAGGACGCCGCCCATGCCATTGGCGCAAGGTATCCTGATGGCAGTCCTGTAGGCTCCTCCGGGAATCTGACCTGCTTCAGCTTCTATGCCAACAAAAATATCTCCACCGGGGAAGGCGGGGCCATCGCGCTGTTTGATCTCGCCAAAGCATCCCGGCTTCAGTCTCTTCGGCAACACGCATTGCCGCTTGACGCATGGAAGCGCTTTACCCATCCGAAATCGCTGTTGTTGTCCAATCAGCTCGCCGAGCTCGGTTACAAGATGAACTACACTGACCTTCAGGCCGCAATTGGCCGGGTTCAGCTATCGCGCATAGGCGAGTTCGAAAAAATCAGGCTTGCATTAGCGCAGCGCTATGTGGAGCGCCTGGAGAGCTTCAAACCCGCTATCAAGTTTCAGGCGGAGTGCGTACACCTCCACCATGCGCGCCATCTGTTTACGATTCAGCTTCCCGTGAGCGAAATGCGGTTTGACCGTGCGGAAGTGTTGCTGGCGCTGCGCGCAAAAAATATTGGGGCTTCAATTCATTATGCGCCGCTGCATCTCATGCCTCTGTATGGAGATAACGCCGAATCCGTTTCGCTTCCTGTTACCGAAAATTTGGCCAAGTGCATCATTACGCTCCCGATTGGCGCGAGTATGAGCATTTCAGATGTGGATTACGTGGTTGACGGTCTCTTGGCAGTAATCCACTGAATCGCGGCAAGGAGCTTTAATGAGTGTGTCGAATCCTTTGAAATCTAGAAATAACGAGTATGGCTTCTATGGGCGCCTGGCTGCCGATTTTCCTTCCCAGGTTATCGTCGATGTGACCGAAGTGTGCAACCTCGCGTGCATTCACTGCCCCCATCCGGAGTTCAAGAAGTCCGAGCATTATGCCTCCCGGTATCTTGATCTTGATCTGCATCACAAGATGGTGGATGAAGTTCGTGAGCATGGTCGTGGCTCAACACAATATATTCGCTATACAAGCAGTGGCGAACCACTCGTTCACCCAAAAATTTACGACATGCTGGATTATGCGGTCAAACATTCCGGGGTATTCGTGACGCTGACCACCAACGGCTCCATCATGAAGGAGAAGCGGATCGAGAAACTGCTGACCTCGGGTTTGCACATGGTGGATATCAGTATTGATGCCATGAACCCAGAAACCTACGCCAGGATTCGTGTTAATGGTGACCTCAATGTGACGCGACAGAACGTGCTGCGATTGTTAGAGATGAAGCGCGATATTGGTGCCGAAACGCGTATCGTAGTGAGCTTTGTCGAACAGCCCCAGAATAGCGGCGAGGTGGTGGATTTCGAAAACTATTGGAAGCAGCAAGGCGCGGATTTTGTGGTGATTCGGCGGCTGCATTCGGCTGCAGGGGGAGTGGCGGGCACCGCCAATGATATGAGGGTTGGTGCAGACCGCAAGCCGTGCCTATATCCATGGGAACGGATTATGCTGAACCCCAAGGGAGAGCTCGCTTTCTGTCCTCAGGACTGGGTGCATGGTTCGGTGTTGGGCGATTACCGCATGACGACTATCCGCGAGGTTTGGCAAGGCGATACATATAGACAATTGCGCGACGCGCATTTGGCAAACGATTTCAAGGTATTTCCGTTTTGCGGTCAATGTCCGGACTGGGCGCAGACGCGCTGGCCTGGCGAAGGGAAGAGTTATGCTGATATGGTCGCTCATTTTATTAATGATGAATAGGTATTAAAAATATGACAGACATTGCAGATAGACATGAGCCTGAACGGCTACAAAAAAAAGCATTGGAAAAACTATTCAGCCATACTGAACTGACTCAGTTTGAGATGTTTCGTAATTTTCCCGTGTTTACTCCGCGATATAACATCGCGCGATTTCTTGCTCATTATGAGATTTTCAAAAAGGTGCACAAACTTCCCGGTGTGATTGTTGATCTGGGGGTTTATCGCGGCGCTTCTCTATTCACATGGGCAAAGTTATGTGAAATATTCTGTCCTACGGATGTGCGAAAAATTGTTTATGGGTTCGATACGTTCACGGGATTTGTGGAAATTAGCAAGGAAGACGGACCGGAAAATGCATTACAGGATGTTAGACCGGGAGGGTATTTCGGCGGAGCAACTATTGAACAAGATTTGATGCTTGCCAGGGATGCTATGAATTACGACAGACATCTTAGGCATATGGAGCGTATTGAGCTTATTAAAGGTGATGTCATTAAAACCATTCCCGAATTCACCCAAAGAAAAGGTGCCGGGTTAAGAATTGCCATACTTAATCTTGACCTTGATCTATATGAGCCGACCAAGTGCGCACTTGAGAATTTTGTTCCTTTGATGGCACCCGGCGGAATTATTATTTGTGATGAATATGCAGTGGATACCTTTGGCGGTGAAACAAAAGCTGTTGATGAGTATTTTATGGAACACTTTGGCCGTCGACCGAAACTTCAGAAATTTTCCTGGCATAGCAATCCATCGGCTTACATAAAGGTTGATTGGTGAAGGTAGGAATTATCCAGTCCAACTACATTCCTTGGAGAGGCTATTTCGATTTTATTGCCTCAGTCGATTTATTCCTTTTTCATGATGATCTTCAGTATACGAAGGGAGATTGGCGAAACAGAAATAAAATCAAAACAAAAAATGGGTTGAAATGGATAACTGTTCCAGTTAATTATGCTCATACTAACCAATTGATCTGTGATACAACAATTGATTATCACCAAAAATGGTGGCGTGATCATCTGAATCAGTTTAGGGAAAACTACTTTATTGCCCCTTGTTATGGGGATATTTGCGAAATTTTAGAAAAAAGCTTACCCCGAAATATACAAACCATCTCCGAGTTGAATATTTCGCTTATTAAAAATATTTGTGGTTACCTTAAAATAAATACGCCAATGTTAATGACCTCTGAATTCGAGCCGGAAGGAAGTAAATCAGAGAGGCTTGTCTCAATTCTTAGGAAAGCAGGGGCTAGTACGTATGTTTCTGGACCAGCCGCCGATGGCTATCTTGAAAAAGAGTTATTCAAAAAATCGGGCATCTGTATTGAATATAAAAGCTATGATTATCCAGAGTATCCTCAGCTGCACGGTGCCTTTGAGCCGAGAGTGACAGTTCTGGACGTTATTGCCAACTGTGGTGAAAAGGCTAGTCAGCTAAGCAAGAGCCTGACACCTAACAAACTGGTGGCCTGAGTTTCAACAGAGGGCGGTTTGATTTGCGCCTATCAATAGAGTATCCGCATGCTTACTAAAATATTTTCTATTGTTGTGCCAGTCTATCAGAATGCAGGCAATTTGCCCTTTACTATGCCGACACTATTGGCCATGCAAAAGCAGTTGCCTGAATGGAAACTGGAATTGGTTTTCGTCGATGACGGATCAACTGATGGCTCTTATAAATTGCTGGCTGAATTTGCCCTGGATAATCCTGAACAAGTTAAGGTGGTCAAACTCACTAGGAATTTTGGGCAGAATCCGGCAATTCAAGCGGGATTACTTTATGCCACTGGTGATTGCGTTGGGATTGTTTCGGCTGATTTGCAAGAACCCTGCGAATATTTTTTGGACATGCTCAAAGAATGGAAGCTTGGCGCCAAATTTGTAATCGGCGAACGAGTTGTGCGTGAAGAAAATTGGTGGCATCGTAATATTTCGGGTTTTTATTGGAGGCTGATTCGGCGTGCTGCTTTCCCGGAACTTCCCGAAATGGGCTATGACTTCTGCCTGTTGGACAGGCAAGTCGTCGAGAATATTAACCATATCCGTGAGAAAAATTCGCCGATATTTATCCTTTTATATTGGCTTGGATACAAACCGGTACGCTTGCCTATAATTAGAAAAAAACGTGAGGTAGGGCGCTCTCAATGGCGGCTTATTAAGAAGATTCAGCTTGCCATTGATACCCTGATAGGCTTTACTTATTTGCCTAGCCGATTGATAACACTGATGAGCTTTTCAGCTTCTTTTTTTGCCCTGGTGTATTTGTTGTTTCTTCTTTATCGATGGCACAGCACTGGAGCTGCCCCCTTGGGTTGGATGACGGTTGTCGGTCTACTGGTGTTGTTTGGCGCCTTGATTTTATTCGCTCTCGGTATTATCAGTGAATATCTACTCAGAATTCTCGATGAGAGCCGCAAACGCCCTCCCTTTGTAGTGGACGCGGTAATGGGTTCCTTGGAGGGGGGGCAGCACAGACGGTAATGGCACAAAAACATTTAACAGGTCGTAGTGGACACGCAGACTCCATTCCTTTTGCCAGGCAGTACACTATTGACCTTCCTTTTATTATTCAGCCCGGATTCGACAAGCACAAACTGTGCGTTGTAAGAGCGGCTTGCGGTTAATGCCGGGAACTTCCGGCGAACCAGAGATCATTTATGACTAGCAAGTTTAAATATGAGGAACCCGTTGGTGGAAACTGAAGCATATAGTATTGCTGCGGATGTTGAGGAGGAGCACTGGTGGTTTTGCGGGCGCCGCGCCATCCTTCGCTCTGTACTAAATAAGCTGCTGCCCCCGAGTGATGTCCCACGTAGAATCCTCGAGGTCGGTTGCGGCAATGGCGGCAATCTCCCATTGCTTGCAGAATATGGGCAGGTTACTGCGGTGGAACTCGATGACAAGGCCAGGATGCGTGCAGCCGAACGCGGTGTGGCGCAAGTGGAAAAAGGCTGGCTGCCCGACGGGCTGCCGTTTAATGCGCCTACATTCGATTTGATTCTGGCGCTTGACGTGGTGGAGCATGTGGATGACGATTCTGGCTCTATACGCGCGCTGCAAAAGATACTTAATCCGGGTGGAATGCTTGTCATAACGGTGCCCGCTTATCAGTGGCTATGGAGCGAGCACGACGAACTGAACCATCACAAGCGACGCTATAGTCTTGCCCAGTGCAAGAAATTGCTTGCCGGAAACGGGCTCAATGTGCGCTATGCGACGTATTTTAATTCCTTGCTATTTCCGCTCGCCGTGTCGCACATAAAGCTCCATAAGTACTTCAGTAATGACCCTTACGGTGCCTTGCGCACCCCACCATCTTTTATCAATCAATTATTGTTATCGGCGTTTGCTCTGGAATCCCGCCTGATACCCGGTATTTCAATGCCATGCGGCATTTCAATTCTCCTGTGCGCTACGCGCATGGATGCTGTCAAATGAGCTGCATTTTAATCATACAATATTCGGTACCGCAGGGTTCTGCTTGGACGAACTGTTAATAATTTTACCTGGAAAGGGTGGTAGCTTTGGCATTGTTTTTTTCGCAACGCGGCCTCAAATCAAGGAGGGAATCCTCAGAACGAGGCATGCTTGATCGGCGCCCGCTCCTGTTTTTACTGATTGCGCTGACTGTGTTCGCGGGCATGCTACGGTTTTACCTGCTGGGGCAAAGAAGCCTGTTTCTGGATGAAGGGTGGCTGGTTGAATTTGGGCGCGTCCCCTTCTGGGATGTGCTCAATGGGAAGGCTACGGCTGTACCCCAAGTAATTTTTCCATATATGCTGACTGCGCTGGGGAATGTTTTTGGCTATTCCGAATTTTCGATAAGATTTCTGCCCGCGCTTGCGGGCACCCTGCTGGTTCCGGCCACTTTTCTTTTGGCGCGCCTTTTTCTTGCCCGGCGGCAATCGCTTCTCGTTGCGGCGCTGGTTGCCATCAGCCCAATAGCGATAGCCTATTCGCAAGAGGCGGCGAATTACAGCTTGGGGGTGTTGCTGGCTACGGTTTATCTCTGGTGTTTTATCCGGTTCTTGCGCACCGGTGACAAAAAACTGCTGTTGTCCTTCATCGCTATTGCCACTCTGTCCGTATACCTGCATCTCTACCATCTGTTTATCGTATTTGCTTTGGGTGTTAGCTGCATCTTCCACAGGAAAAGACCGAGGCTTTGTTTGGCGGTTCTGATCGCCGCAGGGATTGTGGTAGTCCTGTCTGTGCCGGCGATGTACCTGAATTATAGGATTCTGGCATCGATGGGTGGGCACTATTCGGCGAACGAACTTACCCTGTCTTTCGCGAAGATATACGGATTCGTCAAGCAGATCGTGTTTTCGTGGCTCCACGGCCCACTGGATTCTATTTATGTTCCACAATCCTTATTTTTATATGAGCCGCCGCTATCCCGGGTTGTTTTTTACGGCCAACCGCTCTCCGCGGTTATTTTGTTTTCTGTTTTCGCCTGGGTCGTCGGGTACAACCTGGTGCGTGCGAATAAGGACGTTGCGATCCTGCTGACCGTAATCGCGATTTATTGTGCGGCCGCAATTTTTCTGGCCACCAAGGCCAATCATTTGTTCGAACGATATTTCCTGGTTTTGCAGCCGCTGTTTTATATCCTGCTGGTGAGAAGTTTTATGCCTCCCTGGCGTAGCAAGCGGGCCAATTTATTTGCGCTTGGGTTGGTTGCCCTCCTGATCGCACATTTTGCAGTAACCTGGAGCCAAAATTACGATAAACCCCTCTGGAACAGTGACTGGAAAACGGCTACCCGGCTATTGAGAAAGTCGATAGGCGAACTTGGGCCAAGGCAGAGCTTTACGATTCTGGTGCCGGTGAATTACGAGTCGGTCATAACCCGGTTTTACCTGCCGGATTTGCGCGACAAAATATTATGGGACGATGAGTACCAAGCCTACACGTATAATCCGCAACTTGTTTTTCTAAAACTCGACGCCATGAGGCAATATAACCTGAGGCTGCTGTCAACACCGCTTGTGAGCAAGAGCGATGTGGTTTACGTCCTGACGGAGCGTGGGCGCGATCAAATTTCCTACATTGCCGAGAAGCTCTCGGATCATTTCTGCCTTGCGGGTGTTTCCGGGACTAATGCACGGCTCTATATGTTTAAACGGTACGATACTTCCAAGACCTCCGGGGTGAGTCCAGAGTGTGTGCCGAAATAGTTTGCCCACACAAAATCAATAGAGGCGAAAGGATTAAAGAACGATGAAATACTTTGACTTGACAGGCAGGATTGCCCTTATTACAGGGGGTGCCGGACTGCTTGGGGTTAAACATGCATCGGCATTGCTGGCACACGGCGCAACGGTTGTTATCACCGATGTCAACCGGGACGCGGTTCAGAATGCCATTGCGGTCCTGGGCCAGGAATATCCGACGGACAGAATGGTTGCCCATGTGATGGATGTCACGGACTTGTCTTCCATTCAGTCCGTGCATGAATCGCTGCTCAAGAGCCATGGGGGCGTAAGCATCCTGGTCAATAATGCGGCCATAGACCCCAAAGTCAAGGGCGGCGCCGGCATCATGGAAACTTCCCGGCTGGAAAATTTTCCACTGGATCAATGGAACTTCCAGCTTGATGTCGGCCTGACCGGGGCTTTTCTCTGCACCCAGGTTTTTGGAACATGGATGGCGAGTAATGGCGGTGGTGTGATACTGAATATCGCTTCCGATCTTTCCGTGTTTGCTCCGGATCAGCGGCTGTACCGTAAGGAGGGCTTGCCGGAGCATCTTCAACCGGTGAAGCCGGTTACTTATTCGGTGATCAAGGCCGGCCTGATCGGCCTGACCCGTTATACCGCCGGATATTGGGCCGGCAATGGGGTGCGGGTTAATGCACTGTCTCCGGGCGGGGTCTATAACGGTCAGTCGGATGAATTCGTGTCCCGTCTCACTAATCTTATTCCGATGGGACGGATGGCGGAAGCTGACGAATATGTGGCTGCAGTGCAGTTTCTGTGTTCGGATGCTTCCAAATACATGACGGGGCAAAATATCGTAATGGATGGCGGAAGGTCGATTTTGTGAAACGGTTTCTGATTGCCACCGCGTGGGAAGGAACTGGGCATGATGATGGGCCTGCTTTGTTTCTTGGCGAATAGTGCCCTTTATTTTCGTTGGGAACGCTGGTTGGCGCTGAATGCCGAGGTGCTGTCTTGCTATTGAGATGACCGCGCCAAGCTTCATGCAGGTTATTAGTACCTGCATGAAGCGGCTGCTTTCGAGACTTAACTGGAGGGATGTGGGAGCCGATGAAGTAGTTTTCGCAGATTGCATTCTGCCCGACCGATTGGACTCTTGGCTCAACTATTATTGATTATCAAACTACGACTATTGCCGAAATGTGGCAAAGCGAGTTCTACCAAAAGCATCGACAAGCCAATATGACAAAAAATTATAAAACGTATAAATTTTGCGGTCAGTGCCCGGACTGGAAGCAGGCGCGCTGGCCGGATGAGGGGCATGGCTACGTCGATTTGATCAAGAAAATGAAGCCATCATAATGGAACAAATCCTGCATTCCAAGCCTTGGATCGCAGAGTCCGACATAGAAGCGGTTTCGGCCATTTTGTCGTCGTCCATGCTCGCGCAAGGCGAGCGCACTCGCATGTTAGAGCACAGGCTGGCATCATGGTTGAATGCGGTGGATGGTGTCGGTGTCGCTTCCGGTTCGTCTGGGGTCGTGCTGGCGCTACACGGGCTTATGATTGGGGACGGCGATGAGGTCATCCTCCCAACTTATGTGTGCAGATCATTACTGGAGGCCGTGCTTGCTTCGCGCGCGACCCCGGTGCTGTGCGATGTCGGCTGGGATTGGGTAATGACAGCGAACGACGCCAAGCGTGTCGTCAGCACCAAGACCCGCGCCATTGTGGTTCCCCACATCTATGGAATTTTCGCCGACATAGACTCCTTTCGAACACTCGGGGTGCCGATCATTGAAGATTGTGCACAGGCGCTGGATGCACCCGGAATACGGTCGGCGAAGGGCGACGTTACATTGCTATCCTTTCACCCCACGAAATGCCTGACATCGGGCGAAGGCGGTATGGTTATTTCTTCAGATGCGAATATCCTGGAAAGGATGCGCGCATACCGCGATGGTAGCGACACTGGTTACAAAGCACGTTTTTTTTCCCCACTGTCGGATATTTTGGCTAGCCTCGCGCTGGCGCAGCTTGACCGGTATGAGGAAGGTCTTTCGCGTCGACAGCAGATTGCCTCCACCTACATGGCTGCGATTGAATCGTGTTGTCCTAACGTCTTGAATCGAGGTGCGCTGGGCAACAGTATGTTTTTCAGGTTTCCGCTACGCGTTCGTGGTGGCCTTGATGAGTGCCAGCAGGCATTCGCTGATTTAGGAATCCAAGTACGAAAGGGGGTCGATGCTCTCCTTCACCGAGGGATGGGTCAGGCCGATCAGGCGTTTCCGGTCGCAGTGGAACTTTTTGAGACGACCATCTCCATCCCCATCTATCCCGCTCTTTCCCGCAGCCAGGAATTGCAATGCATTAAAGCGGTTACGCAAGTGCTGTCGTGCCTTCACTAATCGCTTAAGCAGATGTTTCTTGTCACGACTGCGGATCGGCGGTACTGGAAAGCCGGTGAAAAAATCCTGTTCCTGGGCGAGTGGTGCAAGCTGTTTTGTGACAGAGAGTACTGGGAACATCTGCCGCATGACACGCTGTCTTTCTATTGGAATGATCGGCAACGGCTATATCGTGATTACCAGTATGTAAGTGTATTGTACGAACGTTATCTGGAATTGCTTGCTCAGCAGTTAAATCGCGCGCATGCCACCCATTTCTCGTTGCGTTACTGGCGCATTCTGATTGGCCCGTGGCTCCGGTTTTTCATGGAAACGCTGTTTGACAGATATGTTGCGATCAAGGAAGCACGGGCAACAAACCAGATAACCGGCACTTGGGTGCCTGAAGATATTGCAGGGAATTGGACACCCAATGATTTCCCCAATTTTCTCAAGTGGTTCGTCGCTGACGAATATAACCAGTATTTGTACGGAAAGGTTATAAGAAGGCTTGGCGGAATTCCTTATGAGATTGTCAGTAGTGAAGGTCGCGCCAAGGCAGTGAGTCATGGCGGGACGTTCTCATCCCGAGTGAAATGGCTGCTTGGTTGTTGTTCGAGAGCAGTTCCAGACAAGTTTAACAGGAAGGTGTTTGTATCGAGCTATTTGAGTTTGAGGGATCAGATCAAGCTGCAATTGTCTCTGGGGCAACTCCCCTATTTCCCCCCCGGGATTATTCTGGATGACCTCGCCTATGATGCGAAGCGCCGATCTGCGCTGTTTTTTAACGAGGGCGATGACGAATTTGAGGTGTTACTGGCCGCGCTAATTCCTGAGCAGTTGCCCAAGCTTTATCTGGAAGGGTATGCGGATATGCACAAGCGAGCGATGAACGCTTATCCGAAGAAGCCGGAATTGATTTTCACGGCCAATGCATTTTCCGAAAATGAAGCATTCAAATTTTGGACGGCTTGCCAAGCCGAGGCGGGAACGAAATTTGTTATTTCCCAGCATGGCGGGCATTACGGCACCGGTTTGTGGTCAAGCACTGAAAATCACGAAATAAAAATTGCCGATACATATTTTTCATGGGGCTGGCGCTCAGAATCGAATCTGAATGTTGAACCCCACCCGGTCGGCAAGCTTGCCCCGCTCGGAAAACGAAAAAAGGCTCATAATGACGGGCCGATTCTTTGGGTAGCAAATACCTGGCCAAGGTATCCCTACATTTCCATGAGTATTCCGGTTGCCTCGCAAATGCTGACGTATCTTGATGAGCAGAAGCGGTTTATGCATGGGCTTTCGCAAAGTGCTGGTGATGCGTTGTTACTCAGACTTCATCCAATGGATTATGGCTGGCATGCAAAAGCCAGATGGGCGGAGTGGTTCCCCCGCCTGAAAGTCTATCAGGGGCCAGAGCGCTTATCTCAACAATTACTTGGATGCAGGTTGTTTGTGGGCACGAATAACGCGACAACCTTTCTGGAAACATTGGCGGCCAATATTCCTACAATAATATTCTGGAACCCGGATCATTGGGAATTGCGCGATTCTGCGTTGCCCTATTTCAATGAACTGCGCCGTGCCGGCATCCTCCATGACACCCCGGAATCGGCTGCCGATAAAGTCAATGAGGTTTATCGGAATCCGGATTTATGGTGGCGGCAAACAGAGCCCCAACGCGCAAGGGAAGTGTTCTGTGCGGAATTTGCGCAAACCAGCGATGAATGGATGAAAGACTGGAGGCGCGGTTTTGCTAAAATTGTTGCGCCTTAAGGAATAGCGAAACCAGATGTCCATTCGTTCAAGATTCCTGATTACTATTGTGGCCAACATAGCCAGGGCGGTGTTGTCTTTCGCCACGGGGCTGATATTGGCACGTGGGCTTGGGCCGCATGACTATGGTAATTTTGCCTTTTTGGTCGGCACCTTCATGGCGCTCAGGCAATTGCTGGATATGGGCACATCTACCGCTTTCTACACATTTCTCTCGCAAAAACCCCGCGGGCATTTTTTTATAGCCAGCTATGCCGGGTGGCAGTTTTTGCAATTTTCCCTGCCATTTTTCATCATTGCGCTGTTATTGCCCAGGCAATGGGCTGAATTGATTTGGGCTGGTCAAGATAGGGGTTTGGTGCTGCTCGCCTTCGTCGCGGTATTCATGCAGCAACAGGTATGGCAGATGATGGCACAGATAGGCGATTCGATGCGGCAGACTCGCCGGGTGCAGGGTATTAGTGTAGGGATTGCTGCAGTACACCTGGTGCTGGTATTGCTGCTTTGGCAGATGCAAGTGCTTTCGTTGCGCTGGTTGTTTTGGCTCATTTTTGTCGAATATTTTGTTGCAGCCTGCCTTGCCTATAAATTTATTCCGCTCCCCAATAGCGAGTCGGTGGAAATCAACTTGAAATCGCTGGTCAGGCAATATGCGGACTACTGCAAGCCGCTGGTAGCATTCTCGTGGCTTGGTTTTGCTTATTCCTTTGCGGATAATTGGCTGTTGCGTACCTATGGCGGAGCAAAGGAACTGGCTTTCTATTCGGTGGCCAATCAGTTTGCGATGATAAGCCTGCTAGCAACTACGTCCATCATGCAGATTTTCTGGAAAGAGCTTGCGGAGGCGCATCAAAACCAGGACAGGCAACGGGTCGCCATGATTTATCAAAAAGTTTCCCGCTTCCTTTTCTTTTTTGGTGCCTTGGTAAGCGGCTTTCTTTTGCCGTGGAGCAAGGAAATCACCGGTTGGACGCTGGGTATTGAATATCTTGACGGAGCGCCGGTGCTGGCAGTCATGTTTTTGTTCCCGATGTATGCGGCAATGGGCCAAATAGGTGGAACGATGTTCTATGCGACTGAAAACGCCAGGCCTAAAGTGGTTATCGAGACAATACTTATGCTGGTGAGCATTCCTGCGGCATATTTTGTGCAGGCGCCGCACGATGCGTTGATTCCGGGTCTTGCCTTGGGCGGTTTGGGTATGGCGGTGCAGAAGGTGGCGCTGATTGCCGTTGCAAATAATGTGATGACTTGGTGGCTTGCCAGAACCCACGGCTGGGAGTTCGACTGGAAGTGCCAGGTCACAAGCCTGGGCGGCGCCCTGCTTGTGGGAGGGCTATCCTACTGGATTGTATCCATGGCGGGGATGAAAACGATAGCCGCGTTTGTATTGGCGGGCGCCTTGTACGCTGTGACAATGTTTGCCCTAATATGGCGCCATCCGCAGATGGCAGGCATGACGAAAGAAGAAATCAACGGATATATGTTTAAAGTTTTTAGATTTATGCGATTGATTTAGGCCAAATAGGTGGCTTATCCATTATGCCCACTGTGCGCCCTCATTGCTGACCATCACCAGTGTTCGGTTATGAGTTGGATATATCCGGTTGGCAGCTATTTTCTGTATTGTTTGTCTAGTGATAACGCTATAATAGTGCACTATTTTGATTAAAATATATTCGGCATCCAGGCATCCAGTCGGAAGGTGCTCGTATTTATGGAGCATAATTTTCATCAACAATCTGAGTGATTAAATGAAAGCTTGTATCTGCACAACGCCGATCCGGCCAGTGCCAACAGAATATCCGCCTTTTGGCAGTCTTGCGGTTATCCAGTCACTGAGAAAAATAGGCGAGGATCCGCAGTTTTTTAACATCGATTATTTTCGCTACAAGCACGATCAGATTGTTGAATATTTTACTAAAAATCAATTCGATGTGGTGGGGATCAGCGCAGTTGTATCAACTGCCTATGCCTATACGAAATATCTTTCCGATCTTATCAAGTCGGTTTCCCCTAAGACCGTTGTCATTGTAGGCGGAAATCTTGCTGCGAGCGCTGAAATTCTTCTGCGAAAGTGCGAGGTGGATTTCTGCGTAGTGGGTGATGGCGAGCTGGTAATCCAGAACCTGTTCAAGGTGCTTTACCAGAAACCGCTGAATTATGACCTGTTGCGTGAAACCAAGGGAATTTGTTTCCTGGATGAGCGGGATCAGTTTTGCTTTACCGGTTTTGGGCCCCGCCCATCAGCGGAAGAAATAGAATGGCCGGATTATCGAATTCTGGAGGCGGATGGTTCTTTGCCATATTTTATCTCGGATAAAATCGACGAGCGCTTTACCGGTTATGATGCCCCGGTCGAACCCGGTGTAACGCAGGCAACAATTGTCATGACAAAAGGGTGTGTTGCACGCTGCACGTTCTGCCATCGATGGGAAAAAGGTTTTCGTGCCCGCCCTGTCAATCAGGTAATGGATCATATCAAACACCTCCATGATCGTTACAATACAAAATTCATAGATGTTTCCGATGAGAATTTCGGGGCTGACCGTAAGCTGGCATGGGAGATCGCATCCCGGTTGGGCGAAATGAATGTTGTTTGGCGGGTGGCCGGGGTTCGGACACGAACTGTGACCAAGGAGGCGTTGCTTCACTGGAAAGCCAATGGCTGTGTATCGGTCTATTTTGGCATCGAGTCTGGAAGCGAAAAAATCCTGAAAGTCATGGAGAAAAATGCGACGCTGGAAGAAAACATCAATGCGCTGAAATGGACTACTGAAGCTGGGCTGGGCACTGTAATTCAGCTTGTTTTAGGTATGCCAGGGGAAGACGACCAAACGATTCGGGAAACGGCTGATTTTCTCAAAAACGTTTCTCAATATGTTTTATGGTGGGGAGACAAGGCGCCTAGCGAATTGATCAGTATCAATTATGCCCAAGCCTTGCCCGGCACCCCTTTTTACGAGTTCGCACGCGAGCATGGGTATATCGGACAGGGTGTTGATGAAGAAGAGGATTACCTGATAAAGATCAGTGACACCGATGCCTACAAGGAAGATCACTTCCTTAACTGTACGGGTCTGCCCTTGCTCAAGGTGCTGATGTGGCGGCCTTTTATCCTGGCCGAAGTGGATGCCTACCATCTAACCTCCCAACTGCCGAACCCCCATCTTTCACTTGGATACTTGATCCAGTATTACCTTAAGCTACTCCGGGTAAGGGTGGAGAAAGGCTGGGGAGGGAACTCTTGGGTGGCTTCCCTGATGAAGGTGGTATTGCCCAAGGCTCGGCCAGATGACCGCTTAATGAAAAAAGAAAATGATACAAGCGATTATTATAGTGATTCGGGGTATTTTAATATTCACAAGGGATTCAAATTTGCCCCGCTATTGTTGAACCCAATAACAAGGAAATTGTTTTACCCGATACTTGCCGTTGCCATGGCTATTAAATCGGGATCATTCTGGCAGGCTGCGAAGCTGCTTGCCGAGCACATCGTTTGGAGCATGGGTTATCGTCCAGGAAAATCGGTTGATATCCCGGACAAGTCGCTTCGCAAAATTGTGACGATCAAACCAGTCAAGCCGAATGCGGAGCATAGAGATCAAATGTTGCCTTTGCGTTCGGGGCGCTAATTGCGGCTTCTGGATTCGAGGCATTGAAGGTTTGAATGTAAAAAAGCCATATGCTTGTCGGCATGTTTCACCTAACGCCATTGACAATGGGCGACTTGGTTGCCAACAAGGAAGCAACAAAATGTTATTTGTAAGAAAAATAATCGATTAATTTAAATGGATAGCTAAAGTTGAAATTAACAATTATAAAAACTGGCCTTAAGCGACTGATCAATATGGCGGTCACTTTCTTGGGTAAAACATCCATCGGTTGCTACCTGTATGGGCAGATTATTAATGACGCGATGAGCCGTTCAAAAACGATAGAGCATCAGGGCTTAAAATTGATTTTTTCTACCCCGAATCCGTTAAATATATTTCGTGCTGACACTTTCTCCACCAAGGAGCCGGAAACCTTGGAGTGGATTGATGGCATGGCCCAAGGTTCTGTAGTTTGGGATATCGGGGCGAATATAGGTCTGTATTCTTGTTATGCCGCCAAACGTAAGGGTTGTAAAGTGTTCGCTTTTGAGCCATCAGTATTTAATCTGGAACTGCTGGCCCGTAATATATTTCTCAATAAACTTACAGAATTGGTCACGATAATTCCTCTTCCTCTTTCTGATGCAATGGCTGTAAATACACTCAACATGACGGCCACGGAATGGGGGGGGGCACTGTCGACCTTTGGAAAGTCCTATGGTTATGATGGGCAGCCGCTTACTAAAATATTTGAGTTCTCAACAATAGGCATTTCCATGAGCGAGGCGGCAGACCTGCTTAAAATTTCTTCGCCTGACTATATCAAGATGGATGTTGATGGAATTGAACATCTGATCCTTAAGGGCGGCATAAATATTCTTAAGAATGTTCAGGGTGTGCTGATTGAGATCAATGACGAGTTTCAACAGCAGGCCGAAGATGCAAGAAATTATTTGGCCGCATCAGGTTTGATATTAAAAGAGAAGCGGCGCTGGAGTGGGACTGATAACAGTCCTTTTGCCGCAACGTATAACCAGATATGGCACCGTGAGTAAGATCATTGATGCTTCTCCGATTTTATAAAGTAATGCAAACCATGGGCCGTATTATTTGTCAGTGACAAATGGTTTTTGAAAAAAGCGGAACATTAATGCGAAGCCATGTGAGATGGGAAAGGAAATGAAAAAATTTCGCTAAAAGAAAAGATTCGTACAGGGGTTCCGACAATCGGATCCTGGATTACTTTGGGCCATGCGGGGATTGCCGAAATCATGGCTAATGCCGGTTTTGACTGGTTGGTAGTCGATCTTGAACACAGCGTTATGGCCATTGATACGGCCGGCGATCTGATTCGAGTCATCGACCTGTGCGGGGTTTCGCCATTGGTGCGCTTGACCTCCAACCATCCCGATCAAATCAAGCGGGTAATGGATGCCGGCGCGCATGGCGTAGTGGTGCCGATGGTTAATTGCGCTGCCGATGCGGAGCGGGCCGTGGCGGCGGTGCATTATGCTCCGGAGGGTTCCCGAGGGGTGGGGCTGGCTCGTGCGCAGGGATATGGCATCCGCTTCCGGGAATATTTTGCCTGGCAGAAGGAACATGCTGTCGTTATCGTGCAGATAGAGCATCGGGACGCGCTCGACAATCTCGAAGAAATATTGACGGTTCCGGGAGTGGATGCCTTCATCATCGGCCCTTATGATCTTTCATGCTCAATGGGGATTCCAGGCCAGTTCGACCACCCTGACTTTGCCGCGGCCATGGAACGAATCCGCACTGCGGGCGAAAAGTTGGCTTGCCCCGCCGGACTGCATATTGTCGAACCTGATAATGCGCGCCTCGCACAGTCGTTGCGCGAGGGCTACCGGTTTATCGCCTACAGCGTAGATATTCGCTTGCTGGATGTTGGCGTTCGGCAAGGACTTCAATGTTTTAAAGAGATAGTTCAATGAAAGCAATAGGAATTATCCCGGCGCGCATGGGTGCGTCACGTTTTCCCGGCAAACCAATGGCAAAGCTGCTTGGAATGCCAATGGTCGGCCACTGCTATCATCGTACCCGGCTGGCGCCGGGTTTGGATGCGGCTTATGTGGCTACCTGCGACGAACCTATTGCCGAATATGTGCGAGGTATCGGTGGCACGGCAATAATGACATCGTTAAGCCACAATCGAGCCACCACGCGTACGGCGGAGGCTCTGGAGCTTATTGAGCGCGAATCCGGTGAGCGGGTCGATGTTGTGGTGATGGTTCAGGGGGACGAACCGCTGATATCACCCGAAATAATCGGGGAGACATTGCGTCATTTTGCCGATCCCTCTGTGGATATCGTTAATGTCATGTCCCGATTGCGCACGCTGGAAGCGTTTGTGGACAAGAATAACGTCAAGGTGGTGGTTAATCCGAACAATGATGCGATTTATTTCTCCCGCGAGCCGATTCCTTCGCCGTGGAAGGGCTGGGAACATTTGCCCCGCTACATGCAGACAGGCATCATCGCATTTCGCCGCGATGTTTTGCTGCGCTTTAACGCTATGGCAGAGACGCCTCTGGAGCAGTACGAATCCGTGGACATGAACCGGGTACTCGAAACTGGGGGGCATATCCGCATGGTGCTCACTGAGGCTCTTACCATCGGAGTTGATACCCCTCAGGAACTCAAGGATGCGGAGGAATTGCTGAAAAATGATCCAACTTTGGCTCAGTACTTGGCTCAATGAGAGGGCGTGAAATCTGGTCGGAGGTGCGGCCGAATCGATACGCAACGAGAATTGTAAATAGGGGGGGGTATGGGACAGATATTGAGGGCTGATGAAGTTAAACCAGATTTTGAAGGTTTAAAAAATAAATGGGGAGAAATGCTCAGAAAGTATTATTTGGACGTGAAGACGCTTAATCCTAAGTTTACCTTGGATGTTCCCTGTCCTTATTGTGGTTCAACAGAATCAGAGCAGTCATTTGATCTCAATGGATTTTGTCATAAGACGTGCTCGGAGTGTCAAACCTTGTATGTTAGTCCTCGCTTATCCAATGTTTGTATCGAGGAGCTTTATAGTGATGATTATTACAGTGAAATGTACACTCGCTCTATGCTTCCCGCCTTTGAAAAACGTAAGCAATTGATTGGCCGACGCAAATTTTCCCAGACCGTTTCCCATTGGGGGGGGCAAGGGCAAGGAAGAGTCCTTGATGTTGGGGCCGGAATCGGAGAAGTCATAGATGTGTTTCGAGAAGAAGGCTGGAGCACCCACGCTATTGAGATGAACAAGGTTGCAATAGAGTGGTTGCGGTCGCGCAGTTATGAAGAAGTTTTTCATGGAACTCTGGGAGATTACACGTCTCCCCACAAGTACGACATCATAATGGCATGGGGAGTTGTCGAGCATGTTGTGGATCCGGCAGCTTTCCTAAAAAAGGTTTATGCGCTTTTGACCCCGGGAGGTATGTTTGTTTCTGAAGTTCCTCATGGTCAATGCCTTTTAGTTGATATGGTTCAGAAAACAGGTATGGATCCCAAACGTATCCTTATCGGAGAGCAACACATCGTTCTTTATTCAACCCAGGCTTACACCGGATTACATGAAAGAAATGGGTTTGAAAGAATCCATGTGCAAACAAATGGTCTTGATTGCGACACGATATTTAAAGAAAGCAATGTGAATATTCCTGACGATATTTTAGCCCCGATGCAAGAGTGTATCGACGAACAAATGTATGGCGATCTTCTGCGCGGATTCTGGCGTCGACGCTAGACATAATGAATGAATTAAGATTTAGCCCTGGCCCAGTATTTGACCCGATGAAAGAACGGCGGATGAGTTTTCATGTTTGGGTAGTTGGCCGAAAACCCATCGATAATGAGGTTGTCCCATGACGGAACTGAAAGTGGGTATTGCCGGGTTCGGTGTGGTTGGAAAGCGCCGCAAGGACTGTGTCGATCGCCACCCGCATATGCGGGTCGTGGCCGTATGTGATCAATTGTTCGAAGGGGAGGGCGTGTTCCCGGATGGCGTACGTTATTATCCGGATTACCGTCCCTTGCTGGCGGAAGATTTGGATATCCTTATCGTATGTCTAACCAACGAGGTTGCGCCCGAAGTTAGCATCGCCGGCCTGGAGCGTGGGTTACATGTGTTCTGTGAGAAGCCGCCGGGCCGCAATGTTGAAGACATTGCGCGGGTTATCGCTCATGAGCGTCAGCATCCTGCCCTTAAGCTCATGTATGGGTTCAACCATCGTTACCATGACTCCGTTCAGGACGCCTTGCAGATTATCCGATCTGGCCAGCTTGGCCGCATTATTAATATGCGGGGCGTTTACGGAAAGTCGAAGTTGATCACCTTCAATCAGCCCGACTGGCGAACCCAGCGGGAGATTGCGGGTGGGGGTGTGCTGCTCGATCAGGGTATCCATATGGTAGATCTTATGCGTCTTTTCGCCGGGGATTTTACCGAGATTTACAGCTTCATCTCCAACAGCCATTGGGGATACGATGTCGAGGACAATGCCTACGCCTTGATGCGCACGAAAGACGGCATCGTGGGTATGCTCAATTCGTCGGCTACCCAGTGGCGGCACCGGTTCCATCTAGACATCAATCTCGATCGGGGCAGCATCATCCTTGGTGGCATTCTTTCCGGCTCCAAGAGTTATGGCGCTGAAACAATGACCGTTGTTACCGCCGATCATGATCGCGACAATGGCGATCCCAAGGAACAAATCACCCGCTATAACCGGGATCCTTCCTGGGATGAAGAGATATCCTGTTTCGCCGACTGTGTCTTGAATGACAAGCCGATTCAAAGTGGTTCATCCGAGGATGCTTTCCGGACAATGGAGCTTGTTTATAAAATTTATTACGCCGATCCTGTTTGGCGAAACACCTATCAAATTCCCAATCCAGACGATTGCCAGATATGAATAACATCGACCGTTTTTGCACTCATGACCCCGTGGTTTTCGCGGGCGCTTACATCAATTACCTCTCCGAAGTAATGAAGGGTATCGATGTCAGCCAGATCGGCTGTTTCATCAAAACTTTGCTTGATGCGCGCGAGCGGGACGCCACCATTTTTTTTATGGGTAACGGGGGGAGTGCCGCCACCGCAAGCCACTTTGCCAATGATTTGGCTATCGGCACACGTTCTTACGAAAAACCTTTTCGTGCGGTTAGCCTGACCGATAACCAGGCAATTATTACCGCTATTGGCAACGATTTTGGCTTCGAAGAGATTTTCATGCGACAACTGAGCATTCTCGGTCGTTCCGGCGATATATTGGTCGGCATTTCCGCCTCTGGAAATTCCGGTAACCTCCTTAGTGCCTTTGAATTTGCCCGTTCCGTTGGCATCAAAACCGTGGCGATAACCGCTTTCGATGGCGGCAAGATGAAAGATGTTGCCGACGAAGGTATTCATGTGCCGACCGCGCCACGGGAATATGGCCCTGCCGAGGATGCGCATATGATGATAGACCATCTTGTGGGCGCTTATCTGACTCATCTGGTTAAGGCCGAGGCCTGATTTTATGGCGGAAGCGAAAATTAAAAGGTTCACCGACAGGAAAGTGGTGGTTACGGGGGCCACACGGGGAATAGGTCTTGCGATCGCCCAGGCATTTCATGCCGAAGGGGCCTATGTGATCGGAACCGGCACCGGCGAAAGTGGTACAGGTTTCTGCGACGAGCATTTTCGTGCCGATTTCACCGATCTGGACCAGATTCACATCTGTGCCGATTTCATCCGCCAGGCTGAACCGGATGTGCTGGTGAACAACGCCGGCATCAACAAGGTGGGGCCGTTCGTTGAGATTGACCCGGAAGATTTCCGGCGTATTCAGCAGGTTAATGTTTTTGCACCATTCTCCCTGTGTCAGGCGGTGATTCCCAGCATGAAACGCAAAGGTTGGGGGCGCATCGTTAATCTGTCTTCGATCTGGGGCAAGATCAGCAAGGAATACCGTGCTCCCTATTCGGCCAGCAAGTTTGCCTTGGACGGCATGACTCTGGCGCTCGCTGCCGAGCATGCGGCAGATGGGATTCTTGCCAACTGCGTGGCACCCGGTTTTATCGATACCGAACTCACTCGCCAGGTACTCGGCGACGAACAGATTCAGCGAATTGTCGCCACTGTGCCGGCGCGCCGCATGGGCAGCATCGAGGAGATCGCCCACTTTGTGGTATGGCTTGGCGGTCCGGAGAACACTTATCTTACCGGCCAGAACATTGCTATTGACGGAGGTTTCAGCCGTGTCTGAAAAGCTCAGCATCCAATCTCACTCGGGGCCTTATTCCGTGGCCTTCGACGATCTGTTGTTGACCGAACCGGCGCGCCTCCTGGATGGGCAGCCGCACTTTCTGGTTGACGCCAATGTGGCGCGTCTCTACGCCGATCATTTGCGTCCGATCCTCGATAACCATCGCACGCTGGTCATTGAGGCCACAGAGGAAAACAAATCTATTGACCGCATCATTCCGGTTATTGAGCGGTTAGTGGAAAACAAGATCCGGCGGGATCACACTTTGATCGCCATCGGCGGCGGTATTATCCAGGACATTACCTGTTTTATAGCCAGCACCCTGCTTCGCGGGGTGCCCTGGAAGTTTGTACCCACAACGCTGCTTGCCCAGGCAGATTCATGCATCGGATCAAAGAGTTCTGTCAACCTTGGTGCCACCAAAAATATCCTTGGCACTTTTAATCCGCCGAGGGAAATTTTTATTTGCACCGAATTCATCAATACTTTGGAGAGCAAGGATATTTTTTCAGGTATTGGTGAAATCCTCAAAGTGCATGCTATCGACGGCATGGCGGCATTCGATCGTTTGTCAGCCGATTACGACTCGCTTTTCACCAGCCGCGCCACTCTTCTTCGGTACATCCGGGAAGCCTTGCTTATCAAGCAGCGCTTTATCGAAGAGGATGAGTTCGACAAGGGTATCCGCAATATATTCAATTATGGCCATAGTTTTGGCCACGCCATCGAATCGGCAACCGAGTTTGGTGTGCCGCATGGCATCGCGGTTGCTATCGGTATGGATATGGCCAACCGTATTGCGGTTCTACGCGGTTTGCTGCCGGAGAGCCATTACAACCGGATGCATCCCGTAATACGCAAGAACTATGCGGCCTTCGCTTCCATCAACATCCCCGTGGAAGCTATGCTTGATGCCCTGATGAAGGACAAGAAAAATACCGCTACCGAGCTGGTGCTCATCTTCCCGGTGGGCGATGAAGCAAACATCGAACGGGTGCGGGTGGTTCCTGATGAGGGTTTCCGAAGTCAGTGCAAACAATTCCTTGCGGAGATGAAGGCATGAATCTTACCGACAAAGTCGCGGTCTGCTCGCGCTCCTTTTCCCGCAATACAGTTTTACGCGCCGAGCTGATCGCTCGCTACGGGCACGTAACTTTCAATGAAACCGGGCGCCAGTTGGAAGGGGATGATCTGGTCGAATTCTTGCGTGGCCACGATAAGGCGATTACTGCACTGGAAAGGATTGATGACTATATCCTGGCGAACCTGCCGGAACTGAAAGTGATTGGGAAGTATGGCGTTGGCCTCGACATGATTGATCTCGATGCAATGCGCCGTCACGGCAAGCACCTTGGCTGGACCGGAGGCGTCAACCGACGATCTGCGGCTGAACTGGCTCTGTCTTTCGCTATCGCCATGCTGAGACATGTTCCAGCCGCCCATCGTGAGGTTCTGGCCGGGACATGGCGCCAGCATATGGGTGGTTTGCTGTCTGGACGAACGGTAGGCATCATCGGTTGTGGCCATATCGGCAAGGATCTCGTCCGTTTGCTCCAACCCTTTGATTGCCCGATTTTGGTGAATGACATTCGTCACTATGGCGATTTCTATGCCGAATTCGGCATCGAATCCCTTGACCTGGAAGAACTGCTCACGCGAGCTGATGTTGTCACCTTGCATGTGCCCCTCGATGACAGCACCCGTGGAATTCTTACTGCCGAGCGGTTGGCGCTAATGAAACCCACTGCGATTCTCATCAATGCAGCGCGTGGCGGGCTGGTGGATGAACTGGCGCTCAAACAGGCGCTTATCGAGAAGCGCCTGGCCGCTGCCGCCTTTGATGTCTTTGCTGAAGAACCTCCGCAGGATGTTGAATTGCTGCAATTGCCGAATTTTCTCGTGACCCCGCACATCGGCGGTAGCGCTGAAGAAGCCATCCTTGCCATGGGGAGATCGGCAATCGCGGGCCTGGATGAGCATGCCTTGCCCTGACGTTCCCACAGCCAGTCACTGGCTGCGGCGTTCCCACGTTCTTTCTGGGCGCACCCCGGCTTATGGAGGTGGGGTCGGATTTACTATCGACACCGTTCGCTCGATGGGTCGGGGCGACTCATGCAATGCCGTTTCCCGGACATTTTCAAACCACCTCGGCGCTCATGTGGACGCACCCCGCCATTTTGTTGCTGATGGAGAAAATGTTGACAAATACGCTATCGGTGATTGGGTGTTTGCCAAGCCATTTATTGCCGGCGTTCCCGCCAGAGTGGCACATATTTTTTCTGACGATTGAAGGACGGATCGGACGTTGCCCTCTTTCATTCTTGTTACCAAAAAACAATCGGCACCAGAGTTTCGCGGAAAATGGGTCTATTTTGGCGAAAATTACCTGGATATGTGCCGCTGGGAAAAGCAGCTCGGCTCTGCAGAGAGGCTTTCCTATGCGCAATGGCTCCCACAGACTTTCAAGGAACTGAGCGGGACGTTTATTCAATGGGTTTCTGATCTGGGCAAGCCCTATGGAAGTTCGCTCGATTGGTGGATGACACGACTTTCGGGCCGGAACCCCTTGCAGACGCCGATTTTCTTGCACATCTGTTATATGGATATCCTGTACAAGCGGCTGCTTGGCGATCTTCAAAACGAGTGCCTGATCGTGTGCGAGGATTGGTTTTTATTGCGGATGATCGAAACGAACTTGAAGAATGCGGGTTATGCAACCCGGCGCAAGCCGTTCTGGCAGTTTAGCTTTGTATCCGCTGAACTGGCGTGTGTCCTGGAGGCTTGTGCCCGTTGGGGCTATGCCTTGGGTTACCAGCTCTTCGCTTTGTTGGTGGTGAAGCTCCTTTTCCGGTTCCGGGCGGAAGAGGCTTCAGGTAATAATGCAAAAAAAACAGTGATTATCCATACCTGTGTGGATGAGGCATGTTTTGGCGCGGATGGGAAATTTCATGACCGTTATTTTGCAGGGCTTTCTGAATGGCTGGAGGAGGGGGGCTATCAGGTCTGGACTATTCCTTGGCTCTTCAATCTGAAGCGCCCGCTTTTTTCGGCTTATTTATGGCTTCGGCGCTCCCCTGACAAATTCCTTATTCCAGAAAAATATCTAAGGTTATCCGATTATGTGATGCCGGTTTGGCAAATACTTAAGGGTGGGTGGGTACTGCGCGGCGATCACAATGTTTTGGATTATTGTGTCACGCCGCTCATTAAGCGCGAAAGGCGGGCCAATTTCTCTGCTGCCGGATGGATGCGCTTTTTGCTTTACATTCCCTTCCTTAAACGATGGACAAGAGAAGGGGGGCACTGCGACATATTGGTTGATATGTTTGAGAATATGCCTTGTGAGCGGACGTTGGTTCGAGCGATCAGGCAGTATTCATGTGAAGCACTAACGATCGGGTATCAGCATGCCACGATCATGGATGAGTTAATAGGCTACCGTGTAACTGCCGATGAATGGGCCAGCCGGGTTTTCCCGGATCGTATCGTAACCAATGGCGTGGCCAATAGGGAGATTTTGGCCAATGAAGGATTTCCGAAAGGCGCCCTCATTGAAGGCCCTGCTTTTCGCTATAACTATCTGTTCAATCAAAATGGATCGGAATCAGGAGTAGCCAGACCGGCAGATAAAAAGAAAGTAATTTTGACTGTTTTGCTGCCAATGGATATTCCGGCGGCAGTGGAACTTTTGCTTGGAGTCGTCCGTATTGCCGACAAAGTGACTGCTGCTGGTCTGCGCGTCGAACTGAAGAATCATCCAATGTCGCCTGAGGATAGGCTGATGCGGGCAGCGGGACTGTCACAGTTGCCATCAGGCTGGGATTGGACCAAGGAGGGCATGCGCGACCAACTGGATAAAACGGTCATCGCCATCGGCATGGGAACGGCTGCTTTGCTTGATGCCGCAGCGGCGGGCGTCCCCGTGATATGCTTGGGCCGCGAACTTGGCTTTTCCTACAACCCACTGGAATGTTTGGGCAGTAAATATGCCAGTTGTCGTACGGTTGGTTCGGCGATGTTTCCACAGCGGTTTGCGGAAGTGGCGGGAGACGTGAGTGGGGACGAAGGGAGGCAATTAAAGCAATTGTCTTCCGATATTATCCTGGGTCTTGGTCGTCTCGACCATAAAAACTTTTTGTCATTTATACGGGAATGATCCTGAGAAGATTAATAGATTTATTGTTGCGGCTGGCGCGACGCCTGGTTCGGATTTTGGCGGCATTTGAAGTGCGGATGGGCGGGCTTGACGAATCCAGTGATAAACACTTGGGGTGCGTGATACGGTCGACCATGAGCCATGATATGTATGGCGATCCAGATGAACAATATTACCGAAAACAATACTGGCATTGGATTGAGTGTGCCTTAAACGAGTCGAAGATATCCACTGGTGGTTTGGGGCTGGATTTGGGATGCGGGCAGGGCAGGCTGGCGACGCTTCTTGCTCGTTACTTGCATCAGGGTTCGGTATTCGGGATTGATATTTCTGAGGCTGCAATTGCTCAGGCCAGGGTGTATGCGGAGAAAGAGGGCGTCTGCAACGCGGTCTATCAGGCAGACGATATTTTAGAGGTATTGGAATGCTCTGCCGACAAATCGGTAGATGTCATCCTGATGACAGAGGTTACTTTCTTCTACCCTGAATGGCGCGCCGCGCTTGATGAGATCAAGAGGGTTCTGAAGCCAGGAGGCATCGTGTGCGCAGCTTTTCGCCCGCTTTATTATAATGCGATGAGTTTGGCCGGCATTGGTATGTTTGAACAGGCCGATATGTTGTTGGCATCTCGCAGCGGTAATTTATTCGGGGGGGCGGTCCGGTTTACATGGCAGACTTCGGTGGAAATCGCTGCGCTTTTGCGCGATGAAATGGGTATGGAACTGCCTCATCTGGTTGGGATCGGTTGCTGTTCAGGTATCGAGGGCGATCCGCACGCATGCCTGGTTCGTCCGTCCCGGCTTGACGATAAAGATGCTAATGACCTTATGAAGCTGGAGCTGGCAATGGCTAAAGAAGTGCCGGATGCGGGGCGCTATATACTGGCGATCGCCCGAAAGGCGCAATTGTGAGAGGTGGTCTTTGATTCGTTTGTCCAAATCCGTTGTCGGTAAGCAGGAAATGGAAGCCGTGGCGGCTGTTCTGGAGCGTGGCTTTTTGGGGATGGGCCGTGAGGTTTGTTCTTTCGAGGAAGAGCTTTCCTCTTTTTTTTCAGCCAGGAGCGTTGCCTGCGTTAACACCGGAACCGCCGCCTTGCAGCTTGCGCTGCAAGCGGTTGGGGTTGGAGTTGGCGACGAGGTGTTGGTTCCCTCATTAACTTATGTCGCGTCGTTTCAGGCTATTTCCGCTTGTGGTGCAGTGCCAGTGGCGTGCGATGTATATGAGCGCAATGGGCTTCTCGATCTTGAAGATGCTGCCAGACGGATTTCGTCTCGAACCAAAGTGATTATGCCTGTCCATTATGCGAGTTCGGTTGGTGATCTAGATGCCATTTATGATTTTGCTGCCAGGCACGGATTGCGGGTAGTGGAAGATGCGGCACATGCCTTTGGCTGTGAATACAAGGGACAAAGAATTGGCAGTATCGGGGATGTGGTTTGCTTCAGTTTCGATGGGATAAAAAACATTACTTCGGGTGAGGGCGGGGCCGTGGTGACGTCCGATGCCGCAGTATTGGAACGTATCCAGGATTGCCGCCTACTGGGGGTGGAAAAAGACAGCGAAAAACGCTATGTCGGGGAACGGAGTTGGGAATTCGATGTTACTGAACAGGGCTGGCGGTATCACATGAGTGATATTATGGCGGCGATTGGGAGGGTGCAGCTTCGCCGTTTTGAAATGGAATTCAAGCCTAAACGTATTCAGTTGGCCCAGCGCTATCAGTCTTTGCTGAATGGGGTTCCGGGCGTCGCGCTCCTTGCGGCGGACTATGGCCCGGTTGTGCCGCATATCTTTCCTGTTCGCATACTCGACGGCAAGCGGGAACGGGTTCGCAATGAGTTGCTTGAGAGGGGGGTGCAGGTTGGCATTCATTATCTACCTAACCACCTGTTGACTAAATTCGGCGGGGGAAAGGTCTCTCTTCCTGTAACGGAAGGGTTGTATCTCGAGCTATTGTCCTTGCCCTTGCACCCTGATTTGACTGAATCAGAGGTCAGCCAGGTCGTTGCAACGATTAGAAGCTGTCTTTGACTGGACGGAAAGAGTGAATTAACACCATGAAAACTGTAATTTTATGCGGTGGTTTGGGTACCCGGTTGAGCGAGGAAACGCAAATAAAACCGAAACCGATGGTAACCGTGGGCAGTCACCCCATGCTTTGGCACATCATGAATATATATGGTGCCCATGGCTTCAGCGAATTTGTGCTTGCCCTAGGATACAAAGGGGAGGTGATAAAAGAATACTTCCTGAATTATTATTCGCTCGACAGTGACCTGACCATTGATTTGAAAAGCGGAGAGGTAAGGCACCTGCGCCAGTGTCAGCGCGACTGGAAGATTGACCTGATCGACACCGGCGTCGAATCCCTGACTGGCGGGCGATTGCACCGTCTTGAGCCCATATTGAAAAATGGCGGCACATTCATGCTGACTTATGGTGATGGTGTCGCGGATGTCGATATCAATGCACTGTTGGCCTTCCATCGGGCCCACGGCAAGCTTGCCACGGTTACAGCCGTCAGGCCGCCAGCACGATTTGGCGGCATGGTATTCGATGGCGATCGCGTTGCTGAGTTTCTGGAAAAACCGCAGACCGGCGAGGGTTGGATAAACGGCGGTTATTTTGTTTTTGAGCCGGGAATTTTTGATTATCTCTCTGGGGATAAAACCATTCTGGAAGGCCATCCGCTTGAATCCCTGGCCAGGGATGGCCAGCTTATGGCTTTCAAACATTCCGGTTTTTGGCAGTGCATGGATACGGTGCGGGATCGGCAGCTTCTGGAAGAGTTGTGGCAAGGGGAAAGTGCCCCATGGAAAAAATGGTGAGACGGGACATTCTCGTAAACCGAATCGAAAGGGTTTAGCCTTATGTTTGGCGGAGCTTATGCAGGGAAGCGGGTACTGGTAACAGGGCATACCGGATTCAAGGGTTCGTGGCTCAGCCAATGGTTATTGCGCCTAGGCGCAAAAGTGGCTGGGTATTCGCTTTACATCCCTTCTCAACCCTCAAATTTCGAAGTCTTGCATCTCGCGGATCGCATTGAGCATTGTGAAGGGGATATCAGAAATCTGGAAGGCTTGCTTCAGGTTTTTCAGGACTTTCAGCCGGAAATCGTTTTCCATCTGGCTGCGCAACCTATCGTTCGCTCCTCGTACGATGAGCCGAAGCTAACTTTCGATACCAATCTGGGCGGCACGGTGAATGTTCTGGAAGCCATTCGCATGACGCCTTCAGTCAAGGCGGCGGTTTTTATAACCAGTGATAAGTGCTATGAAAATGTGGAATGGGAATATGGTTATCGGGAGCCGGATCGCCTAGGTGGCAAAGATCCATATAGCGCATCAAAGGCTTGTGCAGAGATTGCTTTCAGCGCTTATTGGCGCTCGTTTTTTCATTCAGGTGACATGCGCATGGCGACGACCAGGGCTGGCAATGTAATCGGCGGC
Source organism: Sulfuricella sp. (assembly GCA_028713975.1). Classification (GTDB taxonomy): domain Bacteria; phylum Pseudomonadota; class Gammaproteobacteria; order Burkholderiales; family Sulfuricellaceae; genus Sulfuricella. The sequence goes on from JAQTNE010000003.1 coordinate 190,149, forward strand.
GGCGATTGGGCGAAAGACCGGATTGTGCCGGATTGCATCAGAGCTTGGGCTGATGAGACGGTTCCGATGATTCGCAACCCTGTTTCAACACGTCCATGGCAGCACGTTCTGGAGCCCTTGGGCGGTTATCTTTGGCTGGGAGCCAAGTTATATGGAGGAAATGAGCCTGGTTTGGCCGGTGAAGCCTTCAATTTCGGGCCGCAGGCCGAAGTGAATCAGCCCGTTTCAAAGCTGGTTGATGAAATGGTCAAGACCTGGCATGGCAGTCGTTGGGAGAATGGTGCTGGGAGTATTGCCGGAAATCCAGAGGCCGGGTTGCTCAAGCTCTGTTGCGACAAGGTGCTGCATCGCCTCGATTGGAGTGCCTGTCTTTCATTCGAGGAAAACGTGAAAATGACGGCGGAATGGTATTTTGAGTACTATGCCGGCCAGAAAGACATGGTTAAGTTCACCGAACATCAGATAGACATTTATGAAAACCTGGCAGCCCAGAGAGCAATGGCATGGACGGCATCCTGACCACATCTCCTTGTATTGCTGGTGTTGTGGTTTCACCCCTGAAGCAAATTCGCGATCAGCGGGGCATGGTAATGCATATGCTGCGCGCGGATTCCCCATTGTTCACTACTTTTGGAGAGGTGTATTTTTCCGTGGTGAAGCAGGGTGTGGTCAAAGCATGGAAGAGGCATCACCGAATGGTTCAGAACTTCGTCGTGCCGATGGGGGAAATAAAGCTGGTTATTTACGATGATCGTTCAAACTCGGATACGCATGGCGTGGTGCAGGAAATCGTTGCGGGCATCGAGCATTATGGCTTGGTGCAGATTCCGCCGATGCTCTGGTACGGCTTCAAGGGGGTGGCCGCTGGCGATTCCATGATTGCCAATTGCGCTTCCATTCCGCATGACCCGGATGAAGTCGAGAGGGTGGACGAGTGCAGCCCCGTTATTCCTTATTCCTGGTGAATCGCCATGTCCAGTGAACCGCTGGTTAGCGTGATCATGAATTGCCTCAACTGCGAGCGATATCTGCATGAGGCGATTGACTCGGTATATGCACAGACTTATTCGAATTGGGAAATTGTCTTTTACGACAATGCCTCTTCGGATTCCAGTGCAGGCATTGCGCAATGTCACGATAGCCGCCTGCGCTACGTTCGCGGCGATGCGACTATTCCGCTTGGTGCGGCGAGAAACGAAGCGATCAGTCGCGCCCAGGGCGATCTGGTTGCTTTTCTGGATTGCGATGACCGGTGGCTGCCAGACAAGCTTGAGCGACAAGTCGCGCTGTTCGCGAAGCATCCGGACGTCGATTTCGCTTATGGTAATTTTTTCTTCACCCGCCCGGGTAACGACCGCATGCATCTCGGATTCAGGCGCAAACAGCCGCAGGGACATGTATTCGGCAAATTTTTAATATACTTCCCGGTTAACCTGCAAACCGTCATGATCCGCAAGTCTGTGCTGGATAAATTACCGGAGCTTTTCGATGCAAATCTTAATCTTGCCGAAGACTACGATCTCTTTCTGCGTTTGCTTTATACAGCCAGGGCGGCATATATGGATCAGCCTTTGGCTGTTTATCGCATGCATTCCGGCATGAGTAGCATCCGCTACGCCGAGAAATATCCCGATGAGTTGGTATATTGCATTGAAAAACTAAAAGTGCTTTATCCGGAACTGGAACAGGATTATCGCAAGGAGCTTGCTTATCTTGATGCCAAGATTGCTTACTGGCGGGCAAAATCAGCTATCCTGCAGGGACGGTCAAGCGTTGCGAGAACCTTACTGAAACCACATAAAAAAAAGGGGCTGACATTCTTGGGGTTGTACTATGCAGCTTACCTGCCGTCAGGATTGTGGGTCAAATTGCAGGAACTTCGACTGTTCCTGAGGTAGGCATAAAAGCTAGATGATGAGACTGAAGATTTCTGGTTTGTTTCGATTGGTGATCGCCACACTGGCCATTATTTCCGTAGTTGCATATGGCTTTCTGGAATTTGATCATCCGTACATCGACACCCTCTCATTGTTATTGATGTTGTTGTTTGCGGCAGTGCTGTATTTTTTTTCCGGCAAGTTTTCCAGCAAACATCCTCCTGCGATCATTATCACCCTACTGTTGATACTTTTCGTTCAATTGAGGGCATGTGTTCTGATCATGTTGCCTGACTCGCTAATACAGTCGGGTAGCGTAACGAGCGAAATGTTCAACGTAACCCTTGGATACATGACCTTCGGTGCGGTCGCGTGCTATATGGGTTTGGCGCTAGGATACGGAAAGAATGGCAATCCGGATGCTCGAACCATGGCTAAAAATTTATATGGTAATGGTTTCCAGTTAAAGTTTCTGGGGATGGCATTCTTGCTTTCGCTCGTGCTGACCCTTCTTGTTTATTACGTATTCGGATATGCGGGCGCGACTGGTAGTGGCGAGAATTTGGGGTTTTTTCAGAGATATGTTGCCAGAGTTATATACCCGATTGGGTGGCTGATGATGTTTATGGCTGCCTATGCCTTGTATTCCGGCAAGGCATCTTACGCGTGGCTCTTTCTGACCGTGCTTTTCCTGTATTTTATGTCCTTTGTATTGATGGGCAGTCGTGGCGGAATATATGAAATAGTGATTATATTTTTATCTTACAAACTAATTGTTGATGGAAATTTCAGTGTTAAATTAAATGGTTGGCGAATCGTGGCGCTTATATCCATGATTCCGCTCATTCTCGTGGCCTATGAGATTTCAACATTACTTAGAGCAAGCTGGTATGGGAATGATTTTTCCGTTGCTTCGATCATTGATGCGATGCCTTCACGCGAAGATGGTTTTTCAGCGTTTACTTCCCTGATTTCAGCGGTTTCTTACCGCCTCTCATTCTTTGAGCCAACCATGTTCCCAATATTTGCCCAGGATGTTGGCCTCAATGAAATTTCAGAATTGGTAAATATTGAAACCACCCTGTTGTCTTCCATTAACAGGCTGATTCCCGGGCACCAGTTTGGCGATATATTATTTTCTGAATATGCATTCGGGTTTATTTATAATGCCAAGGAAGGGATACTTGCTTATGCGGAATCTGGGCGGGTCGACCATGTCGGTTACGAGTGGTCCATGTTCGGAATCTCATATCAACTGTTTGGTTTCCTGGGGGGTGGAATGCTTATATTCGGGTTCACCGCCTTGCTAGGGAGAATTATCGGGGCATTCAATGCATGGGGTAATTTCTATGGATTGGCTTGCAGCTTTTTTTTCATGGCAGTGCTGAGTATCTGGGTCAGAAATATGGGGCTTGATAACCTGATTGACAGGACTGTACATGGGTTAATTGTTCTTTGTATTTATTTTGCTATTTACTGGATGGTCATGAGCTTGCTTAAATTGAATGGCTATCAAGTTCGTGGTGCAGATCGATGATTGCAGCCGTTACTGGAGGTACAGGATTTATTGGTGGATGGCTCGTGAAACGGCTTGTTTCCAAAGGCCACTCGGTCAGGATTCTAACGCGTCGTCCAAGTGCTCAAGTGGACGTGCCGGATGGCGTCGAGGTTTTTCAGGGTGATCTGGCGGGCGATCTGGCGGTGCTGGAAAGGTTCGTGAGTGGAGCGGATGTTCTTTACCACTGCGCTGCAGAAATCAATGATAGCGAAAAAATGCTTGCTGCCAATGTCGATGGTGCAAGAAATCTTGCGCGCGCTGCAGCAGGGAAGATCCGGCACTGGGTACAATTGAGCAGCGCGGACGTTTATGGAACCCACACTGATGGCATAATTACCGAAGAAACGCCAAACGGGCCGGTGAATATTTATGAGAAGAGCAAGGCGGAGGCGGATAATGTCGTTATCGAGGCCGCAACAAAAAACGGTTTTACTTATTCGATCCTGAGGCCATCCAAGGTTTATGGGCCGGGAATGCGCAACAGGGTGTTGTTCCAGTTGTTTTCGTTCGTGGATAAGGGGTTGTTTTTTTTTATTGGAAGACCCGGCGCCTCGGCAAATTACATCCATGTGGATGATGTTGTAGACGGGTTGGTCAGGTGCGGCAACATGCCCGCCGCAAGAAACCGCGTCTACATCATATCTGACTACCGCACTATTGAGGATTTTGTTGCTGTAATTGCCAGCACGCTTCACAAATCGGAGCCCCGGTGGCGCGTTCCAGAATATTGGGCGCGCATGGCCGCCAGGATGACGGCTTTCATGCCGCATCCATTGACCGAACAGAGGATAAATGCGATGGTAAAACGGGCGATATATTCGACAGCCAGGATAGAGGCGGATCTGGGATATCGGCACCTTGTTCCCATGGAAGATGGTCTGCGACAACTGGTGATGATATGGGCTGATAAAAACAAACGATAGCTTAAGCTGGATACTCCCTTAATGGTTTCTTCGGATTAAAAATGCGTGTTTGTCGAGTCGCAACAGTCCCTTTCATATTTCTTCACCATCTCAATAGCCAGATTGAAGCTACTGTTGCGGCCGGGCACGAGGTGTATCTGGTTTCGAGTTCATCGTCTGGCTTTCGAGACGACATTCAGAATAGCTTGCAGTTGAGCGGTGTGCATTTCCACGCCATTGAAATTCCCAGGAAGATGTCCCCGCTTGCCGATTTGCGTGCGTTGGTTGCACTCTACAGGTTTTTCCGGCAAGGTAGATTCGATGTGGTGCATTCGGTTACATCCAAGGCGGGGCTGCTCTGCGCCATCGCAGCGATGGCGGCGAGGGTGCCCACCCGCTTGCATACATTTATTGGCCAGCCATGGGCGGGATTGTCAGGGGCGATCAAATGGATATTCAAAGCCTGTGATTGGCTGATTGCCAGATTGAATACGCAGTGTTATGCGGACAGTGAATCGCAGCGCGCTTTTCTGGTTGCTGAGGGGATTGCGGATAATGTCCATATCAAGATATTGGGGGCAGGCTCGATCGCCGGGGTGAATTTGTCACGGTTTGAGGCTGGGCGGTTTGAGAAAAAACTGATCAAAGCCGAATTATCAATCCCTATTGGAGCACAGGTGATCGTTTTCATCGGGCGTATCACACGGGAAAAAGGTATCGTAGAATTGGTGGCGGCTTTCAACCTGTTATCACAAAAAGGGTTCAATAACGTATTTCTGCTGCTTGTCGGGCCGTTTGAATCGGACAGCCATTTGCCGGAGGCTACGGAAAATGACTTGGAGCGGAACCCCCACATTCGGGTTGCTGGCTACACCGATACCCCGGAAAAATATTTGGCGGCTGCGGACTTATTCTGCTTGCCAAGTTATCGGGAGGGGTTTGGCAGTGTGGTGGTGGAGGCGGCCGCCATGGGTGTGCCGACGGTCGCAACCCGGGTGGTTGGTCTCGTGGATGCGGTGGTTGAAAACGAGACGGGTTTGTTGGTGCCCCCCAAAGATGCGAACGCGCTTGCAGAAGCGCTGGCCCGCTTGCTGGGCAATCCACAGTTAAGGCGAGAACTGGGGATGGCGGCGCAGGCACGGGCTCGGGCGCTGTTCGATTCTGCCGTCGTCAATCGCCTTGTTTTGAATGAATATGCAAATTTTTCATAAGATTAGTGGTTTTGTAGCCTCTGGTTTGTTCTTGCGGGTAACCGCATATAATTATTTTTTCTATAGTAATCGGTTTAAATCGGCGCATGAGTCTGTCTCACACCCTTAAAAGAATACTGGATGTCACGGTTGCCTTCCTGCTGCTGATACTGATTTCCCCATTGTTGGTGCTGGTGGGATTGTTGATTCTCGTGTTTGAAGGATGGCCAATTTTTTATATTTCCAAGCGTTTTGTTTCTCGGAATCGCAGCATTTCGATATACAAATTCAGAACCATGGTCAAGGATGCGAAATCTCCAAAGTACCGGTTGAACGAGCGCTTTATGCGCGATGGTTATCTGGATATTCCTTTGGACTGTGAAGTCTATACGCCGATTGGCAGGTTGCTTGAAAAAACCCAATTGGTGGAAATTTTGCAATTGTTCAATATTATTTTTCACGGGGTTAGTTTGATAGGGAATCGGCCTTTACCCAAGGAAAACCTTGAGCTTCTGAAAAAATTCGAAGGATGGGAGGAGCGGTTTGACAGCCCGGCCGGCATTACCGGGATTACGCAGGTCGTGGGCAAGATGCAACAGCAGCCGGAAGAGCGTATTGAATTGGAGCGCCTCTATTCTTCGTTGTACCGGAATGGAAACGTCCTCAAGTGCGATTTTCTCATTGCGTGGCATACCGTGCGTATGGTGTTGTTCAGAAAACCGCTTTCCATCAAGGCCGCACGGCAGTTAATGCGGCACTCGATAAAACAGACAGATTTTTCATGAAAATTGTGCCTCTTGACGCTATCGATCTGTTGATTAATGCGGTTCCGCATCTATCATGAGGAAAAAAGAAATACTCGATGGCGCAAGCGGTTTCATTATGGGGGCTTTTTTATTTGCAGCCAGGGCTACAAATAAATATAAGAAAAATGATTGGCTTGAAGTGAGGAGAGATTTAAGCGCCAATTTCCTGATGAGCATTACTTCCCCGGTTGTTGTTACCCGAGTTTTGGGTGTTGACGGTTGATTATTGATTAATAAAACAGGATAGAGTGGGATGCGCAGCAGCTTTCTCATAAAGCTACCCAGAAAATCAAAGCGTTTTATCATGCTGGCGTC
>JAQTNE010000004.1 GCA_028713975.1 Sulfuricella sp.
ACGCCGGATCGCTCTGGCTGCGACGTATTCGACCCAAAAACTCGCTGGTGTTTCTCCGTCAGCAGGCTCGGCAGGCTTGCCATGGAATTTGAATTTGAGGGGAAACCTCAGCCTCAATCCCCCTTTTTCAAAGGGAGAGGCAGTCAGTCTGTGCCATCCCACTGTTTCAGCGTAGCTGGCTACTAACGAAATTTACCGGAAGTAATTTCGCTGCGGACGGCGAAAAATCGCCGTTCCGCCGGCCAGGGCGAACAATGTGAACCAGGCAAGCGCCCACTGCGCGATGGAGAGATCGAGGAAAGTCCAGGTCACTTCGGCGCACTCTCCCGACCCCTTGAATACCATCGGCAGCACCTTGGCCAGCGGCATCGCATCGAGCATATAATCCAGCCCCGGCCCGCACTCCGGCACCTGGTCGGGCGGTAGATGCTGCAAATACACCTGCCAGGCCGCAACCCCGCCGCCCAGCACGGAAAGGAAGACCAGCAAGCTGCCATACATCGCCCAGCCGCGCCGTGCCGGGTTATGAACCGCGCCTGCCAGCGCGGTGACGCCGATGGCGATAAAGGCAATGCGCTGCAGAATGCATAACGGACACGGCTCAAGATGTTTGACATGCTGAAGATACAGGCCGAAACCCATCAGCCCGAGGCAGGCCAGAAAGATTGCGAAAAACAGCGTGCGATTGTTAATAACCACCGGCAACTCCCTTTAACCTTAAAAAAGCAGTTAACCACCGATTAACGCCAATATTTCATGGAGCTTAAGGGTCGTTTGCCCGGATCAATGTCCCGACACCCTCGTCGGTCAAAATCTCCAGCAGCAGCGCATGCGCCACTCGGCCATCAATAATATGGCTGGCCTTGACGCCGTTTTTCACCGCCTCCAGGGCCATCGAAATTTTCGGGATCATGCCGCCTGAAATCGTGCCGTCGTCGATCAACTCGTCCACTCTTGCCGCTGTCAGCCCGGTGAGCAGATTGCCTTCCTTGTCGAGCACGCCGGTGGTGTTGGTGAGCAGGATCAGCTTTTCGGCCCTGAGCGTTTCCGCCAGCTTGCCGGCCACCAGGTCGGCGTTGATGTTGTAAGCTTCGCCATGCTCGCCCACGCCGATCGGCGCGATCACTGGAATAAAATCCTGGGAATCAAGCAGCGCCACCAGCGCCGGGTCGATGTGCGTGACCTCGCCCACCTGGCCGATGTCGAGATATTCGCCCGCTTTCTCCTTGTGCTTCACCATCAGCTTTTTCGCGCGAATGAAGCCACCATCCTTGCCGGTCAGCCCAACCGCCTTGCCGCCGTGCTGATTGATGAGGTTGACGATCTCCTTGTTGACCGAACCGCCCAGCACCATTTCCACGATGTTCATGGTCTCCCGGTCGGTCACGCGCATTCCCTGGACAAACTCGCCCTCCTTGCCCACCCGCTTCAGCAATTCATTGATCTGCGGGCCGCCGCCATGGACGATCACCGGGTTCATGCCCACCAGCTTGAGCAGCACCACGTCCTTGGCGAATCCCTGTTTGAGATGCTCCTCAGTCATGGCGTTGCCGCCGTATTTGATGACGATGGTCTTATCCTGGAAACGCCGGATATAAGGCAGTACTTCGGAAAGGAATTCGGCTTTTTCTCTTGCGGTGGAAGGCGTGAGCGACATGGTTCTGCCCTGAAAAAAATGGTCGGTTGCCAGATAGGGTTTCATTCTACCCAATGTGCGGGCAAACCCCAAACGCCGTAACCTCCTGGAGTAGCCGTACTGCTGCGATTGCCCCGCCTCCAGAAAAGAAGAGGGGCGCGTCGGAGTGGATCAGCTTTCGGGCGACTCTTCCGCCCCCTCGGCCTTGGCCTTGCGGCGCACGGTCTTGGGGTCGCAGATGATGGGGCGGTAGATTTCCACCCGGTCGCCGTCGGCGAGCACGGCATCGAGCTTGGCGAGCTTGCTGAAGATACCCACCTTCTGTTGTTCCAGGTCAATCTCGGGGAACTGCTGGAGAATGCCCGAGCGCTCGATGGCATCCTTGATAGTGGCGCCATCCGGCACCTCGACGTTGAGCCAGACCTGGCGGTTCGGCACGGCATAGGCGATTCCGATTTTCAATGTAATCTCCTTACGCCGCGCTGTGGGCGCCGCCCATCTGGATCGCCTTACCGGCGCGCAGGTCGAGCATGCGCTTGACCACCACCAACAAGCCGGTGACCAGGAACCCGCCCGGCGGCAGAATCATCATCAGCACCCCCATGTCGGCGGGCATCACTCGCATTTCCATGGCCTTGAAGGCTGGCCCCAGAAGCAGGGAGGCATCGGCGAACAGCGTGCCCGAACCGAAAATCTCGCGCACCGCACCGATGGCGGTGAGTGCCAAGGTGAAGCCGATACCCATGAACAGACCGTCGAGGAACGATGGCAGCACCGGTTCCTTGGCGGCGAAGGCTTCAAGACGGGCAAGTGGCAGGCAGTTGGAGACGATCAGCGGAATGAACAGGCCGAGCACCTTGTACAACTCGTGCATCCAGGCGTTCATGCAGAGATCGACCAGCGTTACCATGGCGGCGACGATCAGGATATAGACCGGAATGCGCACTTCCTGCGTGATCTGGTTGCGGAAGGTGGCCACCAGCAGGCTGGAGGCGGCCATCACCACTGCGGTCGCGATGCCCATGCCGAGGCCGTTGGTGGCGCTGGTGGTCATCGCCATGGTGGGGCACATGCCGAGCAGCATGCTGAACACGCCGTTGTTGTCCCACAGGCCGTCACGCATGATGGTGCGGTATTGGGTCGCCATTTTAGTTTACCTCCGTCATCTGTGCCTGGTGGGCGGCGTAGAATTCCAGTCCGCCCCGAACGGCTGCGACCACGCCGCGTGGCGTAATGGTGGCGCCGGCAAATTGATCGAACTGGCCGCCATCTTTTTTCACCTTCCATTTTTCCGGCAAGGGATTAGCCAGCGACAGGCCGGTGAAACGCAAAATCCAGTCGCCCTTTTTTTCTTCGATCTTGTCGCCCAGGCCGGGAGTTTCATGGTGAGCTAGCACGCGCACACCGAGGAGCTTTCCTTCCGCGTCCACGCCCATCATCAGCTTGATTTCACCGGCATAGCCGGAGCCGAAAATTTCGTAGGCCACGCCGGTTACCTTGCCGTCCTTGCGCGCGCGGTAAACGGTGATCTCCTTGCCGCGTACATCTTTCATATTGATGGCGTCGGTTACCGGATTGTTGTCGTGAATGCTGTTGGGAATCACCTGGGAAAGCGAGTTCATCCGGTCTTCCAGGGCGCGTGCGGCGATATCCGCGGCGGTGAGCCGGTCGGTGACGGCGAGCAGGAGACCGAAACCCAGGCAGAAGGCACCCAGGATCATGCCGTGTTTCATCGAGTCCAGTTTCATTTTGCCTTCTCTCCCAGCGGCAACGGTTCGCCCTTCTGGGTGCGGCCAAAGGCACGCGGGCGGGTATATTGGTCGATGATCGGGGTCAGCGAGTTCATCAGCAGGATCGCGAAAGCCATGCCTTCGGGGTAGCCGGCATAAGTACGGATGGTCCAGGTAAGTATGCCGCAACCCGCGCCGAACACCAGTTGTCCGCGCTTGGATACCGGCGAGGTGACATAGTCGGTGGCGATGAAAAATGCGCCGAGGAAGGTGGCGCCGGACATCAGGTGGAACATGCCGTCGGTGTAGCGTGCCGGATCAACCGCATGGAACAGCGTGCCCATCAGGAACAACGAGCCCATCACGGCCAGCGGGGTATGCCAGGAAATGATGCGCCGCGCCATCAGGAACAATCCGCCGGCCAGGATCAATATCGCCGAGGTCTCGCCCAGGCTGCCGGCACGTGTGCCCAACGCCATGTCCATCAGATCGGGTACGTGTGCCATCGACTGGGTGACCGGGATACCGCGTGACAGCTCGGTCTTGACGTAGCCCAATGCCGAGGCTGCGCTCACCGAGTCGGGCATGCCGGCGCCGAAAGTAATGTTGAACGCCTCGGCGAGTCCGGGCGCGCTGGCCGAGAACAGCGGGTGCGGCATGGTCCAGGCCGTCATGATTACCGGGAACGACACCAGCAGGGCGACGCGCGCCACCATGGCCGGGTTGAACATGTTCTGGCCGATGCCGCCGAAGGTGTGTTTGGCCAGTGCGATGGCGAATACCGCGCCGAGTACGCCGATCCACCACGGTGCCCAAGGTGGCAGGCTCATCGCCAGCAACCAGCCGGTAAGAATCGCCGAGCCGTCGAATGCAGCCTTGGTTGGCTGGTCGACGAGGATCAGACAGCCCGCCTCGACCATCACGCAGGAGCCGACGGTGACGGTAAACAGTAAAATCGCCGGCCAGCCAAACAGATAGAGATCGTAAGCGGTGGCGGGAATCAGTGCCAGCAGCACCATGAACATGGTTTTCTGGACACTGCTGGCGGCGTGGGTAAACGGCCCGCTCTGGTTGATGCTGGATAGACTCATGCGGAGGCCTTTTCTTCAGTGGCGGTAGCGGCGGTGGCTTGGGCTTTTTTCGCTGCCAGAGCCGCGCGTTTGGCTTCGGCGGCGGCTTCCACGCGTTGCGTATGCGCCTCGGCCAGTACTCGGGTTTGGTCGTTTTTGCGCCGTTCGCGTTCCTGGGCGTTGATCATGCCCTTGGCGTAGTTGAAATAATGCACCAGCGGGATGTGCGACGGGCACACCCATGAGCAGCTGCCGCACGAAACGCAGTCCATCACACCTAGCCGGGCGGCAACCTCGAAGTTGTCCTTGCGGATAAACGCAGCCATTTCTACCGGCACCAGGCCGCACGGGCAGATAGTGACGCAGGTGCCGCAGCGGATGCAGGCGCTGGCCGGCTGTGCGTTGATTTCAGCAGCAGTGAGCGCGAGAATGCCGGACATGCCCTTGATCACCGGCACGTCCAGGCCGGGCAGCGGCTGGCCCATCATCGGCCCGCCGTTGACCAGGCTGGCCGGCTCGACAACAAAGCCGCCGCAATATGCGATCAAGTCGGATACCCGTGCGCCGATCGGCGCTTCGATGTTGTTCGTTTCGCGCACCGCGGCACCGCTCACCGTCACCACCCGCGACAGCAGCGGACGGCCATGGCGCACCGCATGATGCACCGCGCGGGCGGTGGCGACGTTGTGCACCACCACGCCGATGTCGGCGGTGAGTTTTTTCGCCGGGGTTTCGCGGCCAGTAATGGCCTGCACCAGATGGCGCTCGGAACCCATCGGATACTGCACCGGCACGCCTACTACCTCAATTTGGGCAAAGGGCTTGGCGGCCAGGGTCATGGCTTCAATCGCCTGGGGCTTGTTGTCCTCGATGGCGATCACCACTCTGGGCACGCCCAGCGCGTGCGCCATGATGCGCGCACCGTCGATCACCTCGTCGGCATGTTCACGCATCACCCGGTCGTCGCAGGTGAGATAAGGCTCGCACTCGGCGCCGTTGAGCAGCAGGGTGTCCAGTTTTTTCTGGGTGCCGAGGTTGAGTTTGATTGCCGAGGGGAAAGCGGCACCGCCCATGCCGACGATGCCCGATATGGCGACGCGTTCGTTGATGGTGTGGGCATCTGCCGTGAAAGGATCGGCGATGGGCTCAGGCAGTTCCGCCCACTCGTCCTTGCCGTCGGGCTCGATGACGATGGTGGTCTGCGCCAAGCCGGAAGGGTGCGGCGCGGGAATCTGGGTGACCGCCTTGATGCGACCCGAGGTGGACGCGTGCTGAGGCGCGGATACCGCGCCGGTGCCGCGCGCAATCATCTGGCCTTTTTTGACGGTCTGTCCTTCGGAAACCAGCACTTCAGCCGGTGCGCCGATGTGCTGTTGTAAGGGAATATAGAGCAGCGCCGGCATCGGCAGGGAGACGATGGCCTTTTCGCTGGCCAGTTCCTTGCGGTAATCGGGGTGAATGCCGCCGCGGATTGGGAATAATTTCATCTTCTGGCGGCTCCTTAATGCACGGTGTGCCCGGCTTCGGGCTTGGCCCAATGCCAGTTCGAGAGCGTGACCGGGATCGGACGCATTTCAATTGCGTCGGTAGGGCAAACCTTGACGCACTTGGCGCAGCCGTGGCAGACATCGACGATCACCGAGTGCATCAGCTTGTTGGCGCCCATGATGGCGTCCACCGAGCATTCCTTGATGCAGCGCGTACAGCCGATGCACAGATCCTCGACGATGACGGCGTATTCTGGCCCTTTTTCCTCATGCTCGGACAGGTCGGCGGTGACGCCCAGTTTCTTGGCTAACGCCTCGGCTGTTGCGCGACCGCCGGGCGGGCACAGGGTGACCGGCGCTTCGCCTCGCGCCAGCGCCGCCGCAGCCTGGCCGCAGCCGACATAGCCGCACTGGCCGCACTGCGAGCCGGGCAACATGGCTTTTAATTCTTCTTCGAGCGGGTTTTCCTCGACCGCCAGAAAACGCGCAGCAGCGCCGAGTAAGCCACCCAATGCGACGCCCATTACCGTGAGACTGCCGACAGCAAGTAACATTTCAGCTCCTTCAGTTGGTGGACATGCCGGAAAAACCCATGAATGCCAGCGCCAACAGGCTGGCAACGATGAAACCGATTGGTGGGCCGGCGAACAGGCGCGGCACTTCGGCCAGCGCCAGCCGTTCGCGCAGGCCGGCGAAAATCACCATCACCAGGCTGTAGCCGATCGACGAGGCGAAGGCGAACAGGGTAGCGCCGATGAAGGTCATGCGCCCCTCGACCAGCAGCAGCGCCACGCCCAGCACAGCGCAGTTGGTGGTGATCAGCGGCAGATAGATGCCCAGCATCTGGAACAGCGGCGGCGACACTTTCTTGACGGTCATTTCGGTGAACTGCACGGCGGCGGCGATCACCAGAATAAAAGTCACGGTGCGCAGATAACCCAGGCCGAACGGCTGGAGCAGATAGGTCTCGACCGCCCAGTCGGCCATCGACGACACGGTGATGACGAAAGTCGTCGCCATGCCCATGCCGACGGCGGTGTCGATGCGGGTGGTGACGCCCATGAACGAGCACAGGCCGAGAAAGCGGGCCAGGATGACGTTGTTGACCAACGCCGCGCTCACCATCAATAGGATGTATGCCTTCATTCTCCAGCCTTCTTGTTAAATGTAATGGTGTGACAGGTTGCGGTTTCGTTGGTTCGGCGCAAAAAACGGGGAGCGAGTTCGCCCCGCGCAGACAGTCGTCCCGCATTCAGGCGCGCCAGACCCAAGCCGAGCGCGAGCCCGCCGACCATGGCCGCCATGGTGATAATGTCGCGGCCATCGGCCCATTGCGCCAGTGCGCCGCAACCCAGTGCGGCGGTGAGCGGAATGGCGTAGGCGGTGAGCGAGGCCTTGACCAGCGCGTTCTCGCGGATGCCGACTACCACCGTTTCGCCGACGGTCAGGCCGGCCTCGTTTTCGAGCGAGAAGCGGCGGGCTTCAAGCCGGCTCGCCGTGGTGCCGATGCCCTTCGCGCCGCAGGCCCCGGAAGAGGCGCAGCTGCCGCAGCTGGTGGTCTGCTCGGGTTCGAGCCAGGCCAGATTGCCGTCAACAGCCACCACATGGGCGATGCCTTCGACCATGGCGGGTGCGCTGAAATCCAGGGTGTCGTCCATATGCTCAGGCGGTTACGGTAGAAACCACGCCTTGCGGCGTCACATACAGCGCCTTGACGCCGCCGGCTGCTTTGAGAATGGCCTGGCGTTTTTCGACCGGCGCCATCAGCATGGCGGTGGACAAGCCATCGGCGATGGTGCCGCTATTGGCGACCACCGAAACACCCAGCAGCGCCGGCGCGGTATGGCCGGTGCGGGTGTCGATCAGATGGGTAAAGCGGCCTTCGGGGTCAAACAGCGTGCCGTAGCCGCCCGAAGTGGCGACGCATTGATCGACCACATCCAGCGTGGCGACCGTGCGGGCAGGATCGGCGGGATTGGCGATGCCGATGCGCCAGGCCGAGCCATCGGGCTTGGTTGATAACGCGCGCGGCTCGCCCATATCCACCAGCATGCGGTCGAAGCCGTGAGCGCGCAGCACCTCAGTGACGCGATCGGTGATGTAGCCCTGGGCGCCGCTATTGAGCGTCAGACCCATACCGGGGCGGGCAAAGGAAATGCGCCGGTTGGCTGCATCCACCTCGACGGCGCGCCAATCAACCAGAGCCAGTGCCGCATCGATATCGCGCGCAGCCGGCCCGGCTGAATCGGGGTTGGAGGAGGTGAAGTGGCGGAAGTAGGTTTGCCACAGTGGCTGCACGGTCGGGTCGTAGACGCCGTCGCTGATCTGGGCGAGCGTCAGGGCGCGGCTCAGCAGCGCAACGAAATCAGCCGGTGCATTTTCCAGCACGCCCTCGCGGTTGAGCGCCGAAATCGCGCTGTCGGCACGATAAACGCTGAAAATTGCCTCCAGCCGTTTCAACTCCGCGAGCCCGGCATCAATGGCGGCGCGCGCTTGCGTTTCGTTGGTGTGATAAAGCTGGATCGAGGCCGGAGCGCCCAGCGCAGTGCCTTCCCAGCGCACCGGTCTCGCCTGCACACCCCCCGCCTTCAACAGCAACGGCAGTCCGGCGACAGTGGCGGCGATGGTGATAAAACGGCGGCGCGACATGGTGGAAGACATAAGTGTGCAACCTCGGTAAATGATTTCCGCTTGTCCGGCGTGGTTATTCCCGGCCAGCAAAAGCAATTTCAAAGTTATGCCAAATTAAACAATATCATTGCGCGAAACGCATGATCGGCATGGGTACCGGATGCGAGCCGTTCGGCAACATCCATAATTGCATATTGTATATCTTATATAAGAGCCTGAAAATAGCATTACGAACCTGGTGGCAATGCGGGAACAAAAAAGGCAGTTGGTGCGCCCGACAGGATTCGAACCTGTGACCCTTGGTTTCGGAAACCAATACTCTATCCATCTGAGCTACGGGCGCATGGGAAAAATGTAGCCGCAAATCATAGCCTTTTTTTGGGGTAACGTCCACGCCGGGCTTTATTGCGCCGCAACCAACCCTGACGAATCCGGCCTTATCCGCTACAATCGAAATCAATACTAACAGGCATGGACAACAATGGTTCCCCATTTAACCACCGCCCTTACCGGCCCCCTGCTCGCACTGGAGCAGCACATTCTGGACGCGCAGCCCAGGATTGAGCACTGGTTCCGCACCCAGTGGCAGGAGCATACCGCGCCGTTTTACACTTCGGTCGATTTGCGCAACAGCGGCTTCAAGCTTGCGCCAATCGATACCAACCTGTTTCCCGGCGGCTTCAATAACCTCAATCGCGATTTCATGCCGCTGTGCGTGCAGGCGGCGATGACGGCGGTGGAGCAGATTTGTCCGGTGGCCCAACGGTTTTTGCTGATTCCGGAAAATCACACGCGCAATACCTACTATTTGCAAAATGTCGCCGCACTAGCCGCGATTCTGCGCCATGCCGGCTTGCAGGTTCGTATCGGCAGCCTGCTGCCGGAAATCACCGCGCCCACCATGCTGACCCTGCCCGACGGAACCAGCCTGACGCTGGAGCCGGTTCGGCGCGAGGGCGACCGCTTGCTGCTGGACGGTTTCGATCCCTGCGCCATCCTGCTCAATAACGACCTTTCCGCCGGGGTTCCGGACATCCTGAAAAACCTGAAGCAACCGGTGATTCCGCCGCTAGCGGCAGGCTGGCACGCGCGGCGCAAATCGGGCCACTTCAGCGCATATAACGAAGTCGCCGAAGAATTTGCCAAACTGGTGCATATCGACCCCTGGCTGATCAATCCGCTCTTTTCCACTTGCGGCCAGATCAATTTCCGCGAGCGGCAGGGCGAGGACTGCCTGGCCACTTATGTCGACGAAATGCTGCAAGACATCCGCGAAAAATACCGGGAATACGGCGTGAACGAAGAGCCTTTCGTCATCGTCAAGGCGGATTCCGGCACTTATGGCATGGGCATCATGACGGTGAAGGACGCGTCCGAGGTCAGGGACCTGAACCGCAAGCAGCGCAACAAGATGGCGGTGGTCAAGGAGGGGCTGGCGGTCAACGAAGTGATCATCCAGGAGGGCGTTTACACTTTTGAGAGCATCAACGACGCGGTGGCCGAACCGGTGGTGTACATGATCGACCATTTCGTCGTTGGCGGCTTCTACCGCGTCCATACCGAACGAGGCAAGGATGAGAACCTCAACGCGCCGGGGATGCGCTTCGAGCCGCTGGCGTTCAAAACCGCTTGCACCCTGCCCGACCCTTTCTGTACGCCGGATGCCGAGCCCAATCGTTTTTATGCCTACGGTGTGGTGGCGCGGCTGGCGTTGCTGGCCGCGGCCATCGAACTGGAACGCCTCGCGCCATGAAACTCGCGATCATCCTCGACCCGCTGGAGAGCATCAAAACTTATAAAGATTCGACTTATGCCGTGATGTGCGCGGCGCACGCGCGCGGCCATTCGATTTACGCCATGGAACAGCGCGACGTAGTGCTGGCGGAAGGTGTGGTGATCGCCCTGGCCTGCGAACTTGACCTGCTCGATGACGCGCTGCACTGGTACACGCAGGGAGCGCCGGCCTGGCACACGCTCAGCGATTTCGACGGGGTGCTGATGCGCAAGGATCCGCCGTTTAACATGGAATACATCTACACCACCTATCTGCTGGAGCTGGCGGAGGGGCAAGGCGCGCGGATTTTCAACCGGCCGCAGGCGGTGCGCGACTTCAACGAAAAGCTTTCCACCGCGAAATTTCCCGAGTTCATGCCGCCGACCCTGGTCACCCGGCAGGAGGCGCTGATCCGCGACTTCATCGGGGAGCATGGCGACATCATTCTCAAACCACTCGATGCGATGGGCGGCAGCTCGATTTTCCGCGTCCGGCAGGATGACCCCAACCTGAATGTGATCATCGAAACCATGACGCAGCTCGGAACCCGGACGGTGATGGCGCAGCGCTACATCCCCGAAATCGCCCAGGGCGACAAGCGCATCCTGCTGATTAACGGCGAGCCGGTGCCTTATGCGCTGGCGCGCATTCCGAAACAGGGCGAGACCCGCGGCAACCTCGCTGCCGGCGCCAGGGGAGTGGCACAGCCGCTTTCCGCCCGCGACCTGAAAATTGCCGCCACGCTCGGGCCAAAGCTGCGCGAGGCCGGGCTGTTTTTGGTGGGGCTCGACGTGATCGGCGACTATCTCACCGAGATCAACGTCACCAGCCCGACCGGGATGCAGGAAATTGCCAGTCAGACCGGTTTCGACGTGGCGGGGATGTTTGTGGATGCTTTGGAGAAACAATGTTCCTGAATTTTTTTACCGCAGAGGCGCAGAGGCACAGAGAAACCCTTTTGTTAAAACCTCTCTGCGCCTCTGCGCCTCTGCGGTTCAAAATCGCTTTTATTTTTTCCGTGCTTGTGACTCTAGCAGGCTGCGCCAAGGAGCCGCCTGTCTACCACGAGCAAAGCTTCGTCTTCGGCACCATGGTGGAGGTGACGATTTCCGGCGAGAGCGAGGCGCGCGCCAAACTGCTGGCGGGCAAGGTGCTGGCCGATTTCGATTATCTGCACCGCACCCTGCACGCCTGGGAGCCGGGCACTTTGTCGCGGATGAATGCGGTATTCGCGCAAAGTCCGGCGAAGGCGGCGATCCAGCCCGGCATGGTGCCGATCATCCAGGATGCCACGCGCCTGTCGGAAATGTCGGGCGGGCTATTCAATCCCGCCATCGGCAAACTGATCAAACTCTGGGGATTCCAGAGCGACACCTTCGAGCCGCAACGCCCCGACCCCAAGAAGATCGAAGCCCTAGTCAAGGCCGACCCGCGCATGACCGACATCGTGATCGAAGGCATCGAGTTTTATAGCAAGAACCCTGCCGTCCAGCTTGACCTCGGCGGCTACGCCAAAGGTTATGCGCTCGACCTGGCAGCGGAGTATTTGCGGGGGCAGGGCGTAAAAGGCGCATTGATCAACATCGGCGGCAACATCATGGCGATTGGCAGCCGCAACGGCCAGCCCTGGCGCGTCGGCATACAGCATCCGCGCAAGCCTGGGGCAATTGCCGCGCTGGCGTTGCATGACGGCGAGGCAATCGGCACGTCGGGCGACTATCAGCGCTATTTCCTGCTCGACGGCAAGCGCTACTGCCACATCATCGACCCGCGTACCGGCTACCCGGCGCAAGGCGTGCAGGCCGTGACCGTGATCGTGCCAAAAGGAAACCTGGCCGGCACGCTATCCGATGTCGCGTCCAAACCGGCCTTTATTGCCGGAGCGGCGGGCTGGCGCGCCGCAACGAAAGCCATGGGGGTGGAAAATGCCATGCTGATCGACGAACGCGGCGAAATTTACCTGACGCCATCAATGAAAAAGCGTCTGGATTTTCAGGGGAAAAATTTGTCCCTGCATGAAGTTCAGTAGGATAAACATGCGAAGCGTACCTCGTTCCCGTCTCGCCGGATTGAGCCGCTTTGCTGCCAACCCCGGCGGGGACACTCCTTGCGGGTGCGGGGAGAGGGCTAGGGGTGAGGGAATTACTGAGGTAAAATCGCGTTTTGTTTTGGCGGCAAGTTAAGGATAAACAATGATCGGCATTTTAATCATCGCGCACGGCACGCTGGGGGACAGCCTGATTCACTGTGCCAACCACGTGTTCGGCGGCCCCCAGACACAACTGTTGCAGTTCGGCGTGGCCGTCAACGACATCCCTGCGACACTGTTGCCGCAGGTGCGGAAGCTGGTCGGCGAACTCGATTCGGGCAATGGCGTGTTGATTCTCACCGACATGTATGGCGCCACGCCCAGCAACCTTGCCTGCCGCCTGGTCGAACCCGCACGGGTGGAATGCGTCGCCGGAGTCAACCTGCCGATGCTGGTGCGGGCGCTGACTTACCGCAACGAGCCTTTGGCAACCGTCGCGCAAAAGGCACTGTCCGGCGGGCGCGAAGGCGTTATTCACATTACCCAGGAAGCCTGTGATGTTACAGCGAGATATTGAGATCATTAACAAGCTCGGCCTGCACGCCCGCGCTTCCGCCAAGCTTACCCAACTGGCCGGGCAGTTCAAGAGCGAAATCTGGATTATGCGCAACGAGCGCCGGGTCAACGCCAAGAGCATCATGGGCGTGATGATGCTGGCAGCGAGCAAGGGCAGCACCATCTATCTCGAAACCGACGGCGCCGATGAGAACGAGGCGATGCAGGCTCTGGTTGCCCTGATCGAGGATCGCTTCGGCGAGGGCGAATAAAGATGGTTTGCATCCGGGAGATTCCATGAGTTTTGCCATGCACGGGGTCGGCGTATCCGGCGGCATCGCGATCGGCTATGCCCATCTGATCTCCCATGCCGTGCTGGAGGTCCCCCTTTTTACCCTGCCCGCCTCACAGATTCCCGATGAGATTGCCCGTTTCAAGGCGGCAATCGAAACCACACGCCTTGAGATGGAATCATTGCGCGCGAACATTCCCGCCGGTTCACCGGCGGAATTCGATGCGTTCCTCGACCTGCATCTGCTGATTCTGGGCGACAGCATGCTGTCCAGAGATACCGCCAACCTTATCCAGAGCAGGCGCTTCAACGCCGAATGGGCGCTAAAGCAGCAAATGGAAGCATTGCTTACCCAGTTCGACCAGATCGAGGACGACTACCTGCGCGAGCGCAAGGCCGATGTGGTGCAGGTGGTGGAGCGCGTACTCAAGACCCTGCTTGGTCATCCCGGCCCGGTCAGCCAGCCGGCCAGCCCCGATGTCAGCCGCATCCTGGTGGCGCACGACCTGAGCCCGGCGGACATGATGCTGTTCAAGCAACAGCGTTTTGCCGCATTCATTACCGATGTCGGCGGCACCACTTCGCACACCGCGATTCTTGCCCGCAGCCTGAATATTCCGTCGATTGTCGCGCTCCATAATGCGCGCCAACTGATCCGCGAAGGCGAGTTGGTGATCGTGGACGGGCAGCAGGGTGTGGTGATCGTCAACCCGGACAAGCAGATTCTGGCCGAATATCGTTTGCGGCAAAGCCAGTGGGAAATCGAAAAACAGAAACTCAAGCGCCTCAAGTCCACCGTTGCCGCCACGCTCGACGGCACGGCGGTGGAGCTGCACGCCAACATCGAGCTGCCGCAGGATATTCCGCAGGTAAAAGCTTCCGGCGCTACCGGTATCGGCCTGTTCCGCAGCGAGTTCCTGTTCCTCAACCGCGACGACCTGCCCGACGAGGAAGAACAGTTTGCCGCCTATCGCAAGGTGGCTCAGGACATGAAAGGGTTGCCGGTGACTATCCGCACCCTGGATATTGGCGCGGACAAGCAACTGCGCTTTGCGGACCGCAGCGGCGATAATCCGGCTTTGGGTTTGCGCGCCATTCGCCTGTGCCTGGCCGAGCCGCAAATGTTCCATACTCAGCTACGCGCCATTCTGCGCGCCTCCCACTACGGCAACATCCAGATTCTGATCCCGATGCTGTCGTCGCTGAGCGAGTTGCGCCAGACCCTGCACCTGATCGTACATGCCAAGCAGGAATTAGCCTTGGCGGAGATTCCGTTCGCTGCCAACATCCCGATTGGCGGCATGATTGAGGTGCCCGCCGCCGCGCTGTCGGTGCAGGCATTTGCCAAGCACCTCGATTTCCTGTCGATCGGCACCAACGACCTGATTCAGTACACTCTGGCAATCGACCGTACCGACGACACCGTGGCGCACCTTTATGACCCGCTTCATCCGGCGGTGCTGCAACTTGTCGCCATGACCATCACCGCCGCCAACAAGGCCGGCATCCCGGTTTCGGTATGCGGCGAAATGGCCGGCGACGTCAGCCTCACCCGGCTATTGCTCGGCTTCGGGTTACGCCAGTTTTCCATGCACCCGGCCCACGTACTGAAGGTCAAGCAGCAAATACTCAAGTCCGACCTGCCCCACATCACCAGCCTGGCGCAAAAAATGCTAAAAACCTACGAGCCGGAAAAACTGCATCAGTTGCTGGCGCGCCTGAATGCCTGAACACCCCGAATAACGCTATAATTTCAGCCATGCACCTGCAACCCGATTCCGTCGGCATTGTCACGCCGCAAACCTTGCACTTCGATGCGCCCATCACGCTGAAAAGCGGTGCCGTGCTGGACGCCTACGATCTGGTTTATGAAACCTATGGCACGCCCAACGCGGATAAGTCCAACGCCATCCTGATTTGCCATGCCCTGTCCGGCCACCATCATGTGGCAGGTTACCATTCCGCGCAGGAAAAACACCCCGGCTGGTGGGACAACATGATCGGCCCCGGCAAGCCGGTCGATACCAACCGTTTCTTCGTCATTAGCCTCAACAATCTGGGGGGATGCCACGGCTCGACCGGCCCTTCCAGCACCGATCCAAAAACCGGCAAGCCTTACGGCAAGGCCTTCCCGATTGTGACAGTGGAAGACTGGGTGGAAACCCAGGTGCGGCTGGCCGACCGGCTCGGCATCCAGACTTTCGCCGCCATCATCGGCGGCAGCCTGGGCGGGATGCAGGCGCTGTCCTGGAGCATCCTGCACCCGCAACGCTTGCATCATGCGTTGGTGATCGCTTCCGCGCCGGGGCTGACCGCGCAGAACATCGGCTTCAACGATGTGGCGCGGCAGGCCATCCTGACCGACCCCGATTTCCACGACGGAAACTTCTACGCTCACGGCGTGGTGCCGCGACGCGGCCTGCGCCTGGCGCGTATGCTCGGCCACATCACCTACTTGTCGGACGACGTGATGGGCGAGAAATTTGGCCGCATCCTCAAGAACGAAGTTTTCCAGTTCGGTTACGGCGTCGAGTTCGAGGTCGAATCCTACCTGCGTTACCAAGGCGACAAATTCGCCGACAGCTTCGATGCCAACACCTATCTGCTGATGACCAAGGCGCTCGATTACTTCGACCCCACCCACCATTCCCGCGTTTCATTGAGCGAGGCGTTGAAGCCCGCCCAAGCCGAGTTCCTGGTGGTTTCTTTCACCAGCGACTGGCGCTTTGCACCGGGTCGCTCGCGCGAAATCGTCAAGGCGCTGCTGGATAACGGCCGTAATGTGAGCTACGCGGAAATCACTGCGGCACACGGCCACGACGCCTTCCTCATGCCGGATCCGCACTACCACAGCCTGGTGCGGGCCTACCTGAACAATGCCGCCAAGGGAATCGGATTATGAGCCCGTCGATTAGCACCCGCGCCGATTTCGCGGCGATTGCCCGGTGGGTAAAACAGGATGCGGGCGTGCTCGATCTCGGCTGCGGCGATGGCAGCCTGCTGAAATACCTGAAGGAAACCCGCAACGTGCATGGCTACGGCGTCGAGATCGCCGACGCCAATATTCTCGCCTGCGTCGAAAAGGGCGTGAACGTGATCCAGATGAACCTCGAAGCAGGGCTGTCCGGCTTCGAGCCGCAGTCGTTCGACCTGGTTATTTTGTCGCAGACATTGCAGGCAATGCACAACATCGAACTGGTGGTGAAAGAAATCCTGCGCGTCGGTCGGCAGGGCATCGTCACCATCCCCAATTTCGGCTACTGGCGCCATCGCTTTCAGAGCATCGGCGGACGGATGCCGGTGTCGAAGGATTTGCCTTACCAGTGGTACGACACGCCCAACATCCACCTGTGCACCTTCGTCGATTTCGAGGAATTCTGCCGCGACCACGGCGTGCGCATCCTCGAGCGCCATGTGATGTGCAACGGCGAGGATGTGACCTTGTTACCTAACTTGATGGGGAATCTGGCGGTTTATCGTTTCGAGAAGGCGTAGAGGCTTTAGAGCATCGCCAGCCGGTACAAACCGAGCACGCCAAAACCCGCCACCAACAGCCCGGCAGCGAGGCGCACTCCCTTGTTCTGCATGAAATTTTTAAGCTGCCGGGCAAAATAGCCCATTGCTAGCAAGTTAGGCAAGGTGCCCAGGCCGAATGCCAGCATCATCATGCCGCCGCTGGCCGCATTGCCGCTGGCCATGGCCGACACCAGCATGCTGTAAACCAGCCCGCACGGCACCCACCCCCACAGTGCGCCCAGACCGAACGCCTGTGCCACGCTTTTCACTGGCAAAAGATGGCGGGAATAAGGTTGCAGGCGTTGCCAGATGGCGCTGCCGAGACGCTCGATTTGCACCACCAGATGGGACATGCCGGCCAGGTAAAGGCCCAGCGCAACCAGCATCAGATTAGCCAGCAGATACAACACCAGCTTGATCGGCAGCATGTTGCTCAACATCATGCTGCTGGCCCCGGCCGCGCCGACCAGCGCACCCGCCACGCAATAGCTGGTAAGCCGGCCAAAATTATAAGCGAGATGAAAGCGCCACTGCGGCACGTTGGCCGGCATCTGCAAGCTGAGTGCGCCGACGATGCCGCCGCACATGCCGACACAGTGCGTGCCGCCAAGCAAGCCGACCAGCAACGCCGAGATCAGGCTGACTTCAGGCATGGATTTGAGGTATGAAAAGAAAACATGGTCGCGCATTTTGACACAGCCGGCGCCATCCTACAAAACCGGAGAGGCGCTATTTCTGTGCCGTATTTTCAGGTAAGGTAGCGCCTCCCTTTCAAACCGCGCATTTCATGTCCGACAACACCACCAGTCTCTGGCGAGCCATCTTCACCCGGAAAATGCTGATCTGCATTTTTACCGGTTTCAGCTCCGGCCTGCCCCTGTATTTTTTGATCAGCCTGGTGCCCGCCTGGCTGCGCTCCGAGCAAGTTGACCTCAAAGTGATCGGCCTGTTCGCGCTGGTTCAGCTGCCCTACATCTGGAAATTCCTGTGGTCGCCATTGCTCGATCACTTCACCTGGCCGGCCATGGGTCGGCGGCGCGGCTGGATGTTGCTGACCCAGATCGCGCTACTGGCTTCGATCCCGCTGTTCGGCTGGTTCGAGCCCAAGCTGGATCTGTGGAGCATCGCCTACCTGGCGCTGGCGGTCGCGTTCTTTTCCGCCACGCAGGACGTGGTACTCGACGCCTTCCGCCGCGAAATTCTGCTCGATGTGGAACTGGGGCTGGGCAATGCGATCCACGTCAACGCCTACCGCCTTGCCGGCTTGATACCGGGCTCGCTGTCGCTGATCCTGGCCGACCATATGCCGTGGAGCAGCGTGTTCACCATCACCGCGCTGTTCATGCTGCCCGGCCTCATCATGACGCTGATGGTGAGCGAACCCGATCTCGTCAAGTCCGGCCCGAGAACCCTGCGGGCGGCGGTGGTCGAGCCATTCCGCGAGTTTATTAACCGCCAGGGCTGGCGCTCCGCATTACTGATCCTCGGTTTCATTTTCCTCTACAAGCTCGGCGACAGCATGGCCACTGCTCTGGCAACGCCGTTCTACCTCGACATGGGCTTCACCAAAACCGACATCGGTCTGATCGCCAAGCATGCCGGCCTGTGGCCGAGCGTGATCGGCGGGCTGCTGGGCGGCGTGTGGATGATGCGGCTCGGTATCAACCGCGCTTTGTGGCTGTTCGGGGTGGTGCAGGTGGCGTCGATCCTGGGCTTCGCCGCGCTGGCGATGGTCGGCCATGATCGCGTGGTGCTCGCGCTGGTAATCAGTTTCGAAGCACTGGGCGTGGGTTTGGGCACGGCGGCCTTCGTCGCCTTCATCGCCCGCACCACCAACCCGCTTTACACCGCCACCCAGTTCGCCCTGTTCACCAGCCTGGCGGCGGTGCCGCGCGCATTCATCAACGCCTCCACCGGATTTCTGGTCGATCAGTTGGGCTGGGTCTCGTTCTTTTTGCTGTGTACGGTGTTGGCATTGCCGGGGATGGCGTTGTTGCTCAAGGTGGCACCTTGGCGTGAAGGTGAAGATAAGTATTTGTAGTTGAGTTTTGTGCGCTTCGCGGGTTTAGATGCCGGGGCTGCCCGGCACCTAATCATCGCGCGGAGCGCACGCCACTTGATTCCTATTGCCGTGATTGTCGCGCGCATGCAATTGCCGCGGGCAAATCAAGCAAGGAGGGTACGACTGTCGTTCCATAGTAAGCCGCGTTCCGAGACACTATTTGCGATGTATATCCATCTGCTCGAAATACATCAACATAGGGAATATATATGCAATGAAACATATCGCCCATGTCACTACGACGTAATTTTCTTTGAGCACTAGATGGCACAACATTCTCTCCGGCATATTGGCGCACACACGTAAGGAAGCAGTCCAATCCGGGGAGGCTCAAAAATTGGCTGTTTAGTGCATGTTTTTCTATGTTTCTGACATCTCGTTTTGGCAATGTCGCTTTGTTTAAAAAAAATCTGATGAGCCTTTTTCTGACATTGCTTATTACGCCATCAAGTGTGTTGCTTACTTTATCAAAAACTTCGTCCTGCGATTTTCCAATAACAGGCGCCAACTCGCTCAGACGACCTACCTGTAACCTTAACTCTTCGATATTGTTGATATTGTCTAACCCTGTCCCCCTAAGCCAACTGAGCAAATTCTTTGCGCCATCTTGTTCTGCATACCAACCTATAAAATGCATCGGATTGCAGATGCCATTTTTTATTTCATTGTTTATCGTTGCGGAGTCGATCTCACCTTTGATATATGCGGACAACATATTATGTTGATAAAAGCGCTCCGTAATAGGAAGCTGATTCTTTAGTTCCAACGCACCATCAGATGTATCGAGAATCTTTGCTCCCTCATCTGTAAATGAACCATCAGCCTTAAACAGCTTCTTTTCTATGGCCCGTCTGACAGACCGGATCGCCCCTGTTTTTTGAAGCTCCTCTCTAAGCCTCGTCCGAAAGCTTTCTTGTAGGCCATCAAACAAATTTCCAAAATCAGGCATCCAATCAGATTGGTTAGAATATGCTTTGTCACGATAAAAATGCTTTTGGTCAGCGGTCAAAGCAACGATTTCTTTGTGGAACAGGTCTTGGTAATGAATAAGCGCTTTGTTTCCGCAAAGTTGCTGGATTGCAGCCGCTCTTGACATCGCCATCGGTTTTGATTCGGGCGTAAGGTGGGCTGCTTCTAAGATGTGGAATGCCGAATATCTTATTTGAATCTGATCGGTGCTTTGCAGATAAAGCAGCTCATCACGAATATTTACTAGGCGAGGCTCCTTTTGAATCTTCCTGTCATCAGAAAGATCGGAAAAGCCCGAGCTATCCAAATAGACAACAAGTGGATTGGCCATTAAAACTTACTGGCCGTCAGGGTCTGCGGCTGTGGGATTGGGTTCGCCCAGCAGTTCGCACAGGTCGTTGAAATGCGAATGGGAGGCGGAGCGCTCCTTGAAGGTGGACGCGAGCCATTTGGCGCTGAATTGTTGCGGCGTCATTTTTGACCTCGGCGGTAGATTTCCCGGCGATGGCCAATGCGCAGGATCAGGATGGTGACGGTTTCGTCGCGGATGTCGCAAATCAGCCGGTAATCGCCGATGCGGTATTTCCAGTAGCCGCCAAGTTCGTCCCCGCGCAAGGCTTGCCCCAGACTGCGAGGGTCTGCCAGTGAGGCGATGCGCTCGCGCAGCACCTTGACGATGCGCGATTGCACCGGCTTGTCGAGCCCTTTCAGCTCGTCGAGCGCGCGCGGGTCGAACTCAATCTGCCAGGCCAAGCTCGCGCTCTACGTCGTCGAGAGAGATGCCGGGCTGGGGCTGCTTCCGGCGCGCTTCGGCCAGATAGTAATCTTCCAGATCGTCGAGATGTTCCTGTAGGGCTTCGCGCACATAAAAGCTTTTGGTGCGCCCGGTTTGCTGGGCAAGCGCTTCAATGCGCAGCTCAATATCTTCAGGCAGGCGAACGGCTAACATGGGGTTCTCCGTTGAATGTTATACATGTATTGCATTCTAGGCGCCAGGCTCCAGAACAGCAAGCACATCAAAGAGAATAGTCGTAATCCACCGTCAACGGCGCGTGATCCGAAAACCGCTGATCCCGGTAAACCACGGCGCTTTTCGCCGCCGCCGCAATCCCCGGCGTGGCAATCTGGTAGTCAAGCCGCCAGCCGACGTTCTTGGCGTATGCCTGGCCGCGATTGCTCCACCAGGTGTAAGCGTCGCCGGTGGCTTCGGGGTGGAGCCGGCGATAAACATCGACCCAGCCGATTTCATCGAATATCCTGGTCATCCAGCTCCGTTCTTCGGGCAAGAAGCCGGAATTTTTCTGGTTGGATTTCCAGTTTTTCAGGTCGATTTCCTTGTGGGCGATGTTCCAGTCGCCGCACAGCACCACCTCTCTTCCCGCCTTCTTCAGTTCTTCCATGTGCGGCGCAAAGTAATCCAGGAAACGGAACTTGGCGGCCTGCCGCTCCTCGCCGCTGGAACCGGACGGCAGGTAGAGCGAGATGATGCTGAGCTGGCCGAAATCGGCCTGGAGGTAGCGCCCTTCAGCGTCGATTTCGGCGATGCCCATGCCTTCGATGAGGTTGTCCGGCTGGTGGCGCGAGTAGATGCCGACGCCGCTGTAACCCTTTTTTTCGGCAACGTGGAAATAACCGTGAAAGCCTGCCGGTACGCGCATCTCCGGCGTGAGGTCGGGAAGCTGCGCCTTGAGCTCCTGCAGGCAGACAATATCGGCTTTCTGCTGCGGCAGCCATTCAAGCATGCCTTTGCTGGTGGCGGAACGAATGCCGTTAAGATTCAGCGTTATAATGCGCAATCAATTTCTCCGGGAAAAAGGTTAGCCATGCAGGATTTTCATCAGGATTTCATCCGCTTCGCAATCGAGCGCAAGGTGTTGTGTTTCGGCGAGTTCAAGACCAAGGCCGGACGTCTGAGTCCGTATTTTTTCAACACCGGCCTGTTCAACGATGGCGAATCCCTCGGGCAACTGGCGCAATTTTACGCCAAAGCGATTCTGGCCGCGCCGTTTCCGTTCGACATGCTGTTCGGCCCGGCCTACAAGGGCATTCCGCTAGTTGCGGCGATTGCGGTGGCGCTCGCCGGGCACGACCACAACCTGCCGTTTTCGTTTAACCGCAAAGAAGCCAAGGATCACGGCGAGGGCGGCGCGATTGTCGGGGCCAAGCTGGCAAACCGGGTGCTGATCGTCGATGACGTGATCTCGGCAGGCACCTCGGTGCGCGAATCGGTGGCGCTGATCAAGGAAAACGGCGCAACGCCTTGCGGCGTGATGATCGCGCTCGACCGGCAGGAACGCGGCACAGGGGAGCTGTCCGCGACCCAGGAGGTGACGCAAGGCTATGGCATCCCGGTGGTAAGTATCGCCACGCTCGACGACATGGTCGGTTATTTGCAGCACCAGCCAGAGATGGCGCAAAACCTGCGCGCTGTTCTGGAATACCGCAACCGCTACGGCGTTTCAGCCGTTTAACCAGGAGGAATTCCCATGCGCCATGCCATTCCCCTGCTGATCCTGATGCTGCTGAGTTTTCCCGCTGCGGCGAAGGTGTACAAGTGGGTGGACGAGAACGGCAAGACTCATTTCGGCGACACCATCCCACCCCAATATGCCAATCAGGGCAATGTCGAGCTTAACAAAAAAGGCATGGTGATCAAGCAGACCGATGCCGCCCTGACGCCTGAGCAGCGCAAGGCAAAAGAAGAAGAACTGGCAAAAAAAGCGGAAGAAATCCGGAAAAAGGAGGAACAGAAACGCCGCGATAGCGCACTGCTCAACACCTACACCACAGAGAAGGAAATCGACCTGGTGCGCGATCGCAACCTGCAGCAAGGCACCTTGCAGGTTCAGGGGATAGAACTACGCATCAAGCAGGTTCAGCCGCGCCTGAGCGAAGCACACAAGAAAGCGGACGCGTTCAAGGCGAGGAACAAGCCGGTGCCGGTCTACCTGCAGCAGGAAATCCAGGATACCGAAAAAGAAATGCGGCATTTGCAGGAGATGGTCAAACAGCGGCAGCAAGAGATGGAAGATGTGCGCGCCAGATTCGAGGACGACAAGATGCGGTTTCACGAATTACACCAGGCCGGGAGCAATCCAAAGAAATAAGCGCCAAAGTTGATTTGTATCAATAACCACTCATTGACATAAGTCATTGCAAATGGAATGATGACCGAATATATATGACACGAAAATTATGTCATATACAAGACATATGGCCTATAATGTATCCGTGATACAGCTTTAGGCCATATCAACCAAGTAGCGCAGTGAAATAACCCTGATAAAGGCATACCCGACCGAAAGGCGGGGACGCAAAGACCCGATCTAAGGAACAATAGTTCTATGATTGAGGGATTGCCAGGCAAAATGGGAGGTGGGCGATTGAGTTGCCCCGCCTTTATTTAGCCTAAAATCCGTCGACGACATAGAGAATGCTATTGATCTTGTGCTCTTTTATACCGCTTGGAACAATTTTCGGCGCCACTCCCCCTGTAGCCCCACCCTCGTTCCATTCGTATCCATACCTCGAAAAAATTTCGCCGCAGACTGCTTGCGGAAAGAGCGCGTTCGCCCCTACGCGCCAGAAATGATGTTTTGCGAACTGACGACAGCCCAAGCAATGCCGACAAGAAATTAGCTTATATTTTTTCAACTCACCGTTTTAACGTAATAAAAAAAATGGAGTAGCCATGAAAATAAATCTTCCCGTCACACAGATCGAAAAGCCTTTCCCCAAGGGGCGGCTGATCGTTTCAAAAACCGATCTCAAGGGCATCACTACCTATGCCAACGACACCTTCGTCGAGCTCAGCGGCTTCAGCCGGGAAGAACTGATTGGCAAAAACCACAACATCGTGCGCCATCCCGACATGCCGCCCCAAGCCTTTGCCTGGTTGTGGGATACGGTTAAAAAAGGACAACCCTGGCGTGGCGTCGTCAAGAATCGCTGCAAGAATGGTGACTATTACTGGGTGGAAGCTTTCGTCGTGCCCGTCCGCAAAAACAATGAAATCATCGGCTACATGTCGGTGCGCACCGAACCTTCCCGCGGCCAGGTCAATGCCACCGAAGCGCTGTACCAGCAACTCAATCAGACCAAGGCGCCGATTCCGCGTAGCGGATTCTTGAAAAATCTGTCCATCCATGCGCGGCTGGCGATGATCATGGCTTTCATGGCCTTGATGATGCTGGGCGGCGGCGGCATCGGTCTGTCCGGCATCGTCATGGCCAACAAATCGCTGGAAACCACCTACCGCGACCGGCTGGAACCGTCCAACATGATCGGGCGCATCATGCTGCTGATGAACGAAAACCGCAGCCAGGTGATGCTGGCGATTCAGCACAATCCGGAAAACGCTTTTGCGAAAATGCACGACCATCCAGTCAGCCTCCATGCCGACGCGATAATCAAGAACCGCGACGAAATCACAGCGACCGTGGAGGAATACGGCAAACGCAGCCTGACGGTCGAGGAACGGGCGCTGGCCGAACGCTACGCCACTGACCGCAAGGCCTATGTCGCAGATGGGCTGATGGTGGCGCACGGGGCGATTCTCGCTGGGGACTTCAACAAGGCCAACGAAATCCTGCTGAAAAAAATCGATCCGCTTTACCAGGCTGCGGTCATCTCCGCCGACGCGCTGCTGAAACAGACTCAGGCTGACGCCAGGGCGGAATACGAAAGTACGGTGGCACGCTACGAGCTGATCCGCAACCTGGCGGTCGGAGGAACGATCATTGGTTTGCTGCTGGCCGCCATTGCCGCATGGCTCCTGATCCGCGCCATTGTCCACCCGTTGCGGCAAGCCAATGAAATTTTCGACCGCATCGCCCAGGGCGACCTGCGCAACGAGATCGACATTAGCAGCCGCAATGAAGTCGGCCAATTGCTGTGCGCCATGGCGTCCATGCAGGTGCATCTCAAGGTGATGCTGGACGAGATTACTGTGGCGTCCACTGCAATCGAACAGCGCAGCGGCCATCTCAAAGGCCAGATGTTCGAGGTGGTGGAACACTCCGAACACCAGCACGACCGCGTTCAGGAAGTAGCGGCAGCCGTGGAAGAGGTCAGCCAGTCGGTGACGGAGGTGTCTGAAAGCGCAAAAGAAGCCGCCGCCGCTGCGGCAACCAGCCAGGAAATGGTGCTGCGCAGCAACAGCCAGATGGACAAGGGCATGGAAGCCAGCGGCCGCGTGGTCGAAAGCGTTCGCGCCTCGAGCGCCACCGTACTGGAACTGTTTCAGTCGATCAGCAAGGTCGGCGACATCACCCGCGTGATCAAGGAGATTGCCGACCAGACCAATTTGCTCGCGCTCAATGCCGCCATCGAAGCGGCCCGCGCCGGTGAGCAGGGACGCGGTTTTGCCGTGGTAGCAGACGAGGTGCGCAAGCTCGCCGAGCGCACTGCGGCCAGCACCGACGACATCACCAGTACCGTAACCGAAATTCAGGCCGCCACCCAGCAGGCCGTTTTTTCGATGGACCGCTCGGTTACCGAAGTGGATCAGTCCATCGGCCTGATGAAAGAAAGTGCGACCAGCCTCGGAGAAATCACCCAAGCCTCGGAACGCGTCACCGATACGTCGCAGCATATCGCCAGCGCATCCCAGCAGCAGTCGGTGGCGAGCGAAGAAGTGGCCAGGAATATGGAGCATATCTCCGAGCTGATCGAGAGCAACACCGCTGCCGCCCAGCGCGCCTGGAAGGCCACGGAGGAACTGGCAAAAACCGCCGAGGAATTACGGGCATTGGTGAGTCATTTCGAGGTAGTAGGCTGACGCTGAACCGGGGAGGCGCCCGGCGCCCTTAACCCTAAAATAATAATTTGAGGATATCAAGAATGTTCGGTGCAAAACACAAAAATGAAGCCCACCGGCTAGGCGGACAGCTTAAGGAAATGGAACAGGAAAACCAGAGCCTGCAAGCCGAACTGGAGAATGAACGGAGGCAAAACAATTCGATGACCGCGCAAGTGACCGAGATGCAAACCGAACTGGACAAATGCGCCCGCATTTATCGAACCATGCAATCGTTCGGCGATTCATTCCTGGAAATCCAGAAATCCCAGCTCATGATCGCCGGCAGCATGAAAGAGGAAAAACTGCATGCGGTAGAAGCGGCTGCCGTATCCGCAGCCAACCGCGGCGCGGTGGCAAAGATCACCGACAATCTGCGAACCATGTCACAGGACACCCAGACCACCGCAAAAAATGTGGAAGCCCTGAGCGATCGCGCCAGCCAGATCGGCGGCATCGTCAAGCTGATCAAGGAGATCGCCGACCAAACCAACCTGCTGGCGCTCAACGCCGCCATCGAGGCGGCCCGCGCCGGTGAGCAGGGACGCGGTTTCGCTGTGGTGGCCGATGAAGTGCGCAAACTCGCCGAACGCACCGCCAACGCCACCAACGAAATCTCGACCCTGGTGCTGCACATCCAGAACGAAACCCGGCAAGCCAAGGATCAGATGGAAGTATGGGCGCAGAAATCGGAGTCGTTCAGCCAGGACGGCGATGCCGCCACGCAAAGTATGGGGAGCCTGTTCGCGCTGTCGCAACGGATGGAAGGCACCATCGCCGCGAGCGCCCTGCGCAGCTTCGTGGAGGTGGCAAAGGTCGACCACCTGGTCTACAAATTCGAAATCTACAAAATTTTCATGTGCCTGTCACAGAAAGACGCTGGGGATTTTGCCGACCATACCCATTGCCGGCTCGGCCAATGGTATAGCGAAGGCGAAGGCCGGGACTGCTTTTCCCAACTGCCGGGCTATCGTGAGATGGAACAGCCGCACAAGATTTTCCACGACAGCGGCGCCGCATCGCTCAGGCACTTCAAGAATGGCGAATATGAGAAAGGCTTTGCTGCCATCGACGAAATGGAGCGCGCCAGCATGGGCGTGCTGGCCAACCTTGAGCGGATGGCGCAAAGCGGAGAGAGCGACAGCAGCCTGTTATGCCATTCCGGCGGGTAAATATTACAAAATGAAAAACAGCCCAAAACCCGCGGAGATCGGCTTCGATTTCAACGAGCTGGCCGATCTCGCCAGAACCGATCCGGATGGGTTTACCCGCCGCCGGCTTGCGCTCATCCAGGGGGCCATCGCGAATGCGCCGGAGAAAAACCATGTCCGTCTGGAACGATTGCAGTTCAGGATCGATGCCAAGCGCCGACTTGCGCGCACGCCGATGAAGGCCTGCCTGCAGATTTCTTCCATGATGTGGGATTCTTTTTCCGACCTGAGAGAAACGCTGTCGCCATTTTCGGAGCAGTACGAATTTCAGGATAGTCGAAAGCCGCACTCCAATCCGCTAAGGATCGTATAAAATAAACAAACTCTCCTGACTGGCAATGAATTGAACAACGTTATCCAAATAGTGGCGAGCCACATTCTCGGCACCTTATCCCGCGAAGAATTACGCAACCTGATGCTGCCTGCCGGCCATGCTCCCTTGCTGGCACGGCGGCGCGCCGAAATGATCATTTCCCGCGTGCGCATGGTGGCGGCACTATTCGCCCTGCTCACGCCGCTGTGGATCATCATCGACATGCTGGTATTCGTCTGGCCCGTTTCGGGCATGCTGGCCGGCGGCCGGATTCTGGTCAGCCTGGCCTTCGGCATGCTGGCGCTGTCCTATGGCAAATCAACCAAAATGGCCGATGCCCACCGTGCGCTGGCGATAATGTTCGGCATTCCGACACTGTTTTTTGTTTACTCCCATCCCCTGCTTTCCCATTTTCAGATGGTGGGGCCGGCTGCCGCCATTGCCGCCGGCTACGCTTTTTTGCCGTTCGTCATGGTGGCAGGGTTAAGCGTATTCCCCCTCACCGCAGTGGAAAGCGTTCTTTTCGCCCTTCCAGTGCTGTTAGCGGAGGCACTGGTCGCCCTTATGCAGTTGGATATGCTGAACTGGAGTTCGCATCTGGGCGCCTTCTGGCTATTGTTCCTGATAACCGCCGTGGCGGCCCTGGCGGGCATGAGCCAGTTGAGTTTCATGATATCGCTGGTCCGGCAAGCAAATCATGACGGGCTTACCGGCTGCTTTTCCCGCTCCAGCGGGGAAGAGTTGCTGGATATCCAGTTTCACATCGCGGCCCGGAGTGGAGAGCCGCTATCAATAGTTTTTGTCGACCTGGACAATTTCAAGAAGATCAATGACGGCTTCGGCCACGATGTCGGTGACCAGGCCCTGAAAACGGCTGCCGATGCGCTCCGCTCCAATTTGCGCACCGGCGATATCCTGTTGCGCTGGGGCGGGGAGGAATTCGTCATCATCCTCCCCGGCGCCGATTGTGCAACCGCTGCCAGGGTGATTGCCCGTCTGCGCGAGCGCGGAATGGAGTCTCGCCCGGAGGGTGGGCGGCTGACCGCAAGCTTCGGCATTGCCGAACGCCTGGCGGACGGTGCAACGGACTGGCGACAACTGGTGGAAACCGCCGACCAGCGCATGTATCAAGCCAAGCTGACGGGAAAAGATCGCTGCGTGGGATGCGCCGAACAGCAATGAACCGGGGAAAAGCTATTGAACCGCGGAGGACGCAAAGGACGCGGAGGAATTCAAAGACTTACATGCCAACAAACATTCGCCCATAGGATATTTCTCCATAAGTTTTTGTTTTTGGTTTCCTCTGCGTCCCCCGCGTCCTCTGCGGTGAATTACCGTTTTTAGGAGGCCAGCTTCTTCTTCAGGATGTCGTTGAGTTGCGCCGGGTTGGCCTTGCCTTTCGACGCCTTCATCGACAGGCCGACAAAGAAACCGAATACCTTTTCCTTGCCGCCGCGATATTCGGCAACCTGGGCCGGGTTGGCGGCGATGATCTCGTCCACGATCTTCTCGATCGCGCCCGAATCCGAAACCTGCTTCAAACCTTTGGCCTCGATAATCGCATCGGCCTCGCCCTCGCCGGCCCACATCGCGGCAAACACCTCCTTGGCGATCTTGCCCGAGATCGTACCGTCCATAATGCGTTTCAGCAGTCCGGCCAGTTGCGCGGCAGATATCGGGGATGCAACGATTTCCAGGCCATCCTTGTTGAGCTGGGCGGACAGGTCGCCCATCAGCCAGTTAGCGACCAGCTTCGCCATCCCATTCAGCCGCGCAGCGTCTCCGTCCCCCTCTCCCGTCTGCGGGAGAGGGCTAGGGGTGAGGGCATCACCCACGGCGCGCACGACGTCCTCGAAATAAGCTGCCAGCTCACGCGCTACTGTCAGCAGTCCGGCATCGTAAGCGGGCAGAGCATAATCGCGGATGAAGCGCTCGCACATGGCCTGCGGCAGTTCCGGCAAGGTGGCGCGGGCACGGTCGATAAACGCTTCGTCCACCACCAGCGGCAGCAAGTCAGGGTCGGGGAAGTAGCGGTAATCGTTGGCTTCTTCCTTGGAACGCATCGAGCGCGTCTCGTCGCGGTCGGGGTCGTAGAGGCGGGTTTCCTGCACGATGCGTCCGCCATCCTCGAGGATTTCGATCTGGCGTCGCACCTCGTAGTCGATGGCTTTTTCCATGAACTTGAACGAGTTCAGATTCTTGATCTCGCAACGGGTGCCGAGCGTTTCCGTGCCCTTTGGTCGCACCGATACATTGGCGTCGCAGCGGAACGAGCCTTCCTGCATATTGCCGTCGCAGATGCCGATCCAGCGCACCAGCGAATGCAGCACCTTGGCATAGGCCACCGCCTCGGCGCTGCTGCGCATGTCAGGCTCGGTGACGATTTCGACCAGCGGTGTGCCGGCACGGTTGAGGTCGATGCCGGTCATGCCGTGAAAATCTTCGTGCAGCGACTTGCCGGCGTCCTCTTCCATATGGGCGCGGGTAATGCGGATGTCCTTTTCATAATCGCCCACCCGGATGCGCAGTTTGCCGCCTTCGGCCACGATCGGTAGCTCGAGCTGGGTGATTTGATAACCCTTGGGCAGATCGGGATAGAAGTAATTCTTGCGCTCGAACACCGAGCGGCGATTGATTCGCGCACCGACAGCGAGGCCGAACTTGACCGCTTTTTCCGCCGCCACCCGGTTGAATACCGGCAGCACACCGGGCAAGGCGATATCCACCGCGCAGGCCTGGCTGTTAGGCGCGGCGCCATAGGCGGTAGCCGCGCCGGAAAAGATTTTCGATTGAGTGCTGAGCTGGGCATGTGTTTCCAGCCCGATAACGATTTCCCACTGCATAATTTAGAACCCTTTATTTACCGCAGAGACGCGGAGGCGCAGAGTTTTGTTTTTCTGATGTTCTCCGCGTCTCTGCGTCTCCGCGGTTCAAAACAAAATATTAAATCCCTTGCGGCATGCGCGTATGCCAGTCGGTCGCCAGTTGGTACTGGTGGGCGACGTTGAGCATTTTCGCTTCGCTGAAATAGTTGCCGATAACCTGAAAACCGACCGGGCGGCCATTGGCGCCGAAACCGGCCGGCACCGACATGCCCGGCAGTCCGGCGAGGTTGACGGCAATGGTGTAGATGTCGGACAGATACATCGAGACCGGGTCGTCGCTCTTCTCGCCCAGGTTGAAAGCGGTGGTCGGCGCGGTTGGCCCGATGATCACGTCGCATTGTTTGAAAGCATCGGTAAAATCCTGCGCGATCAGGCGGCGCAGTTTCTGCGCCTTGAGATAGTAGGCGTCGTAATAGCCGGCAGACAGCACGTAAGAGCCGATCATGATGCGCCGCTTCACCTCCGCGCCAAAGCCCTGGGCGCGGGTTTTCTGGTACATGTCCACCAGGTCGCCGTATTCCGGGGCGCGATAGCCGTAGCGCACGCCATCGAAGCGGGCGAGGTTGCTGGAGGCTTCAGCCGGAGCCAACACATAATAAACCGGCACCGCCAGCTTGCTGTTGGGTAGCGAAACTTCGACAGTCTGCGCGCCGAGCTTGCGGTATTCGGCGAGCGCCTCTTCAACCGCCTTGGCGACATCGGCCGACAAGCCTTCGGCAAAAAACTCTTTGGGAAGTCCGATTTTCAGACCGGCTAACGGCTGGTTCAGATCGCGTGCGTAATCCTCTTTTTCCCGCTCCAGGCTGGTCGAGTCGCGCGGGTCAAAACCGGCCATGGTGTTGAGCAGCAGCGCGCAGTCTTCGGCGCTCTTGGCCATCGGCCCGGCCTGATCGAGCGAGGAAGCGAAGGCGATCATGCCGTAGCGCGATACCACGCCATAGGTCGGCTTGATGCCGGTGATGCCGGTGAGCGCGGCAGGCTGGCGGATCGAGCCGCCGGTATCGGTGCCGGTGGCGGCCGGGCACAGCCGCGCCGCGACTGCGGCAGCCGAACCACCCGAGCTGCCGCCGGGAACGGCGTTCAGATCCCAGGGGTTTTTCACCTTGCCGAAGTAAGACGTTTCATTGCTCGACCCCATGGCGAATTCGTCCATGTTGGTCTTGCCCAGGTTGACCGCGCCGGCACGATTGAACTGTTCGATCACATGAGCATCATACGGAGCGATGAAATTGTGCAGCATCTTCGAACCGCAGGTAGTGCGCCAGCCGTCGGCGCAGAAAATATCCTTCTGCGCGATGGCAATGCCCGCCAGCGGGCCGGCATTGCCGGTTGCGAGCAGCGCATCGGCGGCCCTGGCCTGGGCCAGGCTTTTGTCTTCGTCCACGGTGATGAAGGCATTCAACGCCGGGTTCAGCTCCGCGATGCGCTTGAGGAAGGTTTGCGTCAGCTCGACGCTGGACACTTTCTTTCCGGCCAGCAAGCCGGAAAGTTGTTTGAGGCTGGCATTTAACATGGGATTATTCGATGACTTTAGGGACAAGATACAGATCGGCTTCGACCTGCGGTGCAATCGCCTGGAATGCGGCATGGCGGTCGGGCTCGGTCGCCGCGTCGTCGCGCAGGCGCAGCACCACGTCCTGGGCGTGCGCCATCGGCTCGATGGCGGTGGTGTCGACCGCCTGCATTTCCTCGGCGAGATCAAGAATGTTGGAAAGTTGCTGCAAATAGCCCGGCATCTCGCACTCTTCCACCGCGATGCGGGCAAGAGTGGCAATGCGCTTAACGTCGGCCAGATTCAAGGACATAAAAATTTTACCCAGAGAACTTTAAAGAGATATGCATAAAATGGTATCATGATTCATTTACCGGCACACCTCTATCACTAGGAATATACAATGATGTTTGGATTCTTGCGGGGATACTTTTCCAATGACCTGGCGATTGATCTAGGCACCGCCAATACGCTGATTTTTGTACGCGGCAAAGGCATTGTACTGGACGAGCCTTCGGTGGTTGCGATTCGCCAGGAAGGCGGGCCAAATTCGAAAAAAACCATCCAGGCGGTGGGCATCGAAGCCAAGCAGATGCTTGGCCGCACGCCGGGCAACATCACGGCAATTCGCCCGATGAAGGATGGCGTGATTGCCGACTTCACCATCACCGAGCAGATGCTCAAGTTTTTCATCAAAAAAATTCATGACTCGCGCATGCTTTCGCCAAGCCCGCGCATCATCATCTGCGTACCCTGCGGCTCCACCCAAGTGGAACGGCGCGCCATCCGAGAATCGGCAATCGGCGCAGGAGCGCGTCAGGTCTACCTGATCGAGGAACCGATGGCGGCGGCAATCGGCGCGAACCTGCCCGTGGCCGAAGCTACCGGTTCGATGGTGGTAGACATCGGCGGCGGCACCACCGAAGTCGGCGTGATCTCGCTGGGCGGTATCGTGTACGCCGCCTCGGTGCGGGTCGGCGGCGACAAATTCGACGAGGCGATCATCAACTACATCCGCCGCAACTACGGCATGCTGATCGGCGAAGCAACAGCGGAAAACATCAAGAAAAATATCGGCTCAGCTTTTCCCGGCTCGGAAGTACGCGAAATGGAAGTTAAGGGTCGCAACCTGGCCGAAGGCATCCCGCGCAGCTTCACCATCTCCAGCAACGAAATCCTGGAAGCACTAACCGACCCGCTCAACAGCATCGTCAGCGCAGTCAAGTCCGCGCTGGAACAGACTCCGCCGGAACTGGGCGCGGACATCGCCGATAAAGGCATGGTGCTGACCGGCGGCGGCGCGCTGCTGCGCGATCTGGACCGGCTGCTGATGGAAGAAACCGGCCTGCCGGTGATCGTCGCCGAAGACCCGCTCACCTGCGTGGTGCGCGGCAGTGGCCGGGCGCTCGAGGAAATGGACAAGCTCGGCAGCGTCTTCACGAATGACTGATACCCTTGAATGGCGGGTTAGCTTAACGTGACCCGTCACTCATGATCTGAACATATGGACCATCAAGCGCCGCCTTTTTTCAAGCACGGCCCCAGCCCGCTGACGCGCTTCATGTTCTTCGCCCTCCTTTCCCTGGTGCTGATGGCGGTGGACGCCCGCCTGAACGCCTTGAATTCCCTGCGCCAGACGCTCTCGGTCGCGGTTGCCCCGTTGCAACGCCTGGCTAATTATCCGGCTGAATTGCTCGACCGTACCGGCAGCTTTTTCGTTACCCAGGGGCGGCTGCAGAATGAAAATACTGCGTTCCGGCAGCGGCAACTGGTGCAGGCCGTGCAGTTGCAAAGCATGCAGGCAACGCAGGGAGAAAACGCTTATCTCCGAAAAATCCTGGGCATTCACCAACGGCGCGGCGAAAGCATGGTGACGACCGAAATCGTCTATACCGGGCGCGACCCATTCTCCCAGAAAATCATCGTGGACAAAGGTTCCAGCCATAAAATCCAGGCCGGCCAGCCGGCGCTCGACGATATCGGCGTGATCGGCCAGGTTACCCGCGTCTACCCGTTTAGCAGCGAAATCACCCTGCTCACCGACAAGGATCAGGCAATTCCGGTGGAAATCGTGCGCAACGGCACCCGCGCCATCGCCTTCGGCCATGGCCAGGACGGTTCACTGGAATTGCCTTTCATGGCCGCCAATGCGGATATCCAGAACGGCGATACCCTGGTCACTTCCGGTATCGACGGCATTTATCCTGCCGGGCTGCCAGTGGCGATGGTGTCAAAAATCGAACGCAACGCCGCTTTCGCCAAAATCACCTGCACGCCAAGCGCGGGAGTAAACCGCCATAAGCAGCTTCTGATTTTAATCGGCGAGGTCAGGCCGGTTCAGCCGCCGATCCCCGCCGACCCGGACGCCGACAGCAAAGCCTCCGTCCAGAAAAAGAAGGGGCACTGATGCATTTCGCAGGATCACCAGAGCTACTTAAGCCAGCCAGTAGAAAATTCGTCCTGCTGACGCTGGTGTGCGGATTGCTGCTCAATCTGCTGCCATTGCACGGACTGGCGCTCCTGTTCCGCCCGGATTTCGTCGCCCTGATCCTGTTGTTCTGGGCGATTCGCGAACCGCGCAAGCTGGGGTTTACTGCGTCCTGGATTGTCGGCCTGCTGATGGATATCAGCGACGGTGCGATACTGGGCCAGCACGCCCTGGCTTACGTCCTCGGCGTCTATGTGGCGATCCTGTTGCACCGGCGCATCCAGCGCTTCACCTTGTGGCAGCAGGCCGCCCATGTGCTGCTGTTGCTGTTGCTGTTGCAGGCAACCATGCTGCTGATCCGGATGTTCGGCGGCGCCGTCTCTCCCGGCGCCGGCTATTTCCTCTCCTGCCTCACCGGCACGGTGTTATGGCCAGCCATGAGCCAGTTGTTGCTGCTTCCGCAACGCGGCCGGCAAGACACTGATCCTGTGTACTCAGCAGGTCACAAGTGAATCACCCGACCGAACTCAAGAACAACCAGAAGGAGCTATATTATTTCAGGTGGCGGCTCGGCATCGCCGCAGCCATTGCCGCGCTGCTGTTTACGCTGCTGGTTGGGCGGTTTTTCTTCCTGCAGGTGGTGCAGCACGAATATTTCTCCACCCTGGCGGAAAACAACCGCATTTCCATCGTCCCGGTGGTGCCTAACCGCGGACTGATTCTTGACCGCAACGGCGTGGTGCTGGCGTACAACTATTCCGCCTATACCCTGGAAATCACGCCGAGCAAGGTCAGGCGCCTGGAAACGACGATCAACGATCTGGCGGCGCTGGTGGACATCCAGCCGCGCGACCGCAAGCGCTTCAAGAAGCTGCTCGAGGAAAGCCGCAATTTTGAAAGCCTGCCGATTCGCGCCCGGCTGAACGATGTCGAAGTCGCCCGTTTTGCCGCCAACCGCTACCGTTTCCCCGGCGTGGAAATCAAGGCACGGCTGTTTCGCCACTATCCCAAGGGAGAGCTAGCCTCTCACGCCATCGGCCATATCGGCCGGATCAACGACGCCGACCTCGAGCAACTGGAAGAGGACGATGAAATGGCAAACTACCGTGGCACCGATCACATCGGCAAACTCGGCATCGAACAGAGCTATGAAAAACAGTTGCATGGCATCACCGGCTTTGAACAGGTCGAGACCGATGCCGGTGGCCACGCACTCCGCGTTCTGAGCCACCGCCCTTCCACGTCAGGCAAGGATCTCACCCTGACCATCGACAGCCGCATGCAGGAAGCCGCCGAGCGGGCATTCGGGCAGTTCCGTGGCGCGCTGGTAGCGATTGACCCGAAAAGCGGCGAAGTGCTGGCCTTCGTCAGCAAACCGGGGTTCGACCCCAACCTGTTCATCGACGGCATTGATCCGGTCAGTTGGGATGCACTCAACAACTCCCCCGACAAACCGCTCAACAACCGCGCCCTGCGCGGACAGTACCCGCCGGGCTCGACTTTCAAGCCGTTCATGGCGCTGGCCGGGTTGGAACTGGGTAAGCGCACGCCTTCCTACACCATTTCCGACCCGGGATTTTTCACCCTGGCCGGCAATACCCATCATTACCGCGACTGGAAACAGGGCGGACACGGCATGGTGGATATGAAAAAAGCCATCACAGTTTCCTGCGATACTTATTTTTATAGCCTGGCCAACGATTTGGGGCCGGATAACATTTTCAATTTTATCGGCCAGTTCGGCTTCGGCAAAAAGACCGGTATCGACATCGAAGGCGAGACCACCGGCCTGCTGCCCTCGCGCGAATGGAAAATGAAACGCCACAAGCAGAAATGGTATGCCGGCGACACCGTCAGCGTCGGCATCGGCCAGGGCTACAATCTGGCGACTCCCCTGCAACTGGCCTATGCCACCGCGATCCTGGCGAATAACGGCACCCCTATCCGCCCGCACCTGGTTCGTTCCGTCCGGGATGCCGGCTCCAGCCAGGCACAATTGATGCCGATCAAGCCCGCCGCCACCCTGAACCTGAAACCGGAAAACCTGGCGCTGGTCAAAGAGGCCATGGTCTCCGTTACCCAACCGGGCGGCACGGCGCCGCGCGTCGGCGCCAACGCGCCCTACCTGATCGCGGGCAAGTCCG
Source organism: Sulfuricella sp. (assembly GCA_028713975.1). Lineage (GTDB taxonomy): Bacteria > Pseudomonadota > Gammaproteobacteria > Burkholderiales > Sulfuricellaceae > Sulfuricella. The sequence goes on from JAQTNE010000004.1 coordinate 36,022, forward strand.
GCACGGCCCAGGTCATCGCCATCAAGCAGACCGAGAAATACGTGGAAAGCAAGGTATCAGAGCGCAATCGCGACCATGCCCTGTTCATTGCTTACGCGCCTGCCGACGACCCCAAGATCGCCGTCGCCATTCTGGTGGAAAACGGCGGGCACGGCGGTTCGACCGCAGGGCCGATCGCCCGCACGCTGCTGGATTTTTATCTGCTTGGCAAGCTGCCGCTGCCGCTCACGCCGCCTGCCGCAGAAGAGGGAGAGGCACATGATTAAAGTCAATCTGCGACAGCTCCGGCTGCTCCTGACCGCGCACATCGACAGCCTGCTGCTGAACTTCATCCTGGCATTGATGGTGCTTGGCCTGGTGGTGCTGTATAGCGCATCCGGCCAGGATCTCGGCAAGGTCACCAGCCAGATGATCAACATGGTGGTGGCACTGGCCTTGATGTGGGCAATTGCCCATGTGCCGCCGCAACATCTGGCGCGGCTGGCGCTGCCAGCCTATGTATTAGGTCTGATGCTGTTGATCGGCGTGGCGTTGTTCGGCGACATCAGCCACGGCGCGCGGCGCTGGCTGAATATCGGCATCACCCGGATCCAGCCCTCGGAAGGAATGAAACTCGCTGTACCGCTGATGCTCGCCTGGTATCTGGACCGGCGCGAAAAAACCCTCAACTTCAAGGATTTCAGCATTGCCGCCCTGTTACTGGTGCTGCCGGTAGGGTTGATCGTGAAACAGCCCGATCTCGGCACTGCCCTGCTGATCTCCGCCGCCGGTTTCTACGTGCTGTTCCTGGCCGGATTGAACTGGCGGATTATCGTCGGACTGGTTGTCACTGCGGCGGCGAGCGCACCGATCTTGTGGTCGCTACTGCACGATTACCAACGCCAGCGCATCCTGACCCTGATCGACCCATCCCAGGACCCGCTGGGTGCCGGCTATCACATTATCCAGTCGAATATCGCGCTGGGCTCCGGCGGCGTTTTCGGCAAGGGCTGGTTCAATGGAACGCAGGCACACCTCGATTTTCTGCCAGAACGCACCACCGACTTCATTTTCGCCGTCTACGCTGAAGAGTTCGGCATGGCCGGCAATCTCATCCTGCTGACCCTGTACGTGCTGGTAATCGGCCGCGGCCTGGTCATCGCCGCCAAGGCGCCGACCCTGTTCAGCCGCCTGCTGGCCGGTGGCATCACGCTAACCTTCTTTACCTACGCTTTCGTCAACATGGGCATGGTCAGCGGCATTTTGCCGGTGGTCGGGGTGCCACTGCCGCTGATCAGCTACGGCGGGACTTCCATGGTGACACTGCTGGTCGGATTTGGTATGTTGATGAGTATTCAAACCCACAGAAAACTGGTGCAGTCCTAAATGAAAATAACAGGCAAGTGGCAAGAGGCAAGTGGCCAAGAGAATGGTCGCGCTACGGCGCGGGTTGTCTCGTGCATTTTATTCCTGTTGCCGGCCTTCATCACCGGCTGCGGCAGCATCCTGCCGCGACAGGACACGCCCGTCGCCATCTGGAAACCGGAGAAACCTGCGGCGGCTACGACCAAAAAAGGCGGCGGCTACTATCTCAACGATGGCCCGGGCGACAACCCGCCGGCCAATCTGGACGCCATTCCGGACGCCGTACCCAAGGCGGAGCCGCTGCACAAAGCCGCCAGCCGCCCCTATACCGTACTGGGGCAAACCTATACCCCCGACACCAGCCTGAAGCCTTACAAGGAAACCGGCGTCGCTTCGTGGTATGGCCGGCGCTACCACGGACAAAAAACCTCGACCGGCGAAATTTACGACATGTATGCCATGACGGCGGCGCACACCACCTTGCCGCTGCCGAGCTATGTGCGCGTCACCAACCTGAAGAACAACAAATCGGTGGTGGTGCGCGTCAACGACCGCGGCCCGTTTCACAGCGATCGCCTGATTGACCTGTCCTACACCGCCGCTTACAAGCTGGGCGTGCTCGCAGGCGGCAGCACGCCGGTTCTGGTGGAGTCGATCGACCCGGCTAACTACTCCGCTGCGCCGGTCTACGCTTCCGCGCCGAAACAGCCCGAACCGCTTCCTGCCGCCACGCCGCTGGCGGAGAAAGCACAGCCACTGGCCGCGCCTGCGGAAGTGGTCGCGTCAAGCGGCCACTTCGTTCAGCTTGGCGCATTCGGCATGCAGGAAAATGCCGAGCATTTCCGCGACCGGCTCAAACTCGAACTGGCGCAGCTTTCCGACAAGCTACAGATTTATGCCGCCGACGGGCTGTTTCGGGTACGCGCAGGGCCGTACCAGAGCTCGACCGAGGCCGGCCAGATTGCTTCCGAAATCAAAAATGCGCTCAATATAAAAGCGGTTTTAACAACACGCTAATTTAAAGCAACTCACTCATCATGAAAAAACTCTTTCTGCTGACTCTCCTGCTGGTTTCTGCACCGGTCTTTGCTGCCGCGCCAGCCATCGTCGTCCCGCCTGCGCCGGAAATTGCCGCCCGTGCCTACGTTCTGGTGGATTACCTGAGCGGTCAGACCCTGCAACAGCGGGCCGGCGACGAACGCGTAGAACCGGCCTCGCTGACCAAACTGATGACGGCTTACCTGACTTTTGACGCCCTGCATCAGGGAATAATCAAGCTCAACCAGGCACTGCCGGTATCGGAGCGGGCATGGCGTGCCGAAGGCTCGCGCATGTTTATCGACCCGAAAACACCGGTCACCGTCGACGAGCTGATTCGCGGCATGATCGTGCAATCGGGCAATGATGCCTGCATCACTTTGGCGGAAAGCATCTCTGGCAGCGAAGAAAAATTCGCCAACCGCATGAACCAGGAAGCGCAACGCCTCGGCATGAAAAACACCCATTTCATGAATTCCACCGGGCTGCCCAATGCCCAGCACTACACCACGGCGCACGACTTGAGCCTGCTGGTGCGAGCCATCATCCGCGATTTTCCCGAGTTTTATCCGATCTATTCGCAGAAGGAATACAAGTACAACAAGATCACCCAGGCCAACCGCAACCGCCTGTTGTGGCAGGACCCCACCGTTGACGGCATGAAAACCGGGCATACCGAATCCGCCGGATTCTGCCTGATCGCCTCGGCGAAGCGCGAATCGCGCCGGCTGATTTCGGTGGTGCTGGGCACGGCGTCGGAAACCCTGCGCGCCAGCGAAAGCCAGAAACTGCTGAATTACGGTTTTCTGAATTTCGATACCCATCACCTGTACCAAAAGAGGCAGGTGATCGCCACCTTGCCGGTATGGAAAGGCAGCGAGAACAGCCTCAAGGCCGGCGTTTTCCAGGACTTGCTGGTGTCGCTACCAAGAGGCCAATATGCGCACATGAAAGCCACGCTGGTCAGCAAGCAGCCGCTGCTGGCACCGATTTCCGCAGGCCAGAAAATCGGCACGATCCAGTTGACGCTGAACGGCAAGCCTTATGCCGAATATCCGCTGGTGGCGCTGGAAACCGTATCTTCAGCCAATATCTTCAAGCGTGGCGTGGACAGCATCAAGCTGTGGTTTAAATAATGGCCGCCCCTAAAAATCCAGATTTCATCCCCACTGCTGCGTTGCGGGAAAAATTTCTTGCTTACATATCACCCATATGCGGCGCGGCGAAATTTTTCCCGCGCCTTGCATTTGGGCGAACTCTGAATTTTAAGAGGCGCCCATGATCTATCTCAATGGCCGCTTCATGCCGCTGGAAGAAGCCTGCATTCCGGTGCTCGATCGCGGCTTCATCTTCGGCGATGGCGTGTACGAACTCATCCCGGTTTACTCGCGCCGCCCGTTCCGCCCCAAGGAACATCTGTCGCGCCTGCAACACAGCCTGGACGGCATCCGTCTCGCCAATCCCCATAGCGAAAACGAATGGGCGCGTTTGATCGCGGAACTGATTGAACTCAATCCCGACGAAGATCAGTCGCTCTATCTCCATGTCACGCGCGGCGTGGCCAAACGCGACCACGCCTTCCCGCCGGACACTGCGCCGACCGTGTTCATGATGAGCAACCCGCTGGTGACTTCGCCGCCGGAGCTGGTAGCAAGCGGCGTGGACGTGGTGAGCGCCGTTGACAATCGCTGGCTGCGCTGCGACATCAAGGCCATCTCGCTGCTGCCCAACGTGCTGCTGCGCCAGACGTCGGTGGATGCCGGCGCAGCGGAGACCCTGCTGCTACGCGATGGATTCCTTACCGAAGGTGCCGCCAGCAATATTTTTGTGGTGCGCGACAACACCTTGCTGGCACCGCCGAAAACCCATCTGATGCTGCCCGGTATTACCTACGACGTAATTCTGGAGCTGGCCGCTTCTGCCCGCATGGCATGTGAAGTGCGGCGCATCCCCGAGGCCGAAGTCAGGTCAGCGCAGGAACTGTGGCTGACCTCCTCCAACAAGGAAGTACTGGCGATCACCCATCTCGACGGCCAGCCTGTCGGCGATGGCCGGCCCGGCCCATTGTTCCGGCAGATGCACCGGCTCTATCAGGATTACAAGAACAATGTGATGCGTAAATGACCGAAGAACAAACCACCCTGCTCGAATTTCCCTGCGCCTTTCCGGTTAAAATTATGGGCGAGGCGAAGGACGGTTTTGCCGACTCCATGCTCGAAATCGTGCTGCGCCACGCACCCGATTTCACCCCCGCCAGCATGGAAATGAAAGCCAGCAGCGCCGGCAAATACGTCTCCCTGACCTGCACCATCACCGCCGTTTCGCAGGCCCAGCTCGACGCGCTGTACCGCGAGATCAGCGGCCACCCGATGGTGTCGATGGCACTGTGATTGGCGATTAGTGGGTTGCAAGGAGCATAAAACAATGGAGGTGATCTCGCCAATCACTACTCGCCACTCGCTACTCGCCAAACACCTGGGTCGGATCGAGTACCTGCCGACCTGGCGCGCGATGCAGGATTTCACCGCCCAGCGCGGGCCGGAAACGCCGGACGAACTATGGCTGCTGGAACACCCGCCGGTCTATACCTTGGGCATGGCCGGCAAGCCCGAGCATCTGCTGCACGCCACCGCCATCCCAGTGGTAAAAATCGACCGCGGCGGCCAGATCACCTACCACGGGCCGGGGCAAATCGTGGTTTATCTCCTGCTCGACCTGAAACGGCGCAAGCTCGGCGTCAAGGAACTGGTGCGGCGCATGGAGCAGGCGGTAATTGACCTGCTGGCGCGATACCATGTCGTTGCCGAGCGGCGCGACAAGGCGCCGGGCGTGTACGTCGGTGAGGCCAAGATCGCGGCGCTGGGGCTCAGGATCAAGAACGGCTGCTGCTACCACGGCCTGTCCCTCAACGTCGACATGGATCTGGCGCCGTTCCGCAACATCAACCCATGCGGCTACGAAGGGCTGGCGGTGACGCAGTGCCGCGATGAAGGCATTACGGAAGGACAAGCGGTACTCGGCGAGAAACTGGTAGAGCACCTGGGCAAAAACTTGCAAAACAATGAGATTCCCCCCTTTGCAAAAGGGGGGCTAGGGGGGATTTAAAATGTGGCAAATAGCCACCACCGTCAAATCCCCCTCAATCCCCCTTTGCAAAAGGGGGAGGCAGAAACGCTATTTGTAGGAGCGGCCTCCAGGCCGCGAAAATTGAAATCGCGGTCTGGAGACCGCTCCCACAGCCACTGTCCGGGCAGTTAATCGGTGGTTAATCCATTTTAAGATTCAAGGAAAAACAATGGCTGAACGCCAAACCGGCGCGGAAAAGACCGCGCGCATCCCGATCAAGATCGTGCCCTCGGTGCCGTTGCGCAAACCGAGCTGGATTCGTGCGCAAGCGCCGACTTCGGCGAAATACAAAGAGATCAAGCAAATCCTGCGCGAGCGCAATTTGCACACGGTGTGCGAAGAAGCCTCCTGCCCCAACATCGGCGAATGCTTCAGCCATGGCACCGCCACCTTCATGATCCTGGGCGACCTGTGCACGCGCCGCTGCCCGTTCTGCGACGTCGCCCACGGCACGCCACTACCGCCCGACTCACAAGAGCCGGAGCAAATCGCCTCTTCAGTCGCCTTCATGGGCCTGAAATACGTCGTGATCACCAGCGTTGACCGCGACGACCTGCGCGATGGCGGTGCCGGCCACTTCGCCGCCTGCATCCGGGCGGTGCGCGCCCAGTCGCCGCAAACCCGCATCGAAACCCTGGTGCCGGACTTTCGTGGGCGACTGGATGTCGCGCTCGACGCCTTGGGCGATGACCTGCCCGATGTCCTCAACCACAATCTGGAAACCGTGCCGCGCCTGTACAAACAAGCTCGACCCGGTGCCGACTACGCCCATTCGCTGCAACTGCTACAGAATTTCAAACAACGCTATCCGGGCGTATCGACCAAATCCGGCCTGATGGTCGGCATCGGCGAAACCGACGACGAAATCCTGCAAGTGATGCGCGACCTGCGCGCCCACGACGTCGAAATGCTGACCATCGGCCAGTACCTGCAACCTACCCGGCACCACCTGCCGGTGACGCGCTTCGTCGAACCCGCGCAGTTCGACCGGTTTGCAGCGGCGGCGACGGAAATGGGATTTTTAAATGCGGCCTGCGGGCCGATGGTGCGGTCGAGCTACCATGCGGATCGGCAGGCTAGTGGGGCGGGGGTTGGCTCTGATATTTGACGGGGGCGCTTTGCTTTCAGCCATGGGCTGCTTCGGCATGCAACTTCAAGCCCAGCGCGCCTACGACTTTGAGGATGGTGTCGAAATCCGGGCTGCGTTCACCGGAGAGCGCTTTGTAAAGGCTTTCGCGAGACAAGCCCGCATCACGCGCCACCTGCGTCATGCCCTTAGCGCGAGCAATATCGCCTAGCGCCTTGGCAATAAATGCCGCATCGCCGCCAGATTCCTCCAGACAAGCTTCCAGGTAGGCCGCCATCTCTTCGGGAGTGCGAAGATGTTCGGATACGTCGTATCGAGTAGTAATGGTCTTGGTCATCATGCGCTCCTACAAGTTATGTGCGAGGCGCAAGGCAGCTTTGATGTCGGCGGCTTGAGTGCTCCTGTCGCCACCAGCCAGCAGAATCACCAACTCGCGCCCGTGCATAGAGGTCAAGAAGTCCATCAAGCCACTGTGCGTACTTCTCTGATTTTCGAATCTCGATCATGGCTCAACTGTAGTCACACGGCTACGTAATGTCAGTACGAAAATAGCGAGAGGCGGGCCGATATGCTACATGGCTAGACCCTGCGCTTTTTTGCTCCGCCCATTCAGTCAAAATGTTTAGGCGCGCAATCCAACCGGCACTGACACTCGCTCTCTAATTTCCTGGTAAATAGGTAGGTTAACACCCTCTCCCACCTCAAGTGAAACGCACAAGGCGAACGAAACCGGCTCCTGTAATTTGCCGCCATCTTCGGCACAATTTACCTTAAAAACCATTTCCGCCCCGTCCACAAATGCGAGCGCGTTTTCTCCTTCGAATACCTCATGTTGCAGTGTCCCGCGCTGAACATGCTGCCAATCACAATTCATGCGTGACGCACCAAAGCCATCATGCGGAGGTTTTATCCACAACCTTGCTGCGCGGTATTTTGCGTGGCGTGCATTCACAGGCGTCAGCCACGCAAGTGTCACGGTAAGTCGACGCTTCACTATTTTTGCACTGAGGCAGGGCGGAAGCGGTGCGCGGAACTCCAATCCATCCCCGTCATTCAATTCGCCAACACCGATTAATGTCGCGCGCTGTTCTGTACATGAAAGTGCACGGTCAATATCTGCCAAACCATAGCCAACGAATCGCGCAACGAAGTCTTGTTTTTTCCTCCAATCTGTAATATCCGGTCGAGAACTGAGTATCAGTCTCTCTAAATTTCCCCATTCGGCCCCATGCGCTAAAATTGCTTTAAGGAGTACGCCGTCAAAGCGCTCTGGAATATCTGATGGGCTGCCTGCCCTTAATGATTCAATGACCGCATGAGCCTGTGCGGCACCACGAGTGGCTAGTGCTGCGGCATTGCTTGTCCCTCTGGTATATTTCGTATTGTTGCCGCTGGAGTCAGGTGGCGCTGCCACAAGGTGCCCGGGTGCAGCATTACTGTTGATCAGGTTTACTTGTGTGGTCTCAGGTACTCCCGGCAACCTTTCTCGGTGCAGTACGCGACCGCCCGGCAGGACTATGTCTGGTTTGACTGCCCTACGGAACCCGTGACCTATGCAGGAGAACGGAGAAACGCCAAACTCAGGGAATAGATCATAGCGGGTCGAAATGATCGGGAATCTAGCGGCATCCGCGTGCACCGCACCAACTGTGAGTGCGTTGATCGACTCCGCAGGAGTCAACAATCGGCGATTTAAAGAATCTGATAAGTGTGCGCTTAGGGCTAGGCGGCTGCGCTCTTCAGATGACAAGGCTGAAAGGGATTCACGCGGCGTTTCAAGAGTGATATCCGTCGACACGTTACCCGCACTAACAACAAACAACACCTGATATTTGTAGGACAGCCAGTCTAACAAACGTGCCCATGGCGATAGTTCCTTGTCGAAGGGCCGATGCAGATCGCCTACGGAGAGGTTAATCACTTTCACCGTCGGTGCAGCTGCCGGAGCTTCTCCGTCACCTTCGAATATTCGGCGTACAGCCCGGTGCACAAGATCGATCAATAGTACATCGCTCGGCGTAGATTCTTGGCGTGGCGACCGAGCGTCGGCAGGATCGGGACGCATGATTGGCCTGACATAGATAGGTTTGCCGAGTGGCACCCTTGCCCCATCTAGTTCACCATAGGCAATAAGCGATGCCATTGCCGTTCCGTGAACTCGATCCTTAGCCTCATATGTAGACTCCCATCCGTCGGGATCGTCTATGTTCAGCCTCCCTGCCAGCAACGGGTGGTTCTGAAGGGGCAGGCCATCAAGCATTGCCACTACCGGCACACCTGACACTGTTCGAATTGGTACGTCAGTGCTGGGCAGCCGGGTGTCATCATCTTCAGGTCGGGCGAGGGCCTGACCTCGTGGTCGAAAGAACATTACACGTTCCGAATGCGCCAATTCCGGAGGCGAATCACTCAGGAGTCGCCGCACGCCATCTGCGGGCATCTCGATGAGAAATCCATGGTAGGCAATGTCGGAGATCAATGCGCTTTGCAGCACGCGCCCACCCTGCGCAGTCACCAAGCGCTTAATTTCATCAGCGGCTTGGTTATTTTTGTCCTGGGATGCGAAGCACCACGCCTCGATCTCGAATCGCACCGCTTCGTCACCGCAGGCGAGGTGGTTCTCCCAGAATTGCAGAATGTCGTATCCTACACGATCACGGACACCCCAAAAGCGAACGTCTCGCAGATGTTTGAAAATTCCTTTCCAAGTCCCAAGCCCGTGGTCAAGTTTGACCTTGGAATCAGCCTGATAGCGGCTCCACAGACTAATAATCTCGGAAAGCGCCTGTCTGTTAGTGCCTAGCAAGAAAAGGCGCCCTGTCAGGGGTTTCTCACGCTCTTCGATGTCGAAAAAGTCATCATCTGGCTCGATATCGACTTCATCAGCTTCCAGTAACCACTCGAGCCCCGGAGTGCGTTTTACTGCGCCGATGAATTTGTCTACAGGGCCGATAGTTTCGAAAACCACCACGAGATCAGGGTCGTCATTAGGCGCTGCGGCTTGCAGTTGGATTCGGCGTGCATCGAACGCAGACTGCAATATATTGAATTTTGGCGCCAAGCGATCACGCTGGCGTTCGGGATCGGGAAGATGAGTATGTGGCCAGCCGGGTTTGCGTTTTTCTCGATCGGTGGAACTCGGTCTCGGAAAGAGAAGAAGGGGTAATTGTTCGCTCATCCGAGGCATTTTTAGAGATTAAGCGCCAGGTGGTGATACCCGGCGTTTCCATTGATCTAGACGATCTTTGATTACCGCGTGAATATCTCCATTAGGCAGAGAAAGAACATAACGCCGATGCACATCCTCGCAGAACTGCTCTAGGTCAGAGAAACTTGCCACTTTTAGACGTGTGGCCAAAGTCTTCGCCGACAATCCCAGTGACGTGCCTAAAGTTACCTCGAAACGAGTGAACCAAGCCGTCTTCTGGTCGGGCGTTGGAGTAGGCAACTCCAGCAGCAGCTGAAAGCGCCGCCAGACAGCACGGTCCAATAATTCAGCGTGATTGGTAGCGGTTACCACTACTACATGACTTGGCAATGAATCAATCTGAAGTAGTAGCGAGCTTACTACCCGCTTGATTTCACCTGTTTCGTGGGTATCTCCGCGCTCTTTGCCGAGCGTGTCGAATTCGTCGAAAAATAGTACGCATTGGTGTGTGCGAACAAAATCGAATAATCGCTTTAATCGGCTACTCGTCTCGCCCAGAAAACTTCCGATAACAGCTTCATAACGCACAACAAACAGCGGCACCATCAACTCTTGTGCGATAGCCTCAGCCAATGTTGTCTTGCCGTTGCCGGGCGGGCCAGACAACAACACCCGATGGCGCGGCTCCAATCCGTAAGAACGCAGTATATCCCGACGTTGCTGTTCCTCGATCAACTCAAAAGCGGCACAGTGAACTTCAGGTGTGAGCAGTATTGAGTCAAGTGATCGGCGTGGCTCAATCTCGTAGAGCAGGCCGCCATGCCCGCCATCGAAGCTTCGTACTACTTCAGGTAATTTTGTGCGAGTGTTCGCCTCGCGCAGATTCTCAACCAGCCGGTCTGCCAGCAGGTTGTGATGTTTTGCACGCTCTTCAGCCGCTATAGCTTCCACGGTTGACCGGAACATCTTCTGATCACCTTGGCTGCCAGCGCGAACAAGACTTACGATTAGGTCGGCTCTGGGCATAATTTCTCCACCATTCATTTTACCCGGCGATCAGCGTTACGTCACGCTCCATACATTTTTCTCCATACATTTTTCGCGTTTGGAGAGACTCATGGATTTCAAGCTGTGAGCAGAATGCGGCCGCATATTCCATTCGCGCCATCAAGTTCCAAAACAACGCTACTGATCTGTGGAAACGCGGGAGCAGATACGAGGTCTAGATTCGAATCATTCGACACCACGCACAAGCCCTTGAACGCTCCCGTTCTGTTGTTTCACGCCCATAACAAATCTATACTTCCCTGCGCCTTCCATTTCTTTCTTTCAGGAGTCACCCATGCAGGCAATCCCCGTCACGATCCTTACCGGCTTTCTTGGGGCGGGCAAGACGACCTTGCTCAACCGTATCCTGACCGAACAGCACGGGCAGCGCATCGCGGTGATCGAGAACGAATTCGGCGAGGCCGGCATCGACCAGGAGCTGCTGGTAGAGCAGACGGAGGACGAGGTGGTCGTAATGAACAACGGCTGTATCTGCTGCACGGTGCGGAGCGATCTGGTGCGCATTCTCGGCGATCTGGCACGACGCCGGGAAGCCGGAGAACTCGATTTCACCCGTGCGATTATCGAGACCACCGGGCTGGCCGATCCGCTGCCCGTGGCGCAGACGTTTTTCATGGAGGAGTCGATCCGCGAAGCCTACAATCTCGACGCGATCATCACGGTAGTGGACGCCAAACACGCCATGGGGCAGCTCGATGAGCATCGCGAAGCTCGTGAGCAGGCAGGCTTTGCCGACCGAATCCTGCTGTCCAAGACTGACCTGGCGGAGGAGGCCGATACGGCGGTGCTGATTGCCCGCTTGCAGGCGATCAATCCGCGCGCACCGATCAGCCGGGTGCAATTCGGCGTGACCGAGCTGGCCGACATACTGGACATCAATGGCTTCAATCTCGACGACATCCTGCAAGTCGAACCGAAATTTCTCGCCGCAGGACACCATCATCACCACCACGACGATATCGGGTCGTTCGTCTATCGCAGTGCGACCCCGTTCATCTACGAGCGCCTGGAAGCCGTTTTTGACGAATTGATCGGGCGTTTTGGCAAGGATCTGCTGCGCTACAAGGGCATTCTCAATATTCAGGGCGACGAGCGCCGCCTGGTATTCCAAGGTGTCCAGGCAGTGGCCGGGGGGACGCCCGGCGCACCATGGCGGGCAGACGAACCGCGCGAATCGGTGCTGGTGTTTATCGGCCGCAATCTGCCGCGCGAAGTTTTCTACGGTGTACTGGCAATGTGCCATCCGGATGAAAACCCTCAAGCGACTGAATCATAAATCGAACATTCGCACTCAAAATTCCACATCCATTTAGCGAGAATCTACCATTGATATCGAGCCTGTAAAATGACTCTTCGCCATTCCGTTTCGTTTTTCGACACCCAGTTCCAGAAGCAGCTCGACGAGCAGAGCTTTGCGCTCAATCCATTCGAGCAGGCGGCGCTGAAATATTTGACGGGCGATGTTCTTGATCTGGGCTGCGGCCTCGGCAACCTGAGCCTGGCGGCAGCACGGAACGGCGCTAATGTGGTGGCCGTCGATGCCAGTCCGGCGGCGATTGCGCACATCCGGCAAGTGGCGACCAGCGAGAACCTGGCGCTTCAGGGTATTCAGGCCGATTTGGGCGATTACCGGATATCCGGCCAGTTCGACGCCATTGCGGCAATCGGGCTGCTGATGTTTTTCGACCGGGAACGGGCGCTGGAACTGCTCGAGGATATCAAGCAGCAGGTGAAGCCCGGCGGCATTGCCGTGATCAATGTCCTGATCGAAGGCACTACTTTCATGGGCATGTTCGAGCCAGGCCACTATTATTTGTTCGGCCATGACGAACTCGAACAACGCTTTGCCGGCTGGCAAATTCTGGAACAGGTTTTTCAGACTTTCCCTGCGCCGGAAAATACCGAAAAAGTTTTTGTGACGATGGTGGCCCGGAAAACTTAGCTCGGGGGCCGCTATTTCCCATCCATTTCAGGATGATCCCACGGCAGCAGCTTGTGCTTCGGCGGCTTGCTCATCAAATACAGCACAATGCCGCTGCTCAGGAAGAACAGGATGATGGCCAGCAAACTGGCGGTGATGACGTCCTGGCCGCCGCGCGTAACCAGGGAATAGGCGAAGATTCCCAGACTCAGAACCGTGCAGACGAATGAAGCGGCGGCAAAGCCGAAGGCGATTTTTCTGCCGAAGTTGCGCGGGATCATGAGTGTTCCTTGGTTGGGTTGCTTGAAATTCAGGCTTCGTAATCGACGAGCCGGCGCTCGGCACGAACCGATTTGACGAAGGGGGCGGCCTCGGCGTGAGCCGGGTGGGTCAGGTAGCCAGCCAGCGCCTGCCGGCTCTCGAATTCGGAATAGAGCACCACGTCGGACGACTCTCCCTCGCGGCTGAAATCAATGCCCACTTCCAGCTTCAACAGGCCGGGAATCTTGCCGTTGAGGTTTTCCAGTAATTGCTTCAGCTTGAGCGCATTGCCGGGTTTGTCACCGGCAGCTTCGTCAAGCCGCCACATGACGAGGTGCTTGATCATCTGCGGCGGCAGGGATTATTTCGCGGTGAGGATGGTCAGCGTCGATTGCAGCGCTTCCGCCACTTCGCGCCCGAGCGCGGTGAGGTAGCCGCCGTCGGCCAGGGTCACCAGCTTCTTGTCGAACAGCCGCTGCACCGCGTTAATCACCGAAGCGTCGGCGTCCTTGTGCACCTTGATGCCTTCCTGCATGGTGTCGAGGTCGTAGTGGGCGAGAAAATTCAGCTCGGCCACGAGTTCGGGGGTCAGCTTGGGGGGATTGTTCAACATGGGTATGCCTCTTTCGGAATGGTTGTGCCTATTGTGTCACGGATTCAGGCCCGGCTCCATCCGGCCTGGCTTCTTTTTTGCGGTTCGACCCGGCCACCATGTCGTAAACGAACAGCCGGCAATCCAGCGCACCGTTGAAGAGCGGGATGCGGCGCGTGACCGAAAGCCGGATCAGCTTGGCCAGGCGCATGTCGGCGCTGAGGAAACAGGCGCGCCAGCCGCCGAATTTCTGCTTGAGCAGGTCGCCGAGCCTGGGGTAGAGCTGGGCCATTTCTTCCTGCTCGCCGATGCGGATGGCATAGGGCGGATTGGTGACGAGGATGCTTTCAGGCGCGGGCGCCGAAATGTCGAGCATGTTGATCTGCTTCAAGGTCACCACCTCAGTTAATCCGGCCTGCTCCAGGTTGGCGCGTGCGGCGCCCAAGGCCGTGCTGGAAACATCGCTGCCGTAGATCGGCAACGGCACTCTCGGCAGCTCCGCCGCCTCCGCTTCCTTGAAAATCGCATCCCAGGCAGCAGCATCGAAATTTTTCATCTGCTCGAAGGCGAACCAGCGCTCCGCGCCGGGCGCGATGTTGAGCGCCATCTGGGCGGCCTCGATCAAAAAGGTGCCGCTGCCGCACATCGGGTCGAGCAGCGGCTTGCCCGGCTCCCAGCCGGCCAGCTTGAGGATGCCCGCCGCCAGGTTTTCGCGCAGCGGCGCCTCGCCTTGCTCCTTGCGGTAGCCGCGCTTGAACAGCGCCTCGCCCGAGGTATCGAGGTAGAGCGTCGCCATATCGGCGGTAAGGAAGGCGTAGACACGCATGTCCGGCGCGGCAGTGTCGATGCTCGGGCGCTCGCCATAGTGAACGCGGAACTTGTCGCACACCGCGTCCTTGATGCGCAGGGTGACGAAATCCAGGCTGCGCAACGGACAGCGGATCGCGCTGACCTTGACGCGGAAAGTCTGCTTGATATCGAACCATTCCTGCCAAGGCAGGGCGTAGGCAGCGTGGTAGATGTCCTCCTCGCTGCGGTAAGGCCGCTCGGCCAGTCGCCACAGAATGCGGCTGGCGATACGGCTATGCAGGTTGGCGCGGTAGCACAGCGCGAAATCGCCGGCAAAGCCCACGCCGCCATCGGCGGGCTTGATTCCGGCAGCGCCGAGCGCACTCAGTTCGTCGGCCAAAACGGCTTCCAGTCCGCGCGGACAGGGTGCGAAGAATTGCTGGGGAGTTTTCATGGTCATTTATTTCAGTCTAAAAAGGCGGTTACCGCAGAGGACGCGGAGGACACAGAGGAAAAACAAGGCGCTAATAATTTATGCCGAACCCTCAGGTGAGTAAGCGCAAAATGTGCATTCAAGCCTTTGATTTACTCTGTGTCCTCCGCGTCCTCTGCGGTTCATGATTTTCACAATTATTTCAGCAGCCGCCGCCGCGTCAGCACCAGCGCGACGTAATAGCCGGCCCCGCCGTAAGCCAGCAGAGCCAGGATGTGCGCGAAAATTTGTTGCGGCACGCCGCCCTGCACCAGTGGCCGCGCCAGCGCGATGGCGTGGGTCAGCGGCAGCCAGGCCGAGACCGCCTGCAACCACGCCGGCAATTGGTCAACCGGGTAGAACACGCCGCACAATAGCACCATCGGCGTGATCACCAGCGTGAAGTAATACATGAAAAAATCGTAGTTGGGCGAAAGTGCGTTCATCACCAGCCCCATGCCGGCGAAGCAGAAACCGATCAGGATAATCAGCGGGATCAGCCACAGGGTCTGCCCCAGCCCGGCCAGACCCAACGCCCAGACGATGGCGAGGATCGCCAGGCCGGACAGCAGGCTTTTGCTGGTGGCCCACACCAGCTCGCCGAGCATGACATCGTCGAGGGTCAGCGGCGCATTCAGGATCGCCTCCCAGGTTTTCTGTACGTGCATGCGCGAAAAGCCCGAATACAGCACCTCGAAGGTGGCGCTGTTCATCGTGCTGTAGCACACCGTGCCGGCAGCGAGAAAGGTGAGATAAGGCACGCCGCCCACTTGCGGCAGCAGGCCGCCCAGGCCGTAGCCCAGGCCCAGCATGTAGAACGCCGGATCGGCCAGGTTGCCGAGGATGGACGGAATGGCCAGCTTGCGCCACACCAGAAAGTTGCGTTGCCATACCGGAATGAAGCGCAGGCTCAGCGTGGGAAGGTACAAAAACCGGGTCATGTTCAGCTTTATTTCAGCTCCGAGGTGCAGCAGCCGCAGCGGGTCGCCTTGACCGGTATGGCATTGAAGCAGTACGGGCATTCCTTGGTCGTCGGCGTAGCGACGGGCACCGGCTCATCCGCCACGAGCTGGTTCTTGAGGCGGTTGATCTGGCGCACCAGGATGAACACTGCGGCGGCAACAATAACGAAATCAATCAGCGTGTTGAGGAAAAGGCCGTAGTTGATCGTTGCGATGCCGGCAGCCTTGGCCTCTGCCAGCGTCGTCACCGATTTGCTGGAAAGGTTGATGAACAGGTTGCTGAAGTCAAACCCGCCGAGCAATTTGCCGATCGGCGGCATCATGATGTCATTGACGAACGAGGTGACGATCTTGCCGAATGACGCGCCGATGATAATGCCGACGGCGAGATCGACAACATTGCCTTTTACCGCGAACTCCTTGAATTCCTGCAGAACGCTCATGGTTGGTTTCTTTCCATAAATATCAATCGCGCAAATCGCGCCCGGTGAGTTTGAGAAACACATCCTCAAGGCTGGCGGGACGGCTCAGATAGCGCAAATCGCTGCGGCCATGCAGATGCGGCACCAGATCCTTGCTGTCATGAGTGTAGCAGAACACCGTTTCGCCCACTTTTTCGATACGTTCGCAAAAGGCGTGGCCGTGCGCCGCCGTCCAGCCGGTCACCCCTTCGCCGTAAACTTCCACCACCTGCGGTTCGATATGGCTGCGGATCAGTTGGTGCGGGCTGCCGGTCGCAATGATCCTGCCATGATCCATGATGGCGACCCGGTCGCACAAGCGCTCCGCTTCTTCCATGAAATGGGTGGTGAGGACGATGGTCTTGCCCTGGGTGAGCAGCCGGCGCAACCACTGCCACATCATGTGCCGCGCCTGCGGGTCGAGGCCGGTGGTAGGCTCGTCGAGAAAAATCAGGTCGGGGTCGTTGACCAGCGCCCGCGCCAGGGTCAGCCGCCGCTTCATGCCGCCGGAGAGGGCGTCGATGGGAGAATCGGCGCGGTGGCTCAGGCCGGCGAATTCGAGCAGAGCAGGAATGCGCGCCGCTATTTCGGCGTCCTTCAAGCCGAAATAGCGTCCGTAAATCAGCAGGTTTTCACGCGCCGAGAAGTCCGGGTCGAGATTGTCCATTTGCGGCACCACGCCGATCCGCATCCGCGCTTCGCGCGCCTGGGCCGGTACCGGCAGGCCGAGCATGGAAATCTCGCCGCCATCCGGCGCGGTCAACCCCAGCGCCAGCCGCAAGGTGGTGGTCTTGCCTGCGCCGTTCGGCCCAAGCAGGCCGAAGCATTCGCCCCTGGCGACGGCAATATCGAGCCCGGCCACGACTTCAAGGCCGCCATAGGATTTGCGCAGGTTTTTTATATTCAGCAGCGGCATGTGTTGGCGACAATACGACTCAGAAGGGGCAGTTGCCCGTGAAAAAAATGTCCCGCGCCCGGCACCACCGTCAGCGGCAGGTTCTGTGGCCTCGCCCAGTCGAGCACGTCGGCAAGCGGCACCACCTCGTCCTGTTCGCCGTGAATCACCACGGTGCCGTCCGGCACGGCGCCGACCTCGAAACGTCTCACCGCCGGCGCCACCAGCACCAGTTGCCGGGCCTCGATCTGCACCTGCACCCGGCTCTGGACATAGGCGCCGAAGGAAAATCCCGCCAGGGTGAGCGGCAGCTCGCCCAGTTCGCGCCGCGCAAACTTCGCCAGCGCCAGCATGTCGTCGGTCTCGCCGATGCCGTGATCGAACTCTCCGGCACTTTGCCCGACGCCGCGAAAATTGACGCGAAACACCGCCAGCCCCATGTGCGAAAAAGCCTTGGCCAGCGTGGTCACCACCTTGTTATCCATGGTGCCGCCATGCAGCGGGTGCGGATGCGCCACCAGCGCGATGCCGCGAAGTTCCGCGCCGGCATCGGTGACAGCGGCCTCCAGCCTGCCCGCCGGGCCGTCGATGAAAAATTTTCTGGCTGCGCTCAAATCTTCAGCCTTTCGACCACCTTGCCGTTGATCAGATGCTGGTCGATGATTTCGTCGATGTCTTCCTTGTCCACGTAGGTGTACCAGACTGCCTCGGGATAGACCACCAGCACCGGGCCTTCGCCGCAGCGATCGAGGCAGCCGGCGCTGTTGATGCGTATCTTGCCTTCGCCATTGAGGTCGAGCTTCTTGATCCGGCTCTTGGCGTAGTCGCGCATTTCCTGGGCGCCATGCTGGGTGCAGCACGGCCCGCCATCCTCGCGCACATTGGTGCAGAAAAAAACGTGTTTTTCATAATAGCTCATGGTGTCGTCCTTCACGGTTTTGTGAGTTTGGTGGATTTGGCCGCACTGCCGAAGGTAATATTGGCCGGGTATTTTGCGGCATTGATTTCTATCTTGTCATACGCCGCGTCAACCGGATCGATCCCCAGCCGGTCTGCCATGCGCGTCAGGTAAATCAGCACATCGCCGATTTCCTGGCGCACCTCCTCGAGTTTCGCCGCGTCGAGCTTGTAGCTTTGCTCCGGGGTGAGCCACTGGAAATGCTCCACCAGTTCCGCCGTCTCGACGATCAGCGCCATCGCCAGGTTTTTCGGCGAGTGAAACTGATCCCAGTCGCGCTCCTGGGCAAATTCGCGCAGCTTGTGGGTAAGCTTGGTCAGGCTGTCCATTCATGTTCTCCACGTGCAGAATGAATCCGGCTCCACCACGGCAGCGTCCAGCCCGCCAGCGCCAGCAAGATGTCGGTGATGTCGGCGTTGCGTCCGGGAATGGTTTGCTGCTGCCATTCCAGCGCGAACAGGAAGGCCAGCACCAGTACACCGCC
The DNA here is from genome assembly GCA_028713975.1 of Sulfuricella sp. Classification (GTDB taxonomy): domain Bacteria; phylum Pseudomonadota; class Gammaproteobacteria; order Burkholderiales; family Sulfuricellaceae; genus Sulfuricella. Next base: position 54,628 of record JAQTNE010000004.1, read on the forward strand.
GAGCCAAGCCATGGGCCGGCGTTTTGCCGGCTTGGTGGCGAAGGCGGCAAGGCAGCCGAGGGCGAGAAACGGCCAGAATAACGAAAGGATTCCGCTGAAGCCGGCGAGGTTGTGCATCTGGCCGTGGAAAGGAATCCAGTTGAAGGGTTGAGGCGGCCTGAAAATGACGCCCGTTGCCGGCTCGAGTTCGATCAGCGCAAAACCGGCGAGCAGCGCCAGTCCGCTGACGATTGACCGGAGCGGACGGTTGGCGGAATGCAGGGCGAACATCAGGGCAATGCCCATGGCAGCGCCAATGACCGTTTCCAGCATGAGATAGCGCCCCACCACCAGGATTTTCACCAGCAGCACGGCGATAAACAGGCCGGCAAATGGCCACGAATTGTTTTTTTCCGGGCGGGCAAGCATCGCGCCGAACAACCCCAGGCCAGCGATGATGCAAGTATTGGCGGCGAGCTGCGGCCAGTTGAACAGCGTAGGAAAGCCCGGTGTCCATAATGGCAACAGTGCCCTGCGCAGGGTGTCCGTATCCAGCGAAAGCAGCAACGGGCTCAACTGGGAAAGCGCCCATAAGCCGATGGCGGCCAAACCCAAATCCATCGCACGTCCCGGCAGGAACCACTCGTGGCGCAGCGCAGCCAGCCAGCGCAACGGCCCCGGCAGACTGGCAACCAACCCCGCCAGCAACGCACCGCCCAGACCGCCCAGACCATTGAGCAGCAGATCAAAAAGCGAGGAAACCCGCTCCGGCAGTAATGCTTGCAGGCTCTCCATGGCAAGGCTCAACAGCAGGCAAAGCGCAGTAGCGGCAATCACCGCCGCAACCGGCCGCAACCGGTAACGCACCGCGCGTGCGGCCAGCAACCCCAGCGGCAGATATGCCAGAAAGTTGATGATCAGGTCGGAACGGATAATGTAACGCGGCCAGGGCGCCGTCAGAAAAGCCAGCATGCCCTCAGTCGGCAGCCAACCGCTGAACGGATACAGGCTGCCATAAACGATCAGCAGCGCATAGACCACGGCCAGCATGGGGCTGGCGCTGGGCGCGTTATTTTTTTGTGCTAGCATGTGCCAACCTGATTGCGATTTAAAACCATGGCTTATTACGACGTATTCAATGGCGATGCCGACGGCATCTGTGCCCTGCACCAGCTTCGTATGGCGCATCCGGCGGACAGCCGGCTGGTCACCGGGGTGAAGAGGGATATTACCTTACTTGACCGGGTCGTGGCGAAATCCGGCGACGAAATCACCGTACTCGACATCTCCCTCGACCAGAACCGCACCGCCCTGCTGGCCGCCCTGGAGAAAGGCGCGCGGGTCGAATATTTCGACCATCATTTCCCCGGCGAAATCCCGCTCCATCCCGCCTTCACCGCGCACATCGACCGTGCGCCGGACGTCTGCACCAGCCTGCTGGTGAACCGGCACCTGCAAAACCGCTACCGCATCTGGGCAGTGGTCGGCGCTTTCGGCGACAACCTGCACCGCTCGGCACTGAGCGCCGCCGCGCCGCTGGGACTCGATGCCGACCAGTTGGCCGCCCTGCAAAGCCTGGGCGAATGCCTCAATTACAATGCCTACGGTGAAACCGTGGCCGACCTGCACTTCCCGCCCGACGAGCTGTACCGCCAGGTACACGGCTACGCCGACCCCTTCGCTTTCATCAATGAAGAGCCCGCCTTCCGCTGCTTGCAACAAGGCTATGCCGAAGACCTCGCCCAGGCGCAAGCGCTGATGCCGGAATTCGCCACCGAGCACTGCGCCCTGTATTTTCTGCCGGACCAAGCCTGGAGCCGGCGCGTCAGCGGCTCCTTCGGTAACCACCTGGCGCAAGCCTGGCCGAACCGCGCCCATGCGCTACTGACAAAAAACGGCGGCGTTTACACCGTCAGCGTGCGCGCCCCGCTGGCGGCGCTGGCCGGTGCGGACGAACTGTGCCTGCGCTTCGGCGGCGGCGGGCGCAAGGCGGCGGCCGGCATCAATGGCTTGCCCGAGGGGCGAGTGGAGGAGTTTGTGGCGCAGTTTCGTGCGGCCTGGGGATGAACAAGCTGACTTGTTGATGCTCACCTCGACCGAATTCGACACCCATGTCGAAACTGACGCTTTACAGGAGATTTGCCATGACAGCCAAAACTAAGGAGAGTAGCCGAATTCTGGATGCGGCCCACGAAATCGCGCGTGATCTCCACACGGCGGGTTTTATCGACAAGCGCCGGATGCGGAAATACGACGCGTTGTGCCTTGCTCCGGTACAGGAATATTCCAGCGAGAAAATCCGCGCCTTGCGGGATCGCTATAAACTCAGCCAGGCGGTGCTGGCGGCGGTGCTCAATACCAGCCTGTCCACCGTGCGACAGTGGGAAATCGGTGACAAGCATCCGAGCGGGCCGTCGGCCAAGCTGCTGGATTTGCTTGACCGCAAGGGACTGGAGGCGCTAATTTGAAAAATCATTCGAACCCGACCTCTTTAGCTGGTGAAGGAAGTTCAACGAGGTGGCAGAAATCATTGCACCCAAACTCGATGGCTCCAGTCATGGGGTCAGGTCTATTATCGTAGCATCCGGTCACTTTGCCGTCCTGACAACCCGCCCCACTGTCGTAAAGTGCACCCCAAAATGCTCGGCAATCTGTTGGTAGGAATAAGCGCCTGTCGCATACGCCGCCTTGATAGCCGCATTCCGGTCAAGCGTGCGTTTAGCTATATGTGCCAATGGAGGCGGGGGCGGGCGGCGCTGGGCAATCGGAATTTGCACATCATCTTTGCCTATTTGGGCATGGGCTTGCATACGCTGCATGAATTGTTCGTCACCCAGAAATACCTGCCCCTTGATGCCTGCCCATGGCGAGATGGCCTTAACACCCTCGGCCACAAACTGAGCATAGCGCCGTTGCGCCAAGCTGCGCCGTTCGGCGAACTGTGCCAGCAGCCCGTCTATTGCCAGCCAGGGGGCGGCTAGCTCTAATCCCACGCTTGCACGATAACTGCTCCACTGCCAATCTGACACATTCTTTACCATGCCCGCGCGGACAGGGTTGAGCACAACATAACGCGAAAGTTCGAGCAGGTAGGCGTCACCATCGACCAGGATGGCTTTGAAACGTCCTTGAAACAGATGACCGACGCGCTTGTAGCGGCGGTTGTTGGCTTGAGTGTAAACGCCGTTGAGCTGTCGCATGCCCTTGGATAGATTGCCATCCGGGGTCTGAATCAAAAGGTGGTAATGGTTGTCCATCAGACACCACGCGTAGCATACCCAGTTGAACTGGACCACTACCTGTTCCAAGGTTGAGAGGAAAGTTTGCCGATCCAGATCATCCTCGAAAATAGCCTCGCGCCTATCGCCACGCGAGGTGACGTGATAAAGCGCGTCGGGAAACTCTATTCGGATGGGGCGGGACATGATGGTGTGAATATAGCATGGAGTTATGCTACATAGCTAGACCTGACCCCTTTGGTTACACCTTCTTCCTTGTGCGCGAGCAACAAATCAAAACTCTCCGAAATTGCGTCTCTATTTATTGGTCGCTCGTCAGAATAGGGGCTTTGTTCTGACATTCCAACTACTAGCCGCACCGTATTCTTCTTGTCAAATAGGCCCAAGAATGTTTCGGTAAGTTCTTTGGATAACGGCATTCCTAAATCATAGGAAAATCCGGCCCCAAGTAGTAGCCCTTCATTCATGCTGTTAAGTGGCTCCTGGCGGTGGCGTATACGGTTGCCTAATGTAAGACAATCATTTTTATCGGGAGAATCAGCGTTCGTTATGCGCCGACGGGTGATGATGCGGCGCTTCCGCCACGTGCTCGGTTTGCGCCGCCGCGTGATGGTGCAGTTCGGCGTGGGCGGTGGGCAGGGGCGTCGGACGACCGACGAAGTGCGGCAGCAGCGAGCCGATCACCATGCCGGCGGCGCTCATCAACAGGCCCGCCAATTGCGGCGGCCAGATGCTGTCGGGCTGGAAGAATTCGAGCAGCAGCCACGATGTCAGCCCGAAACCGATGGCGAACAGCGCGCCCTGGGTGTTGGCGCGTTTCCAGTACAGGCCGGCGACAAGCGGGATGAAGGCGGCCACCAGCGTGACCTTGTAGGCATTCTCCACCATGGCGTAGATGCTGCCCTTGGAGTTGAGGGCGAACAGGGTGACGATGACGGCGAAACACACCACCACGACACGGATCAGCAGCAGAAAGTGGCGGTCGGACATTTCCTTGAACATCCCCTTCAGCACGTTCTCGGTGAAGGTGACGGAGGGGGCCAGCAGCGTGCCGCTGGCCGTGCTCATGATGGCGGAAAGCAGCGCGCCGAAGAACATCACCTGGGCGAACAGCGGGGTGTGGTTGAGGATCAGGGTGGGCAGGATGTGCTGCGGGTCGGTGTCGATCAGCCCCTTCACCATCGCCGGGTCAACCAGGGTTGCCGAGTAGGCCAGGAACATCGGGATGAAGGCGAACAGAAAATACAGGCTGCCGCCGCCCACCGCGCCGCGCACGGCGGTGTCTTCGTCGTGAGCGGACATCACGCGCTGGAACACGTCTTGCTGCGGGATCGAGCCGAACATCATGGTGACCCAGGCACCAATGAAGGCCAGCACGTCGCGTGCGTTGAGTTTGGGCCAGAACTCGAACTTGCCGGCATCCGCCGCGTGCTTCACCACCGCGCCCACGCCGCCGGTCAGGCCGGAAATGACGTAGCCGATGTACAGCATGCCGAGGACGATCAAGATCATTTGGAAAAAATCGGTGAAGGCGACCGACCACATGCCGCCGAACAGGGTGTAGAGCAGTACGATGGATGCGCCGATGAGCATACCTTCGGTGGGGGAAATCCCGCCCTGGCTGAGGATCGAGAAAACCAGACCGAGCGCGATGATCTGGGCGGAAACCCAGCCCAGATAGGAGGCCACGATGCACAAGCTGGTCAGCACTTCCACCGTGCGGTTGTAGCGCGCGCGGTAGTAGTCGCCGATGGTCAGCAGATTCATGCGGTAGAGCTTGCGGGCGAAGAACAGGCCGACCAGAATCAGACACAGGCTGGCGCCGAACGGGTCGGCAACCACGCCGCCCAAACCCTCTTTGAGGAAAGTGGAGGAGATGCCCAGCACCGTTTCGGAGCCGAACCAGGTGGCGAACACCGTGGCGGTGACGATGTACAGAGGCAGGCTGCGGCCTGCGACGGCGTAGTCTTTGGTGTTATGGACGCGGGTGGCCGCGTACAGGCCGATGCCGATCGACACCATCAGATAGAGAACGACGAACCAGATCAACATGAATAAATGCCAGCCGGTTATTGAAGTTGAGGAATTATACCTAAACAGATGAAAAAATCGGCTGGCGTTTAATTTTGACTGGGCTGGATACCCCGACAGGCATGGCTTCCCCGATATTTTCAGGTGTATCATGGATCAATGCCTAACACATTGGCCCCTCCTGCAATTAAAATCGCGGCGCTTTATCGTGCCGCTGTCCGGGAGTTTATTTTCATTTTTGCGGCAGGTGCGCTGCTGATCGTTGCGGTAGCGCTTGGTGCCATCCGGCTCGATAGCCGAACCCAAACCGCCAGAATGGAAACGCGCGACGCCATGCAGGTCGAGCTGGCGAGCAAGCTGATCGGGCATGATTTTGAGACGGCGGCATCCGATCTGCGAATGCTGGCCAAGACCCCGGATATGCTTGATTTCATCACCAGCGAGAAAGCCTCTGATCGGGATCGACTGGCCGAAAACTTCCGGGTTTTTGCGGGCGAGGCCAAACTTTATGACCAGGTGCTTTTTCTTGACGCCAAGGGCATGGAGGTGGTGCGGGCCAACTATGACAATCGTGCGGCGGTGATCGTGCCGCATGGCCAGCTCCAGGACAAATCCGGGCGTTATTTTTTTCGCGATGCATTCAAGCTTGCAGCCGGGCAGATTTATGTTTCGCCCCTGGATCTGAATATCGAGCATGAGCGGATCGAGCTGCCCTACAAGCCGATGATTCGCTTCGGCACCCCGGTTTTTGACCGGCGCGGACAAAAAAAGGGCGTGATCCTGCTCAATTATTTCGGCAGCGCCCTTCTGGATAATTTCAAGGAGACTTTCAAAGGCGGCGATCAGCGGACGATGCTGCTGAACCGCGATGGATACTGGTTGAGCAGTCCGAACCCCGGCGACGAATGGGGCTTCATGCTTGGCAACCCGCGTACCTTTGGCAAAGGTCTTCCGAAAGAATGGAAAGCCATTTCGTCCGCAGACCATGGCAGCATCCGCACGGGGAACGGCCTGTTTACCTTTATGACCGTCTATCCGCTGTTGCCGGGCCAGTCTTCCGCCACCGGCTCTCCTTTGCCGCGCGAGCCGAGTACACGCCCTCTGGAGCATAACGAATATTACTGGAAGATCGTGTCGCATCGCCCCCCCGCTTCCTTTTCTCACGAAAGGCTGAACGGTCACCCGGTTGTCCTGGCTATCCTGACCGGCAGCTTGTTGCTGTGGTTTTTGCTAAGCGGATACCTTGCGCTTTCAAGAGCAAGCCGGAAACGGTGGCAGGCAACGCTGGCAGAAAGCGAAAACCGCCTGCGCGAAATCAGCGTAACCCTGGCCGAAGGGGTCTACGTGATCGACGAAAACGGGCGGGTCGTCTTCACCAACCCGGAGGCACAAAAGGAGCTTGGGTATTCCGGGGCGGAACTGCTTGGCCAGAATGCGCATGCGCTTTTTCACTACCAGAAGCCGGATGGAACCCCCTACCCGGAGGAGGCGTGCGAGATAGGCCGGGTGGTGCTTTCCGGCCAGACCTACCGTGCCGTGGAAGAAACCTTTTGGCGCAAGGACGGCACCCTGTTGCCGGTTGCGGTCAGCTCTTCGCCGATCATGCGGGATGGCCAGGTTGCCGGGTCGGTCGTGGCCTTCCACGACATCACCGGACGCAAGCTGGCGCAGCAAATGCTCAAGCAGTCCCACATCGAAACGGAACGCATCAACACCCGGCTCAGGGAAGTCAATTCCGAACTGGAACACATATCCCAGTCGGACTGGTTGACCGGTGTGGCCAACCGCCGCCACCTCGACGCTTATCTTGAAAAGGAATGGCGCAGCGCCGCCCGCGCCGGGCGGTCGCTTTCGCTCATCATGATCGATATCGACCATTTCAAGGCATATAACGATCATTACGGCCATCAGGGCGGCGACGATTGCCTGAAGGTGGTGGCCGGTGCCTTGAGTTCCACGCTGGGCCGCCCGGATGATCTGCTGGCGCGTTATGGCGGGGAGGAGTTTGCCGTGGTGCTGCCGGATACGCCACTGGAAGGCGCCCTGCATATTGCCGAGAGCCTGCGGAGCGGGGTGGAAGCGATGAATATCCCCCACGCCAAATCGTCAGTATCCAAACAGGTGACCGTAAGCCTTGGGGTGGCAGCGATGGTTCCCGATGTTCGGGATGCCATTCCAGCCGTGTTGGTCGCCGCGGCTGACAAAGCCCTCTATCAGGCAAAAGCGCAGGGGAGAAATCGCGTCTGCGCCAGCGAACCAGATTAAAGGTTTTTCCCTGTGGCGATCCGGGCCGTCATGTCAGGGCGGCATAGACCGCCAACATCAACCCCAGCACGGCCAGCACCAAATTGGTAACGACCCCCATGTTCACCCAATAGCCCGGGGGAATTTCCTGCGGGCCCAGATTTCTCACCACCTGCCGGTACTGCACGGTGGATATCACCGCCAGCACTGCGCCCAGCAGGATTAGTGCCACGCCGATCCACAGGGAAAAGCTGCGATGGATGGGCTCGGTCTGATATCCCAGCACCACCCGCAGAAACAAGCCGAAACGCTCCACGATGAAGCCGAAGCCCATCAATCCCAGTACCGTGCGGCTCCAGGCGAGCAGGGTGCGTTCGGCAGCGAAGAATACGCGAGGATCCTGGTGGTCGGCCATGTTTTCTGCGGAGGTTTTGACAAGTTTTTATTTTAGACTAGGCTAAGAATTAATGGGGATATTCGTAGCGCATTGCTAAAGCCTGCCCCAGGCCGATCGAGCAAGAGACGCATAAATTAAAGGAGAAGCCCATGTACCAGCGAATTTTGATCGCCGTCGACGGCAGCAAACTTTCAGACCGCGCCTTGCGTGAAGCGATTGACCTTGCCAAAAGCCATCGCGGCGCCTTGCGCATCGTCCATGTGGCGGACGAGGTGACATTCAACTGGGATGGCGAATTCGGGGGGATACCCGAGGTTGTCGATTCATTTCGCGAAGCCGGCCAGAGAGTGCTGGAACAGGCGCAAACCCAGGCGCGCAATGCCGGGCTGGAGGCCGAGGGCAAACTGCTCGAAATCCAGACGATCGGCCACCGGATCTCCGACTTGATCGTGGAAGAGGCCCGGAGCTGGCCGGCGGATCTGATCGTGCTCGGCTCCCACGGACGGCGGGGCCTGCATAACTTGCTACTCGGCAGCGTGGCCGATGGCGTCATGCGCAGCGCCGCCGTGCCGGTACTCCTGGTTCGCTGAAAGCGGGGGGGCGCGGGACGGAAAACACCATGCCGCTTGCCGATCTGGTGCGGGAGTATGGCTATTTTGCCGTGTTCCTGGGCACCTTCCTGGAAGGGGAAACCATCCTGGTGATGGCGGGTTTTGCCGCGCATCGCGGTTATCTGCAATTACCCTGGGTGGTTGTGGTCGCCGCCCTCGGCGGCACGCTGGGAGACCAGCTTTATTTTTACCTGGGCCGACGCTACGGCCACCGGATTCTTGCCCGCATGCCGCAGTTGCGGCGGCGGGTGGCGCGGGTAAAGGCCTTGCTAAGGCTCTATCATCTGCCGCTGATTCTTTCCATCCGCTTCATGTACGGCCTGCGCACCGTGGGGCCCTTCGCCTTTGGCGTGAGCCACCTTGGCCGGGTGAGATTTCTTGTGCTCAATCTGGCAGGCGCGTTGCTGTGGGCACCGCTGGTGGGTGGTGCAGGCTATCTGTTCGGCAGTGTCCTGGCGCTTTTTCTGGCAGACCTGCGGCATTACGAAGAAGCCCTATTGGCGCTGATGGCCGGGGTAGGGGGCATTCTCTGGTTTGTCCGCCGCTGGCGTCAGCGGCGTTCTTCATGAGGCGATATTCCGCAACTGGCCAGGCCGGTTACAGCATCTCGATCACCCACTTCGTCACCGTTCCGGTCGCATGTGCGCATTGCTTGCCGCGCGCTTCGTCGAATGCCTGGTATTCCTCGGCGTTCCACATGTCGTAGGTGCGGCCGGTAAATTGCTGCTGTAGTTCCGCGCAGGTGATGCCGCCGAATTCCTGGCGAAAGCGCTCGACCAGTTCCTTGTTCTTCTTGAAGTTGTTGATGAAGCGACCCTTGTCGAGCTTGTCTCGGTCGCGGCCATATTTCGCGCTGAGCGCCATCAGGCCGCCGGTCAGCGCACCGCAGGCGCCTTGCGCCATTAAACCGCCACCGCCGGAAAGTCCGTGGCTGGCCTTGATCGTGGCATCGTCGATGATGCCGACGGTTTCCTGAACGGTGGCCAACACGCACTGCGGGCAGCAGCCGTAGTCCAGCTCGTATTGGAGCGCCTTTGCATAAGCCTGCTCGGCCAGCGCCTGTTTCTCTTCCTTGCTCATTTTATTTCACCGGCCATGCGGCCACTTGCGGCAGATGCCAGATGTCGCGGTTGTAGTCGAGGATGGTGCGGTCGCTGGAGAACTTGCCGCTGGCGGCGGTGTTGAGGATGCTCATGCGCGTCCATTGCTCGGCGTCGCGGTAGACCTGGGCGGCCCGCCGCTGCGCATCGACGTAGCCACGGAAGTCGGCTGCGGTCAGCCACGGGTCGTGGGGGCTGGTGACGGCGTGGATGATCGGGTCGAAAATGCCCGGCTCGAACAGGTTGAAGTGGCCGCTTTCGAGCAGGTGCATCACGCGGCGCAAGTCCTCGTCCGCCTCGATGATTGCGGCAGGGTCGTAATGGCCACGCGTGGCTTCCACTTCATCGGCGGTGAGGCCGAACAGGAAGAAATTCTCTGCCCCCGCCTCTTCGCGGATTTCGATGTTGGCGCCGTCCAGGGTGCCGATGGTGAGCGCCCCGTTCATCATGAACTTCATGTTGCCGGTGCCGGAAGCCTCCTTGCCGGCGGTGGAAATCTGCTCCGACAAATCGGTGCCGGGGCAGATGATTTCCATCGCCGACACCCGGTAGTTGGGCAGGAAGGCCAGCCGCAGCAGGCCGCCAGTCGCCGGGTCGGCATTGATCACTTCGGCCACCGCACTCACCAGCTTGATGATGCGCTTGGCGATCATGTAGCCCGGTGCCGCCTTGCCGCCGATCAGTACGCAGCGCGGCGTCCAGTCAGCCGTGTCGCCGCGCTTGATGCGGTCGTAGAGATGGATCACGTGCAGCACGTTGAGCAACTGCCGCTTGTATTCGTGGATGCGCTTCACCTGCACGTCGAACAGCGCGTCGATGCCGAATTCGACGCCGCAGTCGCGCTGCACCATTTCCGCCAGCCGCGTCTTGTTGGCCTGCTTGATGGCGCGCCATTCGGCGCGAAACGCGGCATCCCCGGCGTAAGGCGCAAGCTTTTTCAGCTCGGGCAGGTCGGTAATCCAGCCCTCGCCGATGGTGCGACTGATCAGGTCTTTCAGGCCGGGGTTGGCCCAGGCCAGCCAGCGCCGCGACGTGACGCCGTTGGTTTTATTGTTGAATTTTTCCGGCCAGAGCTCGTAAAAATCATGGAACAGATGCTGCTGCAACAGTTGCGAATGGAGCTCTGCCACGCCGTTCACCGACATGCCGGACACCACCGCGAGATAGGCCATGCGAATCTGCGGCTCGTCGCCTTCCTCGATGATCGACATGCGCCGCTGCCGCTCGATGTCGCCCGGCCAGCGCCGCGCCACCATGACCAGGAAGCGGGCGTTGATTTCGCGGATGATGTCCAGCAGGCGCGGCAGCAGCCGGCCAAACATGACCAGCGGCCATTTTTCCAGCGCCTCCGGCAACAAGGTGTGGTTGGTGTAGGCGACGGTGTGCCGGGTGATATCCCAGGCGGCCTCCCAATCCAGGCCGTGCTTGTCCATCAACAGCCGCATCAGTTCCGGCACCGCGCAGGTGGGATGGGTGTCGTTGAGCTGGAAGCAGTTCTTTTCGGCGAATTTGCTGAAATCCTCGCCGTGAACCAGCACCCAGCGGCGCAACACATCTTGCAGGCTGGCCGAAGCCAGAAAATACTGCTGGCGCAGGCGCAGTTCCTTGCCGTTTTCGCTGGCGTCGTTGGGGTAAAGCACCATGGTGATGTTCTCGGCGCCATTTTTTGCGCCCACCGCTTCGGTATAGCTGCCGGCGTTGAATTCGCCCAGATCGAATTCGTCGGTAGCCGCCGCCTTCCACAGACGCAAGGTGTTGACCGTGCCATTACGATAGCCGGGAATCGGGACATCGTAAGGCACCGCCATGACATCCTGCGTGTGCATCCAGCGCGCGTGTACGCTTCCATCGGCATTGGGATGAAACTCGGTGCGGCCGCCGAATTTGACCCGGAGCGCGAATTCCGGACGTTCGATCTCCCACGGGTTACCATTTCGCAACCAGTGGTCGGGCTCTTCCAGTTGATAGCCATTGTCGATTTTCTGGCGGAACATGCCGTATTCATAACGGATGCCGTAGCCCATCACCGGCAATTGCAACGTGGCGCAACTGTCGAGGAAACAGGCGGCGAGGCGGCCCAGGCCGCCGTTGCCCAGACCCGCATCGTGTTCCTGTCCAGCGATTTCTTCCAGCACCAGACCCAGATTGTGCAGCGCCTCTCCGGTGGACTTGTCTACCTCCAGATTCAGCATCGCATTACCCAGGGCGCGGCCCATCAAAAATTCCAGCGACAGGTAATAAGTGCGTTTGCAGTCCTGCTCCTCGTAAGCGTACTGAGTGTTCTTCCAGCGTTCCACCAGACGGTCGCGCAACGACATCGAGAGCGAGGTGTAAACATGGTAGGCAGCCAGGCACATCTTGTCCTGCCCCAGCGTATGGCTGAAGTAGCGGCGAAAATCTTCGATAATACTGTGGGCGTCCATCCCCAAGGCGGGCATATCATTAATGCCCGGCACGGGCTTGCTGAGGACTAGCGGTTCGGTATGAATGATTTTCTCCAAAGAAGTTGCCGGTGCACCCCAAGAAATTGCGAATACGGACTTGGGGCTGTCGCATGAATTCAGGCCACCATGCGGTTGCGATATTCAGGATTTTAACAGATATCCCGCTTGCCCAGCGCCATCTCCAGATGCGGGAATCTCCGTAGCATGCTGCCAGACACTCATGGCACGTTAACAAAATTCGGGCAGATCGCGCCTGAAAAAACAGTCCGGGATATAATGCCGCAGATGACCGACACCCCAACATTGCATGTCCTGCTGGTAGAAGATAACTTCGTCAACCAGCAACTGATGATCGCCTTGCTCAAGAGGCGACAGCATCATGTGGTGGTTGCGGAAAACGGCCAGGTCGCCCTGGACATCCTCGAGCACCAGGCATTCGACCTCATCCTGATGGATATGCAGATGCCCGTCATGGACGGGCTGGAAGCCACACGCCGGATACGGCAACAAGAGAAGCAAAGCGGCGGGCATATCCCGATCATTGCGATGACCGCCAACACCTTGCCGCAAGATCAGCAGATGTGCATTCAGGCGGGCATGGATGACTACGTCTCGAAACCCATTGAAATCAGCAAGCTGTTTGCCGCGCTCCAGCGCATACCGGCAAAATAACCTGCTGCTGCCGAAATCAGGATTCCGGCAGCAGCAGACTGAGCCACGGCAGCAACTGGTTCAGCAGCAGCAACCCCAGCAGAACCGCAATGAGCATCATCCAGCGCCGCTCGCTGGCATGTCGCGCGCGCAGCTCTTCGCGCAAGAACTGGAGTTCGCCGCTGTCGCCGCGACTCAGGGCGCGATGCACCAGTCGCGGCAACTGCGGCAGCAGCGTTCCCCAATGCGGCGCCTCGACCTTGAAAGTCTTGACCAAGCCGCGCCAGCCGAGCTGCTCGCTCATCCATTGCTCGAGAAAAGGCTTGGCGGTTTGCCACAGGTCGAGATCGGGGTCGAGTTGCCGCCCCAAACCTTCGATGTTGAGCAGGGTCTTTTGCAGCATCACCAGTTGCGGCTGGATCACCACACCGAAGCGGCGCGAAGTCTGGAACAGGCGCAGCAAGAAGCGGCCAAAGGAAATTTCCTTGAGCGGGCGGTCGAAAATCGGTTCGCACACTGAACGGATCGCCGCCTCAAACTCGTCCACACGGGTTTCCGGCGGCGCCCAGCCAGCCTCGATGTGCGCCTGGGCAACACGCTTGTAATCACGCTTGAAAAAGGCCAGGAAATTCTGCGCGAGATAATTTTTGTCGCTATCGGTAAGGGTGCTCATGATGCCGAAATCGAGCGCAATATAGCGTCCATCCGGGCTGACCAGGATATTGCCGGGATGCATGTCGGCATGAAAAAACCCGTCGCGAAATACCTGGGTGAAGAAGATCGTCACGCCTTCTTTGGCCAACCGGGAAATATCGACACCCTGTGCGCGCAGCTTGTCGACCTGACTGACCGGCGTGCCAGCCATGCGCTCCATCACCATCACGCTCTTGTGGCACCAGTCCCAGTAAATTTCCGGCACCAGCAACAGCTCGGAGTCCTGAAAATTACGCCTCAACTGGCTGCCGTTGGCGGCCTCGCGCATCAGATCGAGCTCGTCTTCGAGATGCTTCTCGAACTCCGCCACCACCTCGCACGGGCGCAGGCGCTTGCCGTCTTCCCACAGCGATTCCACCAGCCCGGCACCGGCGTAAAGCAACTCCACGTCATGGGCGATGACCTTGCCGATGTCGGGACGCAGGATTTTCACCGCCGCCTCGCGGCCATCCGGCAGGCGGGCGAAATGCACCTGGGCAACCGAGGCGGAGGCCACCGGCACCGGATCGAATTCGGCGAACACTTCGCTGGCCGGCTTGCCATAGGCGTGCCGGATTGCCGCCAGGGCAATTTCCGGTGCAAACGGCGGCACCCGATCCTGCAGCCGGGCGAGCTCGTCGGCGATGTCGGTCGGGATCAGGTCGCGCCGGGTGGACAGCACCTGGCCGAACTTGACGAAGATCGGGCCGAGCGCCTCGAGCGCCTGGCGCAGCCGAACCGCGCGCGACCCTTCGAGCGGCCGCCAGAACAACGCGATCACGACCAGCGGTCGCAACCAGCGGAAGCGCTCATGGCCGAGAACGAATTCCTCCAGGCCGAAGCGTAGGGTAACGTAAAGGATTTTGGCGAGGCGCAGGAGTTTCATTTGAACCACTCCAACAAACCGCCGATAAACGCCGATAAACGCCGATTCTTCATTTTCTTGTCGCTGTTTGTAAGTTTGTCATCCGTAATTATCCTGGTTTTAATCGGCGTCAATCTGCGTTCATCGGCGGCTAATTATTTTTCCCGGCGAAGGAATGATAAAAACCCGGCCAGCGTGCTTTCGGTCAGGAATGAAAGCGTGCTGGCCGGGCTGGTTGCTCGGCGTTTCAGGAGTCAACGTCAGTCCTGCTGAATGCCCGAGATGAACCAGGTGGCATTGGCCTGTGACGAGGATTTCTGGATGTGCCAGATTTCGTTGAAGGCTTCTGCCGGTGCGTTGATTTCTTCGCGGATCATGCCGGAGAAACGCACGCTGGCAATAACCATGTCGCCTTCGGTGACCACATCGGCGATTGCGGCATTGAGCGTGACCACTTCGGTCTTGTTCGGCTTGTCGCCGCGCTCGCGGATTTGCATGCTGAGTTCGGCATACATTTCTGGCGTGACGTATTCGTGGATGTCGTTGATGTCGCCGCGGTCATTGGCATCTTGCAAGCGAATGAACTGTTTTTTCGCTTCGCGCAGGAAAGGCTCGTCCTCGAACCAGGCGGGGCGGGTGCTGGCCGCCATCGGCGCGGCGCTGGAAGAGGCACCCGCTTCCGTACCCATCATGCGCTGTACAGTGTTCTCTCCATAACCGGCGAACTGCGCCGGCTGCGTTTCGGGCTGGGGCTTGCGCAACATACGGACAATGAAAATCACACCGGCAACCAGCGCCAGGATCATCAGGATATTGCCGATGCCGCCCATCATGCCGCCCAGACCGCCGCCCATGAACATGGAGGCGAGCAGGCCGCCGGCGGCCAAGCCAGCCAGCGGGCCGAGCCATTTGTTGCGTGCGGGAGCGGCGCCAGCCGGTGCCGGTGCCGCGGCGGGTGCGGCCCGCTGCGGTGCAGGCGACATCTGGCGCTGTTTGCCGATGCTGCCACCGCCGCCCATGCGTCGCGCCTCTGCATCATGAGTGACAGACATGCCGACGCCGATCAAGGCGACGAAAAACAGGGTAAATAATTTGTTCATTGGGTTAAATCTCCGTCAATTACAGCTTGAATCCCTTGTGCAGGGCGACTACGCCCGCCGTCAGATTGAAATATTCGACCCGCTCGAAGCCCGCCTGTTCCATCATCTGCTTGAGCTCCTCTTGACCCGGATGCATGCGGATGGATTCGGCGAGGTAGCGATAACTTTCTTCGTCGTCCGTCACCAGCTTGCCCATCAACGGCAGCGCCTTGAACGAGTAGGCATCATACAGGGGTTGCAGCGGTTTCCATATTTTGGAGAATTCCAGCACCAGCAGCCGCCCGCCGGGGCGCAGGACGCGGTACATTTCTTTCAGCGCCGCATCCTTGTGAGTCATGTTGCGCAGGCCGAAAGCCACGGTCACGCAATCAAAATGATTGCCGGGAAAGGGCAGCTTTTCGCCATCGCATTGCGCCGCCCACGGCACGATGCCATCGTCCAGTAACCGGTCGCGACCGACCTGAAGCATCGAGCTGTTGATGTCGGTGAGCACCACCTCGCCGGTCTTGCCGACCCGCTTGGCGAAAGCGCGCGACAGGTCGCCGCTGCCGCCGGCAATGTCGAGCACCCGGCTGCCGGCACGAACGCCGCTCTGCTCAATGGTGAAATGCTTCCACAGGCGATGCATGCCGGCCGACATCAGGTCGTTCATCAGGTCGTAGCGCTGCGCCACGGAATGAAATACCTCCGCGACCTTTTTTGCCTTTTCGGATTCGTTAACGGTTTGATAGCCGAAATGAGTGGTTTTTTCCATGCTGCCGGGTCAAATAAATAAAAGAAGGATCATAACCGACTTGGGGCGGAAACGAAATGTGGCACGCCCTACCTTCGCCTGCCGGATTGTCTAATATTCTGGATTGAAGTTCCTGATGAGTATCTGGCCGGATTTTTCATCGTGCTCCACCTCCAGCAGTTTGCGTGCGGCGGCTTCTTCCAGCAACTTGCTGAACGAGCGAAAGCCGTAATAGCTTTCGTTGAAACCCGGTTTCTGCCGCATCAGCGCCTGTTTTACCATCGTTGCCCAGATTTTCTCCTCACCCCGCTCCGCGAACAGCGCCTCCACGGTTTCCATTACCAGATCCAACGCCTCCTGAGCCTTGTCACCTTCCTGCGCGGCTTTGGGCGCGGCCTCCGCAACATCCTTGGCAGCGGGCTTTTTCTTGACGATGCGTTTTTTGGTTTTTTCCGCCTTCTCCCGCGCCAGGTCGTCGTAGTAGATGAATTCATCGCAGTTGGCGATCAGCAGGTCGGAAGTCGAATTCTTGACGCCGACGCCGATCACGGTCTTGTTGTTCTCGCGCAGCTTGCTCACCAGCGGTGAAAAATCCGAATCGCCGCTGATGATGACGAAGGTATCCACGTGCGGCTTGGTGTAGCAAAGATCGAGCGCGTCCACCACCATGCGGATGTCGGCGGAGTTCTTGCCGGACTGGCGCACATGGGGAATTTCGATCAGCTCGAACGACGCCTCGTGCATCGGCGCCTTGAACTCCTTGTAGCGGTCCCAATCGCAATAGGCTTTTTTCACCACGATGCTGCCCTTGAGCAGAAGGCGCTCCAATACCTTGCCGATATCGAATTTTTCGTACTTGGCATCGCGCACGCCCAGCGCGATGTTTTCGAAATCGCAAAACAGCGCCATGCTGCGAATGTCATGAGAGGGAGTGGCCATGATGAGCTCCTGCGGTGATGTACATTGTGATGATAGCATTGACATTAACAAATATTTTATAAACATACCGGGCGGATTCACCTAAAATGGGAAACCTGATTCGCATGCGCGAAACAATCCGGGCATAAACCGCTGGCAGCCGACACATGAACCTCTCCAAGGATACTTTGCAAGAAAGCATCGCCCATCAGCGCGAAGTGCTGACCGACTTGCTGCAGGAGCCGTTGCGGCGGCTGGCGGCGCAGTGCATTCCAGTATGGGGCGACCGCGAAAAACTCAATGCGTTATTGCGCGAGGCGCTGAAGGATCTGCCTTACTGCCGGCATCTTTATGTGCTGGACGCCGACGCAGTCCAGATCAGCGATAACGTCAGTCATGAGGCGCTGCTGGAAGGCTTTGGCCGGAACCGGTCGAAGCGGCCCTATATGCGCGCGATCACGGCCAGCACCGATTTTTTCCTGTCGGATGCCTATATCAGCCTGCAAGGGCGGCGGCCATCCCTGACCGCAACCCAGATTGTGCGCGATTCCGCAGGCGTTGCCCTGGGGTTTGTCGGCGCCTATTTCGGCCTGCGCGACCTGCCGCTGACGCAGGAGCTGTATGAAGAACCGAGGTACTGGCGCCAGATCAAGGGCGACCCGTCCATCCGCGGCACGGTCTTTCACCAGACCCGTGCAGAAAGCGAGATGGATCAACAGATTGATACGGTGCTGGGCGTGATGACCGAGCTGATGCTTTATCACGGGGTGTACCATGTGATCCTGCATTTTTCCAGCAGCCGCGCGATTATCTGGGTGATGCAGGATCCTTATCGCTATCGCCTGCTGGATTTCAACGAACTGATCGACCCCGATATCTGCCTGGCCTACCCCAGAATCCCGTATTCAACCGGCTCGCAGGTGCCCGCCGAGCAGGTGCGGGCCGTGCTGGAAGGTTTTCGCACGCTGCGCTTCATGGATGAGATGTTCTATCTGCGCTCTGGCACGCTGAATATTTTCAACGGACTGGTCGGCCTGACCTTCTCCTGCGACGGCTCCCATTACATCCCGTATGATGAATTCCTGCGCAAGGATCATGATTTCTGGATCGGCATCACATCAGACAAGGGAACCCCCTGACCCATGCGCAAGCAACCGGCTGGGAAGTTCCACTGAACTATGGCAACATGCCCATTTTGAAAACGTAGGCAAATTCTTATGGGAAATAAACTCATCCGTGCCGCAATGCTGGCGCCCGTTGGCTTGTCCTTGCTGCTGACCGGCTGCGGCGGCATGAATGTCAACGTCTGGCCGTTCGGCGGGGAAAAAGCGCGCGACCTCACCCCGGCCAACTCGACCGAATACCAGTGCAAAGGCAACAAGCGCTTCTATGTGCGCAATCTGGACAATGGCAGCGCGGTATGGCTGATCTATCCCGACCGGCAAGTTCGCCTCGACAAGATCGATTCCGCCACCGGCGCGCAATACAGCAACGGCATTGCCACGCTCACCATCAATGGCGATGAAACGATGCTGGCGGATGGCCCGGCAGTCGCTTATTCCGAGTGCAAGGCAGCAGGTAAGTAACCGGAAGTCTGTCGAACTTAATCCTAAGCGGCTTCGCCCTCGCCGCCCAGCGCCTCGATAAGGCAAGGCAGAAACCGCGACAGCTCGCCCGCCATGATCGCGAAGTCGGCATCGAACTGTTCGTCTGCGGTCTCGGCCTGCTGCTCGGATTCTTCCTTCAAAATATCCAGAAAAGCCAGGCGTTTAGCCTGGAGATTTTCATGCAACACAAATGAAATTTTGTCGTTCCAGGTCATGGCCAGCCGGGTGGCCTGCTTGCCGGCGGCAATGTGGCCGCGAATTTCTTCCGCTTCCAGCGGGTGGCGTACGTAACGGATGGTCGCCTTCTCCTCGCCGGGGGCGCGCAATTCGCAATCCCGGTCGATGGTGAATCCGGGCGGAGCTTCGTTGGCAGCCAGCCAGCCAGTCATGGCGATAGTTGGCGACAGCCGGGTCTTGATCAAGGCGAGCGACAAATCCACGTCGGACTTGCGCAGGGTCTCCAGCAGTTCATCCGCCTTGGCCGGATTCGCCGCATCAACCACCAGCCAGCCGCCTGTCGGGTCGATCCAGGCAAAGCTGGTCCGACGCCGGGCAAAGGCGCGCGGCATCAGCTCCTCGGTAATTTGCTCCTTGATCTCGCGCAACTGCTTGCGGCCAGGACGATACCCTTGCTGCTCCTCGATTGCGGCAGCTTTGTCCTGTGCAAACTGGTTGACCACTGAAGCCGGTAGCAGCTTCTGCTCGACGCACAGCGCAATCAGCATCTGCCCCTGATATGAATGCACCAGCGCATCGCCTTTGCCGCGTGGCGCGGCCCAGCCCCGGCTCAACATGTCGGAATTTCCGCATCCCTGAAAAGCGTGGCCGGCCAAGGCTTTTTCAAGTTGGGCGGAGGTGATGTTGCCGTCGCGGAGACGGTAAATCTGGAGGTTTCTGAACCACATGACGAGCACTCAAAAAAGAAGGTAATTCTACACTAACTCGAAAGACGGCCCGACTCGCCGGACTGAAGATCAATCCCGGTTACGGCCTTTTTTCTGCCTGCCGTAAACGCTTTGCATGTCCGCCAGTTCGGCAATAACCCGCTTCTTCAGCGAAGCGGGGCCAAGCACCTCGACATGGGCGCCATGTTTCAGGATGTCCATCAGCAATTCCCGGTCATCGCTGTAAGGCACTTTCAGGCAATAACATCCCTGCCGGTCGAAAGAAGATTTTTGCTCGGGATGCCAGGTTTCACGGCTTACCCAGCGCGCCCGTTCCGGCGTGAATTTCAGTTCCGCCCACTTCACGGTCTTGCCGGAAAAAATGCCGTAGCCGGTGGCCAGGGTTTCATTCAGCTCCCGTTCGCTGACATCCAGCGCGGGCTCATCAATCAGCCGCACCCGACGGATGGCATCCAGGGAAAAACTGCGGATGCCGTTGCGCAAATGGCACCAGCCATCGAGATACCAGTTATCGCGGTAGTGCGTCAGGCGCTGCGGAGAAACGACCCGCTCCCCGGTTTCATCCCGACCGCGCGTGTAGTAGCTGATTTCCAGCCGCTTACGCTGCAAGACCGCGGTGGCGACCGGGGCGAAATGCTCGGGTTCGCAGGGACGAGCGTTGACCCGCAGGATACGGATGCGCGTCTCGACCGAGTCCATCGGAATATCGGCGGATTCCAGCAGCAGATTCAGCCGGGCCAGCAGCGGATCGACATGGGGCGACAGCAGCCCCGGCCCGAGGTTTTTCAGCAGGTGCTGCATGGTCAGCAGGGCGTGGATTTCCGAGGCGCTGAACCACAGCCCCGGCAGTTCGTACCTGGGGAAGACCGGATCGGCCTTGGCGAACCGGTAGCCGCCCGCCTCCCGGTTCCACTCGATCGGCGCGTTGAGCCGGTCCCTCAGGTATTCCAGATCGCGCTTGAAGGTGGCACGGGAAACGCCGAGGTCGGCGAGAAAGATTTTCAGCGCGACGGCCTTGTGTTCATTCAACAACTGGTCGATGCGATAGAAGCGTTCGGTGCGATCCATATCAAATTTCTCAGGTTTCGATTCTTGTGGCTCATCTGGTGAGCCACACTATACCGCAGAATAGCCACAAGACAAGCGATCCGGTTTGGCTTGTCTGGGTAGCCGGATCAAACCACTTGATAAGGAGATAAAGATGAAAAACCAGAACGGGTTGAAACTGATGCTGGCGATACGCCGGATATGCAGCCGCGCGGCAGCCGAGGGCAAGACCTATGTCAGGCCGGCCACGCTGCGCCAGATGGATAAACAGATAAAGCATCTGCGCAAAAGCCTCGACGCTTCAAGACACGGCAACCTTTCTGGCATGTAGCCCGTCCGGTGAGCCGCATTCACGATATTCAATGATTGGGGGTATTTATGAAACTGGGAAAAGTCAGCAGCCACGCAAGAATCCGCATGTCGCAACGGGGGCTTTCGCTCCAGGCGCTGGAGACTTTGCTCGAATATGGCCGGGTCGAATATGACCACCACGGCGGCAAGGTCGTCTATCTGAACAACGCAGGAAAAGCCATGCTCGCCAGGATTCTGCCGGCCGGACAGCTTGACCGTTGGACAGACATGTACGCCGTGTTGGATACGCAAAACGAGGTGATTACGGTCGGCCATCGTACCCGGCGGATTTTGCGCCACTGATCGCCCGGTTAGCCTATCTGCGGCAGTCTTGCTAAAATGTCGGCAAGCAGGTCGTGGCGGTCTCCACCGCCCTGATTTCACAAAAACAACTATTGCCCATTTCGGCTCATGAAGATTTTTACGCTCCGTTTTTTTCTTGCCCTGCTGTCCTTCGCTACGGCCTTTCCTGCGACCGCCAAGGATGCCGCCAGTTTTGCCGGGCGCCCCGAGGTGCAAGCCTTCATCGCCGAGATGCAGGAAAAACACGGCCTCGATTCTGCCGCGCTGACGCGGGCCTTCGCCCACGCCAAACCAATCCCGGCGGTGATCCGGGCCGTTCAGCCGCCGAAAGATCCGTCGATCCGCTCCTGGCAAAGCTACCGCGCGCGCTATGTCGACCCGCGCCGGATTAACCTCGGCCTGCGCTTCTGGGACGAGCACCAGACGGCGCTGGCAGAAGCACGGGCGCGCAGCGGCGTACCGGAAGAAATCATCGTCGCCATCATCGGCGTTGAAACCATTTATGGCCACCTCACCGGCCATTACTCCACCTTCGCTGCGCTGGCGACGCTGGCTTTCGACTATCCGCCGCGCGCCCCATTGTTCCGCCGCGAACTGGAGGAATTGCTATTGCTGGCCCATGAAACCGGGCGCGACCCGCTCAGCTTCAAGGGCTCCTACGCCGGCGCCATCGGCCTGCCGCAGTTTCTGCCGAGCAGCGTGCGCCGTTATGCCATAAATGGCAGCGGCAACGACCGCATTGATCTCAGCAGCAGCCCGGCAGACGCCATCGCCAGCGTGGCGAATTTTCTCAAGGAACATGGCTGGGAGGCAGGCGGCCCGGTAGCCGTAGCGGCTCGCGTCGATGGCGAACAGTTTGCCGCGCTACTCAACGAAGGCATTAATCCACAGCACAAGGCCAGCGAATTGCAGGCTTGGGGTGTCGTCGCCGATGATGCGCCAGACCAGCCAGCGGCACTGATTGATCTCGTCACGCCGCAGCAGCCGATGGAGTACCGCCTGGGCTATCGTAATTTCTACGTGCTGACGCGCTATAACCGCAGCAGTTTCTACGCGATGGCGGTGTACGATCTGGGCCAGACCCTGCGCGCTGAACGTGAAGCATCTGGCCATTAAGCGAAAATTGTTTATTTACGGAAAGACAGGGCTATTATCTTGCAGTGATCTTTCATACAATATCTTCCATGAGAAAACACGAACTCGTCTGGAATAAAGATCGGCATGGCGTCGGCATTGCCTTGATCGACGACCAGCATCGGCAAATTATTGAGCGAGTCAACCAGATTGCCGGTGCGGTCGCAACGGCGGTAAAAAAAGAAACCCTGAAAGAAATGCTGGAAGACATGCTTCTTTTTGTGTGCGAGCATTTCGCGGTCGAGGAACGGCTTATGGCGGAACACGGCTACCCCGACATGGAAAGCCACATCCAGGAACACCTCAAGATGTATCAGCAGTTGAACAACCTCGTCAAGACAGTTCTGCGCACCACCGGGCGGGACAAGGCTGCGCTGGTTTCTGCTTACCTCTCCGATTGGGCAGAACGGCATATCCTTCTGGCCGACAAGGAACTCGGCGGGTTTCTGGCTGCCCAGGGTCTCAGCTAGCCGGCCTTGAATTCGTAAGGCCGCCAAACTCGGGGCCGGGTCGTTTTTCCCCGCCGGCCCCGATAACCGATGTGCGATTACTTCTTTTTGGCTGAAACGCCGGCAACCGCGTCTTTCAGCTTGACCCCCACCTTGAACTTGACGACCTTTTTGGCTGGAATCTTCATTTCCTTGCCTGTGGCGGGATTGCGACCGATGCGCTCAGCGCGCTTCTCGACGGCAAAAGTGCCGAAGCCGATCATTTGGACATTGTCGCCGCTGGTCAGCGCATTCTGGACAACCGCCATGAAGGCATCAAACATTTCCCCAGTCTGGGCTTTTGAATGCTGAGTGAGTTTGGAAACAGCACTAATCAGTTCACCTTTGTTCATGTTATCGTCTCCCGAGTTATCATTGGTCAAATAAAACCATGACATGGTAATGCAATAAATCCGGCAAGCCAATACCCGGCGAAACCGCGTCGAATTGATGCGGTTTTTTGCGCCCTCAAACGGCCCCGGAGTGAACCGCCCTCAGCTTCAGTCCCAACACCACCAAAGCCAGCAGCAAGGTAATGGCATTGCCGATAACAACCGGGATACTGCCGATCGCCAGGCCATAAATCATCCACAACGCCACCCCCAGAGTAAAAAGAGCGTACATGGGCAGCGAAATTCCGGACAGATCGCGCGTGCGCCAGGATTTCCAGGCTTGCGGCACAAAAGCGACCGTAGTCAAAAATGCGGCGAAATAACCAATCAGGTCGCTCAGTTCGGCAATCATCTCAAAGAGACCCAATGCTGAAAGCGGCCTCTCAGACCTTCCTCAGATAACAGGCCTTCAGCATGAAATTGCCGGCATCCATCCTGCAGTCCACTTCGTGATCGCCACCGACCAGACGGATGCTCTTGACCTTGGTGCCCATTTTAAGCGTGATGGACGAGCCCTTGACCTTCAGATCCTTGATCAACACCACGGCGTCGCCATCGGCCAGCACATTGCCGCTGGCATCCTTGATCACCGCATCGGCGGCGTCATCGGCGGCTGTGGCCGCATTCACCGGCCATTCATGGCCGCAGTCGGCACAAACAATGTTGTCGCCGTCCAGGTAGGTATTCTCCATGGTGCATTGGGGGCAGGCTGGAATAGTAGACATGATTTTGCTCAAATAAAAATTAGGTCAGGCATTATAAGGCATCAATAATTACCTCGGGGCAGGAGGCGCACCCGATATTTCTTTGCGCCGCAGCATTTCGTGGATAAAAGCGCGGAATTGCCCGGTTTTGAAACGGTTCGGCTGAGCTGAATATTGGGCACGGAGCCGACTACTCTTTCGCCTTTAACAAAGCCTTGAGATCGGCAAAGGGATTATGGGTCGCCAGCGATTCGTTCGTCGATCCCGATCCGGTTCGCCCGACAGAATCCGCATATCTCGAGTGCTCATTATCGTGGCAATAGATGCACAGCAGCTCCCAGTTGCTGCCATCCGGCGGGTTGTTGTCGTGATTGTGATCCTTGTGATGTACGGTCAACTGCTGCAGGTTGGTTCGGGTGAAAGTTCGCGTGCATTTTCCGCAAATCCACGGGTAAATCTTGAGCGCCTGTTCCCGATATCCCTTTTCACGTTGCTCCGCGTTGCGCCGGGCTTCTGCGATGATCCGGTCGAGTTTGCCGGGGTCTGGTTTTTGGGCCATGTTACGTCCTTAATGCAGCGAGCGCCGGGGAAGCACGAAAAAAAATGGGGGATACTGAGACGACTCTAGTATAGACAAGCAATGCGGTCATGATAGCAAATAATGAGGCTTCTATCCGTCGTTTTGCCACTTCGCAGCGAGCCGAAAAACTCACTGTTCAGAGGTCGCCCAATAGAGTACCATGATGACTATGAGTAGCCATTTCGATCTGCGCACCAGCACAGCCCCCTCCCCTCGTTACCACGAGGTTGACCAGAAAAAGTCCGCTGGTGCTACCTATACTCCGGCAAACTTTGCGGCGTTTGTCGCTGACCTGATGATGCAGGAAGCTAAGCTTCCCAAGCACGGAAAAATCCGAGTCCTCGACCCTGCCGTTGGCGATGGAGCATTGCTGGACGCTTTGATAAGAAAATTACCCACGGCGACCCAAAAACGTGTTGAGGTCGTGGGTTATGACAACGACCCTGACGCCATTCGTATCGCTTCACAACGCCTTTACCAGGATTTTCCAGACCTGAACATCCATCTGGAGCACAAAGATTTCCTAGAACACGTTCTGAACCTACAAGGCTGCGGCGATCTCCTTTCAGCCGGTAACGTTCAGGAACCATTCCACCTGGTGATTGCCAATCCGCCTTATGTTCGAACTCAAATTATGGGCGCGCGGCAGGCGCAGCAACTTGCACAGAATTTTGGCCTGACCGGTCGAGTGGATTTGTATTATGCATTTCTGCTGGGTATGTCGCACGTCCTCGCCGACAGAGGCATTATGGGAATAATCACCTCGAATCGCTTCATGACTACAAAATCGGGGCAGGCTGTGCGCCGGGCGTTATTATCGCGATTCAGCATCGTGCATGCGTGGGACTTGGGCGATACGAAACTCTTTGACGCAGCCGTCCTTCCGTCAGTACTCATCGCACGAGGAACATCCGATCAAATGCATCCACACATGGGCAGCATCGCGTTTTCCTCGATTTACGAAACGGGCGATGTAGCCTGCACAGAAGTGCACAATATTTTGGATGCGCTCGCCATGGGCAACGATACGGTAGTCGCCGTTCCCGATGGTCATCGCTTCCGTGTTCGCCATGGAATTCTGGACAACGGTGGTGACCCTGATGGTGTATGGCGCATTGCCACTCAAGCCACTGGCCAATGGTTGGCTGCGGTCGAAGCCAACACATGGGAAACTTTCCGGCGGATCGGAAGAATCCGGGTCGGCGTTAAGTCTACAGCGGACAAGGTATTTGTTCGAAACGACTGGGACGATCTACCCGATGGGCGACCCGAATTACTTCGCCCGTTGATTACCCGTTATTGTGCTCGACGTTTCAAAGCTGACGTACCAACGAAGCCAAAGCACGTCAAAGAAATTCTCTACCCGCACGAAGTAACCGAGAGCGGTCGCGCCCCCATAGATTTAAGTCTCTACCCCAAAGCAGCACGTTACCTCGAACAGAATCGGACCACGCTGGAAGCTCGCACCTACGTTATCGAAGCAGGGCGCAGGTGGTATGAGCTGTGGGTGCCACAAGACCCAGCAGCATGGACATCCCCTAAGCTCGTCTTCCCGGATATTTCCGACATGCCAATTTTCTGGATTGACACTAGTGGCGGCATAGTCAATGGTGAGTGTTACTGGTTGCGATGCGAAAATGACAGAGAGCAGGATTTACTGTGGTTGGCACTTGCCGTGGCGAACTCAACTTTTATCGAAGCGTTCTACGACCACCGCTTCAACAACAAACTGTATGCGGGGCGGCGACGTTTTATCACTCAATATGTAGAGCAATTCCCATTGCCCGATCCGACCCGAGAAGACGTCAGAGTCATTGTGGCTCTGGTGAAAGCCATTTATGCCAAAACTCCATCGGTCGAAGCCGACAGACTGGCTGTAGAACTCGACGGGCGTGTATGGCGAGCATTCGGTTTAGAGCCCGAAAAAATTGCGGGGCAAAGGTATCTGGATTTTCCTGTTGGCCACATTGCCTTCAAAACGGCGGAAGCGGGTGAAAAAATCTGCACCAGTGACAACGAATAAGTGAGTCAGGGTGACTTTCGTACCGTCCGTTATTGCATAGAACATAACATAACGTGTATCGCAATAGCGCGGATGATGGCCGCCAATTTGCTTGATGTTGAGGTGCTCCTCGCTGCTGGGCAGAACCAGGCCAAGGTCAATAGTTGGGGATGTTTGTAGTTTTACTTCCAGCAACTGGTGGCGCACATCGGGGAACTGCCCCATATCCTCGTAATAACTGTAACCAAGGTACTCACATATCAAGCGGTGCAGTGCCGCACCACGATTGCGCTCCTGATCCATACCAGGGTCGGAGAACGACTGCCCAATCAGTGGCGACAATCGCTGAAAAATTTCACCAATGGGGAGCAAGGTGCCGCTCTCCGGCTCGTCTATGGGGCTAGTGGTCGAGATGAAAGATGCACCGGAACATACATGCTGCAACATTGGCGCGGTATCGCATGTGGAAACCAATTCCCGCACGTCGATCCGTGTTTCGAGTCGAGCTTGGTATTTCGTAGTAGCGGTTCCAGTTGTATCAAGAAGCGCTAACTCTTGGCCATTCATGACCCTCACCCTTAACACCACGTCATCTTTTGAGATTTGAATAATCGCGTATCTCCGGGCAGGAGATAGCTCTTCATTCCATACCTGAAGATTCATTGCTTTTTGGGTATAGGTGTCGAACTGCTGTCCAACAAAGCGCGGCTGGATTTTCTTGAAAGACTTCGGCACCGGATAGCCAAGGGCTTCGCATGCATATGCTTTTACAATCTTTGATCGCGTCCGATTCGGAAATGCCCTACCTTGGGCATCATGCAACACCTTGCCCCTTAATCCTTCGTCTAACAACGTCTCAAGGTGCTGAGTGGGAATCCAATAATCCACATCACCAATTTCAATTGGGTCGTAGATATTTTTTCCAGAAGATTGAATGGCGCGCTTGTAGTCAATGGGGAGTTTATCGGTCATGTTTTGCTCTCGGTGTCAGCAGTTCCGGGATGCTGACCTTTAGAGCCTGAGCGAGAACTTCGAGAGTGCTCAGAGAAACGTTACGTTCTTCGCGTTCCACTGACCCTATGTAGGTGCGGTGTAGTTCGCAGAGGTCGGCTAGCCCTTCCTGCGAGTACCCGTGCTTTTTTCGGAAAGTACGGACGTTCTCCGCAAGGACGGCACGCAGTGAAGGACTTGGGGTTCTTGGCATCATCGGAACAATTTATAAGATTTGTTATTCTTTCCGATAGATGACTTTAATGCTACCGACTATGAGTAGCAATCGCGCTTATTGACTGGGGGCACGCGCGGAGGCGATCCATCTCAAACGCTCACATTCGCAGGTTGCCGCGCCCTTCGTAGATACAGAGAATGAAGAGCACTAGAAAGCCAAGGTATGTTGAAAACGTCCAAGGACGGCATGGAGTGCGGCTCACCCCGACATTCGAAGCAGCCGGCCAAGTGGCCGGAAGTGCAGGGACAAGAGGAAACAAAAGCGCTCCTGAGTATTCAGGGGCGCTTGGTAGTAGATGGTGGACCGAATGAGGATCGAACTCACGACCTCCGCATTGCGAACGCGGCGCTCTCCCAGCTGAGCTATCGGCCCACGTTTGATAGCTTCATTTTAACTTATAATCCCCAAAACTTAAAAACGCTGCCGAGGAGGGCGGAAATGCGGATGACGATTTTTCAGCGGGTAGCCTGGTTCCTGGTCGCCATTCTCGGCGCCGCGGCAGTGGGCGGCATCGCCCTCAACCGTGGCGAAAGCATTAACGCACTGTGGTTCATCACCGCCGCCGCCTGTATTTACGCCCTTGCCTACCGCTTTTACAGCGCCTGGATTGCCACCAGGGTGCTGATACTGGACGAGACCCGCGCCACGCCTGCCGAGCGGCTCGACAACGGGCGCGATTTTGTGCCGACCAACAAGTGGATCGTGTTCGGCCACCATTTTGCCGCCATCGCCGGGCCGGGGCCGCTGATCGGGCCGACCCTGGCGGCGCAGTTCGGCTACCTGCCGGGCACGCTGTGGATTCTGACCGGCGCGGTGCTGGGCGGCTGCGTGCAAGACATGACCATCCTGTTTTTCTCCACCCGCCGCGACGGGCGCAGCCTGGGGCAGATGGCGCGCGACGAACTCGGCCCGGTCGGCGGCATGGCGGCGCTGGTCGGCACGCTGATGATCATGGTGATCCTGATCGCGGTGCTCGGGCTGGTGGTGGTCAATGCCATGAAGCACAGCCCGTGGGCCACTTCCACCGTGGCGGCAACCATCCCGATCGCGGTGCTGGTCGGGCTGTACATGCGCAACATCCGCCCCGGCCGGGTGCTGGAAGGGTCGCTGCTGGGGCTCGCCCTGCTGCTCCTGGCGGTGGCGGGCGGCGGCTGGATCGACCACAGCCCCGGCCTGCGCCCACTGTTCGACCACGACGGGCTGACGCTGGCGTGGTTCGTCATCGGCTACGGCTTTCTCGCCGCGATCCTGCCGGTGTGGCTGCTGCTGGCGCCGCGCGATTACCTCTCCACCTTCATGAAGCTCGGCACGATTTTCCTGCTGGCCATCGCCATCGTGCTGCTGCGGCCCGAGATCAGGATGCCGGCGCTGACCCAGTTCATCGACGGCAGCGGGCCGATCTTCGGCGGCACGATGTTCCCCTTCGTCTTCATCACCATCGCCTGCGGCGCGGTGTCCGGCTTTCACTCGCTCATCGCCTCCGGCACCACGCCCAAGCTGCTGGCCAATGAGCGCGATATCCGCATGATCGGCTACGGCGGCATGGTGCTGGAATCGTTCGTCGCGATCATGGCGATGATCGCCGCCACGGTGCTCGACCCCGGCGTATTTTTCGCGATCAACAGCCCGGCGGGCGTGGTCGGCAAGGAAGCCGCCGAGGCGGTGGCGAAAATCTCATCCTGGGGCTTCCCGGTCACGGTCGAACAGATGGAAACCCTGGCCCGCCAGATGGGCGAAACCACCCTGTTCGCCCGCACCGGCGGCGCGCCCTCGCTGGCGGTCGGCATGGCGAGCATTTTCGGCAGCGCCTTCGGCCAGGGCTGGCTGGCGATCTGGTACCACTTCGCCATCATGTTCGAAGCGGTATTCATCCTCACCACGCTGGACGCCGGCACCCGCGTCGGGCGCTTCATGCTGCAGGATTTCCTCGGCAACTTCTCGCCCCGGCTCGGCCGGACTTCCTGGTATCCCTCGGTGCTGCTGACGAGCGGCACGGTTGTCGCGGCCTGGGGCTACTTCCTGTATATCGGCGTGATAGACCCGCAAGGCGGGGTCAACATCCTGTGGCCGCTGTTCGGCATTTCCAACCAGATGCTGGCGGCCATCGCCCTGTCGGTCGCAACCGGCATCCTGGTCAAATCCGGCAAGCTGAAATTCGCCTGGGTGACCGGCGTGCCGCTGGCCTGGCTGGCGATCATCACCACCGCGGCAGCGTGGGAGAAAATCATGAGCGCCGACGTGCGCGTCGGCTTCTTCGCCGCCGCCGACAGCATGGCCGCCAAGCTCGCCAGCGGTTCAATGCCACCGGACAAGGCGGCGGTCGCACCGCAGCTGATTTTCAACCTGCACCTCGATGCCTGGCTGACGCTGTTTTTTGTCGCGGTGCTGTGGCTGATCATTTTCGACATGCTGCGCGTTTGCGCACGCCACTTGCAGGGCAAGCGGGTGGCCGCGCTGTCGGAATCGCCGCACGAGCCGAGCCGGCTGGTGGAAGACTGGGTGAGAGACTGAAATGTGGCGCCGGCTTTGGTTCTTCGTGCGCCGCCTGTCCGGCGACGACGCCTACGAGCGCTACCTGAAACACCACGCCGCCGCCCATCCCGGCGAACCGCCGCTGTCGCGCAAGGCGTTCTTCAAGCTGGAGCAGGAGCGGAAATGGAACGGCGTGCGGCGCTGCTGCTAAGAACTCAGGCGCGGAAATGGCAGTAGGTCAGTACCGAAAACACCTCCATGAAATAGAAGTTTCTCTATTATTCACGGCTCAACGTTGACATAACCGACTGACGTGGCCTTATCGCGCAGCCCGCGTTAATGGGCACCCTGTTAGCTGTGACTTGCTTCAGCATGCAACTTCAACCCAAGTGCCCCGATGACTTTGAGGATGGTATCGAAGCCCGGACTACGCTCGCCGTAAAGTGCCTTGTAAAGGCTTTCACGGGACAATCCGACATCCCGTGCGACCTGTGTCATGCCCTTGGCGCGGGCAATATCACCAAGCGCCTTGGCAATGAATGCAGCATCCCCGTCGGCCTCTTCAAGACAGGCTTCAAGATAAGCCGCCATTTCCTCAGGAGTTCTGAGGTGTTCGGTGACGTCATAGCGAGTGGTAACAGTTTTACTCATGGCAGCTACTCCGAAAGATTACGCGCGAGGCGCAAGGCGACTTTGATGTCTTTGGCTTGGGAGCCTTGTCCTCGCCAGCCAGCCGTTCGATTCTAGCCTGGACACGCACCCTCGCCTAGATGGCGCGTAGGCCGTCGAGCGGTTGCATTTCTGGTGGAACTAACGTGTCTATTCAGCTGCCGCCGGAGGCGGTCGGCTTCTATTGGCAACAACCTCATGAAGTCAATTGCCGAATACTTGCACAACTGGATCAAAGCCTCTTCCTACCATCAGTAGGCACACTCCAGATAGGAAACCGAACCGCTCCGCTCGGTATTTCATACCTGCAACGCGCTCCATTCCTCCGATCTTCACTTGCACCCGCCCCAATTTCTCGTCTATTTCTTCCAACGCTCTTTCTACTGGAATTTTCTTCCCTGTCGAGACGTCAAGTACGGTACTCATATTCAAGGCATTCTGTTGTATCTGAGAGCGCTGACCTCGCAGCTCGTCTTGCATATCAAAGGCCAAATACTGCCTGGATGCGCCTTCGAATCGAGACAACCCGGCAAGGCCTGAAATGAGTAAGGATAGCCACGCGGAGAGCTCAAACACTGTACTCACAACTGAAGGGAACTTAGCCGTCTGCACAGAGAGGGCAAGAACCGTAAAAATAAGGCCTAGAAAGTAAAAGTCGAACTTCTGCTGGGTCTCGACCGCCGCCTCGTTATTACTTTTCGGCATATGCCGGCTCCTTTCTTACATGCGTCGGGTTATGTCCGATATCGCCATCTAATGTTTCAAAGTTGAGCGTCAGAGCCGCGCAACGGCAAGTGCACGCTCTAACAACTGAATATAACCTGCACTAAATTCATAAAATGCTTTAAAAGCATTTTGTTTCTGTTTTTTAGGGCACTCTAAAAATGAATGATGCTGCCGTCTTAATCTGCTTCGCCACGCTTGCCGGATCAGGTGCGCGGGAAAATTCGTCTGAAGCATTCGGCATTCGTACTGAACAAGCTTATCTGGATTGGATTAAACGATTTATTTGTCATTCTGGCAAGCGCCCACCAAATGAGAGGGCGCGGATGAGGCGGGGTGTTTTTTGACGGGGCTTGCGGTTGAAGGGCGGACGGCATCTTCTCGATTCCCTGTAGCAAACAATTTGCTATACTGAATCCAGTCTATCTGGAGTGTCGAAAGTCCCACGATCAGTATGTTCTACGGCATCATCATCTCGATATTTTTCGAGATCAAGGAAAAACACCATTTGCCGCATATCCATGTCCGCTACCAAGACAATCGGGCATCGGTCGCCATTGAAGACGGGGCATTGCTGGCCGGAGATTTGCCTCCCAGACAGCTACGAATGGTTCAGGTCTGGGCGGACTTGCACCGCGAAGAACTGTTTGCGGATTGGGAACTCACCAAAGAAGGTAGCGAGCCGTTCCGTATCGATCCACTCAAGTAAGGGGCGATGCCATGTTGCTCGATGTAACCCGTGTTGCGCCAAAGCCCGATTTCACTTTGTTTCTGGAATTCGAGAACGGGGAGCGCCGTTGTTTTAATATGGCCCCGTATATCGACCAGAAGCCATGGGTGCGGCTGAAGTTGAATAATGCATTCCTAAGCGCTTTTGTGGATTGCGGCACGGTGGTGTGGCCAGGCAATATCGACATTGACCCCGAAACACTCTACGACCTTTCGGTTCCTGTCGATTCGATTACGACCTGAGCGCTGGCAATGCGTCAACGCAGCGCCCATCCCTTCAGCTGCTAGTTTTATTCCGATAAGCCCAGCCCATCATAAAGACGCCCACCACGACCATCGGCAGGGAAAGCCACTGGCCCATGCTGACACCTAGCGACATCAGGCCGAAAATACCGTCATCCGGGTTGCGGAAGAATTCTCCGATGAAGCGGAACGTGCCGTAGCCCACCAGAAACAGTCCGGACACCGCGCCGCACGGCCGTTGCCGGCGCGAGAACAGCCACAGCAGGGCGAACAGGGCCAAGCCTTCGAGGCCGAATTCGTAGAGTTGCGACGGGTGGCGCGCCACGCTGTCGTGTTGCGGAAACACCATGCCCCAGGGCAGGTCGGTGGGGCGCCCCCACAGTTCGCCGTTGATGAAGTTGCCGATGCGTCCGGCGCCTAGGCCGAGCGGCACCAGCGGGGCGATGAAGTCGGTCAGGGCCAGCCATTTGATCCCGGTTTTTCTGGCGTACAACCACATCGCCGCCAGCACGCCGAGAAAGCCGCCATGAAAGGACATGCCGCCTTTCCACACGGCGAATATTTCGAGCGGATGGGAAAAATAATAGCCCGGCTCGTAGAACAGTACCTCGCCCAGCCTGCCGCCCAGCACCACGCCCAGCACGCCGTAGAACAGCAGGTCATCCAGTTGCGCGACATTCAGCCCCGGCTGCGGCCCGTTCTTGATGCGACGCCGCCCGAGCAACAGAAACAGGGCGAATGCGGTCAGATACATCAGGCCGTACCAGCGGATGGCGAGCGGGCCGAGATGAATGGCAACGGGGTCGAACTGGGGGTGGATCAGCATTGAGGCGGCAAGGATTTCGGTTAAAATGGGGATTATACGTTAATCTTTATGTTTTCTTTTGCCCTGAAAAAGCTATTGAACCGTAGAGGACGCAAAGGACGCAGAGGAATTCAAAAACTTACCCGCCATTAAATGCTCATCAAAAGGCAAGTTTCTGTGCAACACTTTAAGTTCTTGTTTTTCCTCTGCGCCCTCCGCGTCCTCTGCGGTAAATCGCTGTTTTTCAAATTATTTCGCAAGGACTGAATATGCCCGCCTACCGCTCCAAGACTTCCACCCACGGCCGCAACATGGCCGGCGCCCGCGCCCTGTGGCGCGCCACCGGCATGACCGACAATGACTTCGGCAAGCCGATCATCGCCATTGCCAACTCTTTTACCCAGTTCGTACCGGGCCACGTCCACCTTAAAGACATGGGGCAACTGGTGGCGCGCGAGATCGAAGCGGCCGGCGGCGTGGCCAAGGAATTCAACACCATCGCGGTGGATGACGGCATCGCCATGGGCCACAGCGGCATGCTGTATTCCCTGCCGTCGCGCGAGCTGATCGCCGATTCGGTGGAATACATGGTCAACGCGCATTGCGCCGATGCGCTGGTGTGCATCTCGAATTGCGACAAGATCACTCCCGGCATGCTGATGGCCTCGCTGCGCCTGAACATCCCGACGATCTTCGTGTCGGGCGGACCGATGGAAGCGGGCAAGGCGGTCATTCAGGGCAAGACGCTTCACCTCGACCTGGTGGATGCGATGGTGGCGGCGGTCGATCCGCATTACACCGATGCCGAAACCCTGAGCATGGAACGCTCCGCCTGCCCGACCTGCGGCTCGTGCTCCGGCATGTTCACCGCCAACTCGATGAACTGCCTGACCGAGGCGCTGGGCCTGGCGTTGCCGGGCAACGGTTCGCTGCTGGCGACCCATGCCGACCGTCGCGAGCTGTTCCTCGAGGCCGGGCGCAAGATCGTGGAGATCGCCAAGCGCCATTACGAGCGCGACGACGCTTCGGTGCTGCCGCGCAGCATCGCCACTTTCGAGGCGTTCGAGAACGCCATTACGCTCGACATCGCCATGGGCGGCTCGACCAACACCGTGCTCCACCTCCTCGCTGCGGCGCAGGAGGGCGGCGTAGCGTTCACCATGCAGGACATCGACCGCCTGTCGCGCCGGGTGCCGCATCTGTGCAAGGTGGCGCCGTCGATCCAGACTTACCATATGGAAGACGTGCATCGCGCCGGCGGCATCATGGGTATACTCGGCGAGATCGACCGCGCCGGGCTGCTGCACCGCGACCTGCCGACGGTGCACAGCCCGAGCATGGGCGCGGCGCTGGAGCAATGGGACGTGATGCGCAGCAAGGACGAGAAAGTGAAAACCTTTTTCCGCGCCGCGCCCGGCGGCGTGCCGAGCCAGACCGCGTTCAGCCAGGACAAGCGCTACCCCGATCTGGACATCGACCGCAGCCACGGCTGCATCCGCGACAAGGCCCACGCCTATTCGCAGGACGGCGGACTGGCCGTGCTTTACGGCAACATCGCCGAGGACGGCTGCATCGTCAAGACCGCCGGCGTGGACGAAAGCATTCTCAAGTTCACCGGCCGGGCGCGCGTGTTCGAAAGCCAGGAAGATTCGGTGGCGGCGATCCTGGCCGACAAGATCGTGGCCGGCGACGTGGTGGTGATCAGATACGAAGGGCCGCGCGGCGGGCCGGGCATGCAGGAAATGCTCTACCCCACCAGCTACCTCAAGTCAAAGGGGCTGGGCAAGCAGTGCGCGCTACTCACCGACGGGCGTTTCTCCGGCGGCACCTCAGGCCTCTCGATCGGCCACGTCTCGCCGGAAGCGGAAGAAGGCGGCGCCATCGGCCTGGTCGAGGAAGGCGACAGCATCGAGATCGACATCCCGAACCGCACCATCAACCTAAAGATTGCCAATGATGAACTGGCGAAGCGCCGTCAGGCGATGGAAGCCAAGGGCGCCAAGGCATGGCGCCCGGCCAACCGTAACCGCGTCGTTTCGGCAGCATTGCGCGCCTACGCCGCGATGACCACTTCAGCATCCAAGGGCGCGGTGCGCGACGTCAGCCAAGTGGAACGGCGTTAACATGAAACACGCGAAGCGCACTTTGTCCCCCTCTCCCGCTTGCGGGATAACCGGCGACTTGGCTGGAGTTGTTTGCCAGCCTAGTCGAATGGCTAGTAGTTTCATCAGAGGGCTAGGGGTGAGGGAAACGGCCATGGCCGTTAGCAAATGACGCATAAGAGCCCAGCCAGGCCGACCGACCACAAGCTCGGCTTGCGCGAGCTGCTCGACGCGCTGGTTGCCGACGGCCTGGTAACGAAGCCTGACGCGGAGAACCTGCTGTCGCCGGCACGCAACACGCGCGGCGAGGTTCATCCGCTGGCGCAGATCGCCGAGCAGAAATGGGCGTCGGCCCTGCCGCCCCACCGGATACTCAACCTCGATGCCCTGACCGAGTGGCTGGCGGGCTGGGTCAGGCTGCCCTACTACCATATCGACCCGCTCAAGATCGACGTCACCGCGATCACCGCCATCGTGTCGGACACCTATGCGGCGCGGTTCCGCATCCTGCCGGTGGAAGTTTCGGCGCACGAGGTGGTGGTGGCGACCGCCGAACCTTTCCTGACCGAATGGGAAAAAGAACTGGCGCCGATCCTGCGACTCAACATCCGGCGCGTGGTCGCCAGCCCGCTCGACATCCAGCGCTACCTGGCCGAATTTTACAGCCTGGCGCGCTCGGTCAAACGGGCCGCCCAGTCGCAGAGCTCGTCCTTCTCCGGCGCCCCCTCCAATTTCGAGCAACTGGTGGACATGGGACGCGCCGGCAACATCGACGCCAATGACCAGCACGTGGTTCACATCGTCGACTGGCTGCTGCAGTACGCCTTCGACCAGCGCGCTTCCGACATTCACCTCGAGCCGCGGCGCGACCACGGCGAAGTGCGGTTCCGCATCGACGGCGTGATGCACCACGTCTACCAGATCCCGCTGGCGGTGATGGCCGCGGTGACCAGCCGCCTCAAGGGACTGGGACGGATGGACATCGTCGAGAAGCGCCGCCCGCTGGACGGGCGCATCAAGACCCGGGCGCCGGACGGCAGCGAGATCGAGCTGCGCCTGTCCACCATGCCCACCGCCTTCGGCGAAAAGATGGTGATGCGGATTTTCAATCCCGACGTGATCGTGCAGAGCTTCAAGGAAATGGGCTTCGGCGACGACGACATCGCGCGCTGGAGCCAGATGACGAGCCAGCCCAACGGCATCATCCTGGTCACCGGCCCGACCGGCTCGGGCAAGACCACCACGCTGTATTCGACATTGCGCCAGCTGGCCGTGCCGGAAGTGAACGTCTGCTCCATCGAAGACCCGATCGAGATGATCTCGCCGCAGTTCAACCAGATGCAGGTGCAGCACAACATCGGCCTGGACTTCGCGAGCGGCGTGCGCACCCTGATGCGGCAGGACCCCGACATCATCATGGTGGGCGAGATCCGCGACCTGGAAACCGCGGAAATGGCCATCCAGGCGGCACTGACCGGCCATCTGGTGCTGTCCACCCTGCACACCAACGATGCGCCCTCGGCGATCTCCCGCCTGCTCGATCTGGGCGTGCCGCCCTACCTGATCAACGCGACCCTGCTCGGCGTGCTGGCGCAGCGCCTGGTGCGCACCCTGTGCCCGCACTGCAAGGAGCGCGAGGCGCTCGACGGCGAAACCTGGGATGCGCTGGTCAAGCCGTGGAAGGCCGCCGCCCCGGCGTCGGTGAGCGCGCCGCGCGGCTGCCTGGAATGCCGCATGACCGGTTATCTCGGCCGCGTCGGCCTGTACGAGATGCTGGTGATGTCGCCGGGCCTGCGCAAGCTGGTCAAGCCGGCATGCGATGTCGCGGCGCTGCGCGAGCAGGCCTACAAGGAAGGCATGAAACCGCTGCGCATCAGCGGCGCGCAGAAAGTCGCTAGCGGCCTGACGACCATCGAGGAAGTCCTGAAGGTCACGCCGCCGCCCAGCGGCATCTAATAGCCGACAAATTTACTAAGGTTTTGTGCTATCCTGAATACGTCATTTCAGGAGGCGCCATGCCCAACCACCTTGCGTCCGAATCCAGCCCCTATCTGCAGCAGCACGCCGACAACCCGGTGGACTGGCGGCCGTGGAACCCGCAAGCGCTTGCCCTGGCGCGTGGGCAGGACAAGCCGATCCTGCTATCCATCGGTTATTCCACCTGCCACTGGTGCCACGTCATGGCGCACGAATCGTTCGAGGACGAAGCCACCGCCCGGCTGATGAACGAGCACTTCGTTTGTATCAAGGTGGATCGGGAAGAGCGGCCCGACCTCGACCAGATCTACCAGAACGCCCACTATCTGCTGACCGGCCGCAGCGGCGGTTGGCCGCTGACCCTGTTCCTGACCCCGGACCAGACGCCGTTTTTCGGCGGCACTTATTTCCCGCCAAAGGCGCGCTACAACCTGCCGGCGTTCGGCGATCTGCTGCTGCGGGTGGCGCAGGCTTATCGGGATCGCCGGCAGGACATCGACCTGCAAAACACCTCGTTGCGCCAGAGCCTGGCGGCGTCATCGCCTGCTCCGGCGGATTGCTTCGAACTTGGCCCGGCGCCGCTGGCAAACGCCTTGCTCCAGTTCGAACAAAGCTTCGACCCGGAATACGGCGGCTTCGGCGGCGCACCCAAATTCCCTCGGCCCGGCGACATCGCCTTCTGCCTGCGCCGTTATGCCGCCGCAGGCAACCAACCGGCGCGCGACATGGCGCTCCACACCCTGACGAAAATCGCCGACGGCGGGATTTACGACCAGCTCGGCGGCGGCTTCTGCCGCTACAGCGTGGACGAGCGCTGGCTGATCCCGCATTTCGAGAAAATGCTCTACGACAACGGCCCGCTGCTCGGGCTCTATGCCGAGGCCTGGCGCTGCAGCGGCGCGGAACGCTTGCGCACGGTGGCGGAGGAAACCGTGGCGTGGCTGCAGCGTGAAATGCGCTCGCCGCAAGGCGGTTTTTATTCCGCGCTGGACGCCGACTCCGAGCACGAAGAGGGCAAATTCTACGTGTGGACGCCGCCGCAGGTCGCCGCGGCACTGACTGCCGACGAATACGCCGTGCTGTCGCGGCATTACGGGCTGTACCGGCCCGCCAACTTTGAAGGTCGCCACTGGCACTTTTATGTTGCCCAGCCGCTCGATAGCGTGGCACAGGAGCTAGACATCAAGCCGGACGAAGCGAAACGCTTGCTGGACAGTGCGCGCGGCAAATTACTGGAACTTCGGGCACAACGGGTACGACCGGGGCGCGACGATAAAATCCTGGCCGCCTGGAACGCCCTGGCAATCAAGGGACTGGCCCAGGCCGGCAGTGCCTGCGGACGGCAGGACTGGATCATCCTGGCGCAACAGGCGGCGGATTTCATCCGCGCCGAGATGTGGCGCAACGGGCGCTTGCTGGCCTCGTGGAAAGACGGAAAAGCCCGTCTTGACGCCTATCTCGACGATTACGCCTTTCTGCTCGATGCCCTGATTGCGCTGTTGCAGGCTGATTTTCGCGCAGCCGACCTGACTTTTGCGCGCGACCTGGCCGAAGCCCTGCTGGCGCAATTCGAGGATCGCGAACACGGCGGTTTCTTTTTCACCGCACACGACCACGAGGCCCTGATTTACCGACCGAAATTGGGCACCGACAATGCCACCCCATCGGGCAATGCGGTGGCGGCGTTTGCGCTGCAACGGCTCGGCCACCTGCTGGGCGAAACCCGTTATCTGCTGGCTGCCGAGCGGGCGATCAAGCTCTTTTACCCGCACTTCGCCGCCCAACCGACGGGCTTCATGGCCTTTCTCGGCGCGCTGGAGGAATATCTGAAACCGCCGCAGATCGTTGTCCTGCGTGGCCCGAAAGCGCAAGTCGCGGCCTGGCAACAGGAACTGGCCGGGGAACTCATGCCGGCAACCATGGTGCTGGCGCTGCCGAACGAGCTGGAGCAACTGCCCGGCTGTCTCAACAAGCCGCCCTCGCCCTGTGTCAACGCCTGGGTGTGCCAGGGCGTTACTTGCTTACCCGCGATCGACGATATCGGAACGTTGCGGCAAGTTTGTTCCGCTGGCAACAAAGCCTGAGAACCCAAGCGGGAGCGTAGGCAAAACCGGAAAAGTTGGATAAGATAGCGTTTTTTAAATTGATCATTAACCATTCAAGGAGTTTCAAATGAAAGTCGTTTTGAATATTGCCGCTGCTGCTGCCCTGTTGATTGCCGGTCAAGCCATGGCCGCCAATGCACCCGCACCGAAAGAAGCCGCTGCCTGCCTGGCTTGCCACCAAGTTGACAAGAAGGTCGTTGGCCCGGCTTACAAGGACGTGGCCAAGAAATATGCAGGCAACAAGGATGCCGTTAACCACTTGACCGCCAAGGTCGTCTCCGGTGGCAAGGGTGTCTGGGGCGAAATCCCGATGCCTCCGAAGGGCGGCACGGCCCTCAGCGAAGCCCAAATCAAGAGCGTCGTTACCTGGATTATGGGCTTGAAGTAACCGATTCCGCATGGCATAAAAGAGCCGGCTTCGTGCCGGCTTTTTTATTTGCGCGCAATGGTTTACAAGTCTCTCGGAATTGGCCAAGATAAGCGTACCGGCCTGGAGCCTGTTGCGGTCGGATTTCGCCAACACGAAAAAGCCAAAACGATAAAGGGAGACAAGCAATGAAAGACCTGTTCAAGCCAGCCCGCCGCCAATTCCTCAAAACGAGTGGAGCCGCAATCGCCATGATCCCGGTTATCGCCTTGACCGGCAACGCATTCGCCGCCACCAATGCGGGAATGCGAACTTCGATGAAATACCAGGATACGCCGCTGGGCGACAAGGACTGCTCCAACTGCTTGCAGTTCGTACCGGGCAAGACGCCGAAGGATCTGGGAGGATGCAAGCTGTTCCCCGGCGACACGGAAATCGCCCCCAAGGCTTACTGTGCTGCATGGGTGAAGAAGTAATCGCTTTCGCTTTCACACCAAGAAAAAAGCCGGCTGAGTGCCGGCTTTTTTATGCTACCAGCCCGAACAGGTACAGGAAAATGGCGATAATCGCCAGCGGGGAAACGAAGCGCAGGGTAAAGCGCCATATCTGGTAAGCGCGCATGGCCAGGCCAAGTTCCTCCTGAACGTGATGAGTGCGCATCACCCAACCCGCGAACAACGCCATCAGCAATCCTCCCAGGGGCAGCAGGATGTTGGTGGTCAGCTTGTCGAGGGTGTCGAAAATATTGAGGCCGAACAGCAGACGCACGTCGCTCCAGACGTTGAAAGAAAGCAGCGCCGCAATACCCAATACCCAATCAATCAAGCCGATCAGCCATGCAGCCTGGTTGCGGGTCATGCGCGTGTTTTCGATGAGCCAGGAGATCGCCGGTTCCACCAGGGAGATGGCCGAAGTCCAGGCGGCAAAGGCAACCAGCAAAAAGAAAAGGGTGCCGATGAAAGCGCCTCCCGGCATTTTGCCGAAGGCGATGGGCAGA
Source organism: Sulfuricella sp. (assembly GCA_028713975.1). Lineage (GTDB taxonomy): Bacteria > Pseudomonadota > Gammaproteobacteria > Burkholderiales > Sulfuricellaceae > Sulfuricella. The sequence continues at coordinate 95,563 of JAQTNE010000004.1, forward strand.
GTCTGGAAAATCAGCCCCGGCCCGGCTGCCGGCTCAAGCCCGTTGGCGAACACCAGGGCGAAGATGGCTAACCCCACCAGCAGGCCGATGGCCGTGTCGGCAAGCGCCACAAACAGGGTCGTGCGCGCGATGGAGACATGGCGCTGGAGATAGGAACCGTACACCATCACGGCCCCCATGCCCAGGCTCAGGGAAAAAAAGGCGTGGCCCAACGCCGAAAGCACCACCACCGGCGTTACCTTGGAAAAATTCGGCGTAAACATGAAGCGGGCAGAACGGGCGAAATCGCCTTCGGCCATGCTGTAACCGAGCAGCACCAGCAGGATGGCGAACAGCGCCGGCATCAATATCTTGTTGGTTTTTTCCAGCCCGGAATTGACTCCGCGCGCCACCACGCCCATGGTCATCACGATAAACAGGCTGTGCCACAGGACGAGTTCAAGCGGCGCCGCCAGAAAAGCGTTGAACCGGTTTTGCGCCATCGTGGCGTCCATTCCCTTGAACTCGCCGCTGGCGGCGCGCACCACGTAATCCAGCACCCAACCGGCGATAACGCTGTAAAAGGCAAGAATCAGCAACCCGGCAAACAAACCCATGATGCCCACCCATTTCCACAGTGCTGGAGCATGGGCTTCCGCCGCCAGCAATCGCATACCATCCACCGGATTACGCTGGGCGCGGCGCCCCAGCATGATCTCGCACATCATCAGCGGAATACCCACCATGGCGATACAGGCGAGAAACACCAGGACGAAGGCGCTGCCGCCGTTGACCCCGGTCATGTAGGGGAATTTCCAGATGTTGCCGAGCCCGATGGCCGAGCCGGCCGTGGCCAGAATAAACGCCCAGCGGCTGGACCAGTGGCTGCGGTGAACGATGTCGGTCATGGCGATGCGCTGGGCAGACTCAGGGTTTGCTGAAGTAACGGTCGGTTTCGGACTTGATGACTTTCGACAGCAGCAACAGGCCGATCAGGTTGGGGATGGCCATCATGCCGTTCATCAGGTCGGAGAAATTCCAGACGAACTCCAGATTCATCATGGCACCGACCACCACCGTGGCGATGAACACGATGCGATAGATGCGGATCGAGCGGGAACCGAACAGATACTCGATGGCTTTTTCGCCGTAATAATTCCAGCCGATCAGGGTGGAATAAGCGAACAGGGCCGTGGCCAGGGCGACGATGATCTCGCCCGCACTACCCAACGTTTCGCCGAAGCTGGCGCTGGTCAGTTGCCCGGCACTGACGCCATGCGTCCAGGAGGTCGCGGTAAGAATCACCAGAGCGGTCATGGTGCAGACCACCAGCGTGTCGATGAAGGTCTGGGTCATGCTGACCAGAGCCTGCTTTACCGGATCGTGGGTGCGCGCTGCTGCGGCGGCGATTGGTGCCGAGCCCAGGCCGGATTCATTGGAAAATACGCCGCGCGCAATACCGAAGCGCATGGCGGCGGCCAGGGTGGAACCGGCAAACCCGCCGGTAGCGGCGGCTGGCGAGAAGGCGTGGCTGAAAATCAGGCCGAAAGCATGAGGAATTTCGGTGATATTAAGCGCCAGCACCACCAGCGCCGAGCCGACATAGCCGACGATCATGAACGGCACCAGGAACGAGGTGAATTTGCCGATCGAGCGAATGCCGCCGAGAATCACCAGGGCCGTCAGCACCATCAGCACCACGCCGGTAACCCAGGGCGCAACATGAAAGGTGGTCTCGAAAATCCGGGCGGTCGCATTGGCTTGGGTCATGTTGCCGATGCCAAAGGTAGCCAGTGCGGTAAACAGCGCGAACAGCCAGCCGAGCCAAGGCAGCCCGGCACCTTTCGCCAGGTAATACATCGGCCCGCCGCGCATGCCGTGCTCCCCTTTCTCGCGATATTTGACCGCCAGCACCGCCTCGGAATATTTGGTTGCCATCCCGACCAGACCGGTTATCCACATCCAGAATACCGCCCCGGGCCCACCCAGCGTGATCGCCGTGGCAACACCGACAATGTTGCCGATGCCGACCGTGGCCGCCAGCGCCGTCATCAGCGCGGCAAAATGGCTGATGTCGCCGGCATGACCGTGATCCTTGTGAAAAATCATGCGCAACGCCAGCGGCAGGGCACGGAATTGCAGTCCCTTGAGCAATACGGTCAGATAGAGGCCGGTTCCCACCAGCAGGGTCAGCATCGGCGGCCCCCACACCCAGCCGGACAGCGTTGCGATCAGCGCTTCGACTGTTTGCATGTATTTCCCCTTAATATTTTTGGATTATAACCAGAAAGCGCCTGAGCTTGGTTACGCTGCGACGCCTCATGCCAACCAGTCTTTCACTATCAGAAACTCGCGGTACAGCCGCTCCTCTTCGCTGCCCTTTTCCGGTTGCCAATCATAGCGCCATTTCACGCTGGGCGGCAGGGACATCAGGATGGATTCGGTGCGCCCGCCCGATTGCAGGCCAAACAGGGTGCCGCGATCCCATACCAGGTTGAATTCGACGTAACGGCCACGGCGATAGGCCTGGAAGTCCCGTTCGCGCTCACCGTAAGGCGTGTCCTTGCGGCGCTGGAGCAGGGGCAAATAGGCGGCGAGGAAGTGTTCACCGACGCTTTGCATCAGGCCGAAGCTGAAAGTGAAATCGCGCTCGTCGAAATCGTCGAAGAATATCCCGCCGATACCGCGCGGCTCATTGCGGTGCGGCAGGAAAAAATACTCGTCGCAACGCTGCTTGAAGCGCGCATGATAATCGGCGCCAAACGGCGCCAGCGCTTCGCGGCAAGTGCGATGGAAATGCACCGCATCCTCGGCGAAACCGTAATAAGGCGTCAGATCCATGCCGCCGCCGAACCACCACACCGGCTCGCCGCTGGCCGGCTGCACGCTGAAAAAACGCACGTTCATGTGGGAGGTGGGCGCGTAGGGATTGCGCGGGTGCAGCGCCAGCGACAGCCCGATCGCCTCGAAAGCGCAGCCGGCCAGATCGGGACGGCGGGCGGACGCAGCGGAGGGTAATTTTTGGCCGCGCGCGTGGGAGAAATTCACGCCGCCGCGTTCAAATATCTTGCTGTCTTCGATCACGCAACTCAAACCCTCTCCGCCTTCCGGACGCTGCCAGGCATCGCGCAGAAAATTGCCGCCATCGGCCTGTTCCAGCACGGCGACAATGCGTTCCTGCAAATCCAGCAACGTGCTTTTTACCTTGTCGCTGTCCATGCTATTTCCGGAAAATCCGGCCACTGACCAGATGCTGGATGGTGGAAGGAGTTTTGCGCGAGCCGACCCGGCCCGGCACGACCAGGGTACTTTGACCAAAAGCCCTGGCGCAGGCGGCATAGGTTTTTAGCGGCACCAAACCGGCGCGGTTGGCGCTGGTGGAAACCAGCGCCGAACCCAGCGCCCGGCACAAGGCCGCCGCATCCGGGTGAGCAGTCACTCTGACGGCAATGTCGTCGTGCCTGCCGCGCAGCCAGCGCGGCGCATGGCGGGAAGCGGGCATCAGCCAGGTGTGAGGCCCCGGCCAGGTCTGGTTAAGCAATTGGCTCTGCTCCGTTGAGGGAGGACGCACATAGCGTTGCAATCGGCTGAAGCGGTCGGCGACCAGAATCAGCCCCTTGAACTGGGGCCGGGTTTTAAGCTGGAGAATTTTTTTTACTGCGCGATAGCTGCGCGGGTCGCAGCCTAATCCATAACAGGATTCGGTGGGATAAGCGATCACTCCGCCACGCGCGAGGTGGGCGCGCACTTTTCGGATCAGTTCAGCAGAATAAGGCATCAGCCCTTGAGCGAGGCTTGCAGCTCCTGGTTTTTGATGGCGATCTGCTCGGCGGTGCGGGCGCGGTCATCCTTGAGGCGCTGAGCCAGCGCGCTATCCTGCAACGCGAGAATCTGGACAGCGAGGTAGGCGGCGTTTTTCGCCCCGGCCTTGCCGATCGCAACCGAGGCCACCGGCACGCCGCCGGGCATTTGCACCGTCGAGAGCAACGCATCGAAACCGTTCAGCGGCCCGCCTTCCATCGGCACGCCGATCACCGGGCGGATGGTGTGAGCGGCTACTGCGCCGGCCAAATGCGCGGCCAGCCCGGCTGCCGCAATGAACACCGCGCAGCCGCGCTGATCCGCGTCGGCCACATAGGCGGCAGTGACTGCCGGAGTGCGGTGCGCAGAAGAAATTTTAACCTCGTAAGACACGCCGAAAGAAGCCAGAGTGTCGAGCGTGGATTTCATCGCGGGCAGGTCGGAATCGGAACCCATCAGGATGGCAACGAACGGTGTGGACATGGAATCTCCCTGAAAACTTGCCGACAGTTAGTTTTTTGGCTTGATCGCCCGATGACCGATGTCATGCCGCATCTGGCAGCCATCGAATTTGATCGCGTCGGCGATTTCGTAAGCGCGTCGCTGTGCCAGCTGCACCTTGTCGCCCAGGGCGGTGACGCACAGCACGCGCCCGCCGCTGGTGGTCACTTTGCCGTCCTTGAGCGCGGTGCCGGCGTGGAACACATGGTAGTCGCGCGGTGCGGTTTCGAGCAGATCGGTGAAGGGCGGCAAGCCGGTGATGATGTCGCCCTTGCGCGGGTCTTCCGGGTAGCCGGCGGCGGCCATCACCACACCCAAGGCGGCGCGGCGGTCCCATTCCGCTTCCACCTGGTCGAGCGTGCCGTTGACGGCATGCTCGACCAGGGTGAGCAGATCGCTCTTGAGGCGCAGCATGATCGGCTGGGTTTCCGGGTCGCCCATGCGACAGTTGAATTCCAGCACCTTGACGTTGCCCTTGGCGTCAATCATCAGGCCGGCATAGAGAAAACCGGTGAACAGTTCCCCCTCCTGCGCCATGCCCTGCATCACCGGGTCGATCACCTCGCGCATCACCAGCGCATGCATCGCGGGGGTGACTACCGGTGCCGGTGAATAGGCGCCCATGCCGCCGGTGTTGGGGCCCTGGTCGCCATCGAGCAAGCGTTTGTGATCCTGGCTGGTGGCGAGCGGCAGAACGTGCGTGCCGTCGGCCATGACAATGAAGCTGGCTTCCTCGCCGATCAGGCACTCCTCGATCACCACCCGTGCGCCGGCTGCGCCCAGTTTGTTGCCGTCCAGCATCATGTCGACGGCGGCGTGGGCTTCTTCGAGCGTTAGCGCGACCACCACGCCCTTGCCCGCCGCCAAGCCATCGGCTTTGATGACGATGGGCGCGCCCTGCTGGTCGATGTAGGCGTGAGCCGGTGCCGCATCGGTGAAAGTGGCGTAAGCGGCGGTGGGAATGCCGTGACGCACCATGAAGGCTTTGGCAAAATCCTTGGAGCTTTCGAGCTGTGCCGCGAATTGGGTCGGGCCGAAAATTTTCAGGCCTTCAGCGCGAAAGGCATCGACGATACCAGCCGCCAGCGGCGCCTCCGGGCCAACCACGGTAAACCCGACCCTTTCTTTTTTGGCGAATTCGAGCAACTCGGGGATGGTGTGCAGGGCCACATTGGTCAGATCCGGCTCGAGCGCCGTGCCGGCATTACCAGGCGCGACGAAAATCCGGGTCGAACGCGGACTCCGCGCCAGTTTCCAGGCCAGTGCGTGTTCCCGCCCGCCGCTACCGATAACCAGAATTTTCATGTTTAGAATCCTTCCACCGCAGAGGACGCAGAGGGCGCGGAGGAAACCCCTCGTAAACGTCTAAACCTCTGCGTCCTCCGCGTCCTCTGCGGTTCAAGCCTAGTGTCTGAAATGCCGCATCCCGGTAAACACCATCGCCATGCCGTGTTCGTCCGCGGCGGCAATCACTTCTTCGTCGCGCATCGAGCCGCCGGGCTGGATCACGGCGGCGATACCGGCTTGGCCGGCCGCGTCGATGCCGTCGCGGAACGGGAAGAAGGCATCCGACGCCATCACCGAGCCGCGCACCTGCAAGCCGGCATGTTCGGCCTTGATGGCGGCGATGCGTGCCGAGTTGATACGGCTCATCTGGCCGGCGCCGACGCCGATGGTCATTTTGCCGCTGACGTAAACAATCGCGTTGGACTTGACGAACTTGGCGATGCGCCAGGCAAACAGCAGGTCAGCCATCTCGGCTTCGGTCGGGGCGCGCTTGCTGACCACCTTGAGTTCGTTATACAGCGCCAGATCGGCCTCCTGCACCAGCAGACCGCCAGTGACACGCTTGAAATCCAGGCGCTTGCCGGGCTCCTTCGGCCATTGCCCGCATTCCAGCAGGCGCACGTTTTTCTTCGCGGCGACGATTTCGCTGGCGGCGGCGGAGACCTTGGGTGCGATGATCACTTCGACGAACTGGCGCTCGACGATGGCTTGCGCGGTGGCCGCATCCAGCTCGCCGTTGACGGCGATGATGCCGCCGAAGGCCGATTCCGGGTCGGTTTGGTAGGCTTTGTCATAAGCTTCGAGCAGATTGGCGCCGTAAGCCACGCCGCACGGGTTGGCGTGCTTGACGATGACGCAGGCCGGCGCTTCGTCGAACTGCTTGACGCACTCCAGCGCGGCATCGGCGTCGGCGATATTGTTGTAGGAAAGCTCCTTGCCCTGAAGCTGGCGGGCGGAGGAAACGCTCACTCCCTTTTCGCCGGCGGCAATATAGAACGCGGCCTGCTGGTGCGGGTTCTCGCCGTAGCGCATGCCCTGGGCCTTGGCGAACTGGAAATTGAGTCGTTCCGGGAATTGCTGCTTGCTGCCGTCCGGGCCAATGGCCGTGAGGTAGTTGCTGATTGCGCCGTCGTACTCGGCGGTGTGGGAGAACGCCTTCACCGCCAGCTTGAACCGGGTTGCGGCGCTCAAGGCGCCGCCGTTGGCCTGCATTTCGACGCCGAGCACGGCATAGTCGGCAGGATCAGTCACCACCGCGACACCGGTATGGTTCTTGGCGGCGGCGCGCACCATGGTCGGCCCGCCGATGTCGATGTTCTCGATCGCGTCTTCCAGCGAACAATCCGGCTTGGCGATGGTCTCGCGGAACGGGTAGAGGTTGACCACCACCAGGTCGATGGCGGGAATGCCGGAACCTTCCACTGCCGCCACGTGGGTGGGAAGATCGCGCCGGAACAGGATGCCGCCATGAATTTTCGGGTGCAGGGTCTTGACCCGGCCATCGAGCATTTCCGGAAAGCTGGTGTAGTCGCCCACTTCCGTTACTGCCACACCCGCATCTGCGAGCATTTTGGCGGTGCCGCCGGTGGAAAGGATTTCGATGCCGAACTGGCGGAGGATTTTGGCGAATTCGAGAACGCCGGTTTTATCGGAAACGCTGATGAGGGCACGACTGATTTTGATCATTTTAATTCCAGCTAGGGGGTTATTTGAGGCCGTGAGTTTTCATTTTCTTGCGCAAAGTGTTGCGGTTCAGGCCGAGAATCTCGGCGGCTTTGGTCTGGTTGCCTTGGGCTTGATCGAGGACCACCTGTAACAGCGGTTTTTCCACGCACCCCAACACCATGTCGTAAATGGCGCAGGGCTTTTCCCCGTCCAGGTTCTTGAAATACTGGGCCATTGCCTTGCGCACGCAGACTGCGATTTCGTTTTCGTCAATCATGCTGCCATCTCGTTTTCCATAAGGTAAGTATATCCGGTCGATTCGGCAAAAAAATACTCGACGGCGTCAATCTGCCCGCGGGTGGTTTGCAGCTGGTTCATGGCGTGGCGGAACCCGGCGGAGTCCGGTAGCCCTTTGGTGTACCAGGCGATATGCTTGCGCGCCATGCGCACGCCGGTATATTCGCCGTAAAAATCATAAATATCCTGTAGATGGCCCATCAGCATATCGCGGGTTTCCATCACGCCGGGGCGCGTCAGCAGTTCGCCGGTTTTCAGATAGTGTGCAATGTCGCGGAAGATCCATGGCCGGCCTTGGGCCGCTCGGCCAATCATGACGGCGTCGGCTTTAGTATAGTCGAGCACGAACCCGGCTTTTTGCGGGGTGGTGATGTCGCCATTGGCAATCACCGGGATGCGGATCTCGGCCTTGACCGCGGCAATGGTGTCGTACTCGGCCTCGCCGCTGTAGCCGCAGGCGCGCGTACGGCCATGAATGGCGAGCGCCTGGATGCCGCAGGCTTCGGCGATGCGCGCCACATTGATCGCATTACGGCTGTTCTTGTCCCAGCCGGTGCGAATCTTCAGGGTGACCGGCACGTCCACGGCCTTGACCACGGTTTCGAGAATACGCGCCACCAAAGGCTCATTCTGCAGCAGTGCCGAACCCGCCATCACATTGCAGATTTTCTTTGCCGGACAGCCCATATTGATGTCGATGATCTGGGCGCCGCGGTCGGCATTGTATTTCGCCGCTTCCGCCAGCATCGCAGGGTCGGCGCCGACGATCTGCACCGACACCGGTTCGGTTTCTCCCGCGCTATCGGCCCGGCGTTTGGTTTTCTCGCTGCCGTAAAGCAGGGAATTGGACGCCACCATTTCCGACACCGCCAACCCTGCGCCGAAAGCCCGGCACAGCTTGCGGAAAGGCCGATCCGTCACGCCCGCCATGGGGGCGACGATCAGGTTGCTATTCAGGGAATAGGGGCCGATTTGCATTGCTTAAATTTTGAGCGGAAAGGGCGGTATTGTAATCCCAAACCCGATGCCGAGGAAGCAATCAGATCAAGTAAGATCACATAAGCTGATGCGGGTCATGAAAGCCGGTTTCATGCCCTAATTTCAGTGCATGCGCGAGAAAAACCGCGCGCTGCCTTTGGGGGAATGGGAAAGATTCAGAAACCCAGGCTGCTGAGCAGGTCGTCCACTTCTCCCTGATTGTTCACGACATCAGTGCGGCCTTGTCTTTTCACCACCGGCCCGTTGAGCAGGCCGTTGCCCTCCCCTCTCGCACCGGATGGCTTGCTGAGCAGCAGGATATGCACCAGTTGATGCTCCAGATTTTGCGTCAGGTGCGCGACTTTTTTGATCACCTGCCCGGTGAGATCCTGAAAATCCTGTGCCATCATGATATCGGTGAGCTGGGATGAGGTCTCTTTGGTATGGCTGGGGACACCTTCAAGAAAGGCCAGCATTTTCTCGCCTATCCGCTGAAACTCGCCATCCTCCTTGGCGCCGCGCCATTCCTCGGCCAAGGCCAGCGCATCGACCTCCATCCTTTCCTGCAATGGCAATGCAATCTCTACCGCGCCAAGAACGCGCTGGGCAGCCTGCTCGGTAAGCTGGGCGATGTAACTGAGGCGATCCTGGGTGTCGGGCAATTCGCCCACCATGTCCTGCATGGCTTCGTCGCACCCCAGTTCGCGCAGGGTTCCGTGGAGCTGGCGCACCAGATGCCCGAGTTCGGTATAGCCGGTTTTGGCTGCGCTCAACGTGTTTTGCGACGGTTCACCCATGATTTCACCATGACGTTTACATTGGAGGCCATCAGTTTGCCATAGCCGGGCGGGGTTTGCGATGTTTGAATCAGTGCGCCTGCTCCCAGTTCGGCCCCACCCCCAAATCCACCACCAGCGGCACCGCCAGTTGCGCCACGCCGCACATCAAGCCGGGCAGTTCGCACCTGACGGTTTCCAGCTCGGCCTCGGGCACTTCCAGCACCAGTTCGTCGTGCACCTGCATGATGACCAGGCTGTGCATCCGGCTTTTCTCCAGCCAGGACTGCACCGCGATCATGGCCAGTTTGATCAGGTCGGCGGCGGTGCCCTGCATCGGCGCGTTGATCGCGGCGCGCTCGGCGGCCTGGCGGCGCATGCCGTTGGCGGCATTGATCTCGGGCAGCCACAGGCGGCGGCCAAACACGGTCTCGACATAACCCTGGGCGCGCGCGACTTCGCGGGTGCGCTCCATGTACTGGGCGACACCGGGATAACGGGCGAAATAACGCTCCATATAGGACTGGGCAGCGCTACGCTCAATGCCGAGTTGCGATGCCAGGCCGTATGAAGACATGCCGTAGATCAGGCCGAAGTTGATCACCTTGGCGTAGCGGCGCTGCTCGCTGCTGACTTCCTCCGGCGTGGTGCCGAACACTTCCGCCGCCGTGGCGCGGTGAATGTCCTCGCCCGCGTCAAAAGCCTTGAGCAGGCTCTGGTCGCCCGACAGGTGCGCCATGATGCGCAATTCGATCTGGGAATAGTCGGCGGCGACGATGTGGCTGCCGGGCGGGGCGACGAAGGCTTCACGGATGCGTCGTCCTTCCTGGGTGCGCACCGGGATGTTCTGCAAGTTGGGGTCGGAGCTGGCGAGCCGCCCCGTCACCGCCACCGCCTGATTGTAGCTGGTGTGGACGCGGCCGGTTTGCGGATCGACCATGCGCGGCAGTTTGTCGGTATAGGTAGACTTGAGTTTGGTCAGGCCGCGATATTCCAGCAACACCTTGGGCAGGGGGTAGTCCAGCGCCAGTTCCTGCAATACATCCTCGTCAGTGGACGGGGTGCCGCCTGGGGTTTTCTTTTTCACCGGCAGGCCAAGCTGGTTGAACAATATTTCCTGAATCTGCTTCGGGCTGTTGAGATTGAACGGCTGACCGGCCAGTTGGTGGGCTTCGGCTTCCAGCCGCATCATGCTCTGGCCGAGCTCCTGGCTTTGCCGGGCAAGCAGTTTGGCATCCAGCAGCACGCCGTTGCGCTCCACCGTAAACAACACGTCGAGCAGCGGCATCTCGATGTTCCGGTAAATGTGATTCAGCCTGGCGTCGGGCTCGATCTGCGGATATAGGGCCTGATGCAGTTGCAGGGTAATGTCGGCATCCTCGGCGGCATAACGGGTGGCGGTGTCGATATCCACCTGGTCGAAGCCGATCTGTTTCGCGCCCTTGCCGGCGACCTCGGCATAGGTGATGGTTTTGGCACCGAGATGGCGCAGCGCCAGCGAATCCATGTCGTGCGACCGGTGGCTTTCGAGCACATAGGATTGCAGCAGGGTGTCGTGAACAATGCCGTTCAGGGCAATGCCGTGGTTGGCGAAAATGTGCTTGTCGTACTTGAGATTCTGCCCGAGCTTGGGTCGTGCCGGGTCTTCCAGAAACGGTTTGAGCCGGGCCAGTGCCGTCGCCCGGTCGAGCTGCTGCGGCGCGCCGGCATAATGGTGGGCCAGCGGAATATAAGCAGCAGTGCCGGCCTCGGTGGCAAGAGAAATACCGACGATCTGCGCCGCCAGCGGATCGAGCCCGGTGGTTTCAGTATCCACCGAGACCAGCTCCGCACTGGCGATTTTTTCTAGCCAGCGCTCGAACGCGGCTTCGGTCAACACGGTTTCGTAATGCCGGGCGGCCTCGAAAAACAAGCTCGACTGCGCATTTTGTTCCGCCGCCGGGCGATGGCTTTCCTGCGTTGGACTCCCCACCGCCTGAATCTCCCGCAGCCAGGCCTTGAATTCGCAGTGCTCATAAAGTTCGATCAGCTTGGACATATCTTGCGGCTTGGGGCCGAGCTCATCCAAGCCGACCGGCAGCGCCACGTCGCACTTGATGGTGATCAGTTCGCGGCCCGTTGGCAGCCAGCCCAAAGTGTTGCGCAGGTTTTCGCCGACTGCTCCGCCGACTTCTCCGGCATGAGCAATCAGATTGTCGAGTGAGTCGTACTGCGTCAGCCATTTGACGGCGGTCTTGGGGCCGCATTTCGCCACTCCCGGCACGCCGTCCGAAGCATCGCCGACCAGGGTGAGGTAATCGACGATGCGCGCCGCTGGCACGCCGAACTTGGCGGCAACGCCAGCCTCATCGAGCTTTTCGTTGCTCATGGTGTTGACCAGGGTGACGTGCGGATTAACCAGTTGCGCCATGTCCTTGTCGCCGGTCGAAATCACGCTGCGGATGCCCTGGCGCCAAGCCATTTCGGCCAGGGTGCCGATGACGTCATCGGCCTCCACCCCGTCCACCATCAGCAGCGGCCAGCCCATGGCGCGAATCGCCTGATGCAACGGCTCGATCTGCCGCACCAGGTCGTCCGGCATCGGCGGGCGGTGGGCCTTGTATTGCGGATAGAGGTCGTCGCGGAAGGTCTTGCCCTTGGCGTCAAACACACAGGCGCTATAATCGGCGCTATAATCCTTGTGCAGGCGGCGCAGCATGTTGAGCACGCCGTAAATTGCGCCGGTCGGCTCGTTGTGGCGGTTACGCAAGTCGGGCAAGGCGTGGAATGCGCGGTACAGGTAGGATGAGCCATCCACCAGAAGCAGGGTTTTTGTTTCCATTTGCGATTGACTTAAATGAACGCCTCAGAAAAAATTCCAGAAATGCTGGGTACGGATATTGCCACGCACGCTTATACCGCCAGAGAATCCTGGCGCGTGTTCGAGATTATGGCAGAATTCGTCGAAGCAACGGAGCGCTTGGGCGGCATTCGCCCTGCAGTAAGTATTTTCGGCAGCGCCCGCACCTCTCCCGACAGCCCATATTACAAGCTGACCGAGGAAATTTCCCGGCTCTTGTCGGATGCCGGTTTCAGCGTGATTTCCGGCGGCGGCCCGGGCATCATGGAAGCCGCCAACAAGGGCGCCTTCTTCGGCAAATCCCCCAGCGTCGGCCTGAACATCCAGTTGCCGCACGAACAGCACACCAACCTCTACCAGGACATCAGCCAGACTTTCCGCCATTTTTTTGCGCGCAAGGTCATGTTCGTCAAGTTCGCCACCGCTTATGTCGTAATGCCGGGCGGCTTCGGCACGCTGGACGAGCTGATGGAGGCGCTGACCCTGGTGCAGACCGGCAAGACCCGCAAGATCCCGATCATCCTGATGTGCGAACCCTACTGGCGCGGCTTGATCGACTGGTTCCGGGATACCCTGGTCACGGAAGGAACCATCGACGCGAACGACATGGATCTGATCCAGGTCATCGACGAACCCAAGGATGTGGTAGACGCGATCTTCAAGTATTATGAAACACGCGGCTTCGAGCCATCCGCCGCCGAGCGGGAAATGCTGCTCAGCCTGTAACATTGAAAATAATTTTGTGCCCCGAGGAATAAATATGCGTGCCCTGATCGCCTTCCTGCTGATTGCCCTGACGCTCCCTGTTTATGCGGAAGACGCCAAACCGCTGCCCAAGGATTTGCAACCGATACCCGAACCGCCGCCGGCGCCCGCTGGCATGGAACTCGACCCGGCCTTCGAGCCGCAGGTCACCATCATCAAGCGCGGCACGGACACCGTCGAGGAATACCGCATCGGCGGCAAGCTGTACATGCTGAAAGTCACGCCACCCCACGGTGTGTCCTATTATCTGGTCGATCCACGGGGGGATGGACAGTTCTCCCGCCAGGACAACCTGGACTCCGGCGTGCGCGTGCCGCAATGGGTGCTGATGCGCTTCTAGGCCACTAGGGAAACATTCATGGAAATGCGCAAAGTAGATGCCGGCCAAGGCTGGCAATGGATAGTGGACGGCTTCGCCCTGTTCAGGAAAAACCCGCCGATCTGGATCACCCTGTTCGTGATTTATTTTCTGGCGGCGATCGTGGTTTCGATTATTCCGATCGTCGGGCCGCTGCTAATGACATTGCTGGCGCCGGCGTTCACCGCCGGATTCATGCAGGCCTGCCACGACCTGGAACAAGGCGGAGAGATCGAACTGGGCTACCTGGTTGCCGGTTTCAAACAGAACACCGGCCAGTTGATTACCGTGGGCGGCCTGTATCTGGTGGGTTCGATCACCATTCTCGGGCTGATGATGATGGGCGGCGGCGGCGCCATTCTGGGCTCGGCGGCGCTGGGCCACATGAACGGCGCGGAGCCGAACGAGATAGTAGTCGGCGCAATGGGCGGACTGCTGATCGCCCTGCTGATCGCCTCGGCGCTGATGATTCCGCTGCTGATGGCTTACTGGTTCGCGCCTGCGCTGGTAATGCTGCGCGGCTGCACCGCAACCGAGGCCATGAAACTGAGCTTCTTCGGCTGCCTGCGCAACTGGCTGCCCTTCCTGGTTTACGGTGTAATCGCCTTCATCCTGATGATGCTCGCCATGATCCCCTTCGGCCTCGGCATGCTGATACTGGTGCCGGTGCTGAGCGCCTCGATTTATGTGGGTTACAAGGATATTTTTCCGGCTGAAGATGGCGATAAGACCGAGGCAATGCAAGGAATTGATCCATCCCATTCAAATCCCGATACCATAGAACCTCAATAAGACCCGTATACTTTCCCCATTTCGTGGTGGGCAAAAACCACCCGGCTCAGGAGCGACTGATGTTTCGATCAAAACTTAAAAGCGATCTGACGCAACAACAAGCCGAGAACCTCCAACTGAGGGATCAGGAAGCCGAACTGCGGGCCGCGCTCGCGCTTGCCGAAGAACAGCGTGCGACGGAGCGGACGGAACTGGAGGAACTGCGCCAGCGCCAGGTTTTCTACGAAGGCATGTTCGCCAATCTTTCCAATTTCAGCAAATCGTTGGGTGACCTGGACGATTCGTTTTCGAATCTGTCGAATACCATGGCACGCCAGAAAGCATCGGCGATAACCGCTGCGGAGGAATCAAGCCAGAATCGCCATGGGTTTGAAAAGATTGCCGAAAACCTGCACACGATGTTCGACAACATCAATCAGGCATCAGTTAGCGTCACCGGCCTCAACCAGCGGGCGGGCCAGATCGGCGGCATTGTCTCGCTGATCAAGGAAATCGCCGATCAGACCAATCTTCTGGCGCTCAACGCGGCCATCGAGGCGGCGCGCGCCGGCGAGCAGGGACGCGGGTTCGCCGTGGTCGCGGATGAGGTACGCAAGCTGGCCGAACGCACCACCAAGGCGACCACCGAGATCGCCGACCTGGTCGGACAGATTCAGGTCGAGACACGGGACGCCAAGGCCGTCATGGAGCAGGGGGCGGCGGAAGCCAACCGCCATAGCGACGACAGCAAGACGGCGACCGACAGCATGGCGCACCTGTTCAGCCTGTCGAAAGAACTCGAAGCGTCGATCACCGGCACTTCCTTGCTGGCCAACATCGAACTGGCGAACTTGCAGGAATTGGCGCTGAAGCTTGAGGTGTACAAGGTCTTCATGGGCATTTCACACGCCACGGCGGAGAGCCTGCCCGACTACACCGCCTGTCGCCTCGGCCAGTGGTACTACGATGGCGACGGCAGGGAGCGCTTCTCGCGCTTGCCCGGCTACCGTGAAATGGAAGAACCGCACAAGGCGGTGCATGACAATGCGCGCAAGGCGGTGCAGCTGTTCCGGGCCGGCGACTATCCGGGCGCGCTGGCCGCGCTGACGGTGATGGAAACTTCCAACCTGAGCGTCATCGCAGGCATGAACCGCATGCTGCAAGCAGACAGCATCTGAGTCCCCGGACGGGTGGCCGCAAGGAAGCGCAAGGATCAGGCCTGCACTTGATACTTCTGAACTAACTCTTCATCCCTGGATCGGGTTCTGCGACTTCAATTCTGAATTGAGAAATACGGTAAGGCATGGTCAGCCCATCCTCAAACCGCCGTCAGCTTGGCATATTCCAGTGCCAGCCACTTCACGCCGGAATCGCGGAATTTCACCTGTACCCGCGCTTCCGCGCCACTGCCTTCACTATTGACGATCACGCCCGCGCCGAACTTGGCGTGGGTTACGTTCTGGCCGATATGCCAGGGCGAGTCGGCATTTTTGTAGATACTGGCGGCGGGGTTGACGGGCTCGGGTTGTGACGCCCAGTTCTTCGTTGCCCTGTCGCGGCTTTCAGACCGCTGATAACCGGAATCCCCCGAGGAAGGGTAATGGGCCTTGGGTGCCGGATTGATCCGTTTCAGCAGACCTTCGGGAATTTCATTCAGGAAGCGCGACGCCAGCCCATAGCGAAACTGGCCGTGCAACATCCGGCTTTGCGCCAGGCTGAGGTAAAGCCGGCGCCGGGCACGGGTGATGGCGACATACATCAGGCGGCGCTCTTCCTCCAAACCGTCGGCTTCATTGCGCGCATTGTCATGGGGAAACAGCCCTTCCTCCAGCCCGCTCAGAAACACCGCATGAAACTCCAGCCCCTTGGCGGCATGCACTGTCATCATCTGCAACGCGTCGCTGCCCGCCTCGGCTTGGTGTTCGCCGGCTTCGAGCGCAGCGTGAGTGAGGAAGGCGGCGAGGCTGTCGTCCTCGCTTTCCGCGACGAAGCCCACGGCGGCATTGACCAGTTCGTTGAGATTTTCGACCCGGTCGGCGCCTTCTTTCTCGCCCTGGTAATGCGCGATCAGCCCGCTATGGGCCAGCATGTGTTCGATCTGTTCCGGTAGCGGCAGGCCGCGACAGGTTTCCTGCATTGATTCGACACGCGCGAGAAAAGCACCGATGTTGGCTCCGGCCTTGCCGCCGAGCTGTCCGCTTTGCGCTGCCTGCCACAGGCTGGTCTGGTTGCGCAGCGCGATTTCCTGCAACTGCTCCAGGCTGCGCGCGCCGATGCCGCGCGCCGGGAAATTGATCACCCGTAATAGTGCGCCATCGTCGTCGGTGTTGCCGATCAGACGCAGATAGGCCAGCGCGTGCTTGATCTCCTGGCGCTCGAAAAAACGCAAGCCGCCGTGGACGCGGTAGGGCACCCCGGCATTGAACAAGGCATGTTCCAGCACCCGCGATTGCGCGTTGGAGCGATACAGGATGGCGATATCGGCGAAATCAATACCCTCACGCTTCAGCGCGCGCGCCTCCTCGACGATGAACTGCGCCTCCTCGCCGTCGGTGGCGGCTTCGTACAGTCGGATCGGTTCGCCGGTGCTCTCGGCAGTCCACAGGTTCTTGCCGAGACGGCCACGGTTGTGGGCGATCAGCGCATTGGCAGCGTCGAGAATGTTGCCGTGGGAGCGATAGTTCTGCTCCAGCTTGATGACTTTTGCCACGCCAAAATCGCGCTCGAAGTCGAGCATATTGCCGACGCGCGCACCGCGAAAGGCGTAGATCGACTGGTCGTCGTCGCCAACCGCGAACACGGCGGCGTCCGGGCCGGCCAGTTGCTTGAGCCAGAGATATTGCAGGCGGTTGGTGTCCTGGAATTCATCCACCAGAATATGGCGGAAGCGGCTCTGGTAATGGCTGCGCAAGGCGGCATCGCGGGCCAGCAGTTCATAGCTCCGCAGCAGCAACTCGGCGAAATCCACCACACCTTCGCGCTGGCACTGCTCGTCGTAGGCGGCGAACAGCTCCTGCTGCCGGCGCGTGTAGGGATCGTAGGCTTCCACATCCTTGGCGCGCAATCCCTGATCCTTGGAGCCGTTGATGAAATGCTGCAACTGCTTGGGTGGAAATTTCTCGTCGTCGACGTTCAGCGCTTTCAGCAGCCGCTTGATCGCGGAAAGCTGATCGGCGGAATCGAGTATCTGGAACAACGCGGGCAGATTGGCTTCGCGGTGATGGGCGCGCAGCAGCCGGTTGCACAGGCCGTGGAAAGTGCCGATCCACATGCCGCGCGTGTTGATTGGCAGCATCGCGGACAGCCGTGTCAGCATTTCCTTGGCAGCCTTGTTGGTGAAGGTCACGGCCAGGATGCCCGCCGGGCTGGTTTGGCCGGTCTGAATCAGGTGGGCGATGCGGGTGGTCAGCACCCGCGTCTTGCCGCTGCCGGCACCGGCCAGGATTAGCGCCGACTGGTGCGGCAGCGTGGCGGCTTCGAGCTGTTCGGGGTTGAGGCCGGAAAGGAAAGGCTGGGACATGGCGTGGTAAGATTCAGGGCATCGGAAGCGGCTATTATCCTACAAAAAACTACTGAACCGCAGAGGACGCGGAGGACGCTGAGGAAAACCGAAAGGCGGAAGGGCTTTCATCAATTAAGCCTTTGAATTCCTCCGCGTCCTCCGCGTCCTCTGCGGTGAATATAATTCTTAAAAATTGCCAAGGCACGACAACGGAGAAAACGTAATGACCAAACTGATGTATTTCGCGCAGCTGGCAGATGCGCTGGGCAAGACTTCGGAACAGGTGACGCTGCCTGCTTCGGCGGGCAACGTGAAGGCGCTGATCGACTGGCTCGGGCGCCGCGACGAGGCTTACGGAAAAGCCCTGGCGAATGGCAAGGAACTGACGGTGATGGTGAACCGGGCGCCGGCAACACTGGAAACGGCCATCGGCGACGGCGATGAAGTGGCTTTTATTCCAGAACGGGTGAAATAAAAAACCCGGAACCGGCTTGCGCCGACATCCGGGTTGATTTACTGCGATTCCGGCTGGTTATTTTTTGGCCTTCTTTTTTGCTTCCATCATGTCGTGGATCATCGGGGCGAGAACCACTTCCATGGCGAAGCCCATCTTGCCGCCGGGCACCACCAGGGTGTTGCGGCGCGACATGAACGAATTATGGATCATGCTTTGCAGGTAGGGGAAATCGATGCCCTTGGGATCCTTGAAACGGATCACCACGAAGCTCTCGTCCGGCGTCGGGATGTCGCGCGCGATGAAAGGGTCGGAGGTATCCACAGTCGGCACGCGCTGGAAGTTGATGTCGGTGCGCGAGAACTGCGGCGTGATGTAGTTGATGTAGTCCGGCATGCGGCGCAGGATGGTCTCAACTGTGGCTTCGGCTGAATAGCCGCGCTCCTTGCCGTCGCGGTGGATTTTCTGGATCCACTCCAGGTTGACGATAGGCACCACGCCGACACCCAGATCGACGTGTTTGGACACGTCGGTCTTGCCGTTCGCCACCAAGCCATGCAGGCCCTCATAGAACAGAATGTCGGAACCGCCGGGGATGTCTTCCCAAGGCGTGAATTCGCCGGCGCCCAGCTTGGTTTTCAATTTAAGGCGGGCGCAATGCGCTTCGGCCTCATCGGCGTTATGCAGGTAGTAGCGCTTCTTGCCGGTGCCGGTTTCGCCATAGCTCTTGAACAGCGCTTCGATTTTGTCGAAGTGGTTGGCCTCCGGGCCGAAATGGCTGAAATTGGCGTTGCCCTTGGCTTCGGCTTTTTTTACCGCCTCCTTGAACTGCACCCGATCCAGCGCATGAAAGCTGTCGCCTTCCACCACGGTGGCATTGATTTTTTCCCGCAGAAATATATGCTCGAATGCGACCTTGACCGTGGTCGTGCCGGCGCCAGACGAACCGGTAACAGCGATAACTGGATGCTTCTTGGACATCTTTAAAACCTCCCGCGTACTTTAAGTCATTAAATAATTGGCTGAGTATAATCTTGCCCTGCCGCATTTGTCACTATTCGAGGCATTCGATTCTTGAATGGAAGCATAAACTTGTTTTGTTTTTCATCGCGGCACCCCGGCAAAAGGCGCAAACCGGAATCGCCGTTCGCGGTTATAATTGCCCATCGTTAACGGGCATGGCAATTGTGCCATCCCTGAGAATGAAGCTCGCCATGCCCGTTTCCCTCACCCCTAGCCCTCTCCCCAAGCGGGAGAGGGGGACAAGGAACGCTTCGCGTGTTTCACGTTAAGAGGATGCCCCCCGTTCATGCAAGCGCAATACCAACCCACAGAAATCGAACGTCAGGCCCAGGCATTCTGGGAACAAAGCCATGCCTTCAAGGCCGCCGAAATTCCCGGCAAGCCCAAATACTATTGCCTGTCGATGTTCCCTTATCCGTCCGGCAAGCTGCACATGGGGCATGTGCGCAACTACACCATCGGCGACGTGCTGGCGCGCTATCACCGCTTCCTCGGCTTCAACGTATTGCAGCCGATGGGCTGGGACGCCTTCGGCCTGCCCGCCGAAAACGCGGCGATCGCCAACAACGTCGCGCCGGCGGCATGGACCTACTCCAACATCGACTACATGCGCGGCCAGCTCAAGAGCCTCGGCCTGGCCGTGGACTGGGGCCGCGAACTGGCGACCTGCAAGCCGGATTACTACCGCTGGGAGCAGTGGCTGTTCACCAAGCTGTTTGAAAAAGGCCTGATCTACAAGAAACTCGCCACGGTGAACTGGGACCCGGTCGACATGACCGTGCTCGCCAACGAGCAGGTGATCGACGGCTGCGGCTGGCGCTCCGGCGCGCCGGTGGAAAAGCGCGAGATCCCGATGTACTTCATGAAGATCACCGCCTACGCCGACGAACTGCTCTCCGAACTCGACAACCTGACCGGCTGGCCCGAGCAGGTGCGCACCATGCAGAAGAACTGGATCGGCAAGAGCTATGGCGTGCGCTTTGCCTTTCCTTACGGCAATGACGAGAAGCTGTGGGTCTACACCACCCGCGCCGACACCATCATGGGCGTGACTTTCGTCGCCGTGGCCGCCGAGCATCCGCTGGCGACGCTGGCGGCGCAGAACAACCCCGAACTTGCCGCCTTCATCGAGGAATGCAAGAAGGGCGGCGTGGCCGAGGCCGACATGGCCACCATGGAAAAGAAGGGCATGGCCACGGGCATCGACGTCACCCACCCGCTGACCGGCGAACAAGTGCCGGTGTGGGTCGGCAACTACGTGCTGATGAGCTACGGCGAAGGCGCGGTAATGGCGGTGCCGGCGCACGACGAGCGCGATTTCCATTTCGCAAAACAATATGGCTTGCCGATTAAACCGGTGGTTCTACCTGGAGGTCTTGATTCTTCGCAGGCTAAGCCTAAAACCTCCTCCGAAGCGATCCCAATGGAACATCTTTGGACGCACGGCTGGCATCCCGGATTTGGAATGCATGGAGAATTGTGGAATTCTGGAAAATACGACGGCCTAAACTACGATCAGGCGATTGACGCCATCGCTGCCGACCTCAAGGCCAAGAACCTCGGCGACCAGCAGGTGCAGTACCGCCTGCGCGACTGGGGCATTTCGCGCCAGCGCTACTGGGGCTGCCCGATCCCGATCATCCACTGCAAGACTTGCGGCGACGTGCCGGTGCCGGAGAAAGACCTGCCGGTGGTGCTGCCGGAGGACGTGAAGATCGACATCGGCTCGCCGATCAAGAAGATGCCGTCGTTTTATGAAACCACCTGCCCGAAATGCGGCGGCCCCGCCGAACGCGAGACCGACACCATGGACACCTTCGTCGAATCGTCCTGGTACTACGCCCGCTATGCCTGCCCGGACAACGATCAGGCGATGCTCGACCAGCGCGCCGATTACTGGCTGCCGGTCGACCAGTACGTCGGCGGCATCGAGCACGCCATCCTGCACCTGCTGTATGCGCGCTTCTTCAACAAGCTGATGCGCGATGTCGGGCTGGTGAAAAGCGGCGAACCATTCACCAATCTGCTGACCCAGGGCATGGTGCTGAAGGACGGCACCAAGATGTCCAAGTCCAAGGGCAACACGGTCGACCCGCAGGGGCTGATCGACCAGTACGGCGCCGACACCGCGCGCCTGTTCATGATGTTCGCCGCGCCGCCGGAACAGAGCCTGGAATGGTCGGATGCCGGCGTGGAAGGTGCGCACCGCTTCCTCAGAAGGCTATGGAAGGCCGTGCACGACCATGTCGAAAAATCCCCCCTGACTCCCCCCTTTGTCAAAGGGGGGCCGGGGGGGGATTTGCCGGCCGGACTGAAGGCGCTGCGCTTCCAGCTGCACTCGACCATCCAGAAAGTTGGCGACGATTATGGCCGGCGTCAGCAATTCAACACCGCCATTGCCGCAGTGATGGAACTGATGAACGCCTTGGCCAAATCCGATGACGCCAGCCCGAATGGCCGCGCCGTGATGCAGGAAGCGCTGGAAGCGGTGGTGGTATTACTGGCGCCAATCGTGCCGCACGCCTGCCAGGCGCTGTGGGCGGAACTCAAACCCGGTGCCAACCTGCTCGACGCAGCTTGGCCCACGGTGGACGACACTGCCCTGGTGCAGGACGAAATCGAGATCATGTTGCAGGTCAACGGCAAGCTCAGAGGCAGCATCACGGTCGCCAGGGACGCCAGCAAGGAAGCAATCGAGCAACTGGCCCTGGCCAGCCCGAATGTGCAAAAATTCATGGACGGCAAACCGGCGAAAAAAGTGGTGGTGGTGCCGGGCAGGCTGGTCAACGTAGTGGTTTAAAGGAGCAACGATGCGCAAATTTCTCGCGGTAACCGCCCTTCTTCTTCTGGCAAGCTGCGGCTTCCATCTGCGCGGGGTGGCGAACCTGCCGTTTAAGGCCCTGTATGTGGATGGTGGCGGCAGCCCGGCCTTGGCAGCGGAAATCAGCCGGGCAATCTCTACCGGCACAGAAACCCGGCTGGTTGACAAACCTGCCGATGCCGACGCGGTACTGCAGATACAAAGCGCAACGCGCGATAAACGCATCCTGTCCCTGAGCGGCGCGGGCCGGGTGCGGGAATTCCAGTTGACCTACCGTGTCAACTATCGCCTGTTCGACAAGCAAAACCGCGATCTGATCGCCAGCCAGCCAATCGAGCTGTCGCGCGACATGACTTATGACGACACCCAGGTGCTGGCGAAGCAACAGGAAGAGGCGCTGCTTTACCAGGATATGTATAACGACGCCCTCGCCCAGTTGATACGGCGGCTGGCGGCCGCCAAGCTGCAACCTGCCGATACCCGGCAAAAGCGGTATGGCGCGCCTCAACGCTGACCAGTTATCCGCGCATTTACAGCGCGGGCTGGCCGCACTGTACCTGATTTTCGGCGACGAGCCGTTGCTGGCGCTGGAAGCCGCCGATGCCATCCGCGCCCACGCCCGGCACAGCGGCTACGCCGAGCGTGAGGTGTTCACGGCCGAGGCCGGCTTTAGCTGGCAGACCCTGCTGGCGAGCGGCAACAGTCTGTCGCTGTTTTCCGCCCGGCGCATTATCGAAATCCGCATCCCGACCGGCAAACCAGGCACGGAAGGCGGCCAGGCATTGCAGGATTATTGCGCCAGGTTGCCGGACGACACGATGACCCTGATCACCTGCCCCAAGCTCGACAAACAGGCTCAGGCAACGAAATGGTTCAAGGCGCTGGAGCAGGCGGGCACCTTGATCCCGGTTTACCCGGTCGAACGGGCGAAGCTGCCGCAATGGATCGGCCAACGGCTGGCAGCACAGAATCAGCGCGCCGATTCGGCGACCACGCAGTTTCTGGCCGACCGTGTCGAAGGCAACCTGCTGGCGGCGCATCAGGAAATTCAGAAGCTCGGACTGCTGTTTCCGGCTGGCCCGCTGAATTTCGACCAGATTCGCGAGGCGGTGCTGGACGTCTCGCGTTATGATGTATTCAATCTTTCCGATGCCATGCTGGCCGGCGATGCCGGGCGCATGGCGCGAATTCTGGACGGGCTGAAGGGCGAGGGCGTGGCGCCGACGCTGGCGCTGTGGGCGCTGACCCAGGAAATCCGCACCCTGGCACGGCTCAAGCAGGGCCAGCGCAAGGGCGCTTCCCTGCCGCAGTTGTTGCGCGAGATGCGCGTGTGGGATTCGCGCCAAAGCCTGGTGCAGCGCGCCCTGAGCCGATTGAGCGAAACCCGCCTGATCGCCGGGCTAAAACAGGCCGCCGCGCTGGACCGGATGATCAAGGGGCTGGCGCAGGGCGACGTCTGGGATGAATTGCTACAATTGGGCTTGGGCGTGGCAAAATAGCTTCTTCGCAATAAACAAACTGTAGGGCGGTCTCCAGCCGCGAATCGCGGCCTGGAGACCGCCCCGACGAGACTGGGTGCGCTGAAAAGGTAACGGAAATGGACATCAAAGCTTATATGCAAAAGGTTGGCCAGGATGCGCGCGCCGCTTCGCGCCTGATGGCGAAGGCCGACACCAATGCCAAGAACAAGGCGCTGACCGCGATGGCGCAGGCGATCCTGCGCGATACCGCCAAACTGATTGCAGCCAACGCCAAGGATCTGGCCGAAGCGCGGGAAGCCGGGCTGGAAGAAGCGCTGCTCGACCGCCTCACCCTGAATGAAAAAGGCGTGGCCGGCATGGCCGAAGGCTTGCTGCAAATCGCCGCCCTGCCTGACCCGGTCGGCGAGATCAGCGGCCTCAACTACCGTCCCTCCGGCATTCAGGTCGGCAAGATGCGCGTGCCCCTGGGCGTGATCGGCATCATCTACGAAGCGCGCCCCAACGTCACCGCCGATGCGGCCGGGCTGTGCCTGAAATCGGGCAACGCGGCGATTTTGCGCGGCGGCTCCGAGGCGCTCCACTCCAACCAGGCAATTGCCGCCTGCGTGCGCGAAGGACTGGCTGCGGCCGGCCTGCCGGCGACGGCGGTGCAGGTGATCGAAACCACCGACCGCGCCGCAGTGGGCGAGCTGATCACCATGAAGGATTACGTCGACGTGATCGTGCCGCGCGGCGGCAAGGGCCTGATCGAGCGCCTGATCAAGGAGGCGCGCATCCCGGTCATCAAG
Organism: Sulfuricella sp.; assembly: GCA_028713975.1. Lineage (GTDB taxonomy): Bacteria > Pseudomonadota > Gammaproteobacteria > Burkholderiales > Sulfuricellaceae > Sulfuricella. Next base: position 119,649 of record JAQTNE010000004.1, read on the forward strand.
CACCTGCACGGCGTGTGCCATGTTTATATCGACGACAGGGCCGACTTGGACAAGGCGATCAGGGTCGCCGACAACGCCAAGACCAGCCGCTATGGCACCTGCAACACCATGGAAACGCTGCTGGTGGCGGAAGGCGTGGCAAAAGAGGTGCTGCCGCCGTTGTGCAAGATCTATCTGGACAAAGGGGTGGAACTGCGCGGCGATGCCGCCTCCCGTGCGATTGTCCCGCAGATGAAAGAGGCCACCGAGGAAGACTGGCACACCGAATATCTGGCGCCGATCCTGAGCGTACGGGTGGTGAAGGATATTGATGCGGCGATCGAGCACATCAACACCTACAGCTCGCAGCACACCGAGTCCATCGTCACCGAGGACTACAGCCGGGCGCGCCGTTTCCTGCGCGAGGTGGACTCCAGTTCGGTGATGGTGAATGCCTCCACCCGCTTCGCCGACGGCTTCGAATACGGCTTGGGCGCGGAAATCGGCATTTCCACCGATAAAATCCACGCGCGCGGCCCGGTCGGGCTGGAAGGCCTGACCAGCCAGAAATTCATCGTGCTGGGCGATGGCCACATCCGCGGTTAAATTCAGACAACGTATTATTGTAAGGAGGGCGCATGACTATCAATATTCCGGAAACCTCGCCAGAGTATGACAAAACCCGGATCACCGAACGCCCGGACGGTTTTTTCTGGCAGGACAAGGAGACCGAGGCAGTGTTCGGCCCCTTCGCGACGCTGCTGGAAGCCGTGCAGGACATGGAATACAACGCCGATTCCGACTACGAACCCGGCGAGTCGCTGGGGGAAGCAGAGGCGGAACTGGGCATCGCCGACTGGAGCGACCCCGACACCGGCCTGCCCGCCGAGGAATCGATGCACCATATCGAGGATCACTGATGGCGAGTGGCGAGTGGCGAGTGGCGAGTGGTAAGTAGTGAGGATGTTTAATCTCGCCACTCGCCACTCGCCACTCGCCAAAACACCCTCCCCGATCGGCATCCTCGGCGGCACTTTCGACCCGATCCATTTCGGCCATCTGCGGCTGGCGCAGGAACTGGCCGAGGGATTGGGCCTGCGCGAAGTGCGGTTCATCCCGGCGGGGCGGCCGCCCCACCGCACGCAACCGTTTGCCCTGACACAACAGCGCCTTGAAATGGCGCGCCTGGGCATCGTCGGCAACCCCCTGTTCACCCTGGATGAGCGGGAAATCTTCAAGCCGACGCCTTCCTATACGGTGGAAACCCTGCTGGATTTGCGCCGCGAAACCGGTGCGGCGCAGCCGCTGTGCCTGTTCATGGGCACCGACGCATTTCTCGGGCTGATTTCCTGGCATCGCTGGCGCGAGCTGTTCGAACTGGCCCATATTGTCGTGGCGCAGCGGCCCGGTTTTTCCGGCCTGGGCCGCGCGGCGGCGACGATGCCCAATGATTTGCGCGATGAACTCAACCGGCGCCTGACCAACGAGCCGGAGGCTTTAAGCGCCACCTCCGCTGGCGCTGTTTTCATACAGCCGATTACCGCGCTCGACATTTCCGCGACGCAAATCCGCGAACAGCTCGCCGCCGGCCAGAGCCCGCGTTATTTGCTCCCCGACGCGGTTCTCGATTATATTCAGACCAACGGACTTTATTAAGGAACACAATGGAACTTGAAGCAATGAAAGATGCAGTGGTTGTCGCGCTGGAAGACATCAAGGCACGCGACATCGTGGTGATGAATGTGAAAAAACTCACCAGCATGACCGATTACATGATCGTCGCCAGTGCGGACTCCAACCGCCAGACCCGAGCCTTGTCCGACAACGTGCAGAAAAAACTCAGGGAACTGGGTGCACACATACTCGGCGTGGAAGGAGAGGAATCCGGCGAGTGGGTGCTGGTAGACTTAGGCGGGGTGGTCGTCCACATCATGCAACCCAAGATCCGGGAATATTACAATCTCGAACAATTATGGGGCGGCCCATCAATGAGTAAAAAACTCGAGCTGCCGCATCCCCCTTCCCATCCGTGAAACTGCTGATCATCGCGGTCGGCCACAAAATGCCGGCCTGGGTGAGCGAAGGCTTTGCCGAATACACCAGGCGTATGCCGCGCGAAGCGCGTATCGAGCTGATCGAAATAAAACCGGAAAAACGGGCGGGCGGCAAAACCACGGAACAGGTTCACGAAGCCGAACGAAGCCGCATCGAAGCGGCTCTGCCAGCCAACTGCGAGCGGGTCGCGCTGGATGAACGCGGCAAGGACTGGAGCACGCTGGAACTGGCGGATGGGGTAAAAAACTGGATGCGCGGCGGACGCGACGTGGCTTTCGTCATCGGCGGTGCGGACGGCCTGCATCCCGACCTCAAGCGCCGCGCCGACCGGCTCTGGTCCTTGTCCCGCCTGACCTTACCCCACGGCATGGTGAGGGTGGTGCTGGCGGAACAATTATACCGGGCGATGACGCTGATCCAGAACCATCCTTATCATCGGGAGTGAATTAGAGAATGGCCATCGGCAACAAGCACATTTACCTGGCCTCGCGCTCGCCGCGCCGCCGCGAACTGCTTGCCCAGATTGGGGTGGGCTTTGAACCATTACTGCTTCGGGAGGACCCGGCACGCAGCACGGATGTCGATGAAACGCCCTTGCCCGACGAGAAGCCGCGCGATTACGCGTTGCGTATCGGCCATGTCAAGGCTGAAACCGCCTGGCTGCGCGTGCAGCAGCGCCGACTGCCCCAACTCCCGGTATTGGCGGCGGATACGATTGTCGCACTGGGCAACCGGATCATGGGCAAACCCGCCAACCGGGAACAGGCGATGGAAATGCTGGCCGCCCTGTCGGGACAAAAGCATGAGGTGCTCACCGTCGTAGCGATGGCAAACGGGAGCAAAACCGAGCAAAAGCTGTCTGTTTCAACGGTGCAATTCGGCATCCTGACGGATCAGGCAATTCGCCGTTACGCCATGACCGGCGAACCGTTCGACAAGGCCGGTGCCTATGCGATCCAGGGACGCGCGGCAACATTTATCGAAAAAATCGAAGGCAGCTATTCCGGCGTAATGGGGCTGCCGTTATACGAAACGGCGCAATTGCTCTCCAGCTTCGGCATTGAGGTTTTGTAAATCTAAAAAAAGGACAAACCGCAGAGGACGCGGAGGTCGCAGAGGAAAGGTCATAAACTTACACCGATTTTCCCTGCCGGCAAGCCTGCAATGGCATGTCAATTTTTGAATTTCTCCGCGTCCTCTGCGTCCTCCGCGGTTCAATGAGTTTTTCCAAGACAAAAACATGAGCGAAGAAATTTTAATCAACGTCACCCCGCAGGAAACCCGCGTGGCGGTCATGCAGCAAGGGGTTACGCAAGAAATCCATATCGAGCGCATCAGCAGCCGCGGACTGGTCGGCAATATCTATCTGGGACGGGTGTGCCGGGTGCTGCCGGGAATGCAGTCGGCGTTCGTCGAAATCGGGCTGGACCGGGCGGCCTTCCTGCATGTGGCCGACATCTGGCAGGCGCACCCGGCCAATGAAAACCGGCTGATCGAGCAGATCCTGCACGAAGGGCAGCCGCTGCTGGTGCAAGTGATCAAGGACCCGATCAACACCAAGGGCGCACGCCTTTCCACCCAGATCAGCATTGCCGGGCGCTTTCTGGTGTTTCTGCCGCAGGAAACCCATATCGGCATCTCGCAGCGCATCGAGGATGAGGCCGAGCGCGAGCTGCTGCGTGACAAATTGCAGCACCTGCTGCCGGCGGGTGCAAGCGGCGGTTTCATCATCCGCACCATGGCGGAAACCGCATCCGACAGCGAACTCCAGGCCGATATCGAATACCTGCGCAAGCAGTGGAGCGACATCAGCGAAAAAGCCAAGAGCGCCAAACCGGAATCCCGGCTGTACCACGAGCTGACCCTGGCACTGCGGGTGCTGCGCGACTTCGTCAATGAGGAAACCGTCCGTATCCGCGTGGATTCACGCGAGACTTTTCAGAAAATGCAGGGCTTCGCGCTGGAATACACCAGCAACGTCGTCGGCCTGCTCGAACATTATTCCGGCGAACGCCCACTGTTCGACCTGCATGGCGTGGAAGCCGAGATCGAGAAAGCATTGGCTCGGCGCGTCGATCTCAAATCCGGCGGCTACCTGATCATCGACCAGACCGAAGCGCTGACCACCGTGGACGTCAACACCGGCGGCTTCGTCGGCGGACGCAACTTCGACGACACCATTTTCAAGACCAACCTCGAAGCGGCACAGGCAATCGCCCGACAATTGCGGCTGCGCAACCTCGGCGGCATCATCATCGTGGATTTTATCGACATGGACAACGAGGAGCACAAGACCGCCGTGCTCGCCGAGTTCAAGAAAACGCTGGCGAAAGACCGCACCCGCATGACGGTGAACGGTTTCTCCACCCTCGGCCTGGTAGAGATGACGCGCAAGCGCACCCGCGAAAGCCTTGCCCACATCCTGTGCGAACCATGCTGCACCTGCCAGGGACGGGGCGTGTTGAAAACAGCGCAAACCGTGTGCTACGACATCCTGCGTGAACTGCTGCGTGAAGCGCGCCAGTTCGATGCGCGCGAGTTCCGCATCCTCGGTTCGCAAAAAGTCATCGACCTGTTCCTCGACGAGGAATCGCAAAGCCTGGCGCAACTGGGCGATTTCATCGGCAAGCCGATCTATCTCCAGGTCGAAACCCAGTACAGCCAGGAGCAGTACGATATTGTTCTGATGTAAACAAATGGCCTATAGCTGATCCAGCTCCTGCCCGTTCTCCACCAGCGCCTGAATACGCGCAATAACCGTTTCCTGCTGCTGCAACCGAGCAAGCGCGATTGCCGTTTCTTCTTCGCGCACTCCCAGGGTGACGATCTGGTCACGGATCATGCGGATGTCTTCTTCGCGCTTCTCCAGCCCTATTTTTTGCGACTGTATCTGCGCCTGCACCGGTGTGACGGACTCCTTCAACCAGCGGTCAGTCTCTGACCGCAGTTGCGTGAACAGGCCGCGTAGCGGAGTCACCACCTCCAGGCCGAATTTTTTTGCCAGGCTATTTTTGTCGGTCACCAGATGGATCGGGCGGCGGCAGAATTCGCCGGTTTTCTTGTCGAGCTGTTGCAGGGCCTGGCGGTAATCGTCGAGGTTCGGCTGCGCGGGAGGGGAAAGCGTAAAGCCGGGCAGGCCGTTGAATCGGCCATAGACCGCCTCGACCAGCACCTTGATCTGGCGGTCGAGGCGCTCGACACTCTCGAACAGGGCGGCGGCCTGCACGACCAGCGACTGCATGGCCTGGGAGAGCGCGGCGGTGGTCGGGCTGCCGAGGATTTCCTTCAGGTTGCCTGCCACCAGTCTTTCGACACGTCCGCTATCCAGGCTGTCGAGTAGCACGCCGCCCTGTCGGGCAATCAGCTTGCGCGCGATGTTGAAACTTTTCCAGGCTTCCTGGCTTTGCCACTGATCCGCCTCGAGTTCTTCCTGCAAGCGTTCGGCCACCTCGCGATTTTTCCGGATCAGCCCAGCCAGCGTGTCCTGCTCGTGACGCAACCCGGCAAGCCGCTGCTGCGCCAACTGACTGGCGGTTTTGGCGAATACGCCAATCTGGGCAAGGGCGGCTTCTGCCGGGGTGTTTTTCAGGGTATCCAGCAACTCGTGGGCATGCGCCCGTTGTTGCGGGTCGAGCCATTCCAACGCATCCGGCAGGGCCAGGCAGGCTTCCAGCGCTAACGCCAGCTCGTTGTGCGGGGGCTGTGTCATGATGAATCCGGCCCGGTCAGAAGGGCTTCCGGCGCGATCTGCGAGCCCTCGATTTCCACCACCTTACGCCGGGCATGCTCGCCCTGTTTCAGCGTGATCCGGCTAGCCGGGACTTCAAATACCCGGCGCAGAAAATCCAGCAGCCGGGTGTTGGCCTGCCCTTCCACGGCGGCGGCGGCAACCCGGATTTTCAGCGCATCGCCGTGCAGCCCCATGATTTCGGTGCGCTTGGCGCCGGGCTGGACATGCAGGGTCAGGGTCAGCCGTCCATCCTTGACCCGGTACCAGTCGGGCATGTTCAGGCCAACTGCATGGCTAGAACCTCGAGCCAGGCCAGCGGCACCAACAGCACAAGTTCACAGATGATGAAGAGCACCAGCGGGGAAAGATCGACATTCGCCAGCGGCGGGATGATCCGGCGCAAGGGAGAGAGGAACGGGTTGGTCAGTCGGTTCAGCAACGGCGCCAGTGGCGTGTGCGGGTTGGTCCAGGACAAGATCGCCTGGACGAAAACCGAACCGAGCAGGATATAAATGCTGATTTTGAGCAGCTTGAGCGCGGCCAGGAAGCCGATGGCGATAAAAATGGATGGCCCGACCTTTAGCAGGAACGACCCACCCAGCCAGAGCAGGGCAAGCAACAGAACGTACTCGACCAGCCAGGCTAGTAGCAGGGAGGCCAGATCCAGCCCGAACAGCCCGGGGATGATCCGGCGCAACGGCTTCACCGCGAAATCGGTGAGCGCGGCGATGAACTGCGAAAACGGGTTGTGGAACGGCGCCCGCACCCATTGCAGATAAAAGCGCAGCAGCACGGCCAGCACGAACAGGCCGAGAATGGTTTCGAGCAGGAATTGCACCGCTTGAGCCAGCATGACGTTACCCTCCGGTTCCCATTTTGCCCAGTTCGTCACCCAGTTCGCGCGAGCGCTGGCAGGCGGCTTGGGCGGCCTGGATGATCGCTTGCTTGACGCCAGAGCCCTCCATCGAAAGGATGGCGCGCTCGGTGGTGCCGCCCTTGGAGGTGACGCGGGCGCGCAACGTGGCGGCATCCTCCGGACTTTGGCTAGCCAGCTTGGCGGCGCCGAAAAAGGTTTCGATACTGAGGGTGCGCGCCTCATCTTGAGTAAAACCCAGCGCCACGGCGGCCTGTTGCAGCGCTTCGATGAACAGAAACACATAGGCCGGGCCGCTGCCGGAAATGGCGGTGATGGCGTCCATCCGCTCTTCCTGTTCCAGCCACAGCGTTGTACCCACTGCGCCGAGCACGGCCTCGGCCTGTCGCCGCTGGTCTGGCGACAAGCCGGGTGCGGCGTAGAGGCCGGTGATGCCGGCCAGCACCATGGCTGGCGTATTGGGCATGGCGCGCACGATCATGGCATGGCCGTCGAGCCAGCGCGAAAGGTCGGTGCTGCGCACCCCGGCGGCGATGGAAATGACCAGCTTGCCGTCGAGCAGCCCATGCAGTTGCGTGGCGACCTCGCGCAGTTGCTGCGGCTTGACCGCCAGCACAACGATGTCGCCGACGATGGAGGCGGCGGAGATGTTCTCGTGAGTGGTGACGCCGAATTTTTCATTCAGACGGGCGCGGTTTTCTGCGGCAAGCTCCACCACGCCGATGCTTTTCGGGTCGAAGCCTTTTTGCAGCAGGCCGGTGATGAGCGCGCCGGCCATGTTGCCGCCGCCGATGAAGGTGATGTTCATGGTTATCCTTTAATTTTAACCACGGAGGACGCGGAGGACGCGGAGGTAAACCAGAATCTTAAGCCTCCCCTGCGTCCTCCGCGTCCTCTGCGGTAAATTCCTCTGGCTTTTGCCTTTCGCCGAAAATCGCCGACCCCACCCGCACGATCGTTGCGCCTTCGGCAATCGCCGCCTCGAGGTCGCCGGTCATGCCCATGGACAGGGTGTCGAGCTGGAATCCCTGGGTATTGAGCTGCTCCAGCAGTTCGCGCAGCATTTTGAAATTGCGGCGCTGCGCCTCAATGTCATCGGTCGGTTCAGGGATCGCCATCAGTCCACGCAGCTTCAGGCGCGGCAGGGTTTGCACGTGGCGCGCCAGGGCCGGCAGCTCTGCCGGGCTAACCCCGCCCTTGCTGGCCTCGCCGCTGATGTTGACCTGCAGGCAGACCTGCAATTCGGGCAGGCCGGCGGGACGACCCGAGCTCAGGCGCTCGGCGATCCGGGCACGATCCACGCTGTGCACCCAGGCAAAACTTTCGGCGACCGGCCTCGTCTTGTTGCTCTGGAGCGGGCCGATGAAGTGCCATCTCAGCGGCAGGTCATTGAGCGCCAGGATTTTGTCCACGGCTTCCTGCACATAGCTTTCGCCGAAGGCGCGCTGTCCGGCGGCGTAGGCTTGCCGCATCGCGGCGGCAGAAACGGTCTTGCTGACGGCCAGCAACTGGATCGCCGCAACCGGCCTGGCGGCTGCCGTGGCGGCCTGTGCGATGCGCTGCCGGACGGCTTGCAATGCGCTTGCTATAGTTGTCATAATGAAGTCGTGCAACGCCAAATAGGGAAATTATAATGGAAATCTCGGACCTGCTTGCCTTCTCGGTAAAAAACAAGGCATCCGACCTGCATCTTTCGGCAGGCGAACCGCCGATGATCCGCGTGCATGGCGATATCCGGCGCATCAACGTACCCGCGATGGAACACAAGGAAGTTCATGGCATGGTGTACGACATCATGAACGACGGCCAGCGCAAAGTTTACGAAGAAAATCTGGAAGTGGACTTTTCCTTCGAGGTACCCAACCTCGCCCGTTTTCGCGTTAATGCCTACAACCAGCAACGCGGCGCGGCGGCGGTGTTCCGCACCATTCCCTCCAAGGTGCTGACGCTGGAAGAACTGAAGTGCCCGGAAATCTTCAAGGATATTGCCGACCAGCCACGCGGCGTGGTGCTGGTGACCGGGCCGACCGGCTCGGGCAAATCGACCACCCTGGCGGCGATGATCGACCATATTAACGCAACTGAATACGGCCATATCCTGACGCTGGAAGACCCGATCGAATTCGTCCATCAAAGCAAGAAATGCCTGATCAACCAGCGCGAAGTGGGGCCGCATACCAAGAGCTTCTCCAACGCGCTGCGCTCCGCCTTGCGCGAAGACCCGGACTGCATTCTGGTCGGCGAAATGCGCGACCTGGAAACCATCAGCCTGGCGCTCACCGCCGCCGAGACCGGCCACCTGGTTTTCGGCACGCTGCATACCAGTTCCGCCGCCAAGACCATCGACCGGATCGTCGACGTGTTCCCCGCTGCGGAAAAGGAAATGGTGCGCTCGATGCTATCGGAAAGTTTGCGCGCGGTAATTTCGCAGGCGCTGCTGAAAACCAAGGACGGCACTGGCCGGATCGCCGCGCACGAGATCATGATCGGCACCCCGGCAATCCGCAACCTGATCCGGGAAAACAAAATCGCCCAGATGTATTCGGCGATCCAGACCGGCCAGAATGTCGGCATGCAGACGCTGGACATGAACCTGCAATCGCTGGTGCAGAAAAATCTGGTGAGCAAGGAAGAGGCGCGCGGCAAGGCGATGAACAAGGACGCATTCAATTAAGCGGTTATTGACCGCCGATGGACGCCGATTAACGCAGATCACCCCAGCCGTTACTGTAGCCATGCCAAACGAAATCGATAACACCCGGAAATATCGGCGTTCATCTGCGTTAATCGGCGGTTAATGTTTTTTCTAGAGATTTAAGGACTTAAAGTATGGAACGCGATCAAGCGGTCAAATTCATGCACGACCTGTTGCGACTGATGCTGTCCAAGAAAGCCTCGGATTTGTTCATCACCGCAGACTTCCCTCCCTCCATCAAGGTGGACGGCAAGATGACGCCGGTTTCCAACCAGAAACTGACCGCCCAGCACACCAAGGAATTAGCCCGCGCCGTAATGAACGACAAGCAGGCAGCCGAATTCGAGGCGACCAAGGAATGCAATTTCGCCATCAGCCCGGCCGACATCGGGCGCTTCCGCGTCAATGCCTTCGTTCAGCAGGGACGGATCGGCATGGTGTTGCGTACCATCACCACCACCATCCCGAAAATGGATGACCTCGGCCTGCCCGAAGTCCTCAAGGATGTCGCCATGACCAAGCGCGGCCTGGTGATTTTCGTCGGCGGCACCGGCTCGGGCAAATCGACCTCGCTGGCGGCGATGATCGGCTACCGCAACGAGAACAGCTACGGCCATATCATCACCATCGAAGACCCGGTCGAATACGTCCACCCGCACATCAACTGCATCCTGACCCAGCGCGAAGTCGGCGTCGATACCGAATCCTGGGAAGCGGCGCTGAAAAATACCCTGCGCCAGGCGCCGGACGTGATCCTGATCGGCGAAATTCGCGACCGCGAGGTGATGGAACACGCCATCGCCTTTGCCGAAACCGGTCACCTGGCCATGGGCACGCTGCACGCCAACAGCGCCAACCAGGCACTCGACCGGATCATCAACTTCTTCCCGGAGGAACGGCGGCAACAACTCCTGATGGACTTGTCCCTCAACCTCAAGGCGTTGGTATCGCAACGCCTGATCCCCAAGGCGGGCACCAAGGGCCGCGCCGCCGCCATCGAAATCCTGCTCAATTCGCCGCTGATTTCCGACCTGATCTTCAAGGGCGAGGTGCATGCAATCAAGGAAATCATGGCCAAATCCAACGAGCTGGGCATGGTCACCTTCGACCAGGCGCTGTTCAATCTTTACGAGTCCGACACCATCAGCTACGAGGATGCCTTGCGTAACGCCGATTCGGTCAACGACCTGCGCCTCAGGATCAAGCTGCATGGCAAGGCCGCCAAGGATGGCAGCCAGGTGGACGACATCGGCCACCTGGATCTGGTTTAGGGTTTAGCGATACAAACCGGAGCCGGAGCCGTTCATGGCAAACCTCGCGCATCTGCTCGACCAGCACCGCGGCACCCCGGAAAAAATTCTCTATCGCCAGTACATAAATGACGCCTGGCATGATGTTACCGTCCGCGAGGTGATGGGTCTTGCTGCACGCTGGCAGCAGGCCTTCCGCGCCCAGGGTTATGAACCGGGCGACCGCATCGCACTGTGCCTGCGCAACGGCGTCAACTGGGTGGCGATCGACCAGGCCGCATTGGGGCTGGGGCTGGTGGTGGTGCCGCTGTATGCCGACGACAACCCGGAAAATCTGGCCTGGTGCCTGAACGACTCCGGCGCGCGCCTGCTGGTGCTGGAGCACAACCGGCTGCTGGCGCCACTGGCTCAGGCGATGCCCACCCTCCCCGCTATCGTTTGCCTGCAAGAGAGCGCCCCCGCACCCGCCATTTCTGTCAGCCGCTGGTTGCCCGCAAGCAACACGCCATTCGAGGTGGCCGAACTGGATGAAAACGCGCTCGCCACTATCGTCTACACCTCCGGCACCACTGGTCGCCCCAAGGGCGTGATGCTGTCCCACCGCAACATCCTCAGCAACGTGGCGGCATCGCTTGAAGTGGTCAGTCTGCATCGGGGCGATTTGCTGATTTCGGTGTTGCCGCTGTCCCACATGTTCGAGCGCACCTGCGGTTATTACGTTCCGCTCCGGGCCGGCGTGCCGGTTGCCTATGCCCGCTCCGTCAACCAATTGGCAGAAGACCTGGCCTTCCTCAGGCCGACGGTGATGATTGCAGTGCCGCGGATATTCCAGCGCTTCCTTGCCCGTATCGAGCAGGCGTTGACGGCATCACCGGTCAAACGGGGACTGTTTCGCCTGACCGTAGCGCTGGGCTGGCGCCACTTTCAGGGGCATACCGGAATCGTCGGGCGGACGTTACTCCGGCTGCTCCAGCCCCTGGTTGCCCGCCCGGTGCTGAACCGGCTTGGCGGCTCCATGCGTCTGGCGGTGGTGGGCGGCGCACCGCTGGAATTACGCGTGGCGCGCGCCTTTATCGGTCTGGGGCTCGAAATGATCCAGGGCTACGGCCTGACCGAGGCATCGCCGGTGGTGGCCGGCAATCGTCAGGGAGACAACGATCCGGCCTCGGTTGGCGCGCCCCTGCCGGGCATGGCGGTTCGCCTCGACGAGGCCGGATCGTTGCTGGTGCGCGGCGCTTCGGTGATGCAGGGCTACTGGAACAACCCGCAGGCCACGGCGGAAGTTTTAAGCGGGGATGGCTGGCTCAATACCGGCGATCTGGTGGAACTGCACAGCGGCAAGATCACCATCAAGGGGCGGGCCAAGGATGTGCTGATCTTGTCCAACGGCGAGAAAGTGTCGCCCCAGGACGTGGAGATGGCGATTCTCGACGACCCCCTGTTCGAGCAGGCGATGCTGGTGGGCGAAGGCCGCGCCTACCTGACCCTGCTGGCGGTGAGCCCGGAAAGCGACGAGAAGGTGTTGCTGCATCATGCCAATGCCCGGCTCAAAACATTCCCGCGCTGGGTGCGGGTGCGCCGGGTTATTGCCGCGCGGGAGCCGTGGACGCTGGAAGACGGCTTGCTGACGCCGACTCTCAAGATCAGGCGCGCCGAAGTCGGCAGGAAATTCGAGGAGCAGATCGAGAAGGCTTACCGCAACGGGATCAGAACGGCTTGACCACCACCAGAATCACCACCGCCACCAGGATCAGCACCGGAAATTCGTTGAACCAGCGGTAGAACACGTGGCTGCGGGTGTTGCGGTCATCCCTGAAGTCCTTGAGCAGTTTGCCGCAGTAGCCATGATAAACCAGCAGAACCGCCACCAGCGCCAGCTTGGCGTGCAGCCAGCCGCCGGAAATGCCGAAGCCTAGCCACAACCACAGGCCGAGAGCCACCGCCACAATGGCGCTGGGCGTCATGATGCCGCGGTAGAGTTTGCGCTCCATGACCTTGAAGCGCTCCAAACTGGTCGCATCTTCGCTCATCGCATGGTAGACGAACAGCCGCGGCAAGTAGAACAGCGCGGCAAACCAGGTGACGACCGCGATAATGTGAAACGCTTTAACCCAAAGCATATTCGTTTCCAAGCCTGCTAAAATCAGCGCAACTATACCACAGGGGCACGCCGGCGTTCTGCCCCGTCATAACGGCCTGCGGGCGAAAAATCACCCGTCACACCACAGGAACGACAATGGATAAAAGCGCCGTGTGGACACGAATCAAAAAATACCGTCCTGACTGGCTGACGCTGGTTCTGCTCGGGTTGATCGCCTATGTCTGGCTCCGCCCGCCGGCATGGGTTTCCAACGAAAACCGCGCCGCCCCGGATATCCAGGTGGTGTTGCTGGACGGGCGGCAAGTCCGGCTGGAAGATTTGCGCGGCAAGGTGGTACTGGTCAATTTCTGGGCAACCTGGTGCCCCTACTGCCGCCATGAAATGCCCGACATGGCGCGCTTCTACCGTGACTATCACGCGCAAGGCTTTGAGATTCTGGCGCTGAGCCAGGATGATACGGCGGAACCGGTGCGCCGGTTTCTGGCTAGCGAAGACTACCGTTTCCCCGTGGCGATGGCGGAAACCGGGCACGCCGCCGCCTTCGATGGGGTCAGCCGGCTGCCGACTTCATTCCTGATCGACCGGCAGGGACGGGTACGCCACAAGATCAGTGGACAGGTACATTACAGCCGGCTGAAGGATCTGGCGGTGCCACTTCTGGCGAAATAGTCCAGAAATACAGTCAATTATCACCCTCATCAAGAGTATCCTATGTACATGTTACGATCTGATTACAAAAGTGTTACGATTTAAGGACAAAAGTGCTACGATCTATTCGATGAAAAAGCCAAGGGAGGCTCCTAGCCCGGCGCTGACTGAGGATGATTTTTAGGGTGCGCTTGGCGTAAATCCCGACAGGGTCAAAATAAAGTAAAGCAGGGGATTGGAAGCATGAATAAAATCCGCAACTTGAAAATCTGGGTGCGCCTGGTCGTCGGCATTTCCATCATATTGGTAATTGCATGGTCCAGCATGATCTGGTGGGCCACGGTACAGCAACGAGACACCGCGATCGACCAGGCGCGCGATTTTTCCCTGAGTGTTCACCGTATGACCATGGCCAGCCTGACCGGCATGATGATCACCGGGACGGTTGCGCAGCGGGCGGTTTACCTTGACCAGATCCGCCAGTCGGAAGATATAAAAGAACTGCGGGTTATTCGTGGCGCGGCGGTGAGCAAGCAGTTTGGTTCCGGTGCGGCGGACGAAGGCAAGGCGGATACGGTCGAACAGCAGGTGCTGCAAAGCGGCAAACCTTATTTTCAGGTCATCCAGGGCGGCGGCGGGGAAAATTTGCGTGCCATCATTCCCGCAATCGCGCAAAAAAATTATCTCGGCAAGGATTGCCTGATGTGCCACATTGTGCCGGAAGGGACGGTGCTGGGGGCGGTCAGCATGAACATTTCGCTCAACAAGGTTAATGCCACGGTGCGGAATTTCAGCCTGCAAATCATGGCAGTGGCGCTGGGACTGATGATCCCGGTAATCCTGTTCATTTATCTGTTCATTACCCGTTCGGTCACCAAGCCGCTCGAGAAAGTTTCGCACGGCCTATGCGACATTGCCGAGGGCGAGGGTGACCTGACACAACGGCTGGAAGTGGAAGGCGAAGACGAGATCGGCGAAACCGCCGTGGCTTTCAACGCCTTTATGGACAAGCTGCAAGCAATCATCCGCGAAGTCAAGGCCAACACCGACGAAGTGCTGTCCACCGCTGCCAGCCTTGCCAATGTTTCCGCCCAGGTGGCCGCAAACTCGCGGCAGCAGAGCGATGAGGCGTATGGCATGGCGACGAAGGTGGAGATCATGACCTTCAACATCGACAGCGTGGCGGGGCAGGCTGAACAGGTGCAGGCGGTGTCTGCCGAGTCAAGCAATTTATCCACGCAGGGCAGCGAGATTATTCATAGCGCGGCAGCGGAAATGGGCAAAATCACCGAGGCCGTCAATGAGTCTTCCGCAATCATTCAGGATCTCGGCCAGCAATCCAACCAGATCTCGGCCATCGTCAACGTGATCAAGGAAATTGCCGACCAGACCAACCTGCTTGCGCTCAATGCGGCGATCGAGGCGGCGCGCGCCGGCGAGCAGGGTAGAGGATTCGCGGTGGTTGCCGATGAGGTCAGAAAGCTGGCCGAACGCACCAGCAAATCCACCCAGGAAATCACGGCGATGATCGGAAAGATTCAGCATGGCACGGCCATGGCGATCAGCAGCATGGAAGCCGGCGTGGAGCGGGTAAGCGAGGGGGCATCGCTGGCCCGTCAGGCAGAGGACGCCATCAACCAGATCAAGTCTGGCGTCCAGCATGTTGTGGAAGCCGTGAGCGAAATCTCCGTTGCCCTCAAGGAGCAAAGCCAGACCAATACCGAGAACTCGCAAAAGGTGGAAAGCATCGCCCGGCTATCGGACGATAACAGTAACTCGTTCCAGGATATTGCAAATACGATTGGCAACCTTGAAAACTTGGCGGACAACCTGCACAATGCGGTGGGGCGCTTCAAGACCTGATTTTATTCATTAAAGAAAAACCACTAGGCCAGGAGGAGAAAAAAAATGAACTTCGACGACGCAATTGCAGCACACATCAAATGGAAAGTCCGGCTGAACCAGTTCATTGATGGCACCAGCACCGAGCAGCTCAACAGCGCGACCATCTGCAAGGACAACTTGTGCGATCTGGGCAAATGGATCTATGGGGAAGGCGCAAAATACAATACCGCGCCGCATTACAAGGATCTGGTATCCAAGCACGCCAATTTCCACCGTTGCGCAGCAGATGTGGTAAAAAAAGTTGAAGGCAGCGACAAACCCGGCGCCAAATCGTTGCTGGCCGGCCCATTCGCCGTTGCGTCGAAAGAGACCGTGACAGCGATCATGGAACTGAAAAAAGAAGCCAAGTAATTTCGATACCACGACCGGTCGAGCCGCGGATAAAAAAACGGCCTGGATGCGGAAGCGCATCCAGGCCGTTTTTTTGCCTGTCTTTAATGATTAGCGAACAACCTAAGCTTCGATACCCTGGCTTTGCAGATATTCCTCATAGCTGCCAGCGTAGTGCTTGTACCCACCCTTGCCATCCAGCTCCAGCACCTGGGTGGCGAGCGAAGAAATTAGCTGGCGGTCATGGCTGACGAAAATCAGTGTGCCCTTGTACTGCTCCAGCGCCAGGTTGAGCGATTCGATCGACTCCATGTCCATATGGTTGGTCGGCTCATCCATCACCAGCACGTTGGGGCGCTCCAGGATCAGCTTGCCGTAAAGCATCCGACCTTTCTCACCACCGGACAGCACCTTGACTGACTTCTTTGAATCGTCGCCGGTAAACAGCAACCGGCCCAGCGTGGCGCGAATGATCTGGTCGTCGTCGCTCTTGCGCCCCCAGTGTTCCATCCATTCGAACAGGGTCATATCCTCTTCGAAGTCGGCATGGTGATCCTGGGCAAAGTAGCCGATCTTGGCCTTTTCCGCCCATTTCACATTGCCTTGGTCGGGTTCGATTTCCCCCACCAGCGTCTTCAGCAGGGTGGATTTGCCGGCACCGTTGGGGCCGATGATGGCAAGCCGCTGGCCGGCGTCGAGCAGCAGGTTGAGGCCGTGGAATAACACCTTGTCATAGCCCTTGGCGACGTCGAGCAGCTCCACCGCCTGGCGATGCAGCTTCTCCCGGTCATCGGTTTCGAAGCGGATATAGGGGTTCTGGCGGCTCGATGGCTTGACCTCGACCATGCCGTCCTTGAGCTTGTCGACCTGCTTGGCACGGCTGGTGGCTTGACGCGCTTTGGAAGCATTGGCGGAAAAACGGGCGACAAAAGCCTGCAACTCGGCGACCTGTTCCTTTTTCTTGGCGTTGTCTGAAATCATCCGCTGGCGCGCCTGCGTGGCGGCGACCATGTATTCGTCGTAGTTGCCCGGATAAATGCGAATCTCGCCGTAATCCAGGTCGGCCATGTGGGTGCACACGCTGTTGAGGAAATGGCGATCGTGGGAGATGATGATCATGGTGCTGTTGCGCGCGTTGATCACATCTTCCAGCCAACGGATGGTGTTGATGTCGAGGTTGTTGGTCGGCTCGTCCAGCAGCAGGATGTCGGGATCGGAAAACAGCGCCTGCGCCAGCAGCACGCGCAGCTTGAAACCGGGAGCGATTTCCTTCATCGGGCCGGAGTGCAGTTCGACCGGGATGCCGACGCCGATCAGCAATTCACCGGCACGGGACTCAGCCGTGTAACCGTCCAGTTCGCCGAAATGAGTTTCCAGCTCGGCGGCGCGCATGTAGTCATCTTCGCTAGCCTCAGGATTGGCGTAGATCGAATCCTTCTCCTGCTTTACCTGCCACAGTTCGGTATTGCCCATCATCACCACGTCGAGCACCACGTTGTCCTCGTAGGCGAACTGGTCCTGGCGCAGCTTGCCCAGGCGCTCGCCGGGGTCGATCGAGACATTGCCCGCGGAGGGTTCGAGGTCGCCGCCGAGAATTTTCATGAAAGTGGATTTTCCGCAGCCGTTGGCGCCGATCAGGCCGTAGCGGTTGCCATCGCCGAATTTAACGGAAACGTTCTCAAACAGGGGCTTCGCCCCGAACTGCATGGTGATGTTGAAGGTGGAGATCAATGTATAAGACCCTGAAAATTGCTGTAAAAACCGCGTATTATACCAAACCCATCAAAAAATAAGCAGCATTTTCCCCGTGCTTCCCGATTAAGCCATGTACGCAGTGGCTGGCGGCCAACCCCCCTTTTTTCGGATACCGCGCATCCCGCGCCGTCCATGTCCGGCTTTTGCGGCTGGCCGAATTGCCGCTATAATTGCGAGACTTCTACGACATATTCAAGACAAGGACTCTCCCCATGAGCGGACACCCAATGGAAAAAACCACGTTGACACAATTCCTGCTCGCCCTGGTTGGCGCGTTAATTCCCGTGCTGATCGTTGCCTTCCTGATTTTCAAGCTGGTTATGGGCATCATGGCCACCCATGTCGGCGGCGATGACCCCAAGGCGGTGGCGGAAGAAATCGCAAAACGCCTGAAGCCAGTGGGCGAAGTCGCCATCGGTGAAGCCAAACCTGACGCAGCCGGCGTGGTTGACGGCAAAAAGGTCTTCGAGTCGATCTGCCAGGCTTGCCACGCCACCGGCGCTGCGGGCGCACCCAAGGTCGGCGACAAGAGTGCCTGGGGCCCGCGCATCGGACAAGGCAAGGACACCCTGTTCAAGCATGCTACCGCCGGCTTCACCGGCAAGAGCGGCACCATGCCGGCCAAAGGCGGCAACCCGGCACTTTCCGACGCGGAAATAAAAGCCGCGGTGGATTACATGGTCGGATTATCGAAATAAACACCGAGCTTATCGATCCAACGTCAAGGGCGGCTTTTTAGCCGCCCTTGTTTTTGGTAATCCCTCCTCAATCTGCCATCCTGAATCGTTGCTGTTATCATACGATTCCAACGCGAAGGAAAAGAAAATGTCGGCAACTATTCTGGTGGTGGAGGATGAAGCTGCGATTCGGGAATTAGTGGTGTTTAACCTGCAACAAGCGGGACATCGCCCGGTGGTTGCCGCCAGCGCCGAGCTGGCGCTGGCGCTGCTGCGCGAGACACTGCCCGACATGATTCTGCTCGACTGGATGCTGCCGGGTATGAGCGGAGTCGAGCTGGCGCGACGCCTTAAGGCCGATGCCCGCACCCGCGAAGTGCCGATCATCATGCTGACAGCGCGCGGCGATGAGCAGGACAAGATTACCGGGCTGGAGACCGGTGCCGACGACTACATCACCAAACCGTTCAGCCCGCGCGAATTGAATGCCCGCATCAAGGCGGTGCTACGCCGCCGCGTCCCGCAAGCCGCCGGCGACGCGGTGGAAATGAAAGGGCTTAACCTCGATCCTGCCACTCACCGGGTAACCGGCAACGGCCATCCGGTCGAACTGGGACCGACAGAATTTCGCTTGCTGCATTTCCTCATGACTCATGCCGAGCGGGTACACTCCCGCGCACAGTTGCTCGACCAAGTCTGGGGAAACCGGGTGTTTGTCGAGGATCGTACCGTGGACGTGCACATTCGTCGCCTGCGCCTGGCGTTGCAGCCAACCGGCCATGACGCCCTGATCCAGACTGTGCGGGGCAGTGGCTACCGATTGTCGGCGCACGCCGAGGAATAGCCGGCACCATGTCCAATTTCTGGTGGCGCCCGCTGCTTACGGTCGGCTTACTGGCACTCTTCCCGCTCATCCTGTGGCCGATTGCCGGCGCAGTGCCGGCACGCATCGTGTTCGGCATTCTGCTTCTGCTTTATCTGCTGCACCATTTGCGCAACCTGAAAGCGCTGGCCGAATGGCTGCAAAAACCGGATGCTGGATCGGTGCCACACGGCTCCGGATTGTGGGAGCCGGTATTCGCCGCGCTCTATCAATCGGTACGGCGGCAATCTGACAATCAACGCAATCTTTCCACCGCGCTGGAACGCTTCCTGCTCGCCGGCGAAGCCATGCCGGACGGCATCGTGATGCTCAACGGCAGCGGCCAGATCGAGTGGTGCAACCCGGTGGCCGAAGTACAGTTCGGCATCAAGCTGGAACGCGACCGCGGCCAATGGATGAACTACCTGATCCGCAATACCCAGTTCATCGACTACCTGGCGGCACATAATTACCGCGAACCATTGATTTTCAAATCCACCCGCAATCGCGCGCTAACCCTGTCGATCCAATTGATCCCGTTCGGCGATGAACAAAAGCTGCTGATCAGCCGCGACATCACCCAGCTCGAACGCGTCGAAACCATGCGCCGCGATTTTGTTGCCAACGTCTCTCACGAGCTCAGCACCCCGCTGACCGTGATCGGCGGTTTTCTCGAAACACTGGCGGATATGGAGCACTTCGACGAGACCCAGACCCGGCATCACCTCAACCTGATGCACGACCAGGCAACGCGCATGCAGAACCTGGTCAAGGATTTGCTCGCGCTATCCAAGCTGGAAAGCACGCACACCGTCCACCGCGAAGAAAAGATCGACATGCCGCGCCTGATGCGGGAACTGCTGGCGGATGCACAAGTGCTGAGCGCCGGGCGTCACCATCTGCAACTCAACCTGGCCTCTGAACGCGGGCTGCTGGGCAACGAAGAGGAACTGCGCAGCGCCTTCGGCAATCTGGTCAGCAATGCCATCCGCTACACCCCGGAAGGCGGCGAAATCGTGTTGCAGTGGGAAGAATGGGAAGGCGAGGGCGTATTCAGCGTGCAGGACAGCGGTATCGGCATTGAGCCGCAGCATATCTCGCGCCTTACCGAACGCTTCTACCGGGTCGACCGCAGCCGTTCGCGCGAAACCGGCGGCACCGGCTTGGGCCTGGCCATCGCCAAACACGCCCTGACCCGGCACCAGGCCCGGCTGGAAATCGAAAGCACTCCCGGCAAGGGCAGTACGTTCAGCGCCTGTTTCCCGGCGCGGCGACTTTAAAAAACAGCAGGTCACCGAAGCATAATGGCCACGACATGCCTCCTTACAACAGCACTCTCTCGATGCCGCCGTTATTCGCCTTGGCCACGTAGTCTTCCATCCATGTCGGCCCAAGCAGGTGGCGCGCCATCTCCACCACGATGTAATCGGCCTCGATGTCAGCATCGTCACTGTAGCGGTGCAACCCCTGCAAGCAAGAGGGGCAGGAGGTCAGCAGCCGGATCTTGCCGCTTTCGCCGGGGGCGCGCTCATTATCAATTTCACCGACCACCTTGAGGATTTCCTCGCGTTTGCGGAACCGCAACTGGGTGGAAATATCCGGTCGCGTCACCGCCAGCGTACCGGATTCGCCGCAGCAGTAATCGGACAGCTTGACCCCGCCGCCGAGCAGATCGTTCGCCACTTTCAGCGGATTGTAGGTTTTTATCGGGGTGTGGCAAGGGTCGTGATACATGTACCGCACCGACTCGGTATCGCGCAGCGCCGGTGCGGGAGGTGCGGTTGCCGGCTGCACCTCCGTCGATGGATTTGCATCGCTCGTGCGCAGCAGGCGAGCGCCCTTGGCACCCTCAAGTTTCATCCCCTTTTCCATCAAATATTCGTGGATGTCGAGCAGGCGGCAGCCGGGGAAAATCTTGTCGAACTGGTACTTCAGCAACTGGTCCATGCAGGTACCGCAGGATACGATCACAGTCTTGATGTCGAGGTAGTTGAGCGTATTGGCGACACGGTGGAACAGCACCCGGTTGTCGGTGGTGATCTTCTGCCCCCTGTCCTGATCGCCGGCGGAAGTTTGCGGGTAGCCGCAACACAGGTAGCCGGGAGCCAGCACGGTCTGGGTGCCGAGGTGGAACAGCATCGCCTGGGTGGCAAGCCCGACCTGGCTGAACAGCCGCTCCGAGCCGCAGCCGGGGAAATAGAACACCGTGTCGGAATCCTCGTTGCCGGCCTTGGCCGGGTCGCGGATCACCGGCACGATTGCCGCGTCTTCCAGGCCGAGCAGGGCGCGCGAAGTTTTCTTCGGCAAGCTGCCTGGCATTGGCTTATTGACCAGGTGGATGATCTGCGCCTTGATCGGCGGACGACCGACAGTCGCATGGGGCCGCCGGGTGGTCAGCCGGGTCAGGCCGAAGGACTTGGCGATGCGATAGCCCAGCCGCTGGACCTTGTAACCCCATTCGATCAACATCTTGCGCACCAGCTTGATGGTGGCCGGGTCGGTGGTGGTGAGGAAGAACATGGCGGCGAAGCTGCCGGGACTGAATTTTTTCTTGCCCTGTTCGCGCAGGAAATTGCGCATGGCAATGGAAACATTACCAAAATCAATATCCACCGGGCACGGCTTGAGGCACTTGTGGCACACCGTGCAGTGGTCGGCGACATCGTTGAATTCGTCGAAATGCTGGAGCGAAATGCCGCGCCGGGTCTGCTCCTCGTACAGGAACGCCTCGATCAGCAACGAGGTGGCGAGGATCTTGTTGCGCGGGCTGTAGAGCAAATTGGCGCGCGGCACGTGGGTGGTGCATACCGGCTTGCACTTGCCGCAGCGCAGGCAGTCCTTGATCGAGTCGGCGATTTCGCCGATCTCGCTCTGTTCCATGATCAGCGATTCGACTTCCAGCAGGTTGAAGCTGGGGGTATAGGCGTTGCGCAGGTCGGCGCCGGGCAGCAGCTTGCCGCGGTTGAAATGGCCGTGCGGGTCGACCTTGGCCTTGTAGGCCGCGAAAGTTTCAAGCGAACCGGGATCGAGGAATTCCAGCTTGGTGATGCCGATGCCGTGTTCGCCAGAGATCACGCCGCCGAGATCGGTCGCCAGCCGCATGATGCGCGCCACCGCCTGATTGGCTTGCTGCAGCATGGCGTAATCGTCGGAGTTAACCGGGATGTTGGTATGCACGTTGCCGTCGCCGGCGTGCATGTGCAGCGCCACGAACACCCGGCTTTTCAATACCTGGCGGTGGATCGCATCGCAACGCTCCAGCACCGGCTGGTATTCGCGCCCGATAAAAATGCGGTGCAGCTCGGCGCGCACTTCCTTCTTCCACGAAATGCGCAAGGAGTGATCCTGCAGAACCTCGAAGATCGAACGCCGGCCATCGCCCGTCCACTCGGGATTCAGCGCACTCCACTCGGGGCTGCCGGCCGGGCTGTCGAGATGATCCAGCAGCCACTGCCAGCGCCGGCGGCTATCCTGCAACAGCGCCAGCGCGGCCTCGCGCCGGTTGCCGAGCAGTTCCGCGTCGGGCAGCGTGTCCTCGTCGCGATACAGCGGCAGGTCGCCGCTGAAAAACGCTTCCAGCTCGTCCAGCAGCTTGAGCTTGTTGCGCGTCGAAAGCTCGATGTTGATGCGCTCGATGCCGTCGCAATAGTCGCCCATGCGCGGCAGCGGGATCACCACGTCTTCGTTGACCTTGAAGGCATTGGTGTGGGTGGCGATGGCGGCGGTGCGGGCGCGGTCGAGCCAGAATTTCCTGCGCGCATCGGCGCTCACCGCGACAAAGCCCTCGCCGCCGCGGGCATTGGCGATCCGCACGATATACGAGGCGGCTTCGCCCACGGCGATTTCGTCTTCGCTGACGATATCCGCCAGCAGCACCATTTTCGGGCTACCCGCGCGATTCGCCTTGGTGGCGTAACCGACCGCCTTGACGTAACGGTCGTCGAGGTGTTCCAGACCGGCCAGCAGCGCCAGCGGGTGGGCGTCCAGATAATCCTTGATCTCGACGATGGCGGGCACCGCCTGATGCACCTGGCCGAAAAATTCCAGACAGACGGTGCGGGCGTGCTTCGGCATGCGGTGCAAAATAAAGCGGGCCGAGGTGATGATGCCGTCGCAGCCTTCTTTCTGGATGCCGGGCAGCCCCGACAGGAACTTGTCGGTGACGTCCTTGCCGAGGCCGGCCTTGCGGAAACGGTCGCCGGGAATCTCGAGGATTTCCTCGGACTTGACGGTTTTGCCGTCGGCGCCGAAGCGCTTGACGCAAAAACGCACCGTCTCGACATCGTGGATCTTGCCGAGGTTGTGGTCGAGGCGCGCGACTTCCAGCCAGTTGCCGTCCGGGTCCACCATCCGCCACGAGGCCAGGTTGTCGAGCGCCGTGCCCCACAGCACGGCCTTCTTGCCGCCGGCGTTCATCGCCACGTTGCCGCCGATGCAGGAGGCGTCGGCGGAGGTCGGATCGACCGCAAACACCAGGCCGGCCTCGTCCGCCGTTTCCATCACGCGCCGGGTGACCACGCCCGCGCCGCAGCGAATGGTCGGCACGGCTTCCGCCACGCCGGGCAGGTTGAGCATTTCCACGCCGTTGTGGCGGTCGAGCTTTTCGGTGTTGATCACCGCCGACATCCGGTCGAGCGGAATGGCGCCGCCAGTGTAGCCGGTGCCGCCGCCGCGCGGAATCAGGGTCAGGCCGAGCTCGATGCAGGCCCGCACCAGCGGGGCGATTTCTTCCTCACTATCGGGATGGAGCACGACGAAGGGATATTCGACGCGCCAGTCGGTGGCATCGGTGACGTGGGACACGCGTGCCAGACCGTCGAACTGGATATTGTCGCGGCGGGTGTGGGGCAGCAGCCGTTTCAGCGTCTGGCGGCGCAGGATTGCCGTCTGCTCGAAATCCGCCTCGAACTGATCCACCGCCCGGCAACTGCGGTCAAGCAGCAGCTTGACCGCCTCATTGGCCTGGCGCCGCGCCTCGATGGCATGCAGGCGGTGGCGCAACGCGTCCACCAGCGCCTTGCGGCGCTTGATGTTGGCGAGCAGATCGTCTTGCAGATAAGGGTTGCGCGATACCACCCAGATGTCGCCCAGCACTTCGAACAGCATCCGCGCCGAGCGTCCGGTCTTGCGTTCCGCGCGCAACGTGTTGAGGATTTCCCATGCCTCGTCGCCCAGCAAGCGAATGATGATTTCGCGGTCGGAAAAGGAAGTGTAGTTGTAGGGAATTTCCCTGAGGCGTGTGGTCGTCATTCTCGTCAAGGCTGCCAAAGATCAAATTTTAGCGCAATTTGGCGCCCAAGTCAGACCGGCGCGCTGCCGACAAATTTTAGGGCGCCCTTTAGTTACACCGCCGTCCGGGCAACGGCGAGGTAACGCGCCAGCTTGCCGACCGCCATGAATGTTCTTTAGCCCATTTGTGGGAGGGGGGACGCGGTACGCTTCGCGTGCTTCATGTTTAACAAGGGTGACAAAACGGAGAAAAATCCAGACAATAGCGGCGATTATCTCTTGCGGAAATAAACATGAACACAACAGCGCCTTCGGGACGCAACAAGCCGATTATCGCGATACTGGTGATTGCGGCACTGGCCGGCGGACTTTTTCTGCTGCTGGCGCAAAAACCCGCCGCGCCGCAGACGGCGTTTACTGCGCTGAGCGGCGAAAAAACCACGCTCGACAGCCTGCGCGGCAAGGTGGTGCTGGTGAATTTCTGGGCAACCAGTTGCCCCGGCTGTATCAAGGAAATGCCCGATCTGGTGAAGACCTGGCAAAAATACCACAGCCGCGGCCTGGAAACCATCGCCGTGGCGATGAGCTACGACCCGCCCGAATACGTCAAACAGTTCGCCGAGAAAAACGGCCTGCCGTTCACCGTCGCACTCGACGCCGACGGCACCGCCGCCCAGTCTTTCGGCAATGTCCGCCTGACCCCGACCACCTTCATCATCGACAAGCAGGGAAAGATCATCCAGCAATATCTGGGCGAACCGGATTTTGCCAAGCTGAATGCCTTGATTGAGGGGGCGCTGTAAAACCGGGCTGCCGGAGCCCACTGCCGCAGTGCGGCAAGCAGGCTCAAGCAGTCCGGGATATCCAATGTTTACTTTGCTGGCGCAGAAGCCTTTGATGCCATGAATGACACGGCGGCGCGGATATCGGCGTCGCTCAGGTTGGAAAATCCGCCGCGGGATGGCATCTTGTTGTGGCCGTGGATAGCCGAAGACACCAGCTCGTTTACCCCTTTTGCCATGCGTGGCAGCCAGGCATTTGCATCCCCGATCCTGGGCGCACCGTTGCTGCCCTCCCGGTGACAGTTGCCGCACGCAGCGGCAACGATCTGCTCACCAGTCCCATGGGTGACTTTGCCAGAGGTCTTTTCCTTGTCGAGAGTCCGGCCGCCGCTCACCATGTAGGCGATGGCCCGTTCAACTTCCAGATCGCTTAGCGTGGCTTCTCCGCCATGGGCAGGCATCTTGCGCACCCCGTCCATTGCGCTCCGCGTAAGCTGATTAAGGCCGTACTTCGCTCTGGGAGCCCAGTCGGCGGTATTGCCGATGCGGGGCGCACCATCTTTGCCTTCGCCATGGCAGGCGATACAGATAGTGCTGACAATTTCTTTCCCGCTACGACTCGGCGCGTTAGCGGCCAAAACCATGTTGGCCATACCGGCCATGACGACAAAGCAGGCGGCCAGAGAAACGCCGGTTGACTGGAAACGAACTATGCCCATGGAATTTTTTCCTTAGTATGTTGGATGTTAGGAATCTATATGGGCGCATTGCTAAAAACACCCTCAGATTCTTGATATTCTACCTTATCGCGGGCTTATCGCGGAATGGGACAACCATCCGCGCGAGGCGAAAAAAGGGGCGCTTACAGGCGCCCCCTAAGGTTACAGCAGGAGAGTTGAAATTATTCGATGTGTTCGCCGTGCAGCGCAACGTCCAGCCCTTCGCGCTCTTCTTCTTCGGACACGCGCAGCCCGATAGCCACATCAATCACTTTGAGGATGATGAAGGTCATCACCAGACTGTAGGCCACCGTGACGCCGACGCCGAGCAGTTGCGTGATGACCTGGCCGCCATTGCCTTCCAACATGCCGGCGGTGCCGCCGATGTCTTTCATGGCGAACACGCCGGTGAGAATCGCGCCGACGATGCCGCCGATGCCATGCACGCCGAAGGCGTCGAGAGAGTCATCATAGCCGAGCATTTTCTTCAGGCTGGTTGCGCCCCAGAAGCATGTCACGCCAGCGACCAGACCGATGATCAGCGCGCCCATCGGGCCGACGAAGCCGGATGCGGGGGTGATGGCGACCAGCCCGGCCACGGCGCCGGAAGCAATACCCAGCACCGAGGGTTTGCCCTTGCCCAGCCACTCGGCGATCAGCCACGAAAGCGCCGCGCCTGCGGTGGCGATCTGCGTTACCGCCATCGCCATACCGGCACGACCGTCTGCGGCCACGGCGGAACCCGCATTGAAGCCGAACCAGCCGACCCACAGCATGGCCGCGCCGACGATGGTCAGCACCAGGTTGTGCGGCGCCATCGGTTCACGGCCATAGCCGATCCGTTTGCCCAGCACGATTGCCGCCACCAGACCGGCGATGCCGGCATTGATGTGCACCACCGTGCCGCCGGCGTAGTCGAGCACGCCCTTGGTAACGAGCCAGCCCTGCACCGCCGGGTCGGAGCTCGTACCCCACACCCAGTGGGCGACCGGAGCGTACACAACCAGCGACCAGATACCCATGAACCACAGCATGGCGGAGAATTTCATGCGGTCGGCGAAAGCGCCGGTGATCAGCGCCGGGGTGATGATGGCGAAGGTCATCTGAAACATCATGAACACCGATTCAGGGATGTTCTGGCCGTCGGTGCCCGCCATCGCATTCACGCCCATGCCGTTGAGGAACAGCCGGTCAAGGCCGCCGAGCCACGGCCCACCGTCGCGGAAAGCCAGGCTATAGCCGGCGACCATCCACAGCACGGTAATCAGGGCGGTGATCGAAAAACTTTGCATCAGTGTGGCAAGCACGTTTTTCTTGCGCACCATGCCGCCGTAAAACAGCGCCAGGCCGGGGATGGTCATGAACAGCACCAGCGCGGTTGCGGTCAGCATCCAGGCAGTGTTGCCGCTATCCAGCTTCTGCGCCACCGGAGCCGGAGCAGCCGGCGTTGCGGGCGCCGCGGCACTCGTGGCCGGAGCGGCTACAGCCGCCACGGCGGCAGGTTGGCTGGCTTCATCGGCAATAGCCGGTGCAGCGCCGCAGAACCCCAGGCTCAGCATCAACGCTAATGCGTAAATCAGTTGTTTCATGGCAATCTCCTTGAAAATTGGCGAAAAGTACCCGCCCTCCGGTAAAAACCGGATTAAATTCACTATCAAATCAGTTTGTTCCGGTTTTTACCGGAGGGCTATGCCTGGCTTGGTCAGAGCGCATCCGGCCCGGTTTCGCCGGTACGAATACGCACCACCTGCTCCAGGTTGAAGACGAAAACCTTGCCGTCGCCGATCTTCCCGGTCTTGGCCGATTTTTCAATCGCCTCGATCACCTGATCGACCATGTCCGCCCTGACTGCGGCCTCGATTTTGACTTTCGGCAGAAAATCGACCACATACTCCGCGCCCCGGTAAAGCTCGGTGTGCCC
This sequence comes from Sulfuricella sp., assembly GCA_028713975.1. Classification (GTDB taxonomy): domain Bacteria; phylum Pseudomonadota; class Gammaproteobacteria; order Burkholderiales; family Sulfuricellaceae; genus Sulfuricella. The sequence goes on from JAQTNE010000004.1 coordinate 147,161, forward strand.
TTTCTGCCGACCAAAGCCCTTGACCTCGGTGACGGTGATGCCTTGCACGCCGATGGCGGACAAGGCTTCGCGCACCTCGTCGAGCTTGAATGGCTTGATAATTGCGGTTACCAGTTTCATGTTGGCTCCTTGATTGTGGCTAAATTAAAACGTCCGGCCTGCTTGAAGAACAACGACGCCCTTGTTCAGATCGCGGGTTTCGGTGGTGGCGAGCGAAGCCGTATTTTTGAAGAACGCGTCATTGCCCGATTTCACATAGGCAATCGAAGCATTCCAGCCGCCGGTGAAAGTTTTGGCCAGCGAGAGTTTATAGTCGGTGTAATCCGGGTTGACGCCGGTGGTCAGGGTGGATTTGACATCGGTGCGGCCAACATGGAAGCCCAGGGTCAGGTCGTCAGCCAGCGGGTAGGCGGCCGACAGGTCATGATAGAGGGTGCCCTTGGTGCCGCCGACATAACCGGTTTGGGTGTTGGCGCCAAAATAGTCGGTGGTGGAAGCCGACAGCTTATAGCTGATCCATTTCCAGGATAATCCGGCGTTGACTTCAAAATTGTCATACGTCTGGCTCGGGTTGCCCGCAGTGACCTGCCTGTTGAAATCGGCGCCCGGATAGTAATAACCGTAACCGCCGGCGGTCCAGCCCCAATCATCGGTGATCTTGCCGTTGAAGCCCGCATAGTAATCAAGTTCGAGGTTGCCGCCTGGATAGCTGTTACTACTTATGTTTGAACCCCAAAGACCGGCATACCAGCCGTCGGCATGGGCGTAGTCAACACCGCCCTGCATCGCGGGTTTACCCCAGGTCTGGTCGATGCCGCGAAAACGGTATTCGCTGACCAGATTAATGTTGGTGGTGACGGTGTGAGGCGAGACTACGGTCGGCGCAGCCGCAGCAGGGGCATCCGCAGCGATAGCGGATTGGACAGACAAGGTAACGATGCCGGCGAGGGCCAGAGCATGGGTCAGTTTGCACATAATATTTCCTTTATCGAAATGCGAGAATGTTCTCGATAAATAACAGAGCATTTACTGTGCCATGTTGTAAATATTCGTATATACAGTAAGTTATGTTTTATCCTGAGAATGACTGCGAAATCTTGGCACCGCTTTGGCCCAGATATTGATACATGGCGCACCAAAAAAGTGCGTGTGTTCTTGGGGTTTCATTTTGGTACACTGACATCATTTGAATGTTCAGGAGTAAATCATGAATATGGGACAGAAAGTGTTCGAGGAAATCAGCGGCAAGATCGGCCAGGCAATGGCCGACAGCCCCGTCAAGGATGTAGAAAAAAACCTGCGCGCGGTTTTGCAGGGCGCATTCACCAAGCTCGATCTGGTAACGCGGGAAGAATTCGACGTTCAACAGGCCGTGTTGCTCAGGACACGCGAGAAACTGGAAGCACTGGAAGCCAGGGTTGCCCGGTTCGAGGCCCAGGCCGGCGTCGAAACCGGGGAAGAGACCGGAAACATGGCGCTGTAAGCGCGACCGAATCCAGATGGGCCTCGCCGTACTCTACAGCCGGGCGCTTGCCGGCATGGAAGCGCCGCTGGTGACGGTTGAGGTGCATCTGTCCAACGGGTTGCCCAGCTTCAATCTGGTCGGCCTGCCCGAGATCGAAGTCAAGGAGAGCAAGGATCGGGTACGCTCCGCCCTGCTCAATGCCCAGTTCGAATTTCCCGCCCGCCGCATCACCGTCAACCTTGCCCCTGCCGATTTGCCCAAGGAAAGTGGGCGCTTCGACCTGCCGATTGCGCTCGGCATTCTGGCGGCATCCGGACAGATTCCCGCAAATAATCTGGCGCAGTATGAATTCGCTGGCGAGCTGGCGCTGACCGGCGCGCTGCGCCCGATTCGCGGCGCACTGGCGATGACCTTCAAAGCCAGCCGCGATGGCCGCGCCTTTATCCTGCCGACCGAAAATGCCGCCGAAGCGGCGCTGGTGGAGGAAGCACAGGTTTACCCGGCTAACTCGTTACTGGAAGTGTGCGCGCACCTGACCGGACGGCAACCGCTGGCCCGGTGGCAGGAAACGCCGGAACCGAACGCCCATAACTACCCCGACTTCAGCGAAGTAAAGGGGCAGACCCACGCCAAGCGCGCCCTCGAGATCGCCGCCGCCGGCGGCCACAGCATCCTGATGGCGGGGCCGCCGGGCACCGGCAAAACCATGCTGGCGGCACGCCTGCCGGGCATTTTGCCACCCATGACCGAGGAACAGGCACTGGAATCCGCAGCGATCCAATCACTGAACGGCGGCTTTAAAATAACACACTGGCGGCAACGCAATTTTCGTTCCCCCCATCATTCCGCGTCCGGCCCCGCACTGGTCGGCGGCGGCGGAAATCCGCGGCCCGGCGAGATTTCCCTGGCGCATCACGGCGTGTTGTTTCTCGATGAGTTGCCGGAATTTTCGCGCTCCGTGCTGGAAGCGTTGCGCGAGCCGCTCGAATCCGGCCGCATCACCATTTCCCGCGCAATGCATCAGGCCGATTTCCCGGCGCGCTTTCAACTGGTGGCGGCGATGAACCCCTGCCCCTGCGGCTATCTCGGCCACGCAAACGGCAAATGCCGCTGCACGCCGGATCAGGTGGCGCGCTACCGCAGCAAAATCTCCGGGCCGCTGCTCGACCGCATCGACCTGCAAATCGAAGTCCCCGCCCTGCCCGAGAACGATCTCACCAGCCATGCCACAGGCGAACCCAGCGCAGCAATCCGGCAACGGGTGGAAACCGCTTACGGGCGGCAACTGGCGCGACAGGGCAAAGCCAATGCAGCACTCACCACCAAGGAAATCGACCAGCACTGCCAGCCCGATACCGCCGGAGAAGCATTGCTGAAGCAGGCGATCAGCCGTCTCAACCTGTCCGCCCGCGGCTACCATCGCGTGCTGAAAGTGGCGCGCACCATTGCCGATCTTTCAGGCAGCAAGGCTGTCAATGCGACGCATATCGCCGAGGCGATTCAGTACCGGCGGTTTACTCAGGGGTAGGCTGAAAAAAGCCGCTTTCAAGGCAACAAACCATACACAATTTATATATATCTCAAAATGAGATATACTATATCCATGAAGATCATCAGCAACAGCGCACTACGGGCCTTCGCTGCCGAGCACCCACAAGCCGAAGAACCCCTACAGGGTTGGCGACGGGTGATTGAAAAGAACCGGTTCGGCAATTGGGCTGAACTGAAATCAGTCTTCAATACAATCGACAAGGTCGGCGAATTGGCGGTTTTTGACATTGCCGGCAACAAATACCGACTGATCGCCTACATCCGGTTCGAGAAACAGATCGTTTACATCAAAGCGGTGCTGACTCACCGGGACTACGACAAAGGAGCATGGAAATCATGAACGCACACATCCAGGTCAAACACCTGCTCCCGGCGTGGGAGGTCTTTCGTAGCGCCACCGATATCGCCCCGATCCGCGATGAAGCGCACTACCAGCGGATGACCGCAATGCTTGAAGCCCTGCTCGATGAAGCCGCCGGACAGGAAAATCATCCTGCGATGGAACTGATCGACATCGTGGGCGACCTGATCGAAGACTTTGAGGCCGAACATCACCCCTTACCCGAGGCTACGGGCGTGCAAGCGCTGAAGTTCCTGCTGGATCAGCACGGCTTGAAGCAAGGCGATTTGGCCGAGATCGGCAGCCAAGGGGTCGTTTCTGAAATCCTGTCGGGAAAACGCGAACTCAACATCCGGCAAATCCGCGCGCTCAGCAAGCGCTTTGGAGTGGCTCCCGCTACCTTCGTGTAATGCCTTGGGCGGCAATAATGCCCGTTAAAGAAGTTTTCAGCCCTTATCCTCGTCAAGATTGAAACCCGAGAAGTTGATGACCGTGTCCTCGTTGAGGGAGGAGGCAGGAGCGGAAGGCTCCGAGCCGGTCGGGGCAGAGGCAGGCTCGGGGCGTTTGCCGTTGTTGATCAGCCAGGACAGGTTGGTGGCGGAATCGGCGTTGGCCAGCGCTTCATCCAGGCTGATCCGGCCTTCCTGATAAAGATTGTATAGCGCCTGCTCGAAGGTTTGCGAGCCGGGTGTGAGGCTCTGCTCCATCGCTTCCTTGATTTTGCCGACTTCCCCTCCCTTGATCAAATCCGCAACGTAGGACGAGTTCATCAGAATTTCCACTGCCGCCACGCGCTTGCCATCCACGCCGCGCACCAGCCGCTGCGAAACCACCGCTTTCAGGGTGACGGAAAGATCGTGTAACAGATGGCTGCGCGACTCGGCGGGGAACAGGTTGATGATGCGGTTGAGGGTGTGGTAGCTGTTGTTGGCGTGCAGCGTGGACAGCATCAGGTGGCCGGATTCGGCGTAGATCATGGCTTGCTGCATGGTTTCGCGGTCGCGGATCTCCCCGATCATCAGCACGTCTGGCGCCTCGCGCACGGCATTGAGCAGGGCGACGGCATAGGATGCGGTGTCCAGCCCGACCTCGCGCTGGTTGACGATGGATTTCTTGTAGTGGTGCAGGTATTCGATGGGGTCTTCGACCAGCAGGATGTGCCCGACCCGGTTGGTGTTGCGGTAATCAATCATCGCCGCCAGCGTGGACGATTTGCCCGAGCCGGTCTGGCCGACCACCAGCACCAGGCCGCGTTTCTCCATCACCAGGTCTTTCAGCACGGCGGGCAGGCCGAGCGCATCGAGCGACGGGATTTTATTGTTGACGTAACGCGCTACCAGGGCAACCTCACCACGTTGGTGGAAAGCGTTGACGCGGAATTTGCCGACATCCGGCACGCTCAGGCCAAAATTCAGCTCCAGCGTTGTTTCAAAACGCTGGATGTTGTCTTTCGACATCAGCGAATAGGCGATTTTCTTGACGGTTGGCGCATCCAGTATCTGGCTGTTGAGCGGCAGGGTTTCGCCTTCGATCTTCATCAGCACCGGGGCGCCGGCTGAGATAAACATGTCGGAGGCCTGCCTGTCCGCCATGAATTTGAACAGTTGGGTCAGATCCATGGTTACTGCCCCGTTTTTTGCCAGCCGGAGATGTCCAGGGCGGTCTCGAATACCGGGACTTCAAGCATGAATTTTGACAGCGCGAAGGCGGCGGTGGGCTGCATGTGGATGCAGACCATCCTGACGTTGATGGCCTGGATGGTGCGGGCCAGCGCGTCGAGCCAGCCATAATAAACCGGGTCGATCAGCGGCTGTTCGGAAAGGTCGTAATACAGGCGCGCCGCGCCAGCCTGCTGCAGGCGCGCGGTAATGCTCTCGAGGAGCACATCCTGCGCGCGGATATTCAGGTTGCGCGTCGGTTCCAGCAGGAAGTCGTCACTGCCGATCTGGGTCAGGTGCAGACCGGGGATGGCCATGCCGGGGTTCAGTCGGCTTTTTTGCCGACCAGGATGCCCATACGGCGGAACGCCTCCTTCAACCCGTCGGACAGGCTGGCACGCGTGGTGACATTGCTCAGGTCGATATTCAGGCTGATCAGCGCACGCGCGATCTCCGGACGGATGCCGGTGATGATCGCGTCGGAACCCATCAACTGGACGGCTTGCACCATCTGGATCAAATGGTGGGAAACCTGCGAGTCGATGTTCTTCACCCCGGTCAGGTCGATGACCACGGCGCTGGCGTGTTCTTTGGCGATGCGGTTAAGCAGCGCCTCCATCACCAGCATGGTGCGGTTGGAATCCAGCGTGCCGATGATCGGCAGGGTCAGTACGCCATCCCAGATTTCGGTGATCGGCGTGGCGGTCTCGCGCAGCTCCGCCTCCTGGGCGTAGACGGTACGCTCCTTCTCTTCGAGGTAGGCCTGAAAAACGGCCAGGATCAGCTCGTTGAACAGGCCGGAGAGGAACAGCAGCATGGTGCGCGCGTCATCGACAGTGATGCGCTTTTCATTGCCCAGCGCGTCGATCAGCGTGCGCTGCATGAACTGGATGTAGCGCACCAGGTCTTCCACCCGACCGCCGCGCACCAGGATCTGCTTCGACAGGTTATTGAAATACATTTCCAGCGCATGGAATTGCGGAGAGGCATCGTCATGCGGGTCTTTGGACTGGAGCAGGGCAACCAGCAACTCCAGAAACTCGATGCAGAAATCGTTGATCTCGTCGGTGCCGAGCAGGTTGTTGCTGCCGCCGAAGATGTTTTGCCCTTCTTTTTCGATGGCCTCGGCAAGGCTGCCCACCTGGAGCTTGAGCAGTTCCGCCAGTTTGACGCTGGCATCGGTTGCTTTTTGTTGTGCCATGATTCCCCCGCAATAATTAAGTGATTATTCTAGCTTGATGCTGGTAATACAAAGAGATTGGTCATCCGAAATCCTGCCCATGATATTCCCCAACGTGTAGGCGATCAACTGGGGATGCAGGTGGAACAGGCCGGGGAAGTTGGAGACATCCCAGTTTCTGCGGATACCGTCACTGGCCGTGATCGCCAGGTAGCGCTTGCCGGAGGCAAAGGAGAACGGCATCGGCTTCTTGTGTTCCTTGCCCAGTACGCCGGGAGCGAAAGACAGGTTGTGCATTTCCTGATCGTCGAGGACGTGGGCATGCATGTCGCCAACGCCGAGAATGCTCAGCGCCTGTCCGGCCAGGTCCAGCTCGCCGATAATCGCAACCGCGCCGCGCGTACCCTTGAGCTGGCGATCTACCGCCTCCAGAACCGCTCCGGGGGCGTCGCAGTGAGCCAGGTGGGAGGCAAGATTGGCAGTAGCCGCCTGCGCCTGCTCGCCATGCCCCAATCCATCCAGATGCAGCCAGCGCAGGGTTTCGCCGGTTATCTGCAAATAAATACGGTCGCCGTTGTAGCGATCGTTCGATAGCGAACGGGAAAACAGGCCAACACCCACACCGGATACAAGGCTTCTTGCGCTTGTGTCTTTGATGGGATTCGTGTGTTTGCTGCCCGGATAGAAACGCGCAAGAAATACCGCTCCGCTCCATTTTTTCAACTCGCCAGCACTTTCATGCTGGGTGTAGACGAACGATTCGTCACTGAGGCGGCGGATGCTGCCCAACCCCTTGCCCAGCGTATTTACACTGGAATAACCATCTTTTTCCGCCAGCGCAAGGTTGGCAATACCCGGGCCGTAATCCAGTGCAAGGATATCCAGCACCGGCCCCGGCTGTTGCCAGACCTGGATCAGGCCGTGCCCGCCAGCATGTTTGACCTGATTGCTGACCAGTTCGGAAGCAACCAGTGCCATGTTGTCCCGTTTCTGCTCGGGAATGCCAAGACGCTGGGCAATCGCGGATAACCTCGAACGCAGCAGGATGAGCGCACTTTCGTTTTGCACCGGACTGCTGTACAGCAGCCTGCAATCTGTCGCGCTATCAAAAATTTTAGATGTGGGGGGAAGCATCGATCTTCGAACAAGGTAGTTTGCAACCGCCATTATCCGGCATTGCGCAAATATCCACCACGGCGCGTCCGCGCCCGCGGTGTTTTGCCTCATACAGGGCGTTGTCGGCATGCCGGATGAAGTCTTCCAGGATAAGATCATCCGGGGTGCTCTGGTTAATCGCGGTGATCCCGATGCTGACCTTGTTTTCCATTATTTGCAGCACTTTTCCGGCCTTGCTGCAGGCAAGCGGGTAGTCGGCGAAGATGACCAGGGCGAACTCGTCTCCGCCGAAACGAAAAGCGAAGTCCACATCTTCGCGGATAACGCTGAGCAGGGCGAACGCCATTTTGTTAAGGTAGGCATCGCCGAACTGGTGCCCGAATTCGTCATTGATGCTCTTGAAGAAATCGAGGTCGAACAGCAGCAGCGAGAGCGGTTCATTCTTTTGCCGCATGGCGCGCCGGAAGGCACGGCCCAGTTTTTCATCGAAGGCACGGCGGTTGAACAGCCCGGTGAGCGGGTCGGTTTCGGCCTGGCGCACGGATTCGTAAAGTTCGGCTTGGCGCTTCTCCAGCGCCTGCTGGAGCAATTTAAGCTCTGCTTCGGTACGGGCGCGGGTTTCATCGAGATGGCGCGCCATTTCGGCATTGCGCTGCAACAGGATGGAGGGGTCGGCGGCGGCGGTCGAGTCTCGTAGGTGTTGACGCAGTTGTTTTACGGCGGCAGACGACGGGAGTTTGGGGAAATGCGCAATTCTGGCATACGGTTTTTCACGGACTTCAGCCGGGGAGAAGCCGGCATTTTTCGAGGCTCGCGGTTCAGTGCGGGCACCGATATTCTCATGCGGGGCATGTTCGCAGCCTTCCCCCCAATGCGCCAGCAAATGGCCGTTCTCCAGTTGCAGGCTGACTGGCAGCGGGTAGCCGGTGGCGGCGCCGGCATTGCGCAGTTTTTGCATCAGGTCCAACGAGGCGATGGAAGCGGAGAAAGGATTGCCGCCAAGCCGGCTCGCGCTTTCCAGGGCGAAACCGATAAAATTCTGCAAATCGGGCTCGATCGCCAGATTTTGTCTCAGAAGTTCAACAGGTTCCAAATGATGCCCCGCCAAGATATTAGTCCGATCATGAATTAATGTTTTTTCCGGAAAAAACTATCGGCATCAGGTTTGCGCCCAAGGCAGACCCTCGAAGCGCCAACCATTGCACGAATTGCGATGGTGGCCCTCGTCAAGGTCGCCCTCGAAACCATTCAGCACATTGTACACCTCCTGCAATCCGGCTTTTTCCAGCGCCAGCCCGGCATCCACCGAGCGACGCCCAGAACGGCAGATCAGCACCACCGGGCGGTTCACACTGGCCGCCTTTTTGACGTGGCCGGTGAAGTTGGGGTCGATTTCCCAATCCGGGCCGTCAACCCAGGGAATCAGGATGGAACCTTCGGGATGGCCGACGAACAGGTACTCCATCTCGCTGCGCACGTCGACAAATACCGCCTCCGAGTTGGATTGCAGGAACTCGTAAGCTTGCTTTGGTGTCAGGTGTTGCATGATGTCGCTCCTTAGCGGACTGACCCGCTAATGTTATTATAAGCACTTTCCGCCTTGCCAAGATACCCAATTGCCATGAACCACCAAGACCGCACTGCCCGGCTCCATGCCCAGCTCGAACAACGCATCCTGATCCTGGATGGCGCCATGGGCACCATGATCCAGACTTACAAGCTGACCGAGGCGGATTACCGCGGCGAGCGCTTCGCCGGCTACGGCAGCGACCTCAAGGGCAACAACGACCTGCTGGTGCTGACCCAGCCGCAGATCATCCGCGATATTCATGCTGCTTACCTCGAGGCGGGCGCGGACATTCTCGAAACCAATACCTTTAGCGCCACCACCGTCGGCATGGCGGATTACCACATGGAAGGGCTGGTGTACGAGATCAACTTCGCCGCCGCCCAACTGGCGCGCAGCGCGGCGGATGAATACGAGGCGAAGAACCCGGCCAGGCCGCGCTTCGTCGCCGGGGTGCTCGGCCCGACCAGCCGCACCGCTTCGATTTCGCCCGAGGTTAACGACCCCGGCTTCCGCAATGTCAGTTTCGACCAGTTGGCGGAAAGTTATACCCTGGCAATCGACGGCCTGGTCAACGGCGGTGCCGACATCCTGATGGTTGAAACGATTTTCGACACGCTCAACGCCAAGGCCGCGCTGTTCGCCATCGAGCAGTATTTCGACAAACACAACATGACGTTGCCGGTAATGATTTCCGGCACCATCACCGACTTGTCCGGGCGGTTGCTGTCGGGACAAACCGCCGAAGCGTTCTGGAATTCGGTGAGCCACGTCAAGCCGCTTTCCATCGGCCTGAATTGCGCACTCGGCGCGAAAGACTTGCGCCAGTACGTGGAAGAACTTTCCAACATCGCCGACTGCTACGTCAGCGCCCACCCTAACGCCGGGTTGCCCAACCCGCTGGCCGAATCCGGCTACGACGAAACCCCCGAGGCGATGGCGTCCGAAATCCATGAATGGGCGGCATCGGGCCTGCTCAACATCGTCGGCGGCTGCTGCGGCACGCGCCCGCCGTTCATCCGGGCGATTGCCGATACCGTGGTCGAACTGCCGCCGCGCCGGATTCCCGTAATCGAAAAGAAACTGCGCCTGTCCGGCCTGGAAGCGCTCAACATCGGCGCGGACTCGCTGTTCGTCAACGTCGGCGAGCGCGCCAACGTCACCGGCTCGAAAATGTTCGCCCGCCTGATCATCAACGGCGACTACGACAAAGCGCTGGAAGTGGCCAAGGCCCAGGTGGAAAACGGCGCGCAGGTGATCGACATCAACATGGACGAGGCGATGCTCGATTCCGAGGCGGCAATGGTCAAGTTCCTCAACCTGATCGCTTCCGAGCCGGACATCGCCAAGGTGCCGGTGATGATCGACTCGTCGAAATGGTCGGTGATCGAGGCCGGGCTGAAATGTGTGCAGGGCAAATCCATCGTCAACTCCATCAGCATGAAGGAAGGCGAGGCCGAGTTCATCGAGCGCGCCAAGCTGTGCCGCCGCTACGGCGCGGCGGCGGTGGTGATGGCCTTCGACGAGCAGGGCCAGGCCGACACCAAACAGCGCAAAATCGACATCTGCGCCCGCTCCTATAAATTGCTCACCGAGCAGGTCGGCTTCCCGCCCGAGGACATCATTTTCGACCCGAACATTTTCGCGGTGGCGACCGGCATCGAGGAACACAACAACTACGCGGTGGATTTCATCGAAGCCACGCGCGAGATCAAGCGCACCCTGCCCCATGCCAAGATCAGCGGCGGCGTATCCAACGTGTCCTTCTCGTTCCGCGGCAACGAGCCGGTGCGCGAGGCGATCCACACCGCCTTCCTCTACCACGCGATTCATGCCGGCATGGACATGGGCATCGTCAACGCCGGCCAGCTCGGCGTCTACGCGGAAATCCCCAAGGATTTGCTGGAGCGGGTCGAGGACGTGCTCTTGAACCGCCGCCCGGACGCCACCGAACGCCTGGTGGAGTTCGCCGAAAGCTTCAAGGGTGCCGCCAAGAGCCAGGTGGAAGACCTCGCCTGGCGCGACGCGCCAGTGCGCGAGCGCCTCGCCCACGCCATGGTCAAGGGCATCACCACCTGGATCGTGGAAGACACCGAAGAAGCGCGGCAGCAAGCGGAGCGCCCGATCCACGTGATCGAAGGGCCGCTGATGGATGGCATGAACATCGTCGGCGACTTGTTCGGCGCGGGCAAGATGTTCCTGCCGCAGGTGGTGAAATCCGCCCGCGTAATGAAACAGGCGGTGGCGCACCTGATCCCCTTCATCGAAGCGGAAAAGGCGGCGACCGGCCAAGCCGCGCAGGCCAAGGGCAAGATCGTCATGGCGACGGTCAAGGGCGACGTACACGACATCGGCAAAAACATCGTCGGCGTGGTGCTGCAATGCAACAACTACGACGTGGTCGATCTCGGCGTAATGGTGCCGGCGGCCAGGATTCTGCAAGCCGCCATCGACGAAAAAGCCGACATCATCGGACTGTCCGGCCTGATCACCCCGTCGCTGGAAGAGATGTCGCATGTCGCCAAAGAAATGGAGCGTCTGGGAATGGCCCTGCCGCTGCTGATCGGCGGCGCGACCACTTCGCCCGCCCACACCGCGGTGAAGATCGCGCCCCATTACCGTGGCCCGGTGATTTACGTGAAAGACGCCTCGCGTGCCGTCGGCGTGTGCTCCAATCTGCTCAGCGATAACCTGCGCGAGGGCTATGTGCAGGGCATTGCCGATGAATATGTCGCAATCCGCGAACGCCACCAGAACCGCTCCAACGACACCAAGCGGCTGACCCTGGCTGAAGCGCGCGCCAATGCACCGAAACTTGACTGGGCCGCATATGCCCCGCCGGCGCCGAGCTTTATCGGCACCAAGGCATTCAATGACTATTCCCTGGCCGAGATCGCCGAACGCATCGACTGGACGCCATTCTTTCAGGCATGGGAACTGCACGGGCGCTACCCGAAAATTCTCGACGATGCCGTGGTGGGAGAAGAAGCCAAGAAGCTGTTCGCCGACGCCCGTGCGATGCTGGACAAAATCATCGCGGAAAAATGGCTGGCGGCACGCGCCGTGATCGGCCTGTTCCCCGCCAACAGCAGTGGCGACGATGTTGAGATTTACACCGACGAAAGCCGCAAACAAGTGGCGATGACTTACCACACCCTGCGGCAACAGGCTGAAAAGACACCCGGCAAGCCCAATCTGGCGCTGGCCGATTTTATCGCGCCCAAGAATTCGGGCGTGCCGGACTACATCGGTGCTTTCGCCGTGACGACCGGTATCGGCATTGATGCGCACGTTGCCGAATTCGAGAAAAATCATGACGACTACAGCGCGATCATGCTCAAGGCCCTTGCCGACCGCCTGGCCGAAGCGCTCGCCGAGCTGATGCACGAGCGTGTGCGTCGCGAGTTCTGGGGTTATGCGAAGGACGAAACGCTGTCCAACGAAGACATGATCGCGGAAAAATACCGCGGCATCCGCCCGGCGCAAGGCTATCCCGCCTGCCCGGAACATTCCGAAAAAGGCCCGCTGTTCGAGCTGCTCAAAGCGCCGGAAGCGGTCGGCATCACCCTCACCGAAAGCTACGCCATGCTACCCACCGCAGCGGTCAGCGGTTTCTATTTCGCCCACCCGGAATCCACCTATTTCGCCCTCGGCAAAATCGGCCGCGATCAGGTAGAGGATTACGCCAGGCGCAAGGGATGGGATGTAGCGACAGCGGAAAAATGGCTGGCACCGGCATTGGGATATTGAAGCGCCCCGAAACTGGGCGCGTTAAACAGGCTAAAGCCGGGCTTTTTTGCCCCACACTTGCTGCATGCTGAAACGGACATTCGCCTGATCCGCGTCAAGCACTTCCTTGATGGCAAACATCTCGTTGCTGGTGTCCCGTTTGACCGGGATGGACAACGGGATGCCGCGAGGCCCAACGAGCGCGTGTGCAATAGGCGTGGTGGCGGCTTCCCCCTTTTGACTGACAACGCCGATTTCGCCATTGTTCAACCGTACCAGGGTGCCCGGCGGGTAAATCCCCATCTCTTTGATGATATGCGCCGCGAGCGCGGGATCAATGCCTTTCTCTCTTTCAAGAAAAATTTCGCGCAGCGCCACATTGGGAAGAATCGATTTACGGTATTTTCTTTCTGAAACGCAGGCGCAATAGCGGTCTGCCAGGGCAATAAGTCTGGCATTTTTGGGGATGTCTTCGCCCTTCTTGCCTGAGGGGTAGCCGCTGCCATCTTCATTTTCATGGTGGCAAAGCACATACGATAACCAGTCGGGATCGTGTATTCCAGCCTCTTCCAGCATCCTTACACTTTCTTGAGGGTGGCGGTGAATGATCTCGGCTTCTTCTTTGGTAAGGGCGCCTTGCTTGCCCTGAAGATGCGCATGCTGCCGAAGCATGCCCACGTTCATGGTTAAAGCGGCGGCGGCAATCATGCTAATTTCTTCCGGCTCGATGGCCATGGAACGCGCAATCAATATTGAAATGACTGCCGTGTCGACACAATGCCTGACCGGATAGCTGCCGGCCTGCTGGTTGAGCAAGACACAGGCGATCGCAATATCGGGATTCAGTTCGGTGGCCAGGATTACGGATTTTGCCACTTCCAGAAGTGTGCCGGGAAAGTCGGGCTCACTGTTCAACCCGAACAGCAGACGCTCCAGCCGGTTGTCGGCGAGATTGATTAGCCGCAGGACGGAAGGCGCTTCCTGCTCCTTGGAAGGATCATCCGTCCCGCGACAAAAGCCGGAAGAAGACGTTTCGACGAACAGGCCCCGTTCGACAAGCGCCTCCACCTGATGGGCGTGTTCGACGAGATAGCCTTTTTTCAGCAACAGGCTGCCTTTTTCGTCATAAACATTCCATGGCAGGGGCTCCCCTATCCGGATATTCGACATGGCGATGCGTCGCATTATGCTCCCCTCAGGCATTGCTGCTGTTCTGGCGGACGGCGGCAGCGCGAAAGACTCGCGCTGAAAACGGGAAAGGCCATCCGGGAACGTTGATGGAAAATTCGGCTAGAAGCTGGCCTCATCCCCCCATATTTGCTGCATGCTGAAACGGATATTTGCCTGGCTCTCATGAAGCGTTTCTTTTATGGCAAGCGCCTCGGTCGCGGTATTTCTCTTGATAGGCAAAACCAGAGGCACGCCGGCCACCCCGACGAGTGCGTGCACGATCGGCGTGGCGGCGCCCTCTCCTTTCTTGGAGACAACACCAATTTCACCGTTGTTCAATCGCACGAAAGTTCCCGGCGGGTAAATGCCCAGCTCCTTGATAAAATACGTTGCCAGCAAGGGATCAATGCTCTTTCCCTTCTCCAGAAAAATGTCGCGCAACGCGACATTGGGAAGCGTCGATTTGCGGAAATCCCTGGCTGAAACACAGGCGCAGTAGCGGTCTGCCATAGAGATGATCTTGGCAGGGCGGGGGATATCATCGCCGGCCTTGCCGGATGGGTAGCCGGTGCCGTCTTCGATTTCATGATGCGCCAGAACGTAGGCCAGCCAATTCGGATCGCGCACCCCGACGGATTCCAGGATTGTTACGCCATCCTGGGGATGCTGGCGAATCAGCCCGAGCAACTCGGCAGAGAGCGCATACTGTTTGCGCTCCAGTTGCGCATGGTGTTTGATCATGCCGACGTTCATGGTGAGCACGGCGGCGGTAATCGTGAGGATATCCTCTTGCGCGATTTCCATGGAGCGCGCAATCAATATCGCAATCGTGGCGACATCGACACAGTGCCTTATCGGATAAGGAACCCCCTGTTGATTGAGCAAAATACAGGCCACGGCGATGTCGGGGTTCAGCTCGACCGCAGCGATCACCACTTTCGCGGTTTCCAGAATTTTATTCGGGAAGTCGGTTTCATCGTGCGGCCCGAACAGCAACCGATCCAGCCGCTTGTTGGCGAGATTGATCGAGCGCAGGACGGAAGGCGCCTCCTGTGGCGGCGCGGCGTTGGGCTGCCCATAGGTGGGGGCGTTTGCAGTGGCCTCGACGTACAGTCCCCGCGCAACCAGAGCCGCCAATTGCGATTCCCGTTCGACAACGTACCCTTTTTTCAGCAGCAGGTTGCCGCTGACGTCTGAAACATCCCACTGCAGGGGTTCCCCTATCTGGATGTTTGACATGGTTAGGCGTCGTTGAGCCATTGCGTTCTCTGAATGGACCTCTTTTATAAGGAGGGAATTACTATTACTATAGACACGCGCTTTGGAAATTATTAAATAATTTTAACCACATCATAACCTCGCCCACGGCATTTATTAAGAAATTTTATCTTAAAACATGAATACTCCCGAACTCAATACACTTAACCAGCGCTTTGCCATCGCCAGCCATCTGGCATTCAAGGAAGGCCCCGGCGGCCTGATCGTTGCCGAAGTGGCCAACGCCCAAGCCAAGGCAAGCATTGCCTTACAGGGCGCCCACGTGATGACCTGGCAGCCGCACGGCCAGGAACCGGTGCTGTGGCTTTCGCACTTCGGCAAGTTTGCGCCGGGCAAGTCAATCCGCGGCGGAGTGCCGATCTGCTGGCCATGGTTCGGTTCGCATGCAAGCGAAGCCGCTTTCCCCGGCCATGGCTTTGCCCGCACGGTGATGTGGGAAGTGCTGGAAACCAAAGCACTGGATGATGGCACCACTTTTCTCCGTTTCGGCCTGATCGAAACCGCCGCGACCCGCACCCAATGGCCCCATCCTTCGAGCGCACAACTGCTGGTGACCGTCGGTGCCACGCTGAAGATCGAACTGGCTACCCACAATCTCGGCGACGCGCCTTTTCAGTTGGGAGAAGCCTTCCATACCTATTTCCAGATCAGCGATGTGGCCGATATGGAAATCAAGGGGCTGGAAAATTGCACCTATCTGGACAAGGTGGACAACTTCTCGCGCAAGACCCAGCAAGGCGGGATCGTAATCGGGAGCGAGGTCGACCGGGTTTATCTCGACACCGAGGCCGATTGCCTGATCGAAGATCGCGGCCTCAAGCGGCGCATCCGCATCGCCAAGCACGGCAGCCGCTCCGCCGTGGTGTGGAACCCCTGGATAGAAAAAGCCGAGAAAATGGGTGATTTCGGCCCCGAGGGATATCGCGGCATGGTCTGCGTGGAAACCGGCAACGCGGCAGATAACGTGGTGACGGTACCCCCCGGTACGGCACACAGCCTGGTGACGGTGATCAGCGTCGAAACGCTGGGTTAAGAAAGACAGGGGGCTCGAAGCCCTCTTTTGGGCGCGTAGCCTGTCCCGAATTCTCCAAGGCGCAAGGGTTCTTTGCGTTTCAATCGCCGTTTGTAGGATAATCGCTGCCTGATAATTCAGTCCGGCAAGCTTTTTCTCATGCATATTCACATCCTTGGCATCTGCGGCACCTTCATGGGCGGCATCGCGGTGCTGGCCAAACAGGCCGGACACAAAGTCACCGGCTGCGATGCCGGCGTCTACCCGCCGATGAGCACGCAACTCGAAGCCCAGGGCATCGAATTGGTCGAGGGCTTCGACCCCGGCCAGATCAAACTGGAACCCGACGTTTTCGTAATCGGCAACATCGTGTCGCGCGGCAACCCGCTGATGGAGGAAATTCTCGACCGCGGCCTGCCCTACGTGTCAGGCCCGCAATGGCTGGCTGAGAATGTGCTGCACGGCAAGTGGGTGTTGGCCGTCGCCGGCACTCATGGCAAGACCACGACTTCGGCGATGCTGGCATGGATTCTGGAAGACGCGGGACTCAGCCCAGGTTTCCTGATCGGCGGCGTGCCGCAAAATTTCGGCGTTTCAGCGCGACTGACCGATTCGCCGTTCTTCGTGGTGGAAGCGGACGAATACGACACAGCCTTTTTCGACAAACGTTCCAAGTTCGTTCATTACCATCCGCGCACGGCCGTGCTCAACAATCTCGAATTCGACCATGCCGACATCTTCCCCGACCTGGCCGCAATCGAAACCCAGTTTCACCATCTGGTGCGCACCGTGCCCGGCAACGGCCTGGTGGTTGCCAATGGCCGCGAGGAAAGTCTCGACCGGGTGCTGGCGTGCGGTTGCTGGACGCCGGTAGAGCGTTTCGGCACAGTGCAGGGCTGGGCCATGGGCGGAGCCGGTTCGGTCGCATTCAAGGAAGAATTCCAGGGCACCCTGAACTGGCAGCTGCTCGGCGAGCACAACCGCATGAACGCCCTCGCGGCGATTGCCGCTGCGCGCCATGCCGGCGTACCGGCACAGGTCGGCATCGAGGCGCTGTCCCGGTTTGAAAATGTGAAACGGCGCATGGAAGTGCGTGGCGTGGCGAACGGCATCACGGTTTACGACGACTTCGCCCACCATCCGACCGCGATCGCCACCACCGTCGCCGGACTGCGCGGCAAAGTCGGTAACGCGCGTATCCTGGCGGTGCTGGAGCCGCGCTCCAACACCATGAAGCTGGGCGTGATGAAGGACGCCCTGCCCGGCAGCCTGCACGATGCCGACCAGGTCTTCTGTTACGGTGCCAACCTGGGCTGGGATGCGGCGGCTGCGCTCGCGCCGCTGGGTGACAAGGCCAGGACTTTCGACGACCTCGACCAACTGGTAAAGACCGTATCCGCCGCCGCCCGCCCCGGCGACCACGTACTGGTGATGAGCAACGGCGGCTTCGGTGGCGTGCACGAAAAACTCTTGTCGGCGTTGGCTGGCCACGCATAAACCTATAACCGCGGAGGACGCGGAGGACGCAGGGGGAAGCTCGATGCTTTTCCTCCGCGTCCTCCGCGTTTTCTGCGGTAAAACGAATTTTACCGAGCCCGAATGAATATCCTTTACGAAGAAGACGGCGTCATCAAGGTGGCGAGCGTCATGACCGACAGCATCACTTCGCTGCAAGTGGAAACGCCGCACGGCAAGCGCGCCAAGATCAAGGCGGCAAACGTGCTGCTGCGTTTCGAGACACCGCCCGTCAGCGGATTCATGGACGCAGCCGAAACGGCGGCGGCCGAGCTCGACCCAATTTTTTTGTGGGAATGCTGCGGCGCGGAGGAATTCGCCTTTGCCGATCTGGGCCGCGAATATTACGGCCATGCGCCTTCTCCGGTCGAGGCGGCGGCGGTGGCGCTGAAGCTGCACACTGCGCCGATGTATTTCTACAAGAAGGGCAAGGGCCGTTACAAGGCCGCGCCGGAGGAGAATCTCAAGGCGGCATTGGCGTCCGAGGAGAAAAAACGCAAGCAGGCCGAGCTGATTGCGAACCATGCGGCAGAGCTGACGGCGGGAAACCTGCCCGGCGCATTCACGCCGCAAGTGGTGGAGTCCATGCTTTATGCGCCGGACAAGAACACCCTCGAATACAAGGCGCTGGACAAGGCATGTACGGAAAGCGGCCTGAGTCCGGTGAAACTGCTGGAAAAGTGCGGCGCGATTCCCTCATCCCACGATTTCCACCTCAACCGCTTCCTGCGCGAACACTTTCCCGAAGGCACCGGATTCCCCGAGGTTGCCATGCCGCACCCGGCAGGCGATCCGGCCCATTCGGACGCAGCCGCCTTCAGCATCGACGATGCCGCCACCACCGAAATCGACGACGCTTTCTCGGTAAAGAAGCTCGATAACGGCAACTGGCGCATCGGCGTGCACATCGCCGCGCCGGCGCTGGGCTTCTCGCCGGACGACCATCTCAATGAAATTGCGGCACAACGTCTGTCCACCGTGTACATGCCGGGGCAAAAAATCACCATGCTGCCGGACGCAGTCGTGGAGCGCTTCACGCTGGCGGCGGGCCGCCGTTGCCCGGCGCTGTCACTGTATATGGAAGTGACGCCGGAACTCGAAGTGATCGGTCAGGAAAGCGCGCTGGATCATGTCGAAATTGCCGCCAATCTGCGCCACGACACGCTGGAGCCGATGTTCAACGAAGCCACCCTGGCCAGCCGCGAGGGCGATTACGCCTACAAGGACGAACTGCTGCTGCTGTGGGACTTTGCCACCAAGCTCAAGGAAGGGCGCGGCAAGGCCGAGAGCCGGCAGAATTTCGCCGACTACAACTTCGCCGTGGTGGACGGCCGCGTCATCATCACCGAACGCAGCCGCGACACCCCGATCGACCGGGTGGTGTCGGAGCTGATGATCCGGGTTAATTCCAGTTGGGGCAAGGCGCTGGCGGAGGCCGATTTCGCCGCCATCTACCGCAACCAGGAAGGCGGCAAGGTGCGCATGGGCGTGGCGCCGGGCGCGCACCAGGGCTTGGGCGTGACGCACTACATGTGGGCCAGCTCGCCGTTGCGTCGCTACGTCGATCTGATCAACCAGCGCCAGTTGATCGCCCATCTGGAGAACAAGCCAGCCACCTATGGCAACCGCGACGAACGCTTGCTGATCGCGATGCGCGATTTCGAGCTGGCTTATGAAGCCTATGGCAACATCCAGGATCAGATGGAACGCTACTGGTGCCTGCGCTGGCTGCTGCAGGAACAGATCGGCGAAATCGGCGCGGTGGTGATCAAGGAAAATCTGATCAAGTTCGACCACCTGCCGTTTTTCACCCGCGTGCCGTCGCTGCCGGAAGTGGCGCCGGGCAATCGGGTGATGATCGAGATATCCAATGTGGATCTGCTGGACGTGATATGCCACTGCAAATTCACGCGGCTGCTGGAACAATGATTTAGCGGGTCGTTTCTGCTAAACTGGCTTTGCCTTGGTAAATCATAGCGTTCTCTCCTCCCTGAACCGCCTTGCGCGGCTCGACCAGCCCGACCGCCTCGGGCTGATGCTGCTGTTTTCCGTTTTCTTCCATGCACTGATACTGTTCGGCGTGACATTCAAAACGCCCGAAATGAAAAAATCAGGCGCCGCCACCTCTCTTGATGTGGTGCTGGTCAACCGCAAATCCGCCTCCCGTCCGGTCAAGGCCGACACCTTGGCGCAGGCCAACCTCGACGGCGGCGGCAACACCGACGCCGACCGGCGCGCCAAAAGCCCGCTGCCGGTGCAGCCCCGGCCAGAGTCCGAAGCCGCGCAGAAACAGCGGCAGACGGGACAACTCGAGCAGCAGGCACGAACCTTGATGACCCAGGTCAAATCGACACAACGCGTCGCGCAAGCGCCGGCCAAATCGGAGCCGAAAGAGACCCCGGCGAATAGCCCGACGGGTTCCGACCTGGCGATGAAAAGCCTGGAAGCGGCACGGATGGAGGCCCAAATTTCGCGCGACTGGGACGCCTACCAGAAGAAACCGAAGCGCACATTTATCGGCGCGCGCGCCCAGGAATACCGCTTTGCGCGTTATGCCGAGGACTGGCGCATCAAGGTGGAAAAAATCGGCAACCTGAATTATCCGGAAGAGGCGAAACGGCAGAAAATCTACGGCAGCCTGCAACTCATCGTCAACATCAAATCCAATGGCAGCGTGGAGAGCGTCGAGATCAAGCGCTCCTCCGGCCACAAGGTGCTGGACGAAGCCGCCATCCGCATCGTCAACCTGGCAGCGCCGTATGCGCCCTTCCCCGAGGACATCCGCAAGGACACCGACATCCTCGGCATCGTGCGTACCTGGAACTTCACCCGCGCCGACGAACTTGGGACAACTGCCGCCGAGTAATGGCCATGGCAAATCGCTGTTTCATAGTACGGGATGGCGATTCGCCATGGCCATTCCCTCACCCCTCGCCCTCTCCCGCAAGCGGGCGAGGGGGACGAAGTACGCTTCGCGTGTTTTGCTCTAAGGCAGCCTCGGATATGCCATAATCGCATCATGCAGAACGTCAACCTGACCAATCATTTCCTGATCGCCATGCCCGCCATGACCGACCTCTATTTCGCCAAGTCGCTGACTTATATTTGCGAACATTCCGAGCAGGGCGCGCTGGGCGTGGTGGTCAACCGCCCGATCGAAATGACCCTGAAAATGCTGTTCGACCAGATCGGCATCAAGCTCGAATCGGAAGAGCGGGCGGAGAACATGGTGCATTTCGGCGGCCCGGTGCAAACCGATCGTGGCTTCGTCCTGCACCAGCCGGCTGGGGAGTGGCTATCGACCATGGCAGTGAACGAGCAGATCGCCCTGACCACCTCGAAAGACATTCTGGAAGCGGTTGGCCGCGGTCAAGGCCCATACAAATTGCTGGTGACACTCGGCTATGCCGGCTGGGATGCAGGGCAAATCGAACAGGAATTATCGCAAAATGCCTGGCTCACCGTACCGGCTTCCGCACAGATTATTTTTGACCTGCCCTGGGAACAGCGGCTGCCTGCCGCGATGAAGCTGCTGGGCGTCGATTTTGCCAGCCTGGCCGATGAGGCGGGGCATGCTTGAATACCATGAGGGGTAAGGGGTGCAGGGTACCGTCCTCGGCTTCGATTTCGGCCTGAAACGCATCGGCGTGGCGGTAGGCGACCTGAGCCTGGGCTTGGCGCACCCGCTGACGACGGTGACAGGGGAAAGCAACGACCAGCGCTTTGGCGCGATCGGGGCGTTGCTGCAAGAATGGCAGCCGGTGCTGGCGGTGGTGGGGCTACCCACCCATCCTGACGGCGGAGAACATGAGATGAGCGCGCGCTGCCGCCGCTTTGCGCACCAACTGGAGGGGCGCTTCGGCCTCAAGACGGCATTTGTGGACGAGAGCCTGAGCTCCGCCGCGGCCAGCGAGGACTTGAACGAGGCGGGAGTGCGTGGCCGGAAGCAAAAAGCCGTACTGGACCAGGTCGCGGCGCAACGGATATTGCAATCTTATCTGGACAACCAGAAAACAGTCCCGTGTTCCAAGTGCTAAGCAGGCACTCGGTACCAAAGCTACGGATTCAGCACTAAGGATTATTTAACCATGCGCAATAACCCGCAGTTGAACAAAAACGGCGAACTGCAACATCTCCTCACCATCGAGGGCCTGCCTGCGACGACCCTGCGGCACATCCTCGATACCGCGGAAACTTTCCTCGACGTCGCCGAGCGCGAGGTAAAAAAAGTGCCGCTGCTGCAAGGCAAGGCGATTTTCAACCTGTTTTTCGAGCCCAGCACCCGCACCCGCACCACGTTCGAGATCGCGGCCAAGCGGCTGTCTGCCGATGTCATCAATCTGAATGTCGGCACTTCCTCGCAATCCAAGGGCGAAACCCTGCTGGATACGGTCGATAACCTGGCGGCGATGCAGGCCGACATGTTCGTCGTGCGCCATGGCCAGTCCGGCGCAGCACACCTGATTGCGCGCCATGTGGCGCCGCACATCCATGTCGTCAACGCCGGCGACGGACGCCACGCCCACCCCACCCAGGGGCTGTTGGACATGTTCACCATCCGCCACTACAAAAAGGATCTGACCCGGCTGCGGGTAGCGATCGTCGGCGACTTGCTGCATTCGCGCGTGGCGCGCTCGCAGATTCATGCGCTGACCACGCTGGGTGTGCCGGAAGTACGCATAATCGGCCCCAAGACGCTGATCCCGACCTGTGCCGAGCGCATGGGGGTGCAGGTCTACCACGACATGGCGACGGGGCTGAAGGACGTTGACGTAATCATTATGCTGCGCCTGCAGAACGAGCGCATGCGCGGCGCGCTGCTGCCTTCCGCCCAGGAATATTTCAAATATTACGGCCTGACTGCGGAAAAACTCGCGCTGGCGCGACCCGACGCCATCGTCATGCACCCCGGCCCGATGAACCGCGGCGTGGAGATCGAATCTTCCGTCGCCGACGGCGTACAGTCGGTGATCCTGTCCCAAGTGACGTTCGGCATCGCGGTGAGGATGGCGGTGATGAGCATCCTGATGGGCAACAAAGCGGGAGGCGAAGCATGAAAATCCACATCAAAAACGGCCGGCTGATCGACCCGAAAAACCACATCGACGCCCAGTGCGACGTGTTCATTGCGGCGGGCAAAGTGGTCGCGGTCGGCGCCATGCCGGAAAACTTCACTGCCAACCGCACGATCGACGCCGCCGGCCTGGTGATCTGCCCCGGCCTGGTGGATTTGTCCGCGCGCCTGCGCGAGCCGGGCTACGAATACAAGGCCACGCTCGAATCCGAAATGCTGGCGGCGGTGGCGGGCGGCGTCACCAGCCTGGTCTGCCCGCCCGATACCGACCCGCCGCTGGACGAGCCGGGCCTGGTGGAAATGCTCAAGCACCGCGCCCGAAGCCTGAACCAGGCACGGGTCTACCCGCTCGGCGCATTGACCCAGAAACTCGAAGGCGAGCGCCTGACCGAAATGGCGGAGCTGCATGATGCCGGCTGTATCGGCTTCTCCCACGCCGATATGCCGCTGTCCGACACCCTGGTATTGATGCGTGCCATGCAATATGCCGCCACCTTCGGCTTCACGGTCTGGCTAAGGCCGCAGGATGCTTTTCTCGCCAAAGACGGCGTCGCCCATGATGGCGAGGTGGCGAGCCGGCTGGGGCTGCCGGCCATCCCATCCTGTGCCGAATCCATCGCGCTGTCGGCGATCCTCTCACTTGCCCGCGAAACCGGTGCGCGCATCCACATCTGCCGCCTTTCCAGCCGCGAAGGCATCGCCCTGATCCGCGCCGCCAAAATGGAGGGCCTGCCGGTCACCTGCGACATCGCGGTGCATCACGCCCACCTCAGCGAAATGGACATCGGCTTTTTCGATTCCAACTGCCACCTGGTACCGCCGCTGCGTAGCCAGCGCGACCGCGACGCGTTGCGCGAGGGGCTGGTTGACGGCACGATAGATGCCATCTGCTCCGACCATACGCCGGTGGACGACGACGCCAAGCTGCTGCCCTTCGCCGAAGCCGAAGCCGGTGCCACCGGCCTGGAACTGCTGCTGCCGCTGACGCTGAAATGGGCCAAGGAAACTGGAGTTTCCCTGCCCGCCGCGATCGCCAGAATTACCTCCGAACCGACGCGAATTCTGGCCTTGAACAACGGCCACCTGGGCGCGGGTCAACCTGCCGATGTGTGTATCTTCGACCCGGAGCGGTACTGGAAGGTCGAGCCTGGCTCGCTCAAGAGCCAGGGAAGGAATACGCCGTTTTTGGGGCTGGAGTTACAGGGGAAGGTCAAGTATACGTTGGTGGAAGGGCATGTGGTTTATGAGGCTCCGACTGAGATATGAAACCGACCGAAATAGGCTCTAAGTAATCACCGTCGGCTGTTCGCGCCCCGTCCTTTGCTTCAACTCCGACAACTCGTTCGCTATCGCTATCAGCCCGGCCAGCGCCTGTTGCGCATCCTGCCCGTGCCTGGCGGCGTCGGGCTCGAAAGCTTCCAGATAAATCCTTAGTGTCGCCCCTTCCGTGCCGGTGCCGGAAAGGCGGAAGACAATGCGCGAACCATCCTCGAAGCTGATGCGCAAACCCTGTCCGGTACTGACGCTGCCATCGACCGGATCGGTGTAGCTGAAGTCGTCACAGAATTTCACCCGCCAGGCACCAAACTGCTTGCCCGGCAATTCGGCGAACTGGCTTTGCAGGTGCGCCATCACGCCGTTCGCCGCAGCGCTTGGCAAGCCTTCGTAATCGTGGCGCGAATAGATGTTACGACCATATTCGGCCCAATGTCCATAAACGATTTTCTCCACCGGCTGGCCGCGTTTGGCCAGAATATTCAGCCAGAACAGCACCGCCCACAGGCCGTCCTTTTCCCGCACATGGCTGGAGCCGGTGCCAAAGCTTTCTTCGCCGCACAGCGTGACCTTGCCCGCGTCCATCAGGTTGCCGAAAAATTTCCAGCCGGTCGGCGTCTCGTAGCAGGGGATGCCGAGCTTCGCCGCAACCCGGTCAACCGCCTCGCTGGTCGGCATGGAGCGCGCCACGCCTGCCAGCCCTGCAGCGTAACCGGGCGCCAGTGCAGCATTGGCGGCGATTACGGCCAGGCTGTCGGACGGATTGACGAAGAAATGGCGCCCCAGAATCATGTTGCGGTCGCCGTCGCCGTCGGAAGCGGCGCCGAAGTCGGGCGCATCCGCCCCGTACATGATCTCCACCAGTTCATGGGCGTAAGTCAGGTTCGGGTCGGGATGGCCGCCGCCGAAATCGGGCAGCGGCACGCCGTTGATCACGGTGCCGACCGGCGCGCCCAAGCGGCGTTCGAGTATCTCCCGGCCATAGGGGCCGGTGACCGCGTGCATGGCGTCGAAGCACAGGCGGAAGCCGCCCTGGATCATGGCGCGAATGGCATCGAAATCGAACAGGGATTCCATCAGGTCGGCATAGTCCGTTACCGGGTCGATCACTTCCACCGCCATGCCGCCCATGACGAATTTGCCGACTTGATCGAGCGCTACATCGGGCGCCTCGAAAATCCGGTAACTTTCCAGCGCCTTGCTGCGCGCATAGATGGCCTCGGTGATCTTTTCCGGCGCCGGGCCCCCGTTGCCGGTATTGTACTTGATGCCGAAATCGCCATCCGGGCCGCCCGGATTATGGCTGGCGGACAAGATAATGCCGCCGTAGGTGCGGTATTTGCGGATCACGCAGGAGGCTGCAGGCGTGGACAGGATGCCGCCCTGTCCCACCAGCACCTTGCCGAAACCGTTGGCCGCCGCCATCCTGAGAATGACCTGGATCGCCTCGCGGTTGAAATGGCGCCCATCGCCTCCCAGCACCAGCATGCTGCCTTGCGGGGCGGCGATGGTATCGAAAATGGCCTGGACGAAATTCTCCAGGTAGTGCGGCGACTGGAATACCGCAACTTTTTTGCGCAGGCCGGAAGTGCCGGGCTTCTGGTCGGCAAACGGGATGGAGGTGATGGTTTTGGCGCTCATCATAAGTTTCCTGTTGTTGTT
Organism: Sulfuricella sp.; assembly: GCA_028713975.1. GTDB lineage: Bacteria > Pseudomonadota > Gammaproteobacteria > Burkholderiales > Sulfuricellaceae > Sulfuricella. The sequence goes on from JAQTNE010000004.1 coordinate 172,753, forward strand.
CGATTCGAATCTCAGAATTTAAAGCACAAAGCCGATGTGATAAGAGGGGGCTTGATGTCGTCGGTCATGGCTGTTTTTCTTACTTGCCTTTATCTGCGGCCTCGCCAAGCAGGCCGCCCGCATCTTTCTCGTCCAGCTCCAGTTTCGGCGTGGAAGTCTTGATACGCTTTTCCACCTCCTTGATATGCTCGGCGGCGGGGATGTGTTCGGGCGGAGTGCCGCCGATGCGCTCGATGGCATCGCGGACTTCCTTGCCGACTTCCTGATGAGCGCGAATGGCCTGCTGTTGATCGCGGATACCTTCGCGCGCCAGTTTGTCGCGGGTCTGGGTCATGCGAAATTGATTGGCGGCCAGTTCCGTGGCGTTCATTCTGTCCATGAGGTTTTCCCTGGACGGAATGCCCTTGCGGGTTTTGATTTCCTCGCCACCCAACCCGCCGTAAAGACCCTTGTAGCCCGCGTCGTGAAAGATGCCGAACATGCGGTTCTGCACGCCCGCCTGCTGGGCTGCGCCCGAGAGCGCCTTGAATTCCTCCGAGGTCTGCTTGCGCAGTTCCAGCCGCTCCCTGTCGGCCATGAGTTGGTCGGTAAGCTCCTGCCTTCGCGCCTGGACGGCGAAGTATTTCTGGGCGGAGGCAATCTCGGGCTTGCGCGGATCGCCGTTCTGGGCAATGAGATAGCAGGCGAAGCGGGAGAGATGGTAATCCTCAACCTCGCGCACACTCCCTGAGCCAAGTTCGACCATTTTGCCGGCGCCGGCAAAATGGTGATCGGGTTTATTTCCCGATTGTTCGCAAGAGGTTATCGCACGCTCGACGGCATCCTCGAAGCGTCGCCACTGGCCGTACCCCAGCAAAGATTGCAGGTCGCGGGCGCTCCAATATTCGGCCTCATGGTCATTGGTTTTCTTGAGGTCTTCAAACGATTGGCCTGCGATAGTAGGCACTTGTTTATCTGGCATGTGGCATCCATTTCTCTGATACAACTACCCCATTAAGCCTTGATCCGGTCTCTACCTTATGCGTCCGCGCCATTTAAGCCGGGGCTTCCGATCATTCCCGACTTCCGGGCGAGGTGAATAACGATTGTACCGTATGCGCCTGTTCTACTGGCTACCCAATGTCGGCATTCTGTTTTAGAGTAAATAGTTGCGGATATTCTTTATCCTTGGCGATAGTTGCCCGCCAGCCTGACGTAATGCGCTGCCGAATAGGCGAAGTGCGCCAGCTCCTCTGCGGTGAGGGCGCGCAGCAGCTTGGCCGGGCGACCTAGATATAAATTCCCGCTTTCCAGCACTTTCCCCTCCGGCACCAAGCTGCCCGCGCCGAGCAATACGTGCGGCTGCATCACCACCTTGTCCATTACGATCGAGCCCATGCCGATCAGGCACTCGTCGCCGATTTCGCAGCCGTGCAGGATCACATTATGGCCGACCGTGACCCGGTCGCCGATGATCAGTGCTGCGCCTTCGGGATTTTCCGGGCGGCGATGGCTGACGTGCAGGGTGCAGAGATCCTGAATATTGGTGTCGCTGCCGATGCGGATGAAGTTGACGTCGCCGCGCACCACGGTGCCACACCACACCGAGGCGCGCTCGCCGATAGCCACATCGCCGATGATCTGCGCGCTGGGATGGATATAAGCCGAGGCGGCGATTTGCGGGAAGGCGCCCTGATAGGGCGCAATGTTGGAGCTGGCTTGATTTTGCATGATCCTGGGCCAATATGAGGTTAACCCTCGTAGTATAATCCGTTCCCGTTTTACCTAACCAGAGGCGTATCAAATGAACCCCTTGCTCGATTTCTCCGGTCTGCCCCGTTTCCCCGAAATCCGGCCCGAACACGTCACCCCGGCGGTGGATGCGCTGCTGGCGGAAAACCGTGCGCTGGTGGATCGACTGACAGCCTCTGCCGCTTCGAGCTGGGGCGATTTTGTGCAGCCGTTGGAAGACGCCAACGAAAAGCTGTCGCGTGCCTGGGGCCAGGTTTCTCACCTGAATGCGGCGATGAACAGCCCGGAGCTGCGCGAGGCATACAACGAAAACCTGCCGAAACTGACCGCTTATTACGCCGATTTGTCGCAAAACCTGGCGCTGTTCGACAAGTTCAAGGCGCTGCACGGCTCAGCCGAATTTGCCGGGCTGTCGGCACCGCGTCAAAAGATCGTCGCGAACGAATTGCGCGATTTTCGTCTCGGTGGCGCGGAATTGCCGGACGGCCAGAAGGCGCGCTTCAAGGCGATCCAGGAAGAGCTGTCGGTGCTTTCCGCCAAATTCGAGGAAAACCTGCTCGACGCCACCAACGCTTTCGCTCTGTTCGTCGAGGATCAGGCAGAACTGGCCGGCGTGCCGGACGACGCCATGGAAGCGGCACACGAAGCGGCACAGAAGGACGCCAAGCCGGGCTGGAAATTTACTCTGCACATGCCGTCTTATTTTCCCCTGATGCAATACGCCGACAACCGCAGTTTGCGCGAGCAGGTCTACCGCGCCCATGTGACGCGTGCATCCGAGTTCGGCAAGACAGAATGGGATAACACCGCCCTGATCGCGCAAATCGTCGGGTTGCGCCGGGAAGCCGCGCGGTTGCTGGGTTTCGACCATTACGCCGAGGTTTCCCTGGCAACCAAAATGGCGCAATCGCCGCGCCAGGTGCTGGATTTCCTTGAGGACATGGCCGTTCGCGCCAAACCTTATGCCGAACGCGATTTTGCCGAGCTGAAGGAATTCGCCCGCGCCGAACTGGGCCTGGCCGAACTGCAGGCGTGGGATGTGGCCTACGCCGCGGAAAAACTCCGCCTCAAGCGTTACGCTTTTTCCGACAACGAAGTGAAACAGTATTTCCCCGAAACCCAAGTGCTGCCGGGCATGTTCAAGGTGGTGGAAACGCTCTACGGCCTGAAAATTGCGCCGACCCCGGCGCCGCTATGGCACCCCGCCGTGAGCTTCTACACCATCTATGACCGGAACGGCGAGGCGGTCGGCCAGTTCTACCTCGACCTCTACGCCCGCGAGCACAAACGCGGCGGCGCCTGGATGGACGACGCCATCACCCGGCGGCGCCGCGCCGACGGAATCCAGATTCCAGTAGCCTACCTCAACTGCAACTTCTCCGCGCCAGTGGGCGGCAAGCCGGCGCTATTCACCCACGACGAAGTGATCACCCTGTTCCACGAGTTCGGCCACGGCCTGCACCACCTGCTCACCCGGGTCGAGGATCTCGGCGTTTCCGGCATCAGCGGGGTGGAGTGGGATGCGGTGGAACTGCCCAGCCAGTTCATGGAAAATTTCTGCTGGGAATGGGAAGTGGTGCGCCACATGGCGAAACACGTCATCACGGATGAAGTGTTGCCGCGTGCACTGTTCGACAAAATGGTCGCCGCCAAAAACTTCCAGAGCGGCATGCAAACCGTGCGCCAGATCGAGTTTTCGTTATTCGACATGCACCTGCACTACGATTTCGACCCGGACAGTGGCAAGACCGCGTTGCAACTGCTGGGCGAAATCCGCCGCCGCGTTGCCGTGCTGTTCCCGCCCGACTACAACCGCTTCCCCAACAATTTTTCGCACATCTTCGCCGGCGGATACGGCGCCGGCTATTACAGTTACAAGTGGGCGGAAGTGCTGTCGGCGGATGCCTACAGCCTGTTCGAGGAAAATGGCGTACTCAGTGAAGAGGTGGGCCACCGCTTCTGGAGCGAAATCCTCGGCATGGGCGGCAGCCGCTCCGCACTCGAATCGTTCACCGCCTTTCGCGGTCGCGAGCCAAGTATTGACGCGCTATTGCGCCACAACGGCATGGTCTGAATCTGATACGCCATACCGTCAAATTAGCGCGGCAATCTAAAAAAACGAAAAAAAGCTTGCCTTTTTTATTCCACTTGTTATATTACATAAACATAGTTACATAACAAGCTGAACAAATGAGAGTTTTTCTTCTTATAACAACGCTGCTGTGGGGTGGGGTAGCGATAGCGCAAACCGCGCAGGTCGTAGAGGCCAGCGGGGTCAACATGCGCAGCGGAAAAGCGGAAAATTACCGCATTGTCAAAGTATTGCCGCCAAACTCCGAAGTAAAGGTGCTCGAGGCCGACCAGGATTATACGAAAGTCAAAACCTCGGAGGGCGAGACCGGCTGGGTGCTGAGCAAGCTATTGATTATCCAGAAGGCCGTAGAGGAAAAAACCGGGCAGAATAAGGCCGAGCTGGAAGCCGCACACAAAGAGCTGGTGGCCTCACGAGTGGAGGTCGCGAGCTTGCACCGCGAACTGGAAAGGGTAAATCGGGCAGAGCCGGGTAGTGCGCCGAAACCGTTTTCATTCATTCTGCTGGCGGCGTTGGGCGCCTTCGCCGTCGGCGTGGCGACCGGCATCCTGATTCTCAAAGCCTATTATCAAAAACGCCTGCATGGGCTGCGGATATGAAGCTCGCCGTCCTGTTCTGCATTTTCTGCATGTTCGCGGTATATTCGGCCCAATCCGCCCCCCTTTACCGCTGGGTGGATAGCGAAGGCAAGGTGCATTACACCGACCAGCCACCGCCGGCTTCCGCCAAAAAAATTGAAGAAAAAAAAATGGGCGGCCAGCTCCCTGACGATGGCCAGCTGCCTTATGCCAGCCGTATGGCGGCAAAAAATTTCCCGGTTACGCTGTATAACTCCGACTGTGGCGAGGCCTGCACCAAGGCACGCGAACACCTGACCAAGCGTGGCATCCCGTTCAGCGAAAAAGATGCTGGCACGCCGGATGTTCAGGCCGAGTTAAAGAAGCTGATCGACAACGTGGAAGTGCCGGTGTTGGCGGTCGGCACGGTAACTCGCCTGAAGGGATATGAAGCCTCGACTTGGGATGCGGCGCTGGATGAGGCTGGTTACCCGAAAAGCGCGCCAGCCCTGAAACCCAAGCCGAAAACTCCGGCAAAATCCGAAACCAAAAATAACGAGCAAAGCCCCGCGACAAGTAGCAAATAACCGCCGCTCATGAAGCTGGCTACCTG
>JAQTNE010000005.1 GCA_028713975.1 Sulfuricella sp.
TCAGTAAACGCGGCGTGCTATCCCAACTGCAATGCCGATCTAAACCCGAATGCTCCGACCGAACGGAAATTCTCTCCGCGCGCTGGCTTACTTTATAAGCTTACTAACGACGCTTCGATCTACGCGAGCTATTCGGAGTCGTTTGGCACATCAACGGCATCGAGATCGTTTTCCGGTGCCGCACTTCCTCCGCAAACGGGGGTTCAATACGAACTGGGGGCAAAGGCAAACCTAATGAACGGTAGGGTCATAACTTCAGCCACCTTGTTCGACCTCTATCTTCAAAATCGTCCGACACCTGACCTAGCTAACCCGGGGTTCTCTGTTGCAACAGGGGAGGTTCGTAGCCGGGGACTCGAGTTCGACATCGCAGGTCAAGTTACCCACCACGTCAGCCTGATTGGTAGTTATACCTATGATGATGCCAAAGTTACCAAGGACAATACCGTCGGTGCTGCAAATACGGTTGGGAAGCGTTGGTTTGGCGTGCCGCTCCATTCCTCTAGCTTGTGGACAAAATACGATACAGCTCCCGGCGCGGAGGAAGGATGGGCGTTCGGTGCCGGTTTTTATTTGAATGGTCAACGCCAAGGCAATACTGCAAATACATTCCAACTGCCGGGTTACGGACGGGTAGATGCGATGCTGGGGTATCGCACCAAGGCTGGAGGCACTCCGCTTACAGCCCAGTTGAATGTGCAGAATATATTTGACAAAACGTATTTCGAAAATACTGACGGAGACACTCGCTCCGCTTACGGTGCCCCCCGCAACCTGATGGTTTCGATCAAACTTGACATCTGACAACCCGGTGTCTCCAAAAGTATTGGATTCGTCGCCGGTACCTGTTCCGTATCGACGACGATTTTCACTTCGTGCTAGGCGCAAGGTTTGGTTAAAAGTACATCTTTGGCTCGGTTTGGCTCTGGGAGCGCTACTGCTTATTATCGGATTGACCGGTAGTGCACTAGTTTTTTTCAAGGAGATCGACGGCTGGTTAAACCCACATCTGTTGGTGGTGTCCGTCCCTAAGGAGGGGCAAGTTGCCTATCGGCCTCTTTCTGAAATTGTGGCTGCTGCACAATCAGCCATCCCTCCAAATGCGAAAATTGGTTTCGCCTACTATCCACGTAACGAACAAACAGCTTTCTGGTTTTATACCGCATATCAGCGTGATTCAGATGTACTCAACGTGTTCGTCAATCCTTATACCGCGCAAGTTACCGGAACGCGGGTGTGGTACTCGGCAGAAAGCCCTTTCAAGAATTGCCTGATGGGTTTTATCTTCAAGTTGCATTACACACTGCTGCTGGGTGAAACAGGTAAAACGCTGGTCGGAATACTATGCGTTGTCTGTATTGTTTCTTCCTTGAGCGGGCTGATTTTATGGTGGCCGATCACCGGGAAATGGCGACAAGCTTTTCTATTGAAACGAAACGCCAGCACAGAGCGCTTCAATCATGACCTGCACAAAATTTCTGGCTTCTACTCGCTACTTGTGCTGCTAGGGGTTTTGATCTCAGGTGTGTATTTCAATCTTGGGTCGCAGTTTGTTTGGATGGTCGAAAAATTCTCCCCTGTGACGCGTGTGGGAGCAATTCGTAATTCAACACAACCGAATAGCCCACCAATTACGCTAGATAAAGCCATAGGAATTGCACAACAACGTTATCCAGATAGCAGCGTGTTTGCCTTCTCATTACCTGAGAAGCCAGATCAACCCTACACCATAAACCAGCTTGAGCCATTGGGCGTCGGGTTCGTCGGTAGGCGGACGCTTAAGCTGGATCAATATAGTGGTGAAGTTTTGTACGTTGGCGACCCTGTACGCGGCAGTGGCGGTGATTTGTTCATCCAATGGCAATGGCCATTACATTCCGGCTATTTTCTTGGAATGGTTGGCCGGATTTTGGTACTGATTTCAGGCATTGCCTGTGCCGTGCTTTATGTCACCGGCGTCATTCGCTGGCTGCAAAAGCGCCGCGCCCGCCGTCTCTCGAAGCAGCGCCGCGCCGCGCAACTCGCCAGTGCCGATTCCTGACATTCCGCTTCACCTACCTGTGGGCTATGTTGGCGGGCTTGCTCTTTAATCCTCACCCTGCATCGGGCTAGTGTTTGCAAATAAAATCGTCGGAAAAAAATGAAATCGCCGGTATTTTCAGGAACACTGGCGATTGATCGGGTGGCACCGTGCAAAACGCACGGCGGGGAGTGAACAGCTTAGTGCTCGGCCTTGAGGCTGGCGGCAAAAGCGGCCCTCAGGCTTTTCGGAAATTCGAACCGGTCGAAAGCACGGTAAATTTCGGCCTCGTTCACACCGCTGCTGCGGCTTTCGAAACGGATGCCGAGCACGCGGCCATTCGAGGCCAGGGTTGCGAAGGCGGAGCGCCAGCGCTGCACCTCGGCGAGCCGCTCGCGCAACTCGGACTCATTGCGGATGACCACGCCGGCCTGTTTCAGAGAGTCCAGAAATTGGTCGAATGGCTCGTTGCTCAGACTGCCCATCTTGCATCTCCTTCGGTTAAGCACGGTGGTTGTCCACCCATACAGCCAATAACGAAGTCACCCCGGCGCGGTTGACACAAATTTAACGGAGTGTGGAATTGCCCGCGCAATAACACTATGCTATGACTATTTTCCCAGCCCCATAACACCGGAATAACCTCATGAAATACCACGACCTGCGCGACTTTATCGCGCAACTGGAAAAACAGGGCGAGCTCAAGCGCATCACGGCAGAGGTCGATCCTCACCTGGAAATGACTGAAATCTGCGACCGCGTTTTGCGCGCAGGCGGCCCGGCGATCCTGTTTGAAAACCCCAAGGGGCATTCCATGCCGGTGCTGGCCAACCTGTTCGGCACGCCAAAACGGGTGGCGATGGGCATGGGTGAGGATTCAGTCGAAGCCCTGCGCGAAGTGGGCAAGCTGCTGGCTTTCCTCAAGGAGCCGGAGCCGCCCAAGGGACTGAAGGATGCCTGGAACAAGCTCCCGCTGTTCAAACAGGTGCTCAACATGGCGCCGAAGGAGTTGTCCAACGCGCCCTGTCAGGAAGTCGTATGGGAAGGCAAAGATGTTGATCTGGCGAAACTGCCGATCCAGACCTGCTGGCCGGAGGACGTGGCGCCGCTGATCACCTGGGGGCTGGTGATCACGCGCGGCCCCAACAAAAGCCGCCAGAACCTCGGCATCTACCGCCAGCAAGTGATCGCACCCAACAAGGTGATCATGCGCTGGCTCGCCCACCGCGGTGGCGCGCTGGATTTCCGCGATTTCCAGCAGGCCAATCCGGGCAAGCCTTTTCCGGTCGCCGTGGCTTTGGGTGCCGACCCGGCCACCATCCTCGGCGCGGTGACACCGGTGCCGGATTCCCTGAGCGAATACCAGTTCGCCGGCCTGCTGCGCGGCTCGAAGACCGAGGTGGTGAAAGCCTTGGGCAGCGATCTGCAGGTTCCGGCCAGCGCCGAGATTGTGCTGGAAGGCGTGATCCATCCCGGCGAAACCGCGCTGGAAGGCCCCTACGGCGACCACACCGGCTATTACAACGAGCAGGCCGAGTTCCCGGTGTTCACCATCGAGCGCATCACCCTACGCAAAAACCCGATCTACCACAGCACCTACACCGGCAAGCCGCCGGACGAACCCGCAATTCTCGGCGTAGCACTCAACGAGGTGTTCGTGCCGCTGCTGCAAAAGCAGTTTCCCGAGATCACCGACTTCTACCTGCCGCCCGAGGGTTGCTCCTACCGCCTCGCCGTGGTCAGCATCAAGAAGCAGTACGCCGGCCACGCCAAGCGCGTGATGTTCGGGGTGTGGTCGTTCCTGCGCCAGTTCATGTATACCAAATTCATCATCGTCACCGACGACGATGTCAACATCCGCGACTGGCAGGAAGTGATCTGGGCCATGACAACGCGCATGGACCCGGCACGCGACACGCTGCTGGTGGAGAACACGCCGATCGACTATCTCGACTTCGCCAGTCCGGTCAGCGGACTGGGATCGAAAATGGGGATGGACGCCACCAACAAGTGGCCGGGTGAAACCACCCGCGAATGGGGCCGGCCTATCGAGATGGACGCGGCAGTCAAGGCGCGGGTCGATGCGATGTGGCAGGATCTGGGCTTGTGAATACGGAAAAACCACAGGGCAAACGTACCCGTCTTTACAACCACGCCGAGCTTGACGCGGTGCTCGCCGACATGGCGCGCCAGGCAGCCGGCCTGCTCACCGGACGCAAAGAGATTGTGATCGTCGGCCTGCTGCGCCGCGGCGCGCCGCTGGCGGAAATGCTGCGCGACCGGCTGGCGCACGATTACGGCCTCACCGGCCTGTCCCTGCACAAACTCCACATCAAGCGCTACGCCGACGATCTCACCGTGCTGCACCCGGAAACCGAACTGACGGAAAACGCCGAGCAGGCGGCTCTGGATCTGTCTGGCGCCACCGTGGTGGTGGTAGATGACGTGCTCTATCGCGGCCACTCCCTGCTGAGAGCGGTGGATTATCTGGCACGAAAGAACCCGGCGGAGATTCGCACCGTGGTGCTGGTGGATCGCGGCGTCACGCTGCTGCCGATCCGCGCCGACATCACCGGCATGCGCATGGATGTCGCACCGCAGGATATTATCGAATGCAATGTCCCGCCCTATGAAGCAGAATTCAAGATCGACCTGCTCCAGCCGGACAAGCCCTGAAAGCGCTTTACAGCACCATCAAACATCATTACATTTGAGCCGAATAACCCACACCAGGAAGAGAGGACAACATGAAATTTGATTCCACGCAGTTCGGCACGCAGGAAATCGATCCAAAAAGCATCGTGACCTTCCCCAAGGGAATTCCGGGATTCGAAGGCTCCACCCGCTTCAAGCTGTTCCATGAAGATCGGGAAGCCCCCATAGTCCACTGGCTGCAATCCCTCGACGAACCGGATGTCGCGTTCGCATTGGTTGACCCAGCCAGGTTTGGCCTGAATTTTGAATTTACCCTGACCGATGAAGAAGAAAAACTGCTGCAGATGAACAATGTCGCCGACATCGCGGTTCTGCTCATCGCCTACAAGCCGCAATCCGGAGCAGCCTCCAACGCCAACATCAACGCCAACATCAACGGCCCGATCGTTCTCAACATGGCCACCCACCTCGGCATGCAGAAGGTTCTGGTCGGGCTGGAAGCCGACATTACGCTGAAACCCAAAAGCCCCGCCGCCTAATTGCGGTTGTACACCCACTCAAGCAGCGCATCCTGGGCCGCCTGGCCGGCGGATGCGCCGGGGTGGTTGATGAGGCACACCACCACCATGCTGCGCCCCTTGCGGTCATGCACATAGCCGGCAATCGCTTTCACCCCTTGCAAAGAGCCGGTCTTGATGTGGGCGTGCCCGGCCACGCCATGGTCGTGTAGCCGTTTTTTCATGGTGCCGTCCACCGCCGCGATCGGCAGGGAAGACACGAACTCCGCCATCAGCGGGCCGCGCCAGGCGGCCAGCAGCAATGCCCCCATGTGTGCCGGGGCAATGCGCTCGGTGCGCGACAGGCCGGAACCGTTCTCGATCTCCATTTCGGGGAAATGCAGGCCGCGCTCGTCGAGCCACCGGTCGATGACCTGCGCCGCGGATCGCAACGAGCCCTCGCTGCCGGCTTCACGGCCAACGGTCAGGAGCAGTTGCCGCGCCATCACATTATTGCTGAACTTGTTAATATCGCGTACCACCTCGGCCAGCGCACGAGATTCATGGCGCGCCAGCAGTCTCGCATCGGGCGTCGCACTTCCTTTGCGCACGCCACCGCTGATGGTGCCGCCCAGTTCCTGCCACAATTGCCGGAATAGCGCATCGACATGATGGGTGTTGTCGAACAGGCCGAGATAGAGCGATTTTTCGCCGCAAGCGCGGGGATAGCCTCCGCTGACCAGCACCGTGACGGCACCGCCGCCATTCCTGCCGATCTCCGTGGTCACGCCCTCGCTCCAATCGCCGCACGGCCCATCCAGCAACTGCAACTGGCTGACAACACGTACCCGCGAGGGCTCCGCATCCGCAATGACGCGCACACCACCCGCCAATTCCGGCACCAGACGAAAACGGATAGTTTTGAAATTTACCAGCAACGCATCGGGCAGCACGTTGTAAGGGCGGCTGGACTCGCCGTCGAAAGCGCCCGGATCGCCATCCGCTGTTTGAAAATAACTGTCGTCCAGCACCAGATCGCCACGAATCTGGCGGATACCCAGCCTGCGCACATCGCGCAACAGGCTCCAGAAACTTTCCAGCGTCAGCGCCGGGTCGCCATAACCCTTGATGATCAGATCGCCGGTCAAAGTGTCGCCGGATTCCGTGCCGCTGGTCAGCGCCTCGGTTTTCCAGGTGTATGCCGGGCCCAGCAGATCCAGCCCGGCGTAAGTGGTCACCAGCTTCATGGTCGAGGCCGGACTCATCGGCTGACCGGCCTGGTGAGCGATCAGCGGCTTGCCGGAGGAAACGTCCTGCACGAACACGCCGACGCTGCCAGCCGGAATGCCCGCCTGTTCAAGCGCCTGCCGCACCGATGGCGGCAAATTCGCAGCCTGAGCCGATACCGCAACCAGGACAAGGAACAGGCCCAGCAAATATTTTTTCATAAGCATTCGATGATCTCCAGAACCCCCGTCACCAGCAGGCGGATTTCTTGTTCGTTGATCACATAGGGCGGCATGAAATACACCGTGTTGCCCATCGGGCGCAGCAACAGCCCGCGCTTCAGTCCCTCCTCGAAACAACGGCGGGCGAAGCCAGGTACAGTGCTTGCCGCCTCGAACGCCCAGATCATGCCGGTGTTGCGGAAGTTCTTCACCTGCGGATGCGCCCGCAACGGTGCGGCGATGCGATTGAACAATGCCGTCTTGTCGCGGTTGGCCGCGATCACGTCGTCCTGTTCAAAAATATCCAGCACCGCCAGCGCTGCACGACAAGCCAGCGCATTGCCGGTATAGGAATGGGAATGGAGAAAGCCGCGCGCCGTTTCATCATGGTAAAACGCCTGATAAACCATGTCGGTAGTCAGCACCACCGACAACGGCAGATAACCGCCGGTGATGCCCTTCGACAGGCACAGAAAATCGGGCTTGATGCCGGCCTGCTGATGAGCGAAGAACGTCCCGCTGCGGCCAAAGCCCACCGCGATCTCGTCGGCGATCAGGTGCACGTTGAATTCGTCGCAGATCGCCCGTGCCTGGCGCAGGTATTCCGCGTCGTACATGCCCATGCCGGCGGCCCCCTGCACCAGCGGCTCGACGATCAGCGCGGCGGTTTCCGCATGGTGCTGCTCAAGGTGAATGCGCAGCGCAGCGGCACAGCGCAACGCGTAGTCCCGCGCCGATTCGCCCGCTTCGGCATAACGCCAGTCGGGCGTCGGCACCTGCGTGCTGGCGCGCAGCAACGGCGCATAAACGTCCTTGAACAGCGCCACGTCGGTGACTGACAGCGCGCCCACGGTCTCGCCGTGATAGCCATTTTGCAGGCTGACGAAGCGGGTTTTTTCCGGGCGGCCCGAATTGCGCCAGTAATGAAAACTCATCTTCAGCGCGATTTCCGTGGCGGAGGCGCCGTCCGAGCCATAGAAGCAATGCCCCAGGCCGCTGAGGCGGGAAAGGCGTTCCGACAGCGCCACCACCGGCTGGTGGGTGAACCCCGCCAGCATCACGTGCTCCAGCCTGTCCAACTGATCCTTGATCGCCGCGTTGATGCGCGGGTTGCAATGGCCGAACAAGTTGACCCACCACGAACTCACCGCATCGAGGTAGCGCTTGCCGTCGAAGTCGTACAGCCACACTCCCTCGCCGCGCGCCATCGGCACCAGCGGCAGGGTTTCGTGCTGCTTCATCTGGGTGCAGGGGTGCCAGACGGCAGACAGGCTGCGGGATAAGAGTTCCTGGTTAGTTTCCATGGCCGGTTGGATTTCGCCTGATCGAAAAGTGCTTGATTTTACCAGCACTCATGGCAATCATAATGCGATATTCGCTCGCGTGCATTCATGGTTGGAGGAGGCGCCAAGCCTATTCAATTTTTTGAAATCCGCTAGCCGGCATGTAATGCTATGCTGTAGGTGGCGTTAAACTTGGGTAGTATGCTTTATATGCTGGAGGGGTATGTTAACCAAACACTTGAAAAATTTTTTGGCATTGCTGCTCGCGCTAATGCCCTTTACGCACGTTCAGGCTGAGGAACGCATTGTTGTAAGCGTGCCCGGCCCACGCAATATTTCCTATTTGCCGATTGACCTGATTCCAAAAATCGGGGCTGACAAGGAAGTCGGCGCCAAAATGGATTTGCTCCACACCGGAGGCGGCGCGGTTGCGCTCAACAACCTGATGACGCGCAATGCCGATTTTTCAGTTGCCGGGATGCCTGCCGCCATGTCCCTGCGGGCGAACGGTGGCGATGTGATAGCGGTGGCAGCGGTGGACGATGCGCCCTTGTTCGTCCTGATGGTGCGAGCACAGTTAAAGGGACAAGTGAAAAAAATCGCCGATCTCAAGGGTAAGGTCATTGGCGTCAACACCAGCACCCAAAACAGCAAAACCACCTCGCAACAACTGGCGGAATTGCTGCTCAAGTCCGGCGGTGTGCCGCTCGATGCCGTCCGGATCGTTCCGGCAGGCCAAAGCTGGGTGGAGCAGTCTTCGCTGATGATCTCCGGCGCGGCGGATGCCGTCATGGGCGACGAACCTTTCGCAAGCCGCCTGCTGGCCGACGACAAGGTGTTCTTTCTGGCTAATCTGGCGGAACCTGAAACCGTGAAGGACATCCCCGGCACGCACTTCCTGCATGCCACCGTGGAGACCCGTAGCGACCTGATCAGGGATGCGCCGCAAAAAGTTGAAAAAATGGTTGCCATGCTGCGCAAGACCTTGCAGTGGATGGCCAGCCACAAACCCGAAGAGATCGTCGATAAGCTCGGCGTGGCCGATCCGGAGGAACGTGAATCGCTGCTTGTTTCGTTGAGAAAATATCCGCACACTTTCACCCATGACGGCAAATTTTCCACCAGCCAGCTCAAGGAAACCGAATATTTTTTCCGTGCCGCCAGCGAGGGCGATCCACTCGCCCAGGCGCTCCGGATAGAAAGCATGGTTGACGACCGATGGACGGGACGCAACAAATAAAGCCGCGGCGGCGGCCAATTACCTACCAGGCGGCAGCCCGGCTGATCTTCAGCCTTGGGCTTTTCGTCGCGCTGATCGGGGTTTCGACCATCATGATCTACCGGACTGCGCTCAACAAGGCAGCCGAAGAACGCGCCAATGGCCTGGCCAGTTTTTACGCCTCTCGCATAAACCAGTTGGAACGTGAATGGGAATTGCAAAGCCGGGATTTCCGGGTGCGCATCGAATACACCCGTGTTCTCGAAGAACCCCGTACGGCAACCGAAAACCTGCAAGCCTTCATGACCATCCAGGGCGGCAGCCGCCATTTTACCTATTTGCTCATCCAGGATAAGCAAGGAATCCCGGTCTTTTCCTTCGGCAAGGATATCAGCCTCACCCGGATTCCGCTGAATGATGGGCCGGAGAAGAATTGGTATCGCGAACCCCGCACCGGCAATCTTTACCGGATTTTCGAGGAGCGTATCTGGCTGGGCAAAAAGGGTATGGGAAGAATGGCGCTATTCTTCCCGGTCGACAATGCCTTGCTCTATCTGCTTTCATCGCCGGGCGTGGCGCTGACCGTGCTGCATGAAGGCAAACCCGCCGCCAGCTCTTTGGGCATCGAACCGGCATCCACCGGCAAACCCGGCCCAGAACCCAAGGCGCTTCCCTGGATCGGCGGGGAAAAGGGGCCTGTCAGCCTGCTGATCCAGGCGCCGGTCAAGCCGCTCTTTTCCGCCGCCGAACTGGCCGCCGGAGTCAGCATCACCCCGATCCTGTATGGCCTGCTTCTGTGGCTTATTTTGGGGAAATGGGTAATGAAGCAGGCGCGCCGAATCAATGCGCTGGGTGATGCCGTGAGCGAATTTTCCACCGTCCATGACGTAACCCAGTCGCTGCGGCAGAAAATTCTCGATGCCAAAAGCCATCAGGCCGACGAAATCCAGGAAGTCGCTGCCACCCTTGAATGCATGGCGGAGCAAACGGTGCGACAGGAACAGGAACGCGCCGCGGACGAGGCCCGTTTGCGCCTGTGGTCAGAGGTTTTTCATAACAGCGGCGAGGCGATCCTGATTTCCGACCGTGAAAATCATATTGTATCCGTCAACCGCATGTTCGAGCAGATCACGGGCTACCGTCAGGAAGAGGTGTTAGGCAAGAATCCCCGCATTCTTTCTTCGAAGCGTGAGCAGGCCGAGTTTTATAAAGGCATGTGGCACAAGTTGCAGGAAACAGGGATTTGGCGTGGGGAGGTATGGGATCGGCGCAAGGATGGCACCGAATTTCCAAAAGCGCTCACCATTTCAGTTGTCCGCAATGGACATGGAATCAGCCATTATATCGGCAGTTTCACGGATATTTCGGATCGCAAGGCCGAGGAACAGTATATCCATTTTATCGCCCATCACGATGCGCTGACATCCCTACCCAACAGATTGATGCTACAAGACTTTCTTGACCATGCCATCGAGGAGGCGAAGCGGAGCGGCTCACGGGTTGGCGTCCTGTTCCTGGACATGGACAATTTCAAGAAAATCAACGATTCACTCGGCCATGAAATGGGTGACAAACTGTTGATCGAAGTGGCGCGTCGCCTTACCAGTATCGCTCGCGGCGTCGACACCGTGTCGCGCGTAGGTGGGGACGAGTTTGTGGTGGTCTGCCCTGGAATCACGCAAACGCTGGATGTCGTTCATCTTGCAACGCGCGTTGTTGAACGCCTGTCCCAGGTCTACTTAATCGACAATAACAAGCTCCATTCCTCGCCCAGCGTCGGTATCAGCCTGTTTCCGGAGGATGGTGAAGATATCCAGACTCTGCTCAAGAACGCCGATGCGGCGATGTATCACGCCAAGGCAGAGGGGCGGGGTAATTTCCAGTTTTTCACCGAAGCCATGAACCTGGCCGCTCAAGAGCGGCTGACACTGGAAATCGACTTGCGCAAAGCCCTGGAAGAACAAGAATTCGAACTTTACTACCAACCCCAGATCGAGATTTCTTCCGGTCAGATAGTGGGCGTTGAGGCCTTAGTGCGGTGGCATCATCCCCAGCGGGGCCTGATTAATCCAGCCAGATTCATTCCTGTGGCGGAAGAAACGGGACTCATCGTTCCGCTGGGCGAATGGGTGCTGCGAACCGCTTGCCGGCAAGCCGTTTCCTGGCAGGAAGCCGGGCTTTCCCCCATTTGCATGGCGGTCAATATTTCCGCCCGGCAGTTCAAACAGGAAAATCTGCTTGAAACCATTAAGAATGCTTTGGCAGAAAGCCGCCTGGAACCGAGCCGGCTGGAACTGGAAATAACAGAAACAGCGGCCATGTCGTCGCCCGATGCAACGGTAAAGATACTGAACCCGCTCAAGGAAATGGGCGTCAAAGTTGCCATCGACGATTTTGGCACGGGCTATTCATCGTTGGCCTATCTCAAACTGTTTGCCATCGACAAGCTGAAGGTTGACCAGAGCTTCGTGCGTGACGTCGAACACAATGCCAACGATGCCACGCTGGCAGCGGCAACGATCATGCTCGCAAAAAAACTGGGGCTCAAGGTTATTGCAGAGGGCGTGGAAACCGCCGGGCAACTCCAGTTCATTACTGAAAATGACTGCGACGAGGCGCAAGGCTACTATTTTTCCCGCCCCCTTCCCATCGCCGAAATCGCCGAGTATTTGCGTTTGCCAATCATTCCTGAATGACTGTTGGTCATTAACGATCTTTTGCCTTGGGCGTAAAAATCCCGTGTCAAGCCGGGAAAATCCTGTTTTTCTCCTAAGTTACAAAAACGACTGAGCCTGGCTTAAAAATTCCGGGAAGTGGCGTTTTTTCGCTTGCGTTGGAAATATTATGCCCTGCATGGGTTTTACTTATGCGCCGTAACCAGCCGATATTTATAGAATTTTTATGAATTGCCGAAGATTACAGCCTGTCTCCCCCTTGAAATCAGGGTGGCATGCCACTATTATTAGCACTCGATGCGCATGAGTGCTAACAGCCTTATGTTTGAGATTTTTAAATTTTCAGCCGGCAGGCAGCACAGGCGGTTTGCCGGTTCTTATTCGTTAACCCAGACCTGAACAGGAGATTGAAACAATGAAAATTCGTCCATTGCATGACCGCGTTATTGTCAAGCGGCTGGAAGCCGAAGAAAAAACCGCTTCCGGTATCGTCATCCCAGGCTCTGCCGCGGAAAAACCCGACCAGGGCGAAATCGTTGCCGTGGGCAAAGGCAAAGTGGGCGACGACGGCAAAGTGCGCGCACTGGATGTCAAAGTCGGCGACAAGGTGCTGTTCGGCAAATACTCCGGCCAAGCCTTCAAGATGGATGGCGTCGAGCTGCTGCAAATGCGCGAAGAAGACATCATCGGCGTGATCGAAGGCAAGTAATCAAAAATCATATTTAGCCACAGAAATCACAGCGGTTTTGGAGAGGTTTTCTCTGTGGACTCTGTGGCAAAAAAGCATTTCTCAAGGAGATACAAAACATGGCAGCTAAAGACGTAAGATTCGGCGACGACGTTCGCCACCGCATGGTGGCCGGCATCAACATTCTGGCCAACGCAGTTAAGGTCACGCTCGGCCCGAAAGGCCGCAACGTAGTGCTGGAGCGCTCCTTCGGCGCCCCCACCATCACCAAGGACGGCGTGTCCGTCGCCAAGGAAATCGAGCTGAAAGACAAGTTCGAAAACATGGGCGCGCAGATGGTCAAGGAAGTCGCTTCCAAGACCTCCGACGTGGCTGGCGACGGCACCACCACAGCAACCGTGCTGGCCCAGGCGATTGTGCGCGAAGGCATGAAGTATGTGTCCGCCGGCATGAACCCGATGGACCTGAAGCGCGGCATCGACAAGGCGGTTGAAGCCTGTATCGTCGAGCTGAAGAAGAATTCCAAGCCTTGCACCACCAACAAGGAAATCGCCCAGGTGGGTTCCATTTCCGCCAACTCCGACTCCTCCATCGGCGACATCATCGCCGAAGCCATGGACAAGGTCGGCAAGGAAGGCGTGATCACCGTGGAAGACGGTTCCGGCCTGCAGAACGAGCTGGAAGTGGTGGAAGGCATGCAGTTCGACCGCGGCTATCTGTCCCCTTACTTCATCAACAATCCTGATCGCCAGATCTCGCTGCTGGAGAACCCCTTCGTGTTGCTGTTCGACAAGAAAATCTCCAACATCCGCGACCTGCTGCCGGTACTGGAGCAAGTCGCCAAGGCCGGTCGTCCGCTGCTGATCATCGCTGAAGATGTGGACGGCGAAGCGCTGGCCACTCTGGTGGTCAACAACATCCGCGGCATTCTCAAGACCTGCGCCGTCAAGGCACCGGGCTTCGGCGACCGCCGCAAGGCCATGCTGGAAGACATCGCCATCCTCACCGGCGGCACCGTGATCGCCGAGGAAGTCGGCCTGTCCCTGGAAAAAGCCACGCTGGCCGAACTGGGCCAAGCCAAGCGCATCGAAGTGGGCAAAGATGAAACCATCGTCATCGACGGCGCTGGCGACCACAAAAACATCGAAGGCCGCGTCAAGCAAGTGCGCAAGCAGATCGAGGAAACCACCAGCGACTACGACCGCGAAAAACTGCAAGAGCGCGTTGCCAAGCTGGCAGGCGGTGTTGCTGTGATCAAGGTAGGCGCAGCCACTGAAGTCGAAATGAAAGAGAAAAAAGCTCGTGTCGAAGATGCCCTGCACGCTACCCGCGCCGCAGTGGAAGAAGGCATCGTCGCCGGCGGCGGCGTGGCCCTGCTGCGCACCCGCGCTGCCATCGGCAAGATCAAGGGCGAAAACGCCGATCAGGATGCCGGCATCAAGATCGTGCTGCGCGCCCTGGAAGAACCGCTGCGCCAGATCGTCGCCAAC
Organism: Sulfuricella sp.; assembly: GCA_028713975.1. GTDB lineage: Bacteria > Pseudomonadota > Gammaproteobacteria > Burkholderiales > Sulfuricellaceae > Sulfuricella. The sequence goes on from JAQTNE010000005.1 coordinate 13,976, forward strand.
GCCGGTGTCGAGCCGTCCGTGGTGGTGAACAAGGTTGCGGAAGGCAAAGGCAACTTCGGTTTCAACGCTTCCAACGACCAGTATGGCGACATGGTGGAAATGGGCGTACTCGATCCAACCAAAGTGACCCGCTACGCGCTGCAGAACGCCGCATCCGTAGCCGGCCTGATGTTGACCACCGAATGCATGGTCGCCGAAATGCCGAAGGATGATTCGGCTGGCGGCATGGGTGGCGGCGATATGGGTGGCATGGGCGGTATGGGTGGCATGGGCGGCATGATGTAATTCCGCTTCACCCGTTTTTCCGCAAGACGAAAAACCCCGCTTCGGCGGGGTTTTTTTATGATTGCGGCAAGAAAACTTCACCGCTTGCAGATACAAACTGTTACAAATGTATTCTTTATGAACACAGATATTTTTATAGATAATACTATTGTTAAAAATAATTTGAGCATTCCAGGAATGTTGGCTGAATTTCCGTCAGATAGCAGCCAGACAAAATTTGCATAAAAATCGAACAAGGGCTGGGTTCAGCATGAAAAACAAGACCATCTGGATTGCGGCGGGCGTGTTGGCAATCGCCGCCATTGCCGCGGCCATTTTCTATGGCAAGCAGGAAACACCGTCGATGAAAGCGGGGCGCGGCATGAACGGCGCCGGCAAACCGGTGCCGGTAGCCATTGCGACAGCGCATAAGGGCGACATCGACGTGATCATCAATGCACTGGGCACGGTCACCGCGCGCAGCACCGTCACCATCAAGCCGCGCGTTGACGGCCAACTGACTCGCATTAATTTTCGCGAAGGGCAACTGGTAAAAAGCGGGGAGGTGCTTGCAGAAATCGACCCGCGGCCTTTCCAGGTGCAGCTTGACCAGGCGAACGGGCAACTGGTTCGCGACCAGGCTCTGCTGACTAATGCAAAGCTTGATCTGGATCGCTACCGCGGCCTGCTGGCGAAGGACTCGATTGCCAAACAACAGGTCGATGCACAGGACTCGCTAGTGCGCCAAGACGAAGGGGTGGTGCAGGCGGATCGGGCGCAGGTGGACAATGCCAAGCTCCAGCTCGGTTTCACCCGGGTGACAGCGCCGGTTGCGGGCCGCCTCGGCCTGCGTCTGGTCGATGCCGGCAACATGGTTCATGCCAGCGATGCCACTGGTCTGGTGGTCATCACCCAGACCCAGCCAATTACCGTTATTTTCTCGATCCCGTCGGACAGCCTTCCTGCCGTAATCGAGAAACTCCAGGCGAACCAGACGCTGACCGCCGAAGCCTGGGATCGCGAAGGAAAAACCCGGCTGGCAGAGGGCAAGCTGCTGACGGCTGACAACCAGATCGACACCACGACCGGCACGGTCAAGCTCAAGGCCGAGTTCACAAACACCGACGACGCCCTGTTCCCGAACCAGTTCGTCAACGTCCGACTGCGTATCGAGACCCGGCACGACGCCATTCTGGTGCCGGTTGCGGCCACCCAGCGCGGCACCCAGGGCACCTTTTTCTATGTCGTGAAAGATGACAAATCCGTGAGCCTGCGCCCGGTCGCATTGGGGCCGGTGGTGAACGACATCGTCGCGGTTGAGAAAGGCCTGATACCCGGTGAGCAGGTGGTGATCGACGGCGCCGACAAGCTTAGCCAGGGCGCGAAAGTGGAAGCGATTTCACCCGGCACAAGCGAAGCCGGACGCAAGAAACCGCCGCACGGCGAGGGCAAAGGGAGCAGCAAGCGCAAGGACGGCGCATGAACCCGTCGCGGCCGTTCATCCTGCGGCCGGTAGCAACCTCGCTGCTGATGGCGGCGATCCTGCTGGCCGGAGCGCTGGCTTACCGCTTCCTGCCGATTGCCACCTTGCCGGAGGTGGATTACCCGACAATCCAGGTCAGCACCCTGTATCCCGGCGCCAGCCCGGACGTAACGACCTCCGCCATCACCGCGCCGCTGGAACGCCAGTTCGGCCAGATGCCGGGCTTGAGCCAGATGTCGTCCACCAGTTCCGGCGGCGCTTCCGTCATCACCTTGCAATTCGGGCTCGACCTGAGCCTGGATGTGGCCGAGCAGGAAGTGCAGGCGGCGATCAACGCCGCCAGTTCGTTTCTGCCGCAAGACCTGCCGATGCCGCCGATCTACAGCAAGGTCAATCCGGCCGATGCGCCCATCGTCACCATCTCGGTCACCTCCGCCACACTGCCGCTGCCCAAGGTGGAAGACCTGGTGGATACGCGCCTGGCGCAAAAGCTGTCGCAGTTGCCCGGCGTCGGGTTGGTCAGCATCGGCGGCGGACAGCGCCCCGCCGTGCGCGTCCAGGTCAATCCAAAAGCGCTGGCCGCCAGTGGCATCAATCTCGACGACGTACGCACCGCCATCGGCAACACCAACGTCAACATGGCGAAAGGCAGTTTCGACGGCCCGGCGCGCGCCTCGACCCTGGACGCCAACGACCAGCTCATGTCGGCGGAAGAATACCGCAGCCTGATCGTGGCCTGGCGCAACGGTGCGCCGATCCGCCTGAGCGATGTGGCCGAAGTCATCGACGGCGCGGAGAATTCGCACCTCGCGGCCTGGGCCGACAAGACCGCAGCGATCATTCTGAACATCCGGCGTCAGCCCGGCGCCAACGTGATCGAGACGGTGGACCGCATCAAGAAAATGATGCCGCAATTGCAGACCACGCTGCCCGCTGCGGTCGAGGTCAGAATACTGACCGACCGCACCACCACTATTCGCGCCTCGGTGGACGACGTGCGCTTCGAGCTGCTGCTGTCGGTCGCGCTGGTGGTGATGGTGATTTTCCTGTTCCTGCGCAGCGTGTCCGCCACCGTCATTCCCGGCATCGCCGTGCCGCTGTCGCTGATCGGCACCTTCGGCGTGATGCATCTGGCCGGATTCAGCATCAACAACCTGACGCTGATGGCGCTGACCATCGCCACCGGCTTCGTGGTGGACGACGCCATCGTGATGATCGAGAACATCTCGCGCTACATCGAGGCCGGCGACAAGCCGCTGCAAGCCGCGCTCAAGGGCGCCGAGCAGATCGGCTTCACCATCATCTCGCTGACTTTCTCGCTGATCGCGGTGCTGATCCCGCTGCTGTTCATGGGCGACGTGGTCGGTCGGCTGTTCCGCGAATTCGCCATCACCCTGGCGGTGGCGATCCTGATCTCCGCCGTGGTCTCGCTGACCCTCACGCCGATGATGTGCGCCCGGCTGCTGCGCCACGTGCCCGAGGCGGAACAGGGCCGCTTCTATCGCGCCAGCGGCGCATTCTTCGACCGCATCATCGCGCGCTACGGCGTCATGCTCAACTGGGTGCTCGACCGCCAGCGCGCCACACTGCTGGTGGCCTTCGCCACGCTGGCCCTCACCGTGCTGCTGTATGTGTTCGTGCCCAAAGGTTTCTTCCCGGTGCAGGACACCGGGGTAATCCAGGGCATCACCGAAGCGCCACAGTCGGTTTCCTTCGCCGCCATGTCCGAACGCCAGCAGGCGCTCGCCGAGGTAGTGTTGCAAGACCCGGCAGTGGCCAGCCTGTCATCTTTCATCGGCGTCGATGGCGCCAATGCCACGCTCAACAGCGGCCGCATGCTGATCAACCTCAAGCCGAAAAACGCGCGCGATGCCGATGCCGCCGGCGTCGCCCGGCGCTTGCAGCCCAAGCTGGCGCAGGTGCCGGGCATCTCGATGTACATGCAGCCGGTGCAGGACCTGACCATCGAAACGCGGGTGAGCCGAACCCAGTACCAGTTCAGCGTGTCGGACGCCAACCCAGCCGAATTGGCCGAATGGGCGCCCAAGCTGCTCGAACGCCTGCGCCAGTTGCCGGAACTCGCCGATGTCGCCAGCGACATTCAGGATCAGGGGCTGCAAGCCTATGTCGAGATCGACCGCGACACCGCAGGCCGGCTCGGCATCACGCCGGCAGCCATCGACAACGCGCTGTACAACGCCTTCGGCCAGCGCCTGATCTCGACCATTTTTACCCAGTCCAACCTGTACCGCGTGGTGCTCGAGGTCAAGCCCGGATTCCAGCAAGGGCCGGAGGCGCTGAACAGCATTTACATCGTCTCGCCCAGCGGCAGCCAGGTTCCGCTGTCGTCGATTGCGCGCTTTTCGGAACGCGCAACGCCGCTGGCCGTCAACCATCTCGACCAGTTTCCGGCCGCTACCATTTCCTTCAACCTGGCGCCGGGCGCCTCGCTCGGCAACGCGGTCAAGGCGATCCATGCCGCCCAGCAGGAGATCGGCCTGCCCGCCAGCATCCAGACCAGTTTCCAGGGCGCCGCCCTGGCGTTCCAGGCTTCGCTCGACAACACGCTGCTGCTGATCCTGGCAGCCATCGTCACCATGTACATCGTGCTCGGCGTGCTTTACGAAAGCTATATTCACCCGGTTACCATCCTGTCCACGCTGCCTTCCGCCGGCGTCGGCGCGCTGCTGGCGCTGCTGCTGTCGCGCACCGACCTCGGCATCGTCGGCATCATCGGCATCATCCTGCTGATCGGCATCGTCAAGAAAAATGCCATCATGATGATCGACTTCGCGCTTGATGCAGAGCGCAACCACGGCAAGCCACCGCGCGAGGCGATCTTCGAAGCCTGCCTGCTGCGCTTCCGCCCGATCCTCATGACCACCCTGTCCGCCCTGCTGGCCGCCTTGCCGCTGATGCTCGGCAACGGCGTCGGCTCCGAACTGCGCCACCCGCTGGGCATTACCATGGTGGGCGGGCTACTGGTGAGCCAGGTGCTGACACTGTTTACGACGCCGGTGATTTACCTGGCGTTTGATCGGCTGGCGAGAAGGGCGAAAGGGTGAAAGAAGAAGTGATGATGGAGCAGAGCGCCCCTCACCCCAACCCTCTCCCCAAAGGGGCGAGGGAGCCAATCTCTTCTCCCCTCGCCCCTTTGGGGAGAGGGGCTGGGGGTGAGGGGCGCACTCAAGAGGAAGAAAACAAACAATTCAAAACCCGTCATAAATCCGACTTCGCTCCCCTACTGCAAACCTATGCCAAAGAAATGCGCCATGCCCCCACGGATGCCGAAGGACGGATGTGGTTCTTCCTGCGGAACCGCCGCATGGCGGGCAACAAATTTCGCCGTCAACATGCGCTGGGACATTACATTCTTGATTTCATCTGCATCGAAAGCCGCCTGGTTGTTGAACTGGATGGCGGGCAACATGCCACACAGCCCAAATACGACAGCGAACGCACGCTTTTTCTCGAACAACGTGGCTTGCAGGTGTTGCGCTTCTGGAATGACGATGTTTTGCAACGCAGCGAGGCGGTGCTGGAGGTGATTTGGCGTGTACTGGAAGAATCTGGTTGCATAGCCCCTCACCCCCAACCCCTCTCCCCAAAGGGGCGAGGGGAGACAGACACACTACTTTTAGCTCCCTCGCCCCTCCGGGGAGAGGGTTGGGGTGAGGGGAGCACCCAAAGAAAAAACAACGAAACGAACAAGCCATGAGCCTGTCCGACACCTTCATCAACCGCCCTATCGCCACTTCGCTGCTGACGCTGGGCATCGCCCTGGCCGGCGCGATTGCTTTCACCCTGCTGCCGGTGGCGCCGCTGCCGCAGGTCGATTTCCCGACCATCTCGGTGCAAGCCTCGCTGCCGGGTGCCAGCCCGGAAACCATGGCGGCCACCGTCGCCACGCCGCTGGAACGCTCGCTCGGCCTGATCGCGGGCGTTACCGAGATCACCTCGTCCAGTTCGCTCGGTTCGACCCGCATTACCCTGCAATTCGATCTCGACCGCAACATCGACGGTGCCGCGCGCGACGTGCAGGCCGCCCTGAACGCGGCGCGCGGCTTGCTGCCGACCGGCTTGCCGAGCAATCCGACTTACCGCAAGGTCAACCCGGCAGACGCGCCGATCATGATTCTTTCCCTGACTTCGGAATCGCTGTCGCGGGGGCAGATGTACGATGCGGCATCGACCATCCTCGCGCAGAAAATCTCGCAGGTGAAAGGCATCGGCCAAGTCACCGTGGGCGGCTCGTCCCTGCCCGCCGTCCGGGTCGAACTCAATCCCAGCGCCTTGAACAAATACGGCATCGGGGTGGAAGACGCGCGCGCCGCCATCGTTGCAACCAACGCCAACCGCCCCAAGGGCAGCCTGGAAGATGGCGACCGGCGCTGGCAGATCCTGGCTAACGACCAGGCCAAAACCGCCGCCGAATATCTGCCGGCCATCGTCGCTTATCGCAACGGCGCCGCCGTCCGCCTTGCCGATGTCGCCAAGGTGGTCGATTCGGTACAGGACATCCGCAACGCCGGCCTGGTCAACGGCAAACCGGCGGTGATGATCATCCTGTTCCGGCAGCCGGGCGCCAACATCATCGAAACCGTGGACAGCGTCAAGGCGCTGCTGCCGCTGCTGCGTGCCTCCATCCCGGCGGCCATCGAGATGGCGGTGGTGATGGATCGCACGCCGACCATCCGCGCCTCGCTGGGCGCGGTCGAGCATTCGCTGATGCTGTCGATCGGGCTGGTGGTGCTGGTGGTGTTCCTGTTCCTGCGCAACGGCCGGGCCGCGCTGATCCCGACCGTGGCGGTGCCGGTGTCGCTGATCGGCACGTTCGGCGTGATGTACCTGTGCGGCTTCAGCCTGAACAATATCTCGCTGATGGCGCTGACCATCGCCACCGGCTTCGTGGTGGACGATGCCGTGGTGGTGCTGGAGAACATTTCGCGCCACATCGAGGAAGGCATCCCGCCGTTCCAGGCCGCCCTGCAAGGCGCGCGCGAAGTCGGCTTCACCGTGCTGTCGATGAGCCTGTCGCTGATTGCCGTCTTTCTGCCGATCCTGCTGATGGGCGGCATCGTCGGCCGGCTGTTCCGTGAATTTGCCGTCACCCTGTCGGCGGCTATTCTGGTATCGCTGGTGGTTTCGCTGACCGTCACGCCGATGATGTGCGCCCGGCTGCTGCGCCCCCAATCGACCGCGCCGAAAGGCCGTTTCTCGCAAACCAGCGAACGCCTGTTTGCCGCGCTGCTGCGCGGCTACCGCAGATCGCTCGACTGGGCGCTGGCGCATGGCCGCATCATGTTGCTGATCCTGCTGGCGACGGTGGCGCTCAACGTTTACCTCTACGTCATCATCCCCAAGGGCTTTTTTCCGCAGCAGGATACCGGGCGCCTGATGGGCTCGATCCAGGCTGACCAGAGCATTTCCTTCCAGGCGATGCGCGACAAACTCGCGGTTTTCGTCGATATCGTCGGCAAAGACCCGGCGGTGGACAGCGTGGTGGGATTCACCGGCGGCGGCCAGACCAATTCCGGGCGGATGTTTATCGGGCTCAAGCCGTTGGCGGAACGCAAGCTATCCGCCGACAAGGTCATCGCCCGGCTGCGCGGCAAGCTCGCTCACGAGCCCGGCGCCAACCTGTATTTGCAAGCCGCGCAAGATATTCGCATGGGCGGACGGTCCGGCAATGCGCTCTACCAGTACACGCTCCAGGCCGACAGAATCGACGAACTGCGCAGTTGGGAGCCGAAAATTCGCGCGGCCTTGAGCGAACTGCCGCAACTCGCCGACGTCAATACCGACCAGCAGGACAAGGGTTTGCAAACTACGCTGATCGTCGACCGCGATGCCGCCGCCCGGCTCGGGCTCACGCAGAAGCTGATCGACACCACCCTGAACGATTTGTTCGGCCAGCGCCAGGTATCGACGATTTACAACCCGCTGAACCAGTACCGGGTAGTGATGGAGGCCGCACCGCAATATTTGCAGAGCCCGGAAATTCTCAAGGACGTATTCATCATCGCCCCCGGCGGCATGCAGGTGCCGCTGGCCGCATTTTCCCGCTGGGAGCCGACCGCGACGCCGCTGGCAGTCAATCATCAGGGACAATTCGCCGCCTCGACGATCTCGTTCAATTTGCCGATAGGGGTGTCGCTGTCCCAGGCGACGAAAGCGATTGAAAATGAAATGGCGAAAATCGGCGTACCCAGCACGGTGCAGGGCAGCTTTCAGGGAACCGCCCAGGCATTCCAGTCCTCGCTTGCCAACCAGCCGGTGCTGATTCTCGCTGCACTGATTGCGGTATATATCGTGCTCGGCATGCTTTATGAAAGCATCGTCCATCCCGTCACCATCCTGTCCACGCTGCCATCGGCGGGGGTCGGCGCGCTCCTCGCGCTGCTCGCATTCAAAATGGAATTCAGCATCATCGCGCTGATCGGCGTCATTCTGCTGATCGGCATCGTCAAGAAAAACGCCATTATGATGATCGACTTCGCGCTCGACGCCGAACGCCAGCGCGGCCTGAGCCCGCACCACGCCATTCGCGAAGCCTGCCTGCTGCGCTTCCGCCCGATCATGATGACCACCATGGCCGCGCTGTTCGGCGCGCTGCCGCTCGCCCTCGGCACCGGCGACGGCGCCGAGCTGCGCCAGCCGCTGGGCATATCCATCGTCGGCGGGCTGATCCTGAGCCAGCTGCTGACGCTCTACACCACACCGGTGGTGTATCTGTACCTTGACCGCTTCCGGTTGTGGAGTCTCGAGCGATGGCAGGGGAATCGGACGGAGAAAATAATCATTTGAATTTCACAATATTTGTAGCTATAATTTTGTAACTACACACAAAGGATTTACGCTTGTTTTTGTGGGACGACGCAAAAGACAGGAGTAATCAACGCAAACACGGCGTCAGCTTCGAAATTGCCAGGCTGGTGTTCGATGACCCGCTGCACATCACGCGTCAGGATCGCATCGAGAAGGGCGAACAGCGGTGGCAGACACTCGGCATGGCATGCGGCGTAGTTCTGTTGCTGGTCGCACATACCTGGCGCGAGACCGCGAGCGGGGCAGAACACATCCGCATCATTTCTGCGCGACGTGCAACCAAACTGGAAAGGAAAATCTATGAACAAGGTGCCTGAAGCAATCCGCAAGGAATTAGCGGCGTTGGCCGCCAAACCGGATAGCGAAATTGACGTATCCGACATCCCGGCCACGACTAAACAGGATTGGAGCGGAGCGGAGCGCGGCAAGTTTTATCGCCCCGTTAAACAACAACTGACGGTGCGCGTGGACGCTGACGTGCTCGAATGGCTCAAGAGCCAGGGAAAGGGCTATCAAAGCCGCTTGAACGACATCCTGCGGGCCGCGATGCTCGACAAGATGCGCCACCAGTAACGAGAAAGACCATATTCCACTGCACAGGTCAAAGCTGGATTTGGCCAAGCAATGTGTATACACAATGATGGAGGCAATCATGAAAACCGCAAAAATATTCAAGCAGGGCAACAGCCAAGCCGTGCGGCTACCCAAGGAATTTCGCTTTCAGGATGATGAGATTTTCATCCGCAAGCAGGGCGATACCGTCCTGCTGATCCCCAAAAAAGCCGCGCGCTGGCAGCACCTGAAAAACTGTATCGGCAAATTCAAGGGCGATTTCGAGCGGATGCCAGGGTTGAAAATGGAAAACTAGGCGGAAGAATAACTGGAACAATAAAATGACAAACAAAACTGGCAGCATTTTTCTGGCACTAGCTTTCTCAACCCTGGCCGGATGTGCCGTCGGCCCTGACTACCAGCGGCCTGCCATCGACATCCCTGCCGCCTACAAGGAGAGCAGCGGCTGGAAAATTGCCGAGCCGCGCGACCATGCGCAGCGCGGAAAATGGTGGGAAATCTATGGCGACCCGCTGTTTAATACGCTGGCGCAGCAAGTGGAGGTGTCCAACCAGAATGTCCGTGCCGCCGAAGCGCAGTATCGGCAGGCGCTCGCGCTGCTGGGCGGGGCGCGGGCCGGCTACTTCCCGACAGTGTCCGGTGACCTGTCGGCGGATCGCGGCCAGGCCGCCGGAACGTCTTCTACAGTCAACGCCGACCGGTTTTCGCTCAGCGCCAGTTGGGAAGCCGATGTGTGGGGCCGCATCGGGCGCAGTGTCGAGTCGAACGAAGCGTCGGTCGAGGCGGGTGCGGCAGACCTGCAATCGGCCCTGCTCAGCGCCCAGTCCACGCTGGCGCAAACTTATTTTCAGTTACGCGTCAGCGATGTCCAAAGCCAGTTGCTGAGGCGGACTGTCGTGGCCTACGAGCGGTCGCTGCAGATCACCCGGAACCGTTATGAAGCCGGCGTGGCCGGGCGCATTGATGTCGCCCAGGCCGAGACACAACTGAAGTCCACCCAGGCGCAGGCGATTGACCTCGGCGTGCAGCGGACGCAACTGGAACACGCCATCGCCTTGCTGATCGGCAAGGCGCCAGCCGACTTCAGACTGGAACCGAATTACCGGCTCCCGCTCCTGCCGGGAGTTCCTGTCGGTCTGCCGTCCGAATTACTGGAGCGCCGCCCCGACATCGCCGCCGCAGAGCGTCGCGCCGCAGCCGCCAATGCCCAGATCGGCGTTGCCCAGGCCGCGTTCTTCCCGTCGCTTTCACTCGGCGGCTCAGCCGGTTACCAAAGCACTACTTTTGCCAATCTGATTTCGCTGCCCAATCGTTTCTGGTCCCTCGGCCCGGCACTGGCCGCCACGCTGTTCGACGGCGGGGCGCGGTCAGCGCTGAAAGAACAGGCAGTCGCCACCTATGACAAAAACGTTGCCGATTATCGCCAGACCGTCCTGACCGGGTTCCAGGAGGTGGAAAACAATCTATCCGCCTTGCGCATCCTGAGTGAGGAGGCCAAAGTGCAACGAGAGGCCGCACAATCCGCGGCGGAGTCGGTCATGCTCGCCGACAACCAATACCAGGCAGGCACCGTGAGCTACCTGAATGTAGTCTCAGCGCAAGCCGCGTCCCTCAGTGCAAACAGGAGCAGCATCGATATCACCGGGCGCAGACTGCTTGCCAGCGCAGCCTTGCTTAAGGCCCTGGGCGGAAGTTGGCGCTAAGAAACACAAAAAATGATTCCCGCATGACAACAGTCGCAGCCTCATTGGCTAAAATCGGATAAAATCCGGGACACGAAAAAAAACCTTGTCCCAGCGAGAATCGACGATACCCTCCATGAGCACATCCACCCTGATCGCCACCAAAGCCATCTCTGCCGCCGCCGACCACCTGCACCGCTTCGCCCCGTTCGACCGGATGGAGCGCGAGCATCTGCTGTGGCTGGCGCAGCGTCTTTCCCTGGGGTATTACGCCAAGGACGAGGTGATCCTGTCGCCGGAAGCAGGGGAAGTTTCTCGCTTCTTCGTCATCAAGCAGGGGATCGTCCAGGGCGAGCAGGACGTGGTGCGCGCCCAGGATGATGCCGCCTGGCTGGAACTGCAAGAGGGCGAATGTTTCCCCCTCGGCGCACTGCTTTCCAAACGCGGCGTGACCAGCACTTACCGCGCCAAGCAGGATGTATTCTGCTATGAGTTGGCCGCAGCCGATTTTGCCGAACTGGTGCGGATAAGCGCGCCCTTCCAGGATTTCTGCACGCGCCGCATCGCCTCTCTGCTGGAGCAGTCGAAACAGATCATCCAGGCGCAGTATGCGCAGTCGAGTTCGGAGCAGCAGTCGCTATCCAGCTCCCTGTCGGCGATCATCCGCCGCGAGCCGGTGACCTGCGCGCCCGAAACGGCCATCCGCGAAGTATTGGCGATCATGCATTCGCTGGGTATCGGCTCGATGGTAATAGTCGAGGAGGAGAAGCGACCGGTCGGAATTTTCACCCTGCACGACGTGTTGAACCGGGTGGCGCTGGCGCAGCTCGATCTGGATCAGCCGATCTCGGCGGTGATGAGCTCGACTCCGAGGACTTTGCCGCCGCAGGCGTTCGCCTATGAGGCGGCGCTGGAGATGGCGAAGCATGGTTTCCGCCATGTGCTGGTGGCGGAGCATGGCAAGCTGGTCGGCATTATTTCCGAGAAGGATTTGTTCTCGCTGCAACGGGTCGGGCTGCATCAGGTCAGTTCGGCAATCCGTAGCGCAGGGAGCGTCGAGGCATTGAAGCAGTCGGCCAGCGATATCCGTCAGTTGGCGCACAATATGATGGCGCAGGGGGTGGCGGCGGAGCAGTTGACGCAGTTTATTTCGACCTTGAACGATCTGCTGACGGTGCAAGTGATCGAGTTGGAGTGCGCAACATCGCCGTTATGCGCCGGGTTTTGCTGGATTGCGCTGGGCTCGGAGGGACGTTTCGAGCAGACGCTGAATACCGATCAGGATAACGGTATTATTTTCGCCACGCCGGAAGGGATGACGCCCGATCAGGTGCGCGAGCAACTGTTGCCGGTGGCCCGCCGTATCAATGAGGCGCTCGATGCCTGTGGCTTTCCATTGTGCAAGGGCAACATCATGGCGAGCAATCCGCAGTGGTGTTTGTCGATCGAGGAATGGAAGGAAACTTTTGCCAACTGGATCTACCGCGGCGATGCGCCGATGCTGCTCAATGCCAGCATCTTCTTCGACTTCCGCCCGCTGTTCGGCAGGAAAGAGCTGGCGCAGCAGTTACGCGACTGGCTCAACACCACGATCAAGGATCATCGCCTGTTCCTCAAGCACATGGCGGCAAACGCGCTGCACAACACGCCGCCGCTGGGATTGGTGCGCGACTTCGTCACTGGCAAGGGCCATACCCTCGACCTCAAGCTCAACGGCATTACCCCGTTCGTCGATGCCGCGCGCATTTTCAGCCTTCATGCCGGCGTGGCCGAAACCAGCACGATTCGCCGCCTGCGGGCCTCGGGCGCGCAATGGCACATCGAACCGGCAACAATGGAAGCCTGGATCGAGGCTTTCCTGTTCATCCAGTTACTGCGCCTGCGCATCCAGCACCAGCAATGCGAAGAGGGCCGCGAACTGAGCAACAAGGTCGACCCGGACAACCTCAACGACCTCGACCGCCGTATCTTGAAAGAAGCTTTCCGCCAGGCCAGGAAACTGCAATCCACGCTGGAAAAATATTTCCAGTTCTAAATCTCGCTGTGGTGCGGAAAGCGCACCGTAACCAGCGTGCCATGGCCACCCGCCCCCTCGTCCAGTGCAATGAGTGCGCCATGCAGCTTGGCCACCTCGCGCACGATCGGCAGCCCCAGACCGCTGCCCTGCTGGCCGCTGCCAAGGATGCGGTAAAAACGCTCGAACACCCGCTCGCGGTGCTCCTCGGTGATGCCCGGCCCGTTATCCTCGACCCGCAGCACCGACCCGCCGTTCTCATAGTCGACCCGCAGGGTCACCGTGCCGCCCTCCGGCGTGTAGCGAATAGCATTGTCGAGCAGGTTGCCGATCATCTCCTTGATGGCGAGAGCGTCGCCGCGCACCGGCAACACCTGCCGCGACCCCTCGAAGCCGAGGTCGATATTTTTCTTCAACGCCTCCGGCACCCATTGCATGGCGACATCCTGCGCCAGCCGGTTCAATTCCAGGGTTTCGAACGAGCTATAGCTGTGCCCGCCCGGTTCGTTGCGGGCCAGCGACAGCAACTGGTTGACCAGGTGGTTGCAGCGCTCGGCGCTGGCCAGGATTTTTTCCAGCGATTGATGCACCCGCTCCGGGTCGGTTTCGCGCAGTGCCAGCTCAGCCTGGGTTTTCAGGCCGGCGAAGGGGGTGCGTAGCTGGTGCGCGGCATCGGCGACGAAACGCCTCTGCGATTCCATCACCAGCTTGAGCCGCTGCAGCAGGTCGTTGACCGCGTCGATCAGGGGCTTTACCTCGACCGGCGCCTTGTTTTCATCCAGCAGGGAAAGGTCGTCGCGCGTGCGCTGCGCCACTTCCTGACGCAGATGTTCGAGCGGCATCAACCCCCGCTTCAGGGCGTACCACACCGCGCCGCCCGCCATGATGATCAGCAGCAGTTGCGGAATCACGATGTTGCCGAGGATGCCGCGCGTCAACGCCAGGCGTTTGCCCGTTGTTTCCGCCATCTGGAACAGCACCTCATTCGACGGATCGGCAGGGAAACGATAATGCATGCTGACCATGCGGACTTTCTCGCCTTTGTATTCGCCATCGCTAAACACCGGCTCATTTCTTTTTGACAGCAGCGCCGGCGGCCGCGGCAGCCTGGCATTGCCGGCGATCACCCGGCCATCGGTCGCGGTGACCAGGTAATAGACCTTTTCGCCGGAACCGGGCACCACGCCGGCCGCCTGCGGCTGCCCGCCCAGATTGAGCTGGGTCGCCAGGGCGCGGGCGCGCTCGATCAGCGCCAGATCGTAAGGCTGATTGGCGTAATTCACGGTCGCCATGTAGCCTGATGCGGTACTGAAAATCCACAGCACGAACAGCGGCGTGAACAGCCAGTTCATCAGGTGGTTACGCAGGGAAAGGATGTCTTCGTTCATTTTAGGGGCTAGAGGCTAGAGGCTAGCCTCTGCCTTCAACTTTTATCCAACAAATAACCCAGGCCGCGGATGGTGCGGATGGTTACGCCGGCTGCTTCGATTTTTTTGCGCAAGCGGTGGACGTAAACCTCAATCGCATTGCTGCTGGCTTCCTCGTCCTGACTATACAAGTGTTCAAGCAAGTGATCCTTGCTCACCACCTTGCCGACCTTGGTCAGCAAAATTTCCATCACGCCCAGTTCGCGCGGCGACAGTTCGACCAGATCGCCGTTGATTTCCACACGGCGACCGACACTGTCGAACACTAGGGCGCCGTAAGTCAGCACCGGGCTGGCGCCGCACTGGCCGCGCCGCAGCAGGGCGCGCACCCGGGCTTCAAGCTCGGGCAGGCTGAAAGGCTTGGTGAGGTAATCGTCGGCGCCCAGGTCCAGCCCCTTGACCCGGTCTTCGACGCCGTCGCGCGCCGTCAGGATGATCACCGGCACCTGTTTGTTGTGCAGGCGCAGTTGTTTCAGCACGTTCATGCCATCGAGCTTGGGCAGGCCTAGGTCGAGAATGACCAGATCGTGCAGTTCGTCGAGCAGCACCTGAACCGCTTCCTTGCCGTTGCCGGCACAATCCACCGCATAGCCGGACTGGCGCATCGAGCGGCACAGCCCGTCGCGCAGCACTTCATCGTCTTCCGCAATCAGGATACGCATGTAAGTTTTATGTAAGGATGGGGGAGTAGCATGACAGCCAGTCTACTTGCGTAGGCGTTCATTAGGGTAGTTTCGGACTATCAATTTTAGTCGGAGGAGTTGAAATGTCAAAACCAAGCATGAACTGGGCCGCCATCGACGCGGACCCTCGGTTCCAGGCACTACACAAGAAAAAATTCTCGTTCCTCATGGGACTGATGATTTTTTCGACCGTTTATTATTTCCTGCTGCCGATCGGTGCCGCCTATTACCAGGATCTGTTCAAGATCAAGGTGTGGGGCGTGGTTAACGTCGGCATCCTGTTCGCGCTGTCGGAATTTATCGTGGCCTGGACCATCGCCTACGTCTATTCGAAAAAGGCCAACGCCGAATTCGATGCCATGGCGCAGGAAATCATCAACGACGCGCACAAGATGGGAGCCTGAACATGACCAAGACCCTCAACAAGATTGCATTATCGGCGGCAGCGCTGCTCGCTAGCGGCTCCGTCTTCGCCGCCAACGGCGCGGTTGCCGACGAATTCAAGTGGATGACCTTCGCGGTGTTCGGCGCGATCATCGCCATTACCATGGCCATTACCTACTGGGCCGCCAAGCAGACCCACACCACCTCCGAGTTCTACGCTGCCGGACGTTCGGTCTCCGGCATCCAGAACGGCTGGGCGATTGCCGGCGACTACCTGTCCGCCGCGTCCTTCCTCGGCATCGCCGGCCTGATCTCGCTCTACGGTTACGATGGTTTCATGTACTCGGTGGGCTGGCTGGTGGCTTACATCACCGTGCTGCTGGTCATCGCCGAGCCCTGCCGCAACATCGGCAAGTACACCATGGGCGACATCCTGGCGTTCCGCAACGAGCCGAAGAAGGTCAAGACCGTGGCGGCGCTGTCCACCATCACCGTGTCCACCTTCTACCTGACCGCACAAATGGTCGGCGGCGGCGTGCTGATCAAGACCCTGATCGGTATCGACTACGAAATTTCGGTGATCGGCGTCGGCATCCTGATGCTGGCCTACGTGGTATTCGGCGGCATGAAAGCCACCACCTGGGTGCAAATCACCAAGGCGGTACTGCTGGTGTTCGCCTCGATCCTGCTGGTGATTTTCGTGTGGGCGCCTTACGGCTTCAGCCTGCCGGATTACCTGCAAGCGGTAGTAGGCGATTCCAAGGTGCAAGCCCAGGTTGCCAAGCTGCTGGGCGACAAGGCCACCACCATGAGCCCGACCGAACTCGGCCAGCGCTTCCTTGAGCCAGGCCTGTTCCTGAAGAGCCCGATCGACCAGATCTCGCTGGGCATGGCGCTGGTGCTCGGCACCGCCGGTATGCCGCACATCCTGATGCGCTTCTTCACCGTGCCGACCGCACAGGCTGCCCGCCAGTCGGTGATCTGGGCAATGGCGATCATCGGCGGCTTCTACGTGCTGACCCTGTTCCTCGGCACCGGTGCCGCAATGCTGGTCGGCCCGGCCAAGATCGCCTCGATCGATGCCGGCGGCAACATGGCCGGCCCGCTCCTGGCGCAATACCTGGGCGGCGGCGCAGACTCCATGCTCGGCAACTTCTGCCTCGCCTTCGTCGCCGCAGTGGCTTTCGCCACCATCGTTGCGGTGGTGGCCGGTCTGGTGCTGGCAGCGGCTTCCGCGATGGCGCACGACATCTACGTCGGCGTGATCCGTGGCGACCACGCCACGCCGCAAGAGCAAGTGGTGGCTGCCCGCGTCTCCTCCGTCATCGTCGGCATCATGGCAATTGTCGTGGGCATCTTGGCCAAAGGTCAAAACGTCGCTCACCTGGTGGCGCTGGCTTTCGCCGTGGCAGCCTCCAGCAACCTGCCGGCCGTGTTCCTGACCTTGTACTGGAAGAAGTGCAACACCGGCGGCATCATCGCCGGCATGCTGATCGGCTCCATCACCGCGATCGCACTGGTGATGATTTCTCCCAACATGACTTATCCAAAAGCCGTGCTCGGCGCCGCCAAGAAGGTACTGGAAGGCGAAGCGGCTCAACCCGCCAAACCGGCCCAGGCTGCGGAAGGTGGATTCATCTGCGAACTGTTCGCCGTATCCGGCTGCAAGAAGGCCGATCCGGGCAAGCCTGAGCAAGCCGCCAAGCCGGGCGCTCCGGAGAAGCTGGCAAAGCTGCAGGAAAAACTGCCGACTCTGACTGACGCCAAGGATATGGAAAAGGCGCAGAAAGACATAGCCGGCCTGGAGAAAGCCATCAAGAAGGCGCAAGACGACACGAAGAAATTCGAAGGCCAGACCACCAGCATGATGGGCCTGGAGAAACCTTTCTTCCTGCTCAAGAACCCTGGCCTGATCTCCATCCCGCTCGGCTTCCTGGCTGTGATCATCGGCTCGCTGCTGTATCGCGACAAGCGCGCCGAAGAAATGTGGGACGAACTTTACGTGCGCCAGAACACCGGCATTCACGCCGAGGCCGCAACCGCACACTAACGTTATGCCATAAAAGCGGTTCCCTTTTTAACCCCGGCCACAAGCCGGGGTTTTTTTATGAAGCAAACGGAATCTATTCAATATCTCATAAGGCGACATAGAACTATTTTAATGGCCGCCCCAAGATAGCCCGGCCTGCACGTTTACAATGGGGCTATTTTTCCCTGGTCGAAAATCATGACAAGCCCTGTTCGTCTCGCTAAACGCCTTGCTGAATCAGCCTCCTGCTCTCGCCGGGAGGCCGAACTTTACATTACGGGCGGCTGGGTGACGGTTGACGGCCAAGTGGTGGAAGAACCACAGTTCATGGTGTCGCAACAGAAGATCGAGCTTCACCCCGAAGCGAATCTCAACCCGGTTGATCCGATGACCATGCTGTTTCACCAGCCGCCTGCGGCAAGCATGAATGCCGATCCCGCACAGCAACTGATTTGCGCTGCTACGCGGGCGGAGGACGACCCATCCGGTCAAGCAACACCTCACCAAACTGACGCCGTGCACACCGTTAGAAATCAACGCCAGCGGCTTACTGGTATTCACCCAGGATTGGCGCGTGGCGCGCAAGCTGAATGACGATGCCGCCACGGTTGAACAGGAATATATCGTGGAAGTCGCGGGTGAATTGCTCCCTCATGGGCTCAAACGCCTCAACCACGGACTGGAATTTAATGGCCGTCCACTGCCGCCGATCAAGGTCAGCTGGCAGAATGAAACCCGGCTGCGCTTTGCGCTCAAAGGGGCGCAACCCGGCCAGATCGCGCACATGTGCAAAAGTGTCGGGCTAGAAGTGCGGGCCATGAAAAGGATCCGCATCGGCGGCGTATCGATGGCCAAATTGCAGCCCGGGTTATGGCGTTACCTGATGCCGCATGAGCGGTTTTAACTCGAATATTCCGCATATTTTTGTATATTCCGGCTAGCCAAGCTATGATTTCTCTGGCCCGATCATGAACCCAGCACAAACCAACTCCCTTACTCTCGCCACCATCGACCACCTGCGCAGTTTCGCTCCGTTCGACCGGATGGAGCGGGAACATCTGGCATGGCTGGTGCAGCATCTTTCGATTGGCTACTACGCCATGAACGAGGTCATTCTTTCACCGGAAACAGGCGTGTCGCCCCACTTTTTTATCATCCGGCAAGGTGTGGTTCAAGGGGAGCAGGACGTAGTGCGAACCCAAGATGATACCGCCTGGCTGGAACTGCACGAGGGCGAGTGCTTCCCTTTGGGGGCATTGCTGTCGAAACGGGCGGTCGCCGGCACTTACCGCGCCAGGCAGGATGTGTTCTGCTATGAGCTACCGGTCGAGCATTTCCATGAGTTGATCCGGTTATCGCCGCCCTTCCAGGATTTCTGCACGCGCCGCATCGCCTCCCTGCTGGAGCAGTCGAAACAGATTATCCAGGCGCAGTATGCGCAGTCGAGTTCGGAGCAGCAGTCGCTATCCAGCTCCCTGTCGGCGATCATCCGCCGCGAGCCGGTGACCTGCGCGCCCGAAACGGCCATCCGCGAAGTGCTGGCGATCATGCATTCGCTGGGCATCGGCTCGATGGTGGCGGTGGAAGATGGCCGGCCAGTTGGCATCTTTACCCTGCACGATGTATTGAACCGGGTAGTACTGGCGCAATTAAACCTGGATCAGGCCATCATCGGCATCATGAGTACCCGATTGATCACCCTGCCGCCGCAGGCGTTCGCCTATGAGGCGGCGCTGGAGATGGCGAAGCATGGTTTCCGCCATGTGCTGGTGGCGGAGCATGGCAAGCTGGTCGGCATTATTTCCGAGAAGGATTTGTTCTCGCTGCAACGGGTCGGGCTGCATCAGGTCAGTTCGGCAATCCGTAGCGCAGGGAGCGTCGAGGCATTGAAGCAGTCGGCCAGCGATATCCGTCAGTTGGCGCACAATATGATGGCGCAGGGGGTGGCGGCGGAGCAGTTGACGCAGTTTATTTCGACCTTGAACGATCTGCTGACGGTGCAAGTGATCGAGTTGGAGTGCGCAACATCGCCGTTATGCGCCGGGTTTTGCTGGATTGCGCTGGGCTCGGAGGGACGTTTCGAGCAGACGCTGAATACCGATCAGGATAACGGTATTATTTTCGCCACGCCGGAAGGGATGACGCCCGATCAGGTGCGCGAGCAACTGTTGCCGGTGGCCCGCCGTATCAATGAGGCGCTCGATGCCTGTGGCTTTCCGTTGTGCCAGGGCAACATCATGGCGAGCAATCCGCAGTGGTGTTTGTCGATCGAGGAGTGGAAGGAAACTTTTGCCAACTGGATCAATCGCGGCGACCCCGATGCCTTGCTCAATGCGGCGGTATTCTTCGATTTTCGCCCACTGTTCGGCGCCCAGGCACTCGCCGACGATTTGCGCCAGTGGCTGACCCGCAAGGCGGGCGGCAACCCGCGTTTTCTGCACCAGATGGCCGCCAATGCGCTGCGCAACCGGCCACCGCTGGGCTTGGTGCGCGACTTCGTGGTGGGCGACGAGCACACCCTCGACCTCAAGCTCAACGGCATTACCCCGTTCGTCGATGCGGCACGTATCCTGAGCCTGGCTGGCGGCGTCATCCAGACCAACACCGTGCAGCGCCTGCATCTGGTCGCGCCCCGGCTGAAGATTCCGAAATCCGAGGTGGAAGCCTGGATCGAGGCCTTTCAGTTCATCCAGTTGCTGCGCCTGCGCCTCCAGCATCTGCGGCATCAAGAA
This sequence comes from Sulfuricella sp., assembly GCA_028713975.1. Lineage (GTDB taxonomy): Bacteria > Pseudomonadota > Gammaproteobacteria > Burkholderiales > Sulfuricellaceae > Sulfuricella. The sequence goes on from JAQTNE010000005.1 coordinate 34,075, forward strand.
GACGGCTCGCCGGGCAACCAGGCCGACCCGGACAGCCTCAACGACCTCGACCGCCGCATTCTGAAAGAAGCTTTCCGCCAGGCGCGCAAATTGCAATCGAGGCTGGCACTGGATTACCAGCTATGAGCCTGTTTTCGCGGCTGTTCGGCAACCGGCCCACGCTCGGCGTGGCGGAATCGCGGCGGCTGACCGACTGGCAAGCGCTACCCGCGTGCGACATTCACGCCCGGCTCGAGCAGGCCCGCTTCGTGGTGGTGGACGTGGAAACCACTGGCCTCAGCCTGAACCAGGATCGGCTTATCGCCATCGGTGCGGTGGCGGTCAGCCATGGCCGCATTGATCTGGCCGACAGCTTTGAAGTGATCCAGAAACAGGAAGCCTCCAGCACTCGCGACAATATCCTGGTGCACGGCATTGGCGGCACCGCCCAGATCGGGGGCGTGGAACCGGCGGAAGCCTTGCTGCGCTTTCTGGAATTTCTCGGTAATGACCCGCTGGTCGCATTCCACGTCACTTTCGATGAAACCATGATCAAGCGCGCCATGCGGCATTATCTCGGGCTGGATTTCAAGCATGCCTGGCTGGATCTGGCTTACGTCATGCCCGGCTTTTTGCCCGAATTGACCCACACCCACCGCTCCCTCGACGACTGGAGCAACCGCTTTCACATCAGCAATTTCGCGCGCCACAGCGCGCTTGCCGACGCCCTTTCCACCGCCCAACTGTTCCAGGCCGCCCTGCACATCGCACGACAAAAAAATATTGCCAAGTTCAAGAGCCTGCAAGATGTAGAGAAAGCCCAGCGCTGGATCAGCTGGTCAAGCTGAGGCACAATAGCGCGCCATGCCCCAACCCGACAATCACCGCGAATACTGGCGCAAAACCCTGCGCGTGACAGCCCTGCTGCTGCTGATCTGGCTAGCGACAAGCTTCGCGCCGGTCTACTTCGTCCGCGAACTGAACGAATTCACCTTCCTCGGCTTTCCCTTCGGCTTCTACATGACAGCCCAGGGCTCCCTGATCATTTATGTCGCACTGGTGTGGTTCTATGCGCGCTACATGAACCGGCTCGACCACAAGCACGGCGTGGCGGAGGATTAGTTGACAACCATGTTAAAACAGATAGATACGGCACGGGCTGACCACGTCCCCTCACCCCAACCCCTCTCCCCGAAGGGGCGAGGGGCTTTTCTCCCTTCTCCCTTCCGGGGAGAAGGGCTGGGGATGAGGGGTAGTGGCAATACCTCCGATGAGTCAGTCGGCCAACACTTTCAAATACACCCTTGTTTCAGCGTGGCGGGGGACTAAAATGCCGCGCAACAAGATATTCTTCCGCAGCCTGTCGCGTTATTACGGTTTCTATACCGGTGGATTCATCGGCTTCGTGATCCTGCTGGCGATTGCCGAGCAGATGGGCGTCCCCAATGTCTGGATCGGCTATATCTTCATGGCCGCAACCTTCGGTCTGTACGCCGGCATCGGCATCATGAGCCGCACCGCCGACATCTCCGAATATTACGTTGCCGGACGGCGGGTGCCCGCCATGTTCAACGGCATGGCCACCGGCGCCGACTGGCTGTCTGCCGCTTCTTTCATCGGCATGGCGGGAACCTTGTACCAGTCGGGCTACGACGGGCTCGCCTTCGTCATGGGTTGGACCGGTGGATTCGTCCTCGTGGCGCTGCTTCTCGCGCCCTACCTGCGCAAGTTCGGCCAGTTCACCATTCCCGATTTTCTCGGTGCCCGCTACGGCGGCAATGCGGCACGCACCGTCGGTGTGATCGCCACGATCATCGCCTCCTTCACTTACGTGGTGGCGCAGATCTACGGCGTCGGACTGATTTCCAGCCGCTTCCTCGGCATCGACTTCACCACCGGCATTTTCGTCGGCGTCGCCGGCATCCTGTTCTGCTCGATGCTGGGCGGCATGAAGGCCATCACCTGGACCCAGGTGGCGCAGTACGTGATCCTGATCATCGCTTACCTGGTGCCGGTGGTCATGTTGTCGCAACGCATCACCGACGTGCCGATACCGCAACTGATGTACGGCCAGGTATTGCAGCAGGTCAGCGAGCGCGAAAAAATCATTTTCAACGACCCGGCCCAGCTCGAGGCCCAGGCGCTTTTCCGTAAACAGGCGGACGAGCTCGAGGCTCGCCTCAAGTCCGAGCCATCCGCATTTAACGGCGGACGACAAAAAGCGGAACAGCGACTGGCCGAGCTGCACGCCAAGGCCAAGGCGCCGACGCCGCACGCCGAGCCCTTCGCCGGCGAAGACCAGAAGGCGCGCGACAACACGCGGCTCAATTTCATGGCGCTGGCCATCTGCCTGATGATCGGCACCGCTTCGCTGCCTCACATCCTGATGCGCGTCTATACCACGCCCAGCGTGCGAGAGGCGCGCCAGTCGGTGTTCTGGTCGATTTTCTTCGTCTCGCTGCTGTATTTCACCGTGCCCGCCCTGGCAGTGCTGGTCAAATTCGAGATCTACACCAAGCTGATCGGCAGCAGCATCGCCGACTTGCCAAGCTGGATCGCCGCCTGGAGCAAGGTCGGCCTGGTTCGGATCGACGACGTCAACCACGACGGCATCCTGCAACTGTCGGAATTTTTCATCAACCCCGACGCCATCATGCTCGCCACGCCTGAAATCGCCGGCCTGCCCTACGTGGTATCCGGCCTGGTGGCGGCAGGCGGCTTGGCGGCGGCGCTATCGACTGCGGACGCGCTGCTGTTGACCATCGCCAACGCCCTTTCCCACGACATCTACTACAAGATGATCGACCCTACCGCTTCGACCCCGCGGCGCATGATCATTTCCAAGATTTTGCTGCTGATGGTGGCGATGGTCGCCGCCTGGTTCGCCTCACTCAAGCCGGATCACCTGCTGTCGATGGTGGCCTGGGCATTTTCGATCGCTGCCTCCGCATTCTTTCCCGCCCTGGTGCTGGGAATATTCTGGAAGCGCGCCAACAAATGGGGCGCGGTGACCGGCATGCTGGTCGGGCTGGGACTGAGCCTGTTCTACCTGGTCGGCGTAAAGTTCTACGGCATGACACCCTGGTTCGGCATCCGCGACATCGCCGCCGGCACCTTCGGCATCCCTGCCGGCATGTTGACCATTATTGTGGTCAGCCTGCTGACGGCGGCACCGTCAAAGGAAATTCGCGAGCTGGTGGAGCATGTCCGCTACCCCAGGCTCAAAGAAGAGGGCAAAGCTTAGAAACTGGGCCCAGTTCTCGTCCGCCACTACCGACTTGCGCCATTCGGCGTGCCAGCCGGATCGTCACCTCATTGCTGAAAGTTGCAACCTGCTTGTTGCATGCATATACTTATTGTATCAACATCAACGGGAAGGATTGCCCCATGAGCCATGCCATCAGAACAGCCGCCGTATTCAAATCTGGCAATTCACAGGCAGTGCGTTTGCCCAAGGATTTCCAGTTCGACGTGCACGAGGTGGAAATCCTGCGGCGGGGCGATGAGGTGGTGTTACGGCGGATTCCGGCCACGCTAGCCGCCGCCTTCGACTTGTTGACCGGGCTGCCGGATGACTTTATGGCCGATGGCCGCAACGACTCGTTGCCGCAAGTCCGCGAGGATTTATGACCGCATTGCGCTATCTGCTCGATACCAATATCTGCATCTACATTGCCAAGCAGCGCCCGCCCGCCGTGGCCAAGCGCTTCGCGCGTCTGGCAGCCGGTACAGTGGGCATGTCGTTGATCACCTTTGGTGAATTGCGTTACGGGGCTGAAAAAAGCCAGCAGCGTGTTAGCGCGCTGGAAACACTGGAGCGTTTGCAAGCACTAATTCCGGTCATCTCGCCGGACGACGCAGTTGGGGAAGCTTATGGCAGCATTCGCGCTCATCTGGATCGCGCCGGCACACCCATCGGCAACAACGACTTGTGGATCGCCGCGCATGCCCTGCGTCTGGGCGTAACACTGGTAAGCAACAACACGCGCGAGTTCGCGCGCGTGCCAAAGCTAAAACTCGATAACTGGGTGGAATAGCGCGGTACGCATCATCAGCCTTGTCGCCCGCCATCGCTATCGCCGGCTCGAAAGAGAGAACTTGTGGGGCCGCGTAAATTCGGGTTCTCCCGGCTTATCAACAAGTGACGCATACATAGCCTTTTCAAAGGGGGGATATCCCATGTCCGCCAAAAGAACCGCCGTCCCGTCTGGTATCATTACGCCATGCTGAACATCCAGAATCTGATCTATCTACAAGGCGGCGTGCCGTTGCTCCAGCAGGTGAATTTACAGGCTTACGCCAACCAGCGCATTGGCCTGGTCGGCAAGAACGGCTGCGGCAAATCCACCCTGTTCCGCCTGATTCGCGGCGAAATCAAGCCGGACGGCGGCGAAATTTCGATGCAGGCGGGCAAGACCATCGCCTTTGTCGAACAGGAAATCGCCAACTCCAGCCAACCTGCGCTGGAGTTCGTACTCGATGGCGACGTCGAACTGCGCCGGCTGGAAAAAACACTGGCGCAAGAAAACCACGACGCGGCCTGGTTCGAGGCACAGCATCGTTACGAGGCGGTCGATGGCTACGCCGCCAAGGCGCGCGCCGCGCAGCTCCTGAACGGGCTGGGCTTCGCCAACGACACGCTGGAACGCCCGGTGACCAGTTTCTCCGGCGGCTGGCGGATGCGCCTCAACCTCGCGCGCGCCCTGATGCACCGCGCCGATTTGCTGCTGCTCGACGAGCCGACCAATCACCTCGATCTGGAAGCGATCCTGTGGCTTGAGCAATACTTGGCACACTATCCCGGCAGCCTGATCCTGGTGTCGCACGACCGCGAATTCCTCAACGCCTGCGTCAACCGCATCGCCCATGTCCACGACGGCATTATCGACTGCTATGCCGGAGACTATGACGACTTCGAGCGCGCCCGCAGCGAAAAAATCCTACAACAAAATCAGGCATTCCAGCAGCAACAAGCCAAGATCGCGCATCTGGAAGATTTCGTGCGCCGCTTCAGCGCCAAGGCAACCAAGGCCAAGCAGGCACAAAGCCGCGTCAAGGCGCTGGAACGGCTGACGCGCATCGCCCCGGCGCATATCGCCAACGGCCATTTCGAGCTGGAAATTGAAGCGCCGGAACGCGGGCCAGACCTGTTGCTGCGCGCCGACGAAATGACTTTCGCCTATGGCGAAAAAATGCTGTTTCAGGATGTTTCCCTGACCTTGCGGGCGGGCGCGCGCATCGCCCTGCTCGGGCCGAACGGCGCGGGCAAGTCCACTCTGATCAAATTGCTGGTAGGTGAGCTTCAGCCCACCGCAGGCAAGCTGGAAATCACGCCCGACATCCGTATCGGCTACTTCGCCCAGCATCAACTGGAAAACCTGGACGTCGATGCGACGCCGCTGCAACACATGGAGCGGCTTGCGCCCAAGCAAACCACGCTGGCCTTACGCACTTTTCTTGGCCGCTTCGGCTTGGCCGGCGACAGCGAAAACCGCCCGGTGGCGAGCTTTTCCGGCGGCGAAAAGAGCCGCCTCGCGCTCGCCCTGCTGGCCTGGCAAAAACCGCACCTGCTGCTGCTCGACGAACCGACCAACCACCTCGACCTGGACATGCGCGACGCCCTCACCCTGGCGCTGGAGGAATACACCGGCGCGGTGGTGCTGGTGTCTCACGACCGCAGCCTGATCCGCGCCGTGGCCGACGAACTGTGGCTGGTCGCCGACGGCGAGGCCAAGCTGTTCGACGGCGATCTGGACGACTACAAAAACTGGATCGAAGCCCGCCGCCCGCGCGAGGCCGCCGCCGCGCAGGCGGAAAAACCGCGCCAGGAAACGAGTGCCAGGCCAAAGAAAAAAGCGCTGCTGTCGAAGCAGACCAAGCTTGAAGGTGAACTCGGAAAAGCCCAGGCAGAACTGGCCGAAATCAACCGCCAGCTTGCCGATCCAGCCACCTACGCCAACTCGACCGGCGATGTAATCGGCCAACTGAACGCCCAACGCGAAAGTCTTGAAGCCAGGGAAGCCGAACTGGAAGAAAGCTGGCTGGAACTGGAAATGGCGTTAGAGGAAGCGATCTAGCCTACTTGAACGGAAAAGCGATGATCGCCTTCGCCACCCAGGTATCGGTGGCGCCGACAAAGCCGCGCCCGATGCCGAAGTTGACGTCGAAACCTTTCTTCTCGACATCCGCCACCGCGTAAAGATAATGGCTGCGTTCGTTGGTCGGCAGCAGATGGTGAATCGGCCCGTACTCGCCGTAGTACTCCAACCCGGCATTGATGCCCTCGCCTGCCTTGCGGGTCACCTTTAGCGCCGGCTCGAACTTCGGCTCGCGGCTGAGATCGTTGGACAAATCCAGGTTCAGAATCGGATTAAAACTGACCAGCCAGTTCTCGGTGCGACGGCCGATGATCGGGCGCAATTCCATGGCCCAGTCGCTTTGCGACACGCGCCGGGCCGAATAGCCGACCTCGCCGTTGAGCCCCCAGAAAAATGGCTCGCCTTCCTCCCGCGGCGCAATGAATTTCAGGCGGAAGCGCATGCCATTGCCGTAGATGTTGCCGTCCGGGCTAAGCGCCACCGGCAGGTAAAGACCCGCCTCCAGGGTCTTGGTCACGCCGTAAGAAAACTCCGGGGTTAGCTGCAACATGTGATGAGACGGCATCTCGCCCTCGTATCCAGCCTCCTTCGCTCCCTTGATGGCGTAATTGGCGTGCAACTCCAGTCCGAATTCGCCCGGATCGTTCATCTCCTCGGTGTAGACCTGGATTTCGTCCGGCGCGGCAAGCGCGCCGGGGCTGATAAGACCCAAAGCAACGACTGCTGCCATGGCGCAAGCACGAGCAAAAAATGTCTTCATGTTTCTAATCCCCAATTAATCGTGCAATTGAGAATTATTATCATTTAAAAGAGGCCGGGTTGCAACTTTTTTGTCAGGCGACCCGGTTTTGCGATTCGCCACGCACAAAGGCCTCGATGTTGTCGATCAACTGGTCAGCCAGAATCTGCATCGCCTCACGGCTTGCCCATGCGACATGCGGGGTGACGATCAAATTGGGCAGATCAAGCTCCAACAGGGGATTGCCTGCGCATGGCGGCTCAGCCGAGAGCACATCGAACCCTGCTCCGGCAATGCGCCCTTCGCGCAACGCCTCGACCAGTGCTGCCTCATCCACCACGCCGCCACGCGCCGCGTTGATGAGCAAGGCGGAGGGCTTCATCCGACCGAGTTCCGCCGCGCCGATCAGGTTGCGAGTCACATCGGTCAGCGGCACGTGCAGGGTGAGCACATCGCATTGCTCCAGCGCCTGTTCGAATGACACAAAGCCGGCACGGATTACCGTTGCGCCCTTGTGCTCGGCGAACAACACGGTCATGCCGAAAGCTCTCGCCATCACCGCCACCGCCTTTCCCAGTGCGCCATGGCCGACGATGCCCAAGGTGCTGCCGTGAATATCGTGAAGCGGATGGGTGAACAGGCAAAACTGGTCGGCCTGCTGCCACAGGCCGCGCTGCAAGTCGCCACGGTACGCCAGCAGATTGCGGCGCAGCGCCAGAATCATCATGAACACGTGCTCCGGCACGGTATGTATGGCGTAGTTACGGATGTTAACAATGGCAATGCCATGCTCGCGGCACCAGTCCACATCGAGGTTGTTGACGCCGGTCGCGGCCTCGGCAATCAGCCGGAGATGCGGCAGCTGCGCCAGCGTTGCGGCGCGCAGCTGAACCTTGTTGGTGATGGCGATGGTCGCGCCCTCCAGCCGCCCGACAACCTCGTCGGGCGCGGTGGCGGCATACTCCTGCCAGTGGTGCGGAAAATCCGGACGGCGGACATTCGCCTCCAACGTGGCGCGATCCAGAAAAACGATCTTTTCCATGGTTCAACCTTGAAATGATTAACCGCCGATGGACGCCGATTAACGCAGATTAATCAGATGGAATATCGGCGTTAATCGGCGTCCATCGGCGGTTAGTTTTTACCTGGCTCAGTCCAGATAAACGTAACGGCAATAAGTCTCGCGGATGAACAGCGTCGCCGCCAGCCCGATCACGGCGAATGCCAGCATCGCCCCGAGCCCGGCCTGGTAATCGGCCAGGACATGTGCCGCGCTGGCCGGGTGCGCCGCCGCAGCACGGTCGATCATCCAGCCGGTCAACGGCTGCAACAGGCCGGTGCCGAGAAACGCGCCGGTATTCACCACACTGGTAGCCATGCCAGACAGCGCGTGCCGGTTCACCTCCTTGGCGCACGCCCAGGTCAGGGTAAAACCCGACGCCCCCAGCCCCATCGCCAGGAACAGCGCATAACCCGATGGCGGCGCCAAGCGCCAGCCGAACAGCAGGGGCAGCCAGCACAAACAATACAGCAGCGCGGCGGTGACGATCACCGGCTTGCGCCGCCGCAGGCGATCCGACAGGGTGCCAACGAAAAACGCGCCGAGCGCGAAACCCGCCAGCAGCATGGAAGTATGCATGGTGGCGGAGGCCCGCTCCATGCCGTAAACGTCATGCAGAAACGGCACCGCCCACAGCCCGCCGAAAGCGAAAAACGAACCCGACATTCCCAGATTGACCCATAGGCCGGGCCAGGTAGCGCGGTTTTTCGCCACGATCAGCAGGCCGTCGAACCAGTGGCCGTCATGAGGCGGATGCGCCTCCTTGCCGTCCAGCTCGCGCAGGGTCGGCAGTCCGGCCTTGCCGGGGTGGTCGCGCACCACAATCCAGCCGAGCACGGCAACCAGCAGGGAAAGACCGCCCACCGCCACGAACACCGTGCGCCAGGAAGCAAATGCCAGCGCCCAGGCCAGCGGCGCCGCCGCCAGCAATGCGCCGATATTGCCGAGCAGGATCGACAGCCCGGTGAGCGTGCCGAAATGGCGTTCGTGAAACCAGACCGCGTTGAGCTTGAGCAGGGAAATGAACGTGACCGACACCCCCAGCCCGACCAGCAGGCGGCCCGCTGCCGCCAGCATCAGGCTGTCGGCCAGGCCGAACAGGATCGAGCCCGCTCCCGCCACCAGCCCGCCAATGGCCAGAATCCGGCGCGGCCCGAGCGTATCCGCCAGCACCCCGGTGGGGATCTGCATCAGCGCGTAAATGTAGAAATAGGTTGCCGCCAGCGCACCCAGCGCCGCGCCGCTTGCCTGGAAAGCCTGCTGCAGGTCGGTCGCGATGGCGGCCGGGGCGAAACGATGGAAAAAGGACAGGATATAAGCCAGCGCGACCAGGGTGAAAGTCGCCCAGCGCAGGCGGAAGAATTGGGCTTGCTGGATCGGGGTAAGCACGGAGCTAGTCTTCGGCAATCGCGTCCAGAAAATCCCGCCGCCCGCTCTCCAACGCTTCGGAAATACCGGCCCGCCTGTCCGCAGCGACCTCGCCTTCCAGCACCTCCCGACTGCGCGCATGATAAGTCTCGAATGCCGCCAGCACCGTGCCCACCCGCAACAGGCGCTCCTTCACCGCTTTGGGCTGAACCTCCACGCCATCCAGCGGCTTGACCACCACATAGCGGGCCATGAACTTGGCGCCGCCGTCATCGCGGCTTGCCAGCACCGGGCTGGTTTTGACGTAGGCCGCACCGTCCAGCTCGAAGCGCTGGCCGATGGCTAGATCGTGGAATTTCATTTAAGGGCTACCATCCAGTTACAGCACGTACCGCGCCAGATCCTCGCTCTTCGCCAGTTCCTTCAGCCTGCCGTCGACATAACCGGCGTCGATGGCAATGCTCTCTTCGGCCTTGCGCCCGGCTTCAAACGAGATTTCCTCGAGCAGCTTTTCCATCACGGTGTAGAGGCGGCGCGCGCCGATGTTCTCGGTTCTTTCGTTGACCTCGAAGGCGATCTCGGCGAGGCGCTTGATGGCGCTGGGCTGGAAGTCGAGTTTTACGCCTTCGGTGCCGAGCAGGGCTTCATATTGGCGGGTCAGGCAGGCATCGGTGTTGGTGAGAATTTGCTCGAAATCGCTCACGTTCAGGGATTCCAGTTCGACCCGAATTGGCAGGCGGCCTTGCAGTTCCGGAATCAGGTCGGACGGCTTGGCGAGGTGGAAGGCACCGCTGGCGATGAACAAAATGTGGTCGGTCTTGATCATGCCGTACTTGGTCGAGACGGTGGTGCCTTCGACCAGCGGCAGCAGATCGCGCTGCACGCCCTGGCGCGATACCTCGGCACCGGAGCCTTCGGAGCGGCTGGTGATCTTGTCGATTTCGTCGAGGAACACGATGCCGTTTTGCTCGACGTTCTGCACCGCCTGAATTTTCATGTCCTCGTCGTTGAGCAGTTTCATCGCTTCTTCTTCGGTGAGCAGCTTCATCGCCTCGGAAACCTTCATTTTGCGCTGCTTGCGCTTGCCGCTGCCGATGTTCTGGAACATGTTCTGGATCTGCGAGGTCATTTCCTCCATGCCGGGCGGCGCGAGGATTTCCATGTGCGCCTGCGGCGTGGCGACTTCGATCTCGATTTCCTTGTCGTCGAGCTTGCCCTCGCGCAACATCTTGCGGAATTTCTGGCGCGTGGCGTTTTCCGCTTCATCCGCCACGGCGCTTTCGGTCGAGCCGAATTCCATCGTGCGCGCGGCAGGCAGCAGCACGTCCAGAATCCGCTCCTCCGCATGATCTTCGGCACGGTGGCGCACCTTGAGGGTTTCCTGTTCGCGGGTCTGCTTGATCGACATTTCCACCAGGTCGCGGATGATCGAATCGACATCGCGCCCGACGTAGCCGACCTCGGTGAACTTGGTCGCTTCCACCTTGATGAACGGCGCGTTGGCGAGCTTGGCCAGGCGGCGCGCGATCTCGGTCTTGCCGACGCCAGTCGGGCCGATCATCAGGATGTTCTTCGGCGTGATTTCCTGGCGCAACGGCTCGGCCACCTGCTGCCGCCGCCAGCGATTGCGCAGGGCGATGGCGACCGCGCGCTTGGCGGCGTGCTGGCCGATGATGTGCTTGTCCAGCTCGTGGACGATTTCCTGAGGGGTCATAATCATGATAGTCATTCTGTGTAGGAGCGCCGCCCTCGGCGCGAATCACTCATCAATCGCGCCGAGGGCGGCGCTCCTACTTATTCCAAGGTTTCGATGATGTGATTCTGGTTGGTATAGATGCACAGGTCGCCGGCAATGGTTAGCGCTTTCTTGACGATTTCCGCTGGCGCCATCTCGGTGTACTCGAGCAGGGCGCGCGCCGCAGACTGGGCGTAAGGGCCGCCGCTGCCGATCGAGATCAGGCCCAGTTCCGGTTCCAGCACGTCGCCGTTGCCGGTGATGATCAACGAACTTTCTCGATCCGCCACCGCCAGCATCGCCTCGAGCCGGCGCAGGATGCGATCGGTACGCCAATCCTTGGCGAGTTCCACGGCGGAGCGCAGCAGATGGCCTTGATGCTTTTCCAGCTTGGCCTCGAAGCGCTCGAACAGGGTGAAAGCGTCCGCCGTACCGCCGGCGAACCCGGCCAGAATCTTGTCGTGATGAATGCGCCGCACCTTGCGTGCGCTACCCTTGACCACGATGTTGCCGAGGGTCACCTGGCCGTCGCCGCCGAGCGCCACGCTATTGCCGCGCCGCACCGAGAGGATGGTTGTTCCGCGAAATTGCTCCATGTCGTTCCTCGTGAAAAGTGGGTTTCATTATACCGGCAAAAAAACCGGTGTTGCCGTTACCGGATGGCCGAGTGCAATTGAGTAGGAGGGCCGCCCCGGCCCGATTTTAAATTATCGCGGCGGGGGCGCCGCTCCCACATGAGCATCCGGATTTTTTGGCAACACCAGAAAATTCAGGGCCAGCGCCAATGCGGCCAGCGACCAGACGATGACGGCACCGGACGGCAAGTCGAACAGCAATGACAGCAGCAGTCCCAGCAGATAGCCGAGCGCGCCAAGCAGGTAGCCGAAAGTCAGCTGACGGCGCGGCGGCAGGGAACGGATGGCGAGCGCGGGTACGATCAGGCTGGCGAACACCAGGTAAACGCCGACCAGCTGCACCGAAGCGGTCACGGCAAACGCGAACAGCCCGTAAAAACCGAGGCGGCCAAGCCGTTGTTGCCCGATGCCAAACCACAGCGCCAGGATAGCGGCGGTCAACACCGCCAGCGGCAACAGCTGCGCTGGGCCGACCCACAAAATCTGGCCGGCCAGCAAGTCCTTGAGATGTTCGCCGCCATGCGGATTGTTGGCCACCAGAATCATGCCGCCGGTGGCGGCCAGCGCGAACAGCACGCCGATCAACGCTTCCTGGGTTTCCGGCCAGTGCTTTTCCGTCCAGGTCAGCAGCACAGCACCAAGCACCGCCGCCGAAACCGCCGCCGCCTGTGCAATCCAGCCTTCCGGCTCGAAACCGAAGCGGTCGGCGGCGATCACGCCGAGGGTGGCGATCTGCGCAATCGCCAAGTCGATAAACACGATGCCGCGCCTCAACACCTGACGACCGAGCGGCACATGGGTGGCCAGCACCAGCAGGCCGGCGAGAAAAGCCGGGGCGAGAATGGAGAGGTTAAATGCGTCTGGATTCATTTGTTATCCGATCGTCTAACCGCGGAGAACGCGGAGGACGCTGAGGAAGAAAAAAAATCAAAAATATAAACGTTTTTCCTCTGCGTCCTCCGCGTCCTCTGCGGTGAAAATGGTTTATTTAAGCGCCGACAACAACCGTTGCACCGTATCGTCGAACAGGCCGAACAAGTCCTTGGCACGCTCCGAACCGCCGACGGTGAACGGCACCACCACCACGGGAATTTTGGCGCGTTCTGCCAGCCACTCTGAGCCACGTCCATCATTGTAAGCAGCGCGAATCACCGCCTTTGCGGGCTGCCGCTGCAATTGCGCCAGCACCTCGGACAAATGGCCGCTGGAAGGCTCGACGCCGGGCTTGGGTTCCAAGGCAGCAAGCTCATTCAATCCCAGCCAATTTTCGAGATAAATGAACGCTTTATGATGCACCACAATAGGCATGCCCCGGAGCGGTGCAGCCTCCTTTTCCCACTTAACAATCGCCGCCTGCCAGCGCCCGGCAAACGACTTGTAGTTGCTCTGGTAGTAAGCGCGGTTGGCCGGGTCGATCTCGGCCAGCCGCTTCGCCATGGCGTCCGCCACCATGCCAATGTTGCGCGGGTCGGTCTGGATATGCGGATTGCCGCCGGGATGGACGTCACCCAGGGAGCGGTCGACGCTCGATGGCACTTCCAGCATCCGCACATAGCCTGATGCCTCAAAATAGCCCGGCTTGCCCGGCTGGATTTTCGGGTTGCCGGTCTGACGCAACAGGATCGGCAACCAGCCGATTTCCAGTTGCGAACCGGTGCACACCACCATGTCAGCATTACGCGCCCGCGCCAGCAGGCTGGGCTTGGCCTGAACATGATGCGGGTCTTGGAAAGCGTTGGTGGCGTTGTACACATCCACCTTGTCGCCGCCCAGTTCATGCGCCAAGGCGCCCCACTCAGGTTCGCAGGCGAAGATGTTGAGCGCAGCGAAGGCGGGAACGGCAAAAGAGCCGAGCGCCGCCGAAAACACGAATTTCAGTAATCTGTTCGACATTTTTATCTCCTAAAATTGATGCGCGCCGTGAGCGCCGAGGCTCATCTGGTATTGCAGGAAAATCTGGTTGTCGGATACGCCCTGGCGCGATTTGTCCTGGGCAAGCTGCAAGCGGATGCGGCTGAATTCGCTCGGGTTGTAATCGACCATCATGGCATTGCGCACCGGGGCGTAATCCGGACGCAGCAGGTTGGCGTTGTTAACGCCGTAATCGACATTGCCGGAATCAAGCCGCTCGGTGCGCAATCCCGCCCTCCAGTAAGGCGCGAACTGATAAACGCCCTGCACATACCAGCCGGACTGGGTGGCCGAATAAGTCCCCGGCGTTGCTGCGGTTGCGGTATCGAAAACCAGGCTGCCGTCTTCGACCCGGCGCAGGTATTCGCCCTGTAACTTGAAGTTGGTGTCGTGCGCATTGCCGTTGGGCGCCCATTTCCACACGCCATCCGCTATCCACAACTTGCTGTTGCCGGTAAAGCCATTGGTGACGCCGGCGCCCGCCGCATCCACGTCATCCCATTGGCGGTCCTGCGGCGAGGTTGCCAACAGGGAAAGCCCGGCCAGCCAGCTGTTGCTGGTTCCCACATCGCCGCCAATATGAGCGTAAAGCGCTGTTGCACCGGCACCATTCTTGTCGCGTCCGGTACCGGGATAATTGGCGCCGCGCCCCGCTTCCGCCCCGATTTCCAGATAGGTATCGGTGGGCGCCAGCCAGCGTAGTTGCACCCCGTCGTTATTGAATTGCCCGCCGAGGAAAGCCTGGTAGGCGAGCGGCGCATCAACGAAGTCCCAGGTGTGCGCATGCTGTGCATTGAGGTAACCGATGCCGGAGAAGAATCGCCCGGCCTTCAGCGTCAGCCCCTGCGGCAAAGCGGTGGTCTGGATGAAAGCCTCTTCGGTGGAAACTGTATTATCGGGATGGATGGCAAAATTCAGGTTGCCGTAGAACAGTTGATCGACGTTGGCGGAAATCCCCAGTTCCGACTCGCCCAGGCTGAAACCGCGCTGGGGCCGGATGTCGCCCAGCACGCTGCTGGGCAAGTGAAAACCGGTAATCTGATAGTTCGCCGGGTCATGCGAAAGGTTGCTGTACAAACCGGACAGAATCAGCGAAATGCCGGGATTGAACGCGTTGATGTTGTCTCCGCCACGCGCGGGAGCCGGTTGGGCTGCTGTCGCCACGGCCTCGCGGGCTTGGCTGGCGGCTTGTTTGACGTCGGTTTCCGCCTGTTTCAGGCGTGCCTCCAGGCTGGCGATGCGCGCTTCGTAGCTTTGCTGCATCTGCTTTATTTCGCTGCGGATTTGCGCCAGATCGGCGCTGTCCGCTGCCTGCGCATGACACGGCGCGGCAAGCGCAAAGGCGATACCCGCCGCAAGGGTTTTAGGTTTGAATGACATGATGACCTCGTGAAAAAAATCAACGGCGGCAACCGGCGTAAAAGCCGGCGCCGGAGCAAAGTATGATTTTTATTTCAGACGAGGCGGAGCGCGGGAGCGATAGGAAAAGCGGGAAGCGGAAAAGAACAGCAGCGACAGCACCGCAGCCAGGATGAACGTGGTTTCCGAGGCGGCGAACAGCGGCGGCGAAGACGGTGCCGCGCTGCCGATACCGGCATAGGCCACGCACTTGTCGCAGGCCGGAGAGTGAGACTGGTGCTTGTCCTGCTGCGACTCTGCCGGCACACCGTCGGCGAGATGCGACAAGGCATGCACCGCCGCGCCCTGCTGTGCAAACAGCAGGGAAAAGGCCAGCAAGAATGAAAGCCACAGGCGCGAATTCATCTGTTTATCATCGTGCAAGCAAATGGAAGTGTCAACCTTCTGCAAAAAGCGATTGAACCGCGGAGGACGCGGAGGACGCGGAGGACGCAAAGGAATTCAAATTTTTCAGGCCACATAATGCTCACTCAAAAGGTAGCTCGTCATGACTCGCAATCCTCTTATTTCCTCTGCGTCCTCCGCGTCCTCTGCGGTGAAATGCCGTTTTCATTTCTTTTTGGCGCGAGGATGCGCTGCGTCATAAACCTTTGCCAGGTGCTGAAAATCCAGGTGCGTATACACCTGGGTCGTGGAAATATTGGCATGGCCGAGCATCTCCTGCACGGCACGCAGGTCGCCGCTGGATTGCAGTACGTGGCTGGCAAAAGAATGGCGCAGCACATGCGGATGCACGTCAGCCGAAATGCCCAGCCTGATTGCCCATTGCTTGATACGGTATTGCACCGCGCGCGGCGTCAGGGGCATACCACTCTTGCCGACGAACAGCGCGGTCTGATCCGGCTTGACCAGCTTGTCGCGATGCGGCAGCCAGTTCCGGATCGCTTCCACCGCCCGGCTGCCGACCGGCACTTCGCGGGTTTTTCCGCCCTTGCCGGTGACGCGCACGATGCCGGCGGCGAGGTCAATCTGGATGAGGGGCAGATTAGTCAATTCGGACAGGCGCAAACCAGAGGAATAAAACAATTCAAATATCGCCTTATCGCGCACGGCCAAGGTGTCATCCGCAGGCACGTCCATCAGGCGCGACGCCTCATCCGGCGACAGCGCCTGCGGCAGCGATCGGGCGGATTTCGGGGCGCGCAAGCCGACGCAAGGATTTTGGGTGAAGCCGTGATAACGTGCCAGCCAGGCATAAAAACCGCGCCAGGCGGAGAGCTTGCGCGCCAGCGACTTGCCGCCCAGTCCGCTACCATGCAATTGCGCGACAAAACGCCGCACCTGGTGAATCTGCAACTGCTCGAGCGGAACCTCGCCCGCCAGTCGAAGCAACTCGGTCACGTCATGGCCGTAATTGGTGCAGGTCAACGGCGACAAGCGGCGCTCGCTGGCGAGATGGACGAGGTAGCTTTGCAGGTAATCGGCGCCTGCGCTCATGATTTTATTTGAAACCGCCGATGAACGCCGATAAACGCCGACAAGTCCCGCTTAACCCGGCGGCATGCCGGCACCATTGCGCCTGAACCGACCTACACATGACTGACCATCAACAACAATCTGTGTTTATCGGCGTTCATCGGCGGTTAAATAGTCTTGAAATTACTTGAGGTAGCGCAGCAGCGCGGCGCTGACCAGCTCGCCCAGCCGCTTCAGATAGAGCGTGCCCATCTCCGGGTAAAAGCGCTGCGCATCCTCGCTCGCCATCGCCAGCAAACCGAACGACTGCTCCGAGTGGAGTGCGACATAGGCGTAGGAGCGCAGGTTCGGGCCGGCCTCGCCAAACCAGGAGGGCGCCTCTTCCAGGAGCTGCGGCCCGCATTTTGGGGTGGACAGATCGTCGGCGAACGCGCACATCTCGATGCTCGCCCCGATGAATTCAGGCCGTGCCGGAAGCCCTTCGCCGGCCCAGATGCGGATCGCCACATGGGGCACATCGAAATCTTCGCGCAGGTTGAAATAGGCGGTGTTCAGGGCGCTGTCGAGATCTTTTGCGCCGAGCAGCGACAAGGCGAGGCGATGCATCTTTTCGCTGATGGCATCGTTCTCCTCGCCGAACTGGATCAGTTCGCGCAGCTTGGTTTCCAGCAGCCGGTTCTTGTCGCGCAGCGCCAACTGCTGGCGCTCGGCAATGGAAATTGCCCGTCCGCCGTGGGGGTGCGGGATAAATACCTCCGCCAGCAATGCGGCATGCTGCTCGAAGAACTCAGGGTTTTCATGCAAATACTGCGCAACAGCTTCCGAATTCAGGCTCACTTAAATCCCCTTTCTTGAAATTTTTAAAGATTGATTTGACCTTCGAATACCGTCGCCGCCGGGCCGGTCATCCAGACCGGCTGGCCCTCGCCTTCCCAGCGCACCGTCAGCTCCCCGCCGCGGGTGGAGACGCGCACTTCCCCGTCCAGCAATCCGCGCATAATCCCCGCAGCCACGGCAGCGCAAGCACCGGTGCCGCAAGCCAGGGTCTCTCCGGCACCGCGTTCGTAGACCCGCAGTTTGATCCGGCTGCGGTCGAGCACCTGCATGAAGCCGGCATTGACCCTGGCGGGGAAACTCGGGTGGCGCTCGATTTGCGGCCCCTCTTCCAGCACCGGGGTGGCGTCCGCATCGTCCACCAGCTTTACCGCATGGGGGTTGCCCATCGACAGCACGCTGACTTCGACTGCGCCCCCGCCCAACTCGAGCACGTAAGTTGGCGCACGCTGTGGCGCGGCAAAGGGAATTTCCTTCGGGTTGAAGCGCGGCATGCCCATATTCACCGTGACCTGTCCATCCGTTTCAAGATGCGGCTCAATGATGCCGGAAGCGGTTTCCACCCGGATTGCGGTTTTCGGGGTCAGCCCTTTTTCATGCACAAAGCGCACAAAACAACGCGCACCGTTGCCGCACTGCTCCACTTCGCCACCATCGGCATTAAAGATGCGATAACGGAAATCCGCGTCGGGCCGGGTCGCGCTTTCGACCAGCAATATCTGGTCGCAGCCGATGCCGAAATGGCGGTCGGCGATGAACCTGAATTGCGCCGGGGTTAAATTCACGCTCTGGGAGATCGCGTCGATCACCACGAAATCGTTGCCCAGGCCGTGCATTTTGGTGAACTTTAGACGCATAGCAATAACCCAAAATCCACCGCAGAGACGCGGAGGCGCAGAGAAAACCAACCCACACAAAAACTCTGCGCCTCTGCGTCTCTGCGGTTAACAAAATACCGTTCATTTAACACAGTGCCACATAATCCTTGTAGATGCAGCGATCCATCACCACCGTCATACCGGCTGCGCGCGCGCGTTGCGCCGCCGCCTCGTTGACGATGCCCTCCTGAATCCAGATCGCCGGCACTTTCAGGGCGATGCCTTCGTCCACGATCGCATCGACAAATTCCGCGGCGCGGAACACGTCGATCAGGTCGATCGGCCCCGGCACGTCGCGCAACGAGGCATAGGCTTTCTGTCCGAGCACTTCGGCGGTGGCTGGGCGCACCGGGATGATGTTAAAGCCGAAGCCCTGCATCGCCTTGGCCACGCAATAGCTGGGCCGGTCCGGCTTGGGCGACAGCCCGACCACGGCGATATTCCTGGTTTTTTTCAGCAGCGCGCGACATTCATCTGACGAAGGATTGGCGAACATAAAATCAAGGCATCCCAAAATTTAATATGCAGATTACCACAGCTTAACCATAGAAACGCTGTTCCCCCGGCGGGCGGGTTTTGAAGCGCTTGTGCAGCCAGAAATACTGCTCCGGCATTTCTCTGACACGCTCTTCGATAAAGGCGTTCATGCGGCGGGCATCGGCCTCAACATCGGCGCCCGGAAAATCGCTCCAGGCCGGATAGAATTTCAGCACATAGCCCGCGCCGCCAGCAAGCTGGCGGGTCACGCAGGGCACCACTGCCGCGCCGGTGATTTTCGCCAGGCGCGACAGGCCGGTGATGGTGGCGGCGGGCACACCAAAAAACGGCACGAACACCGCATCGCGCGCGCCGAAATCCATGTCCGGCAAATAATAAAACGGCAGTCCGTTGCGCATCGCCCGCACCACCGGCTTGAGCCCGTCCTGGCGCGAGGCCATCGGCGAATTGCCGAAACGGGTGCGCGAATGCAGCAGCAGCGCGTCGAACAGCGGATTTTTCTGCTTGCTGTACATCGACACCAGCGGGTAGTCCGTAGTCAGTCTGACGCCGCCCATGTCCAGTCCGACAAAATGCGGCGCCAGCCAGATTGCCGGTTTTCCGGCGACGGCTTGCCAGTGCTCCAGCCCTTCGATATGAACCAGCCGCTGGACGCGCGATTTCGGCGACCACCACAGGATACCGCGCTCCAGAACACTGCGACCGAAGGCGCGGAAGTGGCGCCGCACCAGTTTCTCTCTTTCTTCATCTTGCAGTTCCGGGAAACACAGCCGCAGGTTGATGCGCGCCACGCGCCGCCGCTCGCGGCCAAGCAGGTAAAGCAGCAGGCCGAAACCCTCACCGAGCCGGGCCAGCAAGCCAAGCGGCAGGAAATGCAGCAGCCAGATCAGGGTAATGCCGAGCCGGGCCATCAGAAACAGTCCTGAATGCTGAGTTCTGAGTGCTGAGAGGATACTTGGAACTCAGGACTCAGCACTCGGCACTCCTGTTGGCACCTTGTAGCGGTTATAACTCCACAAATATTGCTCGGGTTTTTTTCGGATCAAGCCGGCCACCGCCTGATTGATTATGCCTGCGGCAGCGGTCGGGTCTTCGGGTAGTTCGGCAGTGAAGGGTTCAAGCCATAGCTCGAAGCCGGCGCCATGCGGCAGGCGCTCGGCGAAGGCAAAGACGATGGCCGCATCGGTGGAGCGCGCCAAGCGCGACACCAGTGTCATGGTGTAGGCGGGGCGACCGAGAAAATCCGCCCACACGCCTTCTCCCCGGCTTGGCACCTGGTCGGGCAACACGCCGATTGCCTCACCCCGCCGCAACGCCTTGAACAACGCCCGCACTCCGCCCAAATCGGTCGGCGCAAGGCTGACCAGGCCGCGCTTGCGGCCAAATTCCATCACGGGTTGCAGCCAAGACAAGCGCGGCGGGCGGTAAAGCACGGTGATCGGATGACGCGCGGCATAGTACAGGCTGGTGATTTCGAAGCAGCCCATGTGCGGAGTCAGAAAAATCAGCCCCTTGCCGAGCCGGTGCGCGGCCTCGACATGCTCCCAGCCATGGCATTTTTTCAGTAATTGCAACGCCTGCTGTTCCGGACGTAACCAGACGGCAGGCAGTTCCAGCACGCTCTTGCCGGCCTCGGCCACCGACCGGCGCAACAACCTGGCGCATTCGCCCGGCGCACACAGACCGCTGGTCGCCAGGTTTTCCCGCATCCTCGTGGCGTAGCGCCGGGAAGTCAGATAAGTCGCCCAGCCAGCAGCCGCACCGAGAAAGTGCAACAGCCAAAGCGGCAAATGAGAAAGAATACGAAGCAGGTAAGCCATTAGGGCAGGGTTTGACTAAATCTCTTCAAAAAAATAGAATTACCGCGCCGCCGTGTTAAGAGACAACTTGCGGGCGGGGTACAAATACAGCTAAAGCGTCGTCTGCTTCCGCCCCGGAGCCGGCTTCGCCACTAACTACGGGGAAGTATCAATACCAAGGAGCAGAAGCATGAAAGAAATCCTGTTTACTTCCGAGTCCGTCTCGGAAGGCCATCCCGACAAAGTCGCCGACCAGATCTCCGATTCCATCCTCGACGCTATTCTAGCGCATGATCCCAAAGCGCGGGTAGCCTGCGAGACACTGGTCAGCACCGGACTCGTCGTCATTTCCGGCGAAATCACCACCCATGCGGCGGTAAACTATATCGACGTCGCCCGCGAAGCGGTCAAGCGCATCGGCTACAACAGCTCCGACATCGGCTTCGACTACGCCACCTGCGCCGTACTCACCGCCATCAACCGGCAGTCGCCCGACATCGCCCAGGGCGTGAACGAGGGCGAAGGACTCGACTTGGATCAAGGCGCCGGCGACCAGGGACTGATGTTCGGCTACGCCTGCGACGAAACGCCGCAACTGATGCCGATGCCGATTCACTATGCGCACCGCCTGATGCAGCGCCAGGCCGAGCTGCGCAAGGACGGCCGCCTGCCTTGGCTGCGCCCCGACGCCAAATCCCAGGTCACCATCCGCTACGTGGACGGCAGGCCGGTGCATGTCGATACCGTGGTCATCTCCACCCAGCACGATCCCGACATTTCCCACGCCGAATTGTCCGAGGCGGTGATCGAGGAAATCGTCAAGCCGATAATTCCGGAAAACCTGCGCGCCGGCGACATCCGCTACCTGATCAACCCTACTGGCCGCTTCGTGGTCGGCGGCCCGATGGGCGATTGCGGCCTGACCGGGCGCAAAATCATCGTCGATACCTACGGCGGTTCCGCGCACCACGGCGGCGGCGCTTTCTCCGGCAAGGACCCGTCCAAGGTGGACCGCTCCGCTGCCTATGCCGGTCGCTATGTGGCGAAGAACATCGTCGCCGCCGGGCTGGCATCGAGATGCGAAGTGCAAGTGGCCTACGCCATCGGCGTCGCCAAGCCGGTCAGCCTGATGGTCGATACCTTCGGCACCGGCAAGATCGCCGACGAGAAGATCGCCAAGCTGGTCGAAAAACATTTCGATCTGCGGCCAAAAGGCATTATCCAGTCACTCAACCTGCTGCGCCCGATCTACACCAAGACCGCCGCCTACGGCCACTTTGGCCGCGAAGAGCCGGAGTTCAGCTGGGAAGCGACCGACAAGGCGGAAGCACTCAAAGCCGACGCCGGCATTTGATTTTTGCCTTGGAATCAAGCCCTGCCTTGCGAAAGGCGGGGCTTTTTTTCTGGGTGTTTGCAAGGGAAAGGGTACGACATGAATATTTCAAGTTATGAAGAGCTTCTGGAAGCAGCCAGACAGCAGCCGGAACCGCAGCGGTTTCTGTTTGTTTTCACCATACCCGAACTGCCGGAAGGCTATACCGAAGTTCAGATACAGCGATTTCACGCCGGTCAGGGCGGCGTGCTGACCCCGAAAGTCTGTACCGACAAGGCACAGGATGAGCTGGGTAGCTTTGCCGATCTGGTCGAGGAATCGCGCCAGACCGGACAAGACTGGAAAATCGTGTTCGTCGCCTGCCTGTCGGGCCGTGGCGGCGTCATGCCAACTTCGGAAGAAGCCCAGAAGCCGCTAAAAGACATGGAAGAAGCCATAAACAATGGCGCGGTTTCTCCTTTTCTGGCCTATGACCGGGAGGGAAACCAGGTGCAATTTTCCTGACGTTCGCGTTGCACATGGCACGCGTCCATAGTTTCGGGCCAATCGGGGATGAAAATGCCGAAGTGCTGATCCTCGGCAGCATGCCGGGTCTGGCATCGCTGAAAGCGCAACAATATTACGCCCACCCTCAAAATGCCTTCTGGCGGATCATTGCCGAACTGCTTCAGTTTGATGCGGATGCGCCCTATGAGACAAAAATCCAAGCCCTGAAATCGGCCAGGATTTCCCTGTGGGACGTACTCCAGTCATGCATCCGGGAGGGCAGCCTGGATGCAAGGATAGAAAACGGCACGCACACGGCAAACGACTTTCAAAAATTCTTCGACACCCACAAAAAGATTGCGTATGTGTTTTTTAACGGGGCAAAAGCGGAGGAATGCTTCAAACGGCACGGACTAAAAAAATTCGCCGGCAGCTCCGTCGTCTATGAGCGCCTCCCGTCCACCAGCCCGGCCAACGCGTCCATGTCTTTTGCAAACAAGCTCAACGCGTGGCGTGAGATATTGAGGCTCCGCCCTTCCAGGTAGCAGACGCCTCAATTAGGCTAATCGACTTTATGCCAGACATTACTTCCGGGAACGCGGGGAAGATGCCTTGGGACAGATGGTGCAGATCGCCTTGGGGGCGTCGATGCGCAGCACCAGGGATTCCCGGAGAGCGAAGTTGAAATGGACAGAATCCGGGAAGGTGTAGTCCACCGTCAGGTCCTCGCCGATCAGCAGCGTGCCGGCTTCCGGCGCGACCAACACCGCGCCCTGGATATCGGTCTTGTAGATACCGTTGGTGCATAAGCCCTTCAGGTGGTCGATCTGCAACAGGTCGGAGCCCTCCGGGTAGCGGCGAAAAAGGTTGTTATAGAGACGCGGCTCCAACGCCAGCGCATATGGGCCGTGAAAACGGGCGTTGTCCAGCAGGGTAACGGCGGCCAGGACATCGCGCAGCACCTGCTCCACATCCATCCAGTCGCCGCCTTCCAGGTGGTTGCGGCCCTCGGCGGTGCATAGCCCGGCCAGCCCGAACTCGGGGTCGCCCAGGTAAATCAGCGCCTCCTCGCGGGCGGCCACTTCCGTGGATGCCTGCCCAAGCTGGCTGAGATCCAGCGGCTGCCCCATATCCAGGTGCGCGGAAATTCGGCGCCTGCTCATGGTGAAATGGCGGAAAATCAGGGGAACCGGAATGGTGCGCGAGATGACGGTAGTGGCGCCATGGGAAGCATGCTGCCGCTGGTCGTCATCCCCCACCGGGGCGGCGACATATCCCTGGCCGAACGGGCCGTCCACCGTGAGGAAGCGGCGCGCTGTCAGGGTTTTTTTCACCTCGGCCACCGCCATTTCCTCCATGCGGGAGAGAATCGCCGCGTCAAAAGGAATGTTGGAAGTATTCATTTCAAGCTCCTTTCAGGGAACCGACCGTCAGGTGCGGTTTTAATACATCTGTCGCCTGAGGCGTATCACCGCCGCCATCCTTGCCGGTGGCCTTTTTTTCCACCTGGGTGATATTGCCCTGGCTGAACAGGTAGGTGCGCAGAATTTCGTCCAGCCGTGGCGTGCTGCGGCGCAACCATTCCAGGAGCATGGCCGCGTGCTCCATTTCCTCATGCATGTTGTGCAGCAGAATTTCGCGCAACCCGGCGTCAGCGCAGGCTTCTGCCCGCTGGTGGTACCAGTCCACCGCCTCCAATTCCTCCATCAGGGAAAGAATGGCGCGATGGGAATCGACCGTCATAACGGCGAGCTTGTCCTCGCTTTCGTGCAAACCTTCGTGTGCCATGGCTCCAGCTCCTCATCGGGTCTTCGGGTCTGTTGTTGAAACCGTTCAGTTAAATATAGCACGTAGAAAATCAGGCGTTGCCGCCGCAGGAAACCAGCGCAATTTTTCTTGCGGATGCGGGTAACTGAGGTCAACATGGATCTGCTGGAAAACAGATTTCACGCCCCCTCATTAATCTTGCCGACACCCAGCGGGCTACGCTAAATTTTTCAAGCTACCCGCAGTTATACTTGCGCATTCAAGGTAAAATTTTCGGGCGGGGATGGATCATTTCTTCCGGCTTCACCCAGCGGTCGAATTGTTCTTCCGTCACATAGCCGAGCGCTACGGCCGCCTGTTTCAGCGTGCCGCCATCGCGGTGCGCCTGTTTCGCGATTTGCGCGGCGCGATCGTAACCGATATGAGGGACCAGGGCAGTCACCCGCATCAGGGAATGCGCCACGAGTTCCGCGATGCGCTCGCGGTTGGCTTTGATACCGCTGGCGCAATAGACATCGAAACTCCTCATTCCATCCGCCAACAGCCGCACGCTTTGCAGGAAATTATGCGCAATCAGCGGCTTGTAAACATTCAGCTCGAAATTACCCAATGCGCCGCCGATATTGATCGCCACATCGTTGCCGAAAACCTGGCAACACAGCATGGCAAGCGCTTCGCATTGCGTGGGGTTGATCTTGCCCGGCATGATCGAACTGCCCGGCTCGTTTTCCGGGATGGACAGCTCGCCCAGCCCTGAGCGTGGGCCGGAAGCCAGCCAGCGGATGTCGTTGGCTATTTTCGTCAGCGCTGCCGCCAAGGTCTTGAGTGCCCCATGTGCGGCCACCAGTGCGTCATGTGCGGCCAGGGCCGCAAATTTGTTGGTCGCGCTCCTGAATGGCAGACCGCTGACCCGCGCCAGTTCCTGTGCAACATGATCGCCAAATTCCTTGTGGGTGTTGAGTCCGGTGCCGACAGCGGTGCCTCCCGCCGCCAACTCGGAAAGCGCCGGGAGTGACGCAGCGATACAGGCTTCGGCATGATTCAGTTGCGCAACATAGGCGGAAAATTCCTGTCCCAGGGTCAGGGGCGTCGCATCCTGCAAGTGCGTGCGCCCGATCTTGACGATATCGGCAAAGGCCAGGGATTTCACTTCCAGCGTCGAACGCAGTTGACACAGTGCCGGCAACAGCGACCGGGACAGGCCTGTGCAGGCAGCCACATGCATTGCCGTGGGGAAAATATCATTGCTTGACTGGCCAAGATTCACTTCGTCATTGGGATGCACCAACCGGGATTCGCCCCTGGCTCCACCGAGAAATTCCGAGGCGCGATTGGCAAGCACCTCGTTCATATTCATGTTGGTCTGGGTACCGGAGCCCGTCTGCCAGACGGAAAGCGGAAATTCCGCCGGACGGCTATCGGTGAGTATTTCATCGGCGGCACGGACGATTGCCTCCACTTTCGTCGGCGACAACAAACCAAGGTCACGATTGGCGATCGCACAGGCACGCTTGACCGCGGCAAGCGCCAGGATCAATTCATCCGGCATGAGTTCAGTCGAAATATGAAAGTGTTCGAGCGAACGCTGGGTTTGCGCGCCCCAGAGCCTTTCCGCAGGGACTTCAATTGCGCCGAATGAATCGTATTCTGTTCTGGTCATGATGGGCATCATCCCGTAGAGCCTGCATTGACCGACCCGCAATACATGGCCGACATTGCCGAAAGCGGCACCCGCGCGACGTGCCGGAGCCGCCGTCAGATCAGAGCTCGGCTGGCCGGAATAAAAATTATTTTGCAGCCGTCTTTGCTGGCGGTTCGACCGGATTCCGACCCAGCACCCACTGCGCCATGGCTTTGGTGTCGTCATCCTGGAGCTGCCGGTGGGGCGACATCGTTGCTCCGCCCGTATAATCATTCCAGTTGCCCATACCGCCATTCTTGATCTTGGCAGAAAGATTAGCGGTCGCCTCCTTGTCGTCCTTGTATCGGTAGGCAACCCATGAGTAGGCGGGGCCGATTATTTTTTTGTCCACCGCGTGACAGGTAAAACAATCGCTTTTTCTCATCGCCGCTTCCGTGCTGGCCATGGCTGCCGCCGCCTTTTCGGTGGGTGCAACGGCTTCCGGCGCAACAGGTGCGGGCATTTGCGAGATCGGGGATGATGGCGGAGAGAGCGCCGACGGGTTTTCTTTCTTCCCGCATCCGCCCAGCAAGGCCGCACATGGGGCGAGCAGCGCAAAAAGAACCAGGGCGTGAAACCGGTATTCGATCATGGTGGCGGCTCCTTCTCTTTCCGGATGAATGTCTTTGTTTTATAGATGTCGACGACTTGTTTTACAAGGCGGGTTTCGGCCCTGAGATATTCTCCCGCCGCGCCAAATTTACAGGTCAGCCAGTGATTCAATTGAATTTGCAAGGCGTTGTACTATGCTTGAGATTGTCCAGTCTGCCTTAATGAATGGAGGTTCATCATGTCTGAGCGCATCTCGCTGGTTGCCACATTCGCCAACCACAACCAGGCCGAAACCATCATCAAAAAATTGAAAATTGCCGGATTGGGCAGGGGCAAACTGTCGATTATCAGCAAGGATAAACGCCTCGTGGCGGGAGAACTGGCGGGCATCAGCCTGATCGAAGAGATTGATGCGCTGCCAGCGGAACAATTTAGCTGCATCCCGCTGGAGAATCTTCCGGGTTACAAGAACGAACTGGGTGCCAACCGGGTGCTTCTGGTCATGCACGGCTTCCCCGAAGAAATCACCCAGGCCAAGAGCATTGTTGATTCCGCCCACCCCGAGAGCTGGGATGGTCATGCTGGCTGTTCAATCTATTACGGTTGCCTGGATTAGTTGAGGAAAGGAGGCCGCCCCTACTTTGACGACGGACAAAAAGGGGCTGAGCTAACCCCTTTTTATTCTTTTTTGAGTTTGCAACAGGTTGCAAAGAATACCTTCTGATTGCATCTGTTAATCAAGAGGAATGTAGTTCATCATTACCGAGGAGCATGATCATGACATTACCCAATCGCCTTGCCACTTTCTTTTCCGCCATTCTGCTGGTTTCTCTTCTGGGGTGCGCATCGACGGCTAAACACGAAGGAACGGGTGAGTATTTTGACGATTCCGTCATTACCACAAAAGTGAAGGCCGCCATTTTTGACGAACCTTCCTTGAAATCGACTGAGATACAAGTCGAAACATTCAAAGGCAGGGTTCAGTTGAGCGGATTCGTCAAATCTCAGGCTGACATTAACAGGGCGGTCGAGGTTGCGCGCAGCGTGAAAGGTGTCGTCGACATCAAAAACGACATGCGCCTCAAGTAAGCGCACCCACTGCCAGTCACTGCTGCCGGACATCCAGTCTGGCAGCAGCACAGCATCTATGACGGCAACACCCCGGTAAATTCCGGGCCTCCTGAACGATTATGAAACACATTAGAAAGAGGATATTAAAATGCTTGAGACCATTGTTGTCATCCTGGTTATCCTCTGGCTGCTTGGCATGGTTTCTTCATACACCATGGGCGGACTCATCCACGTTCTATTGGTGATCGCAATTGTGGTGGTACTGCTTCGTATCATTCAAGGCCGGCGCCTGTGACACCTGCCAGACACGAGTAGCGCCCCGGCTCGGACTGACATGGGGCATTGAATCTCAATACTCGAGGCTGAGCGTGACCGAACCGAAGACGTGCGTATCTTCCTGGGTTGCGAATTCCCTGCTGCGGACATAACGTGCGTAGGTGATTTTGCCGCCCTGCCATTGCCAGGCGATACCGGTGGCAAGGTCGCCCACAAAGCGTTTTTTATCGACGCTGGGGCTGTCTGAAAAGGTATTGCCATCAAGGAAGATGTCCCGGGCAACCGCCCGTGCGTCGGCAGAAATGAAGGCATGCAGCCCGCCATCCGCAAAACGGTGGGTAACCGGGCCTTCAAGCGGAGCGTTGCTGTCGCCGGCCGGGCGTATCGGCGAGGTGCCGAAATCGTTCGGGATACGGTTGCCGGCGCGCAGTTCCAGGCCGGTGTTGAGATAGGTGCGGACGTTGCCGAGGCTGACGCCGTAATGGGTGATGGCATCAAATTGCAGCCCCGGCCCGCTTTCACTCCAGACCCTGTTTTTGCGTTCGGCAACGAGCTGGATGCCCAGTTCGTTGTTAAGCTGGTTGTTCCAGCCATTGAAGCGCGGGATGCCGCGCAGGTCGTGGATGAACTCCTGGGTTTGCCGCGCCAGCGCGGCAGGGCCGACCACACCGAGATTAACCTCAACCGTGTCCATTTGCCGCGCATCGCGGGCATTGTAGCCCAACCCCAGGTAGAGCCAGCCGGCATAAGGTCGGTCGTTGAGAATCGGATCGGTGCGGCTGCGGTCGCGCGGGGTGAACATCAACTGCCCGGCCGTGACCACCATGTTGCGCGAGGTGTATTTGCCCGGATGCACGGTTTCGAAGAGCTGGTTCATCTGCCTCACCCAGTGCGGCAGGCAGGGATCGTGGGTGTAATCCTTCAGGTTGGCCGAAACCCAGGAAAATTTCACGCCGTTGGTGTAGCCGCTGTCGGTGCCGTTGAACAGGTCGTTCTCGAAGTAAAAATTGTAGAGTTCCGGATGCCGCGCAAGCGCCACGATACCGGGCGAGCCCTCCTCGCACAGGCTGGCTTCACTGTCTCCGGCCTGCGCCAGGCATGGCGCCAATGCCAAAAAAAAGACCAGGATGCGGGAAGGCCAAAAAATAGGTGTCATGAATTATCCTGAAATCAAATTCCCGCGCTTCACCGGAGGGATCGGGAGCGCTTGTTCCGGTTCGGGCCGCAGTTCCTGCTGCCGTGTTTATGTTGACTATACGCAAATACACCTCGGCACAGAAGGCACAGCGCTGAAACAAATCATGGCAAAAGCCGTACTGAAACGTCATGAAGTTTGACAACTCCCTCGCCGCTTCCTTAAAGTGGCCACTATGAGTGGCTCTTTCCCAACAGCCGAGGCCGGAGCGAGTCTCGATAAATCAAACGATGGCCTTGTCCTGCGCTGTAGCGGCATCTGGACCCTGCAAGGCATCCCATCCCTGGAACACCATCTGGCGCAGACTCCCTGGCCCGACTCCGGCCAGATACTGTTCGATGCGTCAGCCATTACTGCGATGGATACCGCCGGCGCCTGGCTGCTGTTCCGCACCATGAACCGGTTTGAAACCGGCAAGTTCACGGTGTCCCGACAGGGATTCCGTGCCGAGCACGAGGCGCTATTACACCTGATCCGCGAGCAATCAATTGATATTTCCCTGTTAGGAACGCCAAGCCACGGTTTTCTCGAGCGCGCCGGCAGGCTCACCTGGTTCCACCTGACCCAGCTCCTCGGCATTCTGGCGTTTCTCGGCGAAAGCACGATGGCCCTGCTGCGCTGCGTTGCCCAGCCGTCGCGAATCCGCTGGCGCGCCATTCTGTACAACATGCAGCTCGCCGGCTTCGATGCGCTGCCGATTGTCGGGCTGTTGGCCTTTCTCACCGGGATAGTGGTTTCCTATCAGGGCGCCGTTCAGCTCAGTCGCTATGGCGCCAATATTTTTGTCGCCGATCTGGTCGGCCTTTCGATGTTGCGTGAAATGGCGCCGCTGCTGACCGCCATTATTGTCGCCGGGCGCTCCGGTTCGGCCTATGCCGCCCAGATCGGCACCATGAAAGTGACCGAGGAAATCGATGCGCTGCGCACTATCGGAGTTTCGCCCATGGAACTACTGGTGTTGCCGAAGATGCTGGCGATGATAATCGCCTTGCCGCTGCTCACGGTATATGCCGATATGCTGGGGGTGCTGGGCGGCATGATCATCGCCCAAACCCAGCTCAACGTGAGCTTTGCCGACTTTCTCGACCGTTTCGGCGACGCCATCGAGTTAAAACATTTCATGGTGGGCATGGGCAAGGCGCCGGTATTCGCCGCCATCATCGCGCTGGTCGGCTGTTTTCAAGGCTTTCGGGTCAGCGGCAGCGCCGACAGCGTAGGCGAACAAACCACACTCAGCGTGGTGCAGGCGATCTTTCTGGTGATCGTTGTCGATGCGCTGTTTTCAGTGATTTTCAGTTGGCTGAACATATGACTACCGACGCCCCCATCATCGAAATCCAACAACTGCACACCCGCTTTGGCGCGGCCGTAGTGCATGAGAACATCAATCTTTCGGTGCAGCGCGGGGAAATTTTCGCCCTGATCGGCAGCAGCGGCTGCGGCAAGTCCACCTTGCTGCGCGAGATCATTCAATTGCAGCAACCGGCGTCAGGTTCGATCAAGGTATTCGGACGCGAGGTCTGGGACATGGGCGAGAATGAATCGCTCACCATGCGCCGCCGGGTGGGTGTAATGTTCGAACGGGGTGCCTTGTTCAGCGCGCTGACCGTGGCGGAAAACGTCGGCTTGCCGCTGCATGAACATACCGGCCTCAGCGACGGGTTGATTAATGAAATCGCCGCGATCAAGATTGCATTGACCGGCCTGCCAGCCGATGCCGGAAAAAAATACCCGGCAGAACTTTCCGGCGGGATGCGCAAGAGGGCGGCCCTGGCACGCGC
The DNA here is from genome assembly GCA_028713975.1 of Sulfuricella sp. Classification (GTDB taxonomy): domain Bacteria; phylum Pseudomonadota; class Gammaproteobacteria; order Burkholderiales; family Sulfuricellaceae; genus Sulfuricella. The sequence continues at coordinate 64,586 of JAQTNE010000005.1, forward strand.
CATCGCGCTTGACCCGGAACTGCTGTTCCTGGACGAGCCGACTGCCGGCCTCGACCCCCTGAGCGCCAGCGGCCTTGACGAACTGGTGCGGCACTTGAAAAAATTGCTGGGCTTGTCGATTTTTCTGGTCACGCACGACATCGACTTGCTCTGGCGCGTGGCCGACCGGGTGGCTGTTCTGGGCGAAGGGCGGGTGCTGGGAATAGGCACCATGGAGGAATTGTCGAAGTCCGACCACCCCATGGTACGCGAATATTTTTATGGGCCGCGCGGACGCGCCGCCTGGGAGCAGACGTGGAAACAAAAGTAAATTTCACTCTCGTCGGACTGTTCACCCTGGGGCTTGGCGCCGCGTTGATCGCCATTCTCCTGTGGCTCGGAACGGACGGAAAATACAATAAAATCTACGACAGCTACCATGTTTACATGGGCGAATCGGTTTCCGGCCTGAACCGCAACGCGCCGGTCAAATACCGTGGCGTCGAAGTCGGCAACGTGCAGGAAATCCGGCTCGATCCAGCCAACTCCGAAAGAGTGCAACTGCTTCTCAAGATCGAACGCGGCACGCCGGTCAAGGAAGACTCCATCGCCCTGCTGCGCGTCCAGGGTTTGACCGGAATCGCCTATGTCGAACTGGCCGGAGGCAGTATTTCGTCGCCCTTGCTCAAGGCCAAAGCCGACGAAAAATACCCCGTAATCCGCACCGGCCCATCCCTGATGGCGAGGCTCGACACCGCCCTGACCAACCTGCTGACCAATATCAGCAAGATGTCCGACAACGTCAACGCGGTGCTAGACGAGGACAATCGCCGCTCGTTCAAGCGCAGCCTGACCCAGATCGAACAAATGACACGCGTTCTGGCGGCACGCTCGACCTCGATCGAAACCGGCATGGACAATGCCGCCAAAACACTGAAACACACGGCGCGCGCCAGCGCCGAACTGGGCGGCCTGATCGAACGCGCCGGGCGCAGTGCAGAAGCCGTCGAACGCATGGCCAACGAAACCTCGCGCTCGACAGCCGGCATCCCCGCCGCCGTGCAGGATGCGCAACTGATGGTGAACGAACTGCGAGACCTGAGCGCATCCCTGCGGCGGGTCAGCGACCAGCTCGAGCGCGACCCGAGCGCGCTGCTGTTCGGCAAGCCTAAGCCCGAACCGGGGCCGGGCGAACAGGGAGCAAAATAATGAATTACCACAACCGATGGATAGCCACGCTACTGCTTGCCATGGCACTTGCCGGTTGCGCCGGCTTGCGACCGGCAGACACCGAACCCCTGCGCAACCACATGCTGGACGCGCAACTGGAACCGGCCAGCCAGCCCCATCCCCTCCCGCTCACGCTGCTGATCAGCGCACCGCGCGCCGCCCCCGGCTTCGACACGCCGCGCATGGCCTATGTCCGCCACCCCAATGTGCTGGAATATTTTGCCCAAAACCAGTGGGCCGACACCCCGGCCAGAATGCTGTGGCCGCTCCTGGTGCGGGCAATGGAACAGAAGACCGGGTTCAACGCCGCCGTACCGGCTTCAGGACTGGTCAAAGGCGACATTCGGCTGGATACCGAAATCATCCAGATCCAGCAGGAATTCACCTCATCGCCCAGCCGCATGCACATCACGCTGCGCGCCCAACTGGTCGAGCAGACCCATTACCGGGTGCTTGCTGCCCGGACTTTCGAGGTATTTGAAAATGCCGATAAGGATGATCCGGATGGGGGAGCTGCTGCCGCGAACCGCGCAATCGGAAAACTGATCGGGGAGGTTTTGGATTTTTCGGTTGTGAACGGTAAAAGGTATTTTGAAGGGAAGAAAATCAAGTAACCCATCCCCAGTGCGCCACCCGGTTTCCCCCTCTGCAACCGCCTCGGTTTACCCCAAAGATCGGGGGCTGTCGGCGAGGACTGTCTGAGCGCAAAGCGCGAGTTCCGCAGCCGCCCGATCTTTGGGGTAAACCGAGGGAAGCCCGAAGGGCCGGTGGCGGCGGGGTGCCCTTTTATTTGGTTACTTTATTTTGGGCAAGCAAAAAAAGTAACCTGCTGCCGGGCAGCCCCCGGCATCTAATCACCGCGCGAAGCGCACAAACCAAGCTTCAATAACAACTTGCCCAGCCATGCCATCCGGATTACGATACTTATGGGTTGCAACTTCGCCAAAGATTTTCCAGATCAAGACACCAAATTACATTCCAAATATGAAATCAAATACTCATATTTAGAGCCCCACGGAGTACACAATGTTCAAGTCACTTCTGAACGACTGGAAATACTTAATTATGCTTGCGGCTACCCTAGCAGGCATTTTTTCTCCACTTTGGCTTACTCGCATCCAATCAACCGACAAAGATTTGGTTGTCAATCTCGTCTCACAGTCATCCTTGCAGCCGGCTACAACTGACGCAACATCCGATCTCAAGCTGGTAATGGATGGAAAGGAATTGGTAAATCCATACTTATCAGTGCTACGCATTACCAACGTAGGAACGAAACCAATCCTGTCCAAGGATTTTGAAGCTCCCTTTGAGTTGCATTTAGGTCAGGGCAATACCCCGGTTCGAGTCAAAGTAACGGCAAAATCTCCCCCGGACATTCAAGCGGAGATTGATTTAGCCGACCATGCCATTCACCTGAAACCTACGCTACTAAACCCCCAAGACTCACTAACCGTTGAAATTCTGAGTACCGGTGGCGCCCCCTCTTTTTCGACAAAAACGCGTATCGCGGGAATTGGCGCCGTCCAGATTCATGACGCATCCTCAGATGGCCCCAAACCGGCCATTATGTTCGCTCGCTTGTTCATCGCATTTGCACTCGTCATACCGTCCGTAGCTGTGATAACTCGACTTTCTTTTATTGGAGGCGTCTTTGTCCCGGTAGCCATTCACAACCGTACCCTCGTAGCTCTATGGGCAACCTCCTTCTTCAGTAGCGAAATAGTACTTATTCAGTTCCTTGAGGCCATCGACATGTCCTCTATGTGGCAAATACTCCTAGGGATGATTCTGCTGTTCATCGTAGCGACACCCTTCGCACGAATACTTGAACCGACAGGTGTCGATAATGCTCATCAAAAGCCTTAGCAAGCATAGGGCGCATTGCGCCCTATGCCCAAACCACACCGCCAACCCCAATCCATCAAAATTCCTGTTATAATTCAACCCATCCGAGGAGCGCTGCAACAGATTCCGTCTGTCAGGCTCGGTTTCCAAATACTGCGCTCACCTATTAACCCGTGCCGGACACGGGATGCCAGGTGAGCAGCACCCGCATCCCCCCGGCCACATCGTTAGGAGCTCGCTGTGGCTGATACCAAAAATTTTACCGACTATAAAGTCGCCGATATGTCCCTCGCCGTTTGGGGCCGTAAGGAAATTCTGATGGCCGAGGTGGAAATGCCCGGCCTGATGGCGATCCGCGCGGAGAACGCCAAGGCGCAACCGCTCAAGGGCGCGCGCATTGCCGGTTCGCTGCACATGACCATCCAGACCGCCGTGCTGATCGAAACGCTGACCGCGCTCGGCGCGGAAGTGCGCTGGGCTTCGTGCAATATCTACTCGACGCAGGACCAGGCCGCCGCCGCCATCGCCGCTACCGGCGTGCCGGTGTTCGCCTACAAGGGCGAAACCCTGGAAGAGTACTGGGAATACACCCACAACATTTTTGAATGGCCGGGCGAACCCGCCAACATGATCCTCGACGACGGCGGCGATGCCACCCTGCTGCTGCATCTGGGCACCCGCGCCGAAACCGATGCTTCGTGCATCGCCAAGCCGACCTGCGAAGAAGAGCGCGTGCTGTTCGCCGCCATCAAGGCCAAGCTGGCGACTTCGCCGGGCTGGTACTCCGCCCGCATCAAACACATCAAGGGCGTGACCGAGGAGACCACCACCGGCGTGCATCGCCTCTACCAGATGGCCGAGGAAGGCCGCCTGAAATTCCCGGCGATCAACGTCAACGATTCGGTCACCAAATCCAAGTTCGACAACCTGTACGGCTGCCGCGAATCGCTGCTCGACGGCATCAAGCGCGCCACCGACGTGATGATCGCCGGCAAGATCTGCGTGGTGCTCGGCTACGGCGACGTCGGCAAGGGCTGTGCCCAAGCCTTCCGCGGCATGGGCGCGACCGTGATGGTCACCGAGATCGACCCGATCTGCGCGCTGCAGGCGGCGATGGAAGGCTACCGCGTGGTGACCATGGACGACGTGGCGAGCCTCGGCGACATTTTCGTCACCTGCACCGGCAACCTGAGCGTGATCAACCATGACCACATGGCGAAAATGAAGAACGAAGCCATCGTCTGCAACATCGGCCACTTCGATTCAGAAATTGACATCGCTTCGCTGGAAAAATATCAGTGGGACGAAATCAAGCCGCAGGTCGATCACGTGATCTTCCCCGACGGCAAGAAAATCATCGTGCTGGCCAAAGGCCGCCTGGTGAACCTCGGCTGCGCCACCGGCCACCCGTCCTTCGTGATGTCGGCCTCGTTCAGCAACCAGACCATCGCCCAGATCGAGCTGTTCAACCATCCCGAAAACTACGAGAACAAGGTTTACGTGCTGCCCAAGCATCTCGACGAGAAAGTGGCGCGCCTGCACCTGATGAAAATCGGCGTGAACCTGACCGAGCTGTCCGACGTGCAAGCCGCTTATATCGGCGTGCCGAAGAATGGCCCGTACAAGGCAAACCATTATCGGTATTGATTTGTTGAACCGCGGAGGACGCGGAGGACGCGGAGTAACAAACCGGGTTTCCTCCGCGTCCTCCGCGTCCTCCGCGGTGAACCATTATGTCTGCAAATAAACCAATTCTCAGCTTCGAGTTTTTCCCTCCCAAAACCCCGGAGGGCATGGACAAGCTGCGCGCCACGCGCCAGCAACTCGCCCAGCTCAACCCCGAATTTTTTTCGGTCACTTTCGGCGCGGGCGGTTCGACCCGCGATAACACGCTGGAAACCGTGATCGAAATCCAGAAGGAAGGCCACAAGGCCGCGCCGCATCTGTCGTGCGTCGGTTCGACCAAAGACAACATCCGCAATATCCTCAACGAATACAAGAGCCATGGCATCCGCCATATCGTTGCGCTGCGCGGCGACCTGCCGTCCGGCACGGCTTGCGCCGGGGAGTTCCGCTACGCCAACGAACTGGTGGAATTCATTCGCGCCGAAACCGGCGACTGGTTCCATATCGAGGTGGCGGCGTATCCTGAATTCCATCCCCAGGCACCTTCTGCCCAGGCCGATCTCGCCAATTTCAAGCGCAAGGTGGATGCCGGAGCCAATGCCGCCATCACCCAGTATTTCTACAACGCCGACGCCTATTTCAATTTCGTCGACGAGTGCGACGCAATGGGCATCACCATTCCGGTCGTGCCAGGCATCATGCCGATCAGCAATTTTACCCAGATGGCGCGTTTTTCCGATGCCTGCGGCGCGGAAATTCCGCGCTGGCTGCGCCTCAAATTGCAAGGCTACGGCGACGACACCGCTTCAATCCGCGCCTGCGGGCTGGACGTGGTGACCGGCCTGTGCGAACGGCTGCTGAGCGGCGGCGCACCGGGGCTGCATTTCTATACACTGAACCAGGCCGGACTGATTTCGACCATCTGGCAACGGCTGGCCCTTTAACCTCGCCCGAGAGCCGGATGGCAAATCAACCGCTTGATGCGTCTCAAGTGGTTGATTTGCCATCCGGCTTACACTAGAATAATCCCACTAACATAACGCATATTTTTCAACCAGATTTCCGGGCTGCGTATCACCACAATAATGACAAAAAATGTCAGCCTGAAAACCCGCATCCTGATTCCCCTGGCGCTGGTGCTGGCGATTTTTCTTGGTGCCTTCTACTCCAGCCTGTACCGGCACGAAAAGACTGATGCCACCCATCGCTTCCAGGACGATCTGCAAGCCGCGCAAGCCTATTATGAACACGCCTTGGCTCTACGCAGCGAAAAACTGGGCGCGACGCTGGATGCGATCCTGCGCGACGAAAAATTGCAGGCCGCATTGCGCGCCAAAGATCGCAACGCCCTGCTCAAGCGAGCAGGGCCACTGTTCGAGAAACTGCATGGTCAATACGGCATCACCCATTTCTATTTCGAGGATGCCGCCCGCGTAAACATATTGCGGGTGCATCAACCTGAACGCTACGGCGACACCATCGACCGCTACACCACCCTGGCCGCCGAAAAAACCGGGAAAATCGCCGTCGGCGTGGAACTGGGCCCGATCGGCACCTTTACCTTGCGTGCGGTTGCGCCGCTGCACGACCATAGCGGGCTGGTCGGTTATGTCGAGCTCGGCGAGGAAATCGAGGAGGTGTTGCGCGGCGTCAAGAGGATCATCGGCACCGACAACCTGCTGGCAATCGACAAACGGTTCCTGAAGCGCAAGGATTGGGAAAACGGCATGCACATGCTGGGACAGAACGCGGATTGGGATCGACTTCCCAGCCTGGCCGTCGTCCATCAGACCATGGACTTGTCACGGGAACAGGCGATCCAGATTTTATTTCAGGGAGTGCAGCCCGGCTCGTTCACGGAAATGACGATCGGCAACAGGCATTACTACTGCGGCATCATCCCCATAAAGGATGTTGGCGGTCGCAAAGTGGGGGACATGGCGATCCTGCGCGACATGACGCAGAACACCGATGAAATGGTCGCAACGCTGCGCGTCCTCAGCCTGTTCTACCTGGTGCTGGGTGGCGCACTTTTCGCCATGTTTTACCTGATCACTCGCCATGTCGAACGACAACTCGACGAATCCCAAACACGTCTGGTTGCGGAAGGAAAAGAGCGAGAGGCGCTCCAGGCCAGAAATATCGCTCAACTAGAAGAAGAAGGGAGCAAGCTGCGGCGCACCCAGGAAGAGCTGCATAAGAAGGAAGAAAGCCTGCTGCTCGCCGGCGAAGTGTTCGAAAGCAGCACCGAAGGCATCATCATTACCGACGCTCAGGGCAACGTCCTGCAAGTCAACCGCGCCTTCAGCAACATCACGGGCTACAGCGAAGCCGATGCCGTCGGCAAGACCCCCCGGCTGCTGCGCTCTGACCGGCACAATCCCGATTTCTATCGGGCGATGTGGGCCTCGCTGATCGAATATGGCTACTGGCAAGGCGAGGTATGGAACCGGCGCAAGAACAGCGATGTTTACCCACAATGGTTATCCATTATCGCCACCCGTGACGAGCAGGGTGAGACGATCCATTATCTCGGAATATTCGCCGACCTCACCGAGAAAAAACTGGCCGAGGCGCACACCCATCATCTCACCCACTACGATGCGCTCACCGAACTGCCCAACCGGCAGATGCTGGAAGAGCACCTGAAGCAATCCCTGGCCTCGGCGCATAACGACAACCGGCTGGTGGCGCTGCTCTATCTCGACCTGGACCGCTTCAAGGCGATCAACGACACGCTCGGCCACCCCTTTGGCGACAAATTGCTGCAAGCCGTGGCCGAGCGCCTGGCTGGCCACATCCGCGACAGCGACATGATTGCGCGCTTCAGTGGCGACGAATTCACCATTGTGCTGTCCGATGTCGGCGGCCAGCACAATGCCGTGCTGATTGCCCAGAAAGTGATGGCGGCACTGGCTGAACCGTTCCAGTTGGAAAGCCAGGAAGTATTCGCCACCGCCAGTATCGGCATTGCGCTCTATCCGATCGACGCCAACAGCCGGGATGACCTGATCAAGAATGCCGACACCGCGATGGGCCACGCCAAGGCGCAAGGCGGCAACAATTACCGTTTCTTCAACACCGACATGAATGTGACGGTCACGCAGAGACTGTCCATGGAAACCCATTTGCGGCGGGCGCTGGAACGCGAAGAATTCATCCTGCACTACCAACCCCAGATCAGCCTGCACGACAACCGGATCATCGGCATGGAGGCGCTGCTGCGCTGGCAGCACCCTGAACGCGGACTGGTTTCGCCGGGGGAAATCATCCCCCTGCTCGAGGAAACCGGCATGATCGGCCCGGTCGGCGAATGGGTACTGCGCACCGCCTGCGCCCAAAGCCGCCGCTGGATCGCCGAAGGCCTGCCCCCTCTGCGGGTGGCGGTCAATCTTTCGGCACGCCAATTCCACCAAAGCGATCTCGCCGCCATGGTAACCCAGGCGTTGCAGGACTCCGGGCTGGCGCCGGATCAGTTGGAGCTGGAAATTACCGAAAGCATCATGATTCAGGACGTATCGGCGACGATTGGCACCCTGCACCAGTTGCACGCGCTCGGCATCCAGATCTCGATCGACGACTTCGGTACCGGTTATTCCTCGCTGAGCTACCTGAAACGCATGCCGATCAGCAAGATCAAAATCGACCAGTCTTTCGTTCGCGACCTCTGCGTCAGCCATAACGGCAACGCCATCGCCAACGTGGTGATCAACCTCGGGCACAGCATGAAGATGCTGGTTATCGCCGAAGGGGTGGAAACCAGGGAACAACTCGACTACCTGCGCGCCCATGGCTGCGACGAAATTCAGGGCTACTATTTCAGCCGCCCGCTGCCTGCGGAAGAATTTGCTCAACTGGTTCGGGAAGGACTGGATCCGGCCAAATTCGAGTAAGCCGGACATTCACTCCCCGGTTTCTACAGTTGCCACGCCGGCCCGTAGCATGGCGTCATGCGATGCTCACGGCCTTACTTACTTCTGCTGATCGCCTTCAGCGTTGCGCTTGCTTCGGTGGAGGGGGAGGGGAATTTGCTTCCGGCACGCCGACGCCCAGCATCGGTTTCAGCGCGGTCTTGATACTGGCGAACACCTTGGAATTATCGCGTTCCAGTTGCGCCAGCAAGGTCTTCATGTGCATGCGCTCGGTCGGCACGCCGAAACAGGCCGGGCAATTCTCCGGGATCACCGGCAGGTTTCCCGACTGGGCGAAAGCCGCGGTCTGGCGTTCGCGGGCATAAGTGAAAGGACGAATCACCCGGATATCGCCCTTGTCGTTGAGGTAGTGCGCCTGCATGGTTCGGAGCTTGCCGCCGAAAAAAGTAGACATCAGGAAAGTCTCGGCGGCATCGTCCAGGTGTTGCGCCAGCGCCAGCACGTTGTAGCCGTTTTCCCGCGCCGTGCGGTAGAGGATGCCGCGCCGCAAACGCGAGCAGAAGGCACAGAAGGAATCGCCCTGCATCGAGGTTTCCGCCTGCTCGACAATCGGCTGGCTTTCGTAAAAATAAGGCACGCCCAGTTCCGCCATGTAGCCCTTGAGCGGCGAGGGATCGAAATCGGGCGACATCGGATCGACCGTCGCCGCCGCCAGCCCGAATTTGACCGGCGCTTTTTTCTGCAAAGCCAACAACACGTGCAGCAGGGAAAGAGAGTCCTTGCCACCGGACAGCCCGAGCAGCACCCGGTCGCCTTCGCGAATCATCGAAAAATCGCCGATAGCGCGGCCTGCTGCGCTCATCAGCGACCTGGGGGGAATGATGGGTTCGATCATGTTTTTTTAGTCACGAATTAACTCAAATTTTACAAATCAGCTCAAATCCAGAAAAGTGCTGTTGAACCGCAGAGGACGCAGAGGCCACGGAGGAATTCAAAATTTTACACACCATTAAGAGCCCGTCTTTCCTCTGCGCCCTCCGCGTCCTCTGCGGTGAATTGGCATTTTGACTCAAAGATAGCGCTACAAACTCGCGCTGCGGCCGCCGTCCACTGGCAAAACCGTGCCAGTGATATAGGGTGCATCCTTGATCAGAAAAGACACCGCGCGGGCAATGTCGTCCGGCGTGCCTTCGCGCTTAAGCAGGGTATGAGCGATGATGCGGCGGCGCTCGTGGTCGTCGAAAGTCCGGTCGCCTTCCGGCCACATGATTGGCCCCGGTGCCACCGCATTGACCCGCACCTCCGGGCCAAGCTCGTGAGCCAGCGACTTGGTCAGCGCCACCAGGCCGGCTTTGGCGATGCTGTAGACCACATAACTTTTCATCGGGCGTTCGGCATGGATGTCGGCGATATTGACGATGCAGCCGTGGCTGTTGCGCAGTGCCGATGCGGTCGCCTGCGCCAGAAACAGCGGTGCCTTGAGGTTGGTGCCGATCAAATCGTGCCAGTCCTGTTCCACGATCTCACCGACTGCTGTGGGGTAAAAACTGGAGGCATTGTTGATCAGCACATCGAGCTGGCCAAAGCGTTGCACCGTCGCATCGACTAGCTGCGACATCCGCTCGATGTCATGCAGGTCGCCCTGCACCAGCGCGGCGGAATCCGGGCGGCGATGGTTCAGTTCGTCACGCAGTGCTTCCGCTTCCGCTGCCGAAGAGCGATAGTGGATCATCAGGTTCGCACCCTCGCCGTGCAGCCGGCGGCAGATCGCTGCGCCGACGCGCTTGGCGCCGCCGGTAATCAATATGATTTTGCCTTGCATGGTTTCTCCGATTAAACTGGATGCCTGAATTTATCACACTTGTCATGCCCCCACTACCCGCACCCGACCCCGCCACACTGGCGCACAGCGAGAAAACCGCCGGACTGATCCAGCGCGACATCGAAGCCAATGACGGATGGATACCGTTCAGCCGCTTCATGGAACTGGCCTTGTACGCGCCCGGTCTCGGCTATTACAGCGCCGGGATGAACAAATTCGGCAGCAGCGGCGATTTCGTCACCGCCCCGGAAATCTCCGCCCTGTTCGGTCGCAGCCTGGCGCGTCAGGCTGCGCAAATTCTGACGGAAACCCGTGGCGACATCCTGGAAACCGGCGCCGGATTGGGCCGCCTGGCTTTCGACCTGCTGACGGAACTGGGGCAACTCGATCAACTGCCGAAGCGTTATTTCATTCTCGAAATCAGCGCCGACTTGCGCCAACGCCAGCAGCGCTTGCTGGCTCCGTTCGCGCCGCGCGTGACATGGCTGGACGCGCTGCCCGCCTCGTTCTCCGGCCTGATTCTCGGCAACGAGGTGCTGGATGCGATGCCGGTCGATCTGGTCGCATGGCGCGAGGACGGCGTTTACCAGCGCGGCGTCACGTGGGAAAACGGTGAATTCCAGTGGCATGAGCGCAAGCTGGCATCCGGCGAATTGTTCGACCATGCCGTCAAACTGACGCTGCCGCCGGGAATCGTCAGCGAGATCGGCCTGGCGGCGCGAGGCTTCATTGCCAGCCTGGCCGGGATGCTGGAGAAAGGCGTAATCCTGATGCTGGACTACGGCTTCGGCCAGAGTGAGTACTACCATCCACAGCGCGAAACCGGCACCCTGATGTGCCATTACCGCCACCACGCCCACGACGATCCGTTCACCCTGCCGGGGCTGCAGGACATCACCGCTCACGTCGATTTCACCGCCATCGCCGAGGCCGGCCTGAGCCACGGCCTTGATCTGCTGGGCTACACCAATCAAGCCTATTTTCTGCTCAACTGCGGCATTACCGATCTGCTGGCACGCGCCTCGCCGGAGCAGACAAACACTTATCTGCCGCTTGCCGCGCAAGCGCAGAAACTGCTCAATCCGGCGGAAATGGGGGAGCTGTTCAAGGCCATCGCCTTGGGCAAGGGAATGGATGTTCCCTTGATCGGATTTGCGCGCGGCGACAAAAGCCGCATGTTGTAATCTTAAAAACCAGTGGGTTATTTTTGCATCGCATCCTGCACGATGTCGTGCATCAGTTTTTCCAGCGAGCGCAACGCCTTCCTGGCCTGCGGTGTTCCCGCCGCTGCCGGCTTGCGATAGGACAGGTAGACCTTGCCGGGTTCAGCCGGCAGCACATAGACCGCGATGCCGTAAGGGCAGAACACAATGGAATGGGGATCGACTTTCATGCTCTCGCGCGATACCGATGCGCTACAGAATTCGAGGATTTCCGCCCGCAGGAAAACCTGGCTGGTATCGCCCAGATCCTTGCCGGTGCGGTCGAGCATTTCGCTCATGTGGGAAACGTTGTTGATCACCAGGCCCTGCATGGCGATAGCGTCGGCCACATTGTCGCGCACGTCCTCGAATTTTCCGTTTACGGCATGGGTAATACGGTAATCGTCGGCAGCGGCAGACGCCTGACTCAAAAATAGCAAACACAGAAATAATAGTTTGGCTTTAGCTGTCATTTGTCTCGCTCCTGCAATATCAAAAAATCGGGGCTAATTGGATCAACGGTTATCCGCCATCCATGCGGCCAATGCGGCCAGGCGCGCCTGATAGACCCGGTCGCGAATAGTGGCTGGATTGTCGCATTGCAACGCGACCGCGCCAGCATCCACCGCCTGCACCGCCCGGTGCGCCTGGCGCAGAAAATCGGCCTGAGTGAACACCGCCTCCTCAAAACCCAGGCGACCGCAAAAATCGGCGGTACATGCCAACAGAAATTCCTCGAAGCGCTGCGGCTGGCGCAGGGCGTCGGTTTCCTGCAACAGGTTGAGCAGGGTCTCCGACCGCAAGTCGAAGGCGCGCAGCGGTATGCCGTGAAAGCGCGCCACCACCAGCGCCAGTTCGCGGCAATCGTTGGGCACGCGCAGGCGTTGGCACAGCGGCTTGAGCAACGCGAAACTGCGCGATTCATGGTCGATATGGCGCGGCAACGCTTCACGCGGGGTCGTGCCCTTGCCGAGATCGTGGGTGAGCGCGGCAAAGCGCACCGGCAGGCTGTAATTTTGCGCAGCGGCGTAGTCCAGCGCCATCATTACGTGCACGCCGGCGTCGATTTCGGGATGGTATTCCGCTGTCTGCGGCACGCCGAACAGATTGTCCAGCTCGGGCAGGATGCGAACCAGCGCACCACACTCGCGCAGCGCGTGGAACATGCGGGACGGCACTTTCTCCATCAGGCCGCGCGACAGTTCCTGCCACACCCGCTCCGGCACCAGCGCATCGACTTCGCCGTTGGCGGCCATTTCACGCATCAATGCCAGCGTTTCCGGCGCGATGGAAAAACCGAAGCGCGCGGCAAAACGCGCCACCCGCAACACCCGCACCGGGTCTTCGACAAAGGCCGGGCTGACGTGGCGCAGGATGCCCGCCTTGAGGTCGGCGATGCCATGGTATGGGTCGATATAGTTGCCGGATTCGTCCCTGGCGATGGCGTTGATGGTCAGGTCGCGCCGCGCCAGGTCTTCCTCCAGCGTCACCTCGGACGAGGCGTACACCTGAAAACCCTTGTAGCCGCGCGCCGTCTTGCGCTCGGTGCGAGCCAGCGCATACTCTTCATGGGTTTGGGGATGAAGGAACACCGGAAAATCCTTGCCCACCGGCCTGTAGCCCAGCGCCACCATTTCTTCCGGCGTTGCGCCGACCACCACGTAGTCGCGATCGGTAACCGGCAAGCCGAGAAGCTCGTCACGCACCGCGCCGCCAACCATGCAGATTTTCATCTGTCCCGGTGTTCGCTGATAAAGCGCGGTGGCGCAATGTCGGCCAGATACAAAGGCGCTTCCACTTCCAGTGCGACCGGTTGAATGTTGAACACTTCCGGGAACGAGCAACCGCATACCGCGTCGGTTTTCAGGGTCAGATAATTATCATGGGTCAGCAGCTTTATCGGCAGCAGACCGAAGAACCACGCCTGGAGAGCGGACATCCCGTCACCGAGCGGCAGAACCAAACGTCTCAGCCCCTTGACCCGGGCGACGAATTCGACCAGTTGTTGCAGGGTGTAAACCTTCGGCCCGCAAAGCTCGTAGCACTTGCCGAAAGTGGCTGGGTTACCCAGGCTGGCGACGTACGCCTGGGCCACGTCGCCGACATAGACCGGCTGAAATCTGGCATGGGGGCTGCCGAGCGGGAACACCGGCGCCCATGGGAGCAGGCGGGCGAACAGGTTGAGAAAGGAGTCCTCCGGGCCGAAAATCACCGAGGGGCGGAACACCGTCACGGCCAGGTTCTCGCCGTGGGCCGCCAGTACCAGCGCCTCGCCTTCGCCCTTGCTGCGCTGATAGCGGCTCAGGCCGTCCGGGCTGGCGCCGAGCGCGCTCATGTGCAGCAACCGCTTCACCCCGGTTGCCCGGCAGGCATCCACCACCTTGCGCGGCAGTTCCACGTGCGCGCGCTGGAAATCGCCGCGCTTTTTTTCATGAAGAATGCCGACCAGGTTGATCACCGCATCCATCCCTTCGAACAGCCGCTTGAGCGCCTCCGGGTCGTGGACATCCGCCTCGACCAGCGATACCGTCGGCAGCACGGCAAGATGCTTGGCGCGGTTGATATTGCGGCAAGGCACAAGGGCCTCGTAACCCCGCTCACACAACTGGCTGACCACATGCCGACCGACAAAGCCGCCGCCACCAAGAACGCAGACCTTTTTAATTTCCATTTTGTTTTTACCTATTCACATGCCGGCGAACGCTCATCGTCGCCGCCGCATCCAGACTTACCCTTACCTGCGGCAACCGTGCCGAGGCGTTGCTTCAACGATTGCAGTTGCTGGCCAAAACGGTTGCCGTAATAAACGGCGTTGCTCATGACTTTTTGCACATAGCCGCGGGTTTCAGAAAACGGAATGGTTTCGGCATAGATCGCGCCTTCCATCGGTACATCGCCGCGCCATCTGACCGCGCGGCTCGGGCCGGCGTTATAGGCGGCGGTCGCCAGCAGCGGCTGGCCATCGAGTTTGTCGAGCACGTACTTGAGATAATAGGTGCCGAACGCGATGTTGGTATCCAACTGGTTGATCATGGACTGCCGGTAATTCTTCAACCCGAGGCGCTTCGCTACCCACAGCGCGGTTTTCGGCATCAATTGCATCAGCCCGGAAGCGCCGACGCTGGAATTCGCTTGTTGCGCAAAGCGGCTTTCCTGGCGGATCAGGCCGTACACCCAAGCCTCGTCCAAGCCCACCAGGCGAGCCTGCTCCTGCATCACATCGCGGTGCGGCGCGGGGAAACGCAGGCTGAAATCATGCAACTGCCGGGTCTTGTCCGCCGTATTGATCGCCCGCTCGTACCAGCCCTGGCGCTGCGCTACCTCTGCGGCGGCCAGCAGGCGCCGGTCATCGAACTCCCTCACGGCCCACAACCACTCCCGGTTGGCCTCGTAGCGCAGGTTCATCTGGTACAGCGCCAGCGCGCGCCTGATCACCGGCAGCTTCTCCATTGCCCGAATCTCGTCTTCTCCGAGCTTGAAATTCTCGGCGGGCACGCCGACCGCTACGCCCAGATCCGCAGCCGCGAGCTGGCCATAAAAATTAAATTCCTTCGACAGCGGCGCCAGAATCGCATTCCCCTGCGCCGCCCTGCCCTGTGCCTTGAGAGCGCGTGCCTTCCAGTAACGCCAGGAAACCTGGTTCTGCTCCGCCTCCGACATGGCGTCAATGGCAGCCTGCACTTCCGGCCAGCGCTGTTCGCGCAGGGCGGCGCGCGCCTTCCACGCCAACTGCAAATCGGAGAGCCGGCTGCCGGCTTTGCCGTACCAGGACAGCGCCACCGGGTCATGCTTGCGGGCGGCATGGAAAGCCAGCCAGCCCCAGGTATAGGCCTGTTCCTCCGCGCTGAAACGGGGTCGCAGCGCGTTCCAGTAAGGCAGCGCCTGCTGCGGCTGGCTGCGTGCCGCACGGGTCAGCGCAAAAATGGTCAGCTCCCGTCCAGCACGGGTGTTAAGGTCGACAGACGGCCTGTCGAGGAAGGCGAGCGGGCTATCCGCCGCACGCTCCAGCTCGCGCAGGGAAATTTCCTGATGGCCGGGAAAATACAGGGTAACCCGCTTCGCCACGCTGACATTGCCCGCTTCCAGTGCCAGGCGCAAACGGGCCCAGACATCATCCACCGTCAACAGCCCGCCGGTCGCGAGGGCATCGAACAGCGGCAGGCAACTCGCCGGTTGCTCCTCGGCGCTGAACCAGTAGGGCCTCGCCTCCGGCAGCGCGGCGGTCTCTCCCTGCCCGAGCCGCGCCTGCAGGGAATAGCAAACCAACTCGCTGTCCTTGTTGATCAGTGCCGGATATTCGCTCATGAACAGGTCCCAGCGCCGATCCTTCCCCAGGAGCCGCAACCAGTCACCGCGCAGCTTGTCGGCCAGGTAGCTGTCGCTGTTACGCTGAATAAAGCCTCTGATCTCGTCCGGGCTCGCATCCCTGAGTCGCAGCATGATCTGCATATAGCTGACAAAAGGCTCCAGCACGTGGTCTTGCAGACGGGCGGACAGGGTTTTGAAGCGCGCATTGTCGCCAGAGCGGAAAGCCTCGCGCGCGGCATAAAAATCAGCCTCCTGGTTAGCTGCGGCGGCATTGCCGAATCCCGAAAACGCACTTCCTGCCAGGAGAACACATGTAAAAATAAAACGATTCATAGCTGCTATAGTAAAACCTGACGCCCTTAAAAGATAGCACACGATGCCTTATGTCAGCCTGAATCCCGCCACTGGCGAGGTTATGCAAACATTCCCGTCATGGAATAAGCAACAGTCGGACAACGCGCTGGAGAATGCCCGCCGCGCCCAGGCGGCCTGGTTCCAGGCCGGCTTCGCCCAGCGCGCTAAAGCCATGAGCCGCGTCGCGCAGAACCTGCTGGCCAACCGCGACGATTACGCCGCGCTGATCACGCAGGAAATGGGCAAGCCGCTGCGGGAAGCGCATGTCGAGGTGGAAAAAAGCGCACTGGCATGCGACTACTACGCCCGCCATGGCGCCGATTTTCTCACGGACGAACCGGTCGAAACGGATGCCAGCCGGAGTTATGTCGTCTACCGGCCGCTCGGCACCATCCTCGCGGTCATGCCGTGGAATTTCCCGTTCTGGCAGGTGTTTCGCGCCGCCGCTCCGGCCTTGACAGCGGGCAATGCGATGGTACTGAAGCACTCATCCAACGTACCGCGCTGCGCGCTGGCGATAGAAGCGGTTTTCCGCGCTGCGGGTCTGCCGGATCATCTTTTCACCACACTGATGATAGAAACCGGCCAGGTCGCGGCAGTGATCGCCGACCCACGCATCCACGCCGTGACTTTCACCGGCTCCGAACTGGCTGGCCGCCTGGTTGCGGCAGAAGCGGGGCGCAACCTGAAAAAATGCGTGCTGGAACTCGGCGGATCGGATCCCTTTATCGTGCTGTGCGATGCCGACCTGGACGATGCCTGCACCCAGGCTGTCAACTCGCGCTACCTCAACGCCGGTCAATCCTGCATTGCCGCCAAGCGCTTTATCCTGGTTCCGGAAATCGCCAATGAATTCGTGCTGCGGCTGAAGCAGAAAGTCGCCACGCTCAAGCTCGGCGACCCGATGAAAAAAAGCACGCGGATCGGGCCGATGGCAAGGCTCGACCTGCGCGACGAACTGCACCGCCAGGTGACCGACTCCATCGCCCAGGGCGCGCTGCCGATTCTGGGTTGCGCACCGGCAGCCGGCAAAGGCGCTTATTACTCGCCTTCCATTCTCGATCATGTCACGCCGAAAGCCCGCGCCTACCACGAAGAACTGTTCGGCCCGGTGGCCATCGTCATCCGCGCGAAAAATGAACGAGATGCGATAAAGATCGCCAATGACACCCGCTTTGGCCTGGGTTCGAGCTTATGGAGCCGCGATGCGGTGCGCGCGGAAAAACTGTCGCGCGAGATCGAGGCCGGCTGCTGCTTCGTCAACGGCATGGTGAAATCCGACCCGCGCCTGCCCTTTGGCGGCATCAAGAATTCCGGCTTCGGCCGCGAACTGTCCTACCACGGCATCCACGAATTCGTGAACATCAAGACGGTGTGGGTGAAGCAGACTTCCGCTCCCGATCCGCAACTCCAGCCGACCGCCAATCATCAGGGGCCGGAATGCAAGTCGCGAAAAAGCAGGGCAAAAAAACTATCTTGAGGCCGATCCCATGGCAACGCCCGATCGCCGCAAACGCCGGATGCACCGCCACAACTTCCCGCTGTATCAGCCGAGAAACAGCTTGTAGGCCGGGTTTTTGCTCTCATCCAGATAAGGGTAGCCCAGGCGGTCGAGGAACTTCCTGAAGGCGGGCCGCTCCTTTGATGGCACCTGCACCCCGACCAGCACCCGGCCATAGTCGGCGCCGTGGTTGCGGTAGTGGAACAGGCTGATATTCCAGCTTTGCCCGACGCTGTCGAGGAACTTCATCAGCGCACCGGGCCGTTCCGGAAACTCAAAACTGTAGAGGATTTCGTCCTTCGCCTGCGGGGCATGGCCGCCCACCATGTGGCGGACGTGCAGCTTGGCCATTTCGTTGTCGCTCATATCGACCGGCTTCAAGCCCTTGCGCTCCAGCATGGCCAGCAGCTTGTCGGTCTCGCTGCGGTTGCCCACCTGCACGCCGACGAATACATGGGCTTCGCTTGAGCCGGAATAGCGGTAGTTGAATTCGGTGATGCTGCGCGTCCCAAGCAGGGCGCAGAACGCCTTGAAGCTGCCGGGCTTTTCCGGGATGGTGACGGACAGCACGGCCTCGCGCTTTTCGCCCAGTTCGGCGCGCTCAGCAACATGGCGCAGCCGGTCGAAATTCATGTTGGCGCCGGAAGCGATGGTCACCAAAGTCTGGTTCTTGAGTTTTTCGCGGGCGGCATACAGCTTCGCACCGGCGATGGCCAGCGCGCCAGCCGGTTCGAGGATCGAGCGGGTGTCCTCGAACACATCCTTGATCGCGGCGCAGATGGCGTCGGTGTCCACCAGCACGATTTCGTCCACCAGTTCGCGGCACAGGCGGAAGGTTTCCTCGCCGACCTGTTTCACCGCCACGCCGTCGGCAAAAATGCCGACCTGCGCCAGGGTAACGCGCGTTTTTTTGCGCAGCGACTGGTACATGGCATCTGCATCGACCGGCTCGACGCCGATGATCTTGATTTCCGGCTTGAGGCGCTTGACATAGGCGGCGATGCCGGCGATCAGGCCGCCGCCGCCTACCGGGACAAAAATGGCGTGGATCGGCCCCGGGTGCTGGCGCAGGATTTCCATGGCGATGGTGCCCTGCCCGGAGATGACCTCGGGGTCGTCATAGGGATGCACGAACGCCAGCTTTTTCTTCTTCGCCAGGGCGATGGCATGAACATAGGCATCGCTGTAGGAATCACCGTGCAGCACCACCTCGGCGCCGCGGCTTTGTATCGCATCCACCTTGATCTGCGGCGTGGTGGCCGGCACCACGATGATCGCCGAGCACTTCAGGCGCTGGGCGGATAGCGCCACGCCCTGGGCATGGTTGCCGGCAGAGGCGGTGATCACGCCGCGCTTGAGCACGGCGGGAGGAAGCTGCACCATCTTGTTGTAGGCGCCGCGCAGCTTGAACGAGAACACCGGCTGCAGGTCTTCGCGCTTGAGCATGACGGTGTTGTGGATGCGGCGCGACAGGTTGGGTGCATGCTCCAGCGGGCTTTCGATGGCCACGTCGTAAACGCGGGCGGTGAGTATTTTTTCGAGGTAGTCGTTTTGCATTATTTTTCAAGATTAACAGGAATTAACTGAAACCTGAAGATTTGCGGATGCCCGCGTATTTCTTAATCCGGCAATTCCTGCAATAATTCACGTCTAAAGTATAAAAAAGAAACTCGAAGGGGATAAGACATCATGACGCAAGACGAACTGAAACAGGCTACGGCACGCGCCGCCATCGAATATGTGCCGGCCGGCATCATCGGCGTGGGCACCGGCTCCACCGCCAACTATTTTATCGACGAACTGGCCAAAATCAAAGGCAGGATCGACGGCGCTGTTGCCAGCTCCGAAGCGACCGCGCAGCGCCTGAAAAGCCACGGCATTCCGGTGCTCGACCTGAACAGCGCCGGCGAGCTGGCGGTTTATGTCGACGGTGCCGACGAGATCACCCAGCACATGCACATGATCAAGGGCGGCGGCGGCGCGCTGACGCGCGAAAAAATCGTCGCCGCATGCAGCCGCAAGTTCGTCTGCATTGCCGACGGCAGCAAGCTGGTCGGCATGCTCGGCAACTTCCCCCTGCCGGTGGAAGTCATTCCGATGGCGCAAAGCTACGTCGCCCGCGAGCTGGTCAAGCTCGGCGGCCAGCCGGAGCTGCGCCAGGGCTTCACCACCGACAACGGCAATATCATTCTCGACGTGCGTGGACTGAAGATCATGAACCCGGTGGAACTGGAAACCCGGATCAACCAGATCACCGGCGTGGTGACCAACGGCCTGTTCGCCCTGCGCCCGGCGGATGTCCTGCTGCTCGGCACCAGCGACGGGGTCAAGACGTTCAAGGCGTAATCGCCGCCGGCAACAAAACTGTCACAATCGGCGCGTATACTGGGCAAAGTTTTAACATGAGGATAGCCACCATGCAGCATGAACACATTTCCAAGCAATTCGATACCGAACTGGAAACGGTGCGTGCGCGAGTCCTGCAAATGGGCGGGCTGGTGGAAGAGCAGATCGTCAACGCCGTCGATGCGCTGATCAACAGCAAGCTCGACCTTGCCGACGAAGTGATTGCCAGGGACCCGGAAGTCAACGCCATGGAGGTGGAGATCGACGAGGTCTGCGCCCACATCATCGCCCGCCGCCAGCCCACCGCCGGCGACCTGCGCATGGTGATGACGGTGATCAAGACCATCACCGATCTGGAACGCATCGGCGACGAAGCCGAAAAAATCGCGCGCATGAGCAAGCTGATTTACCAGTCGGATCGCCTCTCCTCGCCGCGCTTCGCCGAGATCAAGGTGATGAGCGGGATCGTGCTGGACATGCTGCGCAAGTCGCTTGACGCTTTCGCCCGGGTGGACATCGGCACCGCCGTGCAGGTGCCGCGCCAGGACATCGAAGTGGACGAGGCCTTCCGTTCCTGCATGCGCCACCTGATCACGTTCATGATGGAAGACCCGCGCACCATTTCGACTTCGCTCGAAGTGCTGTTTGCCGCCAAGGCGGTGGAGCGCATCGGCGACCACGCCAAGAACATGTCGGAATATGTGGTGTATATGGTCAAGGGCAAGGATGTGCGCCACACCACGGTCGAGGAAATCGAACGCGAAGTGGAATAGAGGCAGCGGCCACCCTGCGGCCTTAAACCCGACCGCCTGCACGAAATCGGTTATCCATATCGCCGTCGAGAAAACCAGGCTACCTGCTTCTCCAAATCAAAAAAACAAGCATGACTTGTCCTCGCCCCAGTGCCGCTCGTACGCACTACGGCTATTCGATTTTTTTATCGATGGCGCCGCGTAAATAGAGCTGGTCAAAGGCTTCCTGGTCGGTTGCAAACAGGTTGTCGCGACCGATGTGCCGGCTCAGGCCGGTGCGATCCATCACGTCCAGCACCTGCTTCTTGAGCCCGCTGAAACCCAGGGTAATGCCGTTGCTTTTGAACCGGACGATCAGGTTGGACAACATTTCGACCCCGGATGCATCCAGATAATTAACTCCGTTGCATTTCACCAGAATATAGCGCACTGCCGGGTTTTCTCTTTCAAACCGGAGCAACGCATCCTCGAAATAGGAAACATTGACAAAGCGCAGCGCGCCATCGAAGCGAATCGCCCCCAGCATGGGATGCAAGGAAGGCAAATTATGGCGGTGAGCGTCGCGCAGCGTGCCATCCGAGTAAATTCCCAAGGCCGCGATGCGTGGACGCATCATCCGGTAAAGCAGCAAAGCCAGGGAAAGAATAATGCCGGTGAGAATACCGTTCTGGATATTGGGCGCAAACGCGAGCGTAGAGAGAAAAGTGACAATGGCAGCAATGCCGTCGTCCCTGCTGGCGTGCCAGGCATTGAGAATGGCGCGAAAATTGATCAGACCGATCACCGCCATCATGATGACGGCGGCCAGAACGGGCTTGGGCAAATGGTACAGCAGCGCGGTAAAAAACAGCAGCGTCAGCAATACGAAAACAGCCGAGATGATGGAAGAAAATCCGGTCTGCGCATTGGATGCGAGGTTCAATGCAGAGCGGGAAAAAGAACCGCTGACCGGCATCGAGTGGCTGAAAGCCGCCGCAATTTTTGCCAGGCCCTGGCCGATGAGTTCCTTGTTCTCGTCCCACGGCTGGCGGGTCTTGATGGCGATAACCTTGGCGCTGGACATGGCTTCCATGAAGCTGATCAGCGCGATGACAAAAGCGGCAGGCAGGAGAGACATCGTCGCATGCCAGTCCAGCAGTGGAATGCTGAAGCTCGGCAAACCCTGCGGCACCACGCCAACCACTTTTCCACCCAGCTCGGCGTATCCGGTCAGATAGCTGATCCAGGTCAGCAGAACCACAGTGATCAGCACGCCGGGAAGTTTGGGTGCCAGTTTCTTGAAACCAACCAGCAGCACAATGGCCGACAGGCCGAAAGCAAAAGACAGCTCATGCAGCGTATCAATATGGGCAAACACCTGCCAGATATCGAGCAGAAAATGATCGGACTGATGCACCGATATGCCGAGCAGGGTCGGCAGTTGCGACAGGCCGATAATGATAGCAGCGGCGTTGATGAACCCCATCAATACCGGATGGGACAGGAAGTTGAGCAGCACGCCGACCCGCAGCACGCCGAACAGCACCTGAAACAGGCCCGATAGCATGGCCAGCAATATAACGAAGGCATAGAAGGTCTCGCTGCCGTGCGCCGCCAGCGGCGCCACGCTGGCCGCAGTGAGAAGCGAGGTCATGGCGACCGGCCCGGTAGAGAGCTGACGGGAAGAACCGAACAGCGCACCGACGATGGTCGGGATCAAGGCGGCATACAGGCCATAGTAGGCCGGAACTCCAGCCAATTGGGCATAAGCGAGCGATTGCGGAATCGCGACCAGCGATACGGTAACGCCGGCGATCAGGTCGTGCTTGAATGCGCCGGGATTCAGGGTAAGCAGTTTGGCGAGAGGCAGCCGTTGAGCCCAGGCGTTCATTTTTTTGCCTGCGCCCGGTCTTGTTCGAGTATCTCTTTCACCGCATCAAGGTCGCCGGCCTCGGCATAGGCCATGGCCGTCAGCATCAGGTTAAATTTACGAAAAAAACGCCCCACCTTGAGCCGAACAGCCACAAACGGCGAATCGAACCCGTGGGCTGGTTCGGAATGAGGCTCCATAAACTGGTGGGCAGATGTTGTTACCGAAGAAATTCTCATTGATCGCTCGCATACAGGATTAGCGCATGGCGCAACTCCATCGCCACAGCGAGGGGGAGGCAGCCCGATTGAATACGACACCAGCGTACTCCGGGCGCCGTCAAACCTGCGTCAAGGAAGCGTCAAGGAAGCGTCAAGCCGGGTGAAGTTCGGGAGGCAATCTGAGAAAAAATAACTGGGCGGTCGTGCCGCGGCCTTCGCTGCTCTCGATGACCGTCTCCCAGCCGTAGCGGTCGCAGATACGCTTGACCAGCGACAAACCGATGCCGGCGCCGGTGCTGCCAGACCCTCTGAAATGACGCTGGAAAACTTTTCCTATGGCCTCCTCGCTGATTCCCATGCCCGTGTCGGCCACGGTCAGGCAGTTGCCGTCCACCGAAATTGAAACCGTGCCGGACTCGGTATAGGCGAAGGCATTGCGGATCAGGTTGGCGACGACGATACCGAGGAGGGTGCGCTCGGCGGCAATCTGCGGATGACTCTGACAAACCAGTTCGACGCGGGTATTCGCGCTGACCAGATAGCGGTGCATATCAATGGCCTCCCTGACTGCGTCGCATACGTCACAGTCCCGTTCGGCAGGTTCATCAAACGTTTGTTCCCGCGCCATCAGCAACAGGGCGGCGGTAAGGTCTATCATTTGCCTGGCTGCGCGCCCGATCCTTGCAATGCGCTTTTGCTGTTTTTCGTCGAGACTCTCGTCGTCTTCCATCAGTTCGACAGCCCCTTGCACGATCGCCAGGGGTGTCCTCAACTCGTGGCTGACATCGGACGTGAAGGCGCGCTCCCGGTCGATAAAGGCGCGCATGCGCCTGAGATAGCCGCCGAACACCCGGGCGAGCTTGCCAATTTCGTCATTGGAAAATCCTTTTTCGATTTCGAGCATTTCGTTTTCCGGCTTCGCTTTGGCCACTCGCCGGGCAAGCTCGGTAACGGGGGCGACAACCCTTCCCGCCAGCCACCAGCCGATGCCCGCCGAAACCAGTGTCATGATGAGCGCACCTAATATCAGGTAAATCAGAAATTGTTCTTCGCGCCGACGCTGGCTCTTCTCGTTGAACAGCATGACATAGCGTTCGTTTCCCTTGTCGACCACGGCGACCCGGTAGGGGGTGTCGTCCAGAGACAACTGATGCTTGCCGGGGCTAAGCTTGAGCAGTTCTGGCGGCATATCCTCCGCACCCCTGCCCGGTACATGGACATAGCCTCGAACGCTGATCGTCGCGGGAGGCAAGGAGTTCGGGTTGCGCGCGCGGCGGGAAAGATAGTCCTCAATTTCCGCACGCAGGGTTTCGTCCATCAAACGTTCGCCGAGGTTGTGCGCGGTAAAGGA
Organism: Sulfuricella sp.; assembly: GCA_028713975.1. Taxonomy (GTDB): domain Bacteria; phylum Pseudomonadota; class Gammaproteobacteria; order Burkholderiales; family Sulfuricellaceae; genus Sulfuricella. Next base: position 88,847 of record JAQTNE010000005.1, read on the forward strand.
AAGGCCGATCGACAACAGCAGGCTGACCAGCGCGCCGAACCAGGCGAAAGTCGAGGCGAGCCGGAAACGAAGGCTGTGACGGACGCTGGAATTCATCTCAACGGCCATCGCTGATCTGGTAGCCGATTCCGCGCAAGGTTCTGATCAAGGGTTTATCCGCCTGCTTGTCGATGGCGCTGCGCAGGATATGCAGGTGTGCCCGCAAGGCGTCGCTGTCGGGCGACGAATCACCCCAGATGCCGCGCTCCAGCTCCGCCCGCGGCAAAACACGGGGTGACTGCCGCATCAATATTTCCAGCATTTTGAGCGGGATCGGGGGCAGCTCAATGGATCGTTCGCCGCGCACCACTTTGAGCGTGGCGGGGTCGAAGGTCAGGTCGCCGACCCGAAGGATGGCCGGGCCTTCCCGCAACTGCGCGCGCCGCACCAATGCGCGCAGGCGCGCCTCCACTTCGCGCATGGCAAACGGCTTGACGACATAATCGTCGGCGCCGGCTTCCAGCCCGGCAATCTTGTCGTCCAGCGAATCGCGCGCCGTCAGCATCAGTACCGGGGTATTCCTGCCGGCTTCCCGCAGCCGCCGGCACAAGGTCAGTCCATCAATACCGGGCAGCATCACATCGAGGATGAGAACGTCATACTGGTTCGATGCCGCAAGGTGCAGGCCCGAAACGCCATCTCCCGCCAGATCCATGGCGTGCCCCCTGGCCTCAAAATAATCGAACAGGTTCAGCGCAAGATCGCGATTGTCTTCTATCAGGAGGATGTTCATCTATATAAGGATATGCTCGACCCGGCAAAAATGTAAATTTTGTTGCAACAAAAAACAATGGTGTTGCTATTATAAATACTGGTGATAGAATAAATTCTACTTGCTGCGATGGGGTTATTTTTTATGAGCAGCAATCCCGGGATGTATTCGGGTGTACGCGAAGAAGTCTTTATTAAATAAACTAAAACAATGGAGGTGGAGCGTGGATAAAGGCAATAATGAAATATCACGGCGCGGTTTTATCAAGTTAGGCGGCGCCGCCGCTGCAACCCTGGCGACAGGGGGGCTGGCTTCGTCGGTGGCACAGGCTGACGACAAGAAGGCGCACATGGTGGGAACAGGCGCCAAGGCCTATCTGCCCAAGGCAAAAGGGCCGCGTCTGGTTATCGTCGGCGGCGGCACTTCGGGTCTGACAATCGCCAAGTACGCAAAAAAAGAGTATCCCAAGTTCGACGTAGTACTGGTGGAAAAACGGGACATGTATTCATCCTGCTTTTCCAGCAACCTGTGGTATGCCGGCGTAATCAACCTTGAATTCCTCGCCGACCACAGCTTCCTCGACGCTGCGAAAAACAACAATTACACTTATTTCAATGCCACCTGCACCGGCCTGGATCGCGCTGCACGCAAGCTCTACACCAACCAGGGTGAAATCGCCTACGATTACCTGGTGCTTGCGCCCGGCATCGGCTACGACTATTCGCGCATCGGCGTAAAAGACCCGGAAACCGAGACCGCGCTGCGCACAATCTATCCGGCGGGCTTCACCATGCCGACCGAGCACAGCACGATCAAGGCAAAGGTACAAGGCTTTGAAGGCGGCGTATTCATGCTGAATGTCCCGGGTGGCAACTACCGCTGCCTCCCCGCCCCTTATGAGCGCGCCTGCATGATCGCAGCCGCCTTCAAGAAGAACAAAGTCAAGGCCAAGGTGCTGGTGCTCGACCACAACCCCGACATCACCATCAAGGCAAAAGGCTTCCATGCGGCCTTCAACGAGCTGTACAAGGATTACATCGAATACAAACCTTCGATGGAAATCAAGAGCGTCGACCTGGAAAAGAAAACCATCAAAACCGAGTTCGACACCATCACCTTCGACGACGCCTCGATTTACCCCGGCGTGCGCGGGTCGAAGCTGCTGGAGCAGTTCGGCATCATGGATCCGAAGAACCCGCAAAAAGAAGCGCTGATCGACACCCTCAAATACAACGTGATTGGCGATGACCGGGTTTATGTTACGGGCGACTCCCGCCCCCATCCCTACTCCAAGAGCGCCAACACCTCCAATACCGAAGGCAAGTACGTGGCCAAGGTACTGGCGGCGCGTGCCCAAGGTAAGGATATCGAATGGTACAGCCCGGAGACCATCTGCTACTCCTTGGTAAACGCCAGCCCGCTGGAGGGCATCTCGGTGGACGCGACCTACGCCTACGATGCCAAGACCAAATCGTTCTCCTTCTCCAAAGACACCAAGATGTTCGAAGACCGCGATGCCTCCAAGGGTCGTGGAACGCTGTCCTGGGCGAAGGGCATGTATCGGGATCTGTTCGCTTAATTTAGCCTCCTCTTTGACGGGGACTTCGGTCCCCGTCTTTTTTATCCAATAAATAGTCGGGAGAGGAAATGGATCGGCGGAATTTTATTAAATTTTGTGGCGTTACGACGGCTCTTGCCGGTTTCCAGGCAGGATATCCGACTCTTAGGGCAGCAGAACTGAAGCAATACAACAAGGTCAAACTGGTTGACGGCAAAGGCCAGCCGATCAAAGCGAAAAACCTGACCACCAAGGAATCATACGTCTTCAATTACCCATTCATGAGCACACCGGCCTTCCTGCTCAACCTGCCGACAAAACCGCCGGGGGGCGACAAACTGGTAGGAAAGGATGGCGAATATACCTGGGAAGGCGGAACCGGAGTAGACGGCACGGTAGTCGCTTTTACCGCCATTTGTTCCCATCAGCTCTCTTATCCGACGAAGGACGGCAGCCCGATCAGTTATTACGCCACCGAACCAAGTGAAGATGCCGGGAGAACCGGCGTGATCGTATGCTGCGAGCATGACCGGATTTACGATCCGGCGCAGGGCGGTAAAATGATCGCGACCAACAAGAAGGCGACGCAGCCCATGGCCGCCATCAGGCTGGAATACGATGCCGCCGCCGACGAGCTTTATGCTACAGGCGTCTACGGCACGGAGCGTTTCAACGATTTCTTCAAGGCTTACAAGAAAGAGCTACTTGAAGAATACGGCCCTGGCGTTGCCAAGCAGGAGGTAGCGGATACGGCGGCGGTTCTGCTGTTGTCTGAATATTCCGCAACGAAGGATAAATGTTAGATCCGGTTGGCTAGGCTAGCTACAATTATCCATATTTTAACCACCCTGTCCGTGCAATGCGGTCAGGGTGTATTTTCTTCCACGAACTGCGGGAAGTATTCCGCCGCAACGATATAGGTTCCATCGCAATTGAAGGAAGCGCGCACGATACCCTGGCTTAGGGAAATTGCCGCGTTGCGCAGATAAAATCCTTCGATGCCGCGCAGGCGGTTGAGCGACTGGGCGACCTGCTTGATGTCTTTTTTCGCCATCGGCTTCCAGTTTTCGCGCTGTTCATCCATCAGCTCACGCCAGTGCGGCGGCAGATATTCGCGTACCGGGCCGGTCTGGACTATATCGCGCACCCGGCTGATGATCTTCATTTTTTTCTGGTAGGGCACACGCACAAAATGGCGCGCCACATAGCCCGGCTGGATCAGCGCGATGGCATCGTGGATTTCATAATTGAACGGATTGAACACCGACTCGGTGCGCACCTCGCTCGAGTTGAAGCCGATGTAAATACTGAAGCAGCCGGTCTTGCGCAGCAGCCATTCGCAGGTTTCCAGCACCTTGCCGGCCTCCGCATCCATGCGGCTTTCCTGGCGTGGACGCAGCGCCACGGTCTCGCGCAAGCTCGGGTCGCCCTTGATGCTGACAAACAACTTGCCCTGGGGCAGGCCGAATGCGCCGACAATCGCCTCATGCAGGACGCGGAGATTGCGGTCATCCTCAATCGCCGCAGCATCCTGGCCGGAGTCAATCGGCTGCGAAGCCTGTTTTTGCTTTTTAGTCATCGTATGAATTTCATGTTATTGCTGCGGCATTAAACAGCGCCCTCCAGCGAGAAATCCATGGACGGCCCCGCTTCGGCACATGCGGTTCGGCGCTCGATAAACAGGCTGTTGCCGGGAATTCCCTTGGCCTGTTTTTTCGCGTCGGCGGCAGCAGCCGAAATTTTATGGTGCGAAGCATGCATGCAGGACACGACCGGCACAACCCCGATGGAAAGGCTGGTCAGTGGGCAGAACACTTCGTGGCCGCGGCGATCCCTGGCCACATAGCCTTGCCGCTCCCGATCCGCGGCGCTGAAAAACTCCAGGATCGCCGTTGCAAAACGATTCAGTGCCGCCTGGCAACGCGCCTCCCAGTCCGCGCTCTGGAACAGGATGATAAAGTCGTCGCCGCCAATATGGCCGATAAAATCGCGATCCGGGTCGCACGCTTCGGAGAGGATTTTCCCAGTCATCTGGATCACGTTGTCGCCGCTATGGTAGCCATACACGTCATTGAACGGCTTGAAGTGGTCGAGATCGCAATAACAGGCGTAAAACTCCACGCCGCTGTCCAGCAGCAAGGCGATCTGCTGGTTGATCGGTTCATTGCCCGGCAGCAGGGTCAGCGGATTGGCATAGCGGGCGGCGCTGATCTGCATCTGGGTAATTTCTCGCACCAGGTCGTGGCCGGTTCCCATGCCGAGATATTGTCCGCGATCGGTGATGATGAAGCCGTTCGACAAGTGATGCCGGTCCGCCTCGACGATGGCATGGCTCAGTTCATGGATGCCCATGTCTTTTTCCACAATCAGCGGGGTGGCATCCATCAGCCGGGTGCAGGGCTTCTTGCCGAACAGTTCGCGCCGATAGGGTCGGGCAAAGCCGTCGATCAGCGCATTACGGTTGACCAGGCCAACCGGCGAACCATTTTCCACCACCGGCAATGCCTGTAACTCCGGGTCGCTGATGAACATATCATAAAGCACTTCGTTGGGCGTATCCGGCGCCACAACCTGGCACTCCCGCAACAGCTTGAGCACGGTAACCGTCTTGGGGCCGGCCCGGCCATTTTGAGGATGGCTCGGAGTAATTTTATTCCCTAATGCCTTGGATACTCCGGCAGAAAGTGCCGTGACCGGCTGGCTGTTGGGACGGGCGATATGATAGCCCTGGCCGTAGGCAATGCCCAAATCCTTGATCACTCGAAGTTCTGCCTCGGTTTCGATACCCTCGGCAACCACTCTGGTGCCGGATTTTTCTGCGATTTGCTGAATCGAGCTGACAAATTGCCGCTTCACCGGGTTCTGGTCGATACCCTGAATGAAGTGCATGTCTATTTTGACGTATTCTGGCCGCAGCTCCGACCAGAGTCGCAGGCTGGAAAAGCCTTCGCCCAGGTCGTCGATGGCGATTTCAAAACCCATGGCACGGTAATGCCTGGCCGCTTCGCGCAACAAATCATAGTCAAGGGTACGCTGGTTTTCCGTCAACTCGATAATGACCCGATCAGGCCGGATGCCCAGATTGTGAATGTAGCCCAGCGTCTCGCCATACTTGGCGTTGCGCGGTAGCAGGCATTCCGGGCTGACATTGAGGAACAGCTTACCGGGCAGATCAAGCTTGGCGAAATTTTCCAGCACCACCTGACGGCACAGATGCTCCACCTCGACCGCCAAACCGCTTTCGCTGGCAGCACGGAACAGGTTGACCGGCGCATGCAGAGGACTATCGGAAGGCCCGCGAATTAGCCCCTCGTAACCAATTATCTCGCTGCGCCCCATGGAAATAATCGGCTGGAACAAAGCCGTCAGCCGGCGCTGCTCGATGATTTCCTGCAACTCGATAATTTCCTGTAACCATGGATATGCCTGCGTTTCGTTTTCATCCCAAGCGGCAGATGCCGATGCCATATGGCTGACAGCCCTTGCCTGAAACTTCGCGCTCCCTGGCGAACCGCCGAAAAATCCAAAATGGGTATTAGACGATACTTGCATTGGCTTTCCCTCGCTCTTTATCCATGGTGTGCGAGAGATACTAAGCCCGATTTGTGACAGCAATGTGACGCTGCACAAGATTTGAAGGATTTCTATTTCACCGGCTGCGACAGTTCCTGCAGGAGCTGCAACTGGGCAGAGACCACTTTGCCGCGCGGCTTCTTGCGGCGGAAATTGCCTTCCGAATCCATTTCCCAGGCATGGCTGTTGTCCCTGAGATAAGGTTCCAGCCCTTCCTTGATCACCCGCTTTTTCAGCTTGGCGTCCAGCACCGGGAAACAGACCTCGACGCGGCGGAAGAAATTGCGCTGCATCCAGTCCGCGCTGGACAGGTAAACGGCATGCGCGCCGCCATTGCAGAAATGGAAAATGCGCGAATGCTCGAGGAAGCGGCCAATGACGGAGCGCACCCGGATGTTTTCGGATATGCCGGGAATGCCCGGTCGCAATGCGCACACCCCACGCACGATCAGGTCGATCTTGACCCCGGCTATAGAAGCATCGTAGAGCGCGCTGATGATCTGCGGTTCGAGCAGGGCATTCATCTTGGCGACGATGAAAGCCTTTTTGCCGGCGCGCGCATTGGCCGCCTCGGCCTCGATCGCCGCCATCATTTTACTGTGCAGAGTGAATGGCGACTGCAGCAAGTGGGTCAACTTGCCCGCCTTGCCCATGCCGGTGAGTTGCAGGAACACATCGTTGACATCACTGCCGATTTTTTCGTCGCAGGTAAACAGGCCGAAATCGGTATACAGCTTGGCGGTGCGCGGATGGTAATTGCCCGTGCCGAGATGCACATAGCGGCGCAGCCCGTCCTCCTCGCGCCGCACCACCAGCAGCATCTTGGCGTGAGTCTTGTAGCCGACCACGCCGTACACCACGTGCGCGCCGGCATTTTCCAGGCGCTCCGCCCAATTGATGTTGGCTTCTTCGTCGAACCGCGCCAGCAACTCCAGCACCACGGTGACTTCCTTGCCGCTCTGCACCGCCTTGATCAGCGCCGCCATCAGTGCGGAATCGGTGCCGGTGCGATAGATGGTCTGCTTGATTGCCAGCACGCTGGGATCCTGCGCCGCCTGCTGGATGAAATCGACCACCGGGTTAAACGACTGATAGGGGTGATGCAGCAGGATGTCGCCGTTCCTGATCGCCTGGAACATGTCGGGCTGCTTGGTCACCGCTGACGGAGTGCCGGGAATGAAGGGCGGATATTTCAGGTCAGGGCGATCGACCCCGTCGGGAATCTGCATCAACCGCACCAGGTTGACCAGGCCGTTGACCTGATACAGATCCTCCTGGTTCAGGCCGAACTGCCCCATCAGAAAACTGGTCATTTCCGGCGAACAGTTATCCGCCACTTCCAGACGGACAGCGTTGCCGAAGTTGCGCTGCGGCAATTCCCCCTGCAACGCCTCGCGCAGGTTCTTGACCTCCTCTTCGTCCACGAAGAGATCCGAATTGCGCGTCACCCGGAACTGATAACAGCCCTTCACGTGCATACCGGAAAACAGTTCACCCACATGGGCGTGGAGAATCGAAGAAAGAAAGACGAAGCCGTATTCGCAGCCGGCGATCTCGGGCGGCATCCTGATCACGCGCGGCAGGGAACGCGGCGCCTGCACGATGGCAGCGCCGGAAGCACGGCCGAAGGCATCCTTGCCTTCCAGCTCGACCGCGAAATTCAAACTTTTGTTCAACACCCGCGGAAAAGGATGGGAAGGATCAAGCCCGATCGGTGAAAGCACCGGCATCAATTCGTTAAAGAAGAAATCCCGTATCCATTCGGTCTGCGCCTCGTGCCAGTGGGTACGGCGCAAGAAACGGATGTCATGGCGCGCCAGTTCGGGCAGGATCACCTCGTTCAAAAGCTGGTATTGCTCGTCCACCAGTTGATGCGCCTGTTCGTTCACCAGCCTGAACGCCTGCCGCGCCGACATGCCGTCCGGCCCCGTTGCCGTAACGTTCAGCGCAATCTGCTCTTTCAGGCCGGCAACACGGACTTCAAAAAACTCGTCCAGGTTGCTGCTGACAATGCACAGGAATTTCAGCCGTTCCAGCAGCGGATTGCGGCGATCCTCCGCCTGCGCCAGCACGCGCCGGTTGAAGGCAAGCTGGCCGAGTTCACGGTTGATATAGTATTCCGGGGCATGCAGGCTGGTCATGGTGAATCCTGGAAATGATGGTTCTTTGAGGGCGGCGAGGGGTGAAGCGTAAAAACCACCACCCCGTTTTATGCCTCACGCATTAATGCTTCGGCGGCACATAGCCCGACACATTGTCTGCCCCGGCGCCGAAAAAATATGACTCGACCTGCTCCGCCAGATACTTGCGCGCGCTTGGGTCGGCCATGTTGAGGCGGTTTTCGTTGATCAGCATGGTCTGGTGCTTGAGCCAAGCCGCCCACGCCTCCTTGGAAACGTTCTCATAAATCCGCTTGCCGAGCTCACCGGGGTAGGGAGGGAAATCCAGCCCGTCCGCCTCGCGACCGAGCTTCACGCATTTCACTGTTCTTGCCATGATCATGTCTCCATGCTTAACCGAAAAATTGCATGATAGCGCAAAGTTTGGTCTTAAGCCTCCTTTAAGGAACAGTTGTTACAGTGCGTCCCATACAGTTTCCATGAAGGAGAATTCCCATGTCACCAATCTGTTATGAACGGCAAAAAGTCTATGACGGCATATTGCGCCTGATCCACGCCTGGAACGGGCTTGCCATAATCAGCTTGATCCTGACCGGCACCGTGTCCGACCTGTTCGAACACGGTGCCAGCGAAAAAGCCCTGTGGCAAATCCACATTCTGTTCGGTTACGGCTTGCTGCTCGGACTGACAGCACGTCTTGCCTGGGGTCTGGTCGGCCCGGAGCATGCCCGTTTTTCCGACATGTGGCACCCGAAGGTGTGGTGGCGCGCAGTGCGTCATTTCAACTTCAAAACAACACCGCATTTCGGCCACCATCCACTGGCGAGCGCCGCCTACCTCACCGTTTACGGCCTGCTGCTGGTCATGGCCGTAACCGGTGTGGGACTCGCAGCCATTGAGCATAATACCGGGCCGCTAGCTTCTTTGCTGGGGGATAGCGTCTGGCTCAAGGGAATTTTCAAGGAACCGCACGAGGTCATCTACTCGCTGCTGATCGGCTTCGTCGTCATTCACGTCACCGCGCTGATCTGGCACGAGACCGTGGGGAAAACTCCACTGGCCCAGAGTATGGTCAGCGGCTTTCAATATCACATTGCACAAGGAGAAACCAATGAACAAAATGATAAATAGCCTCGCGCTAATCCTGCTGCTGGCCGGAACCAACGCTTATGCCGCCGCACCGATCGAAGTGCTAAATGATTATGCGGCGACCGCCCGGAAGGAAAACTCCGCATTCAAGGAATTCTCCGCCCAACGCGGAGAGGCGCTTTATCACGCTGAACGCATCCATAGCAAAGGCACGAAAGCTTCCTGCTCCGGCTGCCATACCGGCAACCCGAAAAATCCGGGCCAGACCCGTGCCCACAAGCAAATCGAACCGATGGCGCCGAGTACCAATCCGCAGCGTCTGACCGATCCGGCCAAGGTTGAAAAATGGTTCTCGCGCAACTGCCAGGATGTCTTGGAACGAACCTGCACCGCCCAGGAAAAGGGCGACTTCATCGCCTACCTGCTTTCCATCAAATAAGGAGGTCGCCATGACACGCAAATTACTTCAACTGGCTGTTCTGATCGGCTCGGTCACGGCCACCGGCTGGCTACTGGCCGATAACCACAAACATGGCGAAAGCAAATCGCTTCCTCCGGTCAGCAACGCAAAATGGAAAACGGAATGCAGTAGCTGCCACACCCTTTATCATCCCGGCCTGCTGCCGGAACGCTCCTGGCGCAAGATGATGTCTGGCCTGGACCAACACTTCGGCGAAAACGCGTCGCTTGATCCCGTGACCCAAAAGGAAATAATGGAATTTCTTGTTGCCAACAGCGCAGACCATGCCACCAACCGGCGTTCCGCCAAAATTTCACAATCCATCCCGGCGCAATCAACGCCATTACGCATCAGCGAAACGCCGTGGTTTGTGCAGAAGCACGACAAAGTTAGCACCGACGTCTGGAAACGGCCAAAAATCGGCAGTCCGGCCAACTGCACGGCCTGCCATGAGGGTGCCGAACAAGGAAATTTTTCCGAATCACGGATTAAAATTCCGCGTTAACGGGTGATTAATGAAACGCTTCGTCGCGAAGGACGCAACCCCCCCATGGCATTTTTTCCCGATTCGCCGCACAATCTTTCGCTGATGAAAAGCCCCTGGAAAACCTGCCATGCGACTACTCCTGGTTGAAGACGACTCCTTGCTCGGCGACGGCATCCGCGCCGGGCTGCGTCTGGCCGGCCATACCGTGGACTGGGTCAAGGACGGCGTGGCAGCGCAACTGGCGTTGGCAGCGGAAGAATACAGTTTGGTGGTGCTCGATCTCGGGCTGCCGCGCCTGTCCGGCCTGGATTTGCTGCGCTGGCTGCGTCAGTCCGGTGCGACACTGCCGGTGCTGATCCTGACCGCCCGCGACAGCGTGGCCGACCGGGTAGAAGGGCTGGACAGCGGTGCCGACGATTACCTGGTCAAGCCGTTTGATCTGGAAGAACTGGCGGCGCGTGTCCGCTCGCTGTTGAGGCGTAGCAGCGGGCGTGCTTCGCCGCTGCTGAAGCATGGCGAGATCACCCTCGACCCGGCGGCGCACCGCGTCACACGCCTCGACCAGCCCGTGGAACTGTCCCCGCGCGAATTCGCCATCCTGCAGCAGCTTCTGGAAAGCGCCGGTCGCGCCCTCTCGCGCGAACAACTGGAACAAAGCCTGTACGGCTGGAACGAGGAAGTGGAAAGCAATGCAGTTGAAGTTCACATCCATCACCTGCGCAAAAAACTCGGCGCGGAGCTGATCCGCACCGTGCGTGGCGTCGGCTACATGATCGACAAATCAGACCCGGATCATGGCTAATTTACCCTCGATGCGGCGCCGGTTACTGGCTCTGCTGCTCGGCGCAACCACGCTGGTTTGGCTGGTCACCGCCGCCTTTGCCTTTTTCGATGCGCACCATGAAATCGACGAGCTGTTCGACGCCCAACTGGCGCAGTCGGCGCGGGTCATCCTGGCTCAATCCCGCCACACGCTCAAGGATGATCGCCATGAAGGCGAAGCGATCGAAACAAATGAGGAAGGCCGCGAGTACAAGCACGAGCGGAAAATCGCATTCCAGATTTTCAGCCGCGACGGCAAGCTGCGGCTGCGCTCCGCCAGCGCCCCGGCAACGCGGCTTTCGGAGCGCAACTCGGGTTACAGCGACGAAATTATCGGCGGCAAGCAATGGCGAATTTTCAGCCTCAGCGCAGATCATGGCACGCTGATCCAGACCGGCGAACGCCACGACATGCGCAACGAATTGGCGGTGGACGTCGCCCTGCGGCTCGCTTACCCGCTGATTTTGGCCCTGCCGGTGCTGGCCCTGCTGATCTGGCTGGGCGTCGGGCGCGGCCTGGTGCCGCTGCAACGCATCACCCGTGAAGTCATGCGCCGCGCGCCGGACGACCTGGCTCCAATCGACGACCCGCAGATCCCCGCAGAAATCCGCCCGCTGGCCGATGCGCTCAACACCTTGCTGGAACGGCTGGCGCACACGCTGGAAAACGAGCGGCGCTTTACCGCCGACGCTTCCCACGAATTGCGTACCCCGCTGGCCGCCCTGAAAATTCAGGCACAGGTGGCTCTGCAAAGTGCGGAAGAGGACTCACGCCAACATGCGCTACGGCAGGTGATCGAAGGGGCAAATCGCGCCGCGCATCTGGTTGATCAATTACTCACGCTCGCCCGTCTCGACCATGCCGCCCCACCACCGGAAACGCCGACGGAACTGCATGAAGTGGCGACAAAATGCCTGTCTCAATTGGCATCCATGGCCGCCAGCAAAAACATCGAACTGTCCCTCGCCGAAGAGCGAGGCCGCATCAACGGCGACCCGACCATGCTCGGCGTGCTGGTGCGCAACCTGGTGGACAACGCCATCCGCTACACGCCACCCGGCGGCACCGTTCGAATCGCGATTGCCAACAAGGGCAATCAGGCTGTACTGGAAGTGTGCGACAGCGGCCCCGGCATTCATGCGGAAGATCGCGCCAGGGCGCTGGAGCGCTTTTATCGCGTGACCGGTACCGAAGAAACTGGCAGTGGGCTGGGGCTGTCGATCGTGCAGCGGATTGCCAGCCTGCACCACGCCAACTTGCGTCTGGACGTGCCTGAAAACGGCACCGGGCTGTGCGTCAGAGTTGCATTCCCGCTGATTAAAAACGGCAATCAACCGCCAATGAACGCAGATAAACACGGATAAAACCAGCGTTTATCTGCGGTTAGGTTTTCTGGATTTACAGCTTTTTCACGAACACCTTGGAGCGCCGCTGGAAGTTATACAGCCCCTGCTTGGCCTTGGGCAGCTTGTCCACGCCGGTTTCGATAAAGCCGCGCTCGAGGAACCAGTGAGCCGTGCGCGTAGTCAGCACGAACAACTGCTTGAAACCTTTTTTTAATGCCTTGGCCCGCACGTGTTCGAGCAGCGCCTCGCCCCGCCCGGAACCGCGATAATCGGGGTGCACCGCCATGCACGCCAGCTCGGCGGCCTTCTCTTTCGGGAACGGATAGAGCGCGGCGCAACCGATAATCAGGCCGTCGTATTCCAGCACGGCAAAACGGTCGATTTCCATTTCCAGCAGCTCGCGTGAACGGCGAACCAGCACACCGACGCCCTCCAGCGGTTCGATCAGCGCCAGAATCCCGCCGACATCGTCGATCGTGGCATTGCGCAAGGTTTCCAACGGGTCTTCGCTGACCATGCTGCCGATACCTTCGCGGGTAAACAGCTCTTGCAGCAACGCCCCGTCGGTGTGGCGGCTGATCAGATGAACCCGCGACACGCCCTTGCGGCAGGCGCGCACCGCACACGGCAAGTAATAACCCACGTCCGGCGACAGCGCCGCGTTCGAGTCGAGCACCACTTGCGCGGCAGCCGTAGTCAATTCGCGCAGCAGTTCGCCGTCATCGCCGACCACCCCCGCCGTATCCATCAGAAACACCAGCTTGTCGGCATCCAGCGCAATCGCGGCGGAAGTCGCCACGTCTTCCAGCGACAGGTTGAACACCTCGCCGGTGGGCGAATAGCCGAGCGGTGAAAGCAGCACGATTTCGTTGGCGTCGAGCCGGCGCCGGATGGCGACCACGTCGATCTTGCGCACCTCGCCGGTATGCATCAGATCGACGCCTTCGAGCACACCGGTCGGCATGGCGGTAACAAAATTGCCGCTGGCGACGCGAATGTCCGCGCCCGCCATCGGCGAATTGGCCAGCCCCATCGAAAGCAACGCCTCGATCTCCACCCGCACCGTACCCGCCGCCTCCTTGACGCATTTCAGCGCATCGTCGTCGGTCACCCGCATCCCGCCGGCATAGCGAATCGCCGCGCCGCGCTCGGTCAATTCCTCCTCGATCTGTGGCCGCGCACCGTGCACCAGCACCAGCCGTACACCGAGGCTGTTGAGCAAGTTCAGGTCGTGCGCCAGCGCGATGAACTGCCCTTCGCTCACCACCTCGCCGCCGAAAGCGACGACAAAGGTCTTGCCGCGAAAGGCGTGAATATACGGTGCGGCGGAGCGGAACCAGCCGACGAAATGCTCAATCTTGGGTTTTGAATTTTGGGTTTTCAGGGGCATATTTTTCATGTCCGACGATGTAACTCGGTAAATTATTTCAACAGTTTACAATCAAAAGCGAAAACTTTGAAACATCCCAGGTATGCGCTGGCGGTAGACGCCAAATAGTCGATCCATTGGCACGGATGTAGCCGCTTTGACGACCAGCGGGAAGGCGGCAAGGGCGTGAACGAACTCGGCTTTATGTGAGGCTATTGTGTGTCCACATATTTACCCCTGCCTACAGGCACCAATCCCTGCTTGCGCATCCACTCCAAGCCCTTGAAAAACTTTTCCCTCTCGATCCCGAGTTTTGATGCGTGCCAGTTTTCCCGAGCTTCATAAACAATCTCTTCGTCGCTTGAAGAGCGGCCAAGTAACAGCAGGTTATTCCAGGCAGCGTAAAGCGTCGCCACAATCTCCGCCTGCCGGGTATTCAGAGGAAGCAAAAGACGGATCAGCGCATCCACCTCTGCGGCGCGTTCGCCAAGGGCCTCGGCGGTTTTGCCCAGCAAGGCATCGAAGCCGTGTTCTTTGTGGAACACATAAGCGCCATCGGCTTGCTGTTGCCGCACAACAAACCAGTTCGCTTTTTTGGCGCGGGATTCCACTTTCTTTAAGTGCGGAAAATCGTTCGGGCCTAGCGCAGCTTTCACCGGCATTCGTTTCAGATCGATGCCCAGATGGGCCTCAACCAGGTGGGCAATTTTCTCCGCCTTCACATGGCCGAAATAAATAAGGTGCTTGGGGTTTTGCGCGTGAAGCTGATAGGCCTTTGCCAGGATGCCCGCATGCAAATCCGTAGCGGAAATATTGCCGATTCTGACGGGGAAAGGAATCACATTGGATGCAGCCGGGGCAGGCTTGTCCTGCGCCTGTTGCGCAACGAGTTCGCCGGAGAATGCTTCCCTGAGGACAGCCTGGAGAAGGTGGGCGGCATGGGTGCGGGCGTGCTCGATCTCCGCTTCCAGTGTGCGGCAGGTCGTCATCAGCGCTTCCACTTTTTCCACGATGGCTACTTGCTCGGCGAGTGGCGGGAGAGGGATCAAAATTCTATCCATCTTGTTTTTTGGCAATCCCTCTCTTCCAGCACCCGTTTGCGCTTCGTCAACTTTATTTTGAAAATAGGGGGAAAGAATGATCGCGTGTAGAAAGCTTCCAGACGTCCGAATCAATGGCCGTATGATGGCAACGTGCTGATTAATATTTGCTTCCTCAATTTCATCAGACACCAAAGCACAACGTCCAATTGACCCGCCTGTAATATTCAGCAAAATATCTTGTGGATAGACGGCTGTTCCTTTCATGCGTGCGTGAATTGCCGTTGAAATAAAGGCGACATCATCAAGAACCAGCCCGTCATCGTGGACGTTCTGGGAGCGAAGGAAAGGGATACCCATTGTCGAATATGCCGTCTTTCCACCGGACGGCGTGCTTCCGGAACCAGTTTTTTTACACACCCCTCCCAAACGAGTCCACTCCCACCCTTTCGGAATCTCAAAAGGAACTTCGTTTGGTGTGATTTTGGATAGTGGCTTTTCGGGGCGTATTTTCTTGGCGGCGATGAGACGCGCTTTTTCGGCCTGGATGCGCTGCATGAGCTGACTCGCGGGTCCAACGTCCGGGTTGGCGGCGCGCCAGTCGGCGGTCAGCTTGCCCTGTATCGCCTCCTGTAAGATGGCTTGCTTGAGCTTGGCGAGGAGCGATTTCTGCCGGGTGATTTCATCCTGAGCGGTCACAATGCCCGCCCGTGCTTTGTTGATGCGCTTGATGAGCTGATGCTGATCTGGAAGCGACGGAAGATTGACCTCATAGTTCAGGAAGAAATTTTCATCAACCCGTTTGCGGTTGGTGTTGCCCCGGCTGGCTCTGATGCAGGCTTCCAGAAAAATTGGAGACTGCAAAAAGACGTTAAAGAATTCAGTTTCCACCTCATTCTCGTTGATGTCGAACGCGAGAAAATCGTTGGTGACAATCGCACCTTCCAGCTCGTCCGGAATAATGCCGAAAGCACCGTTGCGCGCGTCAATCCGGCTGAGAATGAATTGGCCTACCGAAACGCGAAACTGTTCTTTTGTGCCTATGGTGGCGCCGTCCAGCACGCCACGAAGCACCACACCTTTGTAGTTCGTGCGGATAGTGACCTGCTTGTAGCTGACGCCGTCCTCGACGGTCACGCGGGTCTTGTTGCGGGTAAGGATGTCGCCGATACGTTTCATGTTTTCAAGCCGCGTATTCTTTTTCCACCGCAGCCAACGCAGCTTCAACTCGCCCCATGGATTTTCGGAACGCGGTCAAGCAATCCTGCACACCGAGTTCCTGCTCCTGAATGAGCGAGTTCGGATTCTTCACATCCAGATCGAACCCCTTCTTCAAATCCCCGATCTGCACGCGCCACGCCACCTCGTTTTCCTCGCGCTTATCCCACCACTCCATCATGGGTGCGAATTCGTCGAACTGGATAGCCTTGGTTTTGGAGTAGCTCTTTTGCCCCTCGGGCAGGCGGTGCTCGTAATACCAGATTTCCTTCGTGGGCGTGCCTTTCTCGAAGAACAGCAGATTGGTGGAGACGGTCGCCGGGTGGAAGGTGGACTGCGGCAGGCGCACGATGGTATGCAGGTTGCAGTCGGTAAGCAGCTTTTCGCGGATGCGCTCCTTGTAACCGTCGCCGGTGATGCAGCCATCGGGCAACACGATGGCGCAACGACCACCCGGCTTGAGCAACTGGATCATCAGGATGACGAACAGGTCGGCGGATTCGCGGCAGCGGTACGACTGCGGAAAGTTGCCCTCCACGCCGTCGGCGATGCTGGCGCCAAAAGGCGGGTTGGCGAGGATAACATCCACTTGCTGACGCGGGCCGATACTGTTGTATTCGGTTTTGAGGCTGTCGATGTAATGCCAGTCGGGCACATCCATGCCATGCAGGATGAGGTTGGTGAGGCCGAGCACATAGGAGACTGGCTTCAGTTCCCAGCCACTGATGGATTTCTGGAGCGTGGCTTCATCGTCGAGGGTGTGGACTTGGTGGACGCGGATGTGGTCTATCGCCGCGCTGAGGAAGCCGCAGGTTCCCGCTGCCGGGTCGAGCACGTGTTCGCCAAGGCGCGGGTTGGTCATGCGCGTCATGAGCTGGGTGATGGCGCGCGGCGTGTAGTATTCGCCCTTGTTTCCAGCGTCGCGCAACTCGACCAGGATGGATTCGTAGATGGTGCCGAAGATGTGCCGGTCGTCGGAGTTGTTGAAGTCGAACTGGTTGAGCTGGTTGATGACCTTGCGCATCTCGTAACCGGACTTCATGTAGTTGTTCGAGCCATCGAACACTTCGCGCACCAGGGCGGCGCGCTGCGGCGTGGCGCTGGATTTCAATTCGCGCAGCGTGGCGAACAGTCCGTTGCGTGCATCGTCAATAAACACGAGGAGTTCTTCGCCGGTGATGCCTTCCGGATTGGTCGCCCAATTGCGCCACTGGAATTTATCCGGGATGACGGATTTGTATTTCGTGCGGATGAGTTCGAGCTCCTGATCTTTCTCGTCGAGGATTTTCAGGAACAGCATCCAGCCAAGTTGCTCCAGGCGCTGGGCATCGCCGGAGATGCCGCGATCCTGACGCATGATGTTGCGGACATTTTTTACAATGGCGGAAATATTGGACATGTTTGATTCGTAATCAGGCAGCCTGGTAAAGCTGTTGGGTTAATTCGTGGATAGCGGCATCGTAGGCGGGCTTGCCGCCGAAAGCGCGGATGATCTCGACCGGCGAGCCAAGTTTCTTGAGCGGATCAAGTGTGATGATTTCCGGGTTCTCCAGATCGAGCAGCCCCTCATCCGCATACTTGTCGAGCAAGGCGGCGACTACCTTGCGGGCGAGGTCGCCGTATTTGGTGAAGTAGTCGCGCTTCTTTACCTGCTCCGCCCGCTCACGCCGGGTCAGCGGCTTCTGCTCGTAAGCGACATGGCAAATGAGATCGAAAGGGTCGAACGCCGAGCCAACTTCTTCATTGAGGGCGGCGAAGATCACGCCCTGCTGTTCCAGTTCATCGATAATGGCGCGCTTTTTGTCGGCCTGCTTCCAACTGGTGAGGAAGGAATCGAGCGAGGCATAGGAACGCCGCACGTTGTCGCGGGTGTAGTCGCGCAGACTTTCGGTAATGATTTTTCCGTCGCCGCCGAGGTATTGAACCCGCTCCTTGATGATGGTGACTTCGACTCCATGGACGGTGACTTTGTGGCGGCGGCCATCGGGCGGATCGCCATCGGGAATCGAAACATCCGGTTGCTCGGGCTCCGGGAAGTCCACTTCTTCGCCGGTCAAGTCATCAATGACGGCTGTGTCCTCGCCTTCATCTTCAACGCCGGAAAGATCGTCGTCTTCGCTGGCCTCCTTCACGCGCACCGGGTCGCCGTCAAAGTCCTTGTCGGCGAATAAGGCGGTTACATTGCGGAAGTCCATGATGGTGAAGTAGTGCTTGCCGAAATCTTCGTTGATGCGGGTGCCGCGCCCGATAATTTGCTTGAATTCGGTCATCGAACCGATGTTGGAATCGAGGACAATGAGTTTGCAGGTTTGCGCATCCACACCGGTGGTCATGAGTTTCGAGGTGGTCGCGATGACTGGGTAAAGCTCGCTCGGGTTGATGAAGGAATCGAGTTCCCGCTTGCCCTCTTCGTTGTCGCCCGTGATCTGCATCACGTATTTGCTGCTCTTGGCGACGAGGTCGGCATTCTCGTTGGCCAAAGCATTGCGCATGCCTTGGGCGTGTTCAATGTCAACGCAAAAGACGATGCTCTTGGAGTAGCGGTCACTGCCCTTGAGGAATTGGGTGATTTTGGCCGCGACCAGCTTGCGGCGCTCTTCCACGATGAGATGCCGGTCAAAGTCGGTGCGGTTGTAAATGCGATCTTCGACCAGGTTGCCATCCTTGTCCTTGAAGCCGGCAGGTGGCCTCCAGCCCTCGGCATCAATGTCGAGCGTGACCTTGACGACTTTGTAAGGCGCGAGAAAACCATCGTCTATGCCTTGTTTTAACGAGTAGGTATAGAGCGGGTCGCCGAAATACTCGCTGCTGGATATTTCCTTGGTCTCCTTCGGCGTGGCGGTGAGGCCGATGTGAGTGGCGGTGTGAAAGTATTCGAGGATTTCACGCCATTTGCTGTCTTCGCGTGCACTGCCGCGATGGCACTCGTCCACGATCACAAGATCGAAAAAGTCCGGGCTAAACTGCTTGTAGGCGTCATTGGCGTTACTGTCGGACAAGCCCTGATAAAGAGCGAGGTAAATATTGTAAGACGGGTCAATCTCTTTGTGTTTGATGACCGTCATCGCTTCCTTGAAGTGCCGGAAGTCGCCGCGCACGGTCTGGTCGATGAGCGCCGTGCGGTCGGCAAGGAAGAGGATGCGTTTCTTCAGTCCGCTCTTCCACAGGCGGTAAATAATCTGGAATGCGGTGTAGGTCTTGCCCGTGCCGGTTGCCATGACCAGCAGGTGCCGATTGCCGCTCTCATTTTTTGCAATTGTTTCAACTGTGCGGTTGATGGCGGTTTGCTGGTAGTAGCGCGGGGAACGGCCTGAACCGTCGAGAAAATAGTCCTGCGCGACAATAGACTCAACCTCATCCGCAAGCCCTTTGTAGGCTCGATATTTTTGCCACAACTCCTGCGGGGAAGGAAAGGCGTCGAGAGGAATCTCCGTTTCGATATTTCCGGTTTTCGCCGTTTTATCATGAAAATAAAAGCCGTCTCCGTTGCTGCTGAACACGAAAGGAATGTCGAGGGTTTCAGCATAACCAAGAGCCTGCTGGATGCCGGAGCTGACCGAGTGATTATTGTCCTTCGCCTCAATGATCGCGATGGGGATGTTCGGCTTGTAGTAAAGAATGTAATCGGCGCGCTTGCGTTCACCTCGCGTGTGGATTCTTCCGCGAACATAGATGCGACCGTCGGTGAAGTGAACCTCTTCCCTGACCTGGGTATCAATATTCCATCCAGCCGTAATGATGTTCGGCGTGATGAACTTGGTGCGGATGTCCGCTTCGGTGAGAGATTTCTTATTCATTAAGCGGCCGACAGCACGCTGAGTTTGACAAATACAGCGTGCCTGTCGCGTGGCGCGGACAGCAAGGACTGATCTATGTTGTCAAATATGCACAGCACGTTTTCTGGTCACTCCGCCTGGGGCGACCCCGACAATGTCTTCGACTTTTTCTTGATGTACTGCACACCGGGTATCCGCTCGAAATCGTCGTCTTGTGTCCACAGTGTTGCCGCGCAGGATCGGGCGGTGGCGAGAATCAGGCTATCCGCCATGGGCAACTTGAGATCGAAGGACAGTTTGGCCGCCGATATCGCCAAGGAGTTATCCAGTACGATCACTCGCCCCTGCTGCATGACGGCGATGGCACGCAGAGCATCATCTTCGGTGCGTTGTTGCAGGATGCGCTTGAAAACCTCGAACAGGCTCACGGCAGGCACAACCAGGGATACCGTATCTTCTATCGCAGGCGCAAAGAAATCGGCGTTTTCTCCATCGGCGAAATACTCAAGCCAACCGCAGGAGTCCACCACGTTCATGGACGGTCTTCTTCACGCGGCACGGTGGTGTCCAATCCTTTGAGAAAGCCGCGCAAACGGCTGGGGGATTGCAGCGGAATCAACTCGATCCGGTCATCGTAAGCGATGATCTGCATTTTTTGCCCGGCCTCCAGATGCAGTTGCTCGCGCACCTCCTGCGGAATGACCACCTGAAATTTTGGAGAAACGGTAACAGCGTTCATGGTTGACCTCGTCGTAGCATTATGTTCATGATTCTACACGTGCAGGGGAAAATCCCTCATCTCAAAAATCGCCCCACAAAGTCTGCATCGCCGCCAGCGCCGCCAACGCTGCGGTTTCGGTGCGCAGGACGCGTACGCCGAGCCGCACCGGGGTGAAGCCGACGCGCTTTGCGGCATCCGCCTCGACCGGGGACAGGCCGCCTTCCGGGCCGATCAACAGGGTGACTGCGCCACCGGGCTTGGGCAGGTCATGCAGGCCGATTTCCGCGCCGGGGGCCAGCATCAGGCGCAGGCTGTTCGCGCCGCCTTGCGGCAGCCAGTCGAGTAGCGGGCGGATCGCGGCGACTTGTGGCACATGGTTGCGCCCGCTTTGTTCACAGGCGGAAATGACCACACCTTGCCAATGCGCCACGCGCTTGTCCGCCCGTTCACCCGACAGCCGCACCACGCTGCGTTCGCTGGCGAGCGGCTGGATGTTGCCGATGCCGAGTTCCACCGCCTTTTGCAGGGTGTAATCCATTTTTTCGCCGGCGGAAATCGCTTGCGCCAAGTGCACTTGCAGCGGCGATTCGCGCTCGACATTTTGCCAGTCAGTGATTTCCATGCTGACATGGTGCTTGCTGATGGCGGTGATGCACGCATCACCTTCACCGCCCTGGCCGTTGAATACGGTCACGGCATCGCCTTCCTTCAGGCGCAGCACCCGCGTGGCATGGTGCGCGGCCTGTTCCGGCAGTTCTGCCATGCCTTTGCGTGCGGGAATCTCGGGGCAATAAAAACGGGGAGCAGCCATTATTTTCCAAGCTTCATGTAAAGTGCGCTCATGATAAACTAATTTAATTGGCACTGAATCTAGCGATATAAAAGGATTTGTACATGGTCAGTTTGCAAACACCCGTCTGCGATTTCGGTTGGCGGGCACCCGATTTCGATCTGCCGGGCGTCGATGGCAAGCGCTATCGTCTTGCCGATGCGGTTGGGCCGAAGGGCTTGCTGGTGATGTTCATCTGCAACCATTGCCCTTATGTGAAGGCGGTTCGCGACCGTCTGGTGCGCGACTGCACCGAGCTAAAACTGCTAGGCATCAACAGCATTGCCATCATGTCGAACGACCCGGCGGATTATCCGGAGGATTCTTTCGACAACATGAAACGAGTCGCGCAGGAATTCAGCTTCCCGTTTCCCTATGTCTGGGATGAAGCCCAAGCCGTGGCAAAAACCTATGGCGCGGTGTGCACGCCGGACTTCTTCGGCTTCAACGCCAATCTGGAGCTCCAGTACCGCGGCCGGCTCGACGCTTCGCGCAAGGAGGCCGCGCCCGCCGATGCGCGGCGCGACCTGTTCGAAGCGATGAAAGAAGTCGCGCTGACCGGCAAAGGGCCGGCGGAGCAAATCCCGAGCATGGGCTGCTCGATTAAGTGGAAGGAGAATAGCTAGTCGCGAGTGGCGAGTAGCCAGTGGAGACCCACTCGCCACTCGCCGCTCGTCATTTGCCACTACCTATGCTCCAATCCGTCATCGAAGCAGTCAGAACCATCGCGCAGCAGGAAATCATGCCGCGCTACCTGAAGGTTGCGTACCAACGCAAGACCGACGGCAGCGTCTTTACCGAGGCCGACATCGCCGCGCAGACTGCGTTGATTGCCGCGCTCAAGGCGATTTGCGACTGTCCGGTGCTGGGCGAGGAAATGTCCGCCGAGCAGCATGAAGCGCTGTGGTGCGCGGGGAGCGAGAGCCTGTGGTGTATCGACCCGATCGACGGCACTTCCAACTTCGTCAACGGCCTGCCCTATTTCGCCGTTTCCGTTGCCCTGATGCGCGGTGGTCGCAGCGTGCTGGGTGTGATTTACAACCCGGTGGCGAACGAAATGTTTTGGGCGGAACAGGGCAAGGGCGCATGGCTCAACGGGGTACGGCTGCCGCTCAAGGAGCAGGCGCCGGACTTTAACCGCGCCATGGCGGCAATTGATTTCAAGCGTCTCAAGCCGGGCCTGGCGCAAAAATTAGTGGCGTCTCCGCCGTTCGCTTCACAACGCAATTTCGGCGCGAGTACCCTGGAATGGTGCTACGTTGCGGCCGGCCGCTTCAGCCTTTACCTGCACGGCGGACAAAAATTGTGGGACTACGCGGCCGGGTCGCTGATCCTGGCTGAGGCCGGCGGTTCCATGTGCACCCTGAGCGAGGATGATTTCTGGGCTGGCGATTTGTGGACGCGCCCGGTCATCGCCGCACTGGACTCAAAGCTGTTCGATTTATGGAAAAGCTGGGTCCGCAGTCACCAATAAAATGGTCAATCAGAGCCGATTAAAACAGGCTCTGATTGACATCCATCAAGTCTTATATCTTTTATCTATAAGAAAAACTCTTGCCACAATAAAAATCTATTATTGCCCTTAAACTGGCTAGTGAGTGATAATCATCCGTTTAATATAGCCCTTAGCTGAAAAAGGAAATAAAAGCATGGCAACTCGTAAAGAACTCGCGAACGCGATCCGCGTCCTCTCCATGGACGCCGTGCAGAAAGCCAACTCCGGCCACCCCGGCGCGCCCATGGGCATGGCGGAAATCGCCGAAGTGGTGTGGAACCACCATCTGCGCCACAACCCGGCCAACCCGAAGTGGTTCGACCGCGACCGCTTCGTGCAGTCCAACGGCCACGGCTCGATGCTGATTTATTCCTTGCTGCATCTGACCGGCTACGACCTGCCGATGGAAGAAATCAAAAAATTCCGTCAGCTCCACTCCAAGACCCCTGGCCACCCCGAGTACGGCTACACGGTCGGCGTCGAGACCACCACCGGCCCGCTCGGCCAAGGCATCACCAACGCCGTCGGCATGGCCATGGCAGAGAAGTTGCTGGCTGCCGAGTTCAATAAACCCGGTCATGAAATCGTCAATCACAATACCTACACCTTCCTCGGCGACGGTTGCATGATGGAGGGTATCTCCCACGAAGCCTGCGCGCTGGCCGGCACCTGGGGCCTGGGTAAGCTGACCGCGTTCTGGGACGACAACGGCATCTCCATCGACGGCCACATCGAAGGCTGGTACACCGACGATACCGCCAAGCGCTTTGAAGCCTACGGCTGGCACGTGATTCCTAACGTCGACGGTCACGACCCTGTCGCTATCGACGCCGCCGTGAACGCCGCAAAAGCAGTCACCGACAAACCGTCCCTGATCTGCTGCAAAACCATTATCGGCAAGGGCTCACCCAACAAGGAAGGCACCCACGACGTACACGGCGCCGCGCTGGGCGATGCGGAAATTGCCGCAACTCGCGCCAACCTGGGTTGGACTCACGGCCCGTTTGAAATCCCCAAGGACATTTACGAAGGTTGGGATTGCCGCACCAAGGGTCAGGGTCTGGAAACGCTGTGGAACAACAAGTTTGCCGAATACACCAAGGCTTTCCCGAAAGAAGCGGCAGAATTCAAGCGCCGCATGGAAGGTGAGCTGTCGGCTGGCTGGAAAAAACATGCTGCCGAATTCATCGCCAAGACCAACGAGAAGGCCGAAACCATCGCCACTCGCAAGGCCTCGCAAAACTGCATCAACGGCCTGGCTCCGGCGCTGCCCGAGTTCCTCGGCGGCTCTGCCGACCTGACCGGCTCCAACCTGACCAACTGGACAGGTTGCCACCACGTCAAGGGCAAGAGCACCGGCAATTACATCAGCTACGGCGTGCGCGAGTTCGGCATGGCCCACATCATGAACGGCATGGCGCTGCATGGCGGCCTAATGCCGTTTGGCGGCACTTTCCTGATGTTCTCGGAATACATGCGCAACGCCCTGCGCATGTCGGCACTGATGAAGCAGCGCGTGATCTACGTGTTCACCCACGACTCCATTGGCTTGGGCGAAGACGGCCCGACTCACCAGCCGGTCGAGCAGACCGCCACCCTGCGCATGATCCCCAACATGCAGGTCTGGCGTCCGTGCGACACGGTCGAATCCGCCGTGGCCTGGGTTGCCGCAGTAGAACGCAATGACGGCCCGAGCAGCCTGATTTTCAGCCGCCAGAACCTGAATTTCCAGAAGCGTGACGCGGCGCAGATCACCAACATCGCCAAGGGCGGCTACGTGCTGGCCGACGCGGCCAAGCCCAAACTGGTGCTGATCGCCACCGGCTCCGAAGTGGCCCTGGCAATGGACGCCAAGAAGGTGCTGGACGAGCAGGGCATTCCCACCCGCGTGGTGTCGATGCCTTCCACCAACGTGTTCGACAAGCAGGATCAAGCCTACAAGGACAGCGTGTTGCCCAAGGGCGTCAAGCGCGTCGCCGTGGAAGCCGGGGTCACCGACGGCTGGTACAAGTATGTCGGCGAAGGCGCCGTGATCGGCCTGGATCGCTTCGGCGAATCCGCCCCGGCTGGCGAATTGTTCAAGCTGTTCGGCTTCACCGTCGAGAATGTGGTCAATACCGCCAAAGGTGTTTTGTAAAAGATTCACCGCAGAGGCGCGGAGGCGCTGAGAAGATCAAGTATTTTCTCTGCGCCTCCGCGTCTCTGCGGTTCAAGATTTTCATTTAATTTTAAGGAGAGACAATCATGGCAATCAAAGTCGGTATCAACGGATTTGGCCGCATCGGTCGCATGGTGTTCCGCGCTGTGGCGAAGGATTTCAAAGACATCGAGATCGTCGCCATCAACGACTTGCTCGAACCCGACTACCTGGCTTACATGCTGAAGTACGACTCGGTGCATGGCCGCTTCAATGGTGACGTTTCGGTTGCCGGTGGCAACATGGTGGTTAACGGCAAGACCATCCGCCTGACCGCCGAGCGCGATCCCGCCAACTTGAAATGGAACGAAGTGGGCGCCGATCTGGTAATCGACTGCACCGGCTTCTTCCTGACCACCGAATCCTGCCAGGCGCACATCAAGGCCGGTGCCAAGAAAGTGGTGCAGTCCGCGCCTTCCAAGGACGACACCCCGATGTTCGTGTACGGCGTGAACCACACCAAATACGCCGGCGAAGCCATCGTTTCCGCCGCTTCCTGCACCACCAACTGCCTGGCTCCTGTCGCCAAGGTACTGAACGACAACTGGGGCATCAAGCGCGGCCTGATGACCACCGTGCACGCTGCCACTGCCACCCAGAAAACCGTGGACGGCCCGTCCATGAAAGACTGGCGCGGCGGTCGCGGCATCCTGGAAAACATCATTCCGTCTTCCACCGGCGCTGCCAAGGCGGTCGGCAAGGTGATTCCCGAGCTGAACAAGAAACTCACCGGCATGGCCTTCCGCGTGCCGACCTCCGACGTGTCGGTGGTTGACCTGACCGTGGAACTGAACAAGGACGCCGCCTACGCCGACATCTGCAAGGCCATGAAGGCGGCCTCCGAAGGCGCCATGAAGGGCGTGCTGGGCTACACCGACGAGAAAGTGGTCTCCACCGACTTCGTCGGCAACAGCGCACCTTCCACCTTCGACGCCGAAGCCGGCATCGCGCTGGACGGCACCTTCGTCAAGGTCGTGGCCTGGTACGACAACGAGTACGGCTACACCTGCAACATGCTGCGTCTGGTGCAGCACGTATCTAAGTAAGACTGCAAGCAGCAAGTAGCAAGTGGCGAAACCTTAGCCACTTGCTACTTGCGACTCGCCAACCTGTGAGTTGTAAGGCATAGGCCAACCTATCCCTTACATCTTAATTTTTCTGGAGAACCAACCATGTCCGTAATCCGTGTTACCGATCTGGACCTCAAGGGCAAGCGCGTCCTGATCCGTTCCGACCTCAACGTGCCCGTCAAGGATGGCAAAGTCACTTCCGACGCCCGCATCACCGCGTCGATGAAAACTTTCGAGCATTGCCTCAAGGCCGGTGCCAAGGTAATGGTGATGTCCCACCTCGGTCGCCCGGTCGAAGGCGAATACTCGGAAGAAAACTCGCTCAAGCCGGTGGCCGACGACCTGGCCAAGAAACTCGGCAAGCCGGTGCGCCTGATCAAGGACTGGGTGGATGGCGGCTTCGACGTGGCCGAAGGCGAACTGGTACTGCTGGAAAACGTGCGCTTCAACACTGGCGAGAAGAAGAACGTCGACGAGACTGCACAAAAGTACGCCAAGCTGTGCGACGTGTTCGTGATGGATGCGTTCGGCACCGCCCACCGCGCACAGGGCTCCACTCACGGCGTCGCCAAGTACGCACCGGTGGCCTGCGCCGGCATTCTGCTGACCGGCGAACTGGAAGCGCTGACCAAGGCCCTGCTCAACCCGGCCCGCCCGATGGTCGCCATCGTCGGCGGCTCCAAGGTATCGACCAAACTGACCGTGCTCGAAGCCCTGTCCGAGAAGGTTGACCAACTGGTGGTCGGCGGCGGCATCGCCAACACCTTCCTCAAGGCCACCGGCAAGAATGTCGGCAAATCGCTGTGCGAAGATGACCTCGTTCCTGTCGCCCAGGCGCTGATGAAAAAAATGACGGCGCGTGGCGCCACCATCCCGATCGCCGTCGACGTGGTGTGCGGCAAGAAATTCGACGCCAACGAACCGGCTGTTCTGAAGGACGCCGGTGCGGTGTGTGACGACGACATGATTTTCGACATCGGCCCGAAATCTGCGCAGGAGCTGGTGGACATCATCATGAAGGCCGGCACCGTGGTATGGAACGGCCCGGTCGGCGTGTTCGAATTCGACCAGTTTGGCGCAGGCACCAAGCAAATTGCCGAAGCCATCGCCAACACCAAGGCATTCACCCTGGCCGGCGGCGGCGACACCATCGCCGCAATCCAGAAATACAATATCTACGACAAGGTGTCCTACATCTCCACCGCCGGCGGCGCTTTCCTCGAGTTTCTCGAAGGCAAGATTCTGCCCGCAGTGGAAATCCTGGAACAACGCGCTTCAAAATAATAGTACTGAGTACTGAGTACTGAGTGCCGGGTAAAAACCGGGCTCAGAACTCAAGACACAGAACTCTGGACTAAATATCAATGCAACGTAAAACCAAGATTGTCGCCACACTCGGCCCGGCAAGCAGCGATCCGGAAGTGCTCAACCGCCTGCTCCAGGCTGGCGTGGATGTCGTCCGCCTCAATTTTTCGCACGGCAAGCCCGAAGACCACATCCAGCTCGCGGAAACGGTACGCGCCATGGCGCGGGCGCGTGGCAAGACCGTCGGTGTGCTGGTTGACCTGCAGGGCCCGAAAATCCGCATCGGCAAGTTCGAGCACGGCAAGATCACCCTCAAAAACGGCGACCGCTTCATCCTCGACAGCGACTGCGAACTGGGCAGCCAGGAATGCGTCGGGCTGGACTACAAGGAACTGCCGCGCGACGTTAATCGCGGCACCACCCTGCTGCTGGATGATGGCCGCATCGTGATGTGGGTGGAAGAGGTGAACGGCAATCAAATCCTGTGTACGGTGAAACAGGGCGGCATACTGTCCAACAACAAGGGCATTAACCGCCAGGGCGGCGGCCTTTCCGCTGCGGCGCTGACCGAAAAGGACATGGAAGACATCAAGACTGCCGCGGCGTTGAAAGCCGATTATCTGGCGGTGTCCTTCCCGCGCGATGGCGCCGACATGCAACTGGCGCGCACGCTGATGCAAGCGTCCGGCGGCAAGAGCATGCTGGTGGCGAAAATCGAGCGCGCCGAGGCGATTACCAACCTGGAAGAGATTCTCGATGCCTCCGACGCCATCATGGTGGCGCGCGGCGACCTCGGCGTGGAAGTCGGCGATGCCGCCGTGCCCGGCCTGCAAAAACGCATGATCCGCATGGCGCGGGAAAAGAACCGGCTGGCCATCACCGCCACCCAGATGATGGAATCCATGATTTCCAGCCCGATCCCGACGCGCGCGGAAGTCTCCGACGTGGCCAACGCGGTGATCGACGGCACCGACGCGGTAATGCTGTCAGCCGAGACCGCCGCCGGGCAATATCCGGTGGAGGCCGTGGCGGCGATGGATCGGGTATGCCTGGAGGCGGAAAAGCAGGAAGAAAGCGCCTTCAGAAAACAGCGCATGGCCATGCAGTTCGAGCGGGTGGACGAATCCGTTGCGATGGCGGCCATGTACATCGCCCGTCACTTGCAGGTAAAGGCCATTGGCGCCCTGACTGAGTCCGGCTCAACCGCCTTGTGGATGTCGCGGGTCAACCCGGACGTGCCGATCTACGCGCTCACCCCCAGAGTGGATACGCGCAGGAAACTCACCCTGTTCCGCGGCGTCTACCCAGTCAACTTCAAACCCGCCACATCGGAAAGCGAACAGGTTTTGCTTGAAGCCGAGGACGAGATGAGAAGGCGCGGCGCGGTAAGGGACGGCGATCTGATCATCTTCACCATCGGTGAGCCGATCGGCAAATCCGGCGGCACCAACACCATGAAGATCGTCAAGGTGGGCGAAAGCCGGAAAACAACCAAACAGTAACGTATCGATAACCCAGCAGCATTAACATCATTAAGCAGGAGGAATTATGGCTTTAGTATCCATGCGTCAACTTCTCGATCACGCCGCAGAGCATAGCTACGGCTTGCCGGCGTTCAACGTCAACAACCTGGAACAGATCATGGCGATCATGCAGGCCGCCGACGAATGCAACAGCCCGGTGATCATGCAAGGTTCCGCCGGTGCGCGCAAATACGCCGGCGAAGCTTTTCTGCGCCACCTGATCGAGGCCGCCATCGAAGCCTACCCGCACATTCCGGTCGTCATGCACCAGGATCACGGCGCCTCTCCTGCCGTGTGCATCAACGCCATCCGCTCCGGCTTCTCCAGCGTGATGATGGACGGCTCCCTGAAAGAAGACGGCAAAACCCCGTCCAGCTTTGACTACAACGTCGAAGTCACGCGCAAGGTCGTCGAGATGTCCCATGCTGTCGGCGTTTCCGTCGAAGGCGAACTGGGCTGCCTGGGCTCGCTCGAATCCGGCCACGGCGAGAAAGAAGACGGCCACGGCGCTGAAGGCAAGCTGACCCACGACCAACTGCTGACCGACCCGACCGAAGCCGCCGAGTTCGTCAAGGCCACCGGCGTGGATGCACTTGCCATCGCCATCGGCACCAGCCACGGCGCCTACAAGTTCACCCGTCCGCCCACCGGCGAAGTGCTGGCAATTTCCCGCATCAAGGAAATCAACGCCAAGATCCCCAACACCCATCTGGTCATGCACGGCTCCTCCTCGGTGCCGCAGGAATGGCTCAAGATCATCAACGATTTCGGCGGCACCATGCCCCAGACCTACGGCGTGCCGGTCGAAGAAATCGTTGAAGGCATCAAGTACGGCGTGCGCAAGGTGAACATCGACACCGACCTGCGCATGGCCTCCACCGGCGCAGTGCGCAAGTATCTGGCCGAAAACACCAAGGATTTCGATCCGCGCAAATTCCTCGCCGCCGCCACCGCTGCGATGAAAGGCATCTGCAAGGCACGCTTCGAAGCCTTCGGTTCCGCCGGCCAGGCCGACAAGATCAAGCCGATCATGCTCGACCGGATCGCCACCATGTACACCAAGGGCGAACTGAAAGCCATCGTCAAGTAAGCTTGATGCTTTGCGACAAAAAGGCGGCTTCGGCCGCCTTTTTCTTTGCGCCGCCATCTTCGGTCGCCTTGCCAATTGACGGGGATGTAAATACGGGCGACCATGACAGATCAAAACACCATTCCCTTGGTGATTTCACTTTTTAACAAATCGAATTGGAATCGCAGTGATCAATAACGATGTGTTGCGGAGCATTCGGTACACGCTTGACCTGAGCGACGCGAAAATAGTTGCCATAACCAAACTGGCCGAGCATGAGGTCGAGCAATCCGATGTCGCCAGCTATCTGAAAAAAGAAGATGAGGACGGCTTTGTCGAGTGCAGCGACGAGTTGCTGGAATTTTTTCTGGATGGCTTGATTTCCTTTAAAAGAGGCAAAATCGAGCCGAAGCCGGAACCAGCGAAGAAGCCGGAAACGCGCCTGACCAATAACACCATATTGAAAAAACTGAGAATCGCGTTTGAATTAAAAGAGGAAGACTTGCATGGCATTCTGGAGCTGGCCGGTTTTCAGGTATCGAAGCCGGAACTAAGCGCCCTGTTTCGAAAGAAAGGTCACAAGAACTACCGGGCTTGCGGGGATCAGCTTTTGAGGAATTTCCTGAAAGGTCTTGCCCTTCGCTATCGTGCTTGAGTTCATTTGTAAAAATCAGGATATGCCGCGCTCTATGAAACAGATCAATTACCTCATTATTATTTTCAGTTTAATCTGGACGGCATCCGCCCTGGCTGACGAACCGCTCGGCTTTGGCTTGTCGAAAAAATACTGCCTGGGAGATGTTTGCCTTGGCGAAGCGGATGCAGACCATCCGGAATTAAAAATAGGCGAGGCATTGAAAAAAGTGGCCCGGTACAAAAAGGTGCCCATCTGCAACAGCTCGGATGCCTCCATGTATTTGCGCGATGTAAAATTCAGGAATGGCACGCAAGGAACCATCTACCTGCTTGCCGACCCAACCAATCCGAATACCAAACTCGAGAAATATTTCCGCATCAGCAGCATCACCGTGAAATTTGACCCATTTCTTTCGGTGGATGAAGTCAAAGAACTTCAGCAAAAAATTGCCGGCCGTTACGGCATGGAACGGTCAAGTTCATATGGCTTTGCGGTCAAGGACGGCAAACGGTCGGTCAGTCTTACGGTTTCTCCCTGGGAATCGAAGATTGCCGTTAGCGGCATAGACAACCCGGAGTTTCAGGCCCAACCTGGATGCTCGCCCAAGCTGCCGAATCTTTAGTACTCGATCAGACTCACCCCCCCCTAGTCAGGTATATTAAGTAACAAATAAGAGCCATTTTATTGGCCCTTATTGTTATCTGACTCAGTTTTTGTAGGCTTCTACCGGCACACTAATTTTGACCTCGTCGCTAACTGCCGGTATGTATTTAGTTAATCCAAAGTCAGAGCGCTTAATGGTCGCAGTGACATTGCCGGCACACATCGGCTTCTTGCTCTCCGGGTTGTTGCCGCACTGGAAACCGTTGACCGTAACCTTGAGGGGTTTGGTCACGCCGATCAGGGTGAACTTCCCTTCCGCGGCGACGACTTTGTTGCCTTCGAAAATCAGCTTGTCCGATTTGAAGGTCATGGTCGGATATTTCTTAACATTGAACAACCCCTCGTCGGACAAATGTTTCGTCCAGGCTCCCAGGCCCATATCGAGTGACTCAGTGTAGACCGTGAAATCTACACTACCCTTCTTGGCCGCAAAATCGATCATGGCCATGCCCGTCGTCTTGTTGAAACGACCATGTTGTGTCGTAAAACCCAGATGCGTGACCTCAAATACCGGAACGGTATATTCCGAATCGGTGGTGTAAACGTCGGCTGCGTGCGCTGGTGCAACCAGAGCGCTCATTACAGCGAAAGCGGCTAAGTATCTTTTCATGAAAATCTCCATTGTGGACGTCTAGCTGCTACCGGCGGAATGCCGTTAGCAGCCATCCTGTCATTTATCGTTGGGGAACGCTTGCAAATAACCGGCCACTGCTTCCATTTCCTCAGGGGACATCAGATGCGCAATTTGCGTCATCGGCGTATTCGGTCGTTCATCCGTTCTCTTGAAAACCTGCAATTGCTTGATCAGGTAATCCTGGTGCTGATTCGCCAGCCGGGGGAAATTCGCGAGTCCTTCCGCCTTGGATCCATGACAAGCCATGCAGGGAGGGGCCTCCTTGGCCGGCAAACCTTTCTCGTAAATCTCCTGGCCAGCGGCCATCAGCTTCGCATCGACCGGTGCGTTGGGCTTTGCAATCTGCTTGGCGTAATAGTCGGCGAGCCCCTTGATTTGATCGTCGGTGAGGTGGTGGCTTAACCCCCACATGTACTCAAATCCAGCCGGATCGGCGCGCTGTTGGGATCTGAAATTCGTCAGCTGTTCGACAACGTAGCCGGGCTGCTGACCGGCGAGTCGCGGGAAATTCGGCGAGACGGAATTGCCATCCATGCCGTGGCAATTCGAACAAACCTGCACAGCGGTTACCGCCGGAGGGACATTCGGGTTGGCGAGGTCGCGCGAGCGCTCGATATTGCTGCAACCGGTCGCAAGAAGCACCAGCAGGAGTGCTAGAGGGTAAGAATTTCTGGTCATCTGGATTCTCCAATGATCTTAATGAATGGGCTGTTCGTGTCCTAAATTAGATCCAAGGATCAATAGGCGGCCCAGATGTAAGCGAAGAGCATATTGTTGTCCTTGGCGTCACGCGGGGTAACAGTGTCGGAATTGGTCGTGTAGTTCGTCGAAGCCCCATTGAATTTGGTGTAACTGTAGTATTGCGCGCCGACACGGATATTTTGCACAGGAGTCCAGAAGACTTCGGGGATCCAATAAGTGGTATTAGGCACGAAACCTCCGCTGGTATTGGCCGCATAAAGGTTACTATCGGCACTGCCACGAACATCCACATAGCCAAGACTTGCGCCATATTTTGCCTGATAAACGTACGTCCCCTTCAACCGGAGATAATCGAGCGTGTTCGACGCATTGGTGTATGGGGCGGCACCGGTGCCGGTGGGGTCGACAAGGGAGCTATCATAGGATTGTTTTTCATGGGTATAACTGAACTGTGCGGAAACCATGTGCGGATCCAGAATGTACTGATATTGCCCGTCGATGCCCAGATCCTTGAAATTGTTTGTCGGCGAACTGGTGTCCGGCGCAGCGGAATAAACATCAACGTTCATGCCGTGCAACCCGATCATTGCGCTGTGAGCACCCCACTCTTTATTCAATGCGACGCGGAAGTAAGGATTTTCGCCCTTAAGTTTAGTTCCCATATTTGCGTCCGAAATCCCCTGACTCAGGAACGAGAAGATACCATTCGCAGTCGAATAAGAGCCGAGTTCCGCGTACAACGTTTTATTCCAGTAAGCGTAAACGTTTTTGCCCGCAGCGTATGGTCCCAAACCTTGAAGAACCGGTGAAGTCGAACCGGCGACGCCATTCGCATTACTCACCGGGACATAGCCGGGCACAGCGCCAAAAGCGCTGTTGAAGGTGTTCCAAACGTCGGTGACGCCCGGGTTGTTGTTCAGGCTGGCACCGACAATCAGATCGCGATTGGCATCGACAAAGCGATCGGCGTAGCGCAAGTCGAACTGGTCGGAACCACTATGACCGGAAAACTCCGTGTTATTCCCATTAACATTTGGATTCTTGCCGAACGCATACGCGTTGTAAGTCCATTGGCCGAAAAGGCCAATATTGTCGGTGATCTTGCCACCGGCAAAAACGCTCATCGTGGTGAAGGAAAACTCGCCGTTTTTTGGATATTCATTGCTCGGATCAATGCTGCCATTGGTGCTCTCCTTCGTCATCGAGGCTACGCCCATAACGGCAAGTGGCACTGTTACTCGCGTTCCCATTGTGAAACCGGTCAGTTTGAACATGCGGCCATAGGGGGTCAGTTCGGGGAATTGCCCGCCAGCATGGCAGGAGACGCAATTCTGGCCGGTCTGGCGGGCAAAGAGTGGAAGCGCCGAGGCGCTGAACGACAGACCGAGCGTGGCAAGGCCGATCAATACATTAACTGTCACCGCTATGCGGCCAGTGTATTTCTTCATTGCTCGTAACATATTCCGCCCCCCTTCATGGTTAAATTTTAGTAATTCTTGCTTGAATCTAGTTCAGGTCATCCATAGTGTAATCAAGTGACTGTTAAGTGACTGTTAAATATAAATACCCTCGAATTAAGGATGCGCGCATCCGAGTTAAATACATTTGGACACATTTAACTATTTGCTTAGTTGAGATAAAAGATCAATATTTAGCTCATTCCTATCTATAAAACTGATGCATGTCCGAAATTCCCCATATCACCCTGGAGCAGTGGCGCGCATTGACTGCGGTGGTGGATGCCGGTGGCTATGCCTAGGCGGCGGATGTGTTGCACAAGAGCCAGTCGGCGGTAACCTACGCGGTACAGAAGATTGAATCCGGTCTGGCGGTAAAGGTTTTCGAGATTCAGGGACGAAAAGCGGTTCTCACGCCCAGCGGTCAAATGTTGTATCGCCGGGCGCTGGCATTGGTGAGCGAGGCCAATGCGCTTGAATGGTCGATTCGTACCATGTCTTCCGGCTGGGAGCTGGAAATTCACCTAGCCGTAGAAGTACTCTTTCCGGTTCCATTATTGCTCGGTTGCCTGGAGCGTTTCGGTCAGGAAAGCCCGTTCACCCGGATTGAACTGACTGAGACGGTACTGGATGGTTCGTCCGAGATGCTGACCAGAGGACAGGCAGACCTAGCGATCTCACCCCATATTCCTGCCGGCTATCTGGGGGATCCGCTGATAAATTTGCGCCTGATTGCGGTGGCCAGCCCGAATCACCCTCTGCATCGCTTGGGACGGGAACTGACTTATCGCGACCTGCGCTCCCACCGGCAAGTGGTGATGCGCGATAACGGGACGAGACGTGAAAAGGACTCTCTTTTCTTTGAAGTCAATAATCGCTCTTCGATCAAGGCTGTGCGCATGGGACATGGCTTTGCCTGGTTTCCGGACGAGATTATTCGCCATGAACTGGACTCTGGCGCGCTCAAGCCGCTTCCACTGCGGGAGGGAGGAGAATTTCCAACCGATTTCTATTTGATTCTTGCTGACCCGGACTTTGCCGGATCGGGGGTCAAAAGACTGGCGGAGATTCTTCGCGAAGCCGCAAAATCTTACGAACAGGCAGCGCCCGCTTGATGACCTGGGATATGGGTATGGCGAATCGCCAGATGATAGATCCGCAACAAGTCCTCTTCGCTCACGTCGATAAATGAATCGATTTCCGACAAGGCATAAACCAGATCGCTATGGGCGATTACGCATTTCTCGCTATGGCCGGCTTGAGGTTTCGACAACCAATGAGGGTAGCGACGCCATGGAAAAGGATAATTGGCGATTATCGCCACGATCAGGATGATCATCACATTGGCCAGCACTGGCGTAACCATGAAACCGTAACCCAGGGCGTGCACCTGCTCTCCGCCCAGCACGGCAACCAGCGCTGTCGCGCCGCCGGGGGGATGGAGGCAGCGCAGGTAGTGCATCGCGCCGATCGACAAAGCCACGGCCAGCGCGCCGGCATAAACCGGATTGGGCAACATCTGGGCAATGAAAACGCCGATGGCGGCGGAAACCAGATGGCCGCCAAACAGCGCCCATGGCTGAGACAACGCGCTGTGCGGCGTGGCGAAAAGCAGCACGGCGGAAGCGCCCATGGAAGCCACCATCAGGGCCGCGCCATGAAAACCCAGTACCCGGCTACTGACCAGCAGCACCAGCAGGATTCCGACAAACCCGCCCGCCGTCGAAATCAGCTTCTCGGCGTGGCTCGCGGGGTGTGCATCCTGATGACGGAACAGTTCCTGCAAACGGCGTACAACAACGAGCAAGTTCATGTTTTATCCTATCCAGCTATGACGTTGAAAGCAGAATAGGGCGAAACAAACCATTTGACTAACGATAATTTTTGGCGCTTTATATCGGATTATCCGATATAAAGGAAAAACATGGATATTGAATTTGCGCGCACCTTTCTCGCCGTGGCGGCGGCGGGAAATTTCGTCGGCGCGGCACAGCGCCTGCATGTCACCCAGTCCACTGTAAGCGCGCGCATTCAGGCGCTGGAAAACCAGCTTGGCGCGATCCTGTTCCGGCGCGGCCGGGGCGGCGCGGAGCTTACCCCGGCAGGACGACGCTTTCTGCGCCACGCCAAAACGCTGGTGCAGACCCTGGTGCAGGCCAGGCATGACGTCGGCCTGCCGGCCGGTTTTCGCGGCAGCCTGACCCTGAGCGGGCGAATCGCCTTGTGGGACGGCTTCCTCCCCCGATGGGTGGCGCAAATGCGGCAGACCCATGCCGACATTTCCCTGCGGCTGGAAGTCGGTTTCGAGGAAGGCATCATGCAAGGTTTGGTGCAGGGCACGGTGGATATCGGCGTGATGTACACGCCGGAGAGCCGCCCCGGCCTGGGTATTGAGCGTCTGTTCGAGGAAGTGCTGGTGCTGGTGGCTTCGGAGCCGGATCGCCCATGGCCGGACAAGGGCTACATCCACATGGATTGGGGGCCGGAATTCCACGCCCAGTTCACCACCCGCTTTCCGGAAATGGAACCGCCTGCGATCACCGCCAACATCGGCTGGCTGGTAATGCAGCAGATACTTCACTGCGGCGGTTCGGGCTATTTTCCCTTGCGCATGACGCGGGAATTGATCGAGCAGGGCGAGCTGTGGCTCGTCAAAAACAGCCCGTCCTTTACGCTTTCGGCCTACATGGTCTACCCCTTGTCCCGGCAGGAAGATATTTTGGTCAGCGCCATGAACAGCCTGCGAGATCTTGCCGCGGAAGAGCGTGCCGCAGGCGCAATTCCGGTCCGCTGAAAGTTCATGCCGAAAATTATCGCTGCTTCATCGCCGCCGCCGAACAGGTAGAATAGTCTTTTTCCCGCTCAACCGCCCATGCCCTCCGCCGCCCACAAAATCCTTCACGACACCTTCGGCTATGCCAGCTTTCGCGGCGAGCAGCAGGCCGTGGTCGAACATCTTGCGGCGGGTGGCGACGCCTTGGTGCTGATGCCCACCGGCGGCGGCAAATCGATGTGCTACCAGCTTCCCGCCTTGCTGCGACCCGGCACCGGCATTGTGATCTCACCGCTGATTGCGCTGATGCAGGATCAAGTGGACGCGCTGAAGCAGCTTGGCGTCAAGGCTGCCTTTCTCAATTCCAGCCTGGCCGCCGACAGTGCCCGTGAGGTCTTTGGCAACCTGATGCGCGGCAAGCTGGATATTCTTTACGTCGCCCCGGAACGGCTGTTGACCGCGGGCTTTCTCTCCGCGCTGGAGCAGTTGCAGGACGGGCCGGGACTGGCGCTGTTCGCCATTGACGAGGCGCATTGCGTATCGCAGTGGGGGCATGATTTCCGCCCGGAATACCGCGAGCTGACGGTGCTGCACCAACGTTTCCCCGCCGTGCCGCGCATCGCGCTGACCGCCACGGCGGACGCCCCAACACGGCGCGAAATCGTCGAACGGCTGGCGCTGGAACAGGCGCGTCAGTTCGTCGCCAGCTTCGACCGCCCCAACATCCGCTACCGCGTGATGCAGAAGGCCAACGCCCGCCAACAGTTGCAGGCATTTCTCGAAACCGAGCACGCCGACGACGCCGGCATCATCTACTGTCTGTCGCGCAAGAAGGTGGAAGAAACCGCCGCCTGGCTCAAGGAAAAAGGCTGGGACGCCCTGCCCTACCACGCCGGGTTGGACGCCGCCACGCGCAACAAGAACCAGCGCCGTTTCCTGCGCGAGGAAGGCGTGATCATGGTCGCCACCGTCGCCTTCGGCATGGGCATCGACAAGCCCAATGTGCGCTTCGTCGCCCACCTCGACCTGCCCAAGAGCATGGAAGGCTATTACCAGGAAACCGGCCGCGCCGGTCGCGACGGGCTGCCCGCCGATGCCTGGATGACCTTCGGCCTGGGCGACGTGGTGTCGATGCGCCGCCTGCTGGATTCCGGCGACGCCCCCGAAGAACGCAAGCGCCTGGAACGGCAGAAACTCGACGCGCTGCTCGGCTTCTGCGAAACCACTACCTGCCGCCATCAAGCCATCCTGCGCTACTTCGGCGAGGAGCATCCGGGCGACTGCGGCCAGTGCGACAACTGCCTGGAACCGGTGGACACCTGGGACGGCACCCAAGCCGCGCAGATGGCGCTGTCCTGCGTCTACCGCACCGGCCAGCGCTTCGGCGTAGTCCACCTGATCGACGTGCTGCTGGGTAAGGCCACCGCAAAAGTCGAACAATTCAGCCACCAACAACTTTCCACCTTCGGTATCGGCCAGGCGCTCAGCCAGGCGCAGTGGAGCGGCGTGTTCCGCCAGCTCGTCGCCGCCGGCCTGCTCGAAACCGACATGGACGCTTTCGGCGGCCTGCGCCTAACCGACCATGCCCGCCCGGTGTTGCGTGGCGAACAGGAAGTGTGGCTGCGGCGCGACGCCGAACCGGTAAAAAAGAGCCACATCAGCAAGGCTGAACGCGCCTCCCGCGCCAAGGAAGCCTTCGCCGGTGCCAACGAAAACCCACTGTGGCTCACCCTCAAAGCCAAGCGCATGGAACTCGCCAGGGAACAGGGCGTCCCGCCTTATGTCATTTTCCACGACAGCACCCTGCTCGAAATCCTCAACCGCCGCCCCGCCAGCCTGACCGAACTGGGCGAAATCAGCGGCGTCGGTCAGGCCAAGCTGGCGAAGTATGGGGATGCGTTTTTGGGGGTGCTGGAGGATATTGGGTAAGAGGTAGCTTGCATGGCGCAACAGCAATTGGCATACTATGCCAATATATACACAAAAGGAAAAAATTGTGCCTACACGAAACGTTGTGCTGACTAACCACCAAGCGTCTTTTGTCGAGGACTTGGTCACTTCGGGGCGCTACCAAAATGCAAGCGAGGTTTTGCGCGAGGGTCTTCGTTTAATTGAGCAGCGCGAAGTGGAGGATGCTGCGCGCCTGGAGGCTTTGCGCAAGGCCGCCGATGCGGGGCTTGCCGACATTGAGGCAGGGCGTTTTATGGCGTTCGATTCGCCCCTGTCACTTCGCACTCATATGGCATCAATGGCAACACAAGCGCTTAACGACACACGATGATGAACTGGTCTGTGCGCCTCGCGCACCAGGCGGAACAGGATATTCAGCAAATCCTGGTGTGGACTGCGAAGCAATTTGGCGAGCGGCAGGTAGAAATTTACACCGAGACGCTATCTTTGGCGCTCGAGGCATTGATCGAAGGGCCTGATGTCTTGGGGGCGCAGGTCAGAGATGAGATTGCGTCGGGTATTCGCACACTGCATGTGGCGCGGCAAAACCGCAAAGGTCGGCATTTCATCGTCTTCCGGATCTACGCTGAAGGGGTCATCGATGTGCTGCGGGTACTGCACGACAGTATGGATTTGCAGAGATACATGAAGCACTGACCCCACACTATGCTGCGCGGCGAACAGGAAGTATGGCTGCGGCGCGACGCCGAACCGTCCAAAAAGAGCCGCATCTGCAAGGCAGAACGCGCCTCCCGCCCTACGTCATCTTTCACGACAGCACCTGCTCGAAATCCTCAACCGCCGCCCTGGCGGTCTGATCGAACTGGGCGAAATCAGCGGGGTCGGACAGGCCAAGCTGGCGAAGTATGGAGATGCGTTTTTGGGGGTGCTGGAGGGTGAGGCGAACGGGGCGAAATAAATTTTAGATTGGGGTGTAGAAGAAACTGGTCTGCCCCTCTGCCTCACGTCTGCCGACATCAAGTTGTCACATTGCTCATCTATTATCTTTTTCTGGCACAAAACTGGAATTTGATAATCGATGGAAAAATTTGTTGTCTGGCACGATAATTATAGCGTTGGTCACCCACTAATCGATGAGCAGCATTTAAAGCTCTTCGAATTGGTCAATAAAATGTGGAAAATCAGGAAAGAATCCAAGGAAAAAAGGATGCATCTGTTCAAGCAGATCGAAAAATTATTTCACTTACATTGCCGTGATGAAGAACGCATTCTTGCCAAAAATGGCTGCAAAGACATTGAGTCGCATCGCCATGAACACCGCAAGCTGCAGAAGCAGATCAGTAAAATTCTGGATTCTTGCCTCGAGAAAGATGGCGGCAATAAAACCTGGATGGAAATAATGATTTTCCTGATGCAGGATTTACTGCTAAACCATTTAATCGGGGATGACAAAAAACATCAGCAATGGATGAGCCCTTAATCGTTAACAGTTTATCTGGTACCGCACAGGAATAAAAAACCATATTATTCAGCACTTCCTTATCATGGGCTGAACCGTCTCCCGAAAGTCTGCCATGAACGAAAACCCAAACCACATGCCACGCACCGCGCCCGATTATTCCGGGGTGACGGTGGCGAAGCTCACCCCCTTGCCACCACCCAACGATTACCGGGAGGCGATGAAGCTCGCCGATGCCGAAGCTGCATCCCGGCTGGGAGGC
The DNA here is from genome assembly GCA_028713975.1 of Sulfuricella sp. Taxonomy (GTDB): domain Bacteria; phylum Pseudomonadota; class Gammaproteobacteria; order Burkholderiales; family Sulfuricellaceae; genus Sulfuricella. Next base: position 129,163 of record JAQTNE010000005.1, read on the forward strand.
TACATGCTGCTCTCATGGTATGACCGCGACCGGGATTTTGAATCGCCGCAGCATTCCAGCGAGTGCCATTTGGATAGCGCCGTGCCCGGCTATGTGGATTACGGCCTGAATCATGGCGCCAAACTGATGGTGGATTTTGAAGAAGGGCGCTTTGTGTTTTTCTATCTGCCGCTGGAATAACCGGAGGCTGCCGATGATCCGACTGAGCAAATCATTAAGCACCTGGGGAACACCCGATTTCGAGGATGCCCTGAAAGGCGAAATCGCACGGATGGACGCCAGCCAACTTCCTCTGCAACAGGGCCTGACGAGCAGCAGCTATGCGCTGGACGACAAAATCAGGGCGCGGATTATCGCGGTTTCGGAAAGCGGCAATTTCATCCACGTTAAGGCCGGGATTTTTTACAGCGGGATTATTGCCGGCTGCAATTGTGCGGACGACCCGACGCCGGTTGAAGAGCAGAGCGAATACTGCGAAGTGCGGCTGGATATCGACAAGAAAACGGCGGAGACGACGGTAACGCTGGTGGCGGACTAAGCAAAAAACAGCGCAGAGCAGCTCCGGCTAACGCGTTCAGAATTCAACACCAGGCTGGGCCTTAATCCCGGCCTGGAAGGCGTGCTTGATCAGGGTCATGTCGGTGACGGTGTCCGCCGCTTCAATCATCTCCGGCAACGCGCTGCGGCCAGTGACGATCACATGCTGGCGCGGCGTGCGGGCCGCGATGTCGGCGAGCACCTTGTGCACGTCGAGGTAGTGGTGCTTCAGGGCGATGTTGAGTTCGTCCAGAAGCACCAGGCCGATGGCCGGATCGTTCAGCAAGGCGCGAGCCTGCTGCCAGCCGGCCTCGGCGGTGGCGATGTCGCGCGCCTTGTCCTGGGTATCCCAGGTGAAGCCTTCGCCCATGACATGAAACGATACCTCGTCCGGGAAGCGGCGGAAGAAGGCTTCCTCGCCGGTTTCGGTGTGGCCCTTGATGAACTGCACCACCCCCACTTTCATGCCGTGGCCAAGGGCGCGCGCCACCATGCCGAAACCCGAGCTGCTCTTGCCTTTGCCGTTGCCGGTGTTGACCAGCAGCACGCCGCGCTCCATCCGGGCGGCGTCGATTTTTTCATCGATCAACGCCTTCTTGCGCTGCATGCGCGCAGCGTGACGGGCTTCCGGATCGGATTCTGCAACGGGGGTAGCGGTCGGTTTCATGTTTCCCGGCTTTCAGGGTTTTGTCAGAGAGGATGAGAATGGCACGATCACCTGCCCGGCTTCCTTCAGCAGGAAATCCTTGAACGCCTGTGCCACCGCCGATAGCCGCTTGCCCTTGCGGTGCACAATGAACCAGTTACGCCGGATCGGAAAGGATTCGACGTCGAGCGCCACCAGCCGCCGGGTTTCCAGTTCGAGCGAAAGGGTCAGCATGGACACCACGCCCAGCCCCATGCCGGCCTGCACCGCCTGCTTGATCGCCTCGTCGGTGCTCATTTCCATGCCGGTCGAAAGGGTCAGGCCGTGCTGCAAAAAGAACCGTTCCATCGCGCTGCGCGTGCCCGAGCCCTGCTCGCGCACGATGAAGGTTTCCTGTTCCAGCCGGGTCAGCGGGATGTTTCGTTCGGCGGCCAGCGGATGGCCCGGCGGCGCGATCACCACCAGCGGATTTTCCAGGAAGGGCTCGGCGATGATATCCAGCCCTTCCGGCGGCAAGCCCATCACCGCCAGATCCATCTCGTTGTTGGCGAGCTGGTTGAGCAGCACTTCGCGGTTGACCACCTTGAGGCTCAGCGTGACATTCTGGTTGCGCTGGCAAAACAACGCCAGCAGCTGCGGCGCGAAATAGTTGGCGGTGCTGACCACCGAAATATTCAGCTTGCCGCGCTTGAGGCCTTTCATCTCGCCCAGCACCGCCTCGGCATCCGACAGTTGTTCGGCGATATTCCGGCTGCAGAGATAAATCTCCTTGCCGGCATCGGTCAGAAAGATTTTTTTGCCGATCTGCTCGAACAGGGGCAAGCCCACACTCTCCTCGAGCTGCTTGATTTGCATCGAGACCGCCGGCTGGGTCAGATGCAATTCCTCGGCGGCGCGAGAAAAACTGAGCTGGCGGGCAACCGCCTCGAACACTTTGAGCTGGCGAAAGGTGACGTGTAGCACTGATTCACTTTCAATAACGATAAGCAAAATCTTATCATCAAAAATGAAATCATTATAAAGAACATGGGCTCTTTCTAGTAAAATCGCAGATTCGCGCTTATCGTCCATTTCAAGGAACCAACATGACCGCCGCCATTTTCAATTCCAGCATCAACAGCCTGACCCTGCTCAACCGCGGCAAGGTGCGCGACATCTACGCGGTGGACGACGAGCGCCTGCTGATCGTCACCACCGACCGCCTGTCGGCTTTCGACGTGGTGTTGCCGACGCCGATCCCGGACAAGGGCAAGGTGCTGACCCGCATTTCCGACTTCTGGTTCGCCCGGCTCGGCCACATCCTGCCCAACCAGTTGACCGGCGTGGCGCCGGAATCGGTGGTTGCCGCCGACGAGCGCGAGCAGGTGGCGGGCCGCGCCACCGTGGTGCGCCGCCTCAAGCCCCTGCCGATCGAGGCCATCGTGCGCGGCTATCTGGTCGGCTCGGGCTGGAAGGAATACAAGACCCAGGGCAGCGTGTGCGGCATTCCCCTGCCGGCCGGGCTGAAAGAAGCGGACAAATTGCCACAACCGATTTTCACCCCGTCCACCAAGGCCGAAGTGGGCGCTCACGACGAAAACATCAACCTCGCCGAAACCGAAAAACTGCTCGGCACGGCGCTCGCCGCCGAAGTGAGCGCCGCCGCCATCGCGCTATACAAGGAAGCGGCGGAGTATGCGCTCACCAAGGGCATCATCATTGCCGACACCAAGTTCGAGTTCGGCCAGGATGCCGCCGGCAAACTCTACCTGATCGACGAGGCGCTGACCCCGGACTCTTCCCGCTTCTGGCCTGCCGACCAGTATGCGCCCGGCTCTAATCCGCCGAGCTTCGACAAGCAGTATGTGCGCGACTGGCTGGAAAGCGTGGGCTGGAACAAGAAGCCGCCCGCGCCGCAATTGCCTGACGACGTGGCCGCCAAGACCGCGGAAAAGTACCGCGAGGCGCTGACCCGGCTGGCGGGTTGAGTTCATTTATTACCATAAGCAAAAACTTATCGTAATCATAATTATTATTTAATATTATTTATACTGAAATCTTCGTATAGTTAACCCAGCAGCTAATTCACTAACCCGATTTTTTGAGAGGAAACACTGATGGATCAATCGAATCGTTACGCCGATCTGAGTCTGAAAGAAGAAGACCTGATCAAGGGCGGCAAGCACATCCTGGTCGCCTACAAGATGAAGCCCAAGACCGGCACCGGCTACCTCGAAGCCGCCGCTCACTTCGCCGCCGAATCGTCCACCGGCACCAACGTCGAAGTATCCACCACCGATGATTTCACCAAGGGCGTCGATGCGCTGGTTTACCACATCGACGAAGCCAGCGAGGATATGCGCATTGCCTATCCGATCGACCTGTTCGACCGCAACGTCACCGATGGCCGCTTCATGCTGGTGTCTTTCCTGACGCTGGTGATCGGCAACAACCAGGGCATGGGCGACATCGAGCACGCCAAGATGATCGACTTCTACATGCCTGACCGCGTGATCCAGATGTTCGACGGCCCGGCCAAGGACATTTCCGACCTGTGGCGCATCCTCGGTCGTCCGGTGGTCAACGGCGGCTATATCTCCGGCACCATCATCAAGCCGAAACTGGGCCTGCGCCCGGAGCCGTTCGCCAAGGCTGCTTACCAGTTCTGGCTCGGCGGCGACTTCATCAAGAACGACGAACCGCAAGGCAACCAGGTTTTCGCCCCGATCAAGAAAGTGCTGCCGCTGGTCTATGATTCGATGAAGCGCGCCCAGGACGAAACCGGCCAGGCCAAGCTGTTCTCGATGAACATCACCGCCGACGACCACTACGAAATGTGCGCCCGCGCCGATTTCGCGCTGGAAACTTTCGGCCCTGACGCCGACAAGCTGGCTTTCCTGGTCGACGGTTTCGTCGGCGGCCCCGGCATGGTGACTACCGCCCGCCGTCAGTACCCTAGCCAATACCTGCACTACCACCGCGCCGGTCACGGCATGGTGACCTCGCCGTCAGCCAAGCGCGGCTACACCGCCTTCGTGCTGGCCAAGATGAGCCGTCTGCAAGGCGCTTCCGGCATCCACGTCGGCACCATGGGCTACGGCAAGATGGAAGGCGAAGGCGACGACAAGATCATCGCCTACATGATCGAGCGCGACGAGTGCCAGGGCCCGGTCTACTTCCAGAAGTGGTTCGGCATGAAGCCCACCACCCCGATCATCTCCGGCGGCATGAACGCGCTGCGCCTGCCCGGCTTCTTCGAGAACCTCGGCCACGGCAACGTGATCAACACCGCCGGCGGCGGCTCCTACGGCCATATCGACAGCCCGGCTGCCGGCGCGATCTCGCTGCGCCAGGCCTACGACTGCTGGAAGGCCGGTGCCGACCCGATCCAGTGGGCCAAGGAGCACAAGGAATTTGCCCGCGCTTTCGAGTCCTTCCCGAAAGATGCCGACAAGATTTTCCCCGGCTGGCGCGAAAAGCTGGGCGTACACAAGTAAGCCCAGGTCACAAGCAATGCAGTGAAATGCGCCCCCACTTGCTGGGGGCGTTTTTTTCCGGGGGAGCTAACCTGGAAAAATCATGAGCCAAGTAGGGTGCGCCATGCGCACCGGAAATTTACGCCGAATGGTGCGCATGGCGCACCCTACTTCCGGAGAAAATGATGACCGATAAAGATCAATACAAGGTTCACAACGAGCCGTTCTATCAGGTTCAAAGCAACGAGGTCGCGCTTTACCAGGCCGCCTACGCGGCGCGCCTGCCGGTGATGGTGAAAGGGCCGACCGGCTGCGGCAAATCGCGCTTTATCGAATACATGGCATGGAAACTCGACAAGCCGCTGATCACCGTGGCCTGCAACGAGGACATGACGGCTTCCGACCTGGTCGGGCGCTACCTGCTCGACGCCAACGGCACACGCTGGCTGGACGGCCCGCTGACCACCGCCGCGCGCATCGGCGCGATCTGCTACCTCGACGAAATCGTCGAAGCGCGGCAGGACACCACGGTGGTGATCCACCCGCTGACTGACCACCGCCGCACCCTGCCGCTCGACAAGAAGGGCGAACTGCTGGCGGCGCACCCCGATTTCCAGCTGGTGATTTCCTACAATCCGGGCTACCAGAACCTGATGAAGGATCTGAAGCAATCCACCAAGCAGCGCTTTACCGCGTTCGAGTTCGACTACCCCGAAGCCCAGCTCGAAACCGCCATCGTCGCCAAAGAAACCGGCATGGATGAAGCCATGACAGCGAAACTGGTGAAGATCGGCACGGCAGCGCGCAACCTCAAGGGGCACGGCCTGGACGAAGGTATTTCGACTCGCTTGCTGGTCTACGCCGCGACCCTGATCAAGGGCGGCGTGACGCCGCGCGATGCTTGCCGCATGGCGCTGGTGCGGCCAATCACCGACGACGCGGACATCCGCGACACGCTGGATCACGCTATCGACGCCGTCTTTGCTTAAATTTGGGAAAAGCTATTGAACCGCGGAGGACGCAAAGGACGCGGAGGAATTCAAAGACTTAAAATACCATTAGGCCCTCGCCAGAAGGGTGCTTTGGTAAAAAACCATAAGCTCTGTTTTTCCTCTGCATCCTCCGCGTCCCTTGCGGTGAATTGCCGTTTTTTTAAAGGATATGACCGTGGCCGAGGCAAGCACCGAGTACGAACATCCCCTGATGAAGGTTTACCGCGAGCAGCTCAATTGCGGTTTTCCTCAGGTCAGGGATGTTTTCGACGATTGCATGGCGGAGGCCCTGTCCATCCTGTCCAAAGAGGGTGTCGACGCCTACCTGGAAGCAGCGGGCTTTCTGTGCCGGATGGGGCACGGCGCCGAGCCGGTTCTGGCCTTCCTCGAAAAGTGGCCGGCCGTGGCCGAAGCCGTGGGCGAAGCCGCGCTGGCGCCGGTGATGGATGGCATCCGCACGATGTACAAGTCGCCTAACGGCAAAGCCATCCTGCCGTTTCTGCAAACCCTGGCCGCCGCCGCCCGACGCCTGCGCTCGGCGGAGCAGATGCAGTGCTATCTCGATCTGATCCTGAATTTCATGGCGCGCACCACCGGTTCGATCCACGGCATTCACCAGACCTTTCCCAGCCCCGGTCTGCCGGAATTTTTCAGGCAGATTCCGCTCCTGTTGGGCCAGCTTTCCATCAACGGCCTGAAAAACTGGGTAGAGTACGGCGTCCGCAATTACGGCGATCACCCGGAGCGGCAGGAAGATTATTTCCGCCTGCAATCGTCCGACAGCCGCGCCGTCATCCAGCGCGAACGCAGCGGCACCCTGCTGATCGACCACGAACGCAAGCTCGATCTTTACTTGCGCGGGCTATGGCGGGACAGCGACCATTTCGTGCCTTATTCGCTGCACTTCGACATATTGCGCAAGCCGGTGCCCTATTACGACCAGCTCGGCATCCGCCTGCCCGATGTTTACGACGACTTTGCCGTTCCCGGCAGCCCGCTCTCCATCTCGGGGCTGGATCGCTATCGCGCCGTGCTGGCGCACATCGTCGGCCACAAGCGCTGGACCACGGCAGTGTTTGCCGACAACCTGAGCCCGTTTCAGCGCATGGCGGTGGAGCTGCTCGAAGACTCACGCGTGGAAGCCCTGGCAATCCGCGAATATCCCGGCCTGCGCCGCCTGTTCCAGGCGCTACATCCCGTACCGGCGGAGAGCGCCTGCGACCCGAAAACGGCGTCCTGTCTGCGCCATCGCCTGACCATGCTGTCGCGCGCCATTCTCGACCCGGCTCACTCCTACAAAAATCCCGACATCATCGAATTCGCCAAACGCTTCCATGACCTGATGGCGCAGGGCGAATCCGGCACCCAGGAAATGGTCGATCTCGCAGTCGCGTTTGGCGCCAAAACCCGCCTGCAAAGCGACCAGTTGCCCAACATCCACTTTCCGGACACGGTGGTGGACTACCGCGACGACAATCGCCAGATGTGGAAATTTATCGAGGAAGGCGACGAAGAAGAAGCCTTCGATCAGGATCGCAAGGTCGAGTTAACTGAAGAACTCAAGGGCCTGCCGCCGCGCCATTACCCGGAATGGGATTACACCAGCCAGACCTACCGCCCGGACTGGGTGAGCGTGTATGAAGCCCTGCATCCGCCCGGCAACGCAGCCGACATCGACCGGCTGCTAGCCAAGAACGACGCCCTCGCCAAGCGCCTGAAGCGCCTGCTCGACCTGCTCAAGCCGCAGGACAAGGTGCGTATCCGCTATCAGGAAGAGGGCAGCGAGCTCGATCTGGACGTGGCGCTGCGCTCGTTGATCGACTTCAAGGGCGGCGCCATGCCCGACCCGCGCATCAACATGAGCCACAAGACCAGCGGTCGCGACATCGCGGTGATGCTGCTGCTGGACTTGTCGGAATCGCTCAACGAGAAAGTCGCCGGCAGCGAACAAACCATTCTCGAACTCAGCCAGGAAGCCGTGTCGCTGCTGGCTTGGGCGATAGACCAGTTGGGCGACCCGTTCGCCATTGGCGGCTTCCACTCCAACACCCGCCACGACGTGCGCTACCTGCACATCAAGGGCTACAGCGAGAAGTGGGACGACGATGTGAAAGGTCGGCTGGCGGCGATGGACGCGCAGTATTCCACCCGCATGGGCGCGGCCATGCGCCACGCCGCGCACTACCTGGAAAACCAGAAGGCCGACAAGAAGCTGATGCTGATCCTGACCGACGGCGAACCGGCGGACGTGGACACCAAGGATGGCCGCACCCTGATCGAGGATGCCCGCCGCGCGGTGAAGGAACTCGACACCAAGGGCATCTATGCCTACTGCATCAACCTCGACCCGAAAGCCGACGAATACGTCAGCGACATTTTCGGCAAGCAGTACACTGTCATCGACAACATCCAGCGCCTGCCGGAGCGCCTGCCGGAATTGTTCATGGCACTGACCAAGTAAGAACTCATAAATAGGAACAAGCCCATGATATTCGACACCTTGGCCAACGCCGACCGCTACGCCGCCTTGCACCCCCTGTTCCCGCGCGCCTTCGCGTTTCTGCGCGACACCGACCTGATGGCACTAGCGCCGGGGCGTTATCCGGTCGAAGGCGAACGTCTCATCGCGATTGTCGAGAACGTGGCCGCGCGCAAGCGCAGCGACGCCAAACTGGAATGCCACCGCAAATATATCGACATCCAGATGGTGCTGGAAGGCATCGACGAAATGGGCTGGAAACCGCTAACCGACTGCCATGATCCGGTTGCGGACTACTCTGCCGAAAAGGACATCCGCTTTTTCCGCGACGAACCGGCAAGCTGGATCGCCACGCCGCCCGGCGCGTTCTGCATTTTTTTCCCGGAAGATGCGCACGCACCGCTGGTCGGCAGCGACACCATTCGCAAGGTGATTCTCAAGATTGCCGTAGCGGGATAGCCGGAACGGCTATTGGAAAGGTTCGTGGCGCGAACGAAATAATTCGGCGTGGAAGAAAGCAGCGGGTAATGTTGCCGCAACAGCGCAACCGCCTACGACCCGTCTTGCGCCAGCATCTTTTCGAGCAAGCTCTTAATGAGTGCGGGTTCAAAAGGTTTATCGCAAATTGCCGAAACACCCGCCTGCTCCACGGCAGCCAACCGGTTCTGATCCCTCTCGCTGGAAATCATCAATACCGGCACCGAACTTTGCCAGCTCTTGCCGCGAATGAACTCCACCAGCTCCCTGCCATCCATTTCAGGCATGTTGTAATCGGTTACGACCAGATCGAAAAATTGTTCCTGGATGATTTCGGCTGCCTGCCGGCCATTTTCCGCCTCGACGATATGCTGGATTCCCAAATTTCCCAGCACCTGCCGGCAGTAAGTGCGGGCGCTACGGCTGTCGTCCACCACCAATACGTGCAAGCTCTCGATGTCGCTGTCCCCGCCATCCAGCTTAAGGCTGCCGGGATTAAGGTAATCCAGGGTAGCGGAAAGAGCGGTTTTTAACTGCCCGGTTTCAAACGGTTTCGGCAAAATGGCGCAGGCACCGGCCTGGCGCACGGGATCCAGGTATTGAAGCTTGGTCTCGCTGGAGATCAGGATAAACGCGACACCTTTCAGCGCATCGTCGGCCCGCATATTTTCCACCAATTGGGCACCCGTCATATCCTTGAGATACATGGCGCTAATAATGAGATCCGGCAAACTCTCGCGCATAGCCGCAAGCGCGGTCGTGCCGTCGCGGAAAATCTGGGGGCGCAGGATATCCAGTTCGCCAAGCTGCGCCTCGATAAACTGGGACTGCACGCTGGAGGGCTCAACCAGAAAAACAGTGAGCTCGCCCATACCGGTCAAAAATGCCATGCCAGATCCTTGGTTGTTTTATTTGTGGGAAACATATCCTTAATTTCTCTCAATTCACAGACTGCCGTTTATTTTCCCGGAACTTTGTCCAGGTATTCCTTCACGGTCTTCACCAGTTCGGTATCGTGATTATTGAAGAAATGGTCGGTCTGCGGCACGACGACTTGCTCCGAGCCGGGCACCCGGAAGGAATCCGCCCGCTGCCTGGCGCCTTTAAGCACCGCCGGCAGGTCGTTGCCGCCGTACAGGTCCAGCACGGGAATCCTGATCTTGCCATAATCTTCTCCCCCCGGCATGCCGATGGCGACCCAGGCTTTCACTGGCGCATTGGGATTGTGCTCAAGATAGTACAGGCTCATGCGCGAACCCATGCTGTGGGAAACGATGGCGATTGAGCGATAGCCCTTGTCCCGGAGAAAGCCTGCCGCTGCCTTGAGCCGTCCGGCAGCCTCGCCGAAGGTGGCCGAATAGGGCCCTGCGCCGGCGTCCGCGGCGAGCACCGGCATTTGCACGGAAAGCGTGGAGTAGCCCTGCTCCGCCAAACCGCTTCGCAGTACGCCGATCAGGTTCCAGTCAGGATGCACGCCGAGGCCGTGAACCACGATCACCGCCGCCTTGGGCTTGGCCGCCTCGGTATAGATGGCGAGGAATTTGTGCCCGTTTACCGGCCCAAGGTAAAACGGGTCGCCCGCCACGATGGATGGAACGACTTCGTCCGCCCATTTCTTTTCCCGCGCATAATCGGCGGCGGAAGCGGCCAGGGTGAACAACGACAGCAAGACAACCGCAAAAAAACGCATGGGATTTCCTTTCAACCTGAAAGCGGAAAAGTCAACGGATTGACCCGTAGAGGCTTATCGCCGATGATATTCCAACTCGCAAACAAGGACAAACATCGCATGGCGAAACACATTGGAATCCTCACCTCAGGCGGCGACAGCCCCGGCCTGAATGCGGCCATTCGCGGCGTCGGCAAGGCCGCCCTGAACCACTACGGCATGGAAATCGTCGGCTTCCGCGATGGCTTCCGCGGCTTGGCGGAAAACCGCACGATGCAGCTGGACGCAATGAACCTGTCGGACATCCTGACCCGCGGCGGCACCCTCCTCGGCACCAGCCGCGACAAACCCCATCGCATGCCGGTTGATGGCAAAGTGGTCGACATGACCGACGTGATCGTGGCCAATTACCACGACAACCATCTCGATGTGCTGGTCTGCCTGGGCGGCGGCGGCACCCAGAAAAACGCCCTGCGCCTGAAGGAAAAGGGGCTCAACATCATCACCCTGCCGAAAACCATCGACAACGACGTCGCCCTGACCGACATCACCTTCGGCTTCGACACCGCGCTGGGCATCGCGACCGACGCCATCGACCGCCTCCACAGCACGGCGCACAGCCATCACCGCATCATCGTGGTGGAGCTCATGGGTCACCGTGCCGGCTGGCTGGCGCTGGGCGCGGGCATTGCCGGCGGCGCGGACGTGATCCTGATTCCGGAAATCCCCTACGCGGTGGAAAGCGTGGCCGAGGCGATCCGCGAGCGCAGCCGCCGCGGCAAGACCTTCAGCATTGTCGCGATGGCCGAAGGGGCGATTTCAAAGCAGGAACATGAAGCGCTGCAAGCGGCGAAAAAAGACAAGCCCGGCGGCAAAGCCAGGGAAAGCAAGAAGGCGGAAACCGAGGATACCCCGGAAACCCACTATGCGGAAAAAACCGTGCGTCTCGCCAAGCAGCTCGAACTGCTGACCGGGCTGGAAGCCCGCATCACCATTCTCGGCCACCTGCAACGCGGCGGCATTCCCTCGGCGGCGGATCGCCTGCTCGCCACCCGCCTGGGGACGGCCTGCACCGACCTGATCGACCAGGGCCACTATGGCGTGATGGTTGCGGCGCGGGGCGATGACGCCAAGGCGGTCAAGCTCGAGGATGTCGCCGGCAAGGTCAAGACCGTGCCGCCCGACCACCCGTGGATACTCAGCGCGCGCCATATCGGCACTAACCTGGGCGACTAGGGCGCCGCTTCGCATGCCAAACAAACTCTGGTCTTTTCCGCCCAAATTGTTAATATGAAAAAGTCTTTCCGATTAATTCATACATCCGGAACCCTTCCATGAACGCCCCTCTCCTGCCGCACAACAGCACCGCCCAGTTGTACCGCAACGCGTTACTGGCGGTGCTGGCATGGACGCTCGTGGTGGCTGGTTCGCTCGCCTGGAACATCAGCCAGCAGCACGAAAAAACCTTCGCCCTGGCGAAAAACGAGGCTATCGCCAACATCAATAAGGATTTCGCTTTCCGCCAGTGGGGCACGTCCCATGGCGGCGTCTACGTGCCGGTCAATCCGGCCACCAACACCATTCCTAACCCGTATCTGGATGTTCCCGAGCGCGACATCCAGACCCCGTCAGGGCGGCAACTGACCTTGATGAATCCGGCCTACATGGTGCGCCAGATGCAGCAGAACCACGCCGACCTGTTCGGTGTAAAGGGGCGCATCACCAGCCTGAAACCGCTCAACCCCAACAATGCCCCGGACGAGTGGGAAAACCGGGTGTTGCAGTCGTTCGACCGGGGTGTACGGGAAACCGCCGAGCTGACCACGCTGAACGGCGTGCCTTACCTGCGCGCCATGCGCGCCTTCATGACGGAAAAAGGCTGCCTCAAGTGCCACGGGCACCAAGGCTACAAGGTTGGCGACGTGCGCGGCGGAGTGGGCGCCTACGTGCGGATGGAACCTTACCTCGCCAACGAACGCACCGGGATCGCCACGCTCAGCATCACCCACAGCGGCATCTGGCTGCTGGGCATAGTGGGCATCGCTTTCATGGCGCGGCGCGGCGCCAGGCGCACCAGCGAACGCAACGCTTTTACCCAGGCCTTGCAGGAAAGCGAAGAGCGCAACCGCATGCTGCTCGACTCCACCGCCGAAGGCATCTATGGCGTCGACCGCGAAGCACGCTGCACCTTCTGCAACCGCGCCGCCCTGAAAATGCTCGGCTACGCCACGGAAGCGGAGGTGCTCGGCAAAAATATGCACCAGTTGGTGCACCACACCCTGGCCGATGGCAGCCCGAACCTGATGGAAAACTGCCACCTGCTGGCGACCCTGCGCGAGGGGGAGAAGCTCTTCGTCGAAGACCTGTTGCTGTGGCGCGCCGACGGCACCGCTTTCCCAGCCGACATGTCCACCTTTCCGATTCGCCACGGCGAAGGAATCACCGGCGCGGTGATTTCCTTCCATGACATCAGCGAGCGCAAACAGGCGCAACAGGTGCTGACCAGGAAGACCGAGGATTTAGTGCGTTCCAACGCCGAGCTGGAGCAATTCGCCTATGTCGCTTCGCACGACTTGCAGGAACCGCTGCGCATGGTGGCGAGCTACACCCAGTTGCTGGCGCGGCGCTATAAAGGCCAGCTGGATCAGGATGCCGACGAATTCATCGCCTTCGCGGTGGACGGCGCCAACCGCATGCAACGCCTGATCAACGACCTGCTGACCTTCTCCCGCGTCGGCACGCGCGGCAAGCCGCTCGAGCCGGTCGATTGCAATGCCGTACTCAAGGACGCACTGGAAAATCTGCGGCTCTCCATCGAGGAAACCGGCGCCAGCGTCACCAGCGATCCGCTGCCCACCGTGATGGCGGACACTTCGCAATTGACCCAGTTGTTCCAGAACCTGGTATCCAACGCCATCAAGTTCCGCAGCGATCAGGTGCCGCAAATCCATGTCAGCGCCCACCGCCAGGATAACGAATGGATTTTCTCGGTGCGCGACAACGGCATCGGCATCGCGCCGGAATTTTTCGAGCGCATTTTCGTGATATTCCAGCGCCTCCACACGCGCGAGCAATACCCCGGCACCGGCATCGGGCTGGCGGTATGCAAACGCATCGTTGAGCGCCACGGCGGGCGCATCTGGGTGGAGTCGGAGCCGGCGCAAGGCTCAACCTTCAACTTCGCCCTGCCGGCGATGCCGGAAAAAACGCGGGAATAGTGGCCGGGTACAATTGAAATTGCGGATGTAGGAGCGGCGCCCCGCCGCGATGCTCAAAATCGGGCCGGGGCGGCCCTCCTACATAGGTTTGTCAAATCAAGAGGAGTGTCATGAAGTACCCTGCCAATGCCGTCGATATCCTGCTGGTGGAAGACAACCCCGGCGACGTGCGCCTCACCGAGGAAGCGCTCAAGGAAAGCCGGATCGCGGTCAACATGCGCGTCGCCCGCGACGGCATCGAGGCACTGGAAATGTTGCGCGGCGAAGGCGGCTATGCAGATCAATCGCTGCCCGACCTGATCCTGCTCGACCTCAACATGCCGCGCATGGATGGCCGCGAAGTACTGCGCCAGATCAAATCCGACGATCGGCTCAAGCATATCCCGGTGGTGGTGCTCACCACCTCGGAAGCGGAAAAAGACATCATCCAGGCTTATGGCCTGCACGCCAACTGCTATATCACCAAACCGGTGGAACTCGAGGAATTCATGGAAATCATCAAATCAATCGAAGGCTTCTGGCTGACGGTGGTCAAACTGCCGGACGGCCTGGGCAAATGACCGGCGAAGCCATCCACACACTGCTGGTCGAGGACAATCCCGGCGATGCGCGCCTGATCCGGGAAGCACTGGCCGAAAGCGCCGCGCCGCGCTTTCAACTGGCATGGGCGGAAAGCCTCGGCAAGGCGCTGGAGCTCCTGAAACAACAGCAATTCGCCGTAATTTTGCTGGATCTGTCGCTGCCCGACAGCCAGGGTATGCATACCGTCCAGAGAATTGAACAGGCGGCGCCGGGCATCCCGGTGGTCGTGCTCACCGGTCTCGACGACGAAGCGCTGGCGGTCGAGGCGGTGCGTTCCGGCGCCCAGGACTACCTGGCGAAAAGCGATGCCACCCCCCATTTGCTGAGCCGCGTGGTGCGCTACGCCATCGAGCGCCAGCGCATCGGCCGCTCGCTCCATGAGAACGAGGCGCGCCTGACGGCGTTGTTCGAGCACATGGGCAGCGGGGTGGCGATGTTCCAGCCGTCGGCGGACGGCGAGGACTTTGTGTTCAGCGCCTTCAACCGGGCGGCGGAACAAATCGAGCACATCAGCCGCGACCAGGTGGTCGGCAAAAAACTGCTGGAGGTTTTCCCCACCGCCGGGGATTTCGGCTTGCTCGACGTTTTGAAGCGCGTCTGGCGAAGCGGCGCGACCGAACACTTTCCCGCCGCCTTCTACCAGGACGGACGCATCACCGGCTGGCGCGAGAATTACGTCTACAAATTGCCCAGCGGCGAAATCGTGACGATCTACGACGATGTCACCGAACGCCAGCAAAGCGAGGAAAGCCTGCGCCTCGCCGCCAAGGTATTCGAGAGCAGCGCCGAGGGGATCGTCATCACCGACACCACCGGCCACATCCTCAACGTCAACGCCGCCTTTACCCGGATCACCGGCTACGGCCTGGCGGAAATCCGCGGTGCGACTCCGCGCCTGCTCAAGTCCGGGCGCCACGACAGTACCTTCTACTGCGAGATGTGGGAATCCCTGCTGGAAAGCGGCCACTGGCAGGGCGAAGTCTGGAACAAACGCAAAAACGGTGAAATTTACCCGGAATGGATGAGCATCAGCAACGTCAAAAACGACCAGGGCGGGACCACCCATTTCGTTGGCACGTTTACCGACATCACCCAGCGCAAGGCGGCCGAAGAACGCATCGACTACCTCGCCCATCACGATGCCCTGACCGGGCTGCCCAACCGGACGCTGCTACATGACCGCATCGGCCAGACCCTGGCGGCGTGCCAGTACCAGCACCACAAGGCAGCGTTGCTGCTGATCGACCTCGACCGTTTCAAGAACATCAACGAATCGCTCAACCACGACTTCGGCGACCGTTTGCTGCAACTGGTGGCGGAGCGCCTCGGCGGCTGCGTCCATGCGCTCGATACGCTGGCGCGCAGCGGCGGCGACGAGTTCGTGGTGCTGATGGGCGAAGTGCATCATCTCGGCGAGATTTCGGTGATGGCGAAAGCCCTGCTCGCCGCCATAAATCAGCCTTTCCAGGTCGAAGGCCAGGAAATCATCATCACCAGCAGCATCGGCATCAGCGTCTATCCCGACGACGGCGACGATACCCAGACCCTGCTCAAGAACGCCGATGTCGCCATGTACCGCGCCAAGGAACAGGGGCGCAACAATTGTCAGTTTTATACCCAGGACATGAACGTGCGCACCTTCGAAACGCTGGTGCTGGAAAACAGCCTGCGCCACGCCCTCGCGCTCCGGCAGTTCGAGCTGTATTACCAGCCCCAGCTCGACATCGCCAGCGGCGCGATCATCGGCATGGAAGCCCTGATCCGCCTGCACCACCCGGAGCTGGGCATGATTCCGCCGGCCAATTTCATCCCCATCGCCGAGGAAACCGGGCTGATCGTGCCGATCGGCGAATGGGTGATACAGCAAGCCTGCATCCAGGCCAAGGCCTGGCACGATCTGGGGTATGACGGCCTGCACGTGGCGGTCAACCTGTCGGCGCGCCAGTTCCACCAGAAAGGGCAGCTATTCGATACCATAGCCGGGGCGCTCTCCGACAGCGGCCTCAACCCTGCCCGGCTGGAACTGGAACTCACCGAAAGCATCCTGATGCAGGATACCGAGGAAACCCTCGCCACCCTGAATCAAGTCAAGAAAATGGGGGTGCAGTTGTCGATCGACGATTTCGGCACCGGCTTTTCCTCGCTCGGCTATCTGAAGCGCTTCAACCTCGACAAGCTGAAAATCGACCAGTCTTTCGTCCGCGACATCACCAGCGACCCCAACGACCTGGCGATTGCCCGCGCGGTGATCGCGCTCGGCCACAGCCTCAACCTCAAGGTCATCGCCGAGGGCGTGGAAACCGCAGAGCAATTGGCGCTGCTTCGCGAAAACGGCTGCGACGAAATGCAGGGATATTATTTCAGCCGCCCGCGCCCCGCCGGAGAAATCCTGCCGCTGTTGCAGGATAAGCGGGGAACAGACTCCTGATGACATTTCCACGGCAAAACCCGTCCCGGCTGCTATGGCGCCTGGTGGCGCTGTTCCTGCTGCTCGCCATCGGCATCGGCGCCGCCGGCTACGGCTACCTGCGCAGCGAACTGAAACACACCCTCCAGGAAAAACAGAATGAGCTGGCCGCAATCGCCGACCTGAAAGCCCGCCAGATCGTGGCTTGGCGTGAAGAGCGGCGAGCCGATGCGGAATCCATCCTCGCCACCTCCTTTGTTGCCAGCCATGCCCAACGCTGGCTGGCCAGCGGCGGTCGGGATCAGGCCGAAGAACGGGCCTTGCGCGCCTGGATGACCGCGCCGCGCCACTCGCGCCATTACAGTTGCGTCTACCTGTTCGACCCGTCGGGCGAGATGCGCCTCGCCTCCAACGGCGCCAAGCCGGTTCTCTGCGAATATTCGCACCCGACAGTACTCGAAGCGATGCGCACCCAGCGCGTGCTGTTTCTCGATTTTCACGCCACGAAACAGCACGAGAAAATTCATCTGAGCCTGTTCGTCCCCCTACTGGCCGACGTCAACGGGAAAAAAATTACTATCGGCGCCCTCGCCTTCGAAATCGACCCGCAGCATTTCCTCTATCCGCTAATCCAGTCCTGGCCCACGCCCAGCCCCACGGCGGAAACCCTGCTGGTGCGCCGCGACGGCGACAGCGTGCTGTATCTCAACGAATTGCGCCACCGCAAGGAAAGCGCCATGGCGCTACGCCGCCCCCTGAGCGACACCGCCCTGCCCGCCGTCAGGGCCGCGCTCGGTGAGGAAGGCAACGTTTCCGGCAAGGATTATCGTGGCGTCGAAGTGCTCTCGGTGCTGCGCAAAATTCCAGACTCACCCTGGTCGCTGATCACCAAGGTCGATCGCGCCGAAGTGGATGCGCCCTTGCGCGAGCGCGTGATCATGGTCGCCTCGGTCAGCGCCCTGCTGATCGGGCTGACTGCCGTCGCCGTAATCCTGTTGTGGCGCCAGCAGCAAATGCGCTTCGACCTGGCGCGCCACGAATTCGAGGAAGAGACCCTGCACAAGGCCAATATCGAACTGGAAGCGCATGTCGCCGAGCGCACCCGCGAATTGAGGGAAACCGCCGAGTCGCTGCAGCAGGAAATCGCCCTCACCCACATCACCGAAAACATCCTCAAGGAAAGCATGGCGCAGTTGTCGCGCTCCAACGCCGACCTGGAACAATTTGCCTATATCGCCTCGCACGACCTGCAGGAACCGCTGCGCATGGTGGCGAGCTTCGTCCAGTTGCTGGCGCGGCGCTACCATGACAAACTGGATCAGGATGCACACGATTTCATCGGCTACGCGGTGGAAGGCGTTACCCGCATGCAGCGGCTGATCGACGACCAGCTTACCTATGCGCTGGTCGGCATCGACAACAGCCAGCTCGAAACAGTCGACTGCAACCAGGTGCTGGCCGAAGTGCTGACCAATCTCAAGCCGCTGATCGAGGAACACCATGCCGCGATTACCCAGGATGTGCTGCCCGGCATTCCGCTGATCTATTCGCAATTCAGCCAACTGCTGCAAAACCTGATCGGCAATGCCATCAAGTTCCATGGCGAAAGAGCGCCGCAGATCCATATCGGCGCCCGGCTCGACGACAACCACTGGATATTTTCGGTGCGCGACAACGGCATCGGCATCGCGCCGGAATATTTCGACAAGATTTTCCTGATCTTCAAACGCCTGCACAGCCGCGAAAAATACCCCGGCACCGGCATCGGCCTGGCGATCTGCAAACGCATCGCCGAGCGACATCACGGTCGCATCTGGGTAGAATCGGAACTCGGCAAAGGCTCAACGTTCTATTTCACCATACCGACAACACTGGAGGAGCAACAGCCAATATCATGAGCCACAATCAACTAGTACACGCCGTGGATATCCTGCTGGTCGAAGACAATCCTGGCGACGTGCGCCTTACCCGCGAAGCCATGAAAGAGGCGCGGATTGCGATCAACCTGAATGTCGCCAACGACGGCCTTGAGGCCATGAAGATGCTGCGCCAGGAAGCGCCGTACGATAGCCTGTCGCTGCCCGATCTGATCCTGCTCGACCTCAACATGCCGAAGATGGATGGGCGCGAAGTGCTGCGCCTGATCAAATCCGACGACCAGCTCAAGCATATCCCGGTAGTGATCCTCACCACCTCGGCGGCGGAAGCGGACATCGCGCAAGCCTACGGCATGCACGCCAACTGCTACATCACCAAGCCGGTGGAGCTGGATGAGTTCATGGAGATCGTCAAGTCGATCGAGGGCTTCTGGCTGACGGTGGTCAAGCTGCCGAAAAACCCCAGCCAATGACCGGCGACGAGGAAATCCGCGTTCTGCTGGTGGAAGACAACCCCGGCGATGAACGCCTGATCCGCGAAGCGCTGGCCGAAGTGCCGTATGCGCGCATCAATCTGGCGCACGTGGACTGCCTCAAGGCCGCGCAGGAAGCCCTGGCGAACCGGGAATACGATCTCATCCTGCTGGATTTGTCGCTGCCGGACAGCAGCGGCCTGGAAACCGTGGAAAAAGCCGGGGACGCGTCACCGGACACGCCCATCGTCATCCTCACCGGGCTGGACGACATCAACACCGGCACCCAGGCAGTACGGGCCGGCGCCCAGGACTACCTGGTCAAGGGCGAGGTGACCGGCCACCTGCTGGTGCGCTCCATCCGCTATGCCATCGAACGACAGCGGATGAAGGCGGCGCTACGCATCCTGTCGCTGATCGACGAGCTGACCGGCCTGTACAACCGGCGCGGCTTCATGACCCTGGCGGAGCACCAGATGAAACTGTCGCGCCGCAAGCAAAGCGCCTTTTATTTGATTTTCGCCGACCTCGACGGCATGAAGACCATCAACGACACCTACGGCCACAAGGAAGGCGACCAGGCGCTGGTGCAGACCGCCCATCTGCTCAAGGAAACCTTCCGCGGCTCGGACATCATCGCACGCATGGGCGGCGACGAATTCGCCGTCGTCGCCATCGAACCGGCCGCCAGCAGCGCCGAACAAATCGCCCAGCGCTTCCAGAACAACATCGCCGCCTTCAACGCGAAAAAACCCAAGCCCTACAACTTGTCTGTCAGCGTCGGCGCGGTGGAATGCGCCCCCGATTGCCCCCATTCCCTCGAAGAAATGCTGGTGCAGGCGGACGCCCTGATGTACCGGAACAAGGCGGAAAGGAAGAAGGCTAGAGGCTAGAAAATCTTAGGCACTACCACAGGCTGATCAACATCCGCGTACCCAACACAAAGAGCAGCAACGCGAAGAATTTTTTCAGCCGGGCCACCGGCAGGCGGTGCGCCAGCCTTGCTCCAAATGGCGCAGTCAGCACGCTGGCCACCACCAGTCCGGCCAATGCCGGCAGATAGACGAAACCCAGGCTATACGCCGGCAAAGCCCCAACCATCCAGCCGTTGACGATATACCCCACCGCCCCCGCCAGCGCTATTGGAAAGCCGATTGCGGCGGACGTGCCGATCGCCTGATGCAGCTTGATGTTGCACCAGGTCATGAAAGGCACCGACAGCGTGCCGCCACCGATTCCCACCAGGCTCGACACCGCGCCGATCACACCGCCCGCAGCGAATAGGCCGACTGCCCCCGGCAGTTCGCGCGCAGGCTTGGGCTTGATGTTCAGGATCATCTGGGTGGCGACGTAGTACAGGAACACGACAAAAAACACCTTGAGAAAATGCGTGGAAAGCTGCGCCGCCAGAGCCGTTCCCGCCAACGTGCCGACCACGATACCCGGCGCGACGCCGCGCACCACCCGCCACGCCACAGCGCCATGGGCATGGTGGGCGCGCAAGCTGGAGACCGAGGTGAACATGATGCTGGCAAGCGAGGTGCCGAGGGCAAGATGCATGATCAGCCCCTCCGGAAAATGCTGCGCCGCAAAAATAAACGCCAGCACCGGCACGATGACCAGGCCGCCTCCCACGCCCAGCAGCCCGGCGAGAAACCCGGCAAAGACGCCGGTGGCGAGGTAAAGCAGCCAGAATTCCATCAGTTGAACCGCCGATAAACGCAGATGAACGCGGATAAATATCCGTGGCGGGGTTTAATCGGCGTCAATCTGCGTTTATCGGCGGTCAGTGATTTTTCCTGGCTCACAGAATCCTCACAATGAATTCCCATTCGCGCGGGTCCACCGGCGTAATCGACAGCCGGTTGCCCACCTGCAAAACGCGCATCCGTTCCAATTGCGGATAGGTGCGCAGTTCCTTGATGCCGACCGGCCGGGTTTTCTTCACCAGCCGCACATCGACGTTGAACCAGCGCGGCGTATCCGCCGTAGCCTTGGGGTCGAAATAACGATTTTTCGGATCGAATTGGGTCTGGTCGGGGTAGGCCAGCCGACTCACCTCGGCCAGCCCGGCAATCCCCGGTTCGGCGCAGTTGGAATGGTAAAAAAACACCTTATCGCCGACTTTCATCTGGTCGCGCATGAAATTGCGCGCCTGGTAATTGCGCACACCGTACCACGCTACGGTCTGGCCGGGCATGGCAGCGAGATCATCGACACTACAGTCGCCGGGTTCGGATTTCATCAGCCAGTAACGCATGTTTCTAATCCTTCTTAGCCCAATAGATTTTGCGTTCGGTAAGTACCGCGTCCAAGTGCATATCCCACGGGTCGGACGGGATGTTTTCGGCCTTCTGGCATTCGTAGCCGACGCCGACCAGCAAGGGCGTGCGCCACAGTTTGCGGCGGCGCAGGTAGGCCAGGCTGGCATCGTAGAAGCCGCCGCCCATGCCGAGACGATGGCATGCCTCGTCGAAGCCGACCAGCGGCACGAACAGCAGGTCGAGCTGCCAGGCGCGCACCGGGCGCGGTGTCCAGTGCTCATGGATGCCGAAACGGTTGAGATACCAGCGCGGCAATGCGGTGATGCGGCTGAAGCCGAGACGGCGCTGGAACTTGGGGGGAACGATGGGCAGGAAGCACGCCTTGCCCAGCCAGAGCGCCTGGTTGAGTAACGGTGTCAGGTTGATTTCTTCGTGGGTCGAGGCGTAGAAGCCGATGCGCCGGTGCCTGAGCAACAACCCCTGAGCCAAGGCCACCTGCCGCAGGCTTTCGGCGGCATGACGGCGCTGGGGCGCGGGAATATCGCGGCGTGCCCGGCGAAGCGTTGCGCGCAGTTCTCGTTTGTTCATGGCGAGAAAGGAAGTGAAATAAAGCCCCCGCGAATGCCGTCCAGACCAGCATCTTGAACCAAGGGTTCAAGGTGGTCGCAACCTGAGCGCATCAGGCACATCCGTCGAAGGACGCGCACAACAGCACTCGTAGCAGCCGCAACCAGACTATGCGAATCGGTTAAAGAATATATGGCCTGGACGAACACCGCAGGGAACAACTCGGAAAATTCTGGCGAGAAGGAGAAATTAGAACAATTCGTCCTGATCGGCCAGTGCCTGGTCGATCTGCGCCTGCATGGAATTCATTCTACGCTTGTACTCGGCGATGTCAAAACTGCCGGCCAAACGGGTGCCGAGGAACTCGTGCGCGATATTCAGCGCCGCCATGATGGCGATGCGCTCCACCCCGATCACCTTGCCGGCATCGCGGATTTCGCGCATTTTCTTGTCGAGATAGGTGACCGAATCCAGCAGCGCCTGCTGTTCGTCCTCCGGGCAGGCCACGCGAAATTCGCGGCCCATGATGGCGACATCGAGGCCCTTGGGGTCAGCGCTCATACTTCATCATCCTCGGGAATCTGGTCGAGCAGTGCTTCAAGCCGGCTTTTGGCGCCGCTCATTTTCTCGACCAGGGACTTGTTGTCATTTTGCACATTGGCCAACTGCTGCCGGGTATACAAATTTTCGGCGCGCAAGCGCTGATTCAGTTGCACTAACTGCACGATTTTATCTTCCAGTACCTTGAGCTCTGCTTCCATAACGACACTATAATTGGAAAAATCCCGCCCAGTCAACCAGTAACGGTGCGTTTTGAAAGTGTTTTAACGGTTTTTTTGGCTCTCAGGCAAAAAATGCTTCGAGCTTGCTCCAGTCCAGATGACGCTCGACCGCATCCGCCATGCGCTCGATTCCGGCTTCGCGCAGCGCCTCGTAATCCAGCATAGCCGAAGCTTCCAGGCCAGCCCAGCGCAGCAGGGCGTCGCAGGCCTCGCGCCGGTCGAACAAACCATGCACATAGGTGCCGAGAATATGACCGTCCGCCGAGATTGCGCCGTCATTGCCGCCTTCCAGTTGCGCGGCGGGGCAAAGCAGGGCGGGACCAGCGCTCACTCCGGCATGAATTTCGTAGCCGCGCACTGGCGCATCGGCGAGCGCCAGCGTTCCGCTGACGCGGCGCAATTGTTTTTCCTGCTTCAGCTCTGTTTCCATGTCCAGCAGGGCTATCCCCGCGCTTTCGCCGGCTTCGCCCTCTAGCCCGAGCGGATCGTGAATGCGCTGCCCCAGCATCTGGAAGCCGCCGCAGATGCCGATAAGCCGACCGCCGTAACGCAGATGGCGGAGGATTTCCTGTTCCCATCCGTTAGCCCGCAGCCACGCGAGATCGCCGCGCACATTCTTGCTGCCCGGCAAAATAATGAGATCGGCAGGCGGGACGACCTCGCCCGCCGCGACAAAACGCAGATCGACATTGGGGTGCAGGCGCAGCGGATCGAAATCGGTATGGTTGCTGATGCGCGGCAGTTGCGGCACGATCACCCGCAATGGGGCTTGCTCCGTCGCCGCGCCGAACATCTTTTGCCCGAGGCCGTCCTCGGCTTCCAGGTGCAGGTCGTGCAGATAAGGCAGTACGCCGATGACCGGCTTGCCGGTGCGCTGCTCCAGCCAGTCCAACCCCGGCTGGAGCAGCGCGATATCGCCGCGAAAACGGTTGATGACGAAACCGATCACCCGCGCCTGCTCGGAAGCGGACAGCAGTTCCAGCGTGCCGACCAGGTGGGCGAACACACCGCCGCGGTCGATGTCGGCCACCAGCAGCACCGGGCAATCCACGGCCTCGGCGAAACCCATGTTGGCGATGTCGTTGTCGCGCAGGTTGATTTCCGCCGGGCTGCCCGCCCCTTCCACCACCACGACTTCGTAGCCGGCGGCAAGACGGGCGTGCGACGCCAGCACCGCGCTCAATGCCTGCGGCTTGTACTCGTGGTAACGCCGGGCATCCATGTTGCCGATGACCCGACCATGGACGATCACCTGCGCGCCGACATCGGTATTCGGCTTGAGCAGCACCGGGTTCATGTCGGTGTGCGGCGACAAGTTGCAGGCCTGCGCCTGCACTGCCTGGGCACGGCCGATTTCGCCGCCGTCCTCCGTCACCGCGCTGTTCAGCGCCATGTTTTGCGGCTTGAATGGAGCGACGCGCCTGCCGCGACGGTAGAGTACGCGGCAGATGCCGGTTACCAGCGCGCTCTTGCCGGCATCGGAGGTGCAGCCCTGAATCATCAAAGTCTTTGCCGCCATGTCGAACATATCCAACCAAACAGGGAAAAACCATCACCGCAGAGGACGCGGAGGACGCAGAGTAAACCTATTTTTCCTCTGCGTCCTCCGCGTCCTCTGCGGTTAAAATCCAGCTCTTTTCAGGGCAACATCCAATCTCAGCCACTCCGCCTCTACGCCCGGCAAGCCGAAGCGCAGGCTGGACGCGACATCGAAGCGGCGCACCCAGATGCCCTGCCGCGCCAGCGCGTCCTGGATGGCCGATGCCTTTTCGGTTTCCACCCACTGAAACAGCGCGGTGCCGCCGGTCGGAGCCAACCCATGGCACGCCAGTAAGCTGGCCAGCCGCAGCGATTCCCGCGCCAGCCGCTGGCGCTCGGCGAGCTGCCAGCCTTGATCCTGCAACGCCTGTTGCGCCACCCAGCGCGACGGATGAGCCACCGTCCACGGCCCCTGCGCCTCTGCCAGACGCGCCAGCAACTCCGGCCAGGCCAGTACAAAGCCCACTCGCGCGCCGGCCAGGCCGAAAAATTTGCCGAGCGAACGCAACACCACCAACCCCTCTGCGCCGGCATGTGAAGCAAGGCTGTGCTGCGGCGTTGCATCCATGAATGCCTCGTCCACCACCAGCCAGCCGCCGCGTGCCGCGAGCCGTTGCTGCCAGGCACGCAATGTTTCTGTAGTGAAAAGCTTGCCCGTAGGGTTGTTGGGATTGACCAGCAACAGCACATCGAGGTGATCGAGAGCGGCCTCGATTTCGGCGGGCGCCAGCGCTTTCACTTCATGACCGCATTGAGTCCATGCCAGGGCATGTTCGGCATAAGACGGCGCCAGCAAACCGACCCGGCAAGGCGGGCGCAGGCGCGGCAGAGTCTGGATCGACGCCTGCGAGCCGGCTGTCGCCAGCAAATGGAAGCCGCTGTAATAGTTGCGGGCGGCCTGCTCCAGCCCGTCATCGTCTTCCGGCAAATTGCGCCAGCACTCGCCCGGCACCACCGGCACCGGCCAGCCGAGAGGGTTAATGCCGGTGGACAGATCAAGCCAATCTGCCGGCGGAATACCGTAACGCTGCGCCGCCTGCCGGATGCGCCCGCCGTGTTCCAGCAAGTCAGGCAACCCATCCTCCAATCAACGCCAAAACCAGCCACAGCAACACGCCCCGATCCACCAAGGCAGAGGCACGTGCGATGTCCGCCGCCATGGGTGTCCGACCTGCGCCGAGTACCGGTCGAGATTCGATCTGGCCGTGGTACTTCGCTGCGCCGCCCAATTGGATCGCCAGAGCGCCTGCCCCCGCCGCCATCACCGGCCCGGCATTGGGGCTCTCCCAGCCTGCCGCCTGGCTGCGCCAGCAATGCCAGGCCACGCGGGTATTGCCGAGAATCAGATAGGTCAACGCAACCAGCCGCGCCGGAATCCAGTTGAGCAGGTCATCCAGCCGCGCGGCAGCCCAGCCGAAATGCAGGTAACGCGCAGTCTTGTAGCCCCACATCGCATCCAGCGTGTTGGCAAGACGGTAAGCCACGGCCCCCGGCGCACCCGCCACGAAAAACCAGAACAGCGCGCCGAACGCCGCGTCGCACCCGTTTTCCAGCACCGACTCGATTGTTGCGGAGACGACTGCGGCTTCATCCATCTCCGCCGTGTCGCGGCTCACGATCAGACCGACGCTACGGCGCGCCGTATCCAGGTCGCTGTTTTGCAGCGCCCGGCGCACCGCTTCCGCATGTTGCTTGAGGCTGGCCGCACCGATAGCGAGATAAAGCAGGATCGCATCCAGCAGCCAAGCCCAGGAACCGAGACTGCGTTGCGCCAGAAAAGCCAGGAAGGTGAAACCGCCGACCAGCACCGCCACCGCAAGCAGCCCGCGCCAGCGGCGGTTCGTGGAACCATGGAGTTTCGCTTCGACCTGCTGCGCCAAATAACCGAACCCCACCAGCGGATGCCAGCGGCGCGGCTCACCCAACAATCGGTCAAGAACAACCGCCAGAACGGCGGTCAGCGGCACGGCAATCGCCGTCATGACGCCAGCGCAAGGGCTAGCAGCGCCGCCACTTCAGTCAACTCGACGGCAGCCCCCAGCGTGTCGCCGGTCATGCCGCCAAGACGCCGCATCATGATCCAGCGCAGCAGCACCAGCGTGGCAAGCACGACGGCCAGCGCCAGCACGCCGGCCTTTCCGGCAAGAACCGCGCCGCTAGCGACCAGCAACAATAGCAGCACGGCGGCGGTTCGCGGCAGGTGAGCCGCAATCGCCGAGCCCATGCCGCCAGCCCGGACATAGGGCGTGGCCAGCAGCAGAACGATCAACGATGAGCGCCCCAGCAGCGGAACGAGCAGCAGCGCCGGAGTTGCGCCGGTTTTTACCAGCGTCGCCAGGGCGGCGAATTTCAGCAGCAGCGTCAGCACCAGCGTTGAAACGGCAGCGGGGCCGCTGCGCGGGTCTTTCATGATCGCCAGGGTGCGTTCCCGGTCGCCGTGGCCGCCCACCCAGGCATCGGCGCTGTCGGCCAGGCCGTCCAGGTGCAGGCCGCCGGTCAGCAGCGCCCAGGCCGCCGTCAACAGCGCCGCCTGGAGCAGCGGATCGGCATGGCCGACGAGCCGTTGCAGGCCCAGCAGCAACGCTCCGATCAACAACCCGACCAGCGGGTAGGCCAGCGCCGACCGCCCCCATCCTTGCGGCGTGAATTCGCCGCGCAAAGGAACCGGGATGCAGGTCAGGAAGCGCACCGCCAGCAATAGCGCATTCATAATTGAAAAAACAGTTGACCGCCGATGGACGCCGATAAACGCCGATATGCTATGGCACCATCAAAAGCCCTTCGGCTATCTACACGACAATTCAGCATAGAGCAGCGTCGACTTTGACCATCCGCGTTCATCGGCGTCCATCGGCGGTTAATCGCAGTTTCCAGATTCATGGCTGAGGGCTGCCGTGGAACACCAGTTGCGGAAAGGACTCCGCACCGCCGCCGAGTACCCGGATGCGGCTCCTGCCGGCAAATTTCACTTCCAGCCGGAACAGGTTTTGCGTGGGGATTTGCAGGGCGTGGCAGAGGATTACCCGGTTCACGCCGCCGTGGGCGACCAGCAGGATTCGCTTGCCGTCATGACGGGCCAGCAGTTCGTCCCAGGCTGCGGTTACCCGCTCGATGAAGGCGTCCAGTTTTTCCCCGCCGGGCGGGGTGCGATTGGCCGGGTCACGCAAGAAAAGTTCGAGATGGCCGGGAGCGCTCAACCGCAACTCGTCATAAGTGCGGCCTTCCCATTCGCCGAAGCCGATTTCCTGGAAACGCACGTCGGTTTCCAACGGAATGCCGCTGCTCCCGGCCAGCTCCGCCGCGAACTCGGCGCAGCGCAGCAACGGCGAGGTGACCATGACATCCCATTGCTCGTCCGGCTGCACCGCCGCACGCATCTGCGCCCAGCCCTGCTCGCTCAGCGGGTCGTCAGTATAACCGCGGAACTTAGTGCCGCCGCGGGGTTCGCCATGACGCAGCAAATCGACCAGGGTGGACGACGTATCAGCCATGGCTTTTTTCCGCCACGCCGGCCTCGGCAAAGGTCGCCATCTGGCCGTGCAGCGCGGCGGCCAGCCGCAGGATCGGCAGCGCCACGGCGGCGCCACTGCCCTCGCCCAGGCGCAAGCCCAGATCCACCAGCGGCCTGGCCTGAAGCGCCTCCATCAGGCGCACGTAGCCCGGCTCGGCGGAGGCGTGGCCGTAGAACCACCAGTTCGTTGCATCAGGGCGGATTTTCATGGCGGCGAGGGCGGCGGTGCTGGCGATGAAGCCATCCACCAGAACCGGCAGGCCGGCCTGGGCGCAGGCAATATAAGCGCCGGCCAGCGCCGCGATCTCGAAACCGCCGACATGGCGCAGCACTTCCAGCGGAGAGGTCATCGCCGCACGGTGCAGCGCCAGCGATTCGGCGACCACCCGCGCCTTGTGTGCCACGCCTTCCGGCGCAAGGCCGGTACCGGGCCCGGCGATTTCCTGCGGCGCCTTGTCCAGTAGCGCGCACGCGATGGCGGTGGCGGAACTGGTATTGGCGATGCCCATCTCGCCACCGATGAAAATCTGCGCGCCGGCGTCCAGCGCCCGTGTCACGGCGTCGCGACCGGCCTGTAACGCCGCTGCAAGCTGTTGTTCTGTCATCGCCGGGCCACGGCGGAAGTTGGCAGTGCCGGCAGCGGCTTTCTGCACGATCACGCCGGACATGGCGCTGCTATCTGCGATGCTGCCCACATCCACCACTTCCAGAGTGGCGCCCAGATTGCGCGCCAGCACGCTGATCGCCGCGCCGCCGGTGACAAAATTGTGGATCATGTGGCCGGTCACGGCTTGGGGGAAAGCCGATACACCTTCCTCCGCGATGCCGTGGTCGGCGGCGAACACCACGATGCGCACCTTGTCCAGAACCGGTTGCTGGGTGCCCTGCATGGCGGCGAGACGAATGGCCGCTTCTTCAAGGTAGCCCAGCGAGCCGGGCGGCTTGGTCAACTGCATCTGGCGGACTTTTGCGGCTTCAAGCACTACCGGATTGATTACCTGCGCCGATTTATTCAACCATTCAAAACTCACTGTTTATTCCCTTTTAAAATAAGTGGCAGACCTGCCGCAACCAAGGTCACCCGATCGCACAATTGCGCCAGACCCTGATGCAGCCGCCCGGCCTCATCGCAATAGCGCCGTGTCAGCTCGCCCAGCGGCACGATGCCCATGCCGACTTCGTTGCTCACCAGAATGACGCGACCGGGCAAGCCGGGCAACGCTTCCAGCAGCGCGGTACGCTCGTGCTGAAACAGCGCTTCATCGGCGATCACGTTGTTTAGCCACAGGGTCAGGCAATCCACCAGCAGGCAATGGCCGGGAGCCGCCGCGCCCTGCAATGCAGCAGCGAGGTGGCGGGGCTCTTCCACCATGCTCCATTCGGCGGGACGGCGTTCCCGGTGATGGGCGATGCGCCCGGCCATTTCCGCATCCCCCGCCGTCGCCGTGGCAACGTAAGTGACCGCAAGCCCACTCTCGTGGGCAAGACGTTCGGCCAGGGCGCTCTTACCCGAGCGGGCGCCGCCGAGGATCAGTTCTTTCATTAACCTGCGTGTTGCGCATTGCCGCGCCAATTGGCGACCGCCACATGAATTACGGCAGCCAGGCCGAGGTAGGTGGCCATGGTTGACAGCGACAAGGGGAAATATTTGACCAGGCGCGGGGCAAATTCGGCCAGGCTGGGTTCGGCAAATTGTCCGGAGAGGAAGTAGAATCCACCGCTGGAAAACAGCTCCGCCAGCGCCGCGCCCGCCACTGCGCAACCCAGCAGCCACGGCAACGCCGACCAGGACAGGCGATGATGGCGGGCATAGGTGCGGCCAGCCAGATAGAGGGCGCCGTAGGCTGGAACAAGCGTCCAGTAAGCCGTCGAAATGCAGAAACTATCCACGCCACCCCAGGTGATGGCGAGGTAATCGGTCAGCGCGACGCCCAGCATCAGTGCCGGCGCGATCCAGCGTGCGCGCAGATACACCCCGGCAAGAAAAAACACCGCCCACGAAGCATCGGGCAGGGAATGCAAGGTCGCCCAGTGATGGCTACGCGTAACCGCCAGCAACAAGGCGAGAATGAGGCCAGTGGCGAGTTGCTGGCGGGGGG
The DNA here is from genome assembly GCA_028713975.1 of Sulfuricella sp. Lineage (GTDB taxonomy): Bacteria > Pseudomonadota > Gammaproteobacteria > Burkholderiales > Sulfuricellaceae > Sulfuricella. The sequence goes on from JAQTNE010000005.1 coordinate 158,737, forward strand.
TCAGAGATAACATAATAAGCTCCTTGATTTTGGTAAGTTGGTGTTGATAACATTGTGGCATCCGATGCCACCCGAAGGGGCGAAACCGGCTCCCGCAAATGGCATTAGCGCGGCTGGTATTCCAAGCCGACAAACAAGTTAGCTCCCGGTGTATTGTTATCTTTCACCAGTTCGTACTGTTTGTCGAATAGATTGTTGATCCTCCCTTTCAGTGAGACCGTTTTCGATAACGCGTAACGGGCGGTAAGATTCGCCACCCCGTAACCGCCCATTCTCTGCGTATTTTCTGCATCCCCGAACCTTTCGCCGGAAAAAACCAGCTCGCCGCCGAAATCCCATGAACCCATAGCCCGATTGATTTTCAGCGCGCCGTGCTGTCTGGCCCGGTTGACCAGCAACTTGCCAGTGACGGCATCCTTCGGCTCTTGCAGCGTCAGGTTGGCATCGAGGCGAAGGCGGTCAATCTGCCCCGCCCAGGAAAAGGTCGTGCCGCGCAAGCTGGCTTGGTTGACGTTGGCCGGAGCCCATGTCCAGGAACCAGGGGAGATTGGTGCCCAGGCGATCAGGTCGGCAACCTGGTTGTCGAAATACACCGCACTGGCGGACTGCCGGGCATCATCGTAGTGAACGGCAATCTCACGGTTTCGCGCCCGCTCCGGCTGAAGATTCGGGTTGCCCGCGCCGGGCCAGTAAAGGTCGTTGAAAGTCGGCGCCTTGAAAGCCGTTCCCAAGCTCGCGCTCGCCCGCCATTGCGGCGTGAAGCGGTAGCCATAAGCCAGCATCCCGGTATCGTGGCCGCCGAACTGCGAGTTGTCGTCGTGCCTGGCGCTCGCTTCCAGGCTATGAAGCCCGAAGCGGCCCTGATAGCCCAGCAGCAGGGAATCGTCGGTGCGGCTGGTTTTGTCGTAAACGTTACTGGAAACCACCTTCTGCTCAACCCGCTCGACGCCTGCGGTCAGAAGGCCCATGCCAGTGGTGATGTTGTTCTGCCAGTAAAACTGGTTCTGATCGGTGCGAAAGCTCCCCGGATTGCTGTCCACCGCTACGGAATCGTCGCTGGAACTGCCGATGCGCAACAGGCTTTCCCAGTTGTCCCGCAACCGATTGCGGCTTTGAATGGAATAAACGGAAAGCCGGTGATCCTGGTAATCGTCCGCCGCAGGGCGGTCGTCGTAATGCGTCCTGGCATTGGCATAGAACACGTTCAGGCCCAGCTCGTTCCCCGGTGTCACTTGATGAACCAGGTTGGCCGTAACATTATTGTTGCGGTAGCCGTCCCTGTCTGGATTGAAGTGGGAGTTAGCCGGGTTGCCGATGGCGGAAAATCCATCCGACGAAACATATCCCGCTTGCAGGCTGAAGCGTGTGCCGTTGATTTCGCCCGCCACGCCGCCGTTAATATTTTGTGTATTGTAACTGCCGAGACCCACGGAAAAATTAGGGCGGGGAGTGCCGCTGCCGGTCTTGGTGAAAATCTGCACCACCCCGCCGATCGCGTCCGAGCCGTAAAGGGCGCTGGCTGGGCCGCGCAGGATCTCGATCCGCTGCACCTGGCTTAAGGGGATGTGTTCGATGGCGGTCATGCCAAACGTGGCCGAATCCACCCGCATGCCGTCGATCAGCACCAGGGTGTGGCCGCTGTTGGCGCCGCGCAGATAAATGCTACTGGGTTGGCCCAGCCCGCCGCTGGCAGCCATCTCGACACCGGGCTGGGATTGCAGCAGCTCGGCCAGGGTCGATTGCCCGGCTTTGGCGATTTCTTCGGCTGTGATAACTGAAATATCATTTAACACCGCGCTGACTGGCTGGGGCGTTCGTGTCGCGGTGACAACAACCTCATCGCCGTGATAAAGCGAAATTTCCTCGGCGGATGCCGTGGGTGCCAGAATGGCAAGAGAGATCAGGCTAAGTCTGAAGGGTGATTTCATTGTATTTTCCATCGTTCGGCATGCGACCCCGCATACGATCTTTCACGGGCGCACCGAAGGAGCCCCGTAGAAAGTCGGAGTCCTTTAGGGCATACCGTGAGTTGGGAACAATGGAAATACCGCAGAAATGGCACAAAACCATTCGGCTTAACCGACCACCCCGCGGCATTTCCGTGATGGTTTCAGGCCGGTCTCCGGGCTCGTGAAAAAACGCATCGCCTTCCCATGGTTGAAGCCACAGTGGCATGTTGATACGTTCGCGCTCACTTACCGTTGCGGGGGCAGCACAGGCTTCGCCGATTATTTGGCTCACCTGTTTCCCGTTTAACCCGTCCGCCGGAAGGCGGGACGGGCACCTAAAACTCAGGCGGGAATTCTACCATGCAATCCCCCCGCACGAGCCAGTTTTGTGGCTCGTAGCGGGCTGTGGAGTTCATTTGTCTCGCCGGGTAACCAGCGGGGGCGCTCCTTGTGGGTGTGGGGTAAAGCATTCCTGTATGCCTTGAAATTTTTAGCCCTGGCTGGCTGGGTTACGAAATTTTGCTATTGCTCAATTTCCATTAATTTACTTTTTCGGTTTGATCACCATGCGTATTTCCCACGCAGGAAAAATCCAGCACCATCTGCGTTCATATATTTCCATTGCGGAAAAACTGCTATTGACCAAAGCACGGACGAATGGAACCACGATACGATCTAACAACGATGTCCGATAAAACGCAAATTCGATTTTTTCCATAAGAAAACGTGCCTTAGAATAATACGACGGCACTCCGCGCCCGAATTGATCTTCCTCGTCCATAAAATAACTCATGGTATAAAGTCCCCATGGTCGAACATGAGTGGGATCTGAGAAATAATGGGGATTAGAGAAATGAGGAACCGATATTTCAATACGCGCACCTGGCCGGCAAACACGGTACAACTCTTCCATGAGCCCGGGCAGATTGGTTATATGCTCAAAAACATGGCAGGACGAAATGGCATCCACCGAGTTGTCCGGCAAAGCGCTCAATGGCTGATTAATGTCGGCCACGATATCGACATTAGGCAACGCCACCAGATCGAGATTGAAAAAACCGGGCTTGGATGTTTTTCCACTGCCCATGTTTATTTTTAATTCTCCGCCCGATTCGATTGTAGCGATTACTGCCGGGTTCATTATTTCCATTTTTGACCTTTTACCTGAAAGAGATCGGGAATCGCAGAATGTGTCATGCACGCGAAAATGGGAATGACAGAACGGAACCGGATGGTTTGCGCTTCCCTAAAGCATCTCCGCTAATAGCCTGAACTGCCCTGTCCAATAAATTAAAGCGTTCCTTAAAATACAGGCCGGCTCTATTTTACATGTTGTTTCTTCGGTACCCGATTCATTTGTAGGAAAATATTCGCATACCCATCATCATCATGGGACATGAATTTAGAGTATTATTGGGTGGCCAATTGACAACGTAAACTTAGAAACCCTTTTTTTAATCGCGAGGTTAGAAGTGGGGTGCCTTGCTCGCTAATGCTTAAAGACCTCATCGATTTATCCATATTGCACCGTGTTCTGGTCGTCAAATTACGCCACCATGGCGACGTTCTGCTGACTTCACCGGTTTTCAGCGTGCTAAAGAACCATGCGCCGCACCTGGAAATCGATGCGCTGGTTTATCAGGATACGGCGGAGATGTTGACTTTCCACCCCGCCATCAGCCAGGCGCACACTATCGACCGACAGTGGAAAACCGCCGGGATTCTGGCCCAGATCAGAGCCGAATGGAAATTGCTGTCAACGCTAAAAGCAAGGCGATATGACTTGATCATCCACCTTACCGAACATCCGCGCGGCGCCTGGATTAAGCGATTAACGGGAGCCCGCTGGGGCGTGGCTCCAAAGCGGGTGGGCACAAATCGCAAGACTGGCTTCACCCATTCGTACCCCGTGGTAGGCGCCAATCGGCGTCACATGGCTGAAACAAACCTCGACGCCTTGCGCCGCATTGGAATTTATCCCGGTGAGGATGAACGTCGGCTGACGCTGGTGCCGGGAACCGAGGCGGAGAGTTTTGTCGATAAACTGCTCGCCGGACGCCAGTTGCGGAAACAGGGTTTCATACACCTCCACCCTACCTCCCGCTGGCTTTTCAAATGCTGGCCAGCAGAGCGCATGGCGGGTCTGATTGCCGCTTTGCAGGCGCAGGGACATCACATCGTCATTACCGCAGCGCCTGTGGCAGAAGAGCTGGCAATGGCTAAAGCCATCCTGAACGGACTGCACCGGCCGGTGATCGATTTATCCGGACAACTTTCGCTAAAGCAACTGGCGGCGCTGACGGCGCAGGCCAAGCTGTTCATCGGCGTGGATTCCGCCCCCATGCACATCGCTGCCGCGATGGGAACGCCGACTGTGGCCCTGTTCGGCCCGAGCGGGGAAATCGAGTGGGGGCCATGGCAAGTTGCACACAAGACCATCACCACCACCCATACTTGCCGGCCATGCGGCAACGATGGTTGCGGCGGCGGAAAAATAAGCGAATGTCTATCCACTATTCCGCTAGAACTAGTGCTAAGTGCCACCGGGGAATTGTTGCGCACCTTATGAAGCCACTGAATATCGCGTTGGTTCGCCAGCGCTACACTGCTTTCGGCGGCGCCGAGCGCTTCGTGGCCAATGCCATGGCAGCGTTACAGCTAGAAGGCGCACAGCTAACGCTGGTCACTCGCCAGTGGAAAACCGAGGGTGACAGCCCGCCCCTGATCTGCAACCCTTTTTACTTAGGCAGCGTCTGGCGTGACCGGAGCTTCGCACGCTGCGTTTGCGGCACGCTCAAAAAACATTCCTTCGATCTGGTGCAATCCCACGAACGCATTGCTTGCTGCGACGTGTACCGCGCCGGCGACGGCGTGCATCGCGAGTGGTTAAAGCAGCGCAGCCGAATACTGAGGCCGCTCGGCAGGCTGGGTATTGCCTTGAACCCCTATCATCGCTACACCCTGGCGGCCGAAAAAAAGCTGTTCGCCAGTTCCCGGCTTAAGGCGGTCATCTGCAATTCCCGCATGGTGAAAGAGGAAATTCAGCATTATTTCGGATTGCCGGAAGACAAGCTGCATGTGATTTACAGTGGCGTGGATACCGCCGCCTTCCATCCTGGGCTAAAAAAATCTCATCGCGCAATTATCCGCGCCCAATATGACATCCCGCCGGACGCGCCACTGTTCCTGTTCGTCGGTTCCGGCTTTGAACGCAAGGGGCTGTCCATTCTTTTGCAAACGCTGGCGGCACTGCCTGCTGCAACCCATTTAATGATTGTCGGAAAAGACAAGAAGGAAGCCGCTTTCAAAGGTCTTGCCGACAGGCTTGGCGTTCGAGCCAGGGCGCATTTCGCGGGAGCGCAAAATGACGTAAAACCGTTTTACGGCGCATCCGACGCCTTTGTCCTGCCGACGCTCTATGATCCGTTTCCCAATGCCGCATTGGAAGCCTTCGCTTGCGGCCTGCCAGTGATCACCAGTTTGAAGAGCGGTGCGGCAGAGCTGGTTCGGCAAGGCGTGAATGGCTTTATCTGCGACGCGCTTGACGGGGAGGCGCTGCAGCACGCCATGCGCCGCCTTCTCGAAACATCGACGCGGGACGCGCTGGGAAATGCTGCGCGGGTCACCGTGGAATCTTGCACATTGGAAGCCATGAGCATCCGCCTGGTCGCGCTTTACCGCTCCTTGCTCAAGAACGGCAATTCAATTCAGCCTTAATCCATCATCGAAACATTATAAAATCAGTTTTTTGCAAAAATGCCTAACAACAGAATATTAATCAGCTATTTCTTCGGCGACGACATGATTCCGCTGGGCGTCTCTTGTGCCAAGGCATTTCAGGAGTTGGGCTTTGAAGTTTATTGCTTCAACAGCCAGGTTGAAAGCCGGCTGGAGCATGCGTTGCTCAAGCCGGCAAACAGGTTGGCCCGTGCCTTGGGCAGCAAAAATCGGGAAATCGGCGGCAGCCTCCCCATTTCGCGGATCAATTTCAAAAAAATCATGCTGAAAAAAGCCGTATCGGAGTTCAAACCCAAATGGGTATTTATTATCCGATCCCACCAGTTTGTAGATGAGGAATTGGTTAGCGAGCTAAAGCATGATTACGATGTGGAAAAAGTATTCGCATGGCGCGTCGATGGCCCTCTGGATTCTCACGGCTTGCTGGAAGACGCGGCCATTTACGACCACTATTTTTGCATTCACAAGCATGGCTACGATTCGCAAAAAGATAAAATCCATTACCTGCCGGCCTATGGCATGGATTTTTCTCTCTATACCAACGCATATATCGACAAGCCAAGACAATATCAACATGAAATCGTATTTGTCGGGGGGCGCAACCGGCGCCGCCAGGAAATCATCGACAACCTGTTGCATCTGCCCGTAGAAATCTATGGCAAATGGCTCAAGGCGAACCGCTTTAACTGGGCTTTGAGAAAGCACGTCAAGGCGCGTGGGATATGGGGTAACGATCTGGTCAATCTTTACAACTCATCGAAAATTGTGCTCAATATATCCGGCTGGGACACATCACTATTCACCGGGCTCAACCTGCGGGTTTTCGATGTTCCCGCGACCGGCGCCTTTTTGTTGACGGATTATTCTCCGGAATTGGACGAATACTATAGGGTAGGAGAAGAAATTGCCTGCTTTAGCGGCGTTGAAGAATTATCGGATAAATTAGTGTACTATCTGAAAAATGAAAAAGAGCGTGAGGCGATAGCGCTCAAAGGCTACAGGAAAGCGTTGACGTTGCCGACTATCAAAGATCGGATGAAATCCCTGATAGAAACCATCGCGAAGCCCGAATAGCGAGCTTTTGTTCATTTTTGCTTACCTCTAATTTTCTGCTCGCCAGTGTCCCAGCCCTCTTCCAACATCGCAATTTACCGTCGGCTATTCGGTTACCTGACCCAATATTGGAAGGTGTTTGCCATCGCGCTGCTGGCGATGTCGGTAGCCGCAATGACCGACCCTCTCTTTGCCCGCCTGGTAAAACTGCTGGTTGACGATGGTTTTGTTTCCCGCAACTCGGAGTTCATGAAAACGATGCCTTTTGCCATCGTGGGACTGTTTTTTATCCGGGGGGCAGCCAATTTCGTCAATGAATATGCCACGGCCTGGCTTTCCAGCAACCTCGTACGAAAACTTCGGGACGAAATGTTCCAGACTCTTTTGCGCCTCCCGGTGCGGTTCTACGACGACCACCCGGCTGGCCGGCTGATGTCGCGAATAACCTTTGATGTAGGCCAGGTCACCGAAGCCGGCTTCAACATCATTACCGTTGTCGTCAAGGATGGGCTCACCATTCTGGGGCTGCTGGGATTGCTGCTTTATACCGATTGGAGGCTGACATTAATTTGTCTGATCGTCATCCCCGTTGTTGCAGTCAGCATCAGAGTGGTAGGCAAACGACTGCGCAAGCTTGCGCATGACAGCCAGCAGGAAATGGGCAGCCTCACCCAGGTACTGGGAGAAGTCATTCATGGACAGCGGGTGGTTAAAGTACATGGCGGAAAATCGTATGAAATACCCCGTTTTCTGCGGGCGGCGGATGCCTTGCGGCGCAACGCCATCAAACAGAGTTCAGCTTCTTCCATCAGCACCGGATCGACCCAATTCATTATCGCCTGCGCCTTGGCGGTGATTATCTATTTTGCCAACGCCCGCGCGGGGCACGGTGCATTCACCGCCGGCGATTTCATGTCCTTCATGACCGGCATGCTCATGTTATTCGGCCCGCTAAAACGCATTACCGGCGTCAACCAATCTCTCCAGCGGGGGTTGGCTGCGGCAGAAAGCATATTCAGCTTTTTGGACGAAAAGCCGGAAGCCGATCACGGCACGCTTGAGCCGCCGACGGCGCATACCGGTATTACTTTCGAGAATGTCGGCCTGCGCTACCCTAAATCTGAACACTTCGCCCTGAAGGATGTATCGCTTGCCATCCGGGCCGGAGAAACCGTGGCGTTGGTGGGTGGCTCCGGCAGCGGAAAAACATCCCTGGCGAACCTGATTCCCCGTTTTTACGAGCCTACTGCTGGCCGCATTTTGCTGGATAAGATACCGCTTACCGACATCACGCTTTCCTCCTTGCGCCGCCAGATTGCCCTGGTCAGCCAGGACGTGGTGCTGTTCAACGATACCGTCGCCGCCAACATTGCTTACGGCGCTAAAGAAGCGATAAGTCAGAAAGCCTTGACGGAAGCCGCGTGCGCCGCCAACGCAATGGATTTTATTGATAAAATGCCACAAGGCTTCGACACCTTGATTGGCGAAAATGGCATGCGCCTTTCAGGCGGGCAGCGGCAGCGTCTCGCCATTGCCCGCGCACTGTTCAAGAATGCGCCTATCCTCATTCTGGACGAAGCCACCAGCGCGCTCGATACCCAGTCCGAGCGGCTGGTTCAGGCCGCCCTGGAAAACCTGATGAAGAATCGAACTACATTGGTCATCGCCCACCGCCTATCCACGATCGAAAAAGCCGACCGCATCGTGGTGCTTGATCACGGGCAGATCGTAGAAACAGGAACCCACGCTGAGCTGCTGGCTAAAGGAAATATGTACGCCCATTTCCACCAGCTTCAATTCAAAGCCGAACAGGAACGTCATGTGCGGAATTAGCGGCTTCATGAGCCAGAAAAGCTTCGCCCCGGCGACGCTGCCTGCGATGACCCGCCTGCTCAGCCACCGCGGGCCGGATGCAGAAGGGCTGTTCGAGCACGGGCCCATCCACCTCGGCCATCGGCGGCTTTCTGTGATCGACCTTGAAGGCAGTCGGCAGCCCTTGATCTCCGACGACGGCAAAGTAGCGCTGGTGTTCAATGGCGAAATTTACAACTACCAGGAATTGCGCGCAGAGCTCGAAACACAAGGTTGCGTCTTTTCCAGTCGGGGCGATACCGAAACCTTGCTTCACGCCTGGCGGCGATATGGAACAGCCATGCTCGACCGTCTGCAGGGCATGTTCGCCTTTGCGCTCTGGGATGAAGACCGCCAAAGCTTGTTTCTCGCCCGCGACCACTTGGGGGTAAAACCGCTTCACTATGCCTGGGACGGCGAAACCTTCGTCTTTGGGTCGGAAATCAAGGCGGTTCGGGCGCATCCCACAGTGGCGCGGGAACTCGATTTCAACGCCTTGGGGCTGTACCTGGAATGCCAATATATTCCCGCGCCGCGAACCATTTATCGAGATATTCGCAAGCTGGAGCCCGCCCACGCCCTGCTGCTGGAAAACGGCGAGATCAAACACTGGCGCTATTGGTCGGTTGATTATCGAAACAAGCTGGCTTTAAGCGAGGATGGGGCACTAGCCATGCTGGACAGGGAATTGCGGCGCTCTGTCAAATCCATGCTGGTGTCGGACGTACCCTTGGGCGCGTTTGTTTCTGGCGGCGTGGATTCCGCGCTCATCGCGGCCCTGATGACCGATTTGCAGCAAAAACCGGTGGAAACCTTCAACCTGGGATTTCTCGGCGATGTAGCCGGGAGCGAGCACAAAGAAGCGGCACGGGTGGCGCAACATATCGGCGCGCATCACCACCCGCTGATGATTGCGCCGGAAGACGTGTTGTCCGCCTACGACGACTGGGTCGATGTATTCGACGAGCCGTTCGGCGACCAAGCCGCACTGCCGACCATGCTGCTCTCGAAACTTACCCGGCAGCATGTTACGGTGGCCCTCACCGGTGAAGGCGCGGATGAAATATTCGGCGGCTACAGCAACTATTGGAAGCGAGCCCGGGAAGAACGGCTGACCCGCATCCTGGGCCATTCCTGCTCGCCCCTGCCGTGGCTGGCGCGCGCGCTGCCGGCGCGACTGCGCAAGGATCGTCTCCTCAAAGCCGTGGCCGAGCCGAGGAACCGCCGCTACCGCACCATTCCCAATGTTTTCGACACCCTGCTGCATCCGGAACTATTCAGCCCCGCTTTCCTCGAACGCATCGGGGAAGACTTGGGCGATTACGCCGCCCGCTATTTCGATGCCTGCAATTCGGCGGAATACCTCGACAAACTGATGCACGTGGACGCCTCGTTATGGCTGCCGGACGACCTGCTGACCAAGGTGGATCGCGCGACCATGCGCTATTCGCTAGAGGCGCGAGTGCCTTATCTCGACCACCAATTTGTCGAATTCTGTGCGCGACTCAACCCTTCGCTGAAAGTGCGCGGCAAGGCCGGCAAATGGCTACTCAAGCGACTGGCGGAAAAATACTTGCCCCACGACATCGTACATCGGGGCAAACAGGGTTTTGTCATGCCCCTCTCCGAATGGCTGGCGGGCGCGCTGAAACCGGAAATGGAACGCGCGCTTGCTCCCGATGCATTTGGAAAACGCGGTCTGTTCAAACCAGAAGCGTTACGGCGCCTCCTTGCTGACCATCAACAGGGCCGCAAAAATCACGCGGGACGTCTCTGGGCGTTGATGGCGCTGGAGCGCTGGTTTCAGCGCCACGAACCGGATTTTCGACTGACATGAAACCTCTTTCCATCCTGCATACCGAATCCTCCATCGGTTGGGGCGGGCAGGAGATCCGCATCCTTACCGAGATGGCCGGCTTCATGCGGCGCGGGCACCGTGTGCATTTACTCACGCCCGAATGTGCCGACCTGTATCCGGCGGCGCAGAAGCTTGGCATTCCCGTGACGCCCATACCGATGGTGAAAAAAACGCTGCCCGCGCTATGGGCGGTGCGGCGATGGCTGGCTGATCACGGCAGGGAATTTGATATTGCCAACACCCACAGCTCCACCGACAGTTGGCTGGTTGCCCTCGCCCGCGCCTCTTTGAGCGGGTCATCCCGCATCGTCCGCACACGGCACGTTTCCACCGCAATCAACCACCATGCGACCACACGCTGGCTCTATCAGCGCGCCACAGATCACATCGTCACCACGGGAGAAGTGCTCAAGACACAACTCGTTCGCGACAACGGCTTCGATGCCGCACGCATTACCTCGGTACGTACCGGCATTGATCTCGCCCGCTACCGCCCTCTCGGCCAGGCGGATTGCCGCGCCAAACTCGGGGTGGCCGATCGCCCCACCCTCGGCATCCTCGCCACCCTGCGCGACTGGAAGGGGCACGACGTCCTGCTGGATGCCTGGGAAATACTGAACAATTCCTTTCCCGATTGGCAACTGATCATCATCGGCGACGGCCCGCGTCGCGGCCACCTGGAAGGCAGGGTAGACGGAATGGGGTTGCGGGAATCCGTGCGTTTCGTCGGCAATCAGGACAATGTTCCGGAATGGTTGGCCTGCCTGGATTTGTTCACTCTGCCTTCCTGGGGCGACGAGGGGGTGCCGCAGGGAATCATGCAGGCAATGGCCGAAGGCCTGGCGGTGGTTTCCACTCCCGTAGGGGCGGTCAGGGAAGCGGTGGTGGACGGCCTCACCGGATTACTGGCCGAGCCCCGCGATCCGGCCTCTTTGTCGGCTGCGCTGGGCAAGTTGATGAGTGACGGCCAATTGCGGCAAGGAATGGGCGAGGCGGGCCTGAAGTACGCCCGCGAAAATTTTGGCGTCGATATTATGCTGGACAAAATGGAAGCCGTATTCCGCCGGGTGCTGGAGAGGCACGCCTGATGTGCGGCATCGCCGGTTTTTTCAGTACCTCGCCCCGCTCGAATGATACGGTTTCCGCCATGCTCGCGGCGTTGAAAAAACGGGGGCCGGACGCGCAGCATGCCATTTCCTGGGACGCAGATTTCCGCCGCACGGACAATGCGCCCCAACACGCCCTGTTGCATACCCGCCTATCTATCATCGACCCTCGTCCTGAAGCCGACCAGCCCATGGGGAACGAAGCGGGTGACATCTGGATTTGCTACAACGGCGAAGTGTATGGTTGGGCGGATGAGGCGGCCAGTTTAAAAGACCGGGGAGTCGCCTTCCGAACCCATTCGGATACCGAATTTATCCTGCGCGGGTATGAGGCATGGGGAATCGAGGCATTATTGCCTAAGCTGCGCGGCATGTTCGCATTCGCCCTGCTGGATTTACGACAGCGCAAATTGTTTCTGATCCGCGACCGGCTGGGCCTGAAACCGCTGGTTTACTCGCACAGTGAAGATGGCATCGCATTCGGTTCACTGGTAAGGTCTGTACTGCCCTTTCTGCCCGCAGCGCAGCGCGGTTTCGACCCGGATGCGCTGGATGCCTATCTCGCCCATCGTTATATTCCCGCGCCAATGACGGTTTTCAGCCACATCCGCCGTCTCGAAAACGGTCACCTGCTGGAATACGACCTCGACAACCGCACGCTGGAAAAACGTCGTTACTGGTCGCCTCAGCCCGCTTCGGGCGACTGGCAAAAAACATTGGACGAAGCCATCGAACTGCGCACCGTGGCCGACCGGCCGCTCGGCGTTTTTCTTTCCGGCGGGGTCGATTCCAGCCTGATTGCCTGCCGGCTCGCCGCCCAGGGCCACGCCTCCCTGCAAACTTTCACCGCAGCCTTCCCCGGCTCGAAGATGGATGAAAGCGAAGATGCCGCCGCCTTTGCCGGCGTCATGGGTTTTTCTAACCATCCCGTGCCCATTCCCATGCATATTGCGGAGGATTTCCCGCGTATCGTGGCCGATCTGGACGAACCGTTTGCCGACCCATCCTGTTTTCCCTCATGGTATCTGGCGCGCGCGACCAGCGAAACGGTCAAGGTGGTACTGGGAGGAGACGGCGGGGATGAATTATTCGCGGGCTACAAGCGGCTGGCCAGGCATGTGAAAACCGCATGGCGGAGTGGGCTCCGCCTGCCATTGCCGGTCATGCCATCCACCGCCGGAAAAGGGATGGGGAAATGGATGGCGGAATTATCCCTCGACTGGGAAGCCGCTTATGCACTGAGATTTTCCGGCTGCACACCGGGGCAGCGCGCTTACTTGCAACCTTCGCGCCGTCCAAAACGCGCAGTGTGGTGGCGCACGCCGGATACGGAAGAAACCGTGCCGGTGAAGAAATTGCTGGCCTGGGACTACGCCAATTACCTGCCGGAATACATCCTGCGCAAGGCCGACCTGATGACCATGAGCCACGGTCTGGAGTTGCGCGCACCGCTGCTCGACCACCGCTTTGTGGAAGTTGTTTTTGCGCTGCCGGACAGCGAACGCTTTACCCACCCCGCCAAACAACTACTTGCCCAAGCCTGCCCCGCCCTGGAACCGGTGCTCCGGCGCAAAAAACGCGGCTTCAATCCGCCGCTGACGGGCTGGCTGCATGAGGATCTGGCCGGACGGTTGGAAGGACTGGGAAGCCGTTTGCAAAATTTGACGGGTGGGCAACTCGATGCCGGCGCGGTAAATGCGCTGGTCGCCCATTACCATAAAGAGGAATCCCTGGCCGAACAGGTGTTGCAACTGTTGATTCTGGACGAAAGCCTTATTCAACTGCGTACCCTGTCGAAGGGGAAATGATGAACAGCCGCTTCCCCGCCCGCCTGTTGGTCGCCGTCGTCGGCGCATGGCGGCATTTCTTTCGCCGCCGCCCCGCCCGTCGTCCCGAAAACCCACGACGTATCCTGATCGCCCATCAATTGCTGCTAGGCGACACCATCATGCTGACGCCGCTGTTCGCCAAATTGCGCCGCAATTATCCCGATGCTGAAATTTTCATGTTGTGCCCGCCTGTTTATGCGCCGCTTTATGCTCACCGTCCCTATGGCGTCCAGGCCTTGCCGTTCGTCCCGCGTTCTATAGCCAATACGGCGTCATTGATCAAAATGAGTAGCTTCGGTTTCGATTGGGCGCTGATTCCGGCGGAAAACCGGTGGGGTTGGCTCGCACGAGCTATGGGCGCACGCTGGATCGTTGCTTTCGACGGCGATCCCGGCGATTACAAAAATTACCCTATCGACGAGTTGCGTCCTTTCGCCAGAGTACCCAAGGCTTGGGGCGAGATGGCTGAGGAACTGGCGGACGGCGCGCCGCCTCCACCCTACAATAGCGGCGACTGGCCAGAGCCGCCCTATGAAACTTTTCCATTGCCGGACAGCCCATATTGCGTGTTGCACGTGGGCGCAAGCTCACCCTTGCGCCATTGGGGAGCGGCGCGCTGGATGCAAGTGGCAGACTGGATTGTGAAACAGGGCATTCTGCCGGTATGGACCTGCGGCAAAGGGGAAGAACCCTTGATCGACGCCGCGGATTCAACCCGACGGTTTCCTCGTTACGCAGGAAATTTAACGCTGCCACAATTATGGCAATTGCTTGCGGGGGCCCGCCTTGTCGTTTGTCCCGATACCGGCATCGCCCACCTTGCCCATTTGACGGGCACGCCCAGCGTGGTGCTTTACGGGCCCGGTTCGCCGCTATTGGTTAGCGGTGGAGAATTTTGGCGCAATCATCCCGAAGAAAAGGTTTTCATTCCCGATCTTCCCTGCCGTAACGAAAATTTGGTATTTCGCCGGAACGTGCCTTGGGCAGGTCACTGCGGGAGAACACCACAAGCTTGCTCATCACCGCGTTGCATGGATGACATTTCCACAGAAATGGTCATTGAATCGGTTAAAAAGCGGCTTCTTTAATTTGAGAATTTTGTAGCATCTATGAAAAAATGGGGTATAGGTGAAGAAAAGATGTCGTTAAAACCAGTAAACAAGCTTGCCTATTACACGCTGGCAGCTATCGTCGCAGCACTAATGTTTGTTTGGCCTCTTCCGAACACCATCGCGCTACGGTTGCTGCTGCTCTTCGCTTCCCTTGTCATAGCCGTTTGGTTAACGGTACGACAGGAAAGGCAAGCGGTCGCCGTCGCTTTTGACGCCATGAAAACACCGCTTTTTTTCTGGGCGGCGCTCTCAGGATGGATTCTTGTCGGTGCTTTGACCTATGCGGTCGCGCCGGAACGAGTATTAACGGAATTCTGGGGGCAGTGGATACGAAGCGGTCTGGCCGGTCTGATGGGCATGCTAGTGGCGACGCTGGCGCTAGGCAAGCGGTCTCCGGTTCCGCCTCGAATTATGCTCGGCTTGATCATGCTGCCCATGCTTGCGCAGGTAATAATCCATGATGCAGATAGCTTATGGTTATGGTGGGAAAGCGGGGTTTTGCCGATTTCTCAAATTCGCCTCATGGCAGGAAAGGACGTATTGAGTTATGTGGCCAACATGGCAATGGCTATATTATGCGCAGAATTGATGACGCGGACTCTCTTCCGGCGTCGTTCTTTGCCTTTCAGCAGTAAAATCCTGGGACTTTTTTTCATTCCATTGCTCTTCTGCACATACGTGCTGGGGGCGCGGAACGGAATGATAGGCATCGTATTTTTATTCCTGTCATGCCTGGTACTTTATGGGTACCATCGCAGGGCGGAAATGAACATGCTGATACTGGGAACATCGCTGTTAATTGGGGTTGCGGGGATAACGGGCTTTACATGGCTAACGGTGAAAGCAGATTCACGTTGGCAAAGTTTTGTCGAGACGGTTCCTATCGCATGGGACACAAAAACCCACAAGGCATGGCTGGAAACTCCCAATGATCCTCATGAACCTTTTAACCGATACATAAACACGAAACACCCATTCCCCAAGTTGCATAATGGAAAAGAAATTGATGTTTCTGCCTACGAGCGTATTTCATGGATCAAGGAAGGTATGATCTTGCTATTTGAACATCCCCTGGGTTTCGGCTACAGCCGCACCGCTTTTAGTGATGGGCTGATGCTGAAATACCCTGGCGAAGCGCCCCCGGGGAAGCATAGCCATAGTGGTCTAGTAGACATGGCCTTGGGAGTGGGTGTACCCGGGTTGTTTTTATGGTTCGGCTTTCTTGGCTCGGTGCTGACTCTGGGGTGGAAGGGATTTTTTCACAACCATCGCTCCGCAGGACTCGCCCTGATTTTTATAGTAACTGGATTTTTTGGGCGAAGCCTGGTGGATAGCAATCTTCAAGACCACGTGATGGAACAATTCATGTTTTTGGTGGGACTGCTGGCTACATTCAGCGCAATGCCGGAACAAAAAAACACATGATCGCTTCCAAATTTCTCGTAATCCGGCGCGACAATATCGGCGACCTGGTGTGTACGACACCATTAATCAGCGCATTGCGGCAACACTTTCCTACCGCCCGGATCGATGCATTGGTCAATAGTTACATTCGCCCGGTGGTCGAACATAACCCCGATCTTGACCATGTCTACAACTACACCAAGGCCAAACATCGGGCTGAAAATATATCCGTACTGCGTGTTTATTTTGATCGCATAAAATTGATGTGGCAACTGCGGCGGACGAACTATGAATATGTCATTCTTGCCAATGCCAGTTGCTTGCCGCGCCCGATCCATCTGGCACAGCAGGTTAATCCAAAGCGGGTCATCGGTTTTGTCGAGCCGGATGCGCCTGGGTCCGGCTATATCGATCTGCCGGTGGCGCTCGACCGCGCAAACCCCGCCCACGAATGTGAAACCCTGTTCAAGCTGCTACAACCGCTTGGCATCAAAGGCACTCCGCCACCGATGAAGGTAGAGGCCATGCCGGAAGAAGTCGCCAGAGTCAAAGCGCAGCTTGATGGGTTAGGCTGGCGGGCGGAAGAACAGATTATCGGCATCCATGTCAGCGCCAGACAAATCAGTCAGCGTTGGCCCGCCGATCATTTTGTTGCATTGATCAAGCTATTGCACCAAAGGTATCGTGCCAAATTCATGCTGTTCTGGTCGCCCGGAGATGAGCAGAATCCCCACCACCCCGGCGATGACCAAAAAGCCAATGCCATCCTGCAAGGCGCGGCAGGATTGCCT
>JAQTNE010000006.1 GCA_028713975.1 Sulfuricella sp.
TGTACGGCACATTTTCCACCTGGATCGGATCGCCGGACAAGAACCGCGCCTGGGACTTGTTGTGTGCCGCAAAATTGAGCTTCGATCTGGTCATGGGCAGCGGTCGTCTGAACAAGCAGGAGGCCGAGCTTGCCGAGAAACAGTTGGCCGATTGCGAGGGCTCGGACTGGTTCTGGTGGTTCGGCGATTACAATCCTTCGCACAGCGTGGAGAGTTTCGACAAGCTCTACCGCGACAACCTGGCGAATCTTTACCGGTTGTTGAAATTACCGGTTCCGGAAGAACTCGGCGTGCCAATCAGCCATGGCGGCGGCAGCCCCGAGGCGGGCGGCGCGATGCGGCGGGCAAGCTGACAGATTCTTTCACCGCGGAGGACGCAGAGGAAGATAAAAATCACAACGGTTTTTCCTCCGCGTCCTCTGCGGTTAACTAAAGGTTTACTATTACATGACACGTCCAATTTCCCTCTTGCTCGGCGTTCACGCCCACCAGCCCGTCGGCAATTTTCCCGAGGTGCTGGAAGATGCGCACCTGCGTTGCTATCGCCCGTTCATCCATACCTTGCACCGCTTTCCGGATTTTCATTTCGCCGTGCATTTTTCCGGCTGGCTGCTGGATTGGCTGCTCCAGCATTACCCCGAGGACATGGCCTTGCTGCGTGAAATGGTGAAACGCGGCCAGGTCGAGCTGTTCGGCGCCGGCGACACCGAGCCGGTGCTGGCGGTGATTCCTTACCGCGATCGCGTCGGGCAGGTAAACCGGTTGTCGGACAAGCTGGAAAAAAAACTGGGCCAGCGGCCCGAAGGCGCCTGGCTAACCGAGCGGGTGTGGGAGGCAACGGTGGTGCCGGCTCTGGCAGATGCGAAGATTCGCTATGTTACGGTGGATGACTACCATTTTCTGTGCAGCGGCAAGACCAAGGCTGAGCTGGACGGTTTTTACACCACCGAGGAGGATGGCCGCAGGCTCGACCTGTTCCCGATTTCCGAGGAACTGCGCTACCGCTTTCCATTTTCGCCGGCCAACGAGGCCGTGGCTTACCTGGAGCATCTGGCCGATGCCGGTCACGAGGCTGCGGTGTACTTCGACGACATCGAAAAATTCGGCATCTGGCCGGAGACTTACGAGTGGGTATACGAAAAGGGCTGGCTGGTCAGTTTTATCGAAGGCGTGCTGGCCTCGCCGAAAATCCGCACGCAGCGTTATTGCGATTACCATGCTACCGCCAGGACGCGCGGCGTGGTTTACCTGCCCACCACGTCCTATATCGAGATGAACGAGTGGACGCTGCCGGCGCCGGCGGCCAATCACTATGCCGATATGGTTGCCCAAGCCAAGGCCGATGGCCGTTTTGACAGCGACAAGGCCTTTTTGCGCGGCGGTATGTGGAAAAATTTCCTCTCGCGTTACCCCGAGGCCAACTGGATGCATAAACGCATGTTGGGCCTGTCGGAACGTCTGGACAAGCTGCCACCGGACAGGAAAAAACCGGCAATGCTCGATGCGCTGTACCGCGCTCAAGCCAACGACGCGTACTGGCATGGCTTGTTCGGCGGGCTCTATTTGCCTCACCTGCGGCGCGCGGTATATCACGCCATCGTTGATCTGGAAGGCCGCCTTGATCAGTGTGACCCGCGCCCGGCCAGGGTAAAGCTCGATTTCGACCTGGACGGCCATGATGAAGTGATGATGCACAACACCGCCATCCAGGCGATGGTGCGCCTGGATGGAAACGCCTGCGTCGGCGAGTTTGACAGCTATCCGTTGTGCCACAATTTTGCCGATAGCCTGATGCGCCAGACCGAACACTATCACCGCAAGATTCATCTGCGCGGCAATCAGGCGCAACACCAGGGGGACGGGATTGCCTCGGCGCATGACCGCGTGGTTTTCAAGCATGAAATTTTGCCGCAGGATCTGGCTGTCGATACGCGACCGCGAGGTTTGTTTGTCGATAGCATCCGACTGCGGAATGGCGACCCGGTGGCGTTGCAGAATTACCAGATCAAGGCGGAACGGGATTTGACCCTGACCTTTGCTGGCGATGGGGTGGAGAAGCGGGTGCACCTGACGGAGAACCGTCTGGAAGTGGGCTACCGCTTCAATGCCGGAGCGCGCGGCACCTTTGTTACCGAGATCAACCTCGCCATGCCGAGTTGCGACGGCCCTGCCGGAAAATTCATTTTCGCCGGGCAGATTCCTGGCGGTTTCGGGCAGGCAATGGAACTGGCCTCGGTCAGGGAATTGCTGCTTGACGACGATGTTCTGGGCGGCGCGGTGAAGCTGACTACAAACATGCCGGCCCGCCTTGTCAGCCGACCCCATTTCAGTGTGTCGCAGTCCGAAGCCGGCTTCGAGAAAATCATGCAGGCGGTAACGCTGACGCTGGAATGGCCGCTGGAGGGAATGCAGCGCGAACTGCATGTAGCGCTGGAAGTGTTGCCTAAATCGTGAGGGGTGAGGGGAAACGGTCTCCGGCTGTTTTTGATTTTACCCCTCACGCCTCACGAGATTTTTAGAGGTATACTAGCCCCCTTTTTTTACCTGTGCCTTTACGGGTACCTGATCAGGAATTGCACTCATGGCAGAGCAAAAAATTAGCCGCAACAAGACCGTACATGTGACTTACACAATTCTGGACGAACGCGGCAACGTGTTTGAACAGTACGATATGCCGATCGGCTATGTGCATGGCGCCAACAGCGGCCTGTTCGAGAAGATTGAGGCGGCGCTGGAAGGCCGGGTTGCAGGCGACAAGGTCGAAGTGACCCTGAATCCGCAAGAAGGCTTCGGCCCGCATCACGCCGACCTGACTTTTACCGATGACGTCGAAAACGTTCCGCCGGAATTCCGGCGCATCGGCGCCGAGGTGGAGTTCGAGAACGACAAGGGTGAAAACATGAAGTTCTTCGTCACCAAAATCGAAGACGGCAAGCTGACTGTCGATTCAAACCATCCCATGGCCGGCCAGACCGTGACGTTTACCGTGACCGTGGTATCGGTCAAGGATGCGACCAAGGAAGAAATCGCCAAAGGCCGACCCGACGACGAAAGCATGCCCAGCCTGCACTAGTAGTCGGCCACGCTGAAACAAAGAGATACCCCCCTTTTTTTTCAAAGGGGGAGGTAGCAGGCTCGTGCCATATCCACCGTTTTACCACGACTGACCACTAGGCTTAGCCTGCATTAGCGAATGTGCCTGCGGCGCTCGAATGCCAAAACCTCGGCAGAATGAAGCGGGTGCTCGGGTTCCGAATCGGTCAGTTGCCTGATCGTCGATACCAGCCCGTGCTCATCGTAAACCCGTTCCCACATCATGCCGCTGAGACGGATGCAGGCGGAAAGCGGGTTGCCCGCCCGGGCACGCTCCATGTCGATGCGCCATTGCAGGGCGCGTAGCCTGGGCTGCGTATCCGGTGGCGCCAGTGCGATAACTTCTTCAATTGCCTCTTCACGCAGTTCTTCAACCGCATCCGGGTTGGATTGGGCAAGCCCCATCCATGTATCGAAATCGAAAGGTTTTGAACGGGATGCGCACATAGCCACTCCTCTCGTGCATCAAGAATCCTGCCGAATCAAAGTCGATTGCCGACCTTGAGGTCGAACTACCATTTGATTCTAGTTTACTTTGGGGAATATTGGGGTGTTGCGGGGCGAGGAACTGGGTGAAGCCCCGCCCACTCCGAGTCAGTGGGCGGGCGTTGAGGCAGTGATTAGTGCATGTTTTTGTGATCGTGCATCATTCCCGGTTTCATTTCCATCTTCATCTCGGTCTGGATTTTACGTGCCGGCACTTCTACTTTTTTGCTGCTGCCGTCCTCGAAGGTTAGCGTGACCGTCACGTTGTCGCCTTCCTTGAGTTCCTGCTTGAGGCCGATCATCATTACATGCAGGCTGCCGGGCTTGAGCACCGCTTCGCCATTGGCCTTGATCTCGATGTCCTTGACCGGGCGCATTTTCATTACGCCACCTTCGTTGGTGTGGGTGTGTAACTCCGTTACCTTGGAAGCGGAGCTCTCGGCCTTGACCAGTTTGTGATCCTTGGCATCAGCATTTTTGAGAACCATGAAAGCGCCGGTGTTGGTCATGCCGGGGGGGACGATGCGCACGAATGGGTCGTTGACGGAAATGCTTTCCGCAGCCGAGCCTGCCAATACCGGCGCGGCGATCAGGGTGCCCATGATGCAGGCGGCGATGCGGATGGAACGGAACTTGTTAGTCATGCTTTTCTCCTTACATAGTTGATAAAAATTAAGATTTTTTCATCGCGGCATGGATGGCCTCGATGACCTGTGCCGGCGGGGTGCCGTGGTCAAGGGATTTGAACAGACTGCCATCGGGTGCGATGACGTAAGTGTAGGCGGAATGATCGACCACGTAGCCACCGGCCGAACCGGTATTCTGCTTGGCATAGTCCACGCCGTAGAGCTTTGCCACTTTGGCGATTTCCTCCGGAGTGCCGCTCAGGCCGATGATGCCCGGATGAAAGTAGGCGGTGTAGGACTTGAGTTTTTCCAGGGTGTCGCGCGCCGGGTCAACCGTGACGAACAGCATTTGCACCTTGTCGAGCTCCGTTTTGTCGAGGGCGGCCAGGGCCTGGGAGGTGAATCCCAGGGAGGTCGGGCAGATGTCCGGGCAGAACGTGTAGCCGAAATACAGCAGTACCACCTTGCCCTTGAGGTCATGCAGCGCCACTGGGCCGTTGGTGGATCGCAGAGTGAAATCCCCGCCCCGTGTTTCCGCCGGGCCGGGTTGGCCGTGTTCGCCGGCAGGTTGTCGCATGAGCAGGACCCAGAACAGCAGCAGGGCGAGCGCCACCATGATTCCGATAGTGATTTTCTTCATGTTTTTTCAATTGCCCTGTGTTTCACATCCAAGCGGTACTGCGATAAGCGCGGTGTTTGCCGTTTTCCTGCCATGCTGGTTTGTTCGGAATATTTAGCTGCCTGAGTATTCTCGAAATTCATAGTTGCTTATGCAAACTCTGTGCCAGAGATAGATTCAATTAAATCAATGTGCTCTGGCGTGGCGTCTGTGGCATATGCCGCAGATCGTGGGATACCGCACGCCGAGCCGCATCCTAACTTGCTTTGCCCTGCCTTGCCAAGCATTGAAAGACTACCGTCTTCCAGGGTGCCGCTCATCGCTTCTTAAGCTATTCTTAAGCTAACTGGTTCAGAATATGCCTGCCGATCCTGCTCAGGATGCGGCGGGTGTCGAGTTTCGCAAGGAGATGGATATGTTGAAAGCGCCAGTGCTGCGTGCCTGCCGGATGGTTTTGTTGCTTTGTGGCCTTTGTGTCGCCGCACCCCTTTTTGCCGCTAATGAAATCAAGCTGACTGCCGCTCAGGCCAAGGCAATGGGTGTGGCCACGACCGCGCTTTCCGGTTCCACTGCCGGGGCCGGACGGGGTTTGCCGGCACGGGTGGTGGTGCCCAACCATCAACTGTATGTCATCAGCGCACCGCTGGCCGGATTGGTCGAGTCGGTGGCGGTGGCGCCTGGCCAAGCGGTGAAGAAGGGTCAGGTGATGGCGCGGCTGCAAAGCCCCGGACTGGTGGAAATCCAGCGCGGTTTCCTGCAGGCGGCGACTCAGGCGCATCTGGCGCAGGAAAATATGAGCCGCGACGAAAAGCTGTTCAAGGAAGGGATCGTCGCCGAAAGCCGTTACCTTGCCGCCAGGAGTCGTTACGCCGAGGCCGGGGCGGCACTGTCGGAGCGCCGGCAGGCGCTGCGTTTGGCGGGCTTCGGCGAAGCCGCGTTGCAGCGTCTGGAAAAAAATTACGTGATGTCCTCTGTTATCGAGATCAGCGCGCCGGTCGGCGGTGCGGTGCTGGAATCGATGGCCGTTGCCGGTCAGCGTGCCGAAGCGGCCACGCCGTTGTTCAAGCTGGCGCAACTGGTGCCGTTGTGGCTGGAGATCCAAGCGCCGCTTGCACAGGTCGTCGGCCTGCAGCCGGGTGTTGCGGTCAGCGTGCCGGCCTACTCGGCAAGCGGAAAAGTGACGCAAATCGGGCGCGGCGTCGAGGAGGGAAGCCAGACCATATCGGTGCGCGCCGAGATCAGCCAGGGAGCGGAAAACCTGCACCCGGGTCAGCTTGTCGAGGCGGTGCTGGCTGTCGATGGCAGCGGCAAGCATTGGCATGTGCCGAATTCGGCGCTGGTGCGTCTGCATGATCTGCCCTATGTATTCGTACAGACAGCGACCGGGTTCCGCGCCCAGCCCGTCAAACTGGCCGGAGAGAGTGCTGGCAGCAGCGTGGTGAGCGGCGAGTTCAAGGGCGACGAGCGCATCGCGGTGAGCGGCACGTCCTCCCTGAAAGCCATGCTCCAAGGCTTGTCGGCAGGAGGCGAATAAATGCTGTCCCGGATCATTGAATTTTCCCTGACCCAGCGGCTGGTGGTCGCCCTGACCACCCTGCTGCTGATCGGTGCCGGTACCGTGGCCTTCAACCAGTTGCCGATCGACGCTTTCCCCGATGTAGCCTCGACCCAGGTCAAGATCATCCTCAAGGCGCCCGGCATGACGCCGGAAGAAGTCGAGACGCGCATCGTGGCGCCGATTGAAGTGGAACTGCTGGGCATTCCGAACAAGAAAATCCTGCGCTCGGTATCGAAGTACGCCGTCACCGATATCACCATAGATTTTGAAGACGGCACCGACATCTACTGGGCGCGCAACCAGGTGGCGGAGCGGCTCTCCGGCGTGATGAAGGATCTGCCGCCCGGCATCAGCGGCGGCCTCGCGCCGATCACCACACCGCTCGGCGAGATGCTGATGTTCACCATCGAAGGCGGCGACCTTACCCTGCTGGAGCGCCGCTCCCTGCTCGACTGGGTGATCCGCCCGGCGCTCCGTACCCTGCCGGGAGTGGCGGATGTCAACACCCTGGGCGGACTGGTGCGCAGCTTTGAAGTGATGCCGGATAACGCGGCATTGCAGGCTCGCGGCGTTACCCTGGCACAGTTGCAGCAGGCACTGGAAACCAACAACCGCAACGATGGCGCAGGGCGTGTGAAGGACGGCGAGGAAGTGCTGCTGGTGCGCAGCGAAGGGGCGATAAAAACCCTTGACGATGTGCGCGCCATTACCATTGCCAGCCGTGCCGGTCAGGTGGTACGGGTGGGCGACGTGGCGACGGTGCGCATCGGGCATTTGAGCCGCTACGGCACGGTCACCAGGAATGGCAAGGGCGAGGCGGTGGAAGGGCTGGTGCTGGGCTTGCGCGGCGCCAATGCCAGCACCGTGGTGAATGGCGTCAAGGCGCGCTTGAAAGAGCTTGCGCCCTCGTTGCCGCCCGGCGTCAAGACCGAAATATTCTATGATCGCGGCAACCTGGTGGAACGGGCGGTTGGCACGGTGGCCAAGGCGCTGATGGAAGCCATCGTGCTGGTGGTGATTCTGCTCCTGCTGTTCCTCGGCAACCTGCGCGCCGCCATTGTGGTGGCGGTGACGCTGCCGCTGGCGGCGCTGTTTACCTTCATCCTGATGCGCCTGTTCGGTATGTCGGCCAACCTGATGAGCCTGGGCGGGCTCGCCATCGCGCTCGGCATGTTGGTGGATGCGGCGGTGGTGGTGGTGGAGAATATTGTCTCGCACATGGCGCATGATCCCGGCGCGAAAAACCTCCCGCATCTGCATGTGATTTACCGGGCGGTCAGGGAAGTGGTGACGCCGGTGACCATGGGGGTGGTGATCATCATCGTCGTGTTCCTGCCGCTGATGACCTTGCAGGGGCTGGAAGGCAAACTGTTCATCCCGGTGGCGCTGACCATCGTGTTCGCGCTGGCTGGCTCGCTGATTCTGGCGCTCACTGCGATCCCGGTGCTGTCGTCGTATCTGTTGAAGCAAGGCGACCACAGCGACCCCTGGCTGGTGCGCAAGCTGACCGCGGTTTACATGCCCGCGCTCGACTGGGCACTCAAGCATGGAAGAGTCGTTGCGATTGGCGCACTCACTGCGCTGGCCCTGACGATGGCGGTGTATCCCTTGATCGGCAAGACCTTCATGCCGGTGATGGACGAGGGCGACATCATCATCGGCGTCGAAAAGCTGCCCTCGATCAACCTTCAGCAGAGCTTCCAGCTCGACCTGAGAATCCAGCGCGCAATCATGGCAAAAGTGCCGGAGGTGAAGGGCATCGTTGCACGGGTAGGCGCGGACGAGCTTGGCCTCGACCCGATGGGCTTCAACCAGACCGACACCTTTCTGGTGCTGAAGCCGCGCGACCAGTGGCGCAAGCCGGACAAGGAATGGCTCACCGACCAGCTGCGCGAAGTGCTCAAGGATTTTCCGGGGATCGTTCACAGTTTCACCCAGCCGATCGACATGCGCGTTTCGGAAATGGTCATCGGCGTGCGCGGTGACGTGGCGGTGAAAGTTTTCGGGCCGGATCTCGCCACCCTCAACCAGCAGGCGGAAAAGATCGAAACCGTGCTCAAAGGCATCAAGGGCAGCGAGGACGTTTACCGTCTGCGCAACGAAGGTGTGCAATACCTGAAAGTCGAAATCGACCGTCTTGCCGCCGGGCGCATGGGTCTGTCGGTCGAAGAGATCGGCGTGGCCTTGCGTTCCCAGCTCGAAGGCCAGGTTCTGGGCGTGGTGCTGGAAGGCGTGCGGCGTACCCCGTTGCTGCTGCGCGGCAGCGATGCCGTGCGCGATATCCCTTCGGTGTTTGCCGATCTGCGCCTGACCCTGCCTTCCGGCCAGAGCGTGCCGCTGGCTTCGGTAGCGCAACTGAAACGCGTGGACGGCCCGGTCAAGATCGACCGTGAAAATTCGCAGCGCTATACCGTGGTGCAGACCAACGTGCGCGGTCGCGACCTGGTCGGTTTCGTCGAGGAAGCGAAGCAGGCGGTGGCGAAGCAGGCGCCTTCTCCCTCTGGCTACTCCCTCACCTGGGGCGGCCAGTTCGAGAACCAGCAGCGCGCCGCGGCGCGGCTTGCCATCGTGGTGCCTATTGCGCTCGGCCTGATCCATCTGCTGCTGTTTGTCACCTTCGGTTCGATGCGCCAGGCGTGGCTGGTGTTCGCCAACATTCCCTTTGCCCTGGTGGGCGGAGTGTGGGCGTTATGGCTGTCGGGCGAATACCTGTCGGTGCCGGCTTCGGTCGGCTTCATCGCCCTGCTCGGCATCGCGGTGCTGAATGGCGTGGTGATGGTGAGCTATTTCAACCAGTTGCGGGCGCAGGGCATGGCGCTGGCCGAGGTGGTGGTGGAAGGCGCCAAGCGGCGCCTGCGACCGGTGATGATGACCGCCAGCATCACCGCATTCGGCCTGATCCCGCTGCTGTTTGCCAGCGGGCCCGGCTCGGAAATTCAAAAACCCTTGGCGATCGTAGTGATCGGCGGATTGATCAGTTCTACGTTGCTGACGTTGATAATCCTGCCGTTGCTCTATCTGCGGTTCGGGGTTGTCGACGCCAAAAATAACGTGAAAAAGGTGGAAAAATGAAACAACCTGATTGCTGTTTGACGCTTGTTTTCCCTAAGGAGATGGAAGAGCACATGACCGACCATCTGCTCGAACATCCCGAGCTGGCAAGCGGTTTTACCACTTACGAGGTGGAAGGGCACGGCCAGGCAACGGTCTACCATAGCGTCAACGAGCGGGTTCGTGGCCGGGCGCGCAAGGTGAAGATGGAAGTGGTGATGGCGCATGAGGACGCACAAGCCCTGATCGGCCATTTCAAGGAATTCCTGCCGAGCCGGGAGATCGCTTACTGGATTGCGCCGATCAATGAATTCGGGAGGTTCGCATGAGCCTGATAAGCAAAACCTGTTCACCGCAGAGACGCAGAGGCGCAGAGTTAAAAAACAGGGAAAAAGGCGATTCTGCAAGCTTGATATGCGCACAGAGGGTTGGTTTTCTCTGCACCTTTGCGTCTCTGCGGTTAATGGCTTTTTTTCTGGCGTTTACTGCCTCATTGCCTGCAATGGCGGCTGAGACATTGGCCAATTATCCCGATCTGCCGCCGACCGCAGCAGTCGAGGTGGCGATCAAAAACAGCCCGGAAGTGCTGGCCGCGCAGTCCGGTATCACGGCTGGAGAGGCCATCAGCCGGCGTTTGCAGGCGGGCGAGCATGAATTCAATTTGCGCATGATGGGGCAGCGGCGCAGCGTCAATCCATCGGAGCGTTACCGCGAATGGGACGTCGGGCTGGAGCGGGCGATCCGCCTGCCCGGCAAGGCTGCGCTCGATGGCAAGCTGGGCGAGGCCGAAAAGGCGCGCTCGCAAACGATGTACGGCGATGCGCTGCACGAGGCGGGGCGCAGCCTGCTGAAATCCTGGTTTACCTGGAACCGGGAACGCGCCCAGGCGCAGCAATGGTCTGATCAGGTCGATCTGCTGAAGCAGCAGGCGCAAATCGTCGCCAAACGGGTGCGCGCCGGCGATGCGCCGCGGCTCGAAAGCGATCTGGCCGAGGCCGCCGTGGCGCAGGCACAGAGCATGCTGCACCAGGCGCGGCTGCGCGAACAGGTGGCCGCCAACGACCTCGGCCAGCGCTTTCCGGACATTGTTTTGCCGAAGGCAACGACGCTTTCCATGCCGGCTCCGTTGCAGCAAGGGCTGGATTACTGGAAAGAGGAAATCCTCATGCACAATCACGAGCTGGGGGTGGCCCGCAACGATTCTTCGCTTGGCCGCCTGCATTCGGAGCGTTCATCCGCCGACAAAATTCCCGACCCTTCTGTCGGGCTGCGCTTCGCCGGTGAACGTGACAGCGCAGAGCGCATCGTCGGTTTGCAACTATCCATCCCCTTTCCCGGCGGCGCACGTTCGGCCCGTGCGGATGAGAGCAGGGCACTGGCGGAGATGGCGGTGCAACGCGAAGCTGCCGTGCTGCGCCGGGTTACCGCCGAAGCGGTCAACAGCTTTGTCGCCGCCCAGGCCGCCTATGGCGGCTGGCAAAGCGCTCGCAGCGCAGCCGACAAGATGAGCGGCAATGCCGAATTGATGTCGCGCGCCTATGCCTTGGGCGAGATGGGCCTGCCGGAAGTGCTGACGGCGCGCAGGCAGGCGCTGGAGTCAACGCTTACGGCCGCGATAGCGCAACTGGAGGCGGCCGAGACCCGTTACCGGCTGCTGCTCGACGCCCACCAGTTATGGAAGCTGGATATCGACGGCGAGGACGAGAATCACGCTCATTATTGAAGATTGGCTGGCTTTATGGTGATCCCACATACGGCGCGGGTGTCATTTCTCTGTTTGCTCCAGCCGTAATAAGGTTAGCACCATTTCCCGAATGATTTCTTTGTGCCCGTCATTTAACTTATTGATGTTAGATAACAATTCAGTATTTCCTACGAGATAGGTTTGTCTGTCCTGATCAACGTGAATTCTATTCTTCACCCCTCCGTTGGTGTCGGCGGTTTCCCCAAAACGTAACCATTCTGTGGAAACGTTCAGCCATTTGGCCAAGGTGAAAATCTTGTCCTGGGACGGAATTGCCCCGCCCAATAGCCATTTTCTTACGGCTTGTGTTGTAACGGGTTTGCCGGTGTAACGCAGATTGAATTCCAGGGTTAGCCGGGTCGGGCTCCTTACCTGAATTTTAGCCTGGTGCATTGCTTGTAGCAGCCGTTCGCTGAATGCTTGTTTTTCGTTCATGGTTTCCATTTTCTGGAAACATGCGCACAAATAAGTAACTGATGGTTGCTATTATGAGTAACCACAAGTATCATAATTTGATTATGACCGCCGAGTACGGCACTGGTTTCAGTCGTGTCGAGACGTTGTGTAAATAAACCTGCATGCCGGGCTTGTCTCCTTGAAACGGCAATTTTCGACTGCGGGTTGGTATTAATCCGGCCATGTCATTCCAGACGCTTTTGGGGGAATGTCGTGAATGGACGGATCAATGTGACCGCGTTAACAGCATGGATTGTGATTCGTGAAAGTGCTGTCTGCACGGTTGGGAAGCGCTGCTTAATAGCGCGATGAAGAAAAAGCTCAGGGCATATGGCGCCCATAAATGAACTTTTTTCCGGCAACCAAATTTAACCATTCAAGACAGGTAGTTGCTGTGCCACTTTCCCGTCTGACCCCTGCCGAAATAAGCGACATTATAGCCCAGCTCGAGCAGGCTAAGCACCGCTATAACGGGTGGGCGAAGGCATTGCTGTCACAGATCGCCTGTGGCCCGCGCAGCTTGGCTGCTTTTCCGGAAGATATTCATTGTGGCTGGCAGGATTTTGAAACATGGTATACCGGCGACAGCACGACCCGTTTTCTAAATGGGCTTCCGGCTTATTCAGGTATAGCCAAACACCTTCAGGCGGTGCGCACTTACGCATCGATTCTATTGGGGCAGCCTCAAGGCGCATCGCCAATTGAACAAAGCGTTTTCGATGCTTTCATGGAGCAATCACACCTGCTTGAATGGCAGATGTGGCGGTTGCATCAGGAAGTAAGAGATATCCTCAGCGCCATTGATCCGCTTACCGGCGTGAGCAGCCGGAAAGGCATGATTTCCAGGCTGCAACAGGAGCAGCAGCGGGTACGGCGCACCCCCGACAGTCATTGCGTTATCGGCATGATGGATTTTGACCATTTCAAGGAAATCAACGATACCTACGGCCATCAGGCCGGCGATCATGTGCTGCAGGCCGCAATTTCTTTCGTCGTCGGCTGGTTGCGCAATTACGACCTGATTTACCGGTACGGCGGGGAGGAGTTCCTGATCTGCCTGCCGGCTACCAGTTTAAAACAGGCGAAAAAAATCCTGGAAAGAGTGAAAAACGGCCTGGAAGCGATGCCAATCACGCTAGACAGCGGCGCTGAGGCGCGGGTCACGGCGTCCTTTGGCATATCGTTATTGGATGACTCCGCTTTGGTGGAGGAAGTTATTGCTCGCTGTGACAAAGCCCTTTACCAAGCCAAGCAGAACGGACGCAACCAGATAGTGGCATGGCGTCCCGAGCAGGATTAGGAACCGGATTCATGCTGGGAGAAGTCTGCAGCCTCAACGTTGTTTATTAACCCGGCTATGTCATTTCGGGTAACAGCGCTCAGACCGCGCTACCCGGAATCCGTGTGTTACTGAATTTTCGTTCTTGTGCCTCGATGGTCTTTGCGGAAATGATGGGAAGGGGCAGAATGATGTGGCTATGTTCAACCCGCTACCCCGCCATTTCACCGCATCCACGTCGGATAGCGCCCCATCGTTCCCCATTTTTTTCATTAGCCGCCGCTCCAGGCGTTACAATGAAAATATTCAGATTGCCTTGATGCGATTGCGATGATCAACTCCGAAATGAACAAGTTGGTGGAGACCCTGCTGCAAGGGGATCATGCCGGTGCCTTGGCCGAGGCGAAGCGCCTGCGCGCTGCGGGCGTGGCGCCGGAGCGGATCGTGACGGAGGGGATGGAAGCGGCGATGAGCCGGCTCGACGACAAGTGCACTGTGGAAAGCTTCAACCTGCTGGAAATCATGCTGGTCGGGCGCGCGGTGTCGGCGGTGGCGAACGAGCTTTACCCGGAGGGTATGCCGCCCGAGCAGGGACGGGCTACTTTTGTTATCGCCACGCTGGAGGGTGATGTCCACGACTTAGGCAAGAATATCACCAGGATGGTGCTGATCGGCAAGGGTTACCGGGTGGTGGATCTGGGCAAGGACTGTCCGGTGGAAAATCTGGTGAACGCGGCCCAGCGCGAGCAGGCCGATGCGGTGCTGGTGAGCGGACTGATCTCGCCGGTGATCGCGCAGGTGCGCAAGGTCAGGCCCGCTCTGGCGGAACGGGGTTTGGGCGGCATCAAAGTGGTGGCGGGCGGCGCCGCGCTGAAGCAGTCGTCGGCCGAGGCGTTGAACGTGGATTACGTTGCGGAAACGGCGTTCGACGGGGCGCGTTATCTCGATGAACTGATGCGGAGGCGTCATGAATAGCCTGGAAAGAATCAAGGCCGCGATTGCCCTTGACCCGGTCGACCGCACGCCGGCGGTGCCTCAACTGTTCGGCCACGCCGCCACGCTGGCCGGTGTGGCGCTGGGGGATTATCTCCGCGACGGCGGTCTGCTCGCCCGTTGCCAGATTGAGGCGCTGAAGCATTACGGCCACGATGTTGTGTTCGCTTTCATGGATTTATCCGTTGAAACCGAGGCGGTCGGCTCAATCCTGCAATACCGCGAAAACCAATACCCGGATGTGGCTTCCTACGTGCTGACGCCTGACGGCGATTTGTCGGCATTGACCATGCCCGACCCGGCGCGCGCCGGGCGCATGCCGGAACTGCTGCGGGCGGCGGGAATCCTGCGGCGCGAGCTGGGTGACACGGTGCTGGTGGCAGGCTGCGTGGCGGGCCCGATGACCCTGGCAACCCAGTTGCTCGGCATCGAAACCGCGTTATATCTGGCGGCGGACGATCCGGAGCGATTCGAGAAAATCCTCGATTTTGCCGCCGCGGTCGCTATCCGCTACGGCACCGCACAGATTGCGGCCGGGGTGCATTTGCCGGTCATTTTTGATCCTGCCGCCTCGTCGGCGGTGGTGCCGCCGCAGTTTTTCCGTGAGCTGCTGCTGCCGCGGCTTAAACGGGTCTTCGCCGCCTTCAGCCAGGCCGGGGCGTTGGCCGGCTGGCTCAACATCGCCGGGCCGACCGAAGCCATCCTGCCTTATTACCCCGAGGCCGGGGCGGACATCGCAAATTTCGATTATTACGTTGCGCCGGATCGGGCGCAGCAACTGTTGCCACATACTTGCCTGGACGGCAACATAAAATCGTTGTCCTTCGTCGATGCCGCACCGGAAGAAGTCGGCGCCGCCGCCTCCCGGCTGGTGGCGGCGTTTGCCGGACGCGGCGGCTTCCTGCTTTCATCCGGCTGCGAGATTCCGCCCGAAGCGAAACCGGAGAACATTGCTGCCATGGTTGCGGCATGCCGGGGAGACGAAGCATGCCGGAGCTGATTCTCGGCAGCGACGGCGAGACGCATCGTATCTCTTTCGAGCCGGGTCCCTCCGTCCGCGATGTGCTGGATACAACCGATTTCCGCGTGCGTTCCGGCTGCCGCGGCTTGGGCGCATGCGGCCTGTGCCGTGTGCGCGTGGCCGGGGGAGAGTCCGGCGCGCCGACGCTGAACGAGCGCATACACTTGTCGCCGGAGCTGCTCTCCCAAGGTGTGAGGCTGGCCTGCCAGATATTGCCGCGCCACGACTTGCACATCGAAATCCTCAACCCGGCGCCGCCGTCGAACTGGAAGTCCACTCCGGACGCGGCGCTGCTGCACAATGCTCGCGACCAGCCGCGGGAAGGGCGGCTGCTGCCACCGGGAATCAAGCATCCGTGCGGCGTGGCGGTGGATCTGGGCACGACTCATTTGTGCCTGTCACTGTTCGACCTGGTCAATGGCCGATGGTTGGCGGATCGGATGGGGCACAACCCGCAAGCCAATTTTGGCGCGGACGTGGTGACCCGCCTCGCCGCGGCGGTCGAATCCCCCGGCGCGGCGCGGGAGATGAGCCGGCTGGTGGTGATGGCGATCGGCGAGGGGCTGCTCGATATCGCCACACGCGAGGGTTTCGACCTGCGCCGCATCGTCTATTTCACGCTGGTGGGCAACACAGCGATGCTGGCCCTGCTTTCGGGGCGCAATTCCGGGCTGCTGTTGCAGCCGGACTACTGGATCCGACCGGTGGACTGTCTGCCGCTGGAAACCTCGGCCTGGGTGGCCGCTTGGGGGATCAACCCGGTGGCTGCGGTCGAGGTGATTGCCCCGCTGGCGGGGTTTGTCGGTTCTGATTTGCTGGCCGGTCTGGTGGCGATGCACCTCGCCGAAGGGGAGGCACCGGCGTTGTTCATTGATTTCGGCACCAATTCCGAGATCGCATTGTGGAGTGGCGAAGCGTTGTGGGTGACCTCGGCTGCGGGAGGCCCGGCCTTTGAAAGCAGCGGCATCAGTTGCGGGGCGCCGGCGGAAGCGGGTGCGGTGTTCCGGGTGACGCTGGGTGAAGAGGGTGACATGGTCTGCCGGATTATCGGCGACGATCGCGCCAAGGGGCTGTGCGGTTCCGGGCTGGTGGATCTGATCGCGCGCCTGCTCGAAACCGGCAGGCTGACCCGCACCGGCAAATTCGCCGGCGGCGAGGCCGGCTTCACTTTCAATGCGGGCGAAACGGTGCTGACCCTGACCAAGGGCGACGTGGATCTGCTGCAGCGCGCCAAGGCCGCTGTTGGGGCCGGCATCCGGGCGTTGTGCGACAGCGCCGGGGTGGGCGTCGGGCAGTTGCGGCGGGTGTGCGTCGGCGGGGCGTTCGGGCGCTATCTCGATGTCGGCAGCGCCCAGGCAATCGGGTTGCTGCCGGCGCTGCCGCAGGCAGTGGTGGAACTTGCCGGTAATACTGCCCTGGCCGGCTGCTGCGACGTCATGCTGTCGTCGCTGGCGGCGCAGCGGCTGGAACGGCTGCGCGGCAGCGCCCGGCTGATTAACCTGGCCAGCTACCCCGGTTTCGAGGATGCGTTTCTCGAAAACCTTTACCTTCAGCCGATGCGGGAGGAATGATGGGCAAACCGTTTGCCGGGCAAAAGGAATACTTCGACGCCGTGATCAGGACGGCGCAATACGTGGCTGGCCTGACCAGCGACCGGGATATCTGGACGGAACTGGGTAAGGTGGTGACCCGTTTTTTCGGCGCGGATATCGTCGCCTTTGCCGGACGGCGCCCGGATGGCAGGATCGTCATTCATTCCTGCAACTCGGTCGATGAGCCTCTATGCTCCGGCTTGGCCGGAGCGGCGGAGGAAATCATCGACCAGGTGCTGGAAAGCGGTTTCCTGGCGAGTGAAACGCTGAAGTTGCCGCAGTCCTGTTCGATTGCCTTCCTGCCGTTGGCCGAAGGTCGCCGCACGGCGACCGTGATGCTGGTGGGGCACCGCACCGCGGAGCCGCTGCCGAGGGATTTGCTCAACGTCTATCTCGCCGTGGCGGGGATGTTCGATACCACATTGGCCCGTATCGCCTCGGAGCGCCGCTTTCTCAGCATGGCGGACAACGTCCCGGAAATGCTTTACCAGATGCTGCGTTATCCCGGCGGCAAGACCCGCTTCACCTATGTCAGCAAGGGTTCCCGCGAGGTGCTGGGGCTGCCTCCTGACGAACTGCTGGCCGATGCAATGGGTTTTTGCGGCGCTTTCCATGCCGAGGATCGGGAGGCCTATGAAACGGCGCTGGCCCGGTGCGAGGCGGGCGGCATGCGCCTCAACCAGGCTTTCCGCTGGATCGGGCGGGCGGGAGAGTGCCGGCATATCCAGCTCAATGCCATGCCGGTTGTGCAGGAGGACGGCAGCGTGGTGTGGGACGGCGCCGCCCAGGATATCACCGAGCGTGAGCGGATCGAGGAAGAGCGCAAGCGCAACCTGCTCAAGCTGGGAAAGAGCCTGGAAGAGACCGTCCAGGCGATTGCCGCCACCATCGAGATGCGCGATCCCTACACCGCCGGCCACCAGCGCCGCGTTGCCGCGCTCGCCCGGCGCATCGCCGAGGAAATGCACCTGCCGGCGGAGGAAATTCACGGCATCTATCTTACGGCCACCATCCACGACATCGGCAAAATCCATATTCCCGCCGAGATACTGAGTTTTCCCGGCAAGCTGGGGGAGATCGAGTACGCCCTGATCAAGGTGCACGCCCAAGCCGGCTACGACATTTTGAAGAACGTCGAGTTTCCCTGGCCGGTAGCGCAGATGGTGTACCAGCACCATGAGCATCTCGACGGCAGCGGCTATCCGCGCGGGCTGAAGGGGGACGAGATCATGCTCGGCGCGCGGATCGTGTGTGTCGCCGACGTGGTCGAATCGATGGCCTCGTATCGCCCCTACCGGCCGGGGCTGGGGGTGAGGAAGGCGCTGGCGGAAATCAGGAAGAACCGCGGCAAGCTTTACGATGCCGCGGCGGTGGATGCGTGCCTGAAGCTTTTCAAAGATGGGTACGAATTCGAATGACCGCAACCGCTTAACTATTCCGTATCGCGTCCTTGGCAAGGATGAACTGTGCCAGGAGCTTGTCAGTAACGAGGATGTGGTTAACCAGCCAGTTGCTGAGGAAGGTGAGCAGTTCTTCGTGCGATATCCGCTTGCCGCTGAGCAAGTCACTGCGCAGTGCCACGACCTGCTTCGAGAAATTGCGATGTTGCAGCAGATGTTCCTCCGCCTCGGTATGCGCTTCGGTGTCGTAAGCGTAGTGCTTGATCAAATCCTGCTCGGTTTCAAAATGATAGATGGCGTAGGCCAGGAGGTCTCGCGTGATCTGTTCGAGGCTGCTGCCGTGTTCGCCGGCAAGCTGTGTATTGGCATCGTTGAGAAGGCCAACGAGTACCTTGTGTTGCTCATCGATTATCGCCACGCCGGTCTGTAGTGAATCATTCCATTCAATCGGGTCATAGGCATGCATGAGGGTACTCCCGGTGATTACTCCAATATTTACGCCGCTTCATATGGCACTTCCGTTTCCTGACCAGCCAGTATCCGGTCGGAAGCGGCTCACCCAGGCGGGAATGTCGGCGGCTTCCATCGGCGCAGCCAAGACGTGGCCCTGTATTATGTCGCAGCCGAGTTCCAGCAGCCGCATCACCTGCGCGGTCGTTTCGACCCCTTCTGCAACAACGGTGCGCTGGAAGGCGGCACCGAGCCCGATGATTCCTTGCACGACGGCAAGACTCTCTTCATCGGTGAGCATGGCGCCGATGAGCGATTTGTCGATCTTGATCTCCCGCGCGGGAACATGGCGCAAGTAGTGTAAGGACGAATAGCCGGTGCCGAAATCGTCGATGGCGAAGTGCACGCCGAGCGACTGGCACGCATCGATTACCCGGCGCAGGGTATCCAGCTCCTTCAGCGCGGATGATTCGACGATCTCGATCGTCAGACGTTCGTGCGCGACTTCGGGATGTTCGGCCAGGAGGGTGCCGAGCTGGTCGGTAAAATCCGGCTCCTGCAACTGCTGGATGAAGGCGTTTACGCTGACATTCAGGTCGATGCCATCCCTATGCCAGGCGGTTATCTGCCGCAGGGCTTCGCGGAACACCCATTTGCCGACAATCGGCGCCATCTCGCCCTCTTCGATGAGCGGCAGGAATTCGGCGGGAGACAGCAGCCCTAGCAGCGGGTTGTCCCAACGGATCAGCGCTTCGATGCCGACGATTTGCCCGTGTCGGCAGTCCACCTTGGGTTGGTAGAACAGGCGGAACTGGCCGTCGTCGAGCGCGGCCTTGATTCTTCGCAGCGCGTCGTGGCGTGCCTTGATGCGCTGCTCGATGCGCGAATCGAATAACTGGAAGCGGTTCTTGCCCGCCTGCTTGGCGGCGTACATGGCATGGTCGGCATAGCGCAGCAGGGTGTCCGGTTCCTGGCTGTCGCGCGGAAAAACGGCGACGCCGATGCTTGCGGAGATACCTTGTTGCAAGGTGTTCTGGAGCGAGTATGGCGCGGCGATTGCTTTCAGTGCCCGATCGAGTATGTTCTGACTTTCCTCGTCGTCGCCGAGCCCCGAGAGCAGCAGGACGAATTCGTCCCCGCCAAGGCGCGCCACGGTATCCCCGCCGCGGATGGTCGATTTGAGGCGCTCGGCTACTTCGATCAATAGCCAGTCGCCTGCTTCATGGCCGAGGGTGTCGTTAACCTGCTTGAAGCCGTCGAGGTCAAGGTAGCACACCGCCAGCATCGTTTCGGCACGCTGATTCTGGGCGATGCTTTGCTGCAGCCGATCCGAAAGCAACCGGCGATTGGGTAGATGCGTCAGCGCGTCGTAGTGGGCGATCTGTTCGAGATGTTCCTCGTGCTTTTTTTGCTCTGTGATATCGTGAACGATGGTGATAACGCAGGGTTCCCTGGCGATATCTACAACTCTGCCCGATATTGAAACGTTCCGTTCGGAGCCATCCTTGAGGCGGAAGGTTGTTTGGTAGCCGATGACTTCGCCATCTTGCCCAAGCTGGCATTCCCAGCGCTTCCGGTTCTCGTTATTGATGCATAGCGAGAGGTCTCCGGCGAGAATCGAGCGTCCGACAGCTTCCGCAGCGGAGTAGCCGGTATATGTCGTGAAGCTCTTGCTGATGGAGAGCAGGACGCCGTCCGCCAGTCGGGAAATGAAGGTAGGGTCGGGAGCGAGGTCGAAAATGGCGGCAAGCTTCGCTTCCGATCTGCGTAGCTCGTTATCCATGCGTTTGCGTCCGGTGATGTCGCGTGCGGCGGCATATAGCATCTGCTGGCCTCCGATCTCGACACCCGTGGCGTTGATTTCTACGTCGATGAGATGGCCGTCGCGGTGACGGTGCTGCGTTTCCAGCACGGTACTGGAATTTTTCAAGTGCACGATGTTTTTCCGCAGCTCAGCCTCGGGTATTTGCGCATCCCACTGAGCCACGTTCATCGATTGCATTTCTTCCTGCGAATATCCGAGCATCCGGCAGAACGAGTCGCTCACCTGGATCAGGTTGCCGTCAATATCCATGATGTGAATGCCGTCGCTCGATGCACGCAACAGTATCCGGTTCTTCTCGCTCTCCCGGTGTATGGCTTCCTCCGCCTGCTTGCGCTCGGAGATGTCGCGGATGAACGCGCTGAATTCATATTCATCCCCGATCTTGACCGGCGAGATCGCCAGTTCGATTGGAAATTCGTGCCCGTCTCGGTGCAGGGCAGTCGTTTCGACGCGCGAATTCAGCATAGGGCCTTCGCCTTCGGCAAGGAAACGTTTCAGTCCATTGATATGCTTGTCGCGATCCCGGATCGGAATAATCATTTCGTGCAACACTTGGCCGACGGTTTCCATTTGTGACCAACCGAAAATTTCCCTGGCATTGCTATTCCAGCCGGTGATGATTCCCCTGGAGTTCATGACCACCATGGCATCAAGCGCAGCATCGAAGATGCCCTGCAATTTCATGTGGTTTTCTTCACTCGTCCTGAGCGTGCGCCAAGTGAGGCGGTAGCCGATAATCAAAAGGACAATTATCGCCAGCGTAATCAGGGTAAAGCTGACGCTGGCGTGGACGATGCGACTGGATACCTGGGCATTGACTATGTCGCGTTTTATGCGCACCGGCTCGGTCACGCTGTTCAAGGAGGCTAGAGCCAGGCTGAGGAACTTTCCGTCACGTTCGGTGGCGGAAAACGGCTTGCCCTTGCGTCGAGCCTCAATCGCGCGGTCAATGCTGTTGAAATGATTTTGCTGGAGATTGGTCAGGCGGTCCACCGCCGGAAGCAGTTCGGGAAAGTGTTTGAAAATCGATTCCCTGAGCATTGCCAGATGGTTTATTACTTCTGTACGGTCGACGCCGCTTTCGGAAGGTTTTAGATACTCTTCTTCTCCGCTGTCCAGGTATCTGCTCTGAGCAAATTCCAGTGTCTGCAGGTCAGAGAACCAGTGCTCGGCGTAAAGCAATATCTGGCTGGTTTCTTCTTCATCTTCTTCGGCATCGACAATGGAAGACGCGTCATAGGCAAAAAACAACACGCCCGTTAACAGGAGCAGGCCGACGATCAACGACGGGATGAAAATTCGATAG
Source organism: Sulfuricella sp. (assembly GCA_028713975.1). GTDB lineage: Bacteria > Pseudomonadota > Gammaproteobacteria > Burkholderiales > Sulfuricellaceae > Sulfuricella. The sequence goes on from JAQTNE010000006.1 coordinate 21,500, forward strand.
CGTGGCAGCATCAGGTCATATCTCATGGCAACGCAGCTACTCCATAAACATGGATTATTCGTGTTGTCGCAGTGAACAAACGGATCATGTGTTGTTTGTGCATGTTGGTGGCGATGCGAATTCGGACGACCGTTACCATTTCACCACATGCACGTTCGATAGCGTTCGACCGAGGAAGCGTTCGCCGATGGTCTGGAACCGTAGCGGTACGTCGGTGACATAAAATTCGTAGCGCGGCGGCGTGCGCTGCGGATTGGCCAGACCCATTTCGGCGAGCAGCGCGGCGGTTTCCTCCGCCATGGCCTCGGCTGAATCCACCAGCCGTACCCCGCTGCCCACCACGTCCTGCAGCAACGGCTTGAGCAGGGGATAGTGGGTACATCCCAGCACCAGGGTGTCGATGTCCTGGGCCAGCACCGGCTTGAGGTATTCCTGCGCAGTCAGCCGCGTGACCGGATGGTCTAACCAGCCTTCTTCCACCAGCGGCACAAACAGCGGACAGGCCTGGGAATAAATCCGCACCTCCGGTTCGTACTGGTGGATCGCCCGCGCATAGGCATTGCTGTTGATAGTGGTGGGGGTGCCGATGACGCCTACCTGTTTTTTGGTCGAGGTGGCGATGGCGCCGAGCGCTCCAGCGTCGATTACGTCCAGCACCGGCACCGGAGAAAGGTCTTTGACGATCTGCGAGGCCACCGCCGCCATGGTGTTGCAGGCGACGACCAGCAGTTTGACTTCCTTGGCGAGCAGAAATTCGGCGATCTGGGTGGTGTAGTGGGCGATGGTTTCGACCGATTTTACGCCGTAGGGTACGCGCGCGGTGTCGCCGAAATAGACAATGTTCTCGAACGGCAGGCGCTCCATCAGGGCGCGCACCACGGTGAGGCCGCCGACGCCGGAGTCGAATACGCCGATGGGATTGCCTGGACTGGGGTTCATAGGGAGAGGTGTAATATTTTCCACGAAAGCGGGCTGCTATTCTGATGGCTCTGTCCGCCCCGGTCAAGGTGCCGGAGTTTGGCCTGGCCATGGATTCTGTCGTAAAATTGCAAAGGTTGATGTTGGGGCAATTAAATTTTTTATGAGGTGTTTTCGAAAGTGGCGGTTAATTCAAGAAATGGTTTGTTCGTGTTGCTGGTCTGTCTGGCGGGAGTTTCAGTAAGTGTAACAGCGGCCGATAAGCCGGCAGTCAAGCCGCCGGAGGTTAAGGTTGATATGGAAACAGGTCGCCAGATTAACGGCGTGTGCGCGGCCTGCCACGGCGATTCCGGTCAGGGTGGCAAGAAGGGCGAATACCCTCGTCTGGCCGGCCAGCATGTTGAATATCTGGCGGAGCAACTGCATAAGTTCAAGGATCGCGACCGCCATAACATCCCGATGTTCCCCTACACGGAGGAGCGGGAATTGCCGGATGAGGACCTCATCCATATCTCGGCCTATCTTGCCGCCATCAAGCTTGAAACTCAATTGCCGGTGTTCAAGGATACTGACGATGCGCTGACACGCTTACTGGCAGTGGATAAAGTGCTCAACATTCCCCGCTCGGAAGGAAACATCGAAGCAGGCGAAAAAATTTACCATAGGGAATGCGCGTCCTGCCACGGGCGAACCGGAATGGGCAAGCGCAACATGCCCATGCTGACCGGCCAGTACACGAGCTATCTGAAGCGCCAGATTGATAAATTTATCAAGGGTGAGCGCCTCCATGACGAGGATGTCAAGGATAAATCCAAGGAAATCCTGAATATGCTCAAGCCCGAAGAAATCCGCGACATCCTGGCTTATCTGTCTACGCTTGACGACTGATCTGCTGTTCCAGCGCCCACGCCACATGTTCGCGCACCAGCGTGGACGGATGGTCGAGGCGTAACTTTAGTGCGGCAGCGATTGCCGGTGCCGGTGGGGCATTGCCGAGGCCGACGGCGATATTGCGCAGCCAGCGTTCATGCCCGATGCGGCGGATCGGGCTGCCGGCCAACCGGGCGTCGAATTCATTCTGATCCCATAAGAACAGCTCGGCCAGCCGGGCGCTATCCAGCCCGTGGCGCACGGCAAAGTCGGCTTCCTGAGTGGGTTGGCCGAATTTGTTCCACGGGCACACCAGCTGGCAGTCGTCGCAGCCGTAGATGCGGTTGCCGATCAGCGGCCTGAGTTCAACCGGGATGCTGCCCTTCAACTCAATGGTGAGATAGGAGATGCAGCGCCGCGCATCCACCCGGTAAGGCGCAATAATCGCCCCGGTGGGGCAGGCGCCGATGCAGGCGGTGCAGGTGCCGCAATGGCTGGCCTCGGGTTCGTCGGTCGGCAGCGGCAGGTCGGTGTAGATTTCGCCGAGAAAAAATCGGGAGCCGGCAGTACGCGACAGCAGCAGGGAGTGTTTGCCGCGCCATCCCAGGCCGCTGCGGCTGGCCAGCGCCACTTCCATCACCGGCGCGCTGTCGGTGAAGGCGCGGTATTGGAATGGGCCGATTTCTTGCTGGATTTTTTCCGCCAGTTTTTGCAGGCGGGCGCGAACCAGTTTGTGGTAATCGCGCCCCAGCGCGTAACGCGAGATAAAGGCTTTGTCGCCGTCTTCAAGCACCGCTGCACTGTCGCGCGCCTGCGGTGGAAAGTAGGCCATTCGCGCGGTGATCACGCGCCGTGTACCGGGTAGCAGTTCTTGCGGGCGACTGCGTTTGGTGCCGTGGCTTGCCATATAATCCATCTCGCCATGGCAGCCTTGTTCCAGCCATTCCAGCAGATGTGCTTCAGCCTGGCCAAGGTCGGTGCCGGCAACGCCGATGGCCTGAAAGCCGAGTTCCGCCCCCCAGACCTTGATATTTTCGGCGAGTTGTCGTAAATCCAGTTGGGAGTAATCAGTGAGTGTATCCACGTGCATAGTTTAGATGAAAACCGCTTGGCACCGAAAATAACCCGTTACCTGGCCGATGAGGATGCCACCGACGCGTTTGGCACGGCACTGGCTGCGCTGCTCAAGCCGGGCTTGATGATTACGCTGGGCGGCGACCTTGGCGCCGGCAAGACCGCCTTGGTGCGCGCCATGCTGCGTGCGCTCGGTTATAAGGGAAAAGTAAAAAGTCCGACCTATACTTTGGTTGAACATTATGTGGTTTCTAGCTTATACTTATATCACTTTGATTTTTATCGCTTCAATGATCCGGACGAATGGCACGAGGCGGGCTTTCGCGAGTACTTCAACGAGAACTCGGTGTGCCTGGTCGAATGGCCGGAAAAAGCCGGCGACCTGTTGCCGTCGCCGGATATCAAAATCTCCCTGGATGTCCTGGAAACAGGGCGTGACGTGACGGTGGAGGCAGGCAGCGAGAAGGGTGATCAATGCTTGAAAGATTTAAATTTGTTGTAAGTTTTGCCTTTCTTCTGCTCGCAGCGGCAAGTGCGCATGCCGGGGTGAGCATCACTTCGGCACGGGTCTGGCCGGCTACCGATTACACCCGCGTGACGTTCGAGTCCGCAACGCCAGTCAAATACCAGTTTCTTTCCATCAAGGATCCGGATCGCCTGGTGATCGACCTCGAAGGTGTGGATATCGGTGCCGCGCTGGAGGGCCTTGCCGCCAAGGTCGCCGCAAACGATCCTTACATCAAGCTGGTGCGCGTTGCCCGCAATAAACCGGGCGTGGTGCGGGTGGTGCTGGATCTCAAGGCCGAGGTCAAACCGCAGCTCTTCACGCTACCGCCTTATGGCGAATACGGTCATCGTCTGGTACTCGATATTTATCCGTTGCAACCGCTTGACCCATTGATGGCGCTACTGGGAAAGCGCGATGCCGGCAGCCCGCCGGAAGGTGCCGACAAGCAGAGGGAGGACGAGAAGGCTTTGGGGCTGACCATCGCCAGAACCCTGGAACATCCGGACAAGGAAAGGCCTGCCGAGGTTGCGAAGGCGGTGGATAAGCCCGCGAAGGCGGAAATAAGCGACAAGAAGCCCGACGTGATACGCATGATCATTATTGCGATCGACGCAGGGCACGGCGGTGAAGACCCCGGCGCACGCGGCAAGAACGGCTCCAACGAAAAGGATGTGACGCTGGCGATTGCGCGCCGCCTGAAAGCCCAGGTGGATGCCGAGCCGAACATGCGCGGCGTGTTGATCCGCGACGGCGATTTTTTCATTCCCCTGCATGGGCGGGTGGTCAAGGCGCGCAACGTCAAGGCCGACTTGTTTGTTTCGATCCATGCCGACGCCTTCGTCAAGCCGGATGCACGCGGCTCTTCGGTATTTGCCCTGTCGGAGCGCGGTGCAACCTCGGCTGCGGCGCGCTGGCTGGCAAAGAAGGAAAACGAGGCCGACCTGATCGGCGGTGTAAATATCGACGTGAAAGACGTTTATCTCAAGCAGACGCTACTGGATCTGTCGCAAACCGCCACCATCAACGACAGCCTCAAACTGGGCAAGGCAGTGCTGGGCCGGCTTGGCGACATCAACCACCTGCATAAGGGGTCGGTGGAGCAGGCCGGTTTTGCCGTGTTGAAGTCGCCGGACATTCCGTCCATCCTGGTGGAAACGGCGTTCATTTCCAACCCCGAGGAAGAGCGGCGGCTCAAGGATGAGGATTACCAGGACAAAATGGCGGCTGCCATACTCGGCGGCGTCAAACTCTATTTTGCCAAGAATCCGCCGCTGGCGCGCTCAAAGATGGCCAGCTCAGAATAGCCGGCTCCGTCCTGTAAAGAACGCCGTTCTTTGGATTGACAACCGACGGCGTGCAATATAGCCTTACCCATTCTGTCTTAGAGGTCTTTGTTACCCAGTCGGCAGGCATTTCAATCGTATTGATCACACTCCCTGTTTCGATGCGATGCGGAAGCTGCTCAGGGCTTACCCGCTCGAAAGGCGGGGACGCGAAATTACCGGTCTACAGGGGCGCAAGCTCCATGACGTCGAGATTGCCAGTTACGCCATTTATCATTTTGTGCGCGGCAGTCCCGATTACGAATTTGCAGTAATTGGTGGGGCGCATGAAAAAAATTATACGTGCTGATCTCAAGTTGGGAGAGCCCCTTCCCTTCTCGATTTTCGATAGGGATGGGCGGTTGCTACTACGCCAGGGGTTGGTGCTCTCGAATCCCGATCATATCGGGCAGCTTATCGACCGCGGGGTTCTCAAGGGAGAAAATGTCGGCGGCGAAGCAGAAAATTCTTCCTGCCCTCCAGTGGAAAGCCTGTCGGTATACGAGCGAATGGGCGGTTTGATTCTCAACCTCAAGCATATTTTTACGACGGCTCTCAAGTCCCCGGAACAGATCGACCTTCCTGCCCGCATTAATCACTTCGCCGCCAACCTCCAGGCTCTTTGCCAGGAGGATATGGATGGCGCGCTGGCCGCGATGCACCTGGACAACGTCAATCCCTATATCGTCGTGCACCAGATCATGGGGGCCACTCTTACGGAAGTGATCGCTGGGCGCAAGGGGTTGACGGTCAGCGAGCGACGGCCTTTCGTGTGCGCCGCGCTGACCCGAGACATCGGCCAGCTCGGCATTCAGAACGATCTCGACAAGTGCGAAGGTCCTCTGTCCGAGTCGCTCAAGGAGGCGATGGTGAAGCACCCGCTACGCGGGGCGGAGATGCTGAGCCGCGCGGGCGTTAAAGACAACGCATGGCTTCATGCCGTCAAGCAGCATCATGAGCGGTTTGACGGCGGCGGTTACCCGCAGAAACTGCGGGGGGACGACATCACTTGGGGAGGGGGGGTATTGGCGATTACCGATATGTACAGCGCCATGACCAAGCCGCGGCCCTACCGGAACAAGGCGCACTTTCCCCAGAATGCGCTGCGCGACATGTACCTGGGGAAAGACCAATCCATGGATGGCGAGCTGGTTCAGACGCTGATCAAGGAGATCGGGATGTTTCCGCCGGGATCCATTGTCAGGCTGAAAAATGGCGAAATCGCGGTCATCAAGAACTGCACCAACAAGGTGAATGATGCGGTTGTTTTCAGCGTGTACGACCAGAAAGGAATGCCCCTGCTCTCGCCGATTCGCCGTGAGGCCTGGAACGCCGATTTCGAGATCACAGGGATGGTGCCTTTTTCGGAATGTCGTTCGGCGGCGGTAACTATCAAACGGTTATGGATCAAGTGAATGACCTTGATCTTGACCGTGCCTCCATGGTTTTCGTGCGTACCAGAGGGTCTTCCCTGTCTCGGCAAATCTGGCGCGGTGGCCTTTCGGAGCGGCTCGAACTGAGCAAGTCGAATGGTGTGCGGTTGGTGTGCCGGAAACGCTCGAATTATTGCAAACTGGTTTGAGGAATGCGGTTATGAAAACGAATTTACCCATAACGGGCAGGGAAAAAAATCTTCCTGCCGGGAGTATGCTGGTTTCGCGCACGGATGCGAAGGGTATCATCACTTACGCCAACGACGCGTTTGTCGAGATCAGCGGTTTTTCCCGTGAAGAGCTGATCGGCAGCAACCATAATATTTCGCGTCATCCCGATGTGCCTTCGTCCGTGTTCGAGGACATGTGGCGCACCCTGAAAAGAGGGCTTCCCTGGCGTGGCATCGTCAAGAACCGCTGCAAGGATGGCGACCATTACTGGGTGGATGCCCAGGCGGTGCCAGTGCGCAAGAACGGCGAAACCATCGGCTACATGTCGGTGCGCAGCGAACCGGCGCGCGAGGATGTCACCAAGGCGGAAGCCGCCTACCTGAAGGCCACGCGCGCCCGGCACCCGGCCAAGGCGATCGCCTGCGGAGGCTGGAAAAAACTTCTTTCCGTGAAAAACGGCGTGGCCATCGGAATTGTCTTTGTCACGCTGCTGATGGTCGCGGGCGGCGTCCTCGGTATCTCCGGCTTACTGCAGTCCAGCGCCGCGATGAAGACGCATCACTATGAAGAAATGGTGCCGGTACGAACCATCGGCCGCATCAATTTTTTGATGGCGGACAACCGCGCGCAGATTGCGCTGGCACTGCACCACAATCCCGCTGCGCATGGTGCCGGCGAATTCGATCATTCCCTGTCGGCGCACTTGAACCTGATCGAAAAAAACCGGCAGGAAATCGACGCATTATGGCAAAGTTACAGCGCACTGCCGCGCAGCGGCGCAGAGCGCGAATTGGCGGACAAGTACTGGGCGCTGCGTTTGCGCTATGTCGTGGACGGCCTGAAGCCGGCGGTGGCGGCGCTGGAGCAGGGCGATTACAAGAAAGCGGAAGGACTGCTGCTGAAGAACGTCACCCCCTTGTATCGCCAGGCGAATGTCAACGTGGTGGCGTTGCTTGAATTCCTTTCCAAAAAAGCGGAAAGGAATTTTCTCGACGTATCCGAGCGCAACCGGACCATTTCCATTATTGCGGCAATCGGGGTCGTTGCCGGCATCCTTGCGGTGATGCTGTCCGGGTTATTCTTCTTTCGGGGCACGGTAGCGCCGCTAGAGGCGGCCATCGCCGCTCTGGAACGCATTACGGAGGGCAATCTGTCCGACAGGATCGACACCTCGACAGGCTATGGCGAACCGGGCCGGGTGATGAATGCCGTGGTGGCAATGCAACTCAGCTTGAAGGTAATGATGGACGAAATTCGTCGGTCGTCCGGCTCCATCCACGAGCAATGCCGCTGCCTCAACCATATCATGATGAATCTTGCGGAGCATTCAGAGGAGCAGCATGACCGGGTGTATCAGACGCTCGACAACGTCACCCAGTCGTGTAGCGGGCTGGGCAAGCTGGCCGATGAGGCCGAAGCGGTAATGCAGTTGGTCGAAAACCCGGAAAAAACAGCCGCAACCGGTGCCAAAGACGATGCCGAAGCGGAAAGGGCTGCCGAATTCGGTGCCGTGGTTCCGGATATCCGCCAGCTTGCTGAAAGGGTAAACGCACTGGCTGGGGCTGTCCGCCTGGAGGCGTTCACCCTGGATGACACCACCGTACAAATGAACCAGGTGGCCTCTCTTATCGTCGATATCCGTGGTGAGGTGCAGGGAGCGTGGGCCGCTTCGCAGCAATTGGAGCAAACCGCCCGCGAACTGGATAAGCTGGTGAAATATTTCGAGTGAGTATTCGGAGTGATGCACCCCGTTTTTTCTGAGATTGGCCGATTTATAGGTTTGAAGGCTCGGAAACAGGCCGGCCAGCCTGTCCCGAGCTTCCAGATCGGCTACGCCCGCCGGTGCGCCGGTACGAATCAGACGCAGCCGGTGGGCTTGGGCAATCCGCCGTACTTGGTAATCGGCTTCATCGGGCCGGTCATCCAGAGTTTGAATACGGTATTCTGCTCCTCGCCAATGTATTTGGCGAATTTCCGGATCGGCGGCACGCTGCCGAATTCATCAAAAAATTCACGGGCTTTCATGATTTGAGCCCACTTCACTTCATCCAGCTTATAGTTGTCTGCCTCAGCCATTGCGGTGGCAATTTCCTGTGTCCACACGCTCATGTCTGCAAGATAGCCGTCGCCATCGCGTTCTGGTAGTTCCATGATACTTTCTCCTCAAAAAATTCAGGCTGCCGATCATCGCGCCAGGGGAAAAATTGTCTGACGTCACCGTAAATAGCCAATATTGGACTAATGACTCTTTTTAGAACATGTCCAAGTGTTGGTATTGGACTATAGCCAACAAAAATAGTCAACAATTATTTTCGTTCAGGGTTTAGAGGGCCTCCTGGCACTGAATCAACCGCCCCTGCATAAAGCGTATAATCCTGGAATCAAATTTGTTGCGGGTTATCGCATGGCTGTTATTCACATCTTGCCAGACCTACTGATCAACCAGATCGCCGCCGGTGAGGTGGTAGAGCGCCCGGCTTCGGCCTTGAAAGAAATGCTGGAAAACAGTGTGGATGCGGCGGCAGGTGAAATTGCGGTAAATCTGTTGCAGGGCGGGATCAAGCAGTTGCGCGTGGCCGACGATGGCGTCGGCATTGTCGCGGAGGAGCTTCCGTTGGCGCTGGCGCGCCATGCCACCAGCAAGATCGCTTCATTATCTGATCTGGAGTCGGTGCGGAGCCTGGGCTTTCGTGGCGAGGCGCTGGCCAGCATTGCTGCGGTCTCGCGCCTGATGCTGACCAGCCGACGGCGGGGTGAGCGCCATGCCTGGAAAGTCGAGGCGGCTGGCGGTGAGGTCGGCGGTCTGCAACCAGCCGCGCTGGAATCTGGCACGGTGGTGGAAGTGCAGGGTCTTTATTTCAATACGCCGGCCCGGCGCAAATTTCTCAAGAGCGAGGCGACCGAATACGGCCACTGCGAAGAGATGTTCCGGCGCATTGCGCTGGGCCATCCGGGCGTTGGCTTTTCCTTGCAGCATAATGCACGCAAGGTTTGGCATCTGCCGGCAGGGACGATGGAGCGGCGCGCCGCCATCTTGCTTGGCGATGAGTTCTCCGCCGCTTCTGTCGTTCTCGACGAGCGCGCGGGAAATCTGCGCCTGTGGGGGCTGGCGAGCCTGCCGGGATTTACGCGCGGTGGGCGCGACGCCCAGTATTTTTATGTCAATGGCCGCTTCGTGCGTGACAAGTTGCTCAGCCATGCGATCCGTGAGGCTTACAAGGATATCCTGCACCATGACCGCCATCCGGCCTTTGTCCTGTTTCTTGAAATCGAACCGGAAGCGGTGGACGTTAACGTGCATCCAACCAAAATCGAAGTGCGCTTCCGCGACGCCCGAGCGCTGCACCAGTTTATTTTTCACGCCCTGAACAAGGCGCTATCGGTACCGATCAGAACCCGGCAGGGGGCGCCCGACCAATCCCTCTCAGCCGCCATCCATACCGGGGGCGGAACTTCTTATGCCGCCCCACCGCAACAGGTGCAAATGCCGCTCGGCGTGGCGGAGCGCGCCAATCTCTATGAAACCATGTTTGGCCGGATCGGCAGGCCGGAAGCCGTGCTCCAGCCCGAACAAGCGGAGGCGGAGATTCCTCCGCTCGGCTTCGCTCTTGGGCAACTGCACGGCGTTTACATCCTGGCGCAGAACGCAAAAGGGCTGGTGATTGTGGATATGCATGCCGCTCACGAGCGGATCACCTACGAAAAACTGAAAGCGGCCCTCGATAGCCGCAGTGTAGCCATGCAGCCATTGCTGATCCCGGTGTCGTTTCACGCCGGGGCGCTGGATGTTGCCATAGCCGGGGAGCATCGCGCGGTGCTGGCCGAATTGGGTTTTGAAATCGCCGCGCTGTCGCCGACCACGCTGGCCGTGCGCGCCTTGCCAGCGGTGCTGGCCGACGCCGATCCGGTGGTGCTGGCGCGCGATGTGTTGAAGGAGTTGCATGAATCCGGTGCCGCGCGGGTGCTGGCCGAGCGGCGCAATGAACTGCTGGCCACGTTGGCCTGCCATGCCTCGGTTCGCGCCAACAGAAAGCTTGTGGTGCCGGAAATGAATGCCCTGCTGCGGGAAATGGAGGCCGCCGAACGCGCCGACCAATGCAACCATGGCCGCCCCACCTGGCGCGAAATTTCCATGGAACAACTGGATGGCCTGTTCATGCGGGGGAAATGAGGGTGTTGGTTCCTGCGTTCGTTGTTTCTCTCTTTCGAAATTCATAACCGATGACAATCCAGCACCCAAAATTGCCGCCGGCAATTTTTCTCATGGGCCCTACCGCCAGTGGCAAAACCGGAGTGGCGGTGGAGCTGGTGCAGCGCTTGCCGTGCGAGATCATCAGCGTGGATTCCGCGCTGGTTTACCGCGGCATGGACATCGGCACCGCCAAGCCGGATACAGCGACGCTGGCGTTGGCGCCGCACCACCTGATCGACATTCTCGACCCGACCCAGAGCTATTCCGCCGCGCAATTCCGCGCAGACGCACTGCGCCTGATGGCGGAGATCACCGCGCGCGGTAATATCCCGTTGCTCGCCGGCGGCACCATGCTGTATTTCAAGGCATTGCGCCAAGGCTTGGACGTCCTGCCGCCAGCCGACCCGACCATCCGCGCCGCCATCGATGCGATCGCCCTGGAAAGCGGCTGGCCCGCCCTGCATGCCGAGTTGGCGCGGCTCGACCCGGTGACGTCGGCACGCCTGAATCCGGCCGATAGTCAGCGCATCCAGCGTGCTCTTGAGATATGCCAGATCACCGGCAGGCCGATGTCGGAGTTGCTTGGGCAGGGCGCGGCTATGGAACTTCCCTATCGGGTGATTGCCCTGGCCTTGCAGCCGAGCGACCGCGCCGTGCTGCACGAGCGTATCGCGCAACGTTTCGATGTCATGCTGGCGCAGGGATTGATCGAGGAGGTGGAGCGGTTGCGGCGGAATTTCGCGCTGGAGCCATCCATGCCGTCGATGCGCTGCGTCGGCTACCGTCAGGCATGGCAATACCTGGATGGCGAATTCGGTCTGGCTGAACTACGCGAAAAGGGCATCGCCGCCACCCGCCAGTTGGCGAAGCGACAGTTGACCTGGTTGCGCGGCATGGAAGGCGTAGTTGAATTCGATTGCCTGGAGCCGAACTTGCCTGCGGCGGTGTTCGACTGGCTCAGTGCGAAGCTGCCAACCTGAAATTATTTTGAAGGCTTCTGCGTGTCCTTGATTCCAGATGCGGCATTCATTTCTTCGATTACTTTCTTCAGCCCCTGCGCGCTTTCTTTGGTGTCCTTTCCGTTGATGATCAGCACCCCCCCTTTGGGTGCGGTTGCCGCAGCACCAGCCGGCTTGGCGGCGGGGGCGCGCCGATTCTTCAAAGCCTCGATTTGTGCTTGCATTTCCTGATTCTGCTTTCGCAATGCTTCGATCTGTGCCTGGATTTCGGCGTTGGCTGATGCGGGGGCAGCCGTAGCCGGAGACTCCGCAGCGGCCTGATCTGCCGTCGCGGCTTGAGCTTCTGATTTAGCTTGTGCGGCTGCTTTGGCTTCTGCCTGTGCGGCGGCCTCGGCTTCGGTCTCAGCCTGTGCTTTTGCGGCTACTTCTGCCTGTGCGGTGGCCTCGTCCTGTGCTTTTGCTGCGGCTTCGGCCAAGGCTGTTGCTTCGGCTTGCGCTTTTTCTGCCGCTTCAGCCAGCGCTGCCGCACCAGTCGGCTTTGGTTCTGGCGCTTCGGCAGGCACTTCTTCGTTTGCCGTAGCGGGCGGTGCTTTCTGGCTCGGTGGCGGCAGCAGCCATTTCCAGGCGCCAAAACCGCCTCCCATGAGCAGGATCAGAAGCGCAAGCACAACCCATTTTTTTTTCCCGCGTTTATCGGCGGGCTGCTCGGGTTCTTCTTCCTCAAGCTCATTTTTTATCTGTCCGCCAGAATTTTTGGGGTGCGGCTCCGGCTCTTTTTTGTCGGTGCGTTTGGCAGTGGACCCAGATACCGCTTCCTCATTATCGGGCTCGCTCTTTTTGCGCGAGGGCAGCAGAGTGCTTTTCAGGCGGCCCAGCCAGCCCAGCTTGGGCGGCTCTTCCGGTTCTTCAACCGGATTGTTCGTGCTTTTGGCAGGGAGTTCGGTTTCGTTTTCCGCATCATCGGATTCGTTTTTTTTGCGCGAGAATAGCAGCGTGTTTTTCAGGCGAGCGAGCCAGCCCGGCTTGACTGGTTCAGGCGCGGTTTCCGCGGTGGCGATCGTTTCGTCCGGCTGAGGCTTTTTGATGTCTTTATGACGTTCGGCCGTGCCGGCGGGCTTTTCCGTCTCTTTATCATCAAGAGACATCATTTCATCCGGTGGACTCTCCTCGGCAGCATGTTCGACCAGGGTTTCAGGCTCTTCCTCATTATCATCAGGTTCGCTCTTGTTGTGAGAGGGCCGCAGCAGAGCGCCTTTCAGCCGTGCGAACCAGCCTGGCTTGACCGGCTCCTGGTCGACTTCATCGGTAACGATGGTTTCGTCCGCGACGTTGTCGCCACTTTCTTCGACCAGGGTTTTCTTTTTCCAGAACCGGAAATTCACTGGTCACCCCCCTTGCTGATTACCCTGGCGTTTGCATTGCCGCGTGCGAAGGTGATGGAAAGCGTTTCATCCAGTGCGATTCCAGCGCTGTCGCGAACAATTTTTCCGTCGGGTGAGCGCACCATGCTGAAGCCGCGTTCGAGTACCGATTGTGGGTTGAGATGGGCGAGGCTGGATTGTAGCCGTTGCAGCGCGGTTTGATGGCCCTGCATCTGATGGGCCAGGGAATGTTTCAGGCGCTGCGTCAATTCCCGCTGCTGTGCCTCATGTGCGGTGACGTCGGGTTTTGCCGTGGCCAGGCGATGAACCAGTTTTTGCAGCCGCCATCCTTTTTCGGCAAGCGCGCGGTCAGCGGTGTTATTCAGGCGCTGGCCCAAGTGGCTGAGGTGCGTCAGGCGTGCGTTCAATCGCTCACCGGGGTGAATCAGGCGGCGCGATAGATAATCCACCTGCTGCATCTGCTGCTCGAGTTTTTGTCGCAGACGGCGGCTGAGGCGGCCATGCGCGGTTTCAAGCCGGCGCAGCAAGTCGGTGCGGTTGGGGCTGGCCAGTTCCGCGGCGGCAGTCGGAGTGGGCGCGCGCCGGTCGGCGACGAAATCGCAGATGGTGATGTCGGTTTCATGGCCGACGCCGCTGACGACCGGGATGGGGCAGGCATGGATTGCCCGCGCCACGGCTTCTTCGTTGAAAGCCCACAGGTCTTCGATGCTGCCGCCGCCGCGGCAGACGATCAGCACGTCGCATTCGTGGCGCTTGGCGGCAGTGCGGATCGCCTCGGCGATTTTTGCTGCGGCACCTTCTCCCTGCACCGGGGTGGGGTAGAGGATCAGCGGAATCGAGGGCATCCGCCGCCGCAGGGTGGTGATTACATCGCGCAGCGCGGCGGCAGCGGGGGAGGTGACGATGCCGATCTGTTTGGGAAAAGCGGGCAGGGGGTTTTTGCCCGCTTCGTCAAACAGCCCCTCGTTTTCCAGGCGTGTCTTGAGTTTTGCGTAAGCTTCGTACAGCACCCCCAGCCCGGCACGCCGGATGTTTTCGACGCCAAGCTGATATTCTCCGCGCGGTTCATACAGGGTGACCAGGGCGCGCACCTCGATCTGGTCGCCGTTGCGCGGCTGCCAGTCGAGATATTGGTTTTTGTGGCGAAACATTGCGCAGCGCACTTGGGCAAGGCCGTCCTTGAGGGAAAAATACCAGTGACCCGACGCCGCCGCGGTAAAGTTGGACACTTCGCCGGAGATCCATGTCAGGGGGAAATTCTGCTCCAGCAACTGCCTTGCGCGGCGATTCAGTTCGCTGACGCTGATGACCGGAGATTCAATGGTAAGTGCAGGGGGCAAATACATTTTTGCATTCTACATTAATCCACAAGCTTGGCGTATGTCTGCGGTTATGAACTGCTATCCTCATGAGATCATTACATATTTACTATTATGTTGATTTTAAATAAAAAATTCGCAGTTTATTTTTTGACCTGCGGAAAATTATTCTTTTCTATGGGTGGGTTAAGGTAAATGCAGACAACTTGCCCACAGAGTTACCCACAATATTTGTGGATAGTAATAAATTCTCCTTTATGGCAACGAGTTGGCAATGCTTTCTCATGCCATACTTAACCATACTTGCCGAAAATACTGAGGCAGGCTAAAGTTACGGGCATTTCACCGGGTGTGGGATCATAGGGAGAAGGGCGAGTGTTATCCATTATTCAAGCAGCAGGCTGGCCGATCTGGCCGCTTATTATTGCATCGGTAATTTCCTTGACGATTATCGGCTGGCATTTGTGGACGTTCAATCTGGTTGCGCCCAAGGAGCTTCTGCCGCAAGTGCAGGAATGGGTCAAGCAGGGTACGGCGAACGCCGAAAAGCTGGCGCAACTGGAGAAGCATTCCCCTCTGGGGCAAATTTTTGCGGCAGGCTTGAAAAATACCCAGAGCTCGCGCGAGGTGATGCAGGAGGAGATTGAGGAGGTCGGTCGGCGGGTTGCTCACGAGATCGAGCAGCCTCGCCTGAAATTCGGCCTGTCTTTTCTGGTTTCACTCAACACGCTTGGCACCATCGCCTCGGTGAGCCCGCTGCTCGGGCTGTTCGGCACCGTCATCGGCATGGTGGAAATTTTCGGCGCGCTCAGGCCGTCCGGCGGCAGTCCCGCTGAACTGGCGCATGGCATTTCGGTGGCGCTGTACAATACCGCCGCGGGCCTGATCGTGGCAATTCCCAGCATGATTTTTTATCGTTATTTCCGCGCCCGCGCCGAAGCGCTGGTGCTGGAAATGGAGCAGCAGGCGATAAAATTGGTGAAAATCATCCACGGCGAGCGGAAATAGGATAGGCGGCAATGGACTTCCAGCGCGGCAGAGCCAAAGAGGAGCCCGAGATCAACCTGATCCCGATGATCGACGTGTTGCTGGTGATCCTGATTTTCCTGATGGTCACCACCACCTTTTCCCAGATCGCTGAATTGCAGATCAACCTGCCTACCGCCGAAGCGGAAAAACCGGCGGACAAGCCTGCTTCCATCAATGTGGCAGTGGATGCCAGCGGACGTTACCTGATCAACAGTTCTGCCCTGGCCGATTCCGGCGTTGAGGCGATCAGCCTCGCGCTACGGCGCGCCGCAGGCGGCAAGCCCGACCCGGTGATCATTATCAGCGCCGACGCCAAGGCGACACACCAGGCCGTGGTGAACGTCATGGAAGCTGCGCGCCAGGCGGGTTACAGCCACATCACCTTTGCCACCCAGGCGAGCCCCGCAAAATAAGGGTTGAAACTCACCCGCATGGCATGAGGGCACCATGAACTGGCTGCAACGACAATGGCAGCACCTGACGCTCTGGCATGTCGTCCTGCTTCCCCCATGTATTTTGTTCTGGCTGGCTTCGGCGCTGCGACGGTCGCTTTATCGCGCCGGACTGTTGCGCACTGTTCGGCTACCGGTACCAGTGGTCGTGGTGGGCAACATCAGTGTCGGCGGCACCGGGAAAACTCCGCTGGTACTCTGGCTGGCCGACTTTTTGCGGCAGCACGGATTTCGCCCCGGCATCATCAGTCGCGGCTATGGCGGCGGCGCAGGCCGCGTGATGCCGGCCGATGCGGGTTGTGATCCGGCCACGGTGGGCGATGAGCCGCTGTTGCTGGCGAAAAAAAGCGGCTGTCCGGTCTGGGTCGGTCGCGACCGTGTCGCGGCAGGGGAGGCATTGTTGTCGGCGCATCCGGAGTGCAATGTGCTGTTGAGTGACGATGGCTTGCAGCATTACCGTCTTGGTCGCGACGTGGAAATTGCGGTGGTGGACGCCGGACGCCGCTTTGGAAATGGCCTGCCGCTACCCGCCGGGCCATTGCGTGAGGGCGTTTCGCGTTTGCGCTCGGTTGACGCGATAGTGGCGAACGGAAGCAGCCTATTGCCGGGCGCGCCGCTTCGCAACGAGTTCGAGATGCAGCTGGAAGGCCGGGTATTTTACAACCTGTGCAATCCGGATCGGCATGTGGAGGCTGAGAGCCTGCGCGGCGGGAGACTTCATGCCCTGGCCGGTATCGGCAATCCGCGCCGGTTTTTCACCCACTTGCGCGGGCTGGGCCTGGAGTTTGAGGAACACGCTTTTCCGGATCACTGTGCTTACCGACCGCAGGACTTGCGTTACGATGACGCCGACGTGCTGCTGATGACCGAGAAAGACGCGGTGAAATGCACGAAATTCGCCGATGAACGTTACTGGGTACTGGCGGTGAACGCTGTTCTGCCGCCCGTTTTTGGACAAATGATATTGCAAAAACTGAGGGATATTGATGGACGCTAAATTACTCGAAATTCTGGTATGCCCCCTGTGCAAAGGGCCGCTAGTCTACAAGAAAGCCGAACAGGAGCTGATCTGCAAGCCCTGTCTGCTGGCCTACCCGGTGCGCGACGATATTCCGGTGATGCTGGAAGATGAAGCGCGCAAGTTGTCATCCGAAGAGAAAGTCTAGCTTGTAGCCAGTCGCTAGTGGCGAGTCGCTAACACTTGTCGCGCACCCAGTGCGCGGATATGGCTACCCACCGCTTGCCGCTCGCCACTGGCCAATCGCCATGAACTTCAAAGTCGTCATCCCCGCCCGCTTCGCTTCCACCCGCCTGCCCGGCAAGCCGCTGCTGGACATCGGTGGCCGCCCGATGGTGGCACACGTGGTCGAGCGAGCGCTGGAAAGCGGTGCGGATGAAGTCTGGGTGGCAACCGACCATCAGGGTGTTGCGGATGCCGTGCGCGGTCACGGTTGCCAGGTTTGCATGACTTCACCCGACCACCCCTCCGGCACCGACCGTATTGCCGAGGTGGCAAGCCTGCGCGGCTGGGGCGACGAGACCATCGTGGTCAACGTGCAGGGCGATGAGCCGCTGATCGCGCCTGCCCTGATCCGGCAGGTGGCGCAGCAACTGCATGACCACCCTCTGGCCGCGATTGCCACCGCCTGTCATGCGATTCATGACTGTACTGATCTGTTTAATCCCAATATCGTCAAAGTAGTGACTGACCGCGAAGGTTATGCATTGTATTTCAGCCGTGCGCCGATTCCTTATGCACGTGACGCCTGGGCGAGCGCTTCACCTCCGCCTCCGCACTCTTCGCTGCCGGAAGGCCTGCCGGTGTACCGCCACATCGGCATTTACGCCTACCGCAGTGCATTCCTGAAAATCTACAATCGGCTGGAGCCGGCTGCCATCGAGCAGTTCGAGGCGCTCGAGCAGTTGCGGGCGCTGTGGCATGGCTACCGGATCGGTGTCGCGGTCGTCGCGCAGGCACCCGTTGCCGGCGTGGATACGCAGGAAGATCTGGAGCGGGTGCGCAGCCTGATCTCATTGCGCCCCTAACAAGTTTTTATGGGCAGATACAAAATTTGAATGAGCATATGCAAGCGTTTTTGAATATCCTTGACGTCGAACTAGGTTTAAAAAATATTTTGGCCGTTTTTATATTCGGTTGAACCGCAGCATTAATAATATCGGGAGATTTTCATGCGTATGATTCTATTGGGCGGCCCTGGCGCCGGCAAAGGCACTCAGGCTACTTTCATCAAGGAAAAATACGGCATTCCCCAGATTTCCACCGGCGACATGCTGCGCGCCGCAGTCAAGGCCGGCACCGAACTGGGCGTTGCGGCCAAGAAGATCATGGATGCAGGCGGTCTGGTATCCGACGAGATTATCATCGGCCTGGTCAAGGATCGCATCAAGGAAGCGGATTGCGCCAAGGGTTTCCTGTTCGACGGTTTCCCGCGCACCATCCCCCAAGCCGACGCAATGAAGGCTGCCGGCGTGCCGATCGACTACGTGGTCGAGATCGACGTGGCCGACGAGGAAATCGTCAAGCGCATGTCCGGTCGCCGCGCCCACCTGGCCTCCGGTCGTACCTACCATGTCATTTTCAATCCGCCCAAGGTAGCAGGCAAGGATGACGTGACCGGTGAAGACCTGATCCAGCGTGACGACGACAAGGAAGAAACTGTCAAGAAGCGTTTGGACGTCTACCACGCCCAGACCGAGCCGCTGGTCAAATACTATTCCGACTGGTCCGCTTCCGGCGTTGCCGGCGCACCCAAGTGCATCAAGGTTGCCGGCACCGGCAAGGTGGAACAGATTCGCGACTCGATTTTTGCTGCATTGGGTAAATAAAACGAAGCATGAGCAGCATCCCGGATTTCACCGAAACCGAGTGCTGGGTGGCCAACGCGACCCTCAAGGAGCGCTACGGCCATGCAGTGGAGGTGCAACAGGCTGATGTCGAGTTGCGCCTCGATCCGGGTGTGCCGGAACTGACGGCTTGCCCTGCGTTGGTGTGGAAAGAGCGGGGCGCCGGTTTCGTGGTTTCCAAGGTTGGCGATAACCGTTTCCGCTGCCAGTTTTTTTATTCAGTGCGCGAGCAATACGGCACCGGCAGGTCGGAATACGACGACTTGCTTGAATGTGTCGTGGCGTTGCTCAAGCTTCAGGCCGATCACGAAGCCAAGCGTCAGCAGAATCAGTAATTTTTACAGGGAGTGTAAAATATATGGCGAAGAAAAACGCATTTTATGCCCAGTCCGGCGGTGTGACCGCTGTGATCAATGCATCCGCCTGCGGCGTAATTGAAACTGCGCGTCAGCACAAGGACAAGATCGGTAAGGTATATGCCGGACGCAACGGCATCATCGGCGCACTGACCGAAGACCTGATCGACACCAGCAAGGAGTCGGATGCGGCGATTGCCGCCCTGCGTTCCACGCCGTCCGGTGCTTTCGGCTCCTGCCGCTTCAAGCTGAAAAGCCTGGAAGCCAACAAGCGCGAATACGAGCGCCTGATCGAAGTGTTCAAGGCACATAACATCGGTTACTTCTTCTACAACGGTGGTGGCGATTCCGCCGACACCTGTTTCAAGGTTTCGCAGCTGTCCGAAGCCATGGGCTACCCCATTCAGGCAATCCACGTGCCGAAAACCGTGGATAACGATCTGCCGATTACCGATTGCTGCCCGGGCTTCGGCTCCGTGGCCAAGTACATTGCGGTGTCTACCCTGGAAGCCTCCTTCGATGTGAGATCCATGGCAAAAACCTCCACCAAGATTTTCGTTCTCGAGGTGATGGGGCGTCATGCCGGTTGGATTGCTGCTGCCGGCGGCCTGGTGGAAGATCATGGCATTCCGGTGGTGGTGCTGTTTCCTGAAGTCGAATTCGACCAGAAAAAGTTCCTCGCCAAGGTGGACAAGAACGTCAAGGAACATGGCTTCTGCACCATCGTGGTTTCCGAGGGTTGCCACTATCCCGATGGCCGCTTCCTGGCCGAGCAGGGCACTCGCGACGCCTTCGGTCATGCCCAGTTGGGCGGTGCCGCGCCGGTCGTGGCCAACATGATCAAGGACGCACTGGGCTACAAGTTCCACTGGGCCGTTGCCGATTACCTGCAACGTGCAGCACGTCACGTGGCTTCCAAGACCGACGTCAAGCAGGCTTACCAGCTTGGCAAGGCGGCGGTGGATCTGGCGCTCAAGGGACGTAACTCGGTGATGCCGACGGTCGATCGCATTTCCGACGAGCCTTACAAGTACAAGATCGGCGTTGCCGACCTCAAGGATGTGGCCAACGTCGAAAAGATGATGCCCAAGAATTTCATCACCAAGGATGGCTTTGGTATAACCGAGAAGTGCAAGCGCTACCTGGTGCCGTTGATTCAGGGTGAGGATTATCCGAAGTACCAGGATGGCCTGCCGGTCTATGTCACGTTGAAGAACGTGGCGGTGCCGAAGAAATTGGGTGCTTTCAAGATTTGATCTGAAAAATGAATTCGCCACTGCAAATAATCGGTTTTCGGTTTAATGATGCGGTGGCAGGTTATTTCCCTGACACGCGGTGTAAAGCCGTGTTTCAGGGATTTTTCCGGGAATAAAGCTGAGTATGGGATGTATGTTATTTGTCCTGGATCAGTGTGTTTAATTAAAAAAAGCTGTTTTTTGCGTTAGGGCGATTGGCCGGCCCTGATCGGCCGGTTTAACTTGGGGAGGATGTCATGTCAGGTGGTCTGGAGTTTGCGCTGTTATGCGCGATTGCGGCGCTTCTATATGGAGCGGTATCGATTAAATGGATTTTGGGTTTGCCGACCGGCAACGACCGCATGCGCGAAATCGCATCGGCGGTGCAGGAAGGTGCCCAGGCTTACCTGAACCGGCAGTACACGACGATCGGGATCGTCGGTGCAATCCTGCTGGTGGTCATTTACGCCGCGCTGGGCTGGCAAACTGCTGTTGGCTTCGCCCTCGGTGCGATCCTGTCTGGCCTGACCGGTTACATCGGCATGAACGTGTCGGTACGCGCCAACATCCGTACCGCGCAAGCTGCTACCGACGGCCTTAACGCCGCGCTCAACGTCGCCTTTAAGGGCGGCGCAATTACCGGCATGCTGGTGGTTGGTCTGGGCTTGCTGGGCGTTGCCGGTTACTACGCATTCCTGACCATGGGTCTGGGCGAAACGACGGCCAAGGCGACTCATGCTTTGGTTGGCCTGGCCTTCGGCGGTTCGCTGATCTCCATCTTCGCCCGGCTTGGCGGCGGCATCTTCACCAAGGGTGCCGATGTCGGCGCCGACCTGGTGGGTAAAGTCGAAGCCGGTATCCCTGAGGACGACCCACGCAACCCGGCCGTTATCGCCGACAACGTTGGTGACAACGTCGGCGATTGCGCCGGTATGGCCGCCGACCTGTTCGAAACCTACGCCGTGACCATCATTGCCACCATGTTGCTGGGTGGCTTGCTGATGACCGACGCCGGCCCGAACGCGGTGATCTACCCGTTGGTGATGGGCGGTTTCTCGATCATCGCTTCGATTATCGGCACCTTCTTCGTCACTGCGCGTGAAGGCGGCAAGATCATGAATGCGCTGTATCGCGGCCTGGCGGTTTCCGCCGTGCTGGCGCTGATCGCTTTCTACCCGATCACCAAGATGATGATGGGCGATAATGGCGTGTATTCGGTTAACGCACTGTATGGTTCTGCGGTTATTGGTCTGATCCTGACCGCAGCCCTGGTGTGGATTACCGAGTATTACACGGCGACTGAGTTTGCTCCGGTGCGTCACATTGCCGAAGCCTCCACCACCGGTCACGGCACCAACGTGATCGCCGGTCTGGGTGTTTCCATGCGCTCGACCGCAGCCCCGGTACTTGCCGTGTGCGTGGCAATTTACGGTGCCTACGCTTTTGCCGGTCTTTACGGCATTGCGATCGCCGCTACTTCGATGCTGTCGATGGCCGGTATCATCGTGGCACTCGACGCTTACGGTCCGATCACCGACAACGCCGGTGGTATCGCCGAGATGGCCGGTTTGCCTGATTCGATTCGCGACATCACCGACCCGCTCGATGCCGTGGGCAACACCACCAAGGCTGTGACCAAAGGCTACGCTATCGGCTCCGCCGGTCTGGCCGCGCTGGTTCTGTTTGCTGATTACACCCACGCGCTTTCCGCCAACCACGCTGGCCTGACCTTCGATCTTTCCAATCACATGGTGATCATCGGCCTGTTCATCGGCGGCATGGTGCCTTACCTGTTCGCTGCAATGGGCATGGAAGCGGTCGGTCGCGCTGCCGGTTCCGTGGTGATCGAAGTGCGTCGCCAGTTCAAGGAAATCCCCGGCATCATGGAAGGCACCGGCAAGCCGGAATACGGCACCTGCGTCGACATGCTGACCAAGGCCGCGATCAAGGAAATGATCATTCCTTCGCTGCTGCCTGTCGCGGTTCCGGTGATCGTCGGCCTGACTCTCGGTGCGCAGGCACTGGGCGGCGTGCTGGTTGGTACCATCGTTACCGGTATCTTCGTGGCCATTTCCATGACCACCGGTGGTGGTGCCTGGGATAACGCCAAGAAGTACATCGAAGAAGGTAATTTCGGCGGCAAAGGTTCCGAGGCCCACAAGGCTGCGGTGACCGGCGACACCGTCGGCGATCCTTACAAGGATACTGCCGGCCCTGCCGTCAACCCGCTGATCAAGATCATCAACATCGTGGCACTGATGATTGTGCCGCTACTCTGATCCTGAAGCAGGCCGACAGGCCTGTTAGGTGAGTAAAAATAAAGCCGGTATAATGCCGGCTTTATTTTTGAGGCTATTCCATGAACCTTGACCGCGTCAGCTCCGGGCACGACCTGCCCAATGATTTCAACGTCATCATCGAAATCCCGATGCATGGCGATCCGATCAAGTACGAGGTGGACAAGGAAACCGGCGCGATGTTCGTGGATCGCTTCATGTCGACGGCGATGCATTATCCGTGCAACTACGGCTACATTCCGCACACCCTGTCGGATGACGGCGACCCGGTGGACGTGCTGGTGATTACGCCGGTGCCGCTCATTACCGGGGTGGTGGTGCGCTGCCGCCCGGTTGGCATGCTCAAGATGACGGACGAGGCCGGGGAAGACGCCAAATTGCTGGCGGTGCCGATAGACAAGTTGTGCAACCTCTATCGCAACATCGAGTCGCCGCGCGACCTGCCCGAGCTCACGCTGTCGCAGATCAGCCATTTTTTTGAGCACTACAAGGATCTGGAACCGGGCAAGTGGGTCAAGGTCGAAGGCTGGGTCGGAGCGGAAGAGACCAAGGCCGAAATACTGACCGGGGTGAAGCGATACCAGGAAGCGGCTGTCAAACCGATGTTTTAACCTTTGTGAGGCGTCAGGAGGATGCTGGTTTTTCCTCCTCACCCCTTACTCCCCACGATTTCTAAATGAAACTTTGCATTCTTTCCGATAGCCACGATAACCGCGACCTGCTGGCATCCGCCGTGGTGGACGCCAAAGCGCGCGGAGCCGTCGCTACGCTGCATTGCGGCGATATTGTCGCGGCCAATACCCTGGGGATATTCAAGAAGCTGGAGATGCCGGTGCACGTCATCTACGGCAACAATACCGGCGACCTCTACACGTTATCGCGCATGGCGCACGAGTCGGGCAACCTGATTCACTTTTACGGGCAGGACGCGGGCATTACCCTGCACGGTCGCACCATCTTCATCGTGCACTACCCGCATTACGCCCGTGCCATGGCCTGCACCGGAGAGTGGGACATGGTCTGCTGCGGCCACGATCATCGCGTGGCGATCGACCAGGTGGATAATATCCGTGGCGGCAAAACCTGGCTGGTGAATCCGGGTACGGTGGGTGGCGTCGGCAAGCCGCCAACCTACATTCTCGGAGATATCGACGCGATGACCTTCGAGGTGGTTCCGGTTCCCGCAATGGGATAGGTGGGTCTTATTTATTTAATCTATTCAAACATAAGAAAATTCAATTCTGTTTTGTGAACTGTGCGGTGGATTGGGTGCCTGATTCAGGGTAAGATTGCACCCGGTCGAAAATCCAACTAATGCCCAATCCGGCTTAGGCGCAAATCCGTGCCGAAGCCTAAAGTATCCGTGATGGAGGTAACCTGATGACGGAAGTTATTGCAACCAACCAGACCATTCTGGTCGTCGGTGGCGGTATCAGCGGCATGACAGCGGCTCTGGAAGCAGCTGAATGCGGCAAGAATGTAGTGCTGGTTGAAAAGAACCCGGCTCTTGGTGGTCGTGTTTCCCAGCTCTACCGCTATTTTCCCAAGCTGTGTCACCCGATCTGCGGCCTTGAAATCAACCTGCGTCGCCTCAAGCAGAATCCGCGTATTCGCGTTCTGACCATGGCCGAAGTGACCGAAATCACCGGCGGTGAAGGCGATTACACCGCCACCGTCAGGCTGGCTCCGCGCTTTGTCAACGAAAACTGCACCGCCTGCGGCGAATGCGGCAAAGTCGTGGATGCCGAGGTGCCGGACGAATTCAACTACAACCTCAGCAAGGTCAAAGCCGCCTATCTGCCGCACAAGATGGCTCACCCGCAACGCTACGTGATCGACCCGTCGATCATCGGCACCGCCGACGCGGACAAGGCCAAGGCCGCCTGCAAATACGGTGCGATTGATCTCGACATGAAAGAGGAGTCGATTCAGTTGAAAGCCGGTGCAGTGGTCTGGGCAACCGGCTGGAAGCCTTACGATGCGGCCAAGATTCAGCCTTACGGCTATGACCGTTTCTCCAACGTCATTACCAGCGTTGAGTTTGAGCGTCTGGCCGATATCCACGGCCCGACCAAGGGCAAGATTCTGCGTCCGTCCGACGGCAAGGAAGCCAAAAATATTGCCTTCATCCAGTGT
Source organism: Sulfuricella sp. (assembly GCA_028713975.1). Classification (GTDB taxonomy): domain Bacteria; phylum Pseudomonadota; class Gammaproteobacteria; order Burkholderiales; family Sulfuricellaceae; genus Sulfuricella. The sequence goes on from JAQTNE010000006.1 coordinate 46,018, forward strand.
GCTGGTTCGCGTGACGAGAACCACCTGCGTCATTGCTCGCGCATCTGCTGCATGGCTTCGCTGAAGCAGACCAGCTATGTGCGTGAAGCCTACGGCGACGAAGGTAAATCGACGATTTACTATATCGACATTCGTGCGATTGATCGCTTTGAAGATTTCTATCAGAAAGTGCAGAAAGACAAGACCGTCACCTTTATTAAGTCCAAGGTCGCCAAGGCCGTTCAGGATGAGAAGACCGGCGATGTCGTTTTGCATGGTGTAAATACTGAGGGTTATCACCGCTACGCTACCCCGCATGACCTCGTCGTGCTGGCTGTGGGCATGGAACCGTCCGTCAAGGGCGTCAACCTTCCGGCTGAAATCGTGTCCGACTCGAGCGGCTTTATTGAAGCCGATCCGTCCAATCACGCCTTCTTCGGTGCGGGATGCGCGTCCAACCCGCTGGACGTGAACCGTGCGGTGCAAAGTGCCACCGCGAGCGCCTTGCGTGCGATTCAGGTGGTTAACCGTGTTGCCAGAGTGGAGGGTCAGTAAATGGCAGATATGAAAGTAGCAGCCTACATTTGCCAGGGTTGTGGTTTGGGCGAGCGCCTGGATACGGCAGCGCTGGCCAGCGTGGCGAAAAAGGAAGGCAAGGCCGCCATCGTTAAGGAACATGCGTTCCTGTGCAACGCCGACGGCATCAAGATGATCCGCGACGACATCGCCAACGAAGCCGTCACTCATGTCATGATCGGTGCGTGTTCGCGCCGTGCCAAGACCGAAGCGTTCGGCTTCACCGATGTTTGCGTGTCCCGTGCCAATTTGCGTGAAGGCGTAATCTGGAGCCAGCCTGAAACCGACGAAGCACGCGAGACCACCCAGGAAATGGCGGAAGACTACATCCGCATGGGTTGCGCCGAAGTCAAGAAAATGACCTTGCCGCAAGGCGACCCTGCTGCCGTGACCGACCGCACCTTGCTGGTGGTGGGCGGGGGCGTGTCCGGCATGACCGCAGCGCTGGAAGCTTCCAAGGCCGGTTACAAGGTGGTGCTGGTTGAGAAATCGGGTGCCCTTGGGGGCTGGGCTGCCAAGCTGCACAAGCGCACGCCGGGCAAGTCTCCTTTCAAAGAGCCTCAAGAGACGCCAGTGGCCGAAATGGCTGCGGCAATTGAAGCCGATGCCAATATCAAGGTTTACCTCAACGCGATCACCAGCAAGACCGGCGGCGCGCCAGGCCGTTTCGAGATCGAGATCAGCACCGAGTCTGGCGCTACTGTGGTCGAGAAGGCCGGTGCGATCATTCAGGCGACGGGTTTCGAGCTTTACGATGCCAACAAATTGCCGGAACTTGGTTATGGCCAGTCTGCCAACGTGGTTGACCAGGCTGGCCTCGAGGCACTTGCCAAGGCAGCCAAGGGCAGCCCGATCAAGCGTCCTTCTGACGGCGGCGAAGTCAAGACCGTGGTGTTCGTGCAATGCGCGGGCCAGCGGGACGATTCCGGCAAGCATCTGCCTTACTGCTCCGGTTCCTGCTGCCTGACTTCCGTCAAGCAGGCGATGTACTTCAAGGAATCCAACCCCGACATCGATACGGTAGTGATCTACTCCGATCTGCGCATGCCCGGCAACGGCGAAGATTTCTATCGCAGCGGTCAGGAAAAGGGCGTGATCTTCACCAAGGGCAATGTTTCCAGCGTCGAAGCTGCCGGCAACCAGTGCAAGGTGAATTTCCACGATGTGATTCTCAATGACCAGACTGCAATCGACAATGCCGACCTGGTGGTTCTTGCCACCGGCCAGGTGCCGAATTCTGGCGTGGATATCGACACCAAGCTGAAGGCGGAAATCGCCGCTGCCGGTGGCGACAACTCCCTGATGGAAGCCTACAGCGCTTCGCAGGTGGAAGGCGCGGTTCAGCCGATTTCCGTACTCAACCTGACTTACCGTCAGGGACCGGACATGCCGCAGCTCAAGTACGGCTTCACCGATTCGCACTTCATCTGCTTCCCTTATGAAACTCGCCGTACCGGTATTTATTCTGCCGGCCCGGTGCGTCGTCCGATGGACATGGTGCAGGCGATGGAAGATGCCACCGGCGCTGCGATGAAAGCCATTCAGGCTATCGAAAATGCAGGCTTGGGGCGTGCCGCGCATCCGCGTTCGGGTGACTTGAGTTATCCGATTTTCCGCAAGGAAGGCTGCACCCAGTGCAAGCGCTGTACCGTGGAATGCCCGTTTGGCGCAATCGACGAGGACGAGCAGCGCTTCCCGTTGTTCAACCAGGCTCGCTGCCGCCGTTGCGGCACCTGCATGGGCGCTTGCCCGGTGCGCGTGATCTCGTTCGAGAACTACTCTGTTGAAACTGTCGGCGCGCAATTGAAAGCGGTTGATGTGCCTGACGAGTTTTCCGAGAAGCCGCGCATCCTGATTCTGGCCTGCGAAAATGACGCTTACCCGGCGCTCGATATGGCGGCGATGAACCGCAACGTCTACAGTGCTTTTGTGCGGGTCATCCCGGTACGTTGCCTCGGTTCGGTCAACACCATCTGGATCAACGATGCGCTCAGTAACGGCTACGACGGCATCATGATGATGGGCTGCAAACATGGTGATGACTACCAGTGCCACTTCGTCAAGGGTTCCGAGCTTGCCAATGTCCGCATGAGCAAGATCGGCGACACCCTGAAGAACATGAGTCTGGAAGAAGAGCGTGTTTCCACTTTTGAAGTGGCAATCACTGACATCGAGCGCGTGCCGCAATTGATCAACGATTACGCGGCATTGATCCAGAAAATCGGCATGAGCCCGATGAAGGGCTTCTAGGAGACGGATATGAGCGAAAACTACCGCAATAATTTCCTCAAGGAAGTCGAGGAAAGGGTCGAGGAAGGCCACTGGGTCAAAATGTGCATGCAGTGTGGTGTCTGTGCCGGTTCGTGCCCTCTCGGGCCGCACTGGGCGCACCCGCCGCAGGAAATCTTCATGATGATCCGCGCCGGCAAACGTGAGGAAGTGCTGACTTCCGATTCGATGTGGATGTGCACCTCCTGCTACAACTGCGTGGTGCGCTGCCCACGCAAACTGCCGATCACGCACATCATGCATGGCCTGGCAAACCTGGCGTACCGCCTGGGGCTGTCACCGAAGAACCAGACGACGCAGAAATTTGCCTCGATGTTCTGGAACAATCTGGCGCAAACCGGTCGCGTTAACGAGTTGAAACTTTCCCTTGGCATGTATTTCAAGGACGGTTTTGCTCAGGGCATCAAGAACGCGATGGCGATGCAGAGCGTCGGCCTGGGCATGGTCAAGGCGAAACGCCTGAACCCGATGGAACTGTTCGGCGGCCACGGCATCAAGGACAAGAGCGGTTTCCATGCCATGCTGAAAAAAGCGCGCGAGATCGAAGATCGCCGCAAGAATTTCGCTTAAGGAGCCTAGAGAGATGGCTAAAAAAACCTATTCGTTTTACCCCGGTTGCTCTTCCCAGACCAAGGCGTCTTCGGACAACTACCTGAAGTCGACCAACTCGATGTGCAAGTACCTCGACATCGAGCTGAAGGAAATTCCGGACTGGAATTGCTGCGGCGCTTCCATCGGCTATGCCGAAGGCGGCGAACTGCCCCGTATCACGCTGTCCGCCCGCAACATGGCGTTGTCGGAACAGCACAACCCCGGCATGGATCTGGTTGCGACCTGCGCCGCTTGCTGGCTCTCCACCCGCGAGGCCAAGGAGCGCATCGCGCACAGCGCGCAGACCTTGACCGAAGCCAACACGGCCTTGGCAGAGGCCGGCCTGACCTACAAGGGCAATCAGGCGGCACGCCATATGGCGGAAGTGCTGGTTGAGGATTTCGGCTTCGACGAACTGAAGCGGGGCGTGAAGAAGCCGTTGCAAGGCATCAAGTTTGCCGGTTACGTCGGCTGCCAGACCAACCGCCCGTTCGGCCTTGCCGGCGAATCCTTCGAGAACCCGAAGTATCTCGACAATCTGGTCGAGGCAATGGGCGGCGAAGCCGTGCCCTACGACCAGAAAGTGACCTGCTGCGGCGGTGCGCTGGCTTTCTCCGAGCCGGAAAAGAGCCAGAAGCAGATCAAGGACATCATCGAATCCGCCTACGATCATGGTGCCGAGATGATCGTTACGCCTTGCCCGCTGTGCCAGGCCAACGTCGAGATCTACCAGGGTGAAGTGAACAAGCGCTTCGGCACCAAGTTCAACATCCCGGTGACCTACTACTCGCAACTGATCACTGTCGCCTACGGCGGTACTGCTGCCGAAGCCGCGCTGGACGGCCAGTTGATCCGCGCCACCCGGCTCGAGGAAATCGCCAAGAAGTAAAGAATAAAAACCTTTACGGCAGTAATTTGGGGGGCGTCCTGCGGGTCGCCCCCAATTGTTTTGTAGAAGCAGAAGGAGCGACCATGAAAAACCCGAAAACTGTAGATGAATACATCGACCTGGTGCACCAGGCCGTCTATGAAGTAGACGAACTGCGCGCGGTCGTCGAAGAAGACGAAGATCGTAAAGGCATGATATTGCCCTGGGTAGATGCAATGGACGTGGAGCTGCGTGGCATGTACGAAACCATGGTCAACGGCACCTACCAGTTTGATCCGAATGGACCCGACTTGCCGTTTATGGGAATTATCAAGCGGTTCGGCGCGAACATACCCTTCAAACCCTTACTCAACGTGATCAACCACACGCACCGGTTCGGGCTGGAAATCGATTCGTGAGCTTTTAACCTAGAAACAGTGATTAACCGCCGATGGACGCCGATTAACGCAGATTATTTAAATGGTTACTGCTGTAAGCTGATTCACCTTAACGGGTGAGCTAGGGCGCTTTGATAACGCCATGAAATATTGGCGTTTATCTGCGTTAATCGGCGGTTAAATGAGTTTTTAAGGTTTAAGAACAACGCACGCCCCGTTTCGGGGCGTGCGTTGTCTGTTGGCACTCAGTTGGTGCGTTACGGTTGCACCGGGTTCGGCGTTTCTCTTTTAATAACAGTGCATTTTCTTCTGGCCTGATTATTGCTACCTGCTATCAGAAATGAAACATTAATTTCTGGAGTGGCAATGGAAAATCTCAAGACCGGCAGCGATGTACTGTTCATCCTTCTTGGTGCGATCATGGTGCTGGCGATGCATGCCGGCTTCGCTTTTCTTGAACTGGGCACGGTGCGCAAGAAAAATCAGGTCAATGCGCTGGTGAAGATCATGACGGACTTCGCCATCTCCACCATCGCCTACTTCTTCATCGGCTACAGCATCGCCTATGGGGTGAATTTCTTTTCCGGCGCCGAGGTTCTGGCGCAAAAAAGCGGCTACGAACTGGTCAAATTTTTCTTCCTGCTGACTTTCGCCGCGGCGATCCCGGCGATCATCTCCGGCGGCATCGCGGAACGGGCCAGGTTCAATCCGCAACTGGCGGCGACCTTTCTGCTGGTCGGCTTCGTCTATCCGTTTTTCGAAGGGATCGTCTGGAATCACCACTACGGCGTACAGGAATGGCTGAAAGTGACTTTCGGCGCAGAATTCCATGATTTCGCCGGCTCCGTCGTGGTGCATGCCATGGGCGGCTGGATTGCGCTACCTGCGGTGCTGCTGCTTGGCGCGCGGCGCGGTCGCTACACCAAGGATGGCATGGTGGCCGCGCATCCCCCATCAAGCATTCCGTTTCTCGCCTTGGGGGCGTGGATACTCACGGTGGGCTGGTTCGGCTTCAACGTTATGTCGGCGCAGACGATCAATGCCGCTAGCGGCCTGGTCGCGGTGAACTCGCTGATGGCGATGGTCGGCGGCATCCTGGCGGCGCTGGTGGTGGGCCGGAACGACCCCGGCTTCGTGCATAACGGCCCGCTGGCCGGCCTGGTGGCCGTGTGCGCCGGCTCCGACCTGATGCACCCGATGGGTGCGCTGATTACCGGCGGGGTGGCCGGGGCGCTGTTCGTGTGGATGTTCACCCTGACCCAGAACAAATGGAAAATCGACGACGTACTCGGCGTGTGGCCGCTGCACGGCCTGTGCGGCGCATGGGGCGGGATCGCAGCGGGAATATTTGGCCTCAAGGCATTGGGCGGCATCGGCAACGTAAGCTTCGCCGCGCAGTTGATCGGTACGCTGTTTGGCATCAGCATCGCGCTAACCGGCGGTTTGCTGGTTTATGGGTTGCTGAAGAAGCTGGTGGACATCCGCCTCAACCCGGAGGAAGAATACAACGGTGCAGACATCAGCATCCACAAGATCTACGCGACCCCGGATGCCGAAGGCTGATCCCGGCTTTAAAAGGGAATGGCGCCACGCAACTGCTCGGGCGTCAGCGTTTCGCCGCGCCTGATCAGCTCGCGCGCCGCGTCGATTTTGTCCCACACGTTGCACATCATGACGCCCCTGACCTTGCTATCGCGCAGATAGTAAATCACGCCGCTATAATTTTCTTTTTGCCAATCGGCGAAAGTCTCCAGTCTGGTATCCACTTCCCCGGTGGCCTCATAGCCAAACTCGAAAAGGTCGGAGAAAAAATACGGCTGATAAGTAAATGGCTCGCGTGCGCCTGCCATGTTGCGCCCTGCCCACTTGCCCTGGGTGAGGGCATTGTCCCAGTGTTCGATGCGCATTGATTGGCCCAGCGCCGGGTAGGGGAAGACGGCGATGTCGCCGGCGGCATAAATGCCGGAGTGAGAGCTTTCCAGGTATTCGTTGACCACAACTCCGTTGTCTATGGTCAGCCCGGCTTCTTTCGCAAAGTTGATGGCAGGGGCGGCGCCGATGCCGACCAGCAAAAGATCGGATTCAATCACTTTCCCACTGGTGGTCTGGGTACGGAATTTTTCGCCGTATTTGCTGATGGATGTCGGCATTTCTGAAGACAGTATCCGTACGCCACGCTTTTGATAATGTTGCTGCAAAGCCAGCCCAAGATAATCCGGGAATACCCTGTCGCATAAATAGACGCCAGGGAAAATCATGGTGACCTCCAGGGTGGAATTCAATGCAGCCGCGAGTTCCGAGCCGATAAATCCGCCGCCTACCACCAGCGCGGATTTTCCTTCCGTCGCCCGGTTTTTCGTTTGCAGGTAGTCATCCAGGGTACGGAAATAACAGATGCCGTCAAGGTCTCCGCCGGGTATTGAAAGTCGTCGCGGTGCCGTTCCGGTTGCCAGCAACAACTTCTTGAAATGGTAAGTTGCGCCGCCCTCGGTGGTAACCGTTTTTTCGGCAGGGTCGAGCTTTACCACCTTTGCGCCAAGCGCGACAGTGACTCCTTGCTGGTCGTAGAACTCCGCCCCGTACAGAAAAATCTCCTCGACCTTGATGTTACCGAACCACAGTTTTTTCGAAAGCGGCGGGCGATCATACGGCAGGTGCTTTTCCTCGCCCAGCAGCAGTACCGTTCCCTTGGCATCGAGCTCGCGGATGCCTTGCACGGCGGAAGCTCCGGCCAGCCCCCCGCCCACAATCACATAGTCGTAGTGGGATTTCATGTTGCCCCCTTTCATGGAAATCAAACGGCGACATCGTTGCCGCACGCGTAACGGCTATCCGTCCTGCAGCGATGGTGCAGGCAGGCGCCGGGCGGATCAAGCCAGCTTGCCGGTCATGCCGTCCAAGGGCGCGCAGGCTTCGATACCGCCGGCTTCTAGATTCAATATAGCAGTAGTTGATAAAAGTGCTGTGGTATTTTGAGGGCGGCTGAGCTTTTGGCGCGGCAGATTTGGGAGCGAGTGGGGGGATTGGCTTTAGTGCCTTGGCCGCGAGTATAAAGCCAGTCGGTTTACAGCCAGGATTGTTTTGATAGGTCTTATTGCGGGCGTCAGTTTTGCCGGGCTTAAAGAAACCTCGCCAGCATCGCCCGATCCAGCTTGTCACTGAGCGGGATGCGCACCACCCATCCGTTGCCCGGCGCTTCCGTGATGGGCGCGCCTTTCTTGTCGAATAGTTGCGTCAGTACGATTTCGCGGTTGCCGGCGGGGTGGATGATCTCCAGCCGGTCGCCGACGGCAAAGCGGTTTTTCACCACCACTTCCGCCGTGCCGGTTGCTGTGTCGTAACCGACGATATCGCCGACATATTGCTGGCGATTGCTTTCCGACTGGCCGGTCAGGTAGTTCTGATATTCGACGGTGTGATGGCGCTGGTAGAAGCCGTCGGTATAGCCCCGGTTGGCGAGGTTTTCCAGTGCGCTGAAATGCGCCGGGTTGAAGCCGCGTCCTGCCACGGCATCGTCGATGGCCTGGCGGTAAATCTGGGCGGTGCGCACCACATAATAGGCGGATTTGGTGCGTCCCTCGATCTTCAATGAATCTATTCCAATCTCGGTCAGTCGGGCGACATGTTCCACCGCGCGCAGGTCCTTGGAGTTCATGATGTAGGTGCCGTGCTCGTCCTCCAGCACCGGCATCAGCTCGCCGGGGCGACCGCCTTCTTCGATCAGCCAGGGCTGGTCGGCGAGGGGGTGGCGCTGCTGGTCGCCGCAGGCGGTGAGGTTTGATTCTGCCATCGCCTTGTTGATGTCGAACTCCGCCTCACGGATCACCCCGGCGGCATCCTCCTGCGCATCCTTGACCTTGTAATCCCAGCGGCAGGAATTGGTGCAGGTGCCCTGATTGGCGTCGCGGTGGTTGAAATAGCCGGACAGCAAACAGCGCCCTGAATAGGCGATGCACAGCGCACCGTGGATGAACACTTCAAGCTCCATGTCCGGGCACTGCTGGCGGATTTCGGCGATCTCGTCGAGCGAAATCTCGCGCGACAAAATCACCCGCGTCAGCCCGAGTTTTTGCCAGAATCTGACCGCGGCGTAATTGACCGTATTGGCCTGCACCGACAGATGAACTGGCACTTCCGGCCAGGTTTCGCGCACCATCATGATCAGGCCGGGATCGGCCATGATCAAGGCGTCCGGCTGCATCGCGATGACCGGCGCCATGTCGGCCAGATAGGTCTTGAGCTTGGCGTTATGCGGCACCAGGTTGCTGGCGACGTAGAATTTTTTGCTCAGCGCATGCGCCTCGGCAATGCCGGTTCCCAACTCGTCCAGCCCGAATTCGTTGTTGCGTGCGCGCAAGCTGTAGCGCGGCTGCCCGGCATACACCGCATCCGCCCCGTAGGCGTAAGCGTAGCGCATCTTTTCCAGTGAGCCGGCGGGAAGGAGGAGTTCGGGTGCTTTTTTCATGGGGCGGGATGGATTAAAACCAGAATGCGTTCAGGTCGAATGATAGCTGATGGTGGTGCCTGATGCTAATCAAGGTTGAACTGGCGTTCAGGTTGCGAAGAAAACCGTTACGAATTGCCGCATCGCAAAGTTGTGGTGCATCTGAGCCGACGTGGCAGGACTGTCCCTTAGTGAAAAACGGCCTACGACTTGGGCGTTTCTCGGGTGCTTGCGGGCTTGTCGTTCGGAGGCCGCAGGGTGCGGCGGCGATCCAGCCACCAGGCGAGCAGTGGCAGCAGGATGAAGGATCCCGGCAAAACCAGCAGGATGAGGTAGGGGCTCAGGGTCGAAAGCTGCCGCATGTAGCGCAGGATTTCCTCGCGGTCGGCCTGGCTCCAGGGTTGATTGTTGCGCGGTTTCATCAGTAACGGCATCAGCCCCCTGATTTGCACGATCTCACCAAGCAGGCGATGTTTTTCCCGTTCCTGCAGGTCGATCAGCGGCTTCAGGGCAGTCGTGCCGGCGTTTTTCAGTCGGGTAAGTCTTGCTTTAGCCATCATTCAGGCTGTTCTGTATAGGTTATTGTCATATAATCCATGAGCGGAACCTGCGGTTCTTTTCTGATCCCCATCCTTATCGCGCCGTGTTTGATCATGGACACTACTGGATTTTACACTTTGATTTTGCCTTGTTGTTCCGGATCGGTGCAAATCCAGTAAAATCAGGTTTTCCATTTGACTGTAGTCGATATGATACCTTCATTTTCAATTTCCGGCTTGCCGCGCATCATTTTCGGCGAAGGTTGCCTCGATCAGGTGCCGGGACTGCTCCGGCAATTCGGCAAGCGCGCCCTGATCGTCACCGGCGGCAAGTCGTTCCGCGCTTCATTGCATTGGCAGGGCCTGATTGATTCCATGAAAGGAAAGGGGTTGTCATGGGAGGACATGGCCGTTGTGGAGGAGCCATCTCCCGGCCTGATAGACCAGGCGGTCAGGGTGTATCGCCATGCTGGCATCGAGGTGGTGCTGGGTATCGGCGGCGGCAGCGTGCTGGACGCCGCCAAGGCGATTGCCGGGTTGCTGCCTCATGGCAATTCGGTGATGGATCATCTCGAAGGGGTGGAGCCTGAACTGCCCTATCAGGGGCCGTCGCTGCCGTTCATCGCCGTGCCGACCACCGCCGGCACCGGCTCGGAAGCCACCAAGAATGCGGTACTCAGCATGCATGGGCCGGATGGTTTCAAAAAATCCTTCCGCCATGATTTGCTGGTGGCCCGGTATGCGGTGGTTGATCCGGCGCTGCTTGCAAGCTGCCCGCCCGGCCTGATCGCCGCCAATGGCATGGACGCACTGACCCAGTTGCTGGAATCCTTTGTTTCGACCCGCGCCAATCCGCTGACCGATGCGCTGGCATTGAGCGGGCTGGGTTATGTGCGGGACGGGCTGCTGGATTGGTATCAGGGGAATGAAAAAAAGGCGGATGGCCGTTCCGGCATGGCTTACGCTTCGTTGCTTTCCGGTATCACCCTGGCACAGGCCGGGCTGGGTTCCGTGCATGGCCTGGCGGCACCGCTCGGGGCGTTCTTCCCGATTCCTCACGGCATTGCCTGCGGTGCGACCGTGGCGGCGGCGACGGAAATTAATATCCGGGCCCTGGAAGAAAGAGAGACGGGCAGCCCGGCGCTGGCACGGTACGCTCAGGTAGGCCGCCTGCTGGGCGGCAAGCCTCATCTGGACGATATTGGGGCGCGGGCGTTCCTGGTGCAAACGCTCAAGGGGTGGACGGCTGCAATGAAGGTGCCGTCATTGGGTGCCTATGGCGTCCGCCAGGCCGATCTCGATCTGATCGTGGCGAACTGTCGCGGCAGCAGCATGAAAACCAACCCGGTCGTGCTGACCGACGAGGAGGTCAGGGAAGTTTTGCTGCGCTGCCTTTGAAAAGTGATTTCTGAACCACAGAGACACAGAGTTAAATCAAAAAAAGAAAAACACCCGTTTATCACACGGGGGATGAGTCAGCTTCTAATCGTAAGATTTTGTTTTTCTCTGTGCCTCTGTGTCTCTGCGGTGAGATGTTTTTCTCGGTTAATTCCCCGCTACGGCTTCTTCTGCGTTGCCCAGTGCGGTGATGTTAAAGCCGCCGTCAACATAGGTGATTTCGCCGGTCATGCCGCTGGCGAGGTCGCTGCACATGAAGGCGGCGACATTGCCGACTTCCTCGATCGTGACGTTGCGCCGCATCGGGGCGTGCCTCTCGTTATAGCTCAGCAGCTTGCCGAAATCCGCAATGCCGCTTGCCGCCAGGGTCTTGATCGGGCCGGCGGACAGGCCGTTGACGCGGATGCCTTTGGGGCCCAAGTCGGCAGCCATGTAACGCACGTTGGCTTCGAGGCTGGCCTTGGCCAGGCCCATTACGTTGTAGTGGGGAACGGTGCGTTCCGCGCCCAGGTAGGACAGGGTCAGCAGGGCGGCGTTGCGGCCTTCCATCATCGGCAGCCCGGCCTTGGCCAGCGCGGTGAAGCTGTAGGAGCTGATGTCGTGGGCGATCTGGAAATACTCGCGCGTGACTGATTCGACGTAGCCGCCGGCCAGCGCCTGTTTCGGCACGAAGGCGATGGAATGGACGATGCCGTCCAACCCGTCCCAGTGCTTGCCGAGATCGGCGAAAAGCTGGTTGATTTCTTCGTCGCTGGAAACGTCGCAAGGGAAAATCAGGCTGGAGCCGAATTCTTTCGCCAGGTCAGCGACGCGATCCCTGACTTTTTCACCTTGATAGGTAAATGCGAGCTCCGCACCTTCGCGCTTCATGGCGATGGCAATGCCGTAGGCGATGGAGCGGTTGCTGATCAGCCCGGTAATCAGGATTTTTTTGTTTGTCAGAAAGCCCATTTTTTCCCCTTACGATTTCTTGTCATTGCAGATGGTCAGGATGTGTGGCGCAGATAGCCCATTATAACCCAATTCTACGCAGGGGTACCGTTGCCTGGTGCCCGCTGGCACCCAGTCCCTGCTTGCGCTACACTGGCTTCCGATGAGACTTTCCCTATTATTTTTCCTGTTGTTGCCGCTCCTGTCAGCCTGTGGCGCCCCGCCCTGGAACAGCCCCTATCCGACCGCCGAAGAGGGTAAAAACATTACTTATGCGTCGTTCGCCGAGCGCCCCAAGCACCTCGATCCGGCGCAATCTTACAGCTCCAATGAAATCACCTTTACCGGCCAGATTTACGAGCCGCCGCTACAGTATCATTACCTCAAGCGTCCTTACACGCTGATTCCGCTTGCCGCCGCGGAACTGCCCAGGCCGCTGTTTCTCGATGCGCAGGGCAAGCCGCTGGCGGCCAATGCCGCGCCGGAAAAAATTGCTTTCAGCGTTTATGAAATCCATATCAAGCCGGGCATGCGCTATCAGCCTCACCCGGCATTTGCGCGCGATGCGCAGGGCAAATTTCTCTATCACCATCTTGCGCCAACCGACCTGGACAGGATCAACAAGCTGGCGGACTTCCGGCAGGTCGGCACGCGCGAACTGGTGGCGGCGGATTACGTCCACCAGATCAAACGGCTTGCCCACCCCAAGCTGAACTCGCCGATTTTCGGCCTGATGAGCGAGTACATCGTTGGCCTGAAGGAATATACGAAAACTCTGGCCAGGGCGCAGAAATGCCTGGCGCCGGGCAGCCAGCTCGATCTCGAACGCTACCCGCTGGCCGGGGCGGAGGTGGTGGATCGCCACACTTACCGGGTGAAGCTCAAGGGAAAATATCCGCAGTTCCTCTACTGGCTGGCGATGCCGTTTTTCGCCCCGGTGCCACCTGAGGCCGACCTCTTTTACGGGCAGCCCGGCATGGCGGAAAAGAACCTCACACTGGACTGGTATCCGGTCGGTACCGGGCCATACATGCTGACGGAGAACGATCCGAACCGGAAAATGGTGCTGGAGCGCAATCCGAATTTTCATGGTGAAACCTATCCCGCCGAGGGTGAGCCGGGCGATATGGCAGCCGGACTGCTGAAGGATGCGGGCAAGCCGCTGCCGTTCATTGATAAGGCGGTGTTCAGCCTGGAAAAAGAAAGCATTCCCTACTGGAACAAATTCCTGCAAGGCTATTACGACGCCTCCGGCATCAGCTCCGATAGTTTCGACCAGGCGGTGCGCGTCGCTACCCAAGGCGAGGCGGACGTCACCGACATGATGAAGGAGAAAGGCATCCGGCTCCAGACCACGGTCACCGCCACCAATTATTATTACGGCTTCAACATGCTCGATCCGGTGGTGGGCGGGTATTCGGAGCAAGCAAGAAAGCTCCGGCAGGCGATTTCCCTGGTCATCGACTACGAAGAGTTTATCTCGATTTTCGCCAATGGCCGCGGCATCCCGGCGCAAGGGCCGCTACCGCCGGGGATTTTCGGTGCCCATGAGGGCGCGGCGGGAATCAACCCCTATGTATATGACTGGGCGGACGGTAAGCCGAAACGTAAATCTCTCGAGCAGGCCAAAAAGCTGTTGGCCGAGGCGGGTTATCCGGACGGGCGCGACGAGAAGACCGGCAAGCCGTTGCTGCTCTATCTCGATCTCACCGCCAGCGGGCCGGATGACAAGGCGCGGCTCGACTGGGTGCGCAAGCAGTTCCAGAAAATCGACCTGCAACTGGTGGTGCGCAACACCGACTACAACCGCTTTCAGGACAAGATCCGCAAGGGCAACGCGCAGATTTTCCACTGGGGCTGGAATGCCGACTATCCCGACCCGGAGAATTTCCTGTTCCTGCTTTACGGCCCCAATGCGCGCGTCGGCAAGGAGGGGGAAAATTCGGCCAACTATGAGAATCCCGAATTCGACCGTCTGTTCGAGCGCATGAAGAACATGGATAACGGACCGGAACGCCAGAAAATAATTGATGAAGCAGTGGCGATTGCGCGCCGCGACGCGCCCTGGATATGGGGGTTTCACCCCAAGCAATACGGCTTGTTCCATGCCTGGTACCAGAACGTCAAACCTAACCTGATGGCCAACAACGGCCTGAAATACGCTCGCGTCGACAGCGCCATGCGGGCGCGCCTGCGACGCGAGTGGAACCCGCCGGTGCTGTGGCCGCTTGGGCTGTTCGGTCTCGCACTGGTAGCGGCGCTGTTGCCGGCGATTGTGGTTTATCGGCGCAAGGAGCGGCAGGCCGCGATATGATCAACTACATCATCCGGCGTATTCTCTATGCCCTTCCCATCCTGATCGGGGTGAACCTGCTCACCTTCGCCCTGTTTTTCGTGGTCAATACGCCCGACAATATGGCGCGCATCCACCTTGGCATGAAGCATGTCACGCCGGATGCCATCGCCAAATGGAAGCATGAGCGCGGTTACGACAAGCCGTTGATGTGGAACGGCGCGGCGCAAGGCGGGAAGCAGGCCACCGACACGATTTTTTTCGAGAAATCGGTCGGCATGTTTGTCTTCGATTTCGGGCGTTCCGACGAGGGGCGCGAGATCGCCCGCGACATCAAGACGCGGATGTGGCCAAGCCTGGCCATCGCGCTGCCGGTGTTCGTGATCGGGCTGGCCGTCAATATTACCTTCGCCATGCTGATGGCGTTTTTCCGCGCGACTTATATTGATTTTTCGGGGGTCGTGCTATGCGTGGCGATGATGTCGGTTTCCGGGTTGTTCTACATCATCGGCGGGCAGTATCTGGTCAGCAAACTGCTGCATCTGACACCGATCTCCGGCTTCGATAGCGGCGTCAACGCATTCAAGTTCATCATTCTGCCGGTGTTGATCGGAGTCGTTGGCGGTATCGGTTCCGGGGCGCGCTGGTACCGCACCATCTTCCTCGAGGAAGCGACCCGCGATTATGTCCGCACCGCCCGCGCCAAGGGCCTGTCTGAGCTTTCCGTGCTGTTCGGCCACGTGCTGAAAAATGCCATGATTCCGATTCTTACCGGTGCGGTGGTGGTGATCCCGCTGCTGTTCATGGGCAGTCTGATCTCCGAATCCTTTTTTGGCATCCCCGGCCTTGGCAGCTATACCATCGACGCCATTAATGCCCAGGATTTCGCCATTGTCCGCGCCATGGTGTTTCTCGGTTCGGTGTTGTATATCGTCGGCCTAATTTTGACCGACATCTCCTACACGCTGGTTGACCCGAGGATACGGCTGGAATGAATTTGAAAAAATCATTACCGCAGAGGGCGCGGAGGACGCTGAGGGAAAACAAATCAACAAACGAATGGGTTCCCTCTGCGTCCTTTGCGTCCTCTGCGGTTAAAGCTTTTGAACTTGAAATGACTGAAAATGTTATTTAAGCCGGTTCTGTTGTGGACCGATGTGCTGCTCTGGCTGTTGCTGGCCGGGGTGGGGCTTTACGCGTGGAAGGTGCGCCAGCGCGAACACCTGATACGGCCCTGGCGCCGACTGCTGCGGAGCCGCAGCGGCGTGGCGTCTGCCGTGGTGCTGCTGGCCTTTGTCGCGGTCGGCGTGCTTGACTCGCTGCACTTCCGCCTGCCGCTGGAAAAGCAGGGAAGCAACACCGGGATTCATTATTCGCCCGAGGTGTTATCGGTGTTTGACCTGATAGCCGGCCCGCTCAGGAAGCGGGTGGAGAAAACCTATTCGGCGCCTTTTGCCGCGCATCTCTATACCAAGGAAACCATCGAGCTGCCGGGCGGAAAACAGTTGCGGGATTACCCGCGTCTCAAATACGGCGGGGCACATTTGCGCGATCCGGAACGAGAACTGGGTGAGGATGTCGTACTGACTGCATTGCAGGGCGGGGCTTATGCCCTGATTCTGCTCAGCGGGCTGACTGTGTTGCTGTCGCTATGGCTGGCGCGGCGGCGCGGCGTTGCGCCCGGCGCGGCTTGGGCAACAATCCGTCAAGGACACGATGAAATTCCCTGGCGCACCTTCCTGATTACGCTCGGCCTGCTAATTTTGTGCGCCTGCCTGGCCGTGGTGTTTTCTGCCAAGTACCATATTTTCGGTACCGACAAGGTCGGCCAGGACGTGTTTTATCTTTCGCTCAAAAGCATTCGCACCGGCTTGATGATCGGTACCCTCACCACCCTGGTGATGTTGCCGTTTGCCTTGCTGCTCGGCATCATGGCGGGCTATTTTCGCGGCTGGGTGGACGATGTGATCCAGTATGTTTACACCACCCTCAGCTCGATTCCCGGCGTGCTGCTGATCGCGGCAGCGGTGCTGATCCTGCAGGTGTACATGGACAGCAATCAGGACGCGTTCGACACTGTGGTGGCGCGCGCCGACATTCGCCTGCTGTTCCTCTGCGTGATTCTCGGCATCACCAGTTGGACCGGGCTGTGCCGGTTGCTGCGCGGCGAGACCCTGAAGCTGCGCGAAATGGAATTCATCCAGGCGGCGACGGCGTTCGGCGTCGGCCATTTTCGCATCATCGCCCGCCACATCCTGCCCAACGTGATGCACATCGTGCTGATCTCGATCGTGCTGGATTTCAGCGCCCTGGTGCTGGCCGAAGCGGTGCTGTCCTACGTCGGCGTCGGCGTCGATCCGGCGATGCAGAGCTGGGGCAACATGATCAACGGCGCGCGGCTGGAAATGGCGCGCGAGCCGATGGTGTGGTGGTCGCTGGCGGCGGCTTTCGTGTTCATGTTCGTGCTGGTGCTGTCGGCCAACCTGTTTTCCGACCGCATGCGCGATGCGTTTGATCCGAGGACGAGATGAACGCGCCGCTGCTGGTCGTTGACAATCTGAGAACCTGGCTCGATGCGGGCAAGACCCAGGTGCGTGCGGTCGATGGCGTGAGCTTCGCCATCAACCGCCATGAGACTTTCGCGCTGCTCGGCGAATCGGGCTGCGGCAAGTCGATGACGGCGCTGGCTATCATGCGCCTGCTGCCCGAGGCGGGCCGCATCGTTTCCGGTTCGGTGCTGCTGGATGGCCAGAATTTATTGGCGCTGCCGGAGATCGGCATGCGCACGGTGCGCGGCAAGCGCATCGCGATGGTATTTCAGGAGCCGATGACCAGTCTGAACCCGGTCATGACGGTTGGCCGGCAGGTCGCCGAGACGCTTTATCGCCATACTTCGTTGCGCGGCGCGGCGGTGCAGGCCAGGGTGCTGGAACTGCTCGACGCGGTGGGGCTTCCCGACGCGCGCGCACGCTGCAATGACTATCCGTTCCAGCTTTCCGGCGGCATGAAGCAGCGTGTAGTGATCGCCATCGCGCTGGCCTGCGAGCCCGACCTGCTGATTGCCGATGAGCCGACCACGGCGCTGGATGTGACCATTCAGGCCCAGGTGCTGGATCTGCTGCGGCGCTTGCAGCACGAGCGCGGCATGGCGGTGATGCTGATCAGCCACGACCTTGGCGTGGTGGCGGGAATGGCGCAGCGGATCGCGGTGATGTATGCCGGCGAAATCGTCGAGATGGCGGATCGGGAAGCGTTTTTCGCCGCACCGCGCCACCCTTACACCCGCAAGCTGTTTGCTTCGTTGCCGGGCGCCGCCCGGCGCGGGCGGCAACTGGAGATCATCCGCGGTTCGGTGCCGCCGCTTGATAGCGATTTTTCCGGCTGCCGCTTCGCCAGCCGTTGCGATTTCGCCTGGCAGAAATGCAGCGATGAAATCCCGGTCTGGAGCGAGGTTGCGCCCGGCCATCAGGTGCGCTGCCATCTGCTGCAAAGCACGGAACGTGTCGTTAGTGAAACAGTGGTGCCGCCACTTCCGGCCTCACTGCCTGAATCAACAGTCGAGACTTCCTTGCTGGAGGTGGACGATCTCAAGGTGCATTTCCCGATCCGCAAGGGGCTGTTCAAGCGCGTTGCCGGCCACGTCCGGGCGGTGGACGGCGTGTCGCTGGCGATTTCGCCGGGCCGGACGCTGGCGCTGGTGGGAGAATCGGGTTGTGGCAAGACCACCGTGGGCAAGGGGAT
Source organism: Sulfuricella sp. (assembly GCA_028713975.1). GTDB lineage: Bacteria > Pseudomonadota > Gammaproteobacteria > Burkholderiales > Sulfuricellaceae > Sulfuricella. The sequence continues at coordinate 64,064 of JAQTNE010000006.1, forward strand.
ACTGCAATTGATCCGTCCCACTGGCGGCAGCGTGCGGTTTGCCGGGGAAGAGTTGACGCAATTGAGCGGCAGCGCGCTACGTGCCCGTCGCGCTGCTTTCCAGATCGTGTTCCAGGACCCTTATGCTTCGCTCGACCCGCGCATGCGGGTGGCAGACATCATCGATGAGGGAATGGTGGCGCTGGGGACTGCGTCCGCAGGCGAGCGCCAGGCGCAGATGGACAAGTTGCTGGGGCAGGTTGGGTTGTCGGCAGGCAGCAAATATCGCTATCCCCATGAATTTTCCGGCGGGCAGCGCCAGCGCATCGCCATCGCCCGCGCGCTTGCAGTGAAGCCCAGGCTGATCGTGTGTGATGAGCCGACCAGTGCGCTCGACGTGTCGGTGCAGGCGCAGATACTCAATTTGCTCAGAGGGCTGCAAGACGAGCTGGGGCTGGCCTATTTGTTCATCACCCACAATCTGGCGGTGGTCGAGTATTTCGCCCACGAAGTGGCGGTGATGTATCTGGGGAGGATTGTCGAGCGCGGCACGGTGGAAGAGGTGATGAATGCCCCGCGCCATCCGTATACTCAAGCGCTGCTTTCTGCCGTGCCGGTCGTGGATACGGCTTCACGGCGTGAGATCATCCGCCTGGCGGGGGACTTGCCTTCACCGGCGAATCCGCCGTTAGGCTGTCACTTCCACCCGCGTTGCCCGCGAGCGATGTCGGTTTGCCGGCAAAACTACCCGGCGGCAATTAATTTCAGCGCAACGCACAGAACCAGTTGTTATTTGTATCGGAAGTAAAAGTTAGCCGGCAGCCGTTTTGTTGTCAGCTTTTGCCAGGCAGCATCAGGGAGACTTTGTGGCCGGGAGTAAGATTGTGCTTGCCGGCGAGATTGTTCCAGCGCTGGATGTCGTTAGCCGCGACATTGAATTTTTTGGCGATGCTGGTCACGGTGTCGCCACGGCGCACAGTGTAAAAGCGCGGGCTGCGTTTCGCAGTTCTGGTCGCAGCTTGTTTCGCGGGCCGGGCCTTGTTGTTTGCAACAGATTGCCTGGCAGCGGTTTCCTGGCGAATCACCAGTTTCTGGTTGTTGCCCAGCCGGTTGGACTTGAGATTGTTCTGGCTTTTTATTTGCGTTACAGAAACCTTGTAGCGTTTCGCGATGCCAGCCAGGGTGTCCCCCTTCTTTACCGCATAGGTGAGTCTGGTTGAGACAGTCCGCTCGGGTTCTTCGGTTTCGGTTGCTTGCCGGTTGTCGTCGATGGTGATGCGCTCTGTTTCGCGGTCGCCGTTGCCGAGCGGCACCAGCAGCGTCTGGCCGGAGGACAGTTTGCCGCGCTTGGTGATGCTGTTGACCTCCTTCAGGCGGGCGACACTGATGCTGAAGCGATGCGCAACATTCGCGAGTTTCTCGCCGCGTGCCGGCGTGTAGGATTTCCAGGAAACCAGCGGCTTGTCGTAGCTTTCCAGATTGTTGGTGAAGGTGTCGGCTTTGTCTACCGGCAGCAACAGGGTGGGTGTGCTCCTGGCGTTGATTACCGGGCGGTTGTAAGCGGGGTTGAGCGAGACGAATTCATTCAGCGGCATTCCCGCCAGACGTGCGGCGACAGCCACATCAATGTGCCGGGGAGTGGTGACGCTGACGAAATAAGGGCTGTTCGGAATTGAAGCAAGGTCGAGGCCATTGGCCGCCGGATCCATGATGATCCGTTTCATCGCCATCAGCTTTGGCACGTAGTTGCGGGTTTCTGCCGGCATATTCAGGCTGAGGTAATCGGTGGGCAAGCCTTTTTTCTGGTTTTTGGCAATGGCGCGCTGCACCGAGCCTTCTCCCCAGTTGTAGGCGGCCAGGGCCAGTTCCCAGTTGCCGAACATATCGTGGAGCTTTTGCAGGTAATCCAGCGCGGCATCGGTCGCAGCCGTGACATCGCGCCGACCGTCGTACCACCAGTTTTGTTCCAGGCCGAAATTTTTGCCGGTGGCCGGCATGAATTGCCAGATGCCGGAGGCGCGGCTGCGGGAAAAAGCTTTGGGGTTGAAGGCGCTTTCGATCATCGGTAGCAGGGCGATTTCGGTCGGCATGTCGCGCTTTTCCACTTCCTCGACGATGTGGTAGAGGTAGAGCTGGCTGCGTTCGATCATGCGCTCCACGTACTCGGGTCGGTTGGTGTACCAGTTGACGTGAGACTGTACTAGCGGCGAATCCAGTTCTTGCAGGGCGAAACCGTCGCGGATGCGGGCCCATAAATCGGCGGGATATTCCAGCGAGGCGGCGTTAAGTTTTTTTGTTGCCGCGCCTGAGATCGCGGGGCTGGGCTGGAGCAGCAGCGGCGCATCGCTATCTGCGGGTTCTTGCTGAGTCGGGCGTTCGAAGGAGAGAGTGTCTGTTTCGCTTGCCGCAGACGCCAGCAAAGTCGATTCGGCCAGTGCCTGTTTGATCGGGAGCGAGGCGGGTGGGGCGCCCTCTGCGTTCGCTGCGGGCAGATGCAGTGCAAAAAGGGTTGCCAGTGCCAGAATCAGGGATGGGGTGAATCGCATTCGTCTTATTATTTGATTGGCTTCAGAAAATTTACCAGATGGTAGCCAACAATCCCTTTGCAAGTCAAGGGTTTTGTTCGGATAAATTGGTCGAGGTTATTGTGGCTGGACATGCAGCGGCGACGGCTATTTTTTCCATTTCCGGAGTACGGCAAACACGCTGACGGGGTCGTTCAGCGCGTGGCCGACATGGCGGCTGGCGGCTTCGATCACGGCAGGCTGGTCGCAGCGCAAAAAGGGATTGGTGGCTTTTTCCAGCGCGATGGTGGACGGCAGGGTGGGGAGCCCCTGTTGCCGCGCCTGGCGGTCACGGGTTTCGCGTTGCAGCAGCGCGGCATTGGCGGGTTCGACGGATTTGGCAAAGTCGATATTGGTCAGGGTGTATTCATGGGCGCAATAAACCCGGGTTTCATCGGGCAATGCTGCAAATTTATGCAGCGAGGCAGCCATCTGCGCCGGCGTGCCCTCGAACAGTTTGCCGCAGCCGCAGGCGAACAGCGTGTCGCCACAAAACAGGGAATTTGCGCCATAATAGGCTACATGTCCTGCGGTATGTCCGGGCACGTCGAGCACGGAAAAATTCGCGAACAATTCCGGTAATTGTACGGTGTCGCCGGCGCCAACCGGATGAGTGAGGCCGGGGATGTTTTCATGTCGCGGGCCGTAGACCGGCACGGCGGTGTGCCTGAGCAAATCCTCATTGCCGCCGGTGTGGTCGCCATGATGATGGGTATTGAGTATGGCAACCAGACCAAGACCGTGGCGCTCGAGATAGTCCAGTACCGGGCCGGCCTCGCCGGGGTCCACTGCGGCGGCATGACGGCCTTCGCAAATCAACCAGATGTAATTGTCCTCGAAAGCGGGGATGGGAATGATCTTCATGATGATATGTTCGAATTAACCCGGCATGATGTCAATGGATGAGTGGTTTCAAACCTCGCTCGGGCGTTACCTGGTCGAGCATGAACAGGCCTATTTCGATCAGGTCGTGGCGGATATTTTCGGTTTCAATGCGCTGCAAATCGATTTTACCCATTCCGATTTTCTGCGTACCAGCCGCATGCAGACGCGCTTTGGCGCAACGCAGTCGCTTCCGGTAAACGGCGAGGCGAAGGTGCAGTTGCTCGCCGCGCCGGGTTGCCTGCCGCTTGCCAGCCAGAGCATCGACTTGCTGCTGCTGCCGCATGTGCTGGAATTCAGCGGTCATCCGCACCAAATATTGCGCGAAGTGGAGCGGGTGTTGATGCCGGAAGGCCAGGTGATTATCAGCGGTTTCAATCCTTTCAGCCTGTGGGGGTTGCCGCGGTTCCTGTCGGGACGCCGCCAGGATTATCCATGGTGCGGAAATTTCATTTCCCTGCTGCGCATCAAGGACTGGCTGGCGTTGCTGGGTTTTGAAGTGGTGGCCGGAAGGATGTGTTGTTATGTGCCGCCGCTGCGTAGCGAGCAATGGCTGCGCCGCTGTCGTTTCATGGAGCCTGCGGGCGACCGCTGGTGGGCGCTGGCGGGCGGCGTGTATTTTTTGCAGGCAAGGAAAAGGGTCGCCGGCATGCACCTGATCATGCCGAAATGGAACAAAAGCTCGGCGGCGAAGAAAGCCCTTGCCCCGGTGCCGCAGAAGATGATCAACAAAGTAAACGGTGAGCAGTGAGCGAACGCATGAATATTCCTGAAACACGGCGCAACATTGTCGAGATATTCACCGATGGGGCCTGCAAGGGTAATCCCGGTATCGGCGGATGGGGCGCCTTGTTGCGCTATTCCGGGCATGAAAAAGAGATCTGCGGTGGCGAAAAACTCACCACCAACAACCGCATGGAAATGACTGCCGTGATTCGGGCGCTGGAATCGCTGACGCGCCCCTGCATCATCCGTCTGCACACCGATTCGAAATACGTGCAGCAAGGCATCAGCGAGTGGATTCACTCGTGGAAGCTGCGCGGCTGGCGTACCGCCGATAAAAAGCCGGTGAAGAACGAAGATTTGTGGCGGCGGCTGGATGAACTGGCTGCAATGCATGAAGTCGAGTGGTTATGGATCAAGGGCCATGCCGGGCACGACGGCAACGAACGGGCCGACCAGTTGGCGAACCGTGGTGTAGAGGAACTACTGTAATGAGAAAAATTATTCTGGATACCGAAACCACTGGCCTGGATCCTCGGCAAGGCCACCGCATCATCGAGATAGCGGCAATCGAAATGGTCAATCGGCGCCTGACAAAAAATCATTTCCATCAGTACGTCAATCCGCAGCGCGAGATTGATCCGGGGGCGCAGCAGGTGCATGGCATCAGCCTGGAATTCTTGCAGGACAAGCCGCTTTTCCGCGACATCTTCAAGGACTTCATCGAGTTTGTCAGTGGCGCGGAACTGGTCATCCATAATGCGCCTTTCGATATCGGTTTCATCAACAGCGAGTTGAAACTGCTCGGCATGGACATGATCGAGGTGTATTGCCCGGTCGTGATCGATACCCTGAAAATGGCCAAGGAACTGCACCCAGGACAGAAAAACAACCTCGATGCGCTATGCCGCCGCTACCAGGTGGATAACACCAACCGCACCCTGCACGGCGCGCTGGTTGATACGGAATTGCTTGCCGAGGTTTACCTTGGCATGACGCGCGGTCAGGACAGCCTGATTGTCGAAGAGACGATCGAAGGCGGGATCGGGGACGGCGATGTCGGCGGGTACGTGCCGGGCGATCTGGTGGTGCAGTTCGCTGCGCCGGATGAACTGGAATCCCATCAGTCCTGCCTTGGCGAAGTCGACAAGGCCAGCAAGGGCGCCTGCCTATGGCTGGCGCTGGAGCGTGGTGCGGCTGGTGAAAATTCAGGGAAGAGCGGCAACGCGGCATGACGCAGGATATGGCATGGTTACTGGGCTTGTGGCTGGCTTATTTTGCCCTGCATTCGCTGCTGGCTTCGTTGGCGGTGAAGCGTCGTGTCGCTCACGCCTACCCGGATTTGATGCCGCTTTACCGGCTGGGCTTCAACCTTCTGGCGGTGTTGCTGCTGTTGCCGATACTCTGGCTGGTGTATCGTGATTCCGGCCCGATGTTATGGCGCTGGCACGGCATCGGTGCCTGGCTGGCAAACGGCTTGGCGCTGGCGGCACTGGCCGGTTTTTGGCATTCGTTGAAATATTACGATACGCAGGAATTTTTGGGTTTCCGTCAGCGGAAGTTGCAGATCAGACAGGCCGAAGACCAGGAGCGTTTCCTGCTTTCGCCATTCCATCGTTTTGTCCGGCATCCATGGTATTTTTTTGGGCTGGTGCTGATCTGGACGCGCGACATGAATGCGTCGATGCTGCTTTCAGCCGCGATGATGACGATTTATTTCATGGTCGGTTCGCGCCTGGAAGAAAAAAAGCTGCTGGTTTACCACGGCGAGGTTTACCGCCGCTACATGACTCGTGTTGCCGGGCTGATCCCTTTACCGTGGAAAATTCTCTCGGCGGCGGAAGCGGATGAGCTTGGAACGCCTGTAGGAGCGGTCTCCAGGCCGCGATAAATGGATCGCGGCTGGAGACCGCTCCTACATCTTCCCTGTTTCAGCGTGACTGCCGCCAAGTAACGATTCTTCCAGATACACATCCACTCCGCCGCGAGGCGTGATAGCGCTGGCAGGGATGGCCTTGCCGGATCGCCAATCCGAAATGGCCTGCCGCTTGCCTGCACCGGTCACCAAAAATAGTACCTCATGTGCTTGGCCCAGGCGAACTGCGCTGAGCGACACCCGTTGCGGCGGCGGCTTGGGTGAATCGAAAATCGACATCACCGGCGGTGATCCCTGCTCAATACCCCACGCATGACCGGGAAAAAGGCTCGCGGTATGGCCGTCCTCGCCCAAGCCGAGCAAAACCATGTCGAACTCGCCGACCGCTTCCAGTGTTTTGGTATAAGCAGCCGTGGCTTGCTCCGGGCCAAGCTCGGACGGGATCGGGTGTATTTGATCGCGCGGGGTCGCGACATGATCGAGCCAGACCTCGGCGGCCATGCGGCTGTTGCGTTCCTTGTCCTGCGGCGGCAGGCAGCGTTCGTCGCCGAAATACACTTGCCAGCAGCGCCAGTCGGCGTCGCTTATGCGCAATAGTTCGTAAACCTGGCGCGGCGAATTGCCGCCAGCCAGCACGATGGAAAAACGCCCGCTGCGGGCGATGGCCTGCTGTGCGCTGTGCAGGATTTTTTGTGCGGCGGCCTGGCTGAGTTCACCGGCGGTTGGGTAGGCGTGCCAACGGCAGGTTTGTGTGGGATGCGACATGTTTTCTTTTGCTTTCCGAGCGGCTTTACGTTGCTACAGGACTCCCTGTATGCTTCAGATTATACAGTTGGCATCGCCGATGCCAACTGCCATGAGGAGAGATTATGAGATTGGCTATGGTGGGCTTGGGGAAAATGGGCGGTAATATGGCGCGGCGTTTGCGCCGGGGCGGTGTCGAGGTGGTTGGCTACGACCGCAATCCGCCCGTGGTGGCGGGCCTGGCTGCCGAGGAAGGCGTCATTGCGGCTTCCTCGGTTGCCGATGCGGTAACCAAATTGCAAACGCCGCGCGTGGTCTGGCTCATGCTGCCGAGCGGCGAACCAACCGAAGCCCAGATCCGGGAGCTGGCGCCGCTGCTTTCCAGCGGCGACATTGTCGTGGATGGCGGCAACTCCAATTACAAGGATAGCCAGCGCCGCGGTGCCTGGCTGGCGGAGCAGGGCATTGGTTTCATGGATGCGGGCACATCGGGTGGGATATGGGGACTGGAAAACGGCTATTGCCTGATGGTGGGCGCAACGCCCGCGGTGGCGAAAACCATGGAGCCGGTGCTCAAGGCGCTGGCGCCCGCCCCGGATCGCGGCTGGGCGCATGTCGGCCCGGTCGGCTCCGGGCATTTTACCAAGATGGTTCACAACGGCATCGAATACGGCATGATGCAGGCGATGGCCGAGGGGCTGGAGCTGCTGCGCGGTAAACAGGAATTTGCGCTTGATCTGGCGGAGATTACCGAATTGTGGCGCCACAGCTCGGTGGTGCGAAGCTGGCTGCTGGATCTGACCGCTGAGGGGCTCAAGGGCGACCAAGCCCTGGATAACATTGCGCCCTATGTGGCGGATTCGGGCGAAGGGCGCTGGACCGCAATGGAAGCAGTGGAGCAGGGCGTGGCTGCGCCGGTGCTGACCCTGGCCTTGCAGATGCGTTTTGCCAGCCAGAATTCAACCGGCTACGGTTATCGCGTACTCTCCATGATGCGTAACGCATTCGGCGGCCATGCGGTGAAGCAGGCGGGAGGCGGCAAATGAAAGCCATGGATCCATGTACCCTGGTCATTTTTGGCGCCGGAGGGAACCTGTCGCGGATCAAGTTGATTCCGGCACTTTTCCGCCTTGAAGCGGCAGGGCGCCTGCCCGAGAAAATGGTGATTCTTGCTTCCAGCCTGGAGCGTTGGACCCGCGAGCAGTGGTTGGAAGAAGTGCTGTCCATGCTGGAGAAAAAATATCCAAAAGGCTTCGACGAGCAGGCATTCAAGCGCTTTCGCGCACGGCTCCATTACCATCCCAACCCGCCGGACGATGCCGATGCCTATCGGAACCTGCACAAGCTCCTGGATGAAGACACCAATTTTCCGCCCAATGTGGTGTTCTACATGTCGGTGCGCCCGTCGGAGTTTCCCGGCATCATTGAAAAGCTGGGTGGAGTCGGCCTGCTCAAGCAGAAAAAGGGCTGGCGTCGCGTCGTGATCGAAAAGCCGTTCGGCCATGACTTGTTGAGTGCGCAAACTTTGCAGAGCAGCCTGTACAAGCATCTGGACGAGCCGCAGATTTACCGTATCGACCATTACCTTGGCAAGGGCACGGTGCAGAACATCATGGTGTTCCGCTTTGCCAATTTATTGCTGGAACCGCTGTGGAACCACCACTACATCGACCATGTGCAAATCACCCATTCCGAAACGCTGGGGGTGGAAGGCCGTACCGATTATTATGAAAGTGCCGGCGCATTGCGCGACATGATCCAGAGCCATTTGCTGCAGTTGATGGCGCTGGTGGCGATGGAGCCGCCCGTGTCGATGACCCCGGAGCATTTGCGTGATGAAAAGGTCAAGGTGCTCAAGGCGATCCGCCCGATCACGCAGAACGCGGTGCACGCTCATGCTTTCCGCGGCCAGTACGAGAGCGGCGTGGTCGACGGCAAGCCGGTTCCCGGCTATCTGGAAGCGGCTGGCGTGGCATCCGACAGCGTTACCGAAACCTATGCCGCGCTGAAATTATTCGTCGATAACTGGCGCTGGGCGGGAGTGCCGTTTTACCTGCGCACCGGCAAGCGCATGGCGGAAAACGGTTCGGCGATTTGCATCCGCTTCAAGCGACCGCCGCAAGACCTGTTGCGTCTGACTCACCATGAACGTTCGCACCCCAATTGGATATTGCTCGGCATCCAGCCCAACGACTGCCTGAAGATGGAGCTTCAGGTCAGGGTTCCGGGGCTCGATCTGAACACCCGCACTATCAGCCTGGATGCCACCTACCGTAAGGGTAACGAAGAGGATTACGATGCCTACGAAGGTTTGCTGCTGGACGTGATGATGGGCGACCAGTCGCTGTTCCTGCGTATCGATGAAGTGGAAAATGCGTGGCGTGTCGTCGATCCCGTGCTTAAGGTCTGGTCGATGGAGCGCGATTTTATCAACGGCTACCAGGCCGGCAGTTGGGGGCCGCGCGGTACCTACCGCCTGTTCGACCGCGACGACCAGTTCTGGCGGCAATCGCTTGATATCGATGGCGCTGATTTGCAGGCTTATTGAATAATCAAGGTGAAAATAAAAAAGCCAGCCTGGATAGGCTGGCTTTTTTAATGCTGGCGGAGTGGACGGGACTCGAACCCGCGACCCCCGGCGTGACAGGCCGGTATTCTAACCAACTGAACTACCACTCCATAACTGCATCGACTTAGGCACCAAGTGAAACGCGGTGCAAAATCGCAAAATTAAAGGGCTTGGATTTCTCCAAGCCCTACTTAACCTGGCGTCCCCAACCGGATTCGAACCGGTGTTATCGCCGTGAAAGGGCGGTGTCCTAGGCCTCTAGACGATGGGGACCTAAATTGGTGGAGGTAAGCGGGATCGAACCGCTGACCTCTTGCATGCCATGCAAGCGCTCTCCCAGCTGAGCTATACCCCCGAAAGGCCGCCACTATACGGGCGCTCGGGCGGATTGTCAATACTATTTGAAGCTTGCAATCTGCGCTGAAATCCGTTTCAGGACTTCCTCGCGACCCAGCAATTCTAACACAGCATCGACCGCAGGGGTTTGCGTTTCTCCGGTGACGAGCAGGCGCAGCGGCATGGCGATTTTGGGGAACTTGAGTCCATGCTCGGCGACAACGGATTTCAGCAGGCTGTTGATGGCCTGTTTGTTCCATTCGACCTGCTCCAGTTTTTCCAGTAGCTGGTGGATGACAGGGACGATTTCCGGCGTGACGTGTTCCGCCATCAGTTCAGGAGAAGGCGTCAATGGCCGGTAGAAATATACGGCGGCATCGGCCAGTTCCTCTATGGTGTTTACCCGTTCCTTGAGCAGGTCGATGACCACCTCCAGGCGCGGCCCATTTTCCGGATTGCAGCAGTCCGTTTCCATGAATGGCATCACCAGCCCGGCAAGACGGGAGCTGTCGGTTTTTTTGATGTACTGCTGGTTGAGCCAGAGCAGCTTTTCCGGATTGAATTTTGCTGGCGATTTCGAGATGGAGTCGAGGTCGAACCACTCGACGAACTGATCCAGATCGAAAACTTCTTCGTCGCCTTTCGCCCAGCCCAGGCGCGCCAGGTAATTCAACAGCGCTTCCGGCAGGTAGCCGTCTTCCTGATACTGCATCACGCTGACCGCGCCATGCCGCTTCGACAGGCGCTCGCCGTCGTGGCCGAGGATCATCGGTACGTGAGCATACTGCGGCAGTGGTGCATTGAGCGCCTTGAGAATGTTGATCTGACGAGGCGTGTTGTTGAGGTGATCGTCGCCGCGAATGACGTGGGTGATATTCATGTCCCAGTCATCCACCACCACGCAGAAATTGTAGGTCGGCGTGCCGTCGCTACGCGCGATGATGAGATCGTCGAGTTCGCCATTGCTGACCACGACCCGGCCCTTGACCAGATCGTCGATCACCACGCCGCCTTCGAGCGGGGTTTTGAAGCGGATTACCGGCTGCACTCCGGTTGGCGGAGTCGCTTTGGAATCGCGCCAACGGCGGTCGTAGCGCGGTTTCAGGCCGGCGGCCATCTGCTCCTCGCGCAATTTCTCCAGTTCTTCCTTACTGGCATAGCAGTGATAGGCCTTACCTTCGTCGAGCAGTTGCTGAATTACCTGCCGGTAGCGATCCATGCGCTGCATCTGGTAGAAGGGGCCTTCGTCGTAATCGAGGCCGAGCCAGTCCATGCCATCGAGAATGGCCTGCACCGATGCTTCGGTGGAGCGTTCCAGGTCGGTGTCTTCGATGCGCAACACGAAGGTGCCTTTGTGTTTGCGGGCGAAGGCCCATGAGAACAGGGCGGTGCGGGCGCCGCCGATATGCAGGTAGCCGGTCGGGCTGGGAGCGAAACGAGTGCGAACCATGTTTTTTTACGGATAAGAAAAAAGAACTATTTTACGACAAACTATGGATAAATTTCGTAGAAATCGAGGCGGCTCTTTAATTGACGTTTTTCGGGCGATATGATCTAATTGCGCCTCTTTTTGTTGGGTGGTTAGCTCAGCGGTAGAGCACTGCCTTCACACGGCAGGGGTCACAGGTTCAATCCCTGTACCACCCACCAATTCAACATGCTGATCGGAAATGAATTTTCTCGTTTCTTGGTCTGTCATTCCCCGAATCGTTTCCATGCTTTAAATTCGCGGCACATGATTATGTGCGGCGCGATGGGTTTTTAGCTTGAATGGTCGCAGGTCTTTGCCTATATTTATTTTAAGCGCTTCTGTCGGCTGAAATGCAGTGGCGTGTTCAAACAGGGCTATCCATACTGCGGATGCAAGATGCCGTCCACTTCGTGGCGGGCATGATGAGAAGTAAGGAAGAGGTAAGCTGAGGATGAGCAAGACTAACGGTAGCGTAGTGCAGTCCGACGCGCTGGTGCTTTTCGGCGTGACGGGCGATCTTGCCCATAAGAAAATTTTCCCTGCGCTCTATGCCATGGCGAAACGAGGCGCATTGAAGGTTCCGGTTGTCGGCGTCGCTTATTCGAAATGGAGTCTGGCGGATCTGCATGAGCGCGTGAAGGACAGCATAAAGCAATCGGGCGGGATCGATGACCAGTGCGCTCTTGACCATCTTCTCTCCCAGATACGCTATGTGGAGGGTGACTACAATGACCGTGGCACGTTCGCGGCGATAAAAAAAGCATTGGGTAGTGCTCGGCGCCCGGCGCATTACCTTGCCATTCCGCCTGCGCTCTTCGCGACGGTCATTCAGGGGCTCGGCGCCTCTGGCTTGGCCAACCATGCGCGCGTCATCGTCGAAAAGCCGTTCGGACGCGACCTGGCCTCCGCGCGGGAGCTTAACCGCATCGCACAGTCCGTGTTCCCGGAAGATTCAATATTTCGTATCGACCACTTCCTCGGGAAAGAGACGATTATGAATATCCTCTATTTTCGCTTCGCCAATTCTTTTCTCGAGCCGATCTGGAACCGTAACTACATAGCCAGCGTCCAGATCACGCTGGCCGAAGATTTCGGCGTAGAGGGACGCGGCGCGTTTTACGAAAGCGCCGGTTGTCTGCGTGACGTGATTCAAAACCATCTTTTCCAGATCGTCGCGCTGCTTGCCATGGAACCGCCAGCCTATAGGGGCTATGGCGCTGTGCACAGCGAAAAATCCAAGGTTTTTCAGGCCATGCGCCCGCTGCATCCGGATGATCTGGTACGCGGCCAGTACGCCGGCTATAGAAAGGAGCCGGAGGTGGCGAAGCACTCCGATGTCGAGACTTTTTGCGCGCTGCGGCTTTTTATCGACTCGTGGCGCTGGGAGGGGGTGCCGTGGTACCTGCGTTCCGGCAAATTTCTGGCTGAAACGGCAGCAGAGGTCATGGTGGAGCTGAAGCCGCCGCCACAAAGGCTGTTCGCCGACTCGGTGCCGGAGACCAATTATTTGCGCTTTCGGATATCTCCCAGCTCCGCTATTGCCCTTGCCGCTCGCGTCAAACGCGCAGGGAAAGAGTTCATCGGCGACCAGCGAGAGCTCTACCTGGTTGAAGAGCAATCGGGAGAGGAGACGCCTTACGAGCGGCTTCTAGGGTATGCCATGGCGGGCAATGGATCGCTTTTCACCCGTGAGGATGCAGTTGAGGCCGCTTGGGCGGTGGTCGACCCGGTTCTGAAGGATCACCACCGGGCCCACTCTTACAAGCGCGGCGGCTGGGGGCCGAAAGAGGCCGACGCGCTCATTGTAGCGGGCAGTTGGCACAACCCCTTGCCGGAGCGGGGCTGTCCGCCTTGTTATGAAGCAGTCAACGAATAAGGAGGTACCATGAAGGCAACTCAGCAATTGCATAATATCGGTCAAAGCCTTTGGCTCGACAATATCACCCGTGGGCTGCTGACCAGCGGCACGCTGCGCCGTTACATCAATGAGTTTTCCGTGACGGGGCTGACCTCCAACCCTACGATCTTCGATAAGGCCATCAAGGACGCAGGTTTCTACGATGATGCCATCTATCAGAAAACCGCTGCGGGCAAGTCGGGCGAGGCGCTGTTCTACGAGCTTGCACTGGAGGATTTGACCCAGGCAGCAGATCTCTTGCGTCCGGTCTACGATGCTACCGGCGGGATTGACGGCTGGGTATCGCTGGAGGTATCGCCTTTGCTGGCCGACGACACGGCCAGCACCATCAAATCCGTGGCGGAACTTCATAGGCGTGCGAAACGCCCCAATATTTTCATCAAGATTCCGGGTACCCGCGCAGGTATTCCCGCGATCGAGGAGTCAATCTTCGCGGGTGTGCCGGTGAATGTCACGCTGCTGTTTTCACGCGAGCAGTACGTTGCCGCAGCCGAGGCTTACCTGCGCGGAATCGAACGGCGGATCGCCGCCGGTCTCGACCCGAAGGTCGATTCCGTGGCATCGCTTTTTGTCAGCCGCTGGGATGTGGCGGTGAAAGACAGGGTTCCGGTGGCGCTTCGCAACCGCCTCGGGATCGCGATTGCCAAACGCACTTACGCAGCCTATCGCGAGCTGCTGGCCTCGCCCCGCTGGCGAAAGCTCGCCGACGCCGGTGCAAGGCCGCAACGCCTGTTGTGGGCGAGCACTGGCACCAAGGATCCTGATGCTCCGGAAACGCTCTATATCGAAGCGCTCGCGGCACCTGACACGATCAACACCATACCCGAGAAAACGCTACTCGCTTTCGCCGATCATGGAAAAGTGGGAAGTGGATTACCGACAGATGGTGGCGATGCAGAAGCGCTACTCGCTGAATTTACGCGGGCAGGGGTGGATGCCGTCGCACTCGCCGGCGAACTCCAGCTCGAGGGTGCCCAGTCGTTCAGCAAATCCTGGAGAGACCTGATGGATTGCATCGCCTCGAGGAGTGTGCCGCTCATGAAAGGCACTCAAGCCAAGTGAAAGTGACGGTAATTCGCCGTTCAATAAGGAATTGTCATGTCCGACCCGCTTGACCAGCTATGCATCAACACGCTTCGCTTCCTGTCGGTAGACATGGTGCAGAAAGCCAACAGCGGCCATCCCGGCCTGCCGCTGGGCGCCGCATCGATGGCCTATGCGCTATGGACGCGTCAGCTCAAGCATCATCCAGCCAACCCGCGCTGGGTAGACCGTGACCGCTTCGTGCTGTCGGCTGGGCATGGTTCGGCACTCCTCTACAGCCTGCTTTATGTGACCGGCTATGACCTGTCGCTGGAGGACATCAAGCAATTCCGCCAATGGGGCAGCAAGACGCCGGGGCATCCCGAGCGCGGCCATACGCCCGGCGTCGAAGTAACCACCGGCCCACTCGGCCAAGGCATGGCGAATGCCGTTGGTATGGCGATCGGCGAAGCGAATCTGGCCGCACGCTACAACCGCGACGGACACACGCCGATTGATCACCATACCTGGGCGATCATCAGCGATGGTGATCTGATGGAAGGCGTTGCCTCCGAAGCCGCCTCGCTGGCCGGGCATCTGAAACTTGGCAAGCTGATCTGCCTGTACGACGACAACTACGTCACGCTTTCCGCCGGTACTGACATCACGTTTTCCGAAGATCGCGCCAAACGTTTCGAGGCCTATGGCTGGCAAACCATCAGCGTTGCCGATGGCAATGACGTGGCCGCGATCAACGCCGCGCTGGATGTCGCCCGCGCTGACACCACGCGACCGTCGCTGATCCTGGTGCGCACGCACATCGGCTTTGGCTCACCTGAGCAGGATAGCCACAAGGCACACGGCTCGCCGCTCGGCGACGAGGATGTAAAAAAGACCAAGGAGAGCCTTGGCTGGCCGGCTGAGCCGCCGTTTCTGGTACCCGAGCCGGCGCTGGCGCACTTCCGCGAGGCACAGGGCCGTGGTGCCAGGGCGGAGACCGAATGGAACAGGCGGCTGGACGCCTATGCCAAAGCCTTTCCGGAACTGGCAAAAGAGCTGCAAGGCCGGCTGCGCGGTGAGCTGCCGTCGGGTTGGGATGCGGACATCTCGGCCTTTCCTGCCGATGCCAAGGGAATGGCCACCCGCGTCGCTGGCGGCAAGGTTATGAACGCGTTTGCGCCGAAACTGCCTGCGCTTGTCGGTGGTTCGGCCGATCTTGACCCGTCCACCCACACTGCGCTGAAGGGGCTGGGTGACTTCAGCCCGGCAATGGCAGCTGGCGAGAGCACCGAAGGGCACTACGGCGACAGGGGCTTCGCCGGCCGCAACCTGCACTTCGGTGTGCGCGAACACGCGATGGGCGCCATTCTCAACGGACTGGCTGCGCATGGCGGCTTCATCCCATACGGCGCCACCTTCCTGATCTTTTCCGACTACATGCGCCCGGCGATCCGCCTTGCCGCGTTGATGGGCGTGCACGTGGTGTATGTGCTAACTCACGACAGCATTGCACTCGGCGAAGACGGTCCCACCCACCAGCCGGTAGAACAGTTGGCCAGTCTGCGCGCGATTCCCAACCTCACCGTAATCCGTCCTGCCGATGCCAACGAAACTGCGGTGGCGTGGAAGGTGGCCGTGGAAACTCGCGACCGCCCGGTGCTGCTGGCGCTGACACGGCAGAACGTGCCCACGCTCGACCGCGACCGCTACGCCAGCGCCGACGGCTTGCGCAAAGGCGCGTATGTACTGAGTGACGCGAAAGACGGCAAACCATCGCTGACCCTGATCGCTACCGGCTCCGAAGTCAGCCTGATTCTCGCCGCCGCCGAGCGTCTGCGAAATGAAGGCGTCGCCGTACGTTGCGTGTCGATGCCGAGCTGGGAACTGTTCGATGCCCAGCCGCAAAGCTATCGCGACGAAGTGCTGTCGCCGGGTGTACCAGCACGGTTGGCGGTGGAGCTAGGCGTGTCCCAAGGTTGGAACCGCTACCTCGGCGACCGCGGCGATATGCTCGGCATCGAACACTTCGGCGCGTCCGCTCCCACCGAAAACCTGCTGCGCGAATACGGCTTCACCGTCGACAACGTGGCGTCACGTGCGCGCAAGTTGCTGGCCTCGCTTTGACCTTCCCTCGGTTTTTCGTCTTCCAGGGAATTCAGGGTATTCCCACGGGCCGCCGTCCGTAGCCTTGAGATCGCCCCAAATTTGCGCCACTGAAAGCGCTAAATCGTGCTAATATGGTCGCAGATGATTTGACATAGTCTGTTGTATTTTAAGCCTTCACGTTGACCAACAATAAAAAATCGGTTGCAATTCACACGGCAGGGGTCACAGGTTCTATTCCTGTGCCAATCGTCATTTACCGCGCCCGATGCTATCCTTAAAATCTTTCCGGATTAGTCGCTCCGACCAACGCTGGCTTTCTCGTTCTGAGGAAAAATTGAAAACCAATCTCCGTTCCTTCCTTCTTGTTGTCACCATCGGCATAGCCGGTTTGTGTTCGCAGTTCGCTGTTGCGTCTTCGCTGGATAGCCTCAAGAGTTTTCTTTCCGACGTGAAGACCGGCAAGGCTCATTTCAAACAGCTCGTTCTTGACAAGAAAATGACCACTGTTCAGGAATCCAGCGGCACTATGCTGTTTTCCCGTCCCGGCAAATTCCGATGGACGTATGAAAAGCCTTATGAGCAGTTGATTGTCGGCGATGGCGTCAAACTGTGGATGTACGACGTCGATTTGAAGCAGGTTACGGTGAAGCAGATGGGCCGCGCGATCGGATCCAGTCCGGCAGCCCTGCTGGCGGGGAACAATGAGATCGAGCAGCACTTCGAATTGAAAGACCTGGGCCGACGCGGCACGCTGGATTGGCTTGAGGCGACGCCCAAAGACAAGGAAAGCTCTTTCGAAAGTGTGCGCATGGGTTTCTCTGCAAAAGGCCTTGATGTGATGGAGCTGCGCGACCATTTCAGTCAAACGACAATAATCCGTTTTTCGGATATCGAGCGCAATCCAAAATTTTCTCCCGACACTTTTAAATTTACGCCACCCAATGGTGCGGACGTGATCAGTGACTGATCTTTTTTCCGCCGCCGTACCCGATTCACCCCTCGCTGAACGGTTGCGCCCCAAGACACTGGATGAGGTGATCGGTCAGTCCCATTTGCTCGGCCCCGGCAAGCCGTTGCGTCTCGCGTTCGAATCGAAAAAACTTCATTCCATGATCCTGTGGGGCCCGCCAGGTGTGGGAAAAACCACCATCGCACGGCTTACCGCTCAAGCTTTCGACGCCGATTTTATCGCCTTGTCGGCGGTGCTTTCCGGGGTGAAGGACATTCGCGAGGCGATCGACCGGGCGCAGCTCAATCTGCAGCAATATGGGCGCCACACCATCCTGTTTGTCGATGAAGTTCATCGTTTCAACAAGGCGCAGCAGGATGCCTTCCTGCCTTTCGTCGAGCAGGGACTGGTAACCTTCATCGGTGCCACTACCGAGAACCCTTCGTTCGAGGTGAACAGTGCGCTGCTGTCGCGCGCCCAGGTTTATGTATTGCAAGCTTTGACCGAGCAGGAGCTGGAGCAGCTTTTCGATCGAGCGGCCGGAACCGCCTTGCAGGGATTGACCTTTGAAGAGGCTGCAAAATCGTTGCTGGTCGGCTATGCAGACGGCGACGCCAGGCGGATGTTGAACCTGCTGGAGCAGATGAAAACCGCTGCGGAAACCAGCCATGTCGCGCACATCAACGAGGCACTGGTCAAGAATGCGCTGGCCCGGAGCGGCAGGCGCTTCGATAAGGGTGGAGAGGAATTCTACGACCAGATTTCCGCCTTGCACAAGTCGGTGCGCGGCTCCAGCCCGGATGCGGCACTGTATTGGCTGGTACGCATGCTGGACGGCGGCGCCGATCCGCGTTATCTCGGACGCCGCATCATCCGTATGGCGAGCGAGGACATCGGCCTGGCCGATCCGCGTGCGCTCACGCTGGCGTTGGACGCAGTGGAAACCTACGAGCGGCTGGGCAGCCCGGAAGGTGACTTGACCTTGGCCCAAGCCGTGCTCTACATGGCTTGCGCCCCCAAGAGCAACGCCGCCTATGTGGCGTATAATAATGCGCGGGCTTTGGTGAAAAATGACAAAAGTCGCCCGGTGCCCTTGCACCTGCGCAATGCGCCGACCAAGTTGATGAAAGAACTGGGCTACGGTCACGCCTACCGCTACGCGCATGACGAGCCGGAAGCCTACGCCGCCGGGGAAAGTTATTTTCCGGACGAAATGCCGCCGACCGAATTTTACCGGCCCACGCCACGTGGACTGGAAGGCAGGATCGGCGAGCGGCTGGCGCATTTGCACGAACTCGACAGAAAATCGAAGAAAGAGAAATAACATGGAGCTGTCATGCTAGACATACAATTGTTGCGCAACGATCTGGATGGAGCGGCGAAAAGCCTGGCTGCGCGCGGCTTTGAGCTGGATGCTGCGGCTTTTCAAGCGCTGGAACAGGAACGCAAAACCGTCCAGACCCGCACCCAGGAATTGCAGGCGAAGCGCAACGCAACTTCCAAGCAGATCGGCCAAGCCAAGGCCAAGGGCGAGGATGTTTCCGCAATCATGGCGGAAGTGGCGAACTTGGGCGATGAGTTGAAAGCCGGCGAATCGAAACTGGAGGAAATTCAGGCAAAGTTACAGGAATTGCTGCTGCAGATACCCAACCTGCCGCATGCCACCACGCCTGCCGGCAAATCCGAAGCCGACAACGTGGAAGTGCGCCGGGTCGGCACACCGCGCAGTTTCGATTTCCTGGTCAAGGATCATGTGGATGTAGGCGAAGGTCTGGGACAGCTCGATTTTGCGACGGCGACCAAGATTACCGGCAGCCGATTTTCCCTGATGAAAGGACCGTTGGCGAGGCTGCATCGTGCGCTGGCGCAGTTCATGCTCGACGTGCATACCCAGGAGCATGGCTACACTGAGGTGTATGTGCCTTATCTGGTGAATGCCGATTCGATGCGCGGCACCGGGCAGTTGCCGAAGTTCGAGGCTGATTTGTTTTCGGTGCAGAAAAGCGAGACCGAGAAGCTTTACCTGATCCCGACTGCCGAAGTGCCGGTAACCAATATGGTGCGTGACGAGATCGTGCCACTGGAAAACCTGCCGCTGAAATTCACCGCCCACACGCCGTGCTTCCGCTCTGAAGCGGGCTCTTATGGCAGGGATACGCGCGGCATGATTCGCCAGCACCAGTTCGATAAGGTGGAACTGGTGCAGATCGTTCACCCTGAGAAATCCTACGAAGCGCTGGAGGAACTCACCGGCCAGGCCGAGACCATTCTGAAAAAACTGGAACTGCCCTACCGGGTAATGGCGTTGTGTAGCGGCGATATTGGATTCTCCTCGGCCAAGACCTACGACCTGGAGGTGTGGCTACCGGCGCAGAATGCCTACCGCGAAATTTCCTCATGCAGCAATTTCGAGGCTTTCCAGGCGCGGCGCATGCAGGCGCGCTACCGCAACGAAAAGGGCAAGCCGGAACTGGTACATACGATCAACGGTTCGGGCTTGGCGGTTGGCCGGACGCTGGTGGCGATTCTGGAGAACTACCAGCGCGAAGATGGCGGGGTGGATATCCCTGCCGTGCTTCAGCCCTATATGGGTGGGCACAAGGTTATTCCTGCCATCGCCGCATCCTGAGGCGGTCTTTCAAGGTTTTGCGGCCTTGTCCAGATGGATTGGAGGAGCGACAAGCCTGGATCGATCCCTGGAGGAGGAAAACTTCGTGAAGGGCGTTTTATGAGGCTGGCCGAATTTCATCAGGATGTCGTAGTAGGTGCGGATGTTTTCCACGAAGATCACCGCTTCTCCGCCACGGGCATAGCCATGCTTGAGGGCGGCATTGTAGGACGCTTTGGTTAGCAGCGGTAGGGCCTTTTTCATATCGGTCCATGAATCAGGGTTGAGGTTTAGCCGTTGCGCCAATATTCGCGCGTCTTCCAGGTGTCCCATCCCGTTATTGTAAGCGGCCAGTGCGATCCAGGTTCTGTCTGGTTCGGGAATGTGATCCGGTAAAGATTCCTTCAATGTGAGCAGATAACGGGCGCCCGCCAGGATGCTTTCCTTCGGGTCTAGCCGGTTATCCACGCCCAGACGGTCGGCGGTATCCCCGGTCAGCATCATCAGCCCGCGTACACCGGTGGGCGAGGTGGCCAGAGGATCCCAATGTGATTCCTGGTAACCCAGGGCGGCAACCAGCCGCCAATCTATTTCCGTGATTTCCTGTGCCTGCTGGAACAGCTTCAGATAGTCAGGCAGGGTGGCATTTGTATTCTCCAGGAAGGTCACTACATCAATCCGGTTCAACCGGTCAATGTGGCCATAGTAACGATCCAGCAGACGCCGTAGCGTGCCGTCCTGCTGGATGCGGCCAAAAAATGCCGTGGCTTTGTCGAACAGGTAAGGGTCTCCATCCTTCGGGAATGCCCAGGCCAGTTGTTCCGGTTTTCCCAAGTTGAAGGCTCCCCCCAGATCCGGAAAAAAATTCTGCACGATGGAAATGAAATGGGAGTCAGCGACGGAATAGTCCAGATCGCCGTTCGCCACTTTTTCCAGTAGCTCTTCAATTTCCACATTAGTGACTTCGCGCCACTTCAGTTTCGGGAATTGTTTTTTTACCTGTTTGAGCCTTTCCACATAGCTGCTGCCGGCCACAACCTCAATTTTTTTCCCTAGCAGGTCATGGATGTTTTGCGGCTTCAGGTTGAGGCTGTTGTATGCGATTTGCTGTTGGACAGTTTGGTAAGGCAGGCCGAAGCGAATGACTTTTTCCCGGTCTGGAGTGATCGTCAAACCGGCGGCCACAAGATGGACCTGTTTTTTGGTCAGGGCGGGGATGATCCTGTTAAGATCGGTGGCAATGACGAACCTCACATCGACACCGAGTTCCTTGGCAAACATGACGATAAGGTCATGTTCCAGGCCGGCGTAGTTGCCGTTGGCATCCTCGTAATAGGTAGTGGGGCTGTTGCGGGTCATGACCACCAATTCGTGGTTTTCCCTTACCGGCGGGAGCGGGGGTTCGGAAAAGCTGCATGACTCCAACCCCAGTGCGAAAATGAGCAAAACGATCAGGCGCATATCAAAAGTCTGATCTTCTTTGGCTGTTTTGTCCATGTTTCAGGTTCAACTCTTCGCCCTTAACTGGTAGAATGCCGCCTGGACGGAGAGGTGGCAGAGTGGTCGAATGTACCTGACTCGAAATCAGGCGTAGGTTTACTCCTACCGTGGGTTCGAATCCCACCCTCTCCGCCACCCTTATCTGTTCCGCTGTATTCCACGCACCGCTAAACCCGATTGATTCCATTATTGCCGCCGACATCTGGTGTTGGGATCGTTGCGCCTGCAAAGGCCGATGGGTTTTGACGTTGCAATCATCGTTTCCGGTGCGACGGCCCGCTTATGATGCAACCGGGCGTGGTCAGATCGTACAAACTGTTGCTGAATTTTATACGGGTGTCGGGGGTACAGGGAGGGGGCAGCAGCGAAATTCGCAGCACACCGGATTAAAGCGTTTTGGGATGAACGCGGAAGGAAGTATCAGCGGTATTTTAGCGAGTAGCCCCGCTATCGCGGGGCTACGGAGTCAGGGTTTGGCCGAAGCTGGCGTGGCTGGTGCCGGATCATCGTAATCTTCAAACTTCTCGCGTGGCGGGTTGCCGTCGTAAACCAAGCCGCGACGGCGTTGCAGGTAGGCATCGCGCAGGAAGACATAGCGGTCGAGAGCGGCTTCATCCAGCACTTCTTCCGCTTTAAACAGGCGTGAGCGGGTATCCACGGCGTGCAGTGCAACTGCTGAGTTGCGTTCGTCGACTGGGGTATGCCGCCAGACCGGGTCGTAATAGGAATCGAATGCCAGGCCGACGGTGTCGCGTGCCGTGCTGGGGCCAAGGATCGGTAGTACCAGATAGGGGCCGTTGCCGATACCCCAACGTCCCAGGGTTTGTCCGAAATCTTCGTTGTGCTTGGGCAGTTCCATCGGCGTGCCCACATCGACCAGGCCAGCAATACCAACGGTGGTATTCCAGGCCAGGCGGCTGAAATCCGAGGCGGCTTGTTCGAATTTGAACTGGAGAAGGTCATTGAGCAGCACCAGCACGTCATCAAGGTTGGAGAAGAAATTGCCGATGGCCGTGCGAACCGGGCTGGGCATCGCTTCCTTGTATCCTGTTGCGACCGGTTTGATCACTGCTTTGTCAACCACGTCGTTGAATTTGTAGATGCCGCGGTTGAGCGGTTCCAGTGGATCGCGCGGGTCGCCGTTGGTGGCGCAGCCGAACAGGCCAAGGCTTAGCAGCAGGATGCCGGAGATTCTGAGTAGGGTTGAGTGCATTTTTTATCCAAGTGCGGAAGTTATTGTTTTATACCGCCAACATTATATCAACGATTTCTCGATACGGCACGGATATTTCTCTGCTGGCGCAGCAGGTATGATGGCTTGAAAGATGAGGAGTGACATGAGTCCTAAAACTGTGTTGATTACTGGTTGTTCGAGCGGGATCGGGCGTTGTGTTGCTGCGGGGCTGGCAAAGCGCGGCTACCGGGTTTTTGCCTCAGCCCGCAAGGCGGAGGATGTGCGCATGCTGGAGGCGGAAGGGCTGGAAAGCGTGCAGCTCGATCTGGCGGACTCCGCATCCATTCACCGGGCAGTGAATGAGGTACTGGCGCGCAGTGGAGGCGCACTCTATGGCTTGTTTAACAACGGGGGTTACGGCCAGGCAGGTGCCGTTGAGGATTTGCGGCGTGAGGTGCTGCGCGAGCAATTCGAAACCAATCTGTTCGGCACGGTTGAATTGACCAACCTGGTTATTCCGGCCATGCGTGCCCAAGGTTGTGGCCGGATCGTTCTGAACAGTTCGGTGCTGGGGCTGGTTGCCATGCCTTACCGGGGGGCTTATATCGCCAGCAAATATGCGCTGGAGGGGATTGCGGATGCGCTCCGGCTGGAACTTCGCGGCAGCGGTATTAATGTTTCGCTGATTGAGCCGGGGCCGATTGAGAGTCGTTTTCGGGCGAATTCCTTTGCGGCATTCCGGCGCAATATTGATGCGGTGCATAGCGAGCATCACGACAAATACCTGGCCATGGAGCGTCGTCTGGCCAAGCAGGGGGCGGCTGTGCCGTTTACGTTGCCTCCCGAAGCGGTGCTCTCCAAAGTTGTTCATGCGCTGGAAAGTGCGCGCCCTAAAGTCCGCTACCGTGTGACCGTTCCAACCCATCTGTTCGCCCTGTTGAAGCGGATTTTGCCCGGCAGATGGATGGACAGCCTGCTCGCTGCAGTGGGAGGAGACGGCAGTAAATAGCGCCGTTTGGGGTATAATGTTTGCGAATTGTTATCAATTGGCAAGGGTCATTAGATTGACCTGGCCGCCGGATCGAAAGGAATAAATATGGCTGGACTGGATAGCAAGACGCCGATGCCTACCGAGATCAAGCTGCACCAGAAATCGCGTCTGCTGGAGATGGCTTTTTCCGACGGCAAGCATTTTGAGCTGCCCTGCGAATTTTTGCGGGTTTATTCGCCCTCTGCCGAGGTGCGTGGGCATGGCCCGGGGCAAGAAGTGTTGCAGGTGGGCAAGAAGAACGTCGAGATTACTGATATCCAGCCGGTGGGCAGCTATGCCGTGCAACTGGTTTTCTCGGACGGGCACGACAGCGGCTTGTATTCCTGGGATTATCTGTATGATCTGGGAGTCGGTCAGGAGAAGCTGTGGCAGCAATATCTGGCACGCTTGGATGAGGCCGGCGCCAGCCGCGAATCATCGGCCATTTGAACTCGCTATCGAGGGGCGCCCTTCCGGGAAAAACTACATCCCCAGTGTTTCCACCCAGGCCAGCGCGGCAAGGTGGGCCCGGTTGATGGTTTCCGGTTCCATTTGCAGTGAAAATGCCAGGTTTTCGATGTGTTCCGAATCCCCTTCCTCGCAGGCTTCCGTCAGCTCCAGAAAAGGGCCGTAGATGCCTTGCCGGTGCAGCAGTGCGTCGGTGATCGATTCCGGCAGGGAAAGCTTTTCCAGTACTTCATCCATCGGCATTTCCAGCATTGCATCAAGCAATGAGAATACGCCGACGATAAACAGGTTGTCGCGCTCGGCTGCGTCCAGCATATCCTTGCCAAGCAGTTCGGTCAGGCGTCCGCGGGTGACGGCAGTTCTCATCAGGGCGGGCGGGGTGCTGCCCTCTCCAGCGGTGACAAGCAGCAGGGTCAGCCAACGGTACAACTGCTGATAGCCGAGAATTGCCAGCGCGTGGCGTAGCGACTGAATCTCGCAGGACAGGCCAAAGCCGACGGAATTGATATAGCGCAGCAGTTTGAAGGAAAGTGCCACATCTCGCTTGAGGGATAATTCGATGTCCTTGACCTCGGCGTTGTTACGCACCTTGTCGAGCAGTTCCAGCACGACCGCGTAGGCGGGATGGATTACCTTGGCGTTCAGCGTTTCCGGGTGGGCGAAGTAGTAACCCTGGTAATAGGCGAAGCCTAATTTTTTGCAAATGCTGTGTTCTTTTTGGATTTCGACCTTTTTGGCAATCAGCTTGGCCGGGTGTTCTTCCAGTGCATGCACATGTTTTTCCAGATGGCCGTTGGCTTTCAGTTTCTGGACGTCCAGCTTGACGAAATTTGCCACTTCGAGCAACGCCGGATTTTTTTTGGGCAGATCAAAGTCATTCAGCGCCAGGCGGTATCCCCGTGCGCGCAGGTCGCGGCAGCGTGCCAGCAGTTCCGGGGTAGGCTGGGTGGTTCCGGAAATTTCCAGTACTGTCGTGTTGGCCGGCAGCAGCTCGATAAAATCCCCCATCAGCATGGAGGCAGGCGTGTAGATGAAGGCCAGCTTGTCGCCTAGTCGCCACTCTTCACCCATGTTGCTGAGTATATTGGCCAGCACCTTGGAGGCGGCGAGATGGTCATCCGTGCTGGTTTCTTCTGTGTCGCTACGCAGCAAAAGCTCATAGCCGATAATTTTTTGCTGGTTGTCAACGATGGGCTGGCGAGCAATATAGGCGCGGCCTTGCATCAGGAGTTCTGGCTCTTATGCGGTGAACATGGAGGCACGGGTTTCCTCGGTGCCCATAACCAGCAGTTCCTCGATATCCAGTACCAGCACTACCAAGCCATCGCCAGACAGTGTGGCGCCGGCAATGCCTTTGGGCTTGATGTCATGCAGCGGCTTGATGACCACATCGTCGCGACCGAGGAAGCCGTCAATCGCCAGGATGAAATTGGTGACCGTGGTTTGCATCAGTACGCCGAAAGACGGCATGCCTTCCTGCGGCCAGCCGATCAGACTGGCCAGGGAGCGCACCGGCAGAACCTCGTCGCGTACCACCATGGTTGCACGACCGGATACACGCTGGATTTCATCGGGTTTTATCGGGATAATTTCGCGCACCATGGAGAGAGGCACGGCGAAAGGCTGGTCACCCAGACGCACCACCAGTACGGGCAGGATGGCCAAGGTTAGCGGCAGGGATATGGTGATGGTGGTGCCATAGCCGACAGTGGAGTTGATGTCGATGCGGCCATTCAGTTTCTGGATGTTGGTGCGCACTACGTCCATGCCGACGCCACGACCGGAAACATCGGAAATCTGGTCTTTCATTGAAAAACCAGGCAGGAAAATCAGGTTGAGAGCCTGCTTGTCATCCAGGCTGTTTGCGGCTTCCACATCGATCAACCCTTTTTCGACTGCCTTGCGGCGGATGGTGTCGGGCCTCATACCCTTGCCGTCGTCGGCGATTTCGAGAACGATATGGTCGCCCGCCTGCATCGCCGTGAGACGTACCAAGCTCTTGGTTGGCTTGCCGGCGGCGATGCGCTCATCGGTGTTTTCGACGCCATGATCCACTGCGTTCCGCACCAAGTGTACCAGCGGATCATTCAGATCCTCGATCATGGTTTTGTCGATTTCGGTTTCTTCGCCAGAAATAACCAGTTCTACTTCTTTCCCCAACTGTCGGGCGAGGTCGCGTGCGAGGCGCGGGTATTTCTGGAATAGTCTGCCGATCGGCTGCATCCGGGTTTTCATCACGGCGTTTTGCAGGTCGCCGACCAGGAGATCCAGATGGCTGACTGCTTCATCCAGGGCTTTGAGGGTTTCCCCGTCGGTTTTGCCTTGAAGAATGTTTGCGCGCAGGCAGGTGAGGCGATTTTTGGTGAGGCCGATCTCGCCGGAAAGATTAAGCACCATGTCGAGGCGCGAGGTGTCGACGCGGATGGTGGTTTCCTTGGCGGCGGGCTGTTGTGCGGGGGGCTGTGCCTTGGCACGGGGTGCCAGTTCGGCTGGAGGAGGTGCGATGTAAGGAGCCGGCGCGACCGCCAGGGGCGGTGTGGTCTCATGCGGCGCCGTCTGGATTTCCGCAGGCCCGCCCGTGACAGCATGGTACAAAGCCGGCCAGTCCGGGCCGCCGGAGGCATTGGCGGCGGGCTGCGCAACTTGGGCTGAAGGGGTTGCGAGTGTTTGTGCGGCGGCAGCTGCTGCCAGCTCCGCTTTTTGCCCCGCCAGCACGGCATCCAGCGCTTTCAGTAATGCCGGGTCGGCCGCTTCCGGCAACTGTGCCTGAGAGAGCGAGCCGAACATGGTGCGTACTACCCCGGTTGCGTGCATGATGACATCCATGATGCCCGGGGTTAGGGTCAATTCGCTCGTGCGCAACTTGTCGAACAGGTTTTCGGTGCGGTGGCACAGCTCGACCAGGTCATTGACGTTGAGAAAGCCGGCGCCGCCCTTGATTGTGTGGAAGCCGCGAAAAATGTCGTTCAGAAGCGCCTTGTCATCCGGACGTTTCTCCAGCTCAACCAGTTTGTTGTCTACATCAGATAGCAGTTCACCTGCTTCTGTCAGAAAATCCTGGAGTAATTCTTCCATTCCAGCGAAGTGGCTCATGGTTTCCCCCTGCTACGAGATAGGTTGAAGTTGACCGAATCAGAAGCCCAGGCTTTCAAGCAGATCATCGACCTGCTGCTGATTGGTCACGACATCGCTGCGGCCAGTGGCATTGATGACAGGGCCATTCAGCAGGCTGCTGTCTATCTCAGTTCTTTTATCGGCGGGAGTCGTCGCCAGCAGCAATTGCAGCATGTCATGTTCCATTTGCTGCGCCATGTCGGCGACCTTTTTGATCACTTGGCCGGTGAGATCCTGAAAATCCTGTGCCATCATGATTTCCGTGAGCTGGGCACTGGTTGCCTTGGTGTGGCCAGGAACCTCTTTCAGATAGCTGCGGGTTTCATTCGCCAGTTGCTTGAATTCTTCCAGGTTGAGCTGGTTATCGAACAGGCGTTGCCATTTGGTGCTGAGTCCGGCTGCACCAGCTTCGAGCTTGTCCTGGATCGGTTGGGCGGTTTCCGTGGCGGTCAGGGCTCGTTCTGCCGCCTTTTGTGTCATTGTCGCGATATAGGCGAGACGTTCGCGGGTGTCGGGTATTGATTCGACGGTTTGGGCCAGTTTTTTGTCATATCCCAGTTCGCGCAGGGTATCGTGCAGCTTTCGGGTCAAATGGCCGATTTGCGAGAAGAGGCTCTCTTCCGTGCCGGATGGCGCTGATTCATCAGGGGCTGTGGCCACTGGAGCTACGCTTTTAGGTGCTGTTTCGGATTCGGCCGGTTGGGTGCCGCTGGCCATCACAATGCTATCGAACAGTGCTTCCAAATCGTCGGAATCCCCGCTACCTGAGGTATTGTTACTCACCAAATCTCTCCTTGCATACGATTACTCAAGATTTTTTAAAATCCTGGAATATTTCGGAATGTCGATCATGCCTCAACAATTATTTATTTCCCCATCTTCTCAAATATCTTATTCAGTTTTTCCTCAAGTACGGCAGCGGTAAAGGGCTTGACGACATAGCCGTTGGCACCCGCCTGGGCTGCAGCGATAATGTTTTCTTTCTTGGCCTCGGCAGTGACCATCAGTACCGGCAGATGTTTCAGGGCGGGGTCGGCGCGGATAGCCTGGAGCATTTCGATCCCGGTCATGTTTGGCATGTTCCAGTCGCTGACCACGAAGTCGAAATTACCGCTACGCAGTTTGTTGAGGCCCGCCACGCCGTCTTCGGCTTCATCACAATTGGTGAACTCCAGCTCTTTCAGCAAATTGCGTATGATCCGCCGCATCGTCGAGAAATCGTCGACGATCAGAAATTTCATGTTCTTATCGGCCATTAATGAAGCTCCGCAGGTGATATGGTTTTTTGCATTCCACCATTATACGATGCCATGGTACGGTTTGGGATATTGCCTTCGGGTGAGGTGTTGTCGTATCTCATGGCGCAACTGCCTATCTGAGCAATAATGGGCGCAAGGTGTCGGATAGAACGGCCGGATCGAATTTGGCGACATAAGCATCCACGCCGACGCGTTTGCCCATGTCGCGGTTGGCTTCCGACGAAAGTGACGAGTGCATGACCACTGGAATGCCTTCGAACCGTTTGTCCGACTTGATGTTTTTCGTCAGGACGTAGCCGTCCATTTCCGGCATTTCCGCATCCACCAGGATAATTTTGATCTGGTCGTATACCGAGGAGCCATCCTGCTGGGAACGGGCCGCCATATTTTGCAGCTTTTCCCATGCCTCCAGGCCGTTGGTGGCGTGTTGATATTTCACTCCCAGTTTGTCCAGTACCATGACGATTTCCTTGCGTGCTATGGCAGAGTCGTCGGCAAAAAATATCGTCGGTTCCGTTTCGGTTTCGACCGGAGCAAGTTCGGGTATGGGTTCGATGCCAATGGCGTTGGCCAGAATCTGCTCAACATCGAGAATTGAAACGAGTTTGCCATCGGGCAATTCCGTGATCGCGGTAATCAGGCCATCGTTGCCGGCCAGCATGGTTTGCGGCGGTTTGACCTTGTCCCAATCCACCCGGATGATGCGGTCGACATCGTGCACCAGGAACCCTTGGGTGTGACGGCTGAATTCCGTGACGATCATGGTTTGGCCAGTGTCTTCCGGCACATCTTCCAGATGGATGATCTTGGCCAGTGCGATGACCGGGATGATGTTGCCGCGCAGGGAAATTACACCCTCGACGCCATCCGGCATGTTGGGGGATTTTGTAACCTTGGGCGTTTGGCAGACTTCGCGCACCTTGAATACGTTAATGCCGAAAATCTCCCCGCTTCCCAGGGAAAAAAGCAGAATCTCCATTTTATTAGAGCCGGCCAGCTTGGTTCTGGCATCCACCGCATCGAGTAGTGGGTTGTGTTTTTCCATGCTTATTCCCCAATAACTATATGTGGTTAACCTAAAATCCGCGCCAGGGTGGCCGCTAGTTTTTGCGGTTCAAATTTAGGTACATATTCGTCCACCCCGACTGAACGGCCAAGTTGCTGATTGGCCTCACTGCTCAGGGATGAATGCATGATGACCGGAATGCCGGCAAAACGGGAGTCGCTTTTGATGTTTTTGGTCAGGACATAACCATCCATTTCCGGCATTTCCACGTCGGTCAGTACCAATTGGATCATGTCGCTGACGGGGACGTGCGCTGCAACGGCCTGTGCGGCGATTCTTTGTAGTTCTTGCCAAGCCTGTGCGCCATTATTCGCGCTGACATAACGGACATTCATGACGTCCAGGGTACGCTTGATCTGGTTTCTGGCAACGGCGGAGTCGTCGGCAAAGAATATCGTGCGGTTTTGCTGCTCAATAGGCTGGATGTGGGTGAACAGGTAGTCGTCATCGAAATGGCTGGTTTCGGAAAGAACTTTTTCCACGTCCATCATCATTACCAGCCGCCCATCCGCCAATTCTGTCACTGCGGTGATCAAGCCGCCCATTTGCGCGGTCAGCATATCGGGGGGAACGCGCATGGCCGCCCAGTCGAGGCGCAAAATGGTATCGACTGCTTCCACCAGGAAGCCCTGGGTGTGCCCGTTATATTCGGTGACGATCATGATTTCCGGTTTTTTGTCGGTTTCTACGTTGGCATATTTAACCAGATCGACGACCGGCACCAGAACGCCGCGCAGGCTGACCATGCCTTCGACTGAAGAAGGCATATCGGGAGCGTGGGTGATTTCAGGTACGCGCATGACTTCGCGCACCTTAAAAACATTGACGCCGAATGTCTCCCTGCGACCGGTTCGATTGTCAACGCCCAGTGTGAACAGCAGGATTTCCAGCTTGTTCGTGCCGGCAAGCTTGGCGCGCGCATCGATGTTTTTCAAAAGTTCTGACATGTTGTTGCTCTCCGTGAAAGGTCCCGATTCTTCGCCTCAGTCGGCTTGGTGGGCAGGACGCTTTACTAATATCACTTTCCAGCATCATACCTTGAATGTTGTCTTATTGCATTCCGTAAGTTGTGAGGTTGCTGACTGCCTTTGGTGCATAATTTAAATTGACTGGCCGTTTAATGCAAATAGGCAGGCCAAATTTTTTCATGCTGTGGGGCGAGGTAGCCGGCGGAGCCGGGCTTCACATGTAGGTAAAAACCTCTGTGGATAGTTTTCCGGGGTATCACAGTCAACAACAATTCGGTCAGTTGCGGTATGATTCCGGCATCAACCGGCCATGGAGATTAACGTATTGTCGAATACCCCCAAGCAGGTCGACCCGAAGGAACTGGAGCAGGCATTTTCGCTTTTCAACGAGGCGTCGGCGCAGCTTACCGGCGCCTACCAGGAATTGCAGCAGCAGGTAGAGAGACTGACGGGCGAGCTTGCCGTGGCCAATGTGGAGTTGCGTCGCCAGTTGCTGGAAAAGGAGGCATTGTCGCAGCGTTTGAGCCATTTGCTTGCGGCTATGCCCGCGGGTGTGGTGGTGCTGGATCAACAGGGCGGCATCAGCGAGATGAATCCGGCCGCTCAGGAATTGCTGGGAGAAAACCTCGCGGGCAGGACGTGGACGGAAGTCGCGGCGCATGTGCTGGTTCAAACCGTGGCACCGCATGAGTGGGATCTTGTGCCAACCAGAGGGGTGGTGCCGCGCCGGGTCAGTATTTCCAGCAGCCCGCTGGACGCTGCCGGCGGGCAGGTGCTGCTGATTCATGACATGACCGAAGCCTATGCCTTGCAGCGCGAGCTTCAGCGGCACCAGAGATTGTCTGCCATGGGCGAGATGGCGGCAGGATTGGCGCACCAGCTGCGCACGCCGCTCGCCACCGCCCTGCTGTACACCGCGCATCTGAACAAGCCTGATCTGGCGGAAGCCGAGCGGGTGCGCTTTGCCGATAAAGTTCTGGCGCGTCTGCGCCACCTCGAGCACCTGATTCAGGATATGTTGTTGTTCGTGAAGGGGGAGGGCGGCGGGCAGGATGCGGTGCCGCTGCCTTCTCTGCTGGTAGAATTGCAGCAGGTTATGGAGCCGCAAATGGCCGAGCATGGGCTTGAATTCAAGGTCGAGGACGATAGCCGGGGAGCCACCGTGCTGGGTAGCCGCAAGGCATTGACGGGCGCGTTGCTCAACCTGCTGGAGAATGCCATGCAAGCCTGTCCAAGAGGCGGACGGGTCGAGCTGAGGTGCGAAGATGGAGGAAATGGACAGGTCGTGCTGAGCGTGACCGACAGCGGTAAAGGCATCGATGCGGCAATCCAGGATCGCCTGTTCGAGCCATTTTATACGACCCGCAATGACGGCACCGGCCTGGGGTTGGCGATTGTGCGCGGCGTTGTCGAGGCACATCGGGGTACGGTGCAGGTTAAATCGGCACCGGGCTGCGGCAGCGAATTCAGCCTGCGGCTGCCAAAGTTATGATTGTATTTTTTGAAGTTACCAAGCCATGAAGCCATTGCCAATTTTAATTGTTGAGGACGACCGGGATCTGCGCGAAGCGCTATGCGACACGCTCGGCTTGGCCGGCTATGAGGTTCTGGATGCAGCGGACGGGGCGGCGGCGCTGAGCGTGCTGGAAAAACGGAAGGTTGGCCTGGTGGTGTCGGATGTGCAGATGCACCCTATGGATGGACATACCTTGCTGCGCGAGATCAAGGCCACTTATCCTTATGTCCCGGTGCTGCTGATGACGGCCTACGGCATGATTGATAAAGCGGTGGAGGCGATGCGCGCTGGCGCATGCACTTACCTGACCAAGCCGTTCGAGCCGGACAAACTGCTGACGGAGGTGGCGCGCTATATGTTGTCAGCGCATCCAGCGAATGGTTCTGAAATGGTGGCCGAAGACCCACGTATGGGCGAACTGCTGGTGCTGGCGCAGAAAGTTGCCGCAACCAGTGCAACTGTCATGATTACCGGTGAATCCGGCTGTGGCAAGGAGGTGATGGCGCGTTTCATTCATCGGCATTCGCCGCGCGCTGACAAACCGTTCGTGGCGGTCAACTGCGCCGCGATCCCGGAAAATTTGCTTGAGTCCACCTTGTTCGGTTATGAAAAGGGCGCTTTTACCGGCGCCACCCAGTCGCATGCAGGCAAGTTCGAACAGGCACAGGGCGGTACCCTGCTGCTGGACGAGATTTCCGAAATGCCGCTGTCGCTCCAGGCCAAATTACTAAGGGTACTGCAAGAGCGTGAGGTGGAGCGTGTCGGCGGGCACCGGGTGATTCCTCTCGATATCAGGATTATCGCTACCTCCAATCGCGATATGGGCGAGATCGTGGCGCGCGGAAATTTCCGTGAGGACCTGTTCTACCGCCTCAATGTGTTCCCGTTGGAGCTGCCGCCATTGCGCGAGCGCCCGCTGGATATCGTGCCGTTGGCGCAGCATCTGCTCAGCAGGCTGGGCGGATCGCTCGGTCGGCCCGGAGTCGGGCTGTCCCCGGCGACGTCCGGGCAATTGACGCGATATGCCTGGCCGGGTAACATCAGGGAGCTTGAGAATGTCATCCAGCGCGCCATGATTCTCTCCCCAGGCAATACGCTGGAACCGGAATATCTGCTTTTGCCAAAGTCTGCGGAAGTCGCTCCACAGAAGGAGAGGCTGGCTGCCAGTGGCGCGATCGACATGAAATCGCTGGAGCGAAGCCATATTCTGGAAACGTTGGCATCGGTCGGCGGCTCGCGCAAGCTTGCTGCGGAGAAGCTGGGCATGAGCGAGCGCACCTTGCGCTACAAATTGCAGCAGTATCGGGAAGAAGGTGAAGGAGCGGGTAGTTGATTTATTAAATCGGCGTAATTTGGCATGAAATGTGCTTTATTTTTTAAGCTGAGGCGGGCAATATAGTGGCCGCCGCAATGGATAAGCAGCTATAATCTCGAGCTGGAGGCTGGACGCTATGAATACGACACAAGGAATTGATCAACTACTCGGCCAGTTGCGAGCCGCTTCGGCGATTGCCGCCGGTGCGGAACCCGCTGCGGCTTCAACGGAAGGCGCGGATTTTGCCGCGCTTCTTAAGGCTTCGCTGGCGCAGGTGAACGGCACGCAACAGGAAGCCGTCAGCTTGGGCAAAGCCTTTGAGCAGGGCGACCCCAATGCCAACCTCCAGGATGTGATGGTTTCCCTGCAGAAAGCCAATATTTCCTTCCAGACCATGGTGCAAGTGCGCAACAAACTGGTGTCCGCATACCACGAAGTCATGAGTATGCAAGTGTGACGCGGATGCAGGGTATCCACGCTTGCCATCACCACACTCTCTATGTAGAGAATAAAGCTCAACACTCTCAGGTTGGAGCCAAGGCGTAAATAATATGGCTGTCTCACCGCAGCAAACGATTTCCGCTCGTCTAAAGGAATTCACCCAGTTATCCGGCGGCCAGCAAATAGGGCTGATACTGGTGCTGGCAACCGTCGTTGCACTGGTTTCAGGCGCCTGGATGTGGTCGCAGACGCCGGACTATCGCGTCCTTTACAGCAATCTTTCCGACCGGGATGGCGGGACAATCATCAATTCATTGCAGCAGATGAACGTACCCTACAAGATGGCGGAAGGAGGGGGCGCCATCCTGGTACCTTCTACCCAGGTTTATGATGTGCGCCTGCGTTTGGCGTCCCAGGGTCTTCCCAAGGGCAGTGTGGTGGGTTTTGAGTTGATGGAAACCCAGAAGCTGGGTACCAGCCAGTTCCTTGAGCAGGTAAATTACCAGCGAGCCCTGGAAGGGGAATTGACCCGTTCCATCCAGTCGCTTTCTGCCGTTCAGGGCGCGCGCGTGCACCTTGCGATTCCACGGCCTTCCGTATTCACCCGCGAGCAGCAAAAACCCAGCGCTTCCGTGCTGATTAGCCTCCACCCCGGTCGCCTGCTGGATCGGGCCCAAGTCAGCGGCATTGTCCATCTGGTTTCAAGCAGTGTGCCGGACTTGCCGATCAAGAACATTACAGTGCTTGACCAGAATGGCAACCTGTTGAGTGCCGCTGACGACGGCAAGACGAATGTCGGCCTCGACCCGGGACAACTGGACTATCTGCGCCAAGTCGAGCAAAGCTTCATCAAACGCATCGAAAATATTCTTAGCCCGATCACCGGTACGGAAAACGTACGGGCGCAAGTTGCGGCAGAGCTGGATTTCTCGCAAACCGAACAAACTGCCGAAATTTTCAGACCCAATACGCCAACTGAGGCTTCAATCCGCAGCCAGCAGAGCAATGAGTCCAGTGGTGGTGCCGGCCAGCCGGCAAGCGGCGTGCCTGGCGCGCTGTCCAATCAGCCGCCCGGCGCCGCCAGTGCGCCTCTCACGGCGCCTGCTGCCACGGCGGCAGGCGCTACTCCCGCGCAGCCTGCCGGTGGTGGAGGCGGGCGCAAGGAATCGACGGTCAACTATGAGCTGGATAAGACCATCAAGCATGTCAAGTCGCCGGTGGGGGGCGTCAAGCGCCTCTCGGTGGCGGTGGTGGTGAATTACAAGAAAGTTGTGGGCAAGGATGGAAA
This sequence comes from Sulfuricella sp., assembly GCA_028713975.1. Classification (GTDB taxonomy): domain Bacteria; phylum Pseudomonadota; class Gammaproteobacteria; order Burkholderiales; family Sulfuricellaceae; genus Sulfuricella. The sequence goes on from JAQTNE010000006.1 coordinate 98,951, forward strand.
AGTTAATTTCAAGCCGATGTCCGCCGCCGAAATGGCGCAGATCAGCAATCTCGTCAAGGAGTCCATGGGTTACCGTCAGGATCGGGGCGATACGCTCAACGTGGTAAATGCCTCGTTCAGCGCTGTGGCTGAGGAAATTCCGGCAACACCGATCTGGAAGGATCCGGCGACGATCTCGCTGGCCAGGGAGATTGCCAAGAACCTGTTAATTGCCGGCATCGTGTTTTTCCTGGTATTCAAGGTGCTGCGCCCCTTGTTTAAGGAGCTCGCAACTCCGCCGCTGCTGCCTGAGGCCGAGCAGTTAGAGCACCTGGCGATGCCAGTGGATGCCATGAAGGCAGACTATGAAGATCGCCTGAGGGTGGCCAAGGTAATGGCGCGCGAGGAGCCAAAGGTGGTGGCGAGTGTAGTCAAGGACTGGATTGGCAGCAATGAGTGACGACGGAGTAACGAAGAGCGCCATTTTGCTGATGACCTTGGGTGAGGAAGAAGCGGCTGAAGTTTTCAAATATCTCGGCCCGAAGGAGGTGCAGAAGCTGGGGGCTGCCATGGCGAAACTTGGCAACGTCAAGCGCGACATGTTGGAATCGGTGATGTATGATTTTCTCGCCTTGGCGGGCGAGAGAACCAACCTGGGCGGGGGTTCCGATGAGTACATCCGCAGCGTGTTGAACAAGGCGCTGGGCGAGGAGAAAGCGGCCGGTATGATCGACCGCATCCTGCATGGCGGCGACACCAGCGGCATCGAGGGGCTGAAGTGGATGGACGGCAGCGCCGTGGCGGAGCTGATCAAGAATGAGCACCCCCAGATTATCGCTACCATTCTGGTTCATCTCGACCGTGATCAGGCGAGCGAGGTGTTGTCCTTCTTTACCGAGCGTCTGCGTAACGATGTGGTGTTGCGTATTGCCACCCTGGAAGGGATTCAGCCTTCTGCGCTGAAAGAGTTGAACGATGTGCTGAGCAAGCTCCTGTCGGGTGCCAGTAATCTAAAGAAAAGCGCGATGGGCGGCGTCAGGGCGGCGGCTGAAATCCTGAACTATGTCGGCACCGCCAACGAAACTGCGATTATCGCCAGCGTACGCGATTACGACCCTGAGCTGGCGCAACAAATCCAGGACGAGATGTTCGTCTTCGAAAACCTGCTGGATGTGGAAGACCGGTCTATCCAACTGCTGTTGCGCGAGGTGCAGTCGGAGTCACTGATCATTGCACTCAAGGGCACGAGCGAGGAACTGCGCGAAAAAATCTTCAAGAACATGTCGCAACGGGCCGCCGAAATGTTGCGCGACGACCTGGAAGCCAAAGGGCCGGTGCGTGTCAGCGAAGTCGAGGCGGAACAGAAGGAAATCCTCAAGGTCGTGCGCAAACTGGCCGACGAAGGCCAGATTGTGATAAGCGGCAAGGGAGAGGAAAGCTTTGTCTAATTTTATTCCCAAGGAGCGGTTGAGCGCCTACCAGCGCTGGGAACTGAATTCACTGGACGAGTCGGAGCCGGAGCCGGTTGGGTTACCGCCGGAGCCGACGGTGCCGTTGCCAACGGCGGAAGAAGTCGAGAACATTCAGCGGCAGGCCCATCAGGAAGGGTATGCCGCAGGTTATCAAGAAGGCAAGGAGAGGGTCGATTCCGAGCTGGCGCGACTGATGCAGTTGGCATCGACGCTGGAAGGCGCACTGAGCCGGTTTGACGAAGATCTGATGCAGAGCCTGCTTACGTTGTCCCTGGATGTGGCCAAGCAGATGATACGGGAGGCTTTGCGGGTGCGGCCAGAGCTGGCCTTGCCGGCGGTTCGCGAGGCGGTCAACAGCCTGCCCCAAGCCAGCCAGCATCCGCACATCAAATTGCATCCGGATGACGCGGCTTTGGTGCGATCGTTGATGGCAGACGAACTAAGCCACTTCCAATGGAAATTGATTGAAGATAGCCGCATCGAGCGAGGCGGGTGCCGGGTCGAAACGGCGAATAGCGAGGTCGATGCCACTATGGGAAATCGCTGGGAAAGAGTGCTTGCCGCTTTGGGACGTGAAGGCGCCTGGCTTGAATAAAAGCTTTGTGCCGCCTTGTGTTGCTGTGGTCAATGATTTGCCGGCTTCTGGATCGTGATGCCCTCCTCTGATCGTTGGAATGGCTTTCTGCGAGAATGCGGCGAAGCGGTTGCCGCTGCCGCCCCCTGGATCGTGACTGGTCGTTTGACACGGGTTGCCGGCTTGGTGATGGAAGCGGTGGGCCTGAGGCTTGCGGTGGGCGCCAGTTGCACCGTCCATCTGCCCGACGGCCATGATGTTGACGCCGAGGTGGTTGGCTTTTCCGGCGAGAAGCTGTTTCTCATGCCATCTACCGATGTATACGGATTGGTGCCGGGTGCCAGGGTGACGCCGGCGGATACGCTGACGCAGCGCACTCCCGGGCAGGGAGGAAGGCTTCCCCGCCGACGGCGTTCCGAAGCCGGGGTGCGCCAGGTACAGGTGGGCAGCGAATTGCTGGGGCGCATTCTCGACGGTGCCGGTCGCCCGCTCGACCGGCTCGGGTTGCCACACCTGGAACACCAGGTGCCGCTCAATAGCCGTTCTTGCAATCCTCTTGGCCGTGCGCCAATCCGTGATGTTCTGGATGTCGGCGTGCGCGCCATTAATGCGTTGCTGACCGTTGGCCGCGGGCAGCGCATGGGATTGTTCGCCGGTAGCGGCGTCGGCAAGAGCATCCTGCTCGGTATGATGGCGCGTTTCACCAGCGCCGATGTGATTGTGGTCGGGCTGATCGGCGAACGCGGACGTGAAGTCAAGGAGTTCATTGAAAACATACTGGGGCCGGCAGGGCTGGCGCGCTCCGTGGTGGTCGCCGCGCCGGCTGACACCCCGCCGTTGCTGCGACTTCATGGCGCGGCCTATGCCACGGCGATCGCCGAATATTTTCGCGACCAGGGCAAACATGTGCTGCTGATCATGGATTCGCTCACGCGCTATGCCATGGCACAACGTGAAATTGCGCTGGCCATCGGCGAGCCGCCGGCAACCAAAGGTTATCCACCATCGGTGTTTGCCAAGTTGCCGCAACTGGTTGAGCGTGCCGGTAACGGCCAGGTTGGCGGAGGATCCATTACGGCGTTTTATACCGTGCTGGTGGAGGGGGATGACCAGCAGGATCCGATCGCGGACAGCGCCCGCGCCATTCTGGATGGCCACATTGTGTTGTCGCGCGGTCTCGCCGATCAAGGTCATTATCCCGCCATCGATATTGAAGCCTCGGTCAGCCGGGCGATTACCGAATTGCTTGAGCCGCAAGACCTGGTTCGGGTGCGCCGGTTCAAGCAGCTTTACTCCCGCTTTCAGCGCAGCCGGGATCTGATCAGTGTTGGTGCTTACGTGAAAGGCAGCGATTCGCTGCTGGATGAGGCGATAGCACTATACCCGCAGATGGAGGCTTTTCTGCAACAGGATATGCACCAGAGCCAGAGTTATGGCGAAAGCCGCGACTATCTGTCCGCATTGTTCAATGCGTAAGCGCGGAACCTGAAACGAAATGCCCCGGCGATTTCCGCTTCAACCCCTTCTCGATCTTGCCCAGAATCATACCGATGCCGCAGCGCGGAATTTGCATCTGCTCAAGGTGGCATGGCAGGGGGCGGAGGAAAAGCTCCGGCAATTGACCGCTTACCGGGAAGATTATCGGGCACGCCTATTGCAAGCAACAAAAATGGGAATGCAGGTGAATTCGCTCAAGGATTTCCAATCGTTTCTCGGCAAGCTCGAAATCGCCATCCGCCAGCAGGCGGAAGAGGTGGGGCACTGCAAAAAACGTTGGGAAGACGGGCGGCACGAGTGGCAGGAAAAACAGCGTAAGCTCAAAGCTTTTGATACCCTGTCGTTGCGCCATCAGAACAGCGAACGGAAGCGCGAGGACAAGCTTGAACAGCGTGAACAGGACGAGCTTTCCGGCAAAAAATTTGAGCAGGGGGAGCCAAAGGATACTCCCCACTCCTGAAAGTGGCATGCGTTTTGCTTTGTTAATCCTGAAAAACGAATTTTGAAAGGATGACCGATGCCACAATTACCCGTTTCTCCCGTTGTATCCCAGCCGTCTGGTGCCGGCGTCGGCCAGTCATCTGCTTCTTCTGCCTCGGGCTCGGACGGCGGAACCGGATTGGATGGCGCGCAAGGGCAAAATTTTGGTGAGGTTCTTACCAAACAGATGAAAGAGGCATCCAAGGCCACTGCCAGCGAAGGTGGTGAGACTGCCGGGAAGCCCGACGCATCGGCGGTTTTCCCTGTTGATTTCTCCATGCTGATCGCTTCGTCACCCGCACCGGTGGCCGCTATCCAGGCAGAAGGGTCTGATGCCGTGATAGCAGATGAGACGACGGTTACACCGACCGTGATAGCAGCCGAGACGGCGATTATGCCGGTTGTGACGACGGACGAGACGGCTGTCACATTAGCCAAGGCGGCAGTTATGCCGACCGCAGTACCGGCTGAATCCGGCCTGAATAAATCATTGGCACGTTCTTCACGAACTGTGGAGGATGGCGGCGACGAGCCGGCAGAAGAGTCAAGTGCGCCTGCGGCTCTTCCTGTCGATCTTTCAGTGCTGGCCACCCCATCGTTTGTTCCTGTGATTCCCACACGGATAGAGTCTGATGTTAAGAAGGCGCCGGTCGAGGCGACTTCGGACAAGATATTAACGCAGTACTCACGCACCGATGAAATTGGCCAGGCGGCAAAAATTGCCGGTGACGGCAAGGATTTGCCGGCGGCAATGCCTCCAGAGAAAGCGTTTTCCGCCAAGCTGGCGGCGATGGTGGATACTTCAGTTGACAAGGTAAGTACACAGCCACAATTAGCGGATTCGCCCACTTTTGCCCAAATATCAGCGACTGGGAGTGGCGCTGTCGAGCCGCTTCGACAGATGGAGCAGCAATCGTCAACGCTATCAGTCGCGCCCAGGGTCGGTTCTGCGGAGTGGGGCGGTGCAGTTGGCGAGAAAGTTTTGTGGATGGCGAACCAGAGCCACCAGGTGGCTGAATTGCATCTCAATCCACCCAACCTCGGGCCGCTCGAGGTGCGTCTGACGATTAACAATGACCAGGCTAGCGCCATGTTTGTTTCCAGTCATGCTGCCGTGCGTGAGTCAATCGAGGCGGCATTGCCGCGCTTGCGCGAAATGCTGGCTGATAATGGCATCACGCTGGGCAATACTACGGTTGGCTCGGAATCGTTCAGTCAACAACAGCAGGCGTTCGACCAGCAGCGGCGCGATGGTGGAGAAGGGGCGCGCGTCGATAAGGGGATGGAGGGCATCCTGGCCAGAATTTCAGGAGCGGGCCGGTCGACGGGTCTGGCACATGATGGCATGGTTGACATCTTTGCTTGATCATTACGCAACTGCGCAGTTAAGAATATGCCGCCTTGGATAGCAGTTTAAGCCTTGCCGGAGGCTGTTAAATCGTTTCAATATGCATTTTTCTTAACATTAAATAAAATTGAGTTGATATTATAAAAAACATAAATTACCATCTGAAACTAGTTGTTTTTAATATTATTTAACCGCAAACAATAAAAAATATTGGAGTCGGCAGTTGAAGCGGCGGCAAGGGGACGGGAATGGCTCAGGACAAGGCGAAAAAAGAAGAGGCAGAAGAGGATGCAGCGCCCATAAAGAAAAAGGGAGGGGTGTTTCTGATCCTTGCAATCCTGCTGGTGCTGGGCGGATTGGGAGGCGGTGCGGCATGGTATTTTTCCCAGTCCGGTGCAAAGCCAGAAGAAAAAGCGAAGCCCCCCATTTTCGTGACGCTCGAAACATTCACCGTTAATTTGCAAGGGGACGGCGGCAGCGGCGGTGGTGAGCGATATCTGCAGGTCGGGATAGACTTGAAAGTGGCTGATCCAGCCGTGGTTGACTTGGTAAAGTTGCATATGCCGGAAATCCGTAATGGCATATTGTTGCTGCTTTCGAGTAAAAGTGCCGAGCAGGTAACCGGTCTTGAGGGCAAGCAGAAGCTGATTGCCGAGATTCAGGGTCAGGTCGCCAAGCCGCTTGCGGCTGCGGGTAAGGGTGTGATAGGTGTTTATTTCACATCCTTTGTCATTCAGTAATTATGTGTTTCAACTGTAGCAATATTTAAAGGACGAGCGTGTCAGACGACATCCTGTCACAAGACGAAGTTGATGCCTTACTCAAGGGTGTAACCGGTGAGGTGGATGAGACCACCGCTACGGAGGAGACGGGTGGCGCCCGTCCCTACAACCTGGCTAAGCAGGAGCGCATCGTCCGGGGTCGTATGCCGACCCTGGAGATTATTAACGAGCGTTTCGCCCGCCTGTTCCGCATCGGCTTGTTCAACTTCATGCGCCGTACTGCGGAAATCTCCGTGAGTCCGGTGCGTGTTCTCAAGTACAGCGAATTTGTCCGTAATCTGGTGGTGCCGACCAATCTGAACATGGTGCACGTCAAGCCGCTACGCGGTACCTCGTTGTTTATTTTTGATCCGAACCTGCTGTTTCTGGTGGTGGATAACCTGTTTGGCGGCGACGGACGTTTCCACATGCGGGTGGAGGGTCGGGACTTCACCCCGACTGAACAGCGCATCATTCAGCGTTTGCTGGAGGTGGTCTTCGAAGAATACAAAAAAGCCTGGGACTCGGTTTTTAAGGTTGAATTCGAGTACATCCGCTCGGAGATGAACACTCAGTTCGCCAATATTGCCACACCCAGCGAAGTGGTCGTGGTAACCACGTTCAACATCGAGTTGGGGTCGGGTGGGGGCGATTTTCACATCTGCATGCCCTATGCTATGATCGAACCGATTCGCGATATGCTCTACAGCAGCATGCAGGGCGAGCGCATGGAGGTGGACGAGCGCTGGGCCAAGTTGCTGACCAAGCAGATGCAGTCGGCTGAGGTGCACCTGATTGCGAACCTGGGCGAGACAGCAATTAACTTGGGACAAATTCTGAACATGAAAGCGGGAGACGTGATTTCCCTGGATATTCCTGAAGCAATCATCGCTGCAGTGGACGGTGTGCCAGTGCTGGAATGCAACTATGGCGTCCTTAATGGCCAGTATGCGCTCAAAGTGAACAAGATTATTTCTGGCGCAGAAGACGAAATCCTCCACGGAGACAAAAATGGCTGACGAAACACCGGATGGCGTGGATGATTGGGCGGCGGCGATGGCCGAGCAGACTTCTGCGGACGCGCCGGACGCGAGCGCGCCGGGCGCTTCCTCTGCCGGGGATGATTGGGGTGCGGCTCTAGCCGAGCAGACATCTACCGAATCGCAAAATGCGGCGTCAATTTTTGGCGGCAGTACCCCGTCTGCCGCGAAGGCGCAGTTCGACCAGTTTTCCCCGTCTGGCGTGGCAGCCGGAGCGCCCAACAATATTGACATGATTCTGGACATTCCGGTCAACCTCACGGTTGAACTGGGGCGCACCAAGCTGGCCATCCGCAGCCTGTTGCAACTGGCGCAGGGGTCGGTGGTGGAGCTGGACGGTCTGGCAGGAGAGCCGATGGATGTGCTGGTTAACGGTTGCCTGATAGCCCAGGGCGAAGTCGTGGTGGTGAACGACAAATTTGGTATCCGCCTGACTGATATTATTTCCCCCTCCGAACGCATACGCAGACTACATAAATGAACCTGATGAAAGAGGTGACAGGGCGGCTCCCCATCGGGTTTTTTCTTCTTTTTTCTTTCCCCGTACTCGCTGCACAGCCTGCTGCGACAACTCTTGCCGTTTCCACGAGCCCTGCTACAGGCATGTTTGGCGGGTTGCAGGTTTTATTCAGCCTGGGACTTGTGTTGGCCGTGATAGTGGGCGCGGCATGGCTATTGCGGCGATTATCCCCGGGGCAGATGGGTGCCGGAGGCGTGGTCAGGGTGATCGGTGGTGTTGCATTGGGCCCCAAGGAGCGACTGGTACTGGTGGAGATCGGCGAAACATGGCTGGTGCTGGGGGTGGCGCCGGGGCAGGTGAATACCTTGCATACCCTGACTAAACCGGAGGGCGGCGTGCGCGCTACGGAAGCGGCATCGCCCGGTGTGGAACACGGCTTTTCTGTCTGGCTCAAAAAAGCGATGCAGGGGCGCAAAAGTGAGCAATAAAATGAGGTTGTTTTTGCTTGGGTATAAGCCGCTGTTTGTTGTCGCGCTATTGTCGATTGGTGTGGTAGCCCCGCTGGCAGCCATGGCGGCCGACCCTGGCCTGACCGCTTTTACCAGTGTGCCGGCACCGGGCGGTGGACAGACCTACACTCTCAGTATTCAGGCGCTGCTGATGATGACAGCGCTGACATTCCTGCCGGCGATGTTGTTGATGATGACGTCGTTTACCCGCATCGTTATCGTGCTGTCGCTGTTGCGCCAGGCGATTGGTACGATGCAGGCGCCCCCCAACCAGATACTGGTCGGCCTTTCCCTGTTTCTGACTTTTTTCGTGATGGCGCCGGTTTTCGATAAAATTTACGCTGATGCGTACAAGCCATACTCGGAGCAGAAAATTGATGCCACTGTGGCGCTGGAAAGAGGAACGGCTCCCCTGAAAGCTTTCATGTTGCGGCAGACGCGTCAGGATGATCTGGCTCTGTTCGTCAAGCTTTCCAACAGCGCCCCCCTGCCCGGCCCGGAAGCGGTACCGATGAAAATTCTGGTCCCGGCCTATGTGATCAGTGAACTCAAGACCGCGTTCCAGATCGGTTTCGTGGTGTTTATCCCGTTCCTGATCATCGACATGGTGGTGGCCAGCGTGCTGATGTCCATGGGTATGATGATGCTGTCGCCAGTGGTGATTTCTCTGCCATTCAAGCTGATGTTATTCGTTCTGGTTGATGGCTGGAATCTGCTGGTTGGCTCTCTGGTGCAGAGTTTTTACACATGACTCCCGAAGGTTTTATCACCATCGTTCAGCAGGCGCTGGAGATTACTTTGCTGGTGTCAGCGCCGTTGCTCCTTGCGGCGCTTGCCATCGGTTTGCTGGTGAGTGTTTTTCAGGCGGCTACCCAGATCAATGAAATGACCCTGTCGTTCATCCCCAAGCTGCTTGTGATATTCCTCGTGCTGGGCGTCGCTGGACCCTGGATGTTGACTCTGTTGATGGATTATACCCGCCGCCTGTTTCTCAGTATCCCCGGCCTGGCGAGTTAGTTCAGGGTTGTTCTGCGATGATCAGCATCACCTCCGCCCAATTGGAAATATGGCTGGGGGCCTTTATCTGGCCTTTTGCGCGCATTCTCGCCCTGGTTGGCAGCGCGCCGGTCCTCGGCAACCCGAGCCTCCCCATCCGAGTGAAAGTGGGATTGTCCTTTGTTATTACGCTGGTGCTGACGCCCGTACTCGGCACCATGCCGGTGGTGGAGCCGGGTTCCGCGATTGGGCTCCTCATCCTGGCACAACAAGTCGTGATCGGCGTGGCAATCGGATTCGCCATGACCATCGTTTTTACCGCAGTGGAATTGGCTGGTAATATCGCGGGTATGCAGATGGGTCTGGGTTTTGCCACTTTCTTTGATCCGCAAAACGCCGCACAGTCTCCTGTGGTGGCACAGTTCCTCGGCTTGTCCGCCACTCTGGTATTTCTTGCGTTGAACGGTCATTTGCTGATGATTGAAATACTGGCACAAAGCTTTAAGGTGTTGCCGGTGATGGCCCAGCCGTTTTCCGCGGTCGGCTGGCGGGTTCTGGCGGGCTGGGGCGGTGAAATGTTCCTTGCCGGAGTGCTGCTTGCCATGCCGGTCATGGCGGCCCTGCTGACCATCAACATCGCGCTGGGCATCATGACTCGCGCTGCACCACAGCTTAATATCTTCTCGGTCGGATTCCCGATTACGCTGGCAGTCGGTTTTGCCGTACTTGCCCTCGCCCTTCCTTATTTCACCCCGGTGTTCGACCGGCTGATCCATGACGGGGGGCAGATGATGCTGCTGGTTTTGCGCCAGGCAAACCCTGTTGTCCCATAATGGTTCCAGTCAACGTATTCGTTGCCCTCGCGTTATTTTAAATAGGTGACGTAGCCAAAGCCGGAAATTGCACGGTGCAGTAGATTTACGCGGCCAAGGATTGACCAGATTATTTTTTTGCCGTGCCCTTCACTTTGCTGGAAAACACCCGATATAGTTATTACAGGCACTTTGAAACAAGTTGGCGTGAAACTGGAGGTGGATCATGATGGTGACAATGGATATGTGTTCGGCCAAAGTGGATGATGACAGCTATTCTCCCGAGGTGATGTGCGCTGGCTGGAACCCTGAAATCGCGATGATGCAGGGCAGGGCAGCGGAGCTCGCAACACAGTTGATCTGTCACCAGTCCAGGCATGTTGACGGCATGCTGCCGGATGTGGCCGCCGTGGATGCCGAAGCCTTTCTGGAGCGGATGTACGCGTTTCAGAGATAGCTAGCGGCAGGAGATTTTCCATGCAAACGGCGAGAATTGCGCAAGCGGTTCTCGCCTTTATTATTTCAGGAAGCTCCCGATGAGCGAAGCGCCCTCCATCTCCAGCATTTCATTTCGCATCTGGGATGTCCGCTACCGCTACCGCGAGGCGAGCAAGGTTATCGACCTGACCATCGAAGACACCTGGCGCCGTGTTTCCCATGCGCTTGCCAGTGTGGAGCTGCAGGATCGGGAAATCTGGGAGCGGCGTTTTTACCAGGTTCTGGATGGGTTCCATTTTCTGCCGGGTGGCCGCATCCTCGCCGGGGCAGGCACTTCCCATCGGGTTACGCTGTTTAATTGTTTCGTCATGGGTGCGGTTGAAGATTCGCTCGACGGTATTTTCGAGGCGCTGAAGGAGGGTGCCCTGACCATGCAGCAAGGCGGGGGCGTGGGCTACGATTTTTCCACCTTGCGCCCGAGCGGTGAACCGGCGCACGGCGTCGGCACCACTGCTTCCGGCCCGGTTTCTTTCATGCATATCTGGGACAGCATGTGCGCCACCATACTATCCACCGGCGCACGCCGCGGTGCGATGATGGCGACCCTACGCTGCGACCACCCGGATATCGAAGCTTTTATCGAGATCAAGCGTAACCCCGGTGCGCTGCGGCATTTCAATCTGTCGGTGCTGGTGACTGATGATTTCATGCGTGCGGTGCGGGAGGACGCCGGCTGGCCCTTGGTGTTTCCCTTGGCCGAGAACGAAACGGCAGCCGGGGAGGTGGTCGAGCGGCTGTGGTCGGGCGGCTCTATGCCACGCCGCTGCAAGGTGCTGCGTCGCGTCGGTGCACGGGTGCTGTGGGGCCAGATCATGCGGGCAGCCTACGATTTCGCCGAGCCCGGCGTGATTTTCATCGATCGAGTCAATCGCATGAATAACCTTTGGTATTGCGAACAGATCAGCGCTACCAACCCTTGCGGCGAAATTCCCTTGCCGCACTACGGTGCCTGCAATCTGGGGGCAATCAACCTGACGCAGTTTGTCAGCGCCCCCTTCTCCGCAGGTGCGGCTCTTGACCTGGAAGGGATCGCCGCGACGGCGGCTACCGCGGTGCGCCTGCTCGATAATGTTTACAATCTTTCCCGTTTTCCGCTGCAAAAGCAGGCGGAGACAGCGCGCGCATCGCGGCGGATCGGCCTTGGCCTGACCGGGCTGGCCGATGCCTTGGTGATGCTCGGCGTTCGCTATGGCAGCGCGGAATCGCTCGAACTGGGTGGAGCCGTGATGCGGACGATCTGCCACAGCGCGTACCGGGCATCCATTGATCTGGCGCGAGAAAGGGGCGCATTCCCGGCATTTCTGGCCGAACCGTACCTGGCCGGTGAGTTCGTTCGGGGGCTGCCAGACGATATCGTGCAGGGAATCAAACGCTATGGAATTCGCAATAGCCACCTGACCGTCATCGCTCCGACCGGAACCGTCAGCTTGTTGGCAAATAATGTTTCCAGCGGGCTTGAGCCGATCTTCGATTTGGCATACACGAGACGAATTCGTGAGCTTGATGGCGGCTTCAGCGAGACGAAAGTGAGCGATTATGCCTTCCGCCAGTTCCGCTTGCAGCAAGGTGAGGATGCGCCGTTGCCTGCCGCTTTCGTTTGTGCCGGCGAAGTTGCGCCTGAAGCGCATCTCCGGATGCAAGCTGCGCTTCAGGTACATGTCGATAATTCCATTTCGAAAACCATCAACGTTCCGGATGAATTCGGCTTCGACGCATTTCGTGTGATTTATGAAAAAGCTTATGATATGGATTTGAAGGGCTGCACGGTTTTTCGTCCCAATTCGGTTACCGGCCAGGTGCTGCTTTCCGATAGAGGCATGACCGAAAGGCAGTGCTGCTCAATCGAGCGCGAAGCGGACTGAGCATTTCGCACGGTACGATATTCGGGTAAACTACAATTTTTTGTGGAAAATCTTCATGCTTAAAGGCAGTCTGGTTGCGATCGTTACCCCGATGCACGATGATGGCAGTCTGGATCTGGCGCGTTTGCGTGCTCTGATCGATTTCCATGTGGCAGAGGGAACCGACGGTATCGTTGTCGTCGGAACCACCGGCGAATCCCCGACAGTAAATTTTGATGAGCATTGCCTGCTGATTCGCACTGTGGTGGATCACGTAGCTGGCCGTATTCCGGTGATCGCCGGAACCGGCGCCAACTCCACCAGCGAAGCAATCGAATTGACGGCCTGTGCCAAGGCGGCCGGCGCAAACTACAGTTTATCTGTCACGCCGTACTACAATAAACCCACCCAGGAAGGGCTTTATCGCCATTTCAAGGCCATTGCCGAGGCAGTGGATATTCCGCAGATTCTTTACAACGTACCCGGTCGCACTGCCTGTGATCTGGTTAACGACACCGTGCTGCGACTGGCGCAAATACCGAACATCACCGGCATCAAGGACGCGACCGGCAATATCGAGCGTGGCAGTGATCTGTTGCTGCGCGTCCCACAGGACTTCGCCGTGTATAGCGGCGACGATGGCAGTTGTTTGGCATTGATGCTGCTGGGTGGTCATGGCGTGGTTTCGGTGACCAGCAATGTGGCTCCCCGGTTGATGCATGAAATGTGCGAGGCGGCGTTCAGGGGCGATCTGGCCGCAGCAAGGACGATTAACAACAAATTGCTGGGTTTGCATCAAAAGCTGTTTGTCGAAGCCAATCCGATTCCGGTCAAATGGGCTGTGGCGCAGATGGGGCTGGTCGGCGAGGGTATTCGCCTGCCGCTAACCCCGCTCTCCGCGGTTCATCACGATGTATTAAGACAAGCTATGCGCCAGGCCAGCGCGCTGCAATAAATTAAGGTGCGTATGAATAACAGGTTTCTGGCTTCGGCCATGGTGATAATGGTGCTTGCGCTAATAGCGGGCTGCGGTTCGACTTCTCTGCTCGAAGGCAAGAAAATTGACTACAAATCGGCGGGCAAACTGCCGCCGCTGGAAATCCCTCCCGACCTGACGTCGCCGGCAGCAGATAATCGTTTCGCGGTTCCCGACGCCAGCCCGCAGGGTAGCGCCACGTTCTCGGTATATAACAAGGAAAGGGCCGGTCAGCCCCAGACTGCAACAGCAGCATCCAACCTGCTGCCCGCCCAAGACAAGGTCAGGGTCGAGCGTGCGGGTACGCAGCGCTGGCTGGTGGTGAACGCCACTCCGGAGCAGATCTGGCCGGTGGTGAAAGAATTCTGGCAGGAAAACGGCTTTCTCATCAAGGTGGAAGTACCGGAATCCGGTGTGATGGAAACCGACTGGGCTGAAAACCGCGCCAAGATTCCGCAGGACGCGATCCGCAGTGTGTTGAGCAAGGTAATCGACGGACTTTATTCCACCGCCGAACGTGACAAGTTCCGCACCCGGCTTGAACGTGGCGCGGAGCAAGGCACTACCGAAATCTACATTAGCCACCGCGGCATGTATGAAGTGCTGGAAGGTGGAGACGGCGGCAATCGAACCATCTGGCAGCCGCGCCCCGCCGATCCGGAACTGGAAGCCGACATGTTGCGCCGGTTGATGGTACGCTTTGGCGTAGAGGAAGTGCGTTCCAAATCCCTGATGACGGCGGACAGCAAGCGCGAGCGTGCCAAGGTTACGCACACTCGGGAAGGGACGGGAAAACTTGAGCTGACCGATACCTTCGATCGTGCCTGGCGCCGCGTCGGGCTGGCTCTTGATCGAGTCGGGTTTACCGTGGTTGACCGCGACCGTTCCAAGGGGCTTTATTTTGTTCGCTACGTCGATCCCGATATAGACGCCGCCAAGGACGAAAAAGGCTTTCTTTCCAAGCTGGCTTTCTGGAAGAGTAATGGAAAAAACAAGGACAACAATCCAGAGCAATATCGCATCCAGGTGGTGACGGAGAGCGGTGGCAGCGAAGTCAATATCCTGAACAAGGACGGCACAACCGAGAAGTCTGATACCGCCGCCAGGATACTCAATCTGTTGTTCGAACAGTTGAAGTGATCTGCTGTAATGCGTTTCGCTTCCCTGGGCAGCGGTAGCCGGGGCAACGCGCTGGTGGTCGAGGTCAGGCAAACCCGCCTGCTCCTCGACTGTGGTTTCAGCACCCGAGAAATGGTTGCCCGGCTGTCCCGCCTTGAATTACGCCCGGAGGATTTTGCCGGCATCCTCGTTACGCATGAACATGCCGACCATATCGGTGGAGTGGACAGGTTTGCGCGCAAGTATGCGCTACCGGTATGGTTGACTCACGGCACTCTCACCAATTACACCCAAACCCAGGCTTTGCCAGATATTCGTCTGATTGATGGGCATAGTGCATTTCAAGTCGGCGAGATCGAAGTGCAGCCATTCCATGTCCCCCATGACGCCAGGGAGCCGGTGCAATATGTATTCAGCAACGGCCACCGGCGATTGGGGGTGCTGACAGATACCGGCAATTCCACGCCACATATCGAGTCTGTCCTGAGCGGTTGCGATGCCTTGGTGCTGGAGTGCAATCATGATCCCGACATGCTGCGCGACGGGCCTTACCCCCAGGCATTAAAACAACGGGTTGCCGGTCGCCTGGGTCATTTGGACAACAGTGCGGCAGCCCGGCTTCTGGCGAGCCTGGATAATAGTAGATTGCAGCATTTGATCGCGGCACACCTGAGCGAAAAAAACAACACTCCAGAGCTGGCGCGAACTGCGCTGAGCGGTATTTTAAATTGTGAGCCGGGATGGATTGGAGTGGCCGGTCAGTCCGGTGGCTTCGGCTGGCGCCAGATCGCTTGATGAAATTAAGGAATAAAAAAAGCCGGCGCAATGCGCCGGCTTTTTTCTTGCCGAAAGCTAGAATTACTTGGCAGGTGCAGCGTCAGCTGGTTTTGCAGCGTCAGCAGCAGGAGCGGCAGCGTCAGCAGCAGGAGCGGCGGCAGGAGCAGCAGCGTCAGCAGCAGGAGCGGCAGGAGCAGCAGCAGGAGCTTCAACCTTAGGTGCTTCAGCAGGAGCAGGGGCAGGAGCTTCTTCTTTTTTGCCGCAAGCGGACAAGGACAGAGCCAGCAAAGCGGCGAGCAGGACGGAGTTTTTCATTTATTGTTCCCTTATTGACTAATGTTTTAAAGACTTGACTATTGATACCATTGATGCAAATCGGCTTTCACATCAACGATGTCCAACCGACTCTATGATTCTAACAGATTTTTTAAAAAATTCTAGTGTCGAATGGTTAATAATTTTTAGGGTGGGCGCTTGCCGATTCGACGCTTGTTCGAGACTACCGTGCCGATCATGTATGAGATTGTTCAAAAACAACGGCGCTACTGGGTGAACTCGATCAGCGTGTTAACCTCCTTTCCATGCGCCGCAGTGTTGTTCGACTGACTGTGCGGCAATACGGGTTTTCTGTCTCCAGCATCCGGCAATGATATGTTGTTCAACTTTACTCGCTTCTGATGCGGCTCCTCACAACCGTGAAGAAATCGTTTAAAATGCGGTCATACGGAAAAAGGTGAGAATTGTGCGTTCCCCGTTTGTCATAGACCGGCATGGGATTCTCAGGTATGCGCTATATGGAGTTAACCCCCGTGGCCATGTCGCCGAAGTAATCAATTTAATTAAAATGATGGAGCAATGTTATGCAGGTTTCGAAAAATTCGGTAGTGACCCTCAACTTTGAGTTAAGCGATAGCTCCGGCAAGGTTCTGGAAAAAAGCGAGCAGCCTATCAGCTACCTGCATGGCGGCTATGACGGGATATTTCCATTGGTTGAGGAAGCGCTGGAAGGCGCTGCCGAGGGGAGTTCCATTGAGGTAACGCTGGATCCGGACAATGCTTTTGGTGAGTATGAAGACGATCTGGTCAAGGTCGAGCCGCGTGATGCATTTCCGATGGAAGACATCGAAGTCGGTATGCAGTTTCAGGCCGGTGCCGAGGGTTCGGATGAAGATATCGTCTTCACATTGACGGAAATTAATGCGGATTCCGTAGTCATAGACGGAAACCATCCGCTGGCCGGACAGACCTTGTTATTCAAGTGCACCGTTGAAGGTATTCGCCCTGCCAGCGCCGAGGAAATCACTCATGGGCACGTGCATGGCGCCCATGGGCATCATCACTGATCCAGTAGTTTCCTTAGTCGATATACCAGTTCCAGCGCGGCTTTCGGGGTGAGCTCATCCGGCTCGATGCCGCGCAACGTCTCTTCCAACGCTGAAGGCGGTGCCGCCTGTGGCGCTTCGGCAAACAAATCACCCTGAATTCCATTGCTGACGGCTTGCTGTTCCAGTTGTAGCAGGTGCCTTTTGGCTGCCTGGATGACTGGCGCAGGAATGCCAGCCAGCGCCGCCACCTGCAAACCGTAACTCTGGTTCGCCGGGCCGTCCTGCACGCTATGCAGGAACACGATGTGATCGCGATGTTCCAGCGCATCGAGGTGGACATTGGCAATCTGCCGGTATTCCTGCGTCAATCGGGTCAACTCGAAATAATGGGTGGCAAACAAGGTGTGGCAGCGCGTTTTTTCTATCAGTTGGCGAGCAATCGCCCAAGCCAGGGCGAGACCGTCGAAAGTCGAGGTGCCGCGCCCGATTTCGTCCAGCAGCACCAGGCTGTGTTCGGTGGCGTTGTGCAAGATATCCGCCGCTTCGGTCATTTCCACCATGAAGGTGGATCGGCCGCCAGCCAAGTCGTCGGATGCGCCAATGCGAGTGAATATCTGATCTATTGGGCCGATCCGCGCACTGTTTGCTGGCACGAAACTGCCGCAATGGGCGAGCAGTACGATCAATGCGGTCTGGCGCATGTAGGTGGATTTGCCGCCCATGTTTGGGCCGGTGATCAATAGCATCTGGCGGGTGCGCGAGAGCTGCGTATCGTTGGCGATGAAGTTTGCTGCGCCTTTGTTCGTTTCAAGCTGGGCTTCGACCACCGGATGGCGTCCACCGCTGATCTCAATCACGGCATCATCGGTGAACTCCGGTGCGACCCAGCCCAGTATTTCGGCGCGCTCGGCAAAGGCCGACAGGACATCAAGCTCAGCCACTGCCGCAGCAATTTCCTGCAACGCTGGAATATGCAGTACCAGATTGTCCAGAAGCCCCTCGTAAAGCATTTTTTCGCGCGCCAGTGCCCGTTCCGAGGCTGATAGGGCCTTGTCCTCGAAGGCTTTCAATTCCGGCGTGATAAAGCGTTCCGCATTTTTCAGGGTTTGGCGGCGGCGGTAATCATCCGGCACTGTATCGGACTGACTGCGTGTCACTTCGATATAGAAACCGTGCACCCGGTTGTATTCGACTTTCAGATTGGCGATGCCGCTGCGCTCGCGTTCGCGGGTTTCTAGTGCCAGAAGAAATTCGCCGCAATTGCTCTGGATTGCGCGCAGTTCGTCGAGTTCGGCATCATAGCCGGAGGCGATCACGCCGCCTTCACGCAAGACTGAAGCGGGCTCCGGCTGAATCGCGCGCGCCAGTTCGGTGACTAGCTCATCCGGCGAAAGCAACCGGCTGGCCAGTTGCGTCAGGCGAGGGCTGTCGAGTTGCGCCGTTTCCTGCGCAATCTGTGGCAAGGCCAGCAAGCTGTCGCGCAGGCCGGACAGGTCTCTGGGGCGAGCGGTACGCAGTGCGATACGCGTCGTGATGCGTTCGATATCGGCAAGTTGTTTCAACCCCTGATGAATCGGCGGATAGGCAGGGAAACCGGATTCGCCGATCAGCACGGCGACGGCATTGAGCCGAGCGCGGACTTCGGCACGGTCGCGCAATGGATGGTGCAGCCAGTGGCGCATCAACCGGCTGCCCATGCCGCCAGCGGTGGTGTCGAGCAGTGAAAATAGCGTTGGAGCCGATTCGCCGCGCAGTGTTTCTGAAATTTCCAGGTTGCGCCGGGCTGCGGCGTCGAGCAAAACATAGCCGCTCTCGCGCTCGACATGCAGGCCGCGGATATGCGGCAGCGCCCCGCACTGGGTGCTTCTGGCATATTCCAGCAGGGCGCCGGCGGCCTCTATGGCGCAACGCAGATCGCTGCAACCGAAGCCTTGCAGGTCGAACGTGGCGAACTGCCGACACAATCCCTGCTGCGCCGAATCATAATCAAACTGCCACGCTGGCAAGGCTCTGCGCGCGCATTTTAGATTGTCCAGAGCGGCATGGGCGAAGCCTTCCGGCAGCAGGATTTCCGCCGGCTTGAGTCGCTCCAGCGTCGCACCAAGTTGCCCGGACAAGATTTCCATGACGCTGAAGCGTCCGCTGGCAAGGTTGAGCCAGGCCAATCCCAGCATCTTGTCGTGCGCTGTCAGTGCAAGCAGCAGATTGTCCTGTTTTTCGTCGAGCAGCGCGGCATCGGTTAGTGTGCCAGGGGTGATGATGCGCACTACCTTGCGCTCTACCGGCCCTTTTGAGGTAGCGGGGTCACCGACCTGCTCACAGATCGCCACTCCCACGCCGAGCTTGACCAGCTTGGCGAGGTACTGCTCAATCGCATGGTAAGGCACGCCCGCCATCTTGATCGGCTGCCCTGCCGTAGCGCCACGGGTGGTCAGCGTGATGCCCAGCAGTTGAGCCGCTTTCTCCGCGTCACCGAAGAAAAGCTCATAGAAATCCCCCATGCGGTAGAGCAGCAACATGTCCGGATGCTCCGCCTTGATGCGCAGGTATTGCTGCATCATCGGCGTGTGCCGGGACAATTCCTCCTGGGCGTTCATGGAGCAGATTATTTGGTTTTGGCGGCTAGATGAGGAGCAATGGTCTGGAGCAGTTGGCCAAAGACTTTCGGGTTGCCGGCGACGATGTTGCCGCTTTCCATGTAACCCGCGTCTCCCTGAAAATCGCCCACCAGCCCGCCTGCTTCTTGCACCAGCAGCACGCCGGCGGCAATGTCCCAGGTGTTCAGGCCGAATTCCCAGAAGCCATCGAGGCGGCCCGCAGCGGTGTAGGCGAGATCCAGCGCGGCTGAGCCGGGGCGGCGTATACCGGCGGTTTTTTGTACCATCTCGCGGAATATGGCCATATAGGCGTCGAGATGAGTGAAATCGCGGAACGGGAAGCCGGTGCCGATCAGTGCATCTTTCAGATATTCGCAACGGCTGACACGAAGGCGGCGGTCGTTGAGGAAGGCTCCGGCACCGCGCGTGGCAGTGAACAGGTCGTTGCGGCTGGGGTCGTAAACCACGGCATGGGTCAGCACCCCCTTGTGCCGCATGGCGATGGAAACGGAATATTGCGGAAAACCGTGGAGAAAGTTGGTGGTGCCGTCGAGCGGATCGATGATCCACTCGAACTCGGAGTCGCCCTGTGCGCCGCTTTCTTCTGCTAAAATCGCGTGCTTCGGGTAGGCTTCCAGCAGAATTTCCTTGATGGCGTCTTCCGCCTTTTGATCTACTTCGCTGACAAAATCATTGAAGCTTTTGTGCTTGACCGTGAGCGAGTCCAGGTTTTGGGAGGCGCGGTTGATGATCTGGCCGGCACGGCGCGCGGCCTTGACCGCGGTGTTGAGCATGGGATGCATGGATTATCCTGGAAAGTTTAATGAACAAAACGCTGAAGCGTATCCCGCCATTTTAATGGGAAACCCCGGATGAAGAAACAAAATGTACTGAATAAGATCCGCATCGTGCTCAGCCACACCAGCCATCCGGGTAATATCGGCGCGGCAGCGCGGGCAATGAAGAC
Organism: Sulfuricella sp.; assembly: GCA_028713975.1. Lineage (GTDB taxonomy): Bacteria > Pseudomonadota > Gammaproteobacteria > Burkholderiales > Sulfuricellaceae > Sulfuricella. Next base: position 118,979 of record JAQTNE010000006.1, read on the forward strand.
GATGGGGCTGGAGCGCCTTTATCTGGTCAATCCCAAGTCCTTTCCCGATCCCACGGCAGATTCGCGCGCTGCGGGCGCGGTCGATGTGCTGCAAAATGCGCAGGTATGCACAACGCTGGATGAGGCATTGGCGGGCACTGTCCTTGCCGTGGCAGTGACCGCCCGGCGGCGCGATCTTTCCCATGAAATGTTGCCGGCCCGCGAGGCGTCATGCCGCATGCTGGAACTTGCCGCACAGGGTGAAGTGGCGCTGTTGTTCGGCACCGAGATGTCCGGGCTTTCCAATGCCGAGCTGGATCGGTGCCAGTTGCTTGCCACTATTCCTGCCAATCCCGAATTTTCCTCGCTGAACCTCGGTTCCGCCGTACAGTTGCTGGCCTATGAGCTGCGCATGGCCTTTCTCGGCGAGGTTGAAATGCCGGGAGCAAAGACGTTCGAGGCAGCCAGCTTCGAAGACGTCGAGCGGTTCTATCAGCATCTGGAACAGGTGATTGTCGATACCACTTTTCTCGATCCGGCCAATCCCGGGCGCTTGATGCAGAGAGTGAGGCGGTTGTTTGCAAGAGCACGGATGGAGAAAGAAGAAGTTAGTATCCTGCGCGGAATTTTGACTTCCGTGGATAAATTTACCAGGAAGTGAAAAAACCTATAGTTGACTAAAGGGCTCTGGAATATAATGGGGCCGATTTTAGTATTTTGGAATCTGCTGATGTTCGATCGTCTACGTGAAGATATCTCTGTCGTGTTTGAGCGGGATCCGGCTGCGCGCTCTGCCTGGGAAGTGCTGACCACCTATCCGGGTCTGCACGCTTTGCTGGTTCATCGTCTGGCTCAACGCTTGTGGCGCTGGAACCTGAAGTGGCTGGCGCGTTTTGTTTCCCACTTGGGGCGTGGGTTGACGGGCATCGAGATTCATCCGGGGGCAAAGATCGGGCGGCGGGTGTTTATCGACCATGGCATGGGCGTGGTGATTGGCGAGACTGCCGAGGTTGGCGATGATTCAACGCTTTACCATGGCGTTACGCTGGGTGGCACCTCCTGGAACAAGGGCAAGCGCCATCCGACATTGGGCAAGGGCGTGGTGGTCGGCGCTGGTGCCAAGATTCTTGGGCCAATATTTCTTGGCGATGGTGCCAAGGTCGGCTCTAACGCGGTGGTGGTGAAGGACGTCCCGCCAGGCGCTACCGCGATCGGCATTCCGGCGCGAATTATCGACCCGACGCAGGCTGATTTGCGCGAAAGCAAGGCGCAGAAAATGGGCTTTTCTGCCTATGCCATCAGCGCTGACATGAACGACCCGGTAGTCAAGGCGATCCATGGCTTGCTCGACCACACCGTGATGATGGATCGGCGGATTGAGACAATTCTGGCGCAATTGAAAAAGATGGGCATAGAAGTGGAGCAATCGACCCAAACGCAGGACCAGTTCGACGCAAATTATCTTAATAAAATAGTTGACTAAAAAGATAAGGTATTATAGAGTTGCAGCATAACTTCTTGAGAAGGAAATAATCATGCGATTGACAACCAAGGGGCGTTTTGCGGTAACTGCCATGCTCGATCTGGCCATGCGCCGGGGCGGTGGGCCGGTGACGCTGGCCGGGATTAGCGAGCGGCAAAAAATCTCCTTGTCTTACCTTGAACAGCTTTTTGGCAAGTTGCGGCGTCATGCGCTGGTGAAAAGTGTGCGCGGCCCGGGCGGCGGCTATTATTTGGCAAAAAGCTTCGATGAAATCGCGATTTCAGACATCATCAAAGCGGTGGACGAGCCGATGGATGCCACCCAGTGCGGTGGGCTCGGTAATTGCCACGACGAACACGAGTGCATGACCCACGAATTGTGGGTCAATCTCAATGCGAAGATTTGTGAATATCTGTCCTCGATCAAATTGTCGCACCTGGTGGCGCAACAGCGTGGCGTTGGCGTGGTTCAGATGAATGATGGCAAGATGGTGGTAAAACGGCGCAGCGGAACCAAGACGGATGTCGCCAGTATACTTTGACCATAATGCCACCACGCCGCTGGACGAAAGTGTACTGCAAGCGATGTTGCCGTTTTTTCGGGAGCATTACGGCAATGCTTCCAGCCGCCACGAATTCGGACGAGCCGCACGCCAAGCAGTAGATGATGCACGCGAGCAAGTGGCGGATGCCGTTGGTGCGCACCCCTCGCAGGTTTATTTTGTTAGCGGTGGTACCGAAGCCAATAACTTGTTGATAAAGGGAGTGGCAGCCCGGCTCAAGCCTTCACAGGTTGCCGTCAGTGCGGTGGAGCATCCCAGCGTAACCGTGCCCGTGCAGGAATTGCGCGAGCATGGCTGGAAAGTGAGAAGGCTGGCAGTTGATCATGCAGGCCGGATCGACATGGACGAGGCGAAAAGCGCGCTGCGCGAGCCGACCGGGCTGATGTCGGTGATGCTGGCGAATAATGAGACCGGCGTGATTCAGGATGTTGCTTCGCTGGCGGAATTGGCTCGCAGTGCCGGTGCCTTGGTTCATACCGATGCAGTTCAGGCACTGGGCAAAATGCCGGTGAATTTTGCGACTTTGAATGTGCATGCGATGACACTTTCCGCGCACAAGATTTATGGGCCAAAAGGAATGGGCGCCCTGATTCTGGACAAGCGCCTCGATATCAAGCCGCAGATCACTGGCGGCGGGCATGAGAAAGGGCTACGCGCCGGTACCGAGAATGTCCCGGCAATAGTCGGTTTTGGTGCGGCCTGTATGTTGGCGTCAGATCGCCTGGCTCAAAGCTCGTTTAATCTGGAACAGATGCGCGGGCGGATGAATCAGGGGTTGCGAACGATGGGTGCAATACTGTTCGGCGACGGCGCAGAGCGTCTGCCCAACACCAGTTATTTTGCCCTCCCCGGCATCGAAGGAGAAACCCTGGTGATGGCGCTGGATCGGGCCGGATATGCCGTGGCGAGTGGTTCTGCCTGCTCCAGTGGCGGTGCCGACCCGAGTCCGGTGCTGCTGTCCATGGGGGTGGAACGTGAACTGGCGCGGTGCGCCGTGCGCGTCAGCCTGGGCCGGGGCAATGAAATGAGCCAGATTGAGCGGTTCTTGCAGGCGTTGCAGGATGAGATTTTCAGGTTGAAAAAGCTGGCTGCGATTGCTGTTTGAGCCGATGCAGCCAACAGGAACTAGAAAAGTGGAGAAACGAGCAATGATTAAGACCCCGATTTATCTGGATTATTCCGCCACTACCCCGGTTGACCCGAGGGTGGCGGAAGTAATGATTCCTTACCTGACTGAAAAATTCGGCAACCCGGCGAGTCGTTCCCACGAATTCGGCTGGGAAGCGGAAAAAGCCGTGGAGCAGGCGCGTGAGCAAGTTGCCGCGCTGGTCAACGCCGACCCTAAGGAAATCATCTGGACATCCGGTGCGACCGAATCGAACAATCTCGCCATCAAGGGTGCTGCGCATTTTTACAAGGCCAAGGGCAAGCATCTGGTCACGATGATGACCGAGCACAAAGCGGTGATCGACACCATGCGCCACCTCGAGAGCGAGGGTTACGAAGTGACCTACCTGAAACCGGAGCCGAGCGGTCTGGTGGATATCGAGAAATTCAAGGCCGCTTTGCGCCCCGATACCATTCTGGCCTCGGTGATGCTGGTCAACAACGAAATCGGCGTGATCCAGGACATCGCTGCGCTGGGCGAGATTTGCCGTGCCCAGGGAATCATTTTTCACGTCGATGCGGCTCAAGCCACTGGCAAGGTGGCGATAGACCTGGCCAAGCTCAAGGTGGATTTGATGTCTTTTTCCGCCCACAAGACTTACGGCCCCAAGGGAATCGGTGCGCTGTACGTGCAACGCAAGCCGCGCGTGCGCCTGGAAGCGCAAATGCACGGTGGCGGCCATGAACGCGGATTGCGTTCCGGCACCCTGGCAACGCACCAGATCGCCGGTATGGGAGAAGCCTTTCGCATCGCCCGCGAAGAAATGGCTGCCGAGAATGAGCGCGTCCGGTCTCTGCGCGACAGGTTATACAAGGGGTTGTCGCAAATTGAGGAAGTTCACGTCAACGGCGACATGGAACAACGCGTACCGCATAACCTCAATATCAGCTTTAATTTTGTCGAGGGTGAATCGCTGATCATGGCGATTCGCGACCTTGCGGTTTCCAGCGGCTCCGCCTGCACTTCTGCCAGTCTTGAGCCTTCTTACGTGCTGCGCGCACTGGGGCGTAGCGATGAACTGGCGCACAGTTCGATTCGTTTTACGATTGGCCGTTTTACCACTGAGGAAGAAATCGATTACGCTATCGAGCTGCTCAAGAACAAGATCGGGCGCCTGCGCGAAATGTCGCCACTGTGGGACATGTTCAAGGAAGGCGTCGATCTGAGCACCGTGAAGTGGGCGTCACATTAATTTAGGGACTAGTCCCTAGCCTCTGTTTCGACGAAGGAGAAAATCATGTCTTACAGCACCAAGGTATTGGATCACTACGAAAACCCCCGCAATGTCGGCACCTTTGGCAAGGAAGACGAAGGCGTTGCTACCGGCATGGTCGGGGCACCCGCTTGCGGCGACGTGATGAAGTTGCAGATCAAGGTGAACAAGGACGGCGTGATCGAAGATGCCAAGTTCAAGACCTACGGCTGTGGCTCGGCGATTGCGTCGAGTTCGCTGGTGACCGAGTGGGTCAAGGGCAAGACGCTGGATGAGGCGCTGACCATCAAGAACACCCAGATCGCCGAAGAACTGGCGTTGCCACCGGTGAAGATTCACTGCTCGGTGCTGGCAGAAGACGCGATCAAGGCTGCCGTGGCTGATTACAAAGCCAGGCACGGCGAGATGCAAGGCGAGATGGTGGAAACTGCTGCCTGTAAAGGTTAATGCCGTTCCGGCACAACAAGGAGATAGAAAATGGCTGTTACCCTGACTGAAAAAGCCGCCAACCACGTCAAGAGCTATATCGAAAAGCGTGGCAAGGGCGTTGGATTGCGTTTGGGCGTACGCACCAGCGGTTGTTCCGGCATGGCTTATACGCTGGAATTCGCTGACGAGTTTAACGAGAGCGATAGCCAGTTCGAGAGCCACGGTGTCAAAGTGCTGGTGGACCCGAAAAGCCTCGCCTACCTCGAAGGTACCGAGCTGGATTATGTGCGCGAAGGCTTGAGCGAAGGTTTCAAATTCAACAACCCCAACGTCAAGAGCGCATGCGGCTGTGGCGAGAGTTTCGGCGTCTAGACAAGCGTGATGAATTTTGATTTCAGCAAGAATCATTTCGAGCTGTTGGGCATAACACCAGCCTATCAGATTGATTTGATCCGGCTGGAACAGACCTACCGCGACATTCAGAGCCAGGTGCATCCCGATAAATTTGCGCACTTGAACGATGCCGAGCGCCGCCTTTCCATGCAATGGTCAACACAGGCCAACGAGGCTTATCAGACCTTGCGGCATCCGCTCAATCGAGCGCGTTACCTGCTTCACCTGAATGGCTTCGAGCTTCACGAGGAAACCAATACGGCGATGTCGCCCGCTTTCCTGATGCAGCAAATGGAATGGCGCGAGGCAATTGGCGAAGCGCGAGCTGCCAAGGATACCTCCGAACTTGAACATTTGAGCAGCAAGCTGCGGGCTGATGTGCAGGCGCAGCAGCAACAGCTGGCTGGCCTGCTGGATAGCGATAAAGATTTTGAAAAGGCGGCGCAAGTGGTGCGCGAGCTTAAATTCATGGAAAAATTGCGCGAAGAAATCAACTATGCGCTGGAAGCATTGGAAGCATAATGGCTTTGTTGCAGATCGCAGAACCCGGCATGAGCGCCGCCCCTCACCAGCACCGATTGGCGGTGGGTATTGACCTGGGTACGACTAATTCATTGGTGGCGACGGTCAGGAGCGGCATGAGTGTCGTGCTGCATGACGAAACCGGGCGCGCGCTGCTGCCTTCGGTGGTGCGTTACCATGCCGATGGCAGCACCGATGTCGGCTATTCCGCACAGGCGATGCAAAGCAGTGACCCCCACAACACTATCGTTTCAGCAAAGCGTTTCATGGGTAGAGGGCTGCACGACTTGAACGATGTCGGCAGCATGCCTTACCAGTTTGTTGATGCGCCGGGCATGGTGCAGCTGAAAACCGTCGCCGGTGTAAAAAGCCCGGTTGAGGCGTCCGCTGAAATTCTCAAAGTTTTGCGTGATCGTGCCGAGAGCGCGCTGGGTGGTGAATTGGTTGGTGCCGTCATCACCGTGCCGGCGTATTTCGATGATGCCCAGCGCCAAGCCACCAAGGATGCCGCGCGACTGGCCGGCCTCAATGTGCTGCGGCTGCTGAACGAACCAACTGCGGCGGCGGTCGCCTATGGCCTCGACAACGCGGCGGAAGGCGTTTACGCCGTCTACGATTTGGGGGGCGGCACTTTCGATATCTCGATCTTGCGGTTATCCAAGGGGGTTTTCGAGGTATTGGCCACCAATGGCGATTCTGCCCTGGGTGGGGATGATTTCGACCACCGTGTTTACTGTTGGATTCTCGAACAGGCCAAACTGTCCGCCATGAAGCCGCAGGATGCGCGTCTGCTGCTGACCCGCGCGCGTGAGGCCAAAGAAGACCTGACCCTGCGCCCCGAAGTGCGGATTAATGCTGTACTCGGCACCGGCGAGATCGTTGATCTCACACTGACTTCCGAAATTTTCACCCATATTACCGCCAGCCTTGTCAGCAAAACCCTGGTGCCGACCAAGAAAGCGTTGCGTGACGCCAATCTGGAACCCGAGGACGTAAAGGGCGTGGTGATGGTGGGCGGAGCGACCCGTATGCCGCAGATTCAGCATGCTGTCGGACAATTCTTCCGCCAGGAGCCGCTGAACAATCTCGACCCGGATCGGGTCGTTGCACTGGGTGCGGCAATCCAGGCCAATGTTCTGGCCGGAAATCGTTCCGATGACGACTGGCTGTTGCTTGATGTGATTCCGCTTTCGTTGGGGCTGGAAACCATGGGCGGCTTGGTGGAGAAAGTTATCCCGCGCAATTCCACCATTCCCGTGGCGCGCGCGCAGGAATTTACCACCTACAAGGATGGCCAGACCGCGATGAGCATTCACGTGGTGCAGGGCGAACGCGAACTGGTGAGCGATTGCCGTTCGCTGGCTAAATTCGAACTGCGCGGCATTCCGCCGATGGTGGCGGGCGGCGCGCGCATCCGCGTGACTTTCCAGGTGGATGCCGATGGCCTGCTCAGTGTTTCGGCACGTGAGAAAAGCAATGGCGTGGAAGCTTCAATCGTAGTGAAGCCGTCTTACGGACTTGGCGACGAAGAAATTACCCAAATGCTGCGTACTTCGCAGGAGAACGCCAAGGCCGATATGGCTGCGCGCGCCCTGCGCGAGCAGCAGGTTGAGGCCGGGCGTCTGATCGAGGCGATCGAGGCCGCACTGAGCGAGAATGGCGATAGCCTGCTAAACGCCGCGGAACGGGCAGAGATTGATGAAGGCATGGCTGCGCTGCGCCTCGCGATGAAAGACCCAAACCATCAGCTCATCAAGGCGCAGATCGAAAAACTCAACCAGATCAGCGAGGTATTCGCTGCGCGCCGCATGGATCAGGGTGTGAAAAAGGCAATGACGGGCCACAAACTTGAAGAATGGGAAGCATAGGTATGCCGAAGATTATCGTATTGCCGAATGAGTATCTTTGTCCTGACGGGGCAATGATCGATGCCACGCCGGGCATATCCATTTGTGATGCCTTGCTTGAGAACGGTATTGAAATCGAACACGCCTGCGAAAAATCCTGTGCCTGCACCACTTGTCACGTTGTGGTGCGCGAAGGGCTGGAGTCGCTCGACCCCGCCGATGAGCTGGAAGAGGATATGCTGGACAAGGCGTGGGGGCTGGAACCGGCCTCGCGCCTTTCCTGCCAGGCGATCGTCAGGGATCAGGATTTGGTGGTTGAAATCCCGAAATACACCATTAATCTGGCCAGCGAACATCACTGATACCAACTGGGGCGCACGATGAAATGGACTGATACGCTCGATATTGCCATCGAGCTTTATGAGAAATTTCCCGAAGTCGATCCGCGTTATGTTCGCTTCACCGACTTGCATCGCTGGATTACGGAATTGTCATGTTTCAGCGATGACCCGGAAAAGTCCAGCGAGAAAATCCTCGAGGCAATCCAGATGGCCTGGATAGACGAGACAGAATAGCCCTCCGTACCCCGAGATTTCAGCGCCTTGTTGCGAAATCGCGCCCTCCCGATCCGCTACTATATCTGGTGGAATTGATGTAAACTTGCCCCCAAAATAGGCTACCTGCGCTGCGCTATGGTCGAGGGGGAAATAAGTGGCTGAAGACAGCGATTTAGAAAAAACAGAACCAGCGTCATCACGACGAATAGAACAGGCTCGCGAAAAAGGGCAGGTTGCCCGTTCCCGCGAGCTTGCGACGTTCACCGTGCTGATGGCCGCGGGTGTTGGTCTGATGGTGATGGGCCCGCAACTGATGGACAGCCTGATCGGACTGATGCGCGCCGGACTGGTGCTGGGTCGGGCGGATGCGTTCGACCCCCTGTTGATGCTGGCCCGCTTGCACCAGCAGTCATTGAGCATGCTGATCGTTTTCCTACCTTTTATCCTGTTGATGGTCGTAGCCGCGCTCTTCGCGCCGTTAGCGCTGAGCGGCTGGCTGTTCAGCTTTCAGGCGCTGCAGCCTGATTTCGGCCGTATTAACCCGATCAAAGGGATAGGTCGCCTCTTTTCTGTAAATAGCCTGGTCGAACTGGCCAAGGCCCTGGCAAAATCAGCGGTGATCGGCGGCGTCGCCTATTGGGTGATCATGCATCACAAGGAAGCAATGTTTTCTTTGGTGAGCGAACCGCTCAACCAGAGTATCGCCCATTTGGGTAACCTGCTTGGTACCGCCTTTCTTTCCATCACCGGCTCGATGATCCTGATCGTGGCGGTTGATGTCCCTTTCCAACTGTGGCAGCACGCCAGCAAACTGAAGATGACGAAAGAGGAAGTGCGCCAGGAATACAAGGAAATGGAAGGCTCGCCCGAGGTCAAGGCGCAGATCCGCCGGATGCAGCGCGAGATGGCCCGTCGCCGCATGATGGCTGAAGTACCCAAGGCTGATGTAATTGTGACCAACCCGACTCATTATGCGGTGGCATTGCGCTATCAGGACAGGTCCATGGGGGCGCCGATCGTTATTGCCAAGGGGTCGGCACTTTTGGCGGCACGCATCAGAGAGCTGGGCGAGGAACATCATGTTCCGATTTTGGAAGCGCCACCCTTGGCTCGCGCACTTTACAGCCATGCCGAATTGGGCGAGGAAATCCCGTCGGCATTGTATACGGCGGTGGCCGAGGTACTCGCCTATGTCTATCAACTGCGCAGCTATGAAGCGGGCCAAGGCACGGCGCCGCTGCCGCCGAAGAATCTGCCGGTGCCGCCTGACCTTGACCCGGGTGAGGTTGCATGAACGCCATGCTTGAAGGGGTAAGATTGCCGGGCGGCCTGAGCCTGACCAAGCTGGCCGGGCCGGTTCTGATCATCATGATTCTGGGCATGATGATCCTGCCGCTGCCGCCGATCCTGCTCGACTTGCTGTTCACCTTTAATATCGCGCTGGCAATGATTGTGCTGCTGGTCAGCCTGTACACCACCAAGCCGCTCGAGTTCGCGGTATTTCCCACTGTGCTGCTGGTGACCACGTTGTTACGTCTGTCGCTTAACGTGGCATCGGCCCGGATTGTTCTACTCGAGGGGCATACCGGAGCCGACGCGGCAGGCAAGGTGATCGAAGCGTTCGGTCATTTTCTGGTTGGCGGCAACTACGCTGTTGGCATCATTCTGTTCATCATTCTGGTGATTATCAATTTCGTGGTAATTACCAAGGGCGCCGGACGGATCGCCGAAGTCAGCGCGCGCTTTACCTTGGACGCGATGCCCGGCAAGCAGATGGCAATCGACGCCGACCTCAATGCCGGCCTGATCGGCGAAGATGAAGCCAGGACACGCCGCGCCACCATTTCCCAGGAAGCGGATTTCTTCGGTTCGATGGACGGTGCCAGCAAGTTCGTGCGCGGTGATGCCGTCGCCGGTATTTTGATCATGCTGATCATGATTATCGGCGGATTGGCGGTGGGCGTGTTGCAGCACAACCTGGACTTCGCCACGGCTGCCAATAATTACACCTTGCTGACCATCGGTGATGGCCTGGTGGCGCAGATTCCGGCACTCGTGATTTCAACTGCGGCGGGTATTGTGGTCAGCCGTGTGTCCACCGACGAAGATTTGAGTCAGCAATTGCTCGGCCAGTTGTTCAGCCAGCCGCTGGTGCTTTACATCACTTCCGGGATTCTGGGTGTTATTGGCCTGATCCCGAATATGCCGCATTTCTCTTTCCTGACCTTGGCCACCATGCTTGCCGGGGCCGCATATTATGTTGAGCAGCGGGCGCAACAGCCCAAGGAGCTGGAGGTCGAGGCCCCCGTCCAAGCGCCGACCGAAGCCGCCGAGGTAAGTTGGGATGATGTGATGCCGGTGGATATTCTGGGGCTGGAGGTTGGTTATCGCCTTATTTCACTGGTTGACAGAAACCAGGATGGCGAGTTGTTGCGGCGCATCCGTGGCATCCGCAAGAAATTCGCCCACGAAACCGGGTTTGTGGCGTCGTCAGTGCATATCCGCGACAACCTCGAGCTCAAGCCCAACGGTTATCGTATTGCCTTGAAGGGTGTCGAGATGGGGCATGGTGAGGCTTATACCGGCATGTATCTGGCGATTAACCCTGGTCGGGTGCTGGGCGCCTTGGCGGGCACGGCCACCCGCGATCCTGCCTTCGGTTTGCCTGCCGTCTGGATCGAAGCGGGTCTGCGCGAACAGGCGCAATCCCTGGGCTATACCGTAGTGGACGCCAGCACGGTAATCGCCACTCATCTGTCCAACATCATCCAGTCCCATAGCGCAGAATTACTGGGGCGCGAAGAGGTGCAGCAGTTGCTGGATCATCTGGCGAAGGAATCGCCCAAGCTGGTCGAGGATCTGGTGCCGAAGCAGATGTCGCTTTCCACCTTGCATCGGGTGCTTCAGAGCCTGTTGGAAGAAGGCGTGCATATTCGCGATATGCGCACCATTATTGAAATCCTTGCCGAGCATGGCGCACGTACCCAAAATATTGACGAACTGGCGTCCCTGGTTCGAGTCGGGCTGGGGCGTGCTATTATCCAGCAAATTTATCCGGGCACGAACGAGCTGCAAGTCATTTCACTGGATCCCGGCTTGGAAGGCCTGCTGATGCAGGCGGCGCAAACGTCGGGCGGCGAAGGTGCCGGACTGGAACCCGGCTTGGCAGAAAATCTGCTGACGCAGGCACAGTCCGTGGCGCAGAGCCAGGAGCAACTTGGCCTGCCTGCCGTGCTTCTGGTGCCTGCACCGTTGCGCGGCCTGATGTCGCGCTTTTTGCGGCGTGCGGTGCCTCAGCTCAAGGTGATTTCCCATGCCGAGGTGCCGGATTCAAAAACCATTAAAGTGACCGCCGTATTGGGGGGTAGATGAACGTCCGGAAATTTTATGCCAGCACTACACGCGAGGCTTTGCGCCAGGTCAGGGATGCGCTGGGCGCCGACGCCATTATCCTGGCCAACCGCCAGGTAGCGGACGGTATCGAGATCATGGCGGTAGCGGATATGGATGTAGCTTCCCTTGCCGGTGCAGCTGAGAGACCATCGCCGGCCAAGCCGCGTCCGGCACCTGCCGAATTTTCTTCCTACTCCGGATCGTCGTCTGCCGCTACCTCCCCTCCTGTTTCGCGCGCACAAATTGCCGAGGTGCAGGAGAAAAGTAAATCTGTTCCAGTGGAGAATGAAGTATCGCTGGAACCGATAACACAGGATATTGTCCGTGAAATAAAATTTCTGCGCGGCATGCTGGAAGGCCAGCTATCCGGCTTCGCCTGGAGCGACCTGCAGCGGAAAGAGCCGTCCAAGATCGAAGCTATGCGCCACCTGCTGAGCGTAGGGCTAAGCCCTTTGCTTTCCCGCCAGATGCTGGAAAAAATGCCGTCCGGCTACAACCTGGAAAAGAGCTTGCGCTGGCTGAGGGCGGCCCTGATGCATAATCTCCATGTGGCGAAGGAAAACGATGACATCGTTGATCGCGGTGGTGTTTATGCGCTGGTTGGCCCGACCGGAGTCGGCAAGACCACCACTGTGGCCAAGCTGGCGGCGCGCTGCGCTCTGAAGCATGGTCCGTCCAGCATGGCCCTGATCACTACGGACACCTACCGGATCGGCGCCCATGAGCAGCTGCGTATTTATGGCAGGATACTTGGCGTACCGGTTTACGTGATCAAGGACGAGGCCGATTTGCAGCTTACCTTGTCCGATCTGCAGAGCAAGCACCTGATCCTGATTGATACGGTCGGCATGAGCCAGCGCGATCGCCGTCTTTCTGAACAGGTGGCGCTGCTGTCTGGCGGTGGATGCACCATCAAACGCCTGCTCCTGCTTTCCGCTAATGGACAGGGCAGCACGCTCGACGATGTTGTCCGCTCCTACCAGACGGATGACATGGATGGCTGCATCCTGACCAAGATAGACGAGGCGATCAGCATCGGCCCGGTGCTGGATGTGGTGATTCGCCACAAATTAAAGCTCCATTATGTTGCCAATGGCCAGCGCGTGCCGGAGGATCTGCATCTTCCCAATCCGGTTTATCTGGTGGACAGGGTTTTGAAATCTGCGCTGGAAGCTTCGCCCTTCATTCTGCAGGAAACCGAATACCCGTTGGCGATGGCTGCGGTGGAGTCAGCCGGTTTCGCGGGAACCAAACGCGACGCGGGCGCTCTCCGTGGCTGATGTCATGCAGGATCAGGCTGAAGGCCTGCGCCGCCTGCTGGCGCGTGATTCAGTGAGGGTGGTGACGCTGACCAGCGGTAGAACCAGTGCGGGCAAATCCAATATTGTGGTCAACCTGGCTACGGCACTGGCCAAGCGCGGTCGGCAGGTGCTGGTACTGGATGAACAGCAGGGTGCAGGCGGCACGGAAACCTTGCTCGGCCTTACGGCGCACTATGACCTGATGCATGTGATCCGGCGCGAAAAGACACTGGAAGAGGTGATTGTGCAAGGCCCGGAAGGCGTCGGTATCGTTTCCGCCGGCAAGGGGCTACAGGTACTTGGGGAATTGGGGCAGGAAGATCAGGACTGGCTGGTGCAGTCGTTCCGTCAAATATCAAAAACCGTGGATGTGGTGTTGGTAGATGCCGTTGCCGGGGTCGCCAGCAATGTTTTGCCGTTGTCTTTGGCTTCCCAGGAAATCGTGATCGTGGTGTCGGAACACCCGTCTTCGATCACCGATGGTTACGCCTTGATCAAGGTGCTCAACCAGCGCTTCGCTATCCATCGTTTTCATATTCTGGCGAGCAAGGTAAAGAGCGGAGCCGAAGCGCGAGCATTATACGATAACATGGCCAAGGTGGCCGTGCGCTTCCTTGACGTATCCCTCGACTTCATGGGCTACGTGCCGTTTGACGATAAATTGAAGCAAGCTGGCCGGATCGGTCGCCCGGTGGTGGATGCATTTCCTGCGGCGGCATCAGCCAAGGCGCTCAGAAATCTGGCGGAAACTGTGGAACAATGGCCGCAACCGTCGGGCGAGGATGGACGTCTGGAAGCGTTCATGCAGCGCCTGATTCAGACCAGCCGTATTGCGGTGGAAGAGTCTCGCTTATAGAATCGTGTCATGTACTCCAAAACCGGATTAGAGAAAAATCAGCAAGTTGCCCAATATGCCCCGCTGGTCAAACGCATTGCCTACCATCTGATGGCGCGGCTGCCTGCCAGCGTGCAGGTTGACGACCTGATCCAGGTTGGCATGATCGGCCTGCTTGATGCCATGACTAATTACAACGATGAGCAGGGTGCGCAGTTCGAGACTTATGCGGTGCAGCGCATCCGCGGTGCGATGCTGGACGAATTGCGCCAAAGCGACTGGTTGCCGCGCTCGGCGCGAAAGACCTTGCGCCAGATCGAAGCCGCCATGAATGCCTTGGAGCAGCGCGTGTGCCGCGCCCCAACCGAACGTGAAGTGGCTGACGAGCTGCGGGTGAGTCTGGAGGATTACCAGCAGATGCTGCTGGATGCGCGCGGTTGTCAGTTGCTGCACTATGAGGACTTTCAGAACGGTGAGGATGGCGATTTTTTCGAGCGCCACTGTGCTGACGATTCCGCTGAGCCGTTTGCCAGGCTGCAGGATGAGCGGTTCAGGGCGAAACTGATTGAGGCGATCAGTGTATTGCCCGAGCGCGAAAAGTTGATGATGGCGATGTATTATGAGGAAGAAATGAATCTGCGCGAAATCGGTGAGGTTCTGGGCGTCAGCGAATCGCGCGTGTGCCAAGTGCACAGCCAGGCCATGGCGCGTTTGCGCAGCAAGATGAAGGAGTGGATTTGAAAGGGAAAAGTACGAAGCAGGCGAAGCGCACCAGCTTCGATTTTGTCAGTCTGGTCGGTATAGCGCTGGCCTTTACTGCGATCCTCGGCGGCCAGGTTCTGGAAGGGGGGCATGTCGGCTCTTTACTTCAGATCACGGCATTTATCATCGTGTTTGGCGGTACGATCGGTGCCATCATGCTGCAGTGTCCTCCCAGAACATTTTTCCATGGGCTGAAACTGGCAAAATGGGTTTTCTTTCCTCCCAGTCTTGATCAGGATGCACTGATTAAACAGGTGGTTGCATGGAACGGCGTGGCACGCAAGGGCGGACTGCTGGCGCTGGAGCCGCAACTGGAAGAGCAGAAAGATCCTTTTACTCACAAGGGCCTGCAAATGTTGGTGGACGGCGCAGAGCCGGAGAAAATCCGTGAGGCGCTCGATGTCGAAATCGCAACCTATGAGAAGCATCATCTGGATGCATCGAAGGTCTGGATGGGAGCGGGCGGCTACGCTCCCACCGTCGGCATTATTGGCGCGGTGCTTGGCCTGATCCATGTGATGGAGAACCTGAGCGATCCATCCAAACTGGGGGCCGGTATCGCCGTGGCATTTGTCGCAACCGTTTATGGCGTGGGATCGGCTAACCTTTTTTTCCTGCCGATAGCCAATAAACTCAAGGCTATTATCGAACAGGAAGTGGTGATGCGCGAGATGTTGATCGAGGGGCTGGTGTCTATCGCCAATGGCGAGAACCCCCGTGCGATCGAAACGAAATTGCAAGGTTATATCATTTAGGTTGTCTGGGCGGGATGACGAATGGCGCGCAAGCACAAACACGAAGAACACGAAAATCTGGAGCGCTGGCTAGTCTCTTACGCAGATTTCATTACCTTGCTCTTCGCCTTTTTTGTTGTAATGTATTCAATTTCCCAAGTGAATACGGCGAAATACAAGGTGTTGAGCAGTTCTCTGGTTAGCGCTTTCAAGAATTCGCCATCCGTTAATGCGCAAGTTGCGCCGACGATGCGGGTCGATGCAACGTCCAAGTCTGCGGGCCAGACGAAGACTGCGCCAGCGACCGCTGCGCAGGTTATTGAACTGAAACAAATCATGGAGATGCGCCGGAGGCAGCAGCAAGCGGAAAAACTGAAGGCAGTCGCCAAATCCATGCTCAAGGCAATGGCCGCCTTGATAAAGGAAGGGCTGGTCAGTGTAACCCATAGCGAACGTGGCGTCGCAATCGAGATCAATGCCAGCGCATTATTTGCCTCTGGTCAGGCGGTTCTCGAGCCAGGGGCGGTTAAAACGCTGTATGCGGTGGGGCAGGAACTGGCCCGGATACCGAACATGATCCAGGTAGAAGGGTTTACCGACAATACGCCGATCAACACCCCTGTTTTTCCGTCCAACTGGGAACTGTCGACTGCCCGCGCCAGTAGTGTGGTACGGCTTCTTGCCGAAAACGGGGCGGCGCCGGAGCGTTTTGTTGCCGTGGGCTACGGGGAATTTCGCCCGAGCGATACCAACAGTACACCGGAAGGACGCTCGCGAAACCGGCATGTCACGATCACGATTTTAGCGGAGCAGGAGGCGGATACCAATGCGCCGGCCGCCGGCCAAACACCCAAGACCGCAACGGAAACACCCAAGGCTGCGACAGCAGAGACTCCTGCCATCAAGAAGCCTTGAGGGCTTTTTAGCAGCTAAGTTTCGTGAAAGGTGGGGGACGTTCTAGACCTTGCCGAGCGGGCGTCCCATGTCTGGCGCATGGGTTTGCCCATCTGGACCGTACAGCGCGCTCTTGTTGGCCGCTGCCTGAAGGACGGTTAGTGCCTGCTGGTTATTTTTGAGTTTTGTTTCGATCATGACGCCATTGATCTGATTGAGCTGCTGGGCAGTTTCCGCGCACTCCAGCAGTTTCCGCCAGATTTCGGCGATTTGTGGGTTGTCGTGCTGGCGTAGCCATTTTCCCATACCCCCCTGTTCCGGAGCGCAGCCTTGTGTGCTGAGGAAGCGGTTACGGGACATGGCGTATTGCGACAGCAGGACTGCTTTTTCGGATTTTAGCTGAGCCAGTTCGACCAGAAAATCAACATTGCCCTGAATCAGAGCTTCCTGCTCAGTTTGCAACACCTGAATGAAATCCAGAAATACACGTAATTCAGCATCAAGGCTCTTGGCGAAGTCGTCTGGAGAGGTGATCGCCGGCTTGATTGTCAACGTCAGCCTTTCTGATTTTTAACCAGGTCTTTAACCGAGGCAAGCAGGCTATCTGCAATGGCTTCCGGGTTGATTTTGAATCGACCTTCACTGATTGCCAGCTTGATCGACTCAACGCGTGCGCTGTCTATTACCGGCGTGTTTTCCATGGCCTGGAGCTGCGATGAAAGCGAAGTGATCTGAACCTTGTCCTGTGCCACCGGTTGTTTTGCTGGCGACGCAACAGTGGCCGTGCCGGCTCCTGGCTTCGAACCGCGCGTTGCAGTTTCTTTTACGCCCGTATTGGTCGGCGATTTTACTGAGGTATCGATCTTCAAGGTAAATTCCTTTGGGTTACGGATCGTTTCTCGATGGTGTTATTGCTGACGCATCGGTGATCCATTGGCAATTATCCGGTTTATGGTAAGGATAACGGCACGAACCGATGGAACTTTAGTGGAGAATATATGTTTTATCAAGATAATTAGTTTGATGCTGCAATCCAGCGTTGGGCGGCGGTTTCGTCACTTTCGCGCGCATCAACCCAGTGTGCGCCTTCCGCAGTTTGTTCTTTTTTCCAGAAGGGCGCACGGGTTTTCAGGTAGTCCATGATGAATTCGCAGGCGGCGAAGGCTTCATGGCGGTGAGCGCTGCTTGTTACAACCAGCACGATCTGGTCGGTGGGCCTGAGCGGGCCAATGCGGTGGATCACCAGCGCATTGATGAGGTTCCAGCGCCGTTTTGCTTCTTCCACAATTTCGATCAATGCCTTTTCGGTCATGCCAGGATAGTGCTCCAGAACCATTTCCGTCACTGCCGTATCCTTATTCAGGTCGCGTACCAGGCCGACGAAGCTGGCGATCGCGCCGATCCCGGTGTTGCCCTGGCGCAGCTTCAGAATTTCCGCGCCAATATCGAAATCTTCGGTTTGCACATGTACCGTCATGCTAGCCTCCTGTTACAGGGGGAAAGAAAGCGACTTCATCTTTGTCCCGCACGGGGGTATCCAAATCGGCCATATCCTGATTGACGGCTGCGCGTACCGGTTTGCCGGGAGCAAGCTCTTCCTGCCAGATGCTGCCGCGCTGCCGCAGCCATTCGGTCAGTGAGCCGACATCGGTGACGTCGGCAGGGAGTTCCGCCTGTTCCGAAGCCAGGCCAAAAGATTCGCGCAGGCGGGCAAAATAGAGCAGGGTAATCATGCTGGTTTCTCTCTTTTAGTTGAGCATTCCGGAGAAAGGGAGGAATTTAACGACCTCACCGCGCCGGATTGGGGTGTTTTCGGCAATTTCAACCAAACCATCCGCCCAAGTGGTGGAGGTCAGCACGCCGGAACCTTGGTTAGGGTAAAGCTGGGCGCTAACTACGCCATCGTCCGCCATGTGCAAACGGGCGCGCAGAAATTCGCGGCGCTTGTCGGGTTTCGGCCAGTCGAAATCCGCTTTCAGCGAGAAAATCTGCGGGGCGGTGGATGCCACGCCCTGGCTACGCAAGATGAATGGCCGCACAAACAGACAGAAAGTGACAAAGGCTGAAACCGGGTTACCCGGCAGGCCGATAAACGGCACTTTATCCACTGTGCCAAAGGCCAGCGGTTTGCCCGGCTTGATCGCGATTTTCCACAGATCAAGCACTCCTGCCGATTCCACTGCGGCCTTGACATGGTCTTCCTCACCTACGGAAACGCCGCCGCTGGTGA
Source organism: Sulfuricella sp. (assembly GCA_028713975.1). Taxonomy (GTDB): domain Bacteria; phylum Pseudomonadota; class Gammaproteobacteria; order Burkholderiales; family Sulfuricellaceae; genus Sulfuricella. Next base: position 137,281 of record JAQTNE010000006.1, read on the forward strand.
TGATCAGGTCTGCCCCGGCTGCGGCTTCCTTGAGCACCTTCACGGTGGCAGCAAAGTCGTCCGGCACGATGCCAAGGTCAACGATGTCACAGCCCAGCGCCTGGAGCAGGCCGACCAGCACGAAGCGGTTGGAATTGTAGATATGGCCGGGTTTGAGCGGTTCCCCCGGCATCACGATTTCATTGCCGGTAAAGAAGGTGGCAACTTTCAGTTTATGGTAAACCGGCAGGGCGGCGATACCGACCGACGCGGCCAGCCCCATTTCCTGCGGGCGCAGCCGAATGCCGGCAGGAAGAACCTCGGCTCCGACACTAATATCCTCGCCGGCCCGGCGGATGTTTTCGCCCATTCTGGGCGGCTTGTTGATTGTTACCATGTCGCCCTCGGCGCTGCAATTTTCCTGCATCACCACCGCATCGCAGCCTGCCGGCACCGGTGCCCCGGTGAAAATCCGGGCTGCGCTGCCGGTCTCCAGCGGCTGCCCGACGGTGCCAGCCGGAATGCGTTGCGCCACCCGCAGCCGGGTTGCGCCGTTCGCAACAAGGTCGGCGAGCCGCACGGCATAGCCGTCCATGGCGCTGTTATCCAGCGGCGGAACATTTATCGCCGAGGCCTGGCGTTCGGCCAGTACCCGCCCCAGTGCGTCCGCCGTGGCGATCCGCTCGATTTTGTGTGCCGGCTGCGTTCGCGCCAGCAGAAAGGATAACGCCTCGTCGGCGCTGATCATGTTCGATTTTTTATCCATGTGATCCAAGACCTGTTTGTTGCAAGATTAATTCGATAATTTTTGCTGTTTGATCCAGCCGGAGTTGTGGCAATCGAGCTTCCACCGGAACATCACTGGCGATGGCGACAATATTCGGGTCGCCGGGAAAAAGCAAAGGTTTCCCGAGGGCAGTGCGATGGATTTCCAGCTTTGGGATGGTTTCGTTCTTGAAGCTTTCAACCAGCACCAGATCGCACGGTGCCAGCCGTCCGATCTGCTCATTCAAGCTTGGTTCTGGCTGGTTGCGCAGTTCGTGAACCAGTGCCCAGCGAAATTGCGAGGTAACCATCACTTCGCTACAGCCCGCTATGCGGTGGCGGTGTGAATCCTTGCCCGGCTGGTCGATGGCAAAGTCGTGATGGGTATGCTTGATCAGAGATACCGTTAACCCCTGCGCGACGAGCAGCGGGATCAACTGTTCGATCAAGGTGGTTTTGCCGCTGCCCGAGAAGCCCGCAAAGCCGAAAATCTTCATTATTTATTCCGCATCAGGCGTTGCTTCTCGCGCTGCCAGTCTCTATCCTTCTCTGCATCGCGCTTGTCGTGCTGCTTTTTGCCCTTGGCCAGGCCGATTTCCAGTTTGATGCGACCGCGGACGAAATGCATGTCCAGCGGCACCAGCGTAAAACCGGCGCGCTCCACCTTGCCGATCAGTTTGCTGATTTCCTCGGCATGCAGCAGCAATTTTCGGGTGCGTACCGGGTCGGGAATGACGTGGGTGGATGCGGTCTGTAGCGGGCTGATGTGGCAGCCGAGCAGAAACAGTTCTCCGCCGCGGATGATGATGTAGGCTTCCTTGAGCTGGGTGCGCCCCGCACGAATGGCCTTGACCTCCCAGCCATCAAGGACGATGCCAGCTTCATACTTTTCCTCGATGAAGTAGTCGTGAAAAGCCTTTTTGTTTTGCGCGATGCTCATCGGCAGGTGAGTTTCCCTTGGAAATCGTGTATTTTAACAGTTTTTGATGGCAGCAGACTGATGGCGGTAGTGGAAAAGTCCGTGCTGGTTTTTTATTCGGCACGGCAAATGTTTGCGCTGGTGGACCGGGTCGAGGATTATCCGGTTTTTCTGCCTTGGTGCGACGGGACGGAAGTGCAGCGGATCAGCGACGATGTACTCGAAGCGACGGTGCATATCGACTATCTTCACGTCAGGCAGAGCTTCTCTACCGAAAATACCCGGCAGGAGCCGAACCTGATCGAAATGAAGTTTCGTCACGGGCCGTTCAGCCACCTTGAAGGCAGTTGGCGTTTCATTGAGTTGGATGAAACGGCCTGTAAAATCGAATTCAGGCTGCATTATGAATTTTCAACCAAACTGCTGGACAAGCTGGTCAGCCCGGTTTTTGGGCATATCGCCAACAGTTTTGTCGAAGCGTTCGTTCAACGCGCGACAGTGATATATGGTGAGCCATGAGCGAAGAAATTTTGGTGGAAGTGGTGTATGCCCTGCCGCAAAAGCAGGAAACACTGTCCTTGAAGGTAAGGATCGGTACGTTATTGTCGGAGGTGGTCGAGCGATCCGGCATCCTGCGGGATTTTCCGGAAATTGATCTGGCCACTGCCAAGGTGGGGATTTTTTCGAAACAGGCCGGGCTCGATACCGTGCTGCGCGATAAAGACCGGGTCGAGATCTATCGCCCGTTGATTGCCGACCCTAAAGAAATCCGTAAAAAGCGTGCGGCTGAGGGCAAAGGCGGGAAGAAAGAAGCCGGCGAGGTCGAAGTCTTGGCCTGATTATTTGCACCAGGAATCCACCGCCTGTTTTGCCTCACTGATAGCCTGGGGGCGGTCGCTGTCTTCCATGTAGACGCGTTCGCCTTTTTCATTGAATCTGGAAATGCGCTGGCCTTCCTGCAAGGCTTGTAGCTGACGTTGTGCCTGTTCGCAATTCGCTTTCGCGCGCCTGGCTTCTCCCTGATCCTTTGCCTCCTTGGCGGCGGCTTCCTCTGCCTTGACCTGGCGCTTGCGGAATTCCAGGTCTTTTTCTGCCATGCTCCGGCTCTCGCTGTCGGATGTGGCTTTGGGCAAGACCGGACTGGTCTTGATGTCCAGGGATTTTTGCGACTTGACGGCGGCTGGTGGCGGCTGATCCGAATAATGAACCTTGCCATCGGCATCCACCCACTTGGTAACCCCGGCATACGCAGTGGCCGCCAGTGTCAGTAGCGAAAAGGCGAGCAGTGGCAGCCGCATGGTGTTCACCCGTGTCATTTGGCCGGCGGATAGCTTAACTGGGCCAGCCCCAGCCGTGCCTGTTCGCTTGCTGCTTTCGCATGTTTCAGGACGGCTGCGCTGTCGGCCTTGGTGGCGGCTTCCTTCGCTTTTTTCAGGGAGTTTTCTGCGGTGGTCCACAGTGCTTTTTTGGTTCTTGCTTCTTTGATGTCTGCTTCGGCTTTGGCGAGAGCTTGCCGGGCTTCCTCTGACAGCGCCGGTTTCGCCGCTTCCGAGGTCACGGCTTCGGGTTTTACCGCGCCGCTCCCTTGGCATCCGCCGAGCAACAGGCTGCACAGGATGGCAAGCGGGATAAATTTATTGTACATGTGTGTCTCCTTAACTGGTTCTTGAATTTGGTTAAACCCAGATTGTCCATTAGAAGCGCCGTGGTTTGATTTTTTTATAAATACCTAATTTTCGCCATTAGAAAACCACTTGGAATCGAGTGTTTTGACCTTAATATATATGGACAATCTGGGTTAAACATAGCGATTCACAATGTAACCGTCAATGGTGCAAATGTACTTTCTGAACGAGGCGGGCAAACCCAGTTTACCGGGGATGCCCTAAGCTTGTATAATAATGCTTTGGTAACAAGGATAAAAACATGCGTGTTTTGCAGAAAGCACTGACCTTCGATGATGTTTTGCTGGTCCCTGCGCATTCCAATATTTTGCCCCGTGACGTGAGTCTGGCCACGAGGCTTACCCGAGAAATTTCCCTTAATATCCCCCTGATTTCTGCGGCGATGGATACCGTCACCGAGGCTCGCCTGGCGATTGCCCTGGCGCAAGAAGGCGGCATCGGCATCGTTCACAAGAACATGACCGCTGCCGCGCAGGCGGCGCAAGTGGCACGAGTTAAGCGCTTTGAGAGCGGTGTGGTAAAAGACCCGATTACCATTTCACCGGAAATGATTGTCCGGGACGTACTGGCGCTGACCCGGCTGCACAAGATTTCCGGCCTGCCGGTGGTGGATGGCGGGCGAGTGGTGGGCATCATTACCAACCGCGATCTGCGCTTCGAAACAAAACTCGACCAGCCGATCAAAAATATCATGACCCAGCGCGACAAGCTGATCGTGGTCAAGGAAGGCGCCAGCCGCGAAGAGGCCATGGCGCTGATGCATCAATACCGTCTGGAGCGGGTGCTGGTGGTCAACAACGATTTCGAGTTGCGCGGCCTGATCACCGTCAAGGACATCCAGAAATCCACCGAACATCCGCTGGCATGCAAGGATAACCAGGGCCGGCTGAGAGTCGGCGCTGCGGTGGGCGTGGGCGAAGGTACCGAGGAGCGTGTCACCCTGCTGGCTGAAGCCGGTGTGGATGTGATCGTGGTGGATACCGCGCATGGACATTCACAAGGCGTGTTGAGCCGGGTGAAATGGGTAAAGGAAACCTTCCCGCAGGTTCAGGTGATCGGCGGCAATATAGCCACCGCGGCGGCAGGACTGGCCCTGGCCGAGCATGGCGCGGATGCGGTCAAGGTCGGCATCGGCCCAGGTTCCATCTGCACTACCCGGATCGTGGCCGGCGTCGGCGTGCCGCAAATTACGGCCATCGCCAATGTGGTGCAGGCGCTCAAGGGCAGCGGCGTACCGGTGATCGCCGATGGCGGGATACGTTATTCCGGCGATGTTGCCAAAGCGCTGGCCGCAGGTGCTGATTGCGTGATGCTGGGTGGCATGTTCGCCGGCACCGAAGAAGCGCCAGGCGAAATCGAACTGTTTCAGGGGCGTTCCTATAAGTCCTACCGCGGCATGGGGTCGCTCGGCGCCATGCAGCAGGGCTCGAAAGACCGTTACTTTCAGGAAGCCGAAGCCAACGTCGAGAAACTGGTGCCGGAAGGCATCGAAGGTCGTGTGCCCTACAAGGGCAGCGTACTGTCGGTGATTCACCAGTTGATCGGCGGGGTACGTTCAAGTATGGGCTATCTGGGTTGCTCGACCATTGCCGAGGTACACGCCAAGGCCGAGTTCGTCGAGATCAGCTCGGCCGGCATCCGCGAGTCCCACGTTCATGACGTGCAGATCACCAAGGAAGCGCCGAATTATCACGTTGAATAAGCAGTAATAATCAGGGGGGTGCAGCGAGCTGCACCCCCCTTTTTTCATTTTAGTGCGGTGACATCATGGCCCATCAAAAAATTCTGATTCTCGATTTCGGCTCCCAATACACCCAGTTGATCGCTCGCCGGGTGCGTGAAGCCAGCGTCTACTGCGAACTTCATCCCTACGATGTGAGCGAGCAGTTCATCCGGGAATTCAATCCCAAAGGTATCATCCTCTCCGGCGGGCCGTCCTCGGTTTATGAGGAGGAAACACCGCGCGCACCGGAGGTGGTATTCCAGCTTGGCGTGCCGGTGTTCGGTATCTGCTACGGTATGCAGACCATGGCGGCGCAACTGGGCGGCAAGGTGGAGAATGCAGCCAAGCGCGAATTCGGTTATGCCGAAGTGCGCGCCCAAGGCCATTCTGCGCTATTGCGCGACATCCAGGATCGAGCCAACGACGAAGGCCACGGTTTGCTCGACGTGTGGATGAGCCACGGTGACAAGGTGACCGAACTGCCGCCCGGTTTTAATGTGATCGGCTCTAACGCAGCCACACCGATTGCCGGCATGGCTGACGAAGTGCGCCATTTTTACGGCGTGCAGTTCCACCCTGAAGTAACCCACACCTCGCAAGGCAAGGCGATTTTCGAGCGTTTCATCCATGACATTTGCGGCTGCGGCCACGACTGGAACATGCCGGATTATGTCGAAGAAGCAATCGGTAAAATCCGTTCCGAAGTTGGCTCCGACGAAGTAATTCTGGGGTTGTCCGGCGGGGTGGATTCCTCGGTGGTGGCGGCGCTTTTACACCGTGCTATCGGCACGCAACTGACCTGTGTGTTCGTGGACAACGGTCTGTTGCGCCTGAACGAGGCCGAACAGGTGATGAAGACGTTTGCCGACAACCTCGGCGTCAAGGTGATCCATGTCGATGCCAGCGCGGAATTCATGAAGCATCTTGCCGGTGTCACCGACCCGGAGAAGAAGCGCAAGATCATCGGACGCGAATTCGTCGAAGTGTTCCAGGCTGAATCGGCCAAGCTACCCAATGCCAAGTGGCTGGCACAAGGTACCATCTATCCGGACGTGATCGAATCCGCCGGGGCAAAAAATAATAAAGCCCACGCCATCAAGTCGCACCACAACGTCGGCGGCTTGCCGGATACCCTGCATTTGAAGTTGCTCGAGCCGTTGCGCGAGCTGTTCAAGGACGAAGTGCGCGAACTCGGCATTGCGCTCGGTTTGCCGCACGACATGGTCTACCGCCATCCTTTCCCCGGTCCCGGCCTCGGCGTGCGTATCCTGGGTGAAGTAAAAGCCGAATTCGCCGAACTGCTGCGTCGAGCCGATGCTATCTTCATCGAAGAATTGCGTGCTGCCGGCTGGTATGAGAAAACTTCGCAGGCTTTCGCCGTGTTTCTGCCGGTAAAAGCGGTAGGGGTGATGGGCGATGGCCGCACCTACGATTACGTTGTCGCGCTACGCGCCGTGCAGACCCAGGATTTCATGACCGCTCACTGGGCGGAACTGCCCTATACCTTGCTCGGCAAGGTTTCCAACCGCATCATCAACGAAGTGCGCGGTATCAACCGTGTGGTCTACGATATTTGCGGCAAGCCGCCGTCAACCATCGAGTGGGAATAAGTCAGGACGATTTATACATGCGCCTCGCCCTCGATCTTGCGCGCAACGCGTGGGATGCCGGGGAGGTGCCGGTTGGCGCTCTGGTGGTAAAGGACGGCGAGATTGTCGGGCGCGGTTTCAATGCGCCGATCTCGCGTCATGATCCGACGGCTCACGCCGAGGTTATGGCCTTGCGTGATGCAGCCATAAATCTGGGTAATTACCGTCTGGTCGGCTGTTCCCTTTATGTGACCCTGGAGCCTTGCGTCATGTGCATGGGAGCGATCTTTCATGCCCGTATCGCACGCGTGGTGTTCGGTGCTTCTGACCAGAAAACCGGGGCTTGCGGCAGTGCCATCGATCTTTCTGCCGAGTCTCGACTGAATCATCATGCCGAGGTGACGGGCGGCGTTCTTGCGGACGAGTGCGGCGGCCTGCTGAGTGAATTTTTTGCGCAGCGGCGCGGGAAAGGAAGCGGCGGTGCGAATTAGGATTGTCGTTGCCGATCAGACCCTGGAATTGTTCGGCGATCAGGATGAACTGATCCGCCGCTACGTGATTTCAACCGCGCTGAATGGCGTCGGTGAAGAAAGCGGCAGCTATTGCACGCCGCGAGGTTCGCACATTATTCGCGCCAAAATCGGCGCAGGCCAGCCCGCTAATAGCGTTTTTGTCAGGCGCCGCCCCACCGGGGAAATTTATACGCCGGAACTGGGCGAGGCGTTTCCCGGGCGCGACTGGATTCTGACGCGCATTCTCTGGCTTTCCGGCTGCGAACCGGGCAGAAACCGGCTCGGCAGCGTCGATACCATGCGCCGCTACGTCTACATCCATGGCACACCGGACGGGGTGGAGTTGGGCCAGCCCGGCTCGAAAGGCTGCGTGCGAATGAGGAACGACGACATCATGAATTTATTTGAACAGGTCGCAGCCGGTGTGCCGGTGGAGATACTGGAAAGCGCGGCGAGCGGGCAATTGCCTGCAACCCGGAACCCGCTTGGTTAAGAGGCATAATCCGCATGAGCACTCCCACTACTAAAATCCTTCTTGCCGGCGATATCGGCGGCACCAAGACGCTACTACGATTATCCGAAGATGGCCGCGTGATTGCCGAGCGACGCTTCGAGAGCGCCGCTTATTCCGGCCTGGAGCCGATCATCGTCGATTTTCTGCGGGATTGCCCGGCACAGGTGGTTGCCAGCGCCTGCTTCGGCGTAGCGGGGCCGGTGGATGGCGAATCGGCAAACATCACCAACCTGCCATGGCGGATTAATGCCGCTGCGATTCGGGCGCAATTCGGCATTCCCACGGTGCGGTTGATCAACGACTTCCAGGCGGTGGCCTATGGCATTGAAGCGCTAGGGCGGGATGATTTGCTTACCTTGCAAGCGGGCATGCCGCTGCAACATGGCGTGCGAGCGGTGATTGGCGCCGGTACCGGCCTTGGCGAAGGCTTCATGATTTGGCGCGATGGCGGTTACGAAGCGATGCCGTCCGAAGGTAGCCATGCCGACTTCGCGCCGGTCGATGCGCGGCAAGCCGAATTGCGGCATTATCTGGCCGCACGTTTTGGTCATGTTTCCTACGAGCGTCTGGTGTCCGGCCCTGGGCTGGAAAATATTTTCAGTTTTTTGTGTGACATCGAAGGTGGCACGGCCTCAGTGGAATTGCAGGCGGCGATGCGGGAAGGCGACCCGGCGGCAGCGATTTCACGCTTCGCGCTGGGCGAAAAAGACCCTCTCGCGGCTGAGGCGCTTGATTTGTTTGTCCGCATTTATGGCGCAGAGGCAGGTAATCTGGCGTTAAAAGTATTGGCGCGTGGCGGGGTTTACGTGGCGGGGGGGGTCGCACCGCAGATTGTCGAGAAGTTAAAGGACGGCAGTTTTCTTCAGGCATTTTCCGCCAAAGGGCGTTATGCAGAACTGCTGTCGAGTATTCCGGTTTATGTGGTGCTTAACCCCGATGTCGGGCTGCTGGGTGCGGAGTGGGTGGCAGGGCGGTTGTCGGTTTCAGCCACCGGTCAATGACATGAAGCGGATGACCTGCTCGGGGTTCTCGTTGAATTCGTGGCGATGAGGCTTGAGTTCGATGGCGGCACGGATTGCCTCTTCCAGTTCGGCGTCCGACGCACCAGCACGAAGCAAGGGACGTAATTCCAGGCTTTCATTCTGACCCAGGCACATGAACAGCGTACCATCGACCGACAGGCGCACACGGTTGCAGGTATCGCAGAAATGTTGCGACATCGGGGTGATGAAACCGACGGTAAACGCGCCGTCGGTCGATCTCAGGTAACGCGCAGGGCCACCGCCGGCCATGACGCCGTCGATCAGCCCGAAGCGTTGTTGCAGGCGCTCCTTGACGGGTTGCAAGTCGAGGTATTGCGCGTTTCTGCCGGTGTCGCCCATCGGCATCGCCTCGATCATGCGCAGGGTGAAATCGTGCTGGATGCAGAATTCCACCATATCGTCGATTTCGTCGTCGTTGACGCCGGCCATCACCACCATGTTGATCTTGATCGGAGCAAAACCGGCTTCTTTCGCCGCCATCAGGCCGGCCAGCACTTGGTCGAGGCAGTCGCGCCGCACGATCTGGCTGAAGCGTTCCGGTCGCAGGGAATCCAGGCTGATGTTGAGGCGCGAGATACCCGCCTGCTTGAGTTCGGCGGCATGTCTGGCAAGTTGGGTGGCGTTGGTGCTGAGCGACAGATCTTTGATGCCTTCCAATGTGCTTAATTGGTGTGCCAGTTGCGGCAGGCCACGGCGCAGCAGCGGTTCGCCGCCGGTCATTCGCACCTTGCTGACGCCCATCCGGGCAAAGGCGCCGACGACGCGTGAAATTTCATCGAAGTTGAGCCATTGCCCCGGCTCCTCAAACTCGTTGAACCCCTCCGGGATGCAGTAGGTGCAGCGCAGATCGCAGCGGTCGGTGACAGACAGGCGGAGATACTCAACGCGTCTACCAAAGCGATCCTGCAAGATGGGTTCGATGCTCATATCAGTTTTCTGGGATTACAAAATGGGCTTATCGCGTTATGCTCATCCATTCCGGGCTGCGGCGCAATAGGTGGTTGGTAGTAGTCCCTTGGAACTATCTCTGGATATGGATGAAATCGTTAAACATGGATTCAACAAATAACCCTTGCTTCTCAGATAATTGCCGAAAATGTGCAAGGTTGGCGGCGTTCCTCGATCAAGTCCGGTGTAGCCACCCCGATTATTACGCCAGGCCGGTGCCGCCATTTGGGGTCAATGATCCGCGCTTGCTGATCGTTGGTCTGGCGCCGGGCATGCATGGCGCCAACCGCACCGGCAGGCCATTTACCGGAGACTTTGCCGGTATCCTGTTGTACCGCACACTGCACAAATATGGTTTTTCCAGTGCGCCGGAATCGGTGAGCGCGACAGACGGGTTGAAATTGATTGGATGCCGCATTACCAACGCGGTCAAGTGCTTGCCGCCGCAAAACAAGCCGGAGCCGGCTGAAATCCGGCAGTGCAATGCTTATTTGGCCTGTGAAATCGCCGGCCTTGATAAAAAAGCCGTAATTCTGGCGCTGGGTACGGTGGCGCATCAGGCGGTGCTGCGCGCACTCGAGCTCAAGCTCAAGGATTTCCCGTTCAGCCATGGGGCCGTGCATGCGCTTCCCGGCGGGGCAAGCCTGTACGACAGCTATCATTGCAGCCGCTATAATACCCAGACCAAACGTCTGACCGCTGAAATGTTCGAATCCGTGTTTGCTGAAATTCGCAATAACCTGCCAGGGAGTTAATATGCCTTACGTCAATATCCGCGTCGCCGGCACGCTCACGCGCGAGCAAAAACAAAAAATCGCCGAAGAGGTCACCGATACCCTCGAGCGCATCGCCAACAAACCGAAATCCTATACCACCATCGCCTTTGACGAGACGCCGTATGAAAACTGGGCGATTGCGGGCGAATTGCTGGACGCTAGTTGAGTCCGGGGAAGCCATTTAGCCGAGCCGGTCGCGCTGTTTCCCCAGCACTGAAAACAAGCCGTGGACATTAAAGAATTCCTTGCCGGTTTGCCCCATCTTCCGGGGGTGTACCGTATGCACAATGCGGGCGATGAGGTGATTTACGTCGGCAAGGCGCGCGACCTCAAAAAACGGGTTTCCTCCTATTTCCAAAAAACGACGCTGGCGCCGCGCACCGGCCTGATGGTGTCGCAAATCGCCCGGATCGAGACCACTGTCACGCGCACCGAAGCCGAAGCGCTGCTGCTGGAAAACAACCTGATAAAAGCGCTGGCGCCGCGTTACAACGTCTTGTTCCGCGACGATAAATCTTATCCTTACATCATGCTCTCCGGCCATCAATTCCCGCGCTTGGGGTTGTTTCGTGGCACGCCCGACAAGAAAAACCAGTATTTCGGGCCGTTCCCCAATGCCGGCGCGGTTCGGGAAAGCATCCAGTTGCTCCAGAAAGTGTTCCGGCTGCGCACCTGCGAGAATAGTGTTTTCAGCAACCGTACCCGGCCATGTTTGCTGTACCAGATCAAACGCTGCACCGGGCCTTGCGTTGGGCTGATTGGCGAGGACGCTTACCGTAACGACGTGAAAGAGGCCGCCCAGTTTCTTGAGGGCAAGGAACAGCAGGTGCTGGAACGGCTGGAAGCGGCGATGCAACTGGCGGCGGATGAGTTGCGCTATGAGGAAGCGAAAGTGTTCCGTGACCAGATCATGGCGTTGCGCACGATTCAGGAGCGGCAGTTCGTCAGCGGCGAGAGCGGGCTGGATGCGGATGTGGTCGCCTGCGTCGAGGAGGACGGCGTTGTTTGCGTCAACCTGGTGATGATCCGGGGTGGGCGGCATTTGGGCGATAAAAGTTTTTTCCCGAAAAATGCTGAGGAGTGCGACGCAGCAACCGCGCTGGAAGCGTTCCTGGCGCAGCATTACATTGGCCGTTCGGTGCCGCCCCTGATCATTGTCAGCGAAAAACCTGGTGATGACATGATGGAGGCGCTTCTGGCCGAGCAGTCAAAGCACAAAGTTGTGATCAGCGCTAACCCAATCGGCGAGCGCCGCATGTGGCTGAAGATGGCGACGGAAAATGCAAAAATCGCCATCTCCCAGCGCCTGAGCCAGCAATCCACTCAGGAAGCGCGTCTGCTGGCGCTGCTCCAGGCACTCGATTTGCCGGAGGGGACGCGGCGTATCGAGTGTTTCGATATTAGCCACACCATGGGTGAAGCGACGGTGGCTTCGTGCGTGGTGTACGACAATTTTTCCATGCAGAAGGGCGAATACCGGCGCTACAACATAACCGGCATTACACCCGGAGACGATTACGCCGCCATGCGCGATGCACTGACGCGCCGCTATCGCAAAATAGCGGCAGGCGAAGGCAGTGTGCCTGATCTGGTATTGATCGACGGCGGCAAGGGGCAGTTGACGGTGGCCGAAGAAGTGATGGCCGAGGTGGGTTTGAACGAAGTCGGCCTGATCGGCGTAGCTAAAGGAGCGGCACGCATCGCGGGCGAGGAGCAACTGATTTTTCCGGGACGCGAAAAGGCGTTACAATTAGCCAAGGATCATATCGGACTGCACTTGATCCAGCAAATTCGCGATGAAGCCCACCGATTTGCCATTACCGGACACCGGGCGCGACGCGGCAAGGCGCGTTTGCATTCATCGCTGGAGGACATCGGCGGCGTGGGCGCGAAGCGGCGACAAAAGCTGTTGGCACGTTTTGGTGGCTTTCGCGGTGTGCAAGAGGCCAGTGTGGACGAACTGGCCAAAGTTGAAGGCATTAGCCAGACATTGGCGGAAAAAATTTATCAGGAACTGCATTAAGTATGCCGTTGAACATTCCCAATTTATTAACATGGCTGCGAATCCTGTTGATCCCGGTGTTTGCCGCTGTATTTTATCTGCCAGCGGAATGGCTGCATCCGCAGTGGGTCAATATCACCGCAACCCTGGTTTTTGCCGTGGCGGCAGTGACCGACTGGCTTGATGGCTACCTGGCTCGTGTTCTGAACCAGACCTCCGCCTTCGGCGCCTTTCTCGACCCGGTGGCAGACAAGTTGATGGTGGCGGCGGCGCTAATTCTGCTGGTGTGGAAAGGAAGGGTCGATGCGCCAATTGCGCTGATCATCGTTGGCCGGGAAATCGCCATTTCCGCATTGCGCGAATGGATGGCCGGAGTCGGTCAAGGCAAGAGCGTGGCGGTGTCGTTTATCGGCAAGCTCAAAACCACCGCGCAAATGGTAGCGATCCTGTTGCTGCTGTATCACGACCCGATATTGCAGCTTTTCGACACCCATTTATGGGGAACCTGGTTGATTTATATTGCTGCGATTTTGACTTTGTGGTCAATGGTTTATTATGTCAAGAAGGCCATGCCGCAGGCGATTGAGAAAGAATAAGCGGTATTTCGTCTTGACATGGCTTCCAGAATCATTAAAATGGCGGCTCTTAATTGCGGGAATAGCTCAGTTGGTAGAGCACAACCTTGCCAAGGTTGGGGTCGAGAGTTCGAGTCTCTTTTCCCGCTCCAGATTCCAAGGGGAAAGCATGTGCTTTCCCCTTTTAGTTGAATTCGGCACATGAATGTGCGCGTCTTGTTCCCAATGGCGGGGTAGCAAAGTGGTTATGCAGCGGCCTGCAAAGCCGTCTACGCCGGTTCGATTCCGACCCCCGCCTCCATAAATCCCAATGCGGCAGTCCGTAGGTTCAAACTCCCGGCCCGGATGGTGAAATAGGTAGACACAAGGGACTTAAAATCCCTCGCTGCTAACGCGGCGTGCCGGTTCGATTCCGGCTCCGGGCACCAGTTTTCAGCCGATTTTCTGTCTCGTTTTTGTTTCGCAATTCCAATATGGACATCCTGTTTCTTCGTTGGATTTATTCTTTAAGCGGGGCTTCAGATCGGCTTTCTGCTCCCGGTTCGCCCTTCTAAACTCTGCAAGCCGATGTTTATTCTGGCGACGCGAAGACTTCCTTCACCTTCCCCACGTTGCCGCCATGACGAGTACCGCGAGCGCCATCACAGCCGTAGCAAGCCAGCCGAGAATTTGGAGCCGGCGCGAGACTACGAATTGCCCCATGATATCCGGCCTTGATGCCATCAGCATCATCACTGCCATGATAGGCACGGCAATGACGCCATTGATGACGGCGCTCCAGAACAGCGCCTTGATCGGGTCGATGGGCGTAAAGTTAAGCGCCACGCCCAACAGGGTCGCGATGGTCAGGATCAGGTAAAAGCCCCGCGCCTGCAGGAGCTTGCGACCAAGCCCGATTCGCCATTCGAAAGCTTCCGCCACGGCATACGCGGCGGAAGCGCCGAGAATCGGTACGGCGAGCAGCCCCGTACCAATGATACCTGCGGTGAACAGCGCGAACGCGAATTCTCCGGCCAAGGGGCGCAGCGCCTCTGCCGCTTGGGATGAGGTCTGGATGTCGGTGATGCCATGCAGGTGCAGCGTCACCGCTGCCGTCAGTATGATGAAAAAAGAAACGAGATTGGAAAACCCCATGCCGATGTAGGTATCGAGCTTGATGCGCTGCAGGTGGACAGTGGCTTGTTCCGGCGCATTTCTCAGCGGTTCATCGCCTTTTGTCGCGCGTTGCTCCTCCACTTCCTGAGATGCCTGCCAGAAGAAGAGATATGGGCTGATGGTAGTGCCTAACACAGCCACCACCGCGACCACGTAATCCGTTTTGAACGATATCGATGGCATGATGGTCTGGTAGAACACTTCGCCCCACGGCACTTTGACGACGAACACGGTGGCCACATAAGCAAAGAGCGCCAGGGTCAGCGCTTTCAGAATGGGCGCGTAGCGTGGAAAAGGAATGAAGATTTGCAGCAACAGCGATGTCGCGGCAAAAGCTATCGCATACAGGTGTGCCGGGCCGCCGATGAGCAGTTTCAGCGCTGCCCCCATCGCGCCGATATCGGCGGCGATGTTGATCGTGTTGGCAATCAGCAACAGTATGACAAGTCCATGTAGAAGTACGGGCGAATAATGCTGACGGATATTGGCGGCGAGACCGTCGCCTGTGACCCGACCGATGCGCGCACTTACGATCTGGATGCCAACCATGAGCGGAAACGTGAAGAACGCCGTCCACAGCATCCCATATCCGAATGCGGCGCCAACTTGGGAATAGGTAGCGATGCCGCTCGGATCATCGTCGGCCGCTCCGGTTATGAGGCCGGGCCCCATTTTTCTCCAGGGCGACTGGTTTTTCAGGAGGGCGATTCTATACTTATCGATTTTCGTGATGTTCCCCCGGCAGGATGTGGATGAAACCGCACATGGTATAGGAGGTGAATAGTCCCAGGAGCGATAAAGTGACGAGGATAACGGCAATGGTGTAAAGCATGATTGCTTTCTTTCCGTATGGCGGAGTTAAACATTCAACTCCGCACGTTGCCGCAATAATGCAATTTTGCCACAAAGACGCTCTGTGTGTTTTCATACATATCACCCCACTAAGCACATCTCCCCGGCCTAGTTCTGATTTAGCGTTGTGGCGGTTGACACGGTAATCGGGGCGTCGTACCGTGGCGGGCTTATTTCCCGGAAAACGCTTATGCAAACTTTGGATTTTCAGCTTAAAGGCGAATACATCGAACTCTGCAACCTGCTCAAGGCTGTCGGCGTAGCGGAAAGCGGCGGGCGCGGCAAGATATTGGTTGCGGAAGGTAAGGTCAGGGTCGATGGCCAGCCAGAGAGCCGCAAAACGGCCAAAATTCGAGCCGGGCAGGTGGTCGAGTGCCTCGGGGTGCAAATTGCTGTGGCAGGGCTGTAGCCAGGGTTACGCTTCGATCATGCCGAATCCGTTTTCAGCACGCTGGACTGCCAAGGGCAATAATCTGTGCCTTGGCCAGTGGGAAATCCATTATCTCGACCGTCCGTTTGAGCTTGATGCCGGGCGGCGCGACAAGGATATGGGAACCTTCGGCATATTCAGTTACATCTACCCGGATGAAGAAGATTTTGCAGAAGGCTTGCCGGAGGACGAATGGATTATTGAAAGCGCCGGATGGTTGGCCGAGCTGTTTGCCGCGAATGGGATTCTCGCCGATGACGCGCACATGCGCTGGTTCTATCAGGCGATAAACCCACATGACTGGCGTTGCGGTAGTTGTGGAGGATGCCTCTGATACGCCGGTTCTTGCCAGCCCTTGCGGTTACCTTCGGTTCCTAGGCTGCATGCCCCCTGGCTACAGCCCTTTCCAGGGTATCGGAGGCGTGATCGAATACGTGAAAAGCGGCATCCAGGGCTCTGGTGGCGGCACTGAAATAATGTTCGGCATCAATCGCCGGCCGGTCGACATTGATCAGTTTTTCGTCCAGCAAGGTGAGGAATTCATGGATGGACTGGTTGGCCACCTCCCACGCCTGGGCAATCGATGCGATCTTTTCATGGGCGGCGCCGGCATTGACCAGGTCGGCGCTTACCCACCCCATGGTTTCGCTGATTTGCTCTTCCAGGAAACGCAGCTTGATTCGGGCGACGCTGGAACAACGGCCTTGTGCCGCCACGCCGGCGCCTAATCCTCGTGCCTGCCCCAGCCCTTCGGCGACGGATGGAATGTCGCTCCACAGGGCGTTTACCAGAGCGGCATCGGCGGAACACGTGCTGACAATCTGGCTACGCTCGGCCACATCCCCCAGCGAATAAAGAACCGCGCGGATAAGCTCGCTGTGGCGGCGGAAACTGTCTCCCAACGACAGTGTCAGCACTTCGTTATGCAATGCCTGCCAGACGTTCCGGATGCTGTCCCAGCGCTGTGCCGTCAATAGGCCTTTGTTGCGCAGGACATCCAGTCTGGACATGTCGTTCTCTATTTCAGCCTGTTTTTTCTCAAGCCGGGGTTTGAACGAACTGTCTCCACTCAGGAAGGCATTCACCATGCCCCGGTGCTGCTGCAAATCGAGCAGCAACCGCATGACCAGGCGGTTGACACGGATACCCTCCAGCCGGAGCGACAGGCACTTCTTCCGCTCTTTCCCGTTAAGGTAAGAAGCGAGGCCGATGGTTGCGGCGGCCAGAGCCAGAAAAATCATCCATTCCAGGTTGCCCATTAAATATTGCATCCTCTCATCACCCCCGGAAGTTAGCCAGAGAAGTCCGCATTCCGCCTGCCAGATAGGCGAGGTGCGCGGCCATTTCCGCAGATTCGGCGGCGGCGTGGCTGTTGACCTGCGCGCTGTCGGCGATTTGCTCGACGTGCCGTGCAATTTCGGCGCTGTTCGAACTTTGCTGCTGGGTGGCGGAGGCAATCTGGTGTACCCGGTCCAAGGCGGCTGTTGCCTGCGTGTCGATTTCCGATAGCACTTCCGTGGCGCCGTTGGCGTGTGTCACGCTTTTTTGCGCTTTGCTGCCCGCCGCGGCCATGTGTACAACCGCTTGCTGAATCTCGGTCTGGATCGCGGCGACAGTGCCGGTAATTTCATCGGCAGAGGTGCGGGCCCGCTGTGCCAGTTTTCTTACCTCGTCCGCCACCACGGCGAACCCGCGCCCCGATTCGCCGGCGCGCGCCGCTTCGATGGCGGCGTTCAGCGCGAGTAGATTGGTCTGGTCGGAAATATCCCTGATCAGCCCGGTGGCCTGATTGACCTCGGTCGAGCGTTGCGCCAGGTGATCCATCAGTTGGGAAACTTCGTCCACGGCTTGGGCAAGGGACTGAATTTCGCCGGAAGAGTTCGAGATTGCGCGCCGGCCTTCTGTGGCCAGTTCGCTGACCTTGTGCGAGGTTTGCTCTGCTTCTTTGCTCTGGGATGCCACCTCGGTAATGCTGACCGTCATCTGTTCCACCGCCGCCGCAGTGTGGGATGCCGAATCGCCCTGCTGGATTGCGGCATCGGCCACCATGCCGGCGCTTTTGCTCAGTTCTACCGTTGCGTGGGCCACTTCGGAAGAGGCGGCGCGGATTTCCGCAACAATGCGCCCGACCTCTCGTGCCGTATCGTTGAATTTCCTGGCTAACTGCCCCCCTTCGGGAGTGGCCGCCGGAATCATGCGGGCACCGAAGTCGCCCTTTTCAAGGCGGGTATTGGCCTCTTGCAACTCGCGGAGCAAGCAGGCCAGCATAGAGAACAGTGAGGCCAGCAGATACCAGGACAAAAGCGTCAGGCCGCCGAATATTAAAGCCATCGCGGTCGTTATTGCCTTGCTGGTGGTGACGCTGAAGAGAAGGGCGCCGAATGATGACGATGCCAGACCTGCCGCCAGGGTGATTTTCCAGCCAAGGGGAAGGCGGCTCAGCCAGGCGGTCGCAGGTAGCGCCCCGCAATGCACTCGATTCAAAATGGAACTTCCTTCATCATGAAAATGCAGTTGATAAAAACAAGCCTTCTAAATGAATGTTGTCCAGCATCATGACATGGATGGAAAAGCCAGTAAAGGAGAGGGTGAATCACGTCGCCAGGCGTGATTCAGGCCGGATGAGGCGCCATCTTTCCTGCTGCGCTGCCGGCAGCATGCCGCTCAATAAAACTGTCGAGAAAGCGGCGCAAAAATCCCTCTGTCTGAACGCTGTGAAAGCGGTCGATTCCCTGCCCGTGGCTGTAGGCGATGACTGTCGGGAAGCCTTTCGCCTGGTGCCGCCCGGCGATTCTCATGTTTTCGTCAGCATCGACATTGGCCAGCACAAATTTCCCGTTATATTCCTTGACCAGTTTTTCCAGCATCGGTGTCAGCACCCGGCACGGGCTGCACCATTCGGCGCTGATGTCCAGCAGCACCGGAACATCGTGTGAACGGGCAACCACCAACTCTTCGAAGTTGGCTTCTTCTACATCGTATGAGAGATCCATCGTATTGAACAATTCGTGAAGTTTGAAAAATGAGCGGTATTTTAAATAGACCGCACGTTTGTTGCCACTACCTATGCCCCGGCATCGAACCCGGAGCCGCTCGCTATCTGTTGTTTTGAGGCCCCGTCCTGGCAGGCAAAGTCCGCGGGGCATTTTCCTTCATCAATTTGCTGATCCGGTCGGCGATCTCCGCAGGCGGGGTGGCATAGGCGAATTTGGCCAGAAAATTCCCATCCGGCCCCAGCAGGTACATGCCCGCCGAATGATCCACCGAATAATTGTTCTTCTCCGCGCCGGGTTCCCAGTGCTTCTCGTAGCGCACCTTGAAGTGGTCGGCCACGCGGCGCACCAGTTCTGAGGAGCCGGAGAGGCCGATGATGCGCGGGTTGAAGAACGCGGTGTAGTTGCGCAATACCTCGGGCGTATCCCGTTCCGGATCCACCGTTACGAAAATGGGTTGCAGCAAATCGGCCTGCTTGCCGAGTTTTTTCATGACTAGCGACATTTCCGCCAGAGTGGTCGGGCAGATATCCGGGCAGAAGGTGTAACCGAAAGCGATGATTTGAAAGCGCCCCGGAAAATCCTGATCGGTAACTGCTTGTCCGCGGGTATTCATCAACAGGTAACGGGAGACAATTCCGGATTCCGCTTGTTCTTCCCCGCCGGGCGCGTCTGCCCGGGCGGGAGCCGCACAGATCAGGGCGGCGGAAAGGACTATAATGTACAGTCTTTTCATCGGGTCTTACTTCGGTGCAGTAGCCGGGAGGGCGGCCTGCAGGCGCCGGGTTGTTTCATCCACCTGGCCGTTGAGAGTGGGCCCGTCCGGGCAGGCGGTTTGCTCCTGCCGGGATTGGGCGAGGAAGGACTCGTTGGTGGCTTCCTCGAAAGCGGCTCCATATTGCCGTGCCTTGGGCGCATGCTGGATCATTGTCGTCTTGATGCGGGCAGAGGTGTCCGCGTAGCCGCAGGCAAGAGCCTGGCCGTTGAGGCGGCCTAAATCGCGAACCTCCGCCAGGCCGGCACCAGTGGCGGCAGCGTGGATGGCGGGCGCAAAACTCAGAAAACACAGCAGTAGGGCAAAACGCTTCATTCGTTTTCTCCATTGAATATCGCGGGTGTAGCGATGAAGAATTATAACAGTCTTGGTGGAGTGAGAAAGCCTAATCTTTACAAGCCGTAGCATCGCGTGCCTGATTCACGAAGCGCCTGTCACGCTTGCTAAAGTTCCGCTACAGTCTACATTTAGAGAGTAAACGAAACAGCGTTTTAATGAGGATGTGCATGATTCCCTTTCCACGCGCCTTGCTTCTGGGTTTTTTGGCGGTCGGGCTGTTGGGCTGCGTCGGCCCCAGCCCGCGCTACCAGACCGCTTACCGTTACGAGCCGCCCACGGACGCGGCGGCTGGCGCTTGCCTGGAAAAATGCGAGCACAAGCTGGAGGATTGCCAGCAGCGCTGCAAGGCGGATTATCAGGCTTGCCTGAAGCTCATCGAACCGCAGGTGGAAGGGCGTTATGCCGAAGCTCTAAAGCGCTACGGAACCGAACTGGACCGTTATCGCTGGGAGCTGGATCGTTACCAGCTATATATGTCCATGAGCTGGGGGTGGTCTCCCTGGTATGGCCACGGCTATTACCGCCCTTGGCCGGAGCCGTACTATTACCCACCGCCTGCGCCGCCCGCCAAGCCCAGTAAAGACCAGGAGTTCAGCCGGCTGCGGCAGGAAAAATGCGATGTGGATTGCGGCTGCCAGGCCATCTATGATGCCGGTTTCCTGTCCTGTGGCGGCAAGAAAATTCCGGAAGTGAAGTGCATCGCGAACTGTCCACCGGCCAAATAGAAACACTTATTTCTATTGCGCGGTGGGTGGTGTAAAGAACCGCAGGTTCATTTCCTCAAGTCCCAGCGTTTCCAGCACTTCATTCAATCGTTCAGCCGGACGTTTGCGCGGCAGGTCTTTATAGCTGGCGATGATCAGCTCGTTTTTCATCGAATGCTCCCAACCCACCAGTTCGGTCACGCTGACCTTATAGCCATGCGCCTCGAGTTGAAGGCAACGCAGCACATTGGTGGCCTGGCTGCCGAATTCGCGGGTATGCAGCGGATGCCGCCACAATTCGACCAAGGCGCCATTGGCCAGCGCTTTTCCCTTGTTCTTGTTCAGCACGGTTGCCACTTCGGCTTGGCAGCAGGGCACCAGCACGATGAATTTCGCCTGCTTCTTCAGGGCGAAGCGGATCGCGTCGTCGGTGGCGGTGTTGCAGGCGTGGAGCGCGGTCACGATGTCGATTTTTTCGGGCAGGAGGCCGGATTCGATCGACTCCGCCACCGACAGGTTGAGGAACGACATGCCGGGAAATTCCAGCTTCTTTGCCAGTTCCTGCGATTTCGTGACCAGTTCGTCCCGTGTTTCGATGCTGAAGATATGGGATTGGTCGTTCAGCGTCTTGAAAAACAGATCGTAAAGAATGAACCCCAGATAAGATTTTCCCGCGCCGTGGTCGACCAGTTGGATATTCGGGTGGTCTTGCAGAATCTCTTTCAGCAGCGGCTCGATGAACTGGTAAAGGTGAAAAATCTGCTTGAGCTTGCGCCGGCTGTCCTGGTTCATCTTGCCGTCGCGGGTCAGGATGTGCAGCTCTTTCAGCAGTTCAATCGATTGGCCGGGTCTTATTTCGTGCATGTGATTCCTTGGGTTTCGTTTTCTGAGGGCTTGAGGCAGCCGCTTACTCCAGCACTGGCCGCGCGTTCACCGGTTGCACTGGCCGGTTGTTGGGGTGGTGCATGGTGTGAGAGAAAGCTTCAACCTGCTCCTTGCCAATGCGGACAGGGTGCTTCATCACCAGCCACATTACGCCCTCACTGCATGGTGGCGTGGTGAGTGAGCCGTTGAAGCGGAAATAGTCGCGGTTTTTCGGCAGCAATTCGGCGGCCAGGAACTTGGCGTTTAAAGCCACCTTGTCGTCGGCGTTGGCCGGCATCTGGCTCCATAGCTTGGCGATAGCGAGGTTATTTTTGCCTTCCGTGTACATCACCGCTACCACCGCCAGGTTGCCGTCCTTGTCGGCGTGAACCAGGTGCGCTTCCATGGGGAAGGCTTTGCCGTTAAGCCGATTCTCGCTGGGAGCGTGAAAATGTACCTGCTTCAGCAGGAACTCATGCCCGCTCACGGAGATGCTGTTGCCCGGTGCGAAATTGGCCTGCACGGTGTGGCCGTTGTTGAAGATTTCCGTCGCGGCCGTGATATAGGCGAACTTGATCGCCGGCAACCTGGCATCAATCATGCCGCTCAGGTCGATTGGCGACTGGTTTTTGCCGCTACCGCACTGGCTGTATTCGGGGGTGAGCTTGCCCCAGTTGTCCGGCCCTTCGTCACCCGAGTAAGTCCAATGTGGCGTTTCCCCTGCGCAGGCCAGGGAGCTAGCAACCAGCGCCAGCGAGAGAGACAACTTGAACGTGATTTTCATTATTCTTGCTCCTTAATGTTAATGTAGGGTGCGTCACACGCACCAAGCCAACCTGCAAGGTTTAGATACTTGGCCGGTGGTTAACGGTTACCAAGGCGGGATTCTCACCCGCTCGATTGTGCGCCTTTGCCAAGCCGCAACCAAGACGCTTAATTGTGTTTGCCAAGATGATTTTTCATTACATCGGAATTCTCATTCGGCGCAATAACGATTGCGCCCTACGCGGGCTTGCTCCTCAATGATAGGCAAATCCTCGCGGCGACGGTCGAGTCCCTCCAGCACCTTGAGTGCCGCGTAGGCATCGTTTGCCGCGTAGAGCAATTGCTGCCGCGTGAGTTGATGCTGTGACCAGTTGGAGGTGGTGACTTTACGCGACTTGGAAAACCGCTGATTAAACACCAAGCCCACCGCCGCCCGAACGCCCATGTGCTTCTGGTAACCGTCCATGCCGAACACCGTATTGAGATCCACCACACCGCCCAGTTTGATGCCCAGTTTCGCGAAGATATGCCCGCGATCCGATTTAAGGTCGAAGCCGACTTTGATGACCTGTTCCGATTGCAGCAATTCAATCAGAAACGGATGGCCCTCAGTTTGATGCAGTTGAAACAAGTAGGCCTTGTCGAGCAAGGCAAACTGCACCAGGTGCGGCCCTTCGCTAACATCGCCCATGACAAACGTCGGCTTTGATTCGGTATCGAACCCAACGACGCCGGTAGCCTTGATCTCGTCAGCGGCGGAAGCGAATTCCTCCCTGCTTGCCGGAACATGGATGCGCTCCAGCGTGAGGCCAACAAACGGTTCCAGTAGGGCGATCTGGGCCTTGGTCGGGGCGGGTTTTTTCATTTAATTGGGGGGGGGGTATTAACGTTGTGCTTGATTGCAAGACCCACTCCGAGTCTCTCAAGGAGGTAATTGTGACCTGCCCCTGATTTTTTAAAAAGTATTAGATATTTGCCGCAAATATCTAATACGATTCTGGCCAAACTGTTGCTCTGCTTGATTAAGTAGAGCGGCAACATGCTGGGCGATTTTTTCTGGAAATTTCCTTTGACAAATAGTCTTATGATTTCGAATAGAGTTGCCAAGCCCTCGAACAGCAACATCGAATGGGTGTATTTCCATTCTGCGACGATTGCTTGATGCAGCAATCGCGCGGTCAACGACATCCAATGCCTCGTATGTGTAATGCTCGACATCAGAATAATTCGTGGATTTTTCGGCGGCGCAAAAGAGGACTTTCGCATATGTTGTCAATGTATGAGGGTGCTCCTCAATGCCTACGGCATGCTGAGCCCATATTTTTGCTTGTTCAATATTGGTGTCAAGTGACATTAGTGCTCGCTGCTCCCAGTAGCGACTGTTCCACGCATTTTCTGGTTGAGCTTTTTCGAAGAATTCCTCCGCCCTAGATGGCAACATCTGACGTACGCAACGATCATAATTCATTAGCCGTGCAGCCAATCCGGATTCCGGTGTTCCACGCATTATGGTTTTTCTATTTACATAAGGTGAAAGTGCGCGCTCCAAACCTAGCAAATGCTCAAACCGTTCATCCTCATTCAATTTCTGTATCACATGTTCCGAAACAATTCGATGACGGGTAACCAAATACTCGGTGGAGGCATAACGAACAATTCCTTTTAGATCGTTGTGTAGCGTCTTAAAAAAAAGTGCTGTTGAAATATTTGATGCTCTTGTTACTACGGCTACTTTAACCGGCTCCCCAACGCTATGAGCAAAGGCGACGCAACAATATATTTTTTTTGCATCAGCATTAAGTTTTTCATATTCAGAACGGATAACAGTATTAAATTGCCCTATTGCCCCACCAGCCTCGACAATAGCTGAAATTAACTGCTTTGCAGCCATCCGTTGTGCAAGTTCGGCGTCACCCAAACCTGCATTTGCCCCCAGCCGTCCTAAACGTCGCAATTCACCGGCCAAAGTGAGTGACTCTGGCTGTGTTAAAGCCTGTAAATCAACGCGAGTAACCTGTGCATCACTACAAACTGATTCAAAGTAATCTAAACGCGATCTCCGTAAAGCTCCCAATAAGATGCAACGTTTTCCTTTCGCTTTCAAACCATCAATAAGCTGTGCTATTTGTGGCGCATGCTCATCTAAATTGTCAACTAGTAATATGGGCGTGTCTGACATTGAACTTAGTACATTTGTTGCAGCATCTTCGACCAGTCTCTCGTTGGCAGAATAGTGAAAAACTGTATATTTTAGGCGCGCTAGCTCCAAACCAACCCGTAGAAGTGCGGTACTTTTTCCTTCCCCCGCAGCAGAGTTGATTTCCCATATTTCGGGAGCATTAGAGCTTGTATTTGAGATATATTCTTGAATATCTTTAATTAAGAGTCGTTCAGTGGTTCGAATTACATCCTCATTATTCTTGATGGAATACCATGTTGGTTCTGTACCATTTAGCAAGTGAAGCGGCTCAAGAGGAGTTGGTAGCGTATCTTCTTCTATGTATGTCCATTGCCTAAAGAATACCCTTGTGGTTTTGTCGTCAAGAATGGTTGTGAGTTTTCGACGCAAATTATCGCCATCCAATAGTAAATCAATTGGCCCTTTTCGATCAGTAACAAGGCCATCCAAATAGGCCAAGAATGTTTCTGATTCTGCCTCAATAGGAATAAGACCAAAACGATTGCATAGCGCAATCACTACAGCGTCGACGACCTTGGTTACAAATAATGATGGAGCTATCTGCCGTGTTTCAGGCGTCAGTCCTTTTCGAGTAGCCAAGCATGCTTCTAAGTCTGGTTCATCTAAAGTACAGCCGATAATTATGAAAGGTTTCGAAATAAGTTCATCAGATAACACAGGAAACCACGTATACCCACCAGAACTAGTATCACCATATTCTTCTGAAGAAAAAACAAATCCGTGATCGCGTTTTTTAACGGAACCATGCAGGTGAATTATCGGTAATTCATCGGGGTCTTCCGGGGTTTGGAAGGGATCGCGAAAGGTTAAGAAATTTGGGTTTTGGAATTTTGGGGTTTTTAAATAACAATCGTTGAGTACGTCATCAATATTAAAGGTGTAAATTGACGACCATACAAAATGAGAAATTAGGCGCGTTCTGACTGCTGCCTCACAACCAGAAAATCTCTCAAATAAGAAATCGGATAGTTTTTCTTTGGGTTCAACTGCACCTGCTAGTTGCGTTAGCCTATAGTTGTTTGGAAGGCTAAATTTATTTGAAATCTCATTTGCAAGCTGATTCCCAATAGGTAATTGCATCCCTTTCCCGTTTTTACTGACTGAGCTTCCCCCGAAAAATAGTCTTCCAAGAGTGACGTAAAATATGACTCACATTGGAAAGGAAGACGATGAAAATCCCGAAGCAGGAATACACCGCCGAGTTTAAGGAACTGGCGGTCAAGCGA